>CACMGP010000001.1 GCA_902613185.1 uncultured Alphaproteobacteria bacterium
TAAATATTAATAGTCATTTTTATTTTACTAAATATGCAATACCCATGATTAAGAAATCTAAAAATGGCTCAATCATCAATATTTCCTCTACAGCTGGTATTGATGGTTTTCCTAATAGATCACCTTATGCGGCAAGCAAATGGGCCTTAGTTGGTATTACTAAAACTTTAGCAATGGAATTAGGTAAATTTAATATACGAGTAAATGCAATATGCCCGGGTTCTGTTAAAGGTGCGAGAATGATGAGAGTCATAAAAGCGAAAGCAAAAATGTTAAAGCAATCTGTAAGATCAATTGAAAAAGATTTTGTTTCTATGAGTTCTTTAAAACAATGGGTTTATGAAGATGATATAGCAAAAATGTGTTCCTTTTTAATTTCTCAAGACTCCCTTAGAGTCTCAGGTCAAGTAATTTCTATTGATGGAAATACTGAGAGAATGGATTAAGTTTTTTTTAGCTTTAAATAATCTCTAGTCTCTTGGGGACTCATAATAGAGGAGCCCAACTCATGAACTATTTTTATTGCCTTTTCAACTAATTGTGGATTAGTTGCAAGTTTTCCCTTTGATAAATATAAATTATCTTCAAGCCCAACTCTGGGATTACCTCCAAGTAAAACTGTTTGTGCAACAAAGGGCATTTCATTTCTTGAAATTGCAAAGCCTGACCAAATAGCATTTTTAGGCATGACATCTAACATTGCAATCATAGCTGTAGTTTTTGCTGGAGCTCCCCAGGGAATTCCTAAACACATTTGATATAAGGGTGGGTTGCTAAGTAATCCTTCTTCATAAAGCTGAGCACCAAACCACATATTACCTAAATCAAATGCTTCAACTTCAGGTTTAACCCCAATTTCTTTTAATCGTTTTGCTGCTTTTCTTAAATCATTTGGAGTATTGACTGCCAACACAGAACTATCACCAAAATTTAAAGTTCCAGCATCAAGTGTACAAATTTCCGGAAGTAATTCCTCTACATGAGATATTCTTTCCATAATATTAGCCATATCTGTATATGGACCAAAATCCATTGGGTTATCTCCTTCACCTATATCTAAATCACCTCCCATACCGGTTGTTAAATTAATAATTACATCAGTGTCACTAGATCTAATTATTTCAACTACTTCCTTATAAAATTCAAATTTTCGACTAGGCGTTCCATCTTCTTCTCTGACATGAATATGAACTACAGATGCACCTGCTTGAGCAGACTCTATTGCGGATTTAGCTATTTGTTTTGGAGTCTTTGGAAGATCTGGATGTTTTGATGCAGTGTCACCGGATCCATTAACAGCACATGTAAGAAATACTTTATTTTTCATCATTTTTAATAGTATTACACTTAATTAATTAATAAAAAACATATTTTATAGGATTTTGTTACCTATTAATGAATAAATAGCATATGTACTTTGACTATTTTTTGCTAATATAAAACTTTATGGGAGGGATACTCTATGAGAATATCTAAAACAATTATAACTTTTATTCTATCCTCTATTCTTTTTACTGCAACATTCAGTAAAGCTAATGCTGAAAAATTATTAGCAGCAATCGCTGACTGGACTGGTGGAGAGATTTCATGTCAAGTAGCTGTAAGCATACTTGAGGATGAGTTAGGATACGAAATTGATAGAATCGTATTTGCTTCAGGAACTGGCTTGTGGGAAGCCATTGCTGCAGGCGATATTGATTTTGCATGTGAGTCATGGCCTAGTTATGCTGAAGCTGATGACGTTATGTTAAGTGGCGACCTTATCCATGGTGGAGAAGTTAAAATGACTTACTCTGGTGATGGAAGTGTAAAATTACTTGGAACTGTTGGTATTACTGGTATGTCAGATTATTATGTTCCAAAATATTGGGCTGATGCAAACCCAGATTTTTCTAGTTATGCTGATTTAAATAAATTTAAAGAAGATTTTGCTACTATGGAGTCTGGTGGAAAAGGTCGATTAATTGGTTGTCCAGTTGCTGGTTGGAACTGTCATGATCAAAAAAGATTAGATTTACTTGGTTTAGACTTTGTTGCTGATGAATTGGGAACCGAAACTGCTGCTCTTGCTGAAGCGCAAGGTATGTACGACAGAGGCGAGCCTTTCTTAATGTACCTTTGGGAGCCTCATTGGTTCTTTGGTGTTAACGAATTAGTAGGTGTTAAATTAGCTCCAAACAAAACATGTGATACCTTTACAGAGGCTAACAACTGGGAAACTTGTGGCGCTGACTATTGGCCAGCTACTGGTTGGGCTGTTGATTATCCAATGAACTACGGTAAT
This sequence comes from uncultured Alphaproteobacteria bacterium, assembly GCA_902613185.1. Lineage (GTDB taxonomy): Bacteria > Pseudomonadota > Alphaproteobacteria > HIMB59 > HIMB59 > HIMB59. The sequence continues at coordinate 2,285 of CACMGP010000001.1, forward strand.
CCTGATACATTTGCTAAACCAGAAAACCAAAAAGCACTTGAGTTCTTTGGTAAAATGGCTTTATCAAATGCAGATCAAGCAGCGATGCTCGTTAAAGTTCGTGAAGGTGGAGAGCTTAATGATGTTGTTGCTGAATGGAAAGCAAACAATAAATCTACTTGGGAGAAGTGGTTACCATAATCCTAGAATAATCTAGATTTTTTATTTTATTTATTAGGCCCTGTATATTGCAGGGCCAACCTAATTACTCCGTTGATATACTTTGACAGACTCACTTTATTCAAATCTTATTGAAACTAATTTAGACAATAATAAAACTTTTTTAATATTAGATGATGGATCCAAAATTACTTATAAAAATTTCATAATTCTTGCATCAAAAATTTCTCACAAATTATCAAAATTAGGTTTAAAAGCAGGAAGTCATATTCTTGTAAAGTCTGCCAAATGTAAAGAAACTTTAGCTCTTTATTTGTCATCTATTCTTACTGGATCAGTTTTTTTTCCACTTAATACAAGTTATACAGTTAACGAAACAATCTATTTTATAAAAGACTCAAAACCTTCTTTTCTTATATGTGATAAATCAGAAATTGATAGCTTGAAACCAATTTGCGACGAAATTGGCTGTAAAATTTTATCTTTAAATGCAAACGGAATAGGTGAGATTACTGATGGTATAGAAAACCTTGATAGTTTTTTTGAACCATCAAAAAGAAGCCACAATGATCTAGCAGCACTTTTGTATACTTCTGGAACTACAGGAAAACCTAAAGGAGCTATGTTAACTGAACAAAATTTAGTTTCAAACGCACAAGAGCTAATAAATTTATGGAATATAAATCGCAATGATACTTTAATCCATTCACTTCCAATTTACCATACTCATGGATTGTTTGTTGCTATTAATACTTCTATGATAAGTGGGGCTACTATTAGATTTATAAAAAATTTTAATACAGACTCAATTATTGAGGCATTTAATTATTCAACTCTGATGATGGGTGTTCCAACTTTTTATACGAGATTGTTGAATGACAAAAGACTAGATAAGAAATTAACACAAAATATGAGACTATTTATATCTGGAAGTGCTCCATTGTTAAATCAAACATTTATAAATTTTTATAGAGTAACCGGCCATCAAATATTAGAGAGATATGGTATGACTGAAACTAATATGAATGCTTCTAATCCTTGTGATGGAGAAAGAAAGGCAGGATCAGTTGGTAAACCTTTAAAAGATATTAAAATAAGAATAAATAATATTCAAAGTGATAATACAAAATCAGAAAATGATATTGGAACAATAGAAATAAGTGGTCCTAATGTATTTAAAGGTTATCTAAATAATCCAAATAAGACAAAAGAGGCATTTACTAAAGATGGTTTTTTTATAACCGGTGATATTGGATATTTTGATAATGATGGATATCTATTCATATCTGGAAGAAATAAAGATTTAATCATAAGTGGTGGATATAATGTTTATCCTAAAGAAATTGAAGATATTATTAATCAACACGAATTAGTTTTAGAGTCTGCTGTTTTTGGTATCCCTAATGACGATTTAGGTGAAGTACCTATTGCAGCAATAGTTATGAAGAATAAATTTACAGATTTAAATGATCTTAAAAATTTTTTAAAAAAACACTTAGTGAAATATAAAATTCCAAATAAATATATATTGTTGGATGAACTTCCAAAAAACGTCATGGGAAAAGTTCAAAAAAATACTTTAAAAGAAAAATATTCCTAAATCCCAAAAATATTCTTTTTTTTAATAATTTTAATGTATAAGTTTTATATGTCTTCGGCAGTTATATTTGGTGCTACTGGTTTAGTTGGCAGTTATTTATTAAAAAATTTAATAAATGATGAATATTATACTAGCATTAAAATTTTTACTCGTTCAGAAGTTAATATAAAACATCCAAAATTAGAAATTATTAATACAGATTTAAATAATGTTGAGAATATTAAAGATCAGATTATTGCTGATTGTTGTTTTTTTTGTATTGGTACAACAAAGAAAAACTCTCCTGAAAGAAGTGAATATCAAAGGGTAGAGTTAGATTTACCCAAGGAAATAGCCCATATATGTAAATCTAACTCAATAAAGTCCTTCGTCTATATCTCATCTGGTTTTGCTGATCCTAATAATAAAGGTGAATATTTAAGGTTTAAGGGCCTAGTTGAAGAGGAGTTGAAAAGATTAAACTTTGATAACCTTGGTATTTTAAGACCATCTTTTTTACTTGGAAAAAGAAAACAGTTCAGACTTGCTGAGAAAATTGGAATACCCATTTTTAAGCTATTAACACCATTATTTTTAGGCCCGCTAAAAAAAATGAGACCAATTCATGCAAAAAAAGTAGCTAATGCAATGTCAAATATTGTAAAGAAGAACTTAGATCAAACTACATATGAGTCTGATGAAATAGTTACGATTAGCGAATATTAAAGAAAATTTATATTGATGAAAAAACTAAATGTTGTTTACAATGATAACTATGACATTCCTCTACCAGAGGGCCATAGATTTGTTGGTACTAAATTTTCTGATTTATATAATTTTATCAAAAACTCAAATTTATATACAAATTTAACAATTCATCAAAGTAAGTCAGCTCCTATAAATGATGTACAAGTAGTACACAACCGTAATTATGTTATGAGTGTTAAAGAAGGTAATCTATCAAGAGATCAGGAAAGAAGAATTAATTTACCGTGGAGTGAAAAATTAGCTAAAAGATCTTTCCTAGCTATACAAGGCACACTACAAACATCTCAATTAGCGTTGGATTATGGTATTGCATGTCATTTAGCAGGTGGAACTCACCATGCATTTAAAGATTGTGGATCTGGTTTTTGTGTATTTAACGATTTAGCCTATGCCTCTATAACTTTACTTAATCAAAAAAAAATAAATAAAATTTTAATATTAGATTTAGATGTTCATCAAGGTGATGGAACTGCTTCTATTTGTGAAAATATTGATAATATTTTTACATGTTCAATTCATTGTAAAAATAATTTTCCATTTGACAAAAAAAATAGCAATTTAGATGTACCAATAGATGATGAAGTAGATGATGTTAAATATATAAATATCCTCACAAAAACGCTTGATCAAATTGAGTCTCATTTTACACCAGATATTGTTTTTTATGATGCAGGAGTTGATGTTCACTCTAACGATGATCTAGGTAATTTAAACCTTACTGATGATGGCATTAAAAAAAGAGATGAAATTGTATGTGAGTATTTCAAAGAAAAAAAAATACCTCTTTGTACTGTTATAGGTGGAGGATACAGTAAGAATAGACAAGAATTGGCATCTCGTCACTTTTCAATATTCGAAACTGTAAGTAAAACTTATTTATGAATTTTTTTGATTAACTCTTTGAATCAACCCAAAAATTATAGCTATAGCCAATACAATCTTTAGAAATTCACTATACAAAAATGGCAATAAACCAAGATTTATTGCTTGTTCTAGACCTACAAAAAACGAAAGGTGACTAATACCACACAAAAATATAACAAATGCACCTGCAAGAATAGTAGCCGATAACTTGATTAAACCTGTTTTTACTTCAGATTTGAGAATATATGCAATTATGAACGCAGAAATTACCATTCCGTATAAAAAACCAAATGTTGGAGAAAAAATGTAGCCAATTCCTCCACCATTAGCGAATAAAGGCAGTCCTAGCACACCTAAAACCACATAAATAAATGTTGAATAAAACCCAATCATGCCCATTGATGCAGCTATAAAGAAAACCACCAAAGTTTGTAATGTCATTGGAACAGGGTAAAAGGGAATAGAAATTTTAGAAGATATAGTCAGTAAAATCACTCCTAGTATAGTTAGGTAATACTTGCTAAAGAAGTGTGTACCAAAAAGATTTTCAGTAATTGTTTTACTCATCGTATGATTATCTTACTTTATCTTCGTCCTTATAAAATCTTGGATCAAATTCATCTAATTTTATACCTCTAAATGTCTTATAAAATGAGCCAAATTTATAGCTACCAAGTTGTTCTAATGGTGTATTTGTAAACTTTGCTTTTGCTGCTTCCTCCGACTCAGCCTCTATAGTTACCTGAAAGTCATACGACATAGTCATATCTATAATGAATTTTCTCATAACTAACCTCCTATTAATAATTAACTAAATATCATAAATATAGTGATTTTAACTAAAAAAATATAAAAATATTTAAAATTATACCCATTGGGAATGATAAAATCTTTGATATAAGTTCAATAAATATGGACAATAAAATTTTAATTATTAATGGCCCTAATCTAGAAATGTTAGGTAAACGCAAAGAGAGTGTTTATGGAAATTTCACATTAAAAGATTTGGAAAACGAGCTACTTAAGGAGTCTGAAACATTAGGATGTAAACTTGATTTTTTCCAAAGTAATATAGAAGGAGAGATCATCAATAAAATAAATGGCTTAGACGAGTCATACTTTGGTATCATAATCAATCCCGGTGGTTTGACTCATACTTCGGTTTCATTACACGATTCTCTTGAAATTAAAACAATATTTAAAATAGAAGTTCATTTATCCAATATATACTCTAGAGAGGACTTTCGAAGAAAGTCTCTCATAGCACCAGCTTGTAATTGTTCAATTATAGGTATGGGTAAAGATGGATTTATTTATGCATTAAGATATTTAATAAAAAACATATAAATCAAAGCTTATTTTAAATTTCATAAATATTTAATATTTTTTTATTAAGTTATACACAATCAATCTATTCCCGAGACTATTAAATAGTTATATAATAGTAATAGGAACGTTCTAATAGGAGGACATAATGAAAAAACTAATTAGTATTTTTATACTTTTAGTTTCTTTTGCATTTACTTCAAACAGTTACAGTAAAACCGAAATTCATTGGTGGTATGGTAACAGTGGTTTTTTAGGTGATGTAATCATAGAAATAGCTAATCGATTTAATGAATCACAAGATGAGTATATGGTTATCCCTACTGGTAAAGGAAGCTATGAGGACAACATGGCAGCTACAATAGCTGCTTTTAGAGCAGGTGATCAACCTCATTATTCACAAGTCTATGATGCAGGTGCAGCTATCATGGTAGCACAAGTTAAAAATGGAGTTGTTATCGGCTTTGAAGAGATGGCCGAAAAATATGGTATTGATGTTGATGCTGATAACTACATTCCTGGTATAAAAAACTTTTATGCTGATGGTGATGGAAAAATGATCGGTGTTCCATTTAATAGTTCTACATGTCTCATGTATGCCAATATGGATATCTTAAATGAAGTTGGCATTGAAGAGGTTCCAAAAACTTACGAAGAATTTGAAGGTATGGCTCAAAAGATACTCGATGCCGGATATATTCCTCTTCTTCAAAGTCACAGTCCTTGGATTTGGACTGAAAATTTCTTCTCAAGGCATAATTTATTGATGACAGATGGCAATAATGGCTATGATGCTGTTCCTACAAAAACACTTTTTGCGGAAACAGAAGCTTTTGTTTATCACTGGACTAAAGTTAAAGAATGGTATGAAAAGGGTTACTATGGCTACAAGGGAAGAGCATGGGGAGATAACCAAGCACCATTTACTAACGGTGAGGCTGCATTTTGGTTTGGATCTGCTGCATCTTTTGGAGGTATGAAAGGTGTACTTCCAAACTTTACAACTAACCCAATACCATATTGGGACTCAGTAACAGGCGGTAAAGAATATCCAACATTTATTGGTGGTGCTGCTAATTGGATTTTAAACGGTCATACAGAAGAAGAGTATAAAGGGCTTGCAAAATTTATTGAATTTATGGGTTCACCAGAAATGGATTTATACTATCATAACATGACAGGTTATGCTGCTGTAACAAAAGGTGGTATCGAATTAGCTGAAACTATAAATTTTTATAGAGCTTCTCCTTATCATAAAGCTGTTGGTGATCAATTAGGTCTTGAAGGTTCAACTATTCCTGGTGGATATAGAGCAGGTAACTGGCCTCAAATTCGTGAAGTAATATACGAAAATGTTGAGCCAATGCTTAATGGTGATATCACAGTTGAAAAAGCTCTAAGCAATATGGATAAGGGTGCAGCAAAACTATTAAAACAGTTTGCTAAAACCCTATAATTAATATTATTTTAAAAAGGAGGGTATTTATAATATCCTCCTTTTAACTTTATGAAAAAAGTTCAATTTAAATCAAATTATTCTCAATATTTTTTCTTAGCTCCTCAGCTATTAATCTTATTAATTTTTTTATATTGGCCGATTATTCAAACGTTTAAAGATGCCTTTACTATGCAAGATGCTTTTGGTTTTGGTTCTCAGTTTGCTGGCTTTGATAATTTTTTATTTATTTTTTCTGATCCCTCCTATTTTACTGCTTTCAAGTTTACAATTATCTATAGTTTCGTAATTACTCTTATTACAGGTTCAATTGGTTTATTGCTTGCTGTGCAAGCTAATAAAGTCATGCATGGAAAAAGTGCATATAAAACACTATTAATTTGGCCTTATGCTATAGCACCGGCTGTCGTTGGTGTTATGGCTAATTATTTCTTCAGTGAAAGATATGGTTTACTTCATCATTTATTTAATAATTTATGGGGTTTTAATTGGTATGAAAATGTATTTGATGCATATATTTATGTAATTATTGCTGGTTCCTGGAAACAAATAAGTGCAAATTTTATTTTCTTTTTAGCTGGACTTCAGGCTATTCAAAAAACAGTTATTGAAGCTTCTATTATTGATTGTAAAAGCAACATTCGAAGATTTTGGACAATTACTTTTCCTTTATTAATGCCGACTACTTTTTTCTTAATTATAATAAATATAACTTATGCCTTCTTTGATACATTTGGAATTATTGATACAACCACTATTGGAGCTCCTGGTAGCGAAACTAAAACTTTAGTTTATAAAGCCTACATTGATGGCTTCAAAGGTTTAGATCTTGGAAGTGCTGGTGCCCAATCAATTATGATGATGATAATAGTTCTTGTTATCACAATTTTTCAATTCAGATACATAGAGGGTAAAATTCACTACAATTAATGATAAAATACATATCTTCAACTATTAATCATCTTATTCTTTCAATTGGTTTAATTGTTATGGTTATTCCAATATGGATAATTTTTGCAAGCTCAACACATTCAAGCCTATTTATAAATACAAACGGTTTACAATTCTTTTTAGGAGATAATTTTATTGATAATTATTCTAGGGTTTTATTTAAACAATCTGGTTTTTTTAATGAAATAACAGCTCTTAAAATGTTTTTAAATAGTTTTGTTATGGCAACAGGTATAGCAACTTTATCTGTAATAACATCACTTATGGCCGCATACGGTTTAGTTTATTTTAAAGTCAAATATGCAACTTTTATATTTTGGTTAATTTTTATTACTTTATTAGTTCCTTTGGAGCTTAGAATAATGCCCTCATACATAGTTATGTCAAAATTAAATCTTGTAAATACATTTGCTGGTTTAATTCTACCCATCTCTGCCTCTGCAATAGCAACCTTCTTTTTTAGACAATTTTATAAATCAATTCCTGATGAATTATTAGAAGCGGCTAAATTAGATGGAACTAATAGTTGGAGATTTTTTATAGATTTTTTAATGCCTTTATCTAAAACGATGATTGCTGCTGTTTTTATATTTATGTTCGTATTTGGCTATAATCAATATCTTTGGCCATTAATAATGACTACTAGTGAGCAATATTGGACTGTTGTAATGGGTCTTAAGACAATGTACGGATCTATTTCTGACCGCTTTGCTTTTGTAATTATGTCAATGATCCCACCAGTAATTATAATTATTTTTCTACAAAAATTATTTATTCAAGGAATATTTCAAAATAAATGAAGTTCAAACCATTAGAAATACTAACACACATTATTCTCATACTTGGCGTTTTATTAATGGTATTACCAATTTGGTTTTCTTTTGCCACTTCAACTCATGATAATGTTTCAATAATGACTGAGGGAATGAAATTTTTTTTAGGTGAGAGTTTTTCTCAAAATTACAATGAAGTTTTGAATGAAAAAGGGGGTTGGTCTGAGGAAGTTACTGCAGCAAGAATGTTTGTAAATAGTTTTATTATGGCTCTTGGTATCGCAACATTAAAAGTTGTCATCTCAGCTATGTCAGCTTACGCATTAGTTTATTTTAGATTTAAATTAGCTGTTCCAATATTTTGGCTAATCTTTATTACTCTTTTAGTTCCACTAGAAGTAAGAATCTTTCCAAGTTATAAAATTGTATCTGATCTTGGTCTAACAAATACATATACGGGACTTATACTCCCACTAGTTGCTTCTGCTACTGCAACATTTTTCTTTAGACAATTTTATAAAACAATCCCTGATGAATTGTTAGAGTCTGCAAAATTAGATGGTGCAAATAGTTGGAGATTTTTTATTGACTTCTTATTGCCACTATCAAAAACAATGTTAGCGGCTATGTTTATTTTCATGTTTGTCTATGGATATAGCCAATATTTATGGCCTTTAATAATGACAACTGACGAAAAATATTGGACAGTAGTGATGGGAATGAAGATTATTTTTACAGAAAATTATGAGGGTGTTGCTTTACCTAGAACAGGCGAGAGATTTGCCTATATTATATTGTCAATGCTTCCACCTGTGTTAGTTGTTGTAATTCTTCAAAGATGGTTTATCAAAGGATTAATTCAAACAGAAAAATAAATATGAGTTTTTTAGAATTACAAAATATTACTAAAATATATCCCAATGGCACTAAAGCTGTTAATGAGACTTCTTTAAATATTGATAATGGAGAATTTGTTGTATTTGTTGGTCCTAGTGGGTGTGGTAAATCAACTTTATTAAGAATGATAGCCGGATTAGAGGATATTACAAATGGGGAAATATCGCTAGATGGTAATGTTATTAATAATATTGATCCGTCTGAAAGAGATGTAGCAATGGTTTTTCAAAATTATGCACTTTATCCTCACATGTCAGTATTTAATAACATGGCTTATGGTCTTAAAAATAGAGGAATATCTAAAGAAGAGATCAATAACAAAGTTAATGATGTTGCTAAACTCCTAGAAATAGATCAATTACTCACAAGAAAACCAAGTATGCTTTCAGGAGGCCAAAGACAACGAGTTGCAATGGGAAGAGCCATAGTTAGAAATCCAAAAATATTTTTATTTGATGAACCACTATCTAACCTAGATGCAAAATTAAGAAATCAAATGCGTTTGGAAATCAAACGTCTTCAAAGACAAATGGGTGTAACAAGTATTTTTGTTACTCATGATCAAACAGAGGCGATGACACTAGGAGACAGGATAGTAGTAATTAACAATGGTATTGTTGAACAAGTTGGCACACCTAAAGAGATATATTCTAAACCAAACACTAAATTTGTTGCTGAATTTATAGGATCCCCACAGATGAATTTATTTAATTGCAAAATCGAAAATGGCATAGCTCATATAGCTGATATGAGAATTAACCTTAATAATTCTGCAAACATCGATGATGCTAGTTTAGGTATAAGGCCAGACGATATCCTAATTTCAGATAATGGACAGCATACTTGTGTAGCAAACCTAGTGGAATATTTAGGTTCAGATATGATCATTTATTCAAAAATTGGTGATCAAGAGTTTAGTTGTAAATTATCCTCCAAAATAAATCTAAATGCAGGAGATACATTTAAATTTGATATATCTAATACATTAGTGCACCTTTTTGATAACACGAACGGTTCAAGAGTATAAGTTTTAAAAAGTCTATTTTGGTAAAATACAAACAGGGATAGGGTTCATTTTATGAATATTATTTTTTCTAATCTCAAGATACTTTTGTCTATTTGATGATTCCTCATTAAGCATTGCCTCTTCAATTTCAGAGTAACTTAAACCAACTTGATCTTCATCAGATCTTCCATCAGTCCATAAACCATCTGTTGGGGCTGCATCTATTATGTCTTTGTTTATATTTAATTCCTTGCCCATATCCCATACTTCTGTTTTGAGACAATCTGCGATTGGAGAAATATCAACTCCTCCATCACCGTATTTTGTATAGAAACCTATTCCAAAGTCTTCAACTTTATTTCCTGTGCCAACAACAATTCCGTTATTGCTAGCAGCTATTTGATACAAAGTCATCATCCTTAATCGAGCCTGTGAATTTGCATAACCGTGTTCTGAGTCATTTTTATCGAGAGCTGACTTAAAACTTTCAAATACAAGAGAGAGATCTATTTTAAAGTCTGTTACATTACCGAAATTCTTTTTTAACCAGTCTATGTGATTTATACCTCTTTCATTAGTTGTTTTGTGATCAAGTATTGGCATGTTCGCAACAAACGTTCTCAAGCCTGTTTTTGCTGACAACGTACTTGTAACAGCAGAGTCAATGCCTCCTGAAATACCAATAACTAACGCATCAACATTATTTGAATGTGCATAATCTTTTATCCAATTTGATATAAATTCAATTTTTTCTTTGGTATGCATATTTTGTATTACGTTAGCTTAATATCAAAAGTTCAACTATTTAATTGATATTTTAATTCATTTTATCAATCAATATATGATAAAATTTTATAAATTTTGTATATATAGATATTTATAAGAAAATTATGTCTTTTAGGGTACTCAAATTTTTAATTAAACATTTAATTAAAACAAGATCTGTTATTATAAAATTTGAGGGAAATGACCATCTTATTGACAACGGCACAGATCCATTAATTTTACAGATCAATAATAAGAAATTTTTAAATAAAATTTTTTATGCACCTTCTCTCGTACTCACAGAAGGATATATGGATAAAGATTACGAGTTAAACAATTCGACTTTTTATGAGTTTTCTGAATTACTTATTGAAAATTATAATAAATACCTTGAAAAAATATCAAATACACTAATATTCAGAATTATTTTAATCATTAATCCACTATTTCAGTTAAATTTCGTAAAGAGTTCAAAAAGTAATGTCGCAAGTCACTATGACTTATCTGATAGGTTGTATGACTTATTTTTGGATGAAACTAGGCAATATTCATGCGCATACTTTGAAAATGAAAACGACTCATTGACACAAGCACAAACTAACAAAATGAGCAGATTAGCTGACAAATTATTATTAAATTCTAATGATAGAGTTTTAGACATAGGGTGTGGGTGGGGATCACTTAGTAGACACTTTGCAGATCATCATGATTGTAAAGTAAAGGGTGTTTCATTATCTGAAGAGCAAATTAAATACTGTAATGACCAACTTAAAAAGTCAGATAAAAAAGAAAATTTATCCTATTCTTTACAAGATTATAGAGATGAGGAGAATTCTTATTCAAAAATAGTTTCTGTAGGAATGTTTGAGCATGTAGGAAAACCCTTCTACAAAACCTATTTTAAAAAAATATATAATTTATTATCTGATGATGGCATAGCGGTAGTACATACAATTGGTAACATTAGAGTTCCGAAAATGACACCTGCATTTATTAGAAAATATATTTTTCCTGGTGGCTATATACCATCTTTGTCTGAGGTAATGCCAGCTGTAGAAAAATCTGGACTTATAATCTCAGATATAGAGGTTCTAAGATTACATTATGCTAAAACACTTTCTCATTGGTTTAAAAATTTTAAAAAAGAAGAAAAAGAAGTTCTTAAATTATATGATGATAGATTTATAAGAATGTGGGAAGCTTATTTAAATTTAAGTGAATTATCTTTTACTAAAGGTGATAATGTGATTTTCCAACTAGTTTTAACTAAAAAAAGAGACTCATTTCCTTTGGTAAGAAAAAAAATTAGTTAAATATCTCTGTTTTTGAATTCATATTCAATTATATTTACTAAATGTCATATGAGCAAAAAATTATTAATTATTTTGAAAAAAATTATAAGAAAATAGGTGATGATTGTGCTTATATAAACACAACAAAACAATTAATCTCCTCTGATACTTTAGTTGAAAATAAGCATTTTGATCTAAAGCATTTTACTCCTCAAAACATAGCACATAGACTTTTTCTATCAAATTATAGTGATATTCAATCCTCAGGTGGCGTACCTAAATATGTTCTACTAAATATTAGTTTCCCAAATAAAAACTATAAGTTTGTGCAACAAATAATAACTAATTTTCATAGAATATGCCTAAGAAATAAAATTGAGATAATAGGCGGGGATACTACTTCTTCTGAAAAAATATTTTTATCTTTAACAATTATTAGCGATAAAATTAATAATACTAAAATAACAAAGAGATCTAATGCTAAGGTTGATGATAAAGTTTATACATTTTCAGGTATTGGATATTCAAAACTAGGATACCTAAGTTTATATAGTAAGTTTAAATTACCTAATAATTTAAAAAATTTATCAGTAAAACAATTTTTAAAACCTAAAATGTATATTTATCAAGATATATTTAGGAATCTAAATATTACAAGTTGTATGGATTTATCAGATAGTCTTTTATCAACTTTAGAAACTATCTCGTTCAAATCCAAAAAAAAAATTAAATTAAATAATCTTACCTCTGTTAATTCTAAGCTTTATAAGTTCTTTAAAGAGGAAAAATATATATCTCTTATTTTATCCAGTGGGGAAGAGTATGTTCCAGTTTTTACCTCACCTAAAAACTTATTATATTTAAATAAAAAAAAACTTTTAATTAAAAGGGGTATTAGAATTATATGTATTGGAAGTGTAGAAAAAGGAAAGGGTGTAAATCTAAAAAATTTTAATCTTGGCAAAGTGAAAAAATTTGACCATTTTAAAAATAATTACTCTCTTTAATAACTCTTTTAATATTTATTAAGTTGATTTTATTTAGATAAATCTCTTTATATATATTACTGTCATTTTCTGCTCGTGTCTTTCTATAAGCTCTATCATAATGATATTCAATTAATGATTTCACAAACTGAAAATATTCCTTTTTTTTTAAATTTATTTCAATAAGTTTAAATTCTTCTTTTGGAATAATTTTTTTTAATACAATAAGTGCATTTTTCATTAAATCTGGTGAATTTGTAAAATATTTATAATCTTTTAAAATGAATTTTACTCTCTCGGTTAAATTACTCTTTATTTTTACATTTTTACCCAAAGGCATATTTTTCCAGATTTTACTTGGAATACTTAACTTTCCTACTTTGATACTTTCCGCTTCAACCCATATATTTTTTCTTGAATTGAAAGAGTGAAGTTTTTCATAAATTAATGTTTCAAATAATTTTTGTGATGGTTGAACAGTATTGGGTATATTTCCTAAAATAGAGCCTTTATGTTTTGCCAAACCTTCAAAATCGATCACTTGATATTTTTTCGATAATTCTTTGATAAAAAGTGTTTTTCCTACTCCTGTTACACCCATAATTTGGTTAAATTTAAATTTATCAGTATTATTTTCAAAAAAATCTACTACATAACCTCTGTACGTCTTATATCCACCCTCTAATAATGTTACGTCGTAGCCGATTTGTTTAAGAACTAAATATAAACTAAGTGATCTGAGACCACCTCTCCAACAATAAATTAATGTTTTATTTTTTTTATCAAATTTTATTTTATTAATAATTTTGGAAATATTTGCACTAATAATGCTTGCTCCTTCTTTTTTGGCTAAAAAAGAATTCTCTTTATATTTCAATCCTATTTCATGACGTTGTTTATTTGTTAATACAGGATAATTTACTGATCTTGGGATATGGTCTTCATCAAACTCTAATGGGGTTCTTACATCAATTATAGTATTATAATCATCGATAGTAGTACTTTTATACGATGTTTTATTGATGCGCATATTTTTCATAATTTTTTTATTAATATATCCATATTACCTCAACTCTAAAGTAATAAATCTAAAATATGAAATTGATTGGAAATCAATTCACCTAGCAGACTTATTCTGGAAAATTAAAATTGAAGATAATTTATACGAAATTGATTTCACAATTAAGAGTTATGGTGTGACTGACAAAATTTATAGGTATGAGTCAATTACAAAAGTTAGTGGGGAAATTAAAGATGATAGCTTCAATCCCATGATTTACAAAAGTAAAACAAAAAGCTCTAAACAGGATAGATTTGAAAATATTGTTTTTAACAAGAATGGCACTATATCAAATATTGAAATTTCAAAAGAACTCTCCAGTGATCAGATTAATTTGCAAAATACTTTAATTAATGATTATCAATTTTTCACTGATCCGATATCACAATTAGTTCAATATTTTATTTTCCAAACAGATTCAAAAAGGTTAATTATTGATGGAATTAACATTTATGAATTATCATCAGTTACAAAAAATACAGAAAACTTAAAATCTAATAATCCCTCAATATATAAGGGAAATGTTGAAGTTATAGATATAGTATTTCCTTTTTTTAAAGGTCTTTACAAAGAGAATAAAAAAAATAATTTAGAAGTTATAACGGTTTATTCATTTGAAAAAGAAATAATTAAAATTCCTGCTAAATTTAGAATTAATTCAAAAAAATTTAAAGCTAATCTTCATTTGAAAGAATATGAAATTCTTCAATAATGAAAGTAACAAAAAATAGATCAATCTTAAAAACTATAAGTTATAGAATAGTTGGTCTTATAAATACTTTTCTAATAATTTTTTTTGTTATTTCTTATGGTTCAGAAAACTTTGATGCAACTTCTCCTTTCTATGTAGCTTTAATTGTTTTCATTTTAAAAATGATTCCATACTATTTTCATGAAAGAGTATGGAATTTATACAAATATGGCAGATTTAATAAAAAAGTAATTAGACTCAGATCATTTTCAAGGCACTCACATGGAGATTAGCCGCATCTACAATAACATTTATTTCTGCTATGTTTATTACATCAAACTTAGATTGGACAAAATCCATTGTCATTTATGAAATAATGAACGGTATATTAATTTATTATATTCATGAAAGAGTCTGGAATAAAATTCAATGGGGAAGAATTAAAATATGAATTTCATATTTAAAATTGAAAATAACCTTATGGAGCTTTTTAAAGGTAATTTACCTCTATACAAAAGTTATTGGATTTATTACGTTCTTGTTAATTTCCTTATTTCGGCACCTCTTTTGCTCGTCACAAAAATACATATACAAAATTTTATTTATACTTTTTCATTATATCTTGTACTAAATTTAATTTATTACTTTACATCTTGCATTGGTGTTTGGAGAAGTTCTCAAAAATATAAAGGCAATAAAATACTATCTTTTTTAGCTAGATTAATCGTAGTAATAGGCATATCTACAACTATCTTAGAATTGAAAACTATCCTAACTATCATTTATAGTTTTTGATTATTTAAAAGCCTTCAAATATTAAAAAAAATCCATATTATCAATTTCATGGATGATGAAACACAATTAAAAGTTAGAAAATTTCTCAAAAGGTTAGGGATTAGCTCACAACAAGAACTTAATCAATTCATTGAAAATAACCCTGATGTAAAGGATCTATCGATAAAAGTATCTTTTGAAATTAATAATAAGAATGTTTTTGAGTTTGAAGATAAAATAAATAATTAATATAAATGAAAAAAATTCAAAATCATTTTATTAGCGGTATATTAATTGTTGCACCATTAGCTTTATCTATTTACGTTGCATGGGTAGTAGTTGGTATTGCAGATAAAATATTTAGACCTTTCATACCTCTAAATAAATTTGGTATTCCATCAGAAATACCTGGTGTTGGTTTAATAGTTGCTTTTTTATTTTTTACAATTTTAGGAGCCATAGCTGGAAGTTTTTTTGGAAAACTTTATCATCGAGTAGTTGATGCTGTTTTATCCAAAATACCTGGCTTAAACTCAATCTATAATACAGTAAAACAGATTATTGATACATTTGCTACGACACAGTCTAATGCTTTTAAAGAGGTTGTTCTTATTGAATATCCTCAAAAAGATATTTTTGCTCTTGCATTTTTAACAAGTGAAACAAAAGGGGAAATAGCAAAAAGAAAAAATCAAAAGATGATAAATGTTTTCATGCCATCTACACCTAATCCAACTACAGGTTTCTTGATGTTTGTTCCATTATCAAAATGTACCAAACTTAATATGTCTGTCGATCAAGCAATCAAATACATCATTTCTGCAGGACTAGTTACACCCAAAGCACCAGAAATTAAAAAAGCTCTTCCTAAAAAGAAAAAAATTAAAAAATTAACTAAATAATAGTTTTATTGCTTCTTGCTGCTTAAAAAACATAAGTAACTTATATATATCTTTTTTAAATTTTTCATTTTCATACTCTTTTTTTTCAATCAATTTTTTTACATATTGAAGTGCATCAATTATTAGTTCTTGATCATGATAAACATTTACAAACTTGAATAATGAGTCACCACTTTGTCGATATCCTAATATGTCACCAGTGCCTCTAATTTCGAGATCTTTTTCGGATAATTTAAAACCATCTAAATTTTCTTTGAATATTTTTAGTCGATTTATCGTATTGTCAGGTAAATCCTTACCATATAATGCAAAACAATAGCCTTGATTGTTACCTCTTCCTACTCTTCCTCTTAACTGATGTAATTGAGATAAGCCAAATTTTTCTGCATTTTCAATTACAATATAATCTGCATTTTTATTATCTATACCTACCTCTACTACAGTAGTAGCAACTAATATTTTTGTATTTCCTTTTTGAAAATTTTTAATAATTCTTTCTTTTTGATCACTCTTAATTTTACCATGTAACATTTCAACTTCTGAACCAAATATATTCTTCAATGACTTAAATCGTGTTTCTACATCTTTATACTTTTGAGTCTCTGATGCTTCAACTAAAGGACAAATCCAGTAAACTTGAGACACATTTGAAATTTTTTTCTTTAACAAAATTTCTATATCTTTAATTTTGTCAATGTTCGATACTTTAGTTATTATAGGTTTTTGAAAAGCTGGCTTTTCTTTTAGTATTACCTGTTCTATTTCACCATATTGAGCTAATGCAAGTGTTCTTGGAATAGGTGTGGCAGACATTAATAGAATATTTGTATTTACTCCTTTTTCAGCTAAATACAGTCTTTGTTGAACACCAAAACGATGTTGTTCATCGATTATTACATATGCCAAGGATGAGAAATTTAAATTTTCTTGAAAAATTGCATGAGTACCAATAATAAAATTAAAAATACCTTTTTCTATTTTTTCATAAATTTTACTTTTATTTTTACTACTTCCAGTGAGCAATACAGGTTTAACTTCTTCACTATCTAAATGATTTAATACATTACTGTAAATTTGATTAGCTAATATTTCTGTAGGAGCCATGTAGGCAACTTGTTTATGTTTTTGAATAAAAGGGATTGCTGTTAATAAGGATACAATAGTTTTGCCTGAACCTACATCACCTTGTAATAGTACTGTTTCTCGATATTGAGTATTATTATAATTATTTATATCATTTATGATTTTATATTGATTTTTTGTTAACTCAAAAGAGAGCTTATTTATCAATTTTCCTTGTAAATCGAATTTAAGATTTAAACTTTCATTTTTCTTTTTTGTTTTTTCTTTTAAGTATCTAATTGCAAAATAATTTGATACTAATTCATCAATTGCCAACCTTTTTCTAAAATTCTCTCTATTTTCAATATCACCTTTCACAGTGGGAAAATGCATTTTTATTAATGATTCATTGAAACTTGAAAAATTATATTTTTTAACAATATTTTCGTTTAACCATTCATCAAATTTATTTAAATGATTTTTTGCGTCATTTAAAACTATTCTGATATCTTTTAATGTGATACCCCTTGTTAAAGGATAAATATTTTCAAAAGTTCTTAACTTATCCTCATTTTCTATCTCTTCTATGTAATCAGGATGTGCTACACTAAGATTGCTTTTATAAAATGATACTTTTCCACTAATAATTAATTCTTTTTTTTCAGGATATTTTTTTCTAAGAAAATTCCCTCTTATTGAAAAATAAATTATGTTTATAATTAAAGATCCTTTTTCACATTCAATCACGTAGGGTAGTTTAGGATTGAAAGGAAAATGGTGTTTTTTTACCTTAACGAGAGTGGTAATAGTTTGTCCTTTTTCAAGATTTTTAAAGTCAATATCCTGAGTACGATCTATTGATCTAGTCGGTAAATTATAAAATATATCAATAACTGTGTTTATATTCAGATTTTTAAAATAGGACGCTTTCTTTGGACCTATTCCTTTAAGTTTTTCTACATTCTGATATAAAAAATCGAAACTATTGTCGTTCATGAATAATAACTACAAAGATAAATTAAAAAAAATAAAATATCGATGTCAAACATTAGGTATAAAAGAATTAGATGTAATTTTTGAGAGAATTTATGCAAAGCTTGAAAACACTAATGATGAGGCTCTAATTGATCAATTAAATGATTTATTAAAAAATGAAACACAATACATATTTGACATATTTTTTAATGAGTCTTTCAAAGAAGATAGAAATAAGTACCTTAAAATTATAAATTTATCAAAATAATATTGGAAAATCCTATTTCTAAATTTGGCAATAAATCAATTTTATTATGTGAAGATGATAAGATAGCTCTAGACTATGAAAATATTCTAAATATACATTATCCCCATAAGAAAATATGTTATTTCCCAGCACATGACTCTTTACCATTCAGTTCTGAAAGTTCATCATCTGATATCTTACTTGATAGATCAGAAAAATTACAGACGTTAACTCATAATGATATAATAATAATAACTTGCAATAATCTTTTAAAAAAATTTCAAATAAAAAAAGATGCTAATCATTTTTTAACACTAACTAAAAATCAAACTATTGAAGCTAATACAATTTTAGAAAAATTAGTTGAATTTAATCACTCAAGCCAAGCAAATGCTTATAATAAACTCGAATTTTCACTTAGAGGTGATATTTTAGATATTTATAACAGTAATAATAATCCTTATAGAATTTCATTCTTTGATAATGTGATTGAAACAATAAAAGAATTCAATCCACAAACACAACTTACTTTTAAAGATGAGATTGAGAGGATTGATATATTTAACCCTAATATTGAGTTATTAGAGGCAAGTAATAAAGATAGTTATTTTGAGGATATCGTTATGGAATATTCCATTTATACAATTAATAGAAGTGACATAATATTAAAAGAAAAGCTAAATTTTCTTAAAACAATTTTTGATCAAGTCCAACCTGAGATCCCTTTTTCAAATTATTATTTAGAAGATAACAAAATAAAAAATTTTAAATTTACAAATATATTATCTAGCTCACCTAAATCATTAAAAATTACATCAAATACCTCTTTAGATGAATTTTCCAAAATGAGTAATAAAATATATTTTCATAGTGGAAAAAATTCCTCATTAATAGAAAACGAATTTCTTCAAAAGAAAAATATTGAACCAAATTATGGTAATAATTTATATTTCTATAAAGCTGTAATCTCAAAAGACTATCTATTTGATGGAATCGTACACCTCAATAAAAACACTCATACTACAAAAAAAACGAATTTAGACACTATAATCAATTTTAATGATCTTTCATTAGGAGATGCAGTTGTTCATCAAAAGCATGGTATTGGTAGATTTATATCCATTGATAATATTGAAATTAATAATCGAATTAGGGAGTTTATTAGATTAATTTACCGCGGCAACGACAAGCTTTTACTACCAATTGAAAATTTAAACTATATTTCAAGATATGGGTTTGATGATAATAATCTACTTCTTGATAAATTAGGCACGAATGATTGGATTCTAAGAAAATCTTCAGTTAAGAAGAAAATCCGTTTTCTAGCTAATAAACTTTTAAAAAATGCAGCAAAGAGATCTACTATAAACATCAAAGAGTTTCAATATAATAATTCTGACCTTGAAAAATTTAATCAACAATTTCCATTTGTTGAAACTGAGGACCAATTAAACTCAATTGAACAATCTTTAAATGATTTAAAACAAGATAAACCATCTAATCGCCTTATATGCGGCGATGTAGGATTTGGCAAAACTGAAGTGGCTTTAAGAATTGCTTGTGCAACATATTTATCAGGTTTTCAATTTGTAATAGTCGTTCCCACCACATTATTAGCAATGCAACACACTAATACATTTAGTGAGAGATTTTCAGTTTTTAACATTAAGGTTGCATGTCTATCTAGATTTACTTCGTCAAAACAAAAAAAAGAAATTTTAATTTCATTAAAGTCTGGTGATATTCAAATTCTTATTGCAACACATAGTCTTTTTAAAAAAGACATAGAATTTAATAATTTAGGCACACTGGTAATTGATGAAGAACAAAAATTTGGTGTCGATCAAAAGGAATATTTAATCAACAAATACCCAAATATTCATTTATTTTCATTGTCTGCCACACCTATTCCTAGAACACTTCAGATGTCTTTATTGGGCTTAAAAGATTTAAGTATTATTGGAACACCTCCATCAAATAGAATTAGTATAAGAACTTATGTTCAAAAATATGAGTCTGTTGCCCTTATTTCAGCAATAAAGAATGAATTAGAGAGGAATGGACAAATTTTTATTGTTGTACCAAGAATAAGCCATATTCCTTTTGTCGAAAATGAAATTAAAAAATTAAATATAGATCTTTCTTACGGAGTAGGTCACAGTAAAATGAAAGAAAAAGATATTGAGGATGTGTTCATATCTTTTACAAAAGGTGAGATACAGTGCCTTATTTCTACAAATATTATTGAGTCTGGAATAGATATAAAAAATGCAAACACACTAATAATATTTAATTCTAATTTATTTGGTTTATCTCAATTATATCAATTGCGAGGTAGGGTAGGTCGTTCAAATAAAAGAGCATATGCCTATTTATTTCATGACAGTGAAAAATTAATCAATAAAACAGCTCTAAAGAAACTTCAAGTTTTAGCTAACTATGAAAATCTAGGATCAAACTTTCAGTTAGCAAATGAGGATTTAGAAATAAGAGGCGCAGGTAATTTACTTGGTGATGAGCAAAGTGGCCATGTGAAAGATATTGGAATAGAGCTTTACCAAAGTATGTTAAAAGATGAGGTGGAAAGACAAAAAAATAATAATGCAGAAATTGAAGATGATTATGATGAATTTGAATTCGATGCATTTTTTGAGTATTACATTCCAAAGAATTACATATCTGATGATATTTCCAGGTTGATTATTTATCGTAAATTTACTAATTCAAAGAATATTCAAGAGCTTAAGAATGTTTTAAATGAGATATATGATCGATATGGTAATTACCCAGTTGAAGTAACTAATTTATTTAATTTACTAACTATTAAAATTAAATCTCTTGCCCTTGGTATTTCAAAAATAAATATAAAGAGAAATTTTATTGATATTACTTTTAAAAAAGCAAGTCAAAAAATACTAGATGATTTAATTCAAATGGCACAAGAAAATATTATAAAAATGCAAAGTTCTAGTTCTATTCAGATCAAGAATAATGACAGTAAGGACTTATTTTACACTATAAATCTATTCTATAAAAAGTTAGGATTAAAATGATGGAAGATCAACAACTCCCAAAAACTAATGCAGAGTGGGCAAACTATTATGAATCTATAATAGCCGAACTTACTGAAAATCAAAAAAAAATAGGTGAACCTATTTCAATAGATGAATTTTATGAACTTCCTATAAAAAGGAAACAGAAATATATCAAAAAACTTTATTTTAAAATCGGCGATGCAGAGTAATTATATTCCAAATATAGATTTAGAGGATATTATTAATAAAGATCTTAATAGTGATGCCGCTGTACAAGTATCAAATAATATTAAAAAAGCATCTGAAGAAATTGGTTTTTTTACAGTTACAAATCATGGTATTCCAATTTCAAAAATTGATAATCTTTTAAAGACTTGTAAAAAATTTTTTTACTTAAATGAAGAAGAGAAACTTAAAATAGCTCCAAAAAAATGGAATCCCAATACAAACACAGTTTACAGGGGTTATTTTCCTAGTTCTGTAAATGGTAAAGAGGGTTTAGACATAGGAGATCCACTTTTAAAGCAAGATATGGTTGATTTGTTAAAAAAGGAAAAATTTGAAGTTAATCATGATATGTCTTTTCTAGATCCAGACTGGCAAATTACGATAAATAATTATTTTGATGATCTTCATAACTTAGGAATTACCATATTTAAATCTATCATATCTTCATTTTCTTCAGATTTATCTTTAGCTGAAAAGGCTTTTCAAAGACCCAAAACACTCTCTACTTTGAGATTTAATTACTATCCCAAACAAGATAAACCTGTTGAAGTCTCTTCACAAGACGGTGTTGCTTTAGGTTGTGAAACCCATGTAGATAGTGGGATAATGACTATCTTATATCAGGACAAAAAAGGTGGTTTGCAAGTTCAAAATAGACATTCTTTAGAGTGGTATGATGTTCCTCATGACCCTAATGCTTTCGTTATTAATACAGGTTTAGCTTTAGAGTGTTTAACAAATGGTAAAATGAAAGCAACTAATCACAGAGTATTATTTAATCAAGAGGAGCGAGTATCAATACCTTTCTTTTTTGAGCCATCATTTGATTTCATATTAGATCCAAAATATTTGGATATTAATGAAAATATCAATTATAATATAGATAATTATGAAAATTTTCTCACCAATTCACTTAAAAAATTTGTTGAATATGACAGACCTGCCTAAATTACCTTTTTTATTATTATTCGCATTGATAACAGCGTGTGGTGGTTTTAATACTGGGGTAAAAAAATCAGATACTCAAAAAGTTAACACAGTTAAATATGGAACACTCGTTGCAGCTGAACCAGTCAAAATTACTGGTGAAAGCTCTGGCATTGGTGCTCTTACAGGAGGTTTAGTAGGTTTTGTTGTAGGATGTGGAGAGGGTATTTTTGACGATGACTGCAGAGATGCTGCAGCTGTAGTGGGAACTATAGGTGGTGCTATAGTAGGTTATGTTGCTGGCTCGTCATTAGGGGATCATACAGGATTTCAATATGTTGTAGATGTTGATGACACAGATGATGATATTTCAATAGTTCAATCAGGTGCAGAACAAATACCCATTGGTTCTAGAGTTACTATTGCAATAGGAACCAACACAAGAATTATAATTTCAGAATAGCTCATAGGAGATAATAAATGTTTATTGCAATGAATAGATTCAAAGTAAAATTAGGAGAAGAGAAACATTTTGAAGATATTTGGAGGAATAGGGATACTCATTTAAACCAAGTCCCTGGTTTTAAGAAATTTAATTTAATTAAAAGTGAGTCTAATGAAGAATATACACTGTATGCATCGCATAGTGAGTGGGGGTCAAAACAAGATTTTATAAATTGGACTAAATCAGAAGCTTTTAGGATGGCTCATAAAAATGCTGGTGAACATAAAACAGTATATTTGGATCACCCACAGTTTGAAGGTTTTGAGGTAGTAATTTAAGTAAATATCACCTATTTTTTATCAATGGACATAGTAAATCACGAGATATTATTAAGTAGTAATATGTTAGGGACAATGTTCTTTGCTTGCACTATTTATATAACATTGGTTATAGCGAGGTATGCAACTCTTGCAAAATTAATCAGAGACTCTCGATCTAATATTGAAACAAATAAATTAAAATTTAAAAGTCAAAGTGAATATTCTTTTCATATCTTGCATTATGAAAAAAGACTTAAATTATTACGTTACACACTTTACTTATCTCTTTTTGGAGGGATAGCATTGTGCACAAGCTTATTATTTTTGTTATTAAATTACAGCTTCATCTCTGCTATAAGTTTTGGTATTCATCTTTGTTTAGTGTTATTGGCATTAGTCACTCTTGTATATGAACTAGCTGTATCTTTCGAGGCGTTAACTGAGCATTTAGACATAATGAGAACTTTAAAAGATAAATTTTAACATATAAATAATATTCAAACTGTTCGACTATTTAATTTCTGTCTTTTTTTTCTTCCCTTTTTATCTTATAGAAACATATACACTACCACCCATACTTAAAACTTTTCCGTAGTCCTCTAACAACTTTGCAAAATCTGGGAAATAATCATTTTTACTAGCATTTTCGACATGTCTTTGAACACTCTCCATAGATGCAAATTGTTCATTTATTGTAAATAATGTGTTTCCAGTTTCGCCCTTACTAGGATCGGTAGGGTCTTTAAACTCTGGTGCTTTAGTAAAGTAAGCATTTAATAAATGATCAGTTCCATCAGAATAAAATTCAGTCATCCATTTTCCATGGGTGCTGAAAATATTTTCAACTTCAGCAGCTTTATCATTTGGTACAGCATAGGAAAGATTTATACATACACGATCAGTCATTTTTTCTCCTTTAAAATAAAATTAATAATAATTATACATTTTGAAAATTGAAAATAGATCAAATGGCGGAAGGACTGGGATTCGAACCCAGGAAAGAGTTGCCCCTTTGCCGGTTTTCAAGACCGGTGCTTTCAACCGCTCAGCCATCCTTCCGATGTCATAAACGTCTAAAATGTATATATTACGTTATTTTTAAATCAATCGTAATTTTATATTATTAGTTGATATATTCTTTGGCCACTCATGTTATGTTTTTAAGTGATTTTAAGTAATCTTCCAACATTAACTTTTTTTTATATTTTATTAGCATATTTTATTGGCGGCATAACCCAAGGTATACTTGGTGTTGGATTAATCACTGTTGTAATTTCTTTACTCTCATTTGTTGTCGACGTTAAAGAAACAATAGCTCTTGTGATAATACCAACTATTATTACTGGTTTTTTTCAAATGATAAATGGCAGTAATTTAAAAGTCATAATTAAAGATACTAAATATTTTCTTGTTTTTTCAACACTAATCATAGTACCAGGTGTCTTTTTACTAAATGTTCTTGATTCAGATCTAATCTTGATATTTATTGCGATTTTGCTTTTTATGAATTCCTCATTATCTCTATCAAATAGAGTAGTAGCTATACCTAATCACCAAAATTCAATCATACAACTTTTAACTGGATCTCTAAATGGATTTATCATAGGCCTAACTAGTATTTATACAATGCCTTTTGTTTTCTTATTACAATCACTTAAATATAATAAAGAAAAAACAGTGCAATTTATGGGATTAGCTTTTTTACTATATAGCAGTATGCAATTTATATCATTTTCTTATATTAAGCTGATTAGTATAAATACAATCGTTCCCTCATTAATAGTTACTCTCCCAGTAATTATTGGATTCCTTTTAGGTAAAAAAATAAGAAGTTTTATCTCAGAAAAATTATTTAAAAAATTATTTTACTTAATGTTATTACTAATGAGTGGAATAATATTGATAAATGCCTTTTTATAATTTAATTACTAGTGGTTCCATCAACTCGATTAACACTGTAAATAGCACCTAACATAAAAACAATTACAGATGATGGAAATAAAAAATAACCAATAGTGTAGGTATCTGGATAATATTGCATTCCCATGTACAAGACGATAGCGTTCATTAAACAAAGTAGTAAAAAAACAATATTTGTACCAATTTTAGATAATAACAAAGCTAATGGCTTTAAAACAACAATAGCCACAGCACATATAAATATAACAGCAGGAATAACATTCATGAGCAAACCCATTGACTCAGAATAAGTATAATCTTCCAGTGAATCCCAAGGAAGGACCATTGAAAGTAGCATCATTATAACAGAGGCATATACAAATTTTTTTCCTGTATTTGTTAAAATCATTGAATATTTATAGCAAATATCATCTTTTTTAACAGTAACTAATATAATTTGGTAAATTTTAAGAAATAACTATTAGATTATAATGGTTATATAATAGGGCAGGAATCAGAATATGATTAAAATTTTTCTCTATATAATCTTTAGTTTTTTTTTCATAAATAACCTTATTGCCCATGATCCCAAAAACTGTGATGTGCTTCAAAATTATGATTTTTCAGGATTTAATGATTGGAAAGAAGAAATAGTAAATAAGTCTGGTGAATTTGGCCTAGATAAAAGCTTTGTTTCTGAATTAATTGCACCATATGAGGTCAATAAAAGAGTTATTGAAAATGATAAATGCCAGCCTGAATTTACATTGACTTTTTCTGAGTACATTGAAAAAACAATTTCAAATTTAAGGGTAAATAATGGATTAAATAATTATAGTAAATACAACAATTTATTAAAAAAAATAGATAATTATTATAATGTGCAATCTAGATTTGTTCTCTCTATATGGGGTCTAGAAACAGCTTATGGCGAAATAACAGGCAACTATCCTGTGCTAGAGAGTCTTTTAACCATGTCCTACGATGAGAGAAGAAGAAGATATTTCACAAAAGAGCTTTATAATGCATTAGAAATACTTAAACAAGGTCACATTAATGTTGCTGATTTCAAAGGTTCATGGGCAGGTGCCATGGGTCAAAATCAATTTATGCCCTCTAGTTTTTTAAATTACGCTCAAGACTTCAATAATGATGGTAAAAAAAATATTTGGACAGACACTGAAGACTCATTAGCCTCAATTGCAAGATACCTTCAAGGCGTAGGATCTAACAAATGGGATCCAAATTATACATGGGGTAGGGAAGTAATACCCCCAGTAAATATAAAATCTTTAGAACCGGAATTATTCATTAAAAGAGAAAAAGGTTGTTTAGCAATAAAAAAATTGTCTAAACAATTACCGTTAAGTAAATTTAGACTTATGAATTTTAAAAAGATGAATGGAAATTCATTGGATAATTTAGATATTAATAGTTATTTATTAAGGATGGGTAGGGAAGAGGGAGATTTCAGGTATTTTATCGTATACGATAATTATTTAAATATTCTTTCTTACAACTGCTCAAACTATTATGGTCTTTCAGTTGGATTATTAAGTGATAAATTTAAATAGTTATTATAAAATACTGTTTTTACTGATTTTATCATCTTGTACAGTAACATCTATTGATACTTTGGATGATATAAAAAAAGAAGAAGAAGTCACAACTCAAGATTACTTTAAAAAATCGGATGTTATTATATCCCCACTTGATGATTATAATATTGAGTTAAGTGTTTTAGAAAAGTTTGTTACAGATGCAAGAATAGAGGGTAATAATATTCATCATTCTAATTTGCCTATACCCAGCGTTGTAAGATTATCAGATCCAAATAACTTAGATAATAGTGTTATTGTCAGAAATATTAAGCTAGATACTGAAAATAGGCTTTCATTAAGTCAAGAGATAATTGATAAAATATCACTAAATACAAAAGTATATTTAGAATATTTAAAAGATGAATCAATAATTCTGAGAAATGTTGTCGACTCAAAAGAAGAGAGTAAGATAAAGATGGATGATACAGAAATTTCATTTGAACAGTTAAATCAAGATCAAACTGAAATCAGTGAAAAACTTGATTATGATAAAATTAAATCTCTAGATATTAAAAATTCTAAAAAACAAAACACTATATTAGTTGAAATTTATAAAGATATAAATCTAGCAAAGCTTAAAACTAATAAAATCAAGAATTTAGGATTGTTTTACGAAGAAAATGAAGAGGGGGTTAAGGTTTTTGCTGGCCCATTTCTAAAGAGTGATATAAATCTTAAGTTAGATTTTCTGATTAAAAATGGATATTTGAATGCAAAAAAAACCCCTTAATTTATTATTTATAGCAATAATTATTCTATTTCCTAAACAATCTCTTACTATTGAAAGTTTGGCAAAAACGGCGCTTGTAATCGATTTATCAACAAACGAAGTTCTTTTAGAAAAAAACTCTAAAGCCAAAACATATCCATCAAGTATGACTAAGATGATGACCGCTCTTGTAGCCTTTGAAAAAATCAAAAATGGCACTTTATCATTAGATCAAGAGTTTTTAGTAAGTAAAAAGGCATGGAAAATGGGCGGATCAAAGATGTTCATAGAGGTAGACAAAAGAGTAAAAGTTTATGATTTGTTACTAGGAATTATTGTTCAGAGCGGAAATGATGCCTCGATTGCTTTAGCAGAGGGTATATCTGGCTCTGAGGAAATTTTTGCTATTGAAATGAATAATTTAGGCAAAAAAATAGGACTCACAGAGACTAATTTTACAAATAGCAGTGGCTGGCCTGATGACAATCATTACACAACAGCTGAAGATCTTGCTAAAATAGCTCAATACACGATTGAAAATCATTATGAATTATATCAAATGTACAAATTAAGTGATTTTACATACAGCGGGATCAAACAAGATAACAGAAATCCACTCCTATATACATTTGAGGGGTCTGATGGCTTTAAAACAGGTTATACAGAAGCAGCTGGCTACGGTTTGGTTGGATCTGCTGAAAGAGGGGATAGGCGCCTGATTATTGTTCTAAATGGTCTAGACTCTTCCAAATCAAGAGCCCAGGAGTCACTAAGATTAATGGATTGGGGTTTCAACAATTTTCAATTAGTAGATTTTTATAAAAAAAATGAAGTTATTCAAGAAGTTAATACTTGGCTAGGTAAAGACGACAAAGTAGACCTAGTTGCTTTAAACGATATAAGCGTGAGTATTCCAAAAGCACAATTATCTTCTGCTAAAGTTAATGTGATAGTAGAGGAGCCTATTACAACTCCAATTCAAAAAGGTGATAAAATAGCCAAACTTCAGATATCTTTTGCTGATAAGAGTTCTGAATTTCCTTTATTTTCAGGCGAGGACATTGAGCAAAAGAATTTCTTTTCAAGAATATTTTCAGCTATTTATTATATCATTCTTGGATCTAACTAAATATTATCATATAGAATGAAAGTAATCAGTTTTGAAGGTTTCGAATATTCTGGTAAATCGACACAGATAAAACTTTTAAAAAAATATTTTATAAAAAATAATATTAAATCTACTTTTACTAGAGAGCCTGGAGGTAATAAAGATTTAGAAAAGATAAGAAATGTAATTTTAAAATCTAATTTCGATAATTTAAGTTTAATAATGTTTTTTTTTGCATCTAGATTTTCATTATTATCTTCAATTAAAAAGAACGATTTCATTGTATTTGATAGATTTTTTGACTCTACTTATGCTTATCAAAAATATAATTCTAAAGAAAAAAAACTTATTATCAGTTTAATTAAGTTAATTCATATGAAATTTATTCCAAATATAACTTTTTATTTGAAGTTAAATAAAAAAAATTTAATAAGTAGGAAAAACAAAAGATTATATTCAAATAAATTTGATAAAAAATATTTTGGACAATTCTCAAGAATTCAAAAAAATTATGAAGAAATATCTAAAATAAAAATAGGTGAACGTAAGTTTGTTACTATTGATGCATCACTATCTGCTAATGAAGTACATGAAAATGTCATATTAAATCTGAAAAAATGCAAATTGATAAAGTAGTAAATACCATAAAATCTGAGAGCAGTGGCTTTTACTTATTAGAGACTACTAATAGTGAGAGTATTTCACATTTAGAGGAGGAGATTTTAAAAAATTTCTATGAGAAACAATATGAAATAGATACAAGTTTTATTATTTTAGAGCCTGAAGAAAAATCAAAATTTATTACAATTGATCAAATAAGAAAAATGAAAAAAGAGTTTCTACATACAAATGTATTAAACCTTAATAAAGTAATATTTGTTAGAGAGGTAAATTATTTAAATATTAATGCTTTAAATGGCCTTTTAAAAATTATTGAAGAAATACCATACAAAACCTATTTTATTTTTTGTTCTTCAAACTTAATAAGTTTACCTGAAACAATAATTTCAAGGGCCAGAGTTATCAGAGATCTGAATTCACAAATAAATTTTAGTGATTTCAATTTATTGAAAGAAGACATAGCTAGACAAAATCAAAATATTTCAGAGGAATTAATACATTCTATTATTAACCCCTTCATTGATTTAAAAAGCACTGATTTTTTTGAAAAGATAAAACTTTTTAACAGAGATCAAATAAGTGTATGTTCATTAATATTTTTAAAAATACTCAAATACTATTTAAGAAATAATTTAAATAATAAAAAACTTTATAAATACCTATTAAAGCTTCATTCAGATTATTTAACTGATGTAGATGAGAGTTTAAAATTCAATACATTAACAAATGACCTAATTTCAATCTATTTTACAAGATTAAATTCTAATCTTATTAAGTATGTCTAAAAATTATTTTACAACTCCAATTTATTATGTGAACGATAAACCCCATATTGGACATGCTTATACCTCAATTGCTGTTGATATATTAAAAAGATTTTATAATTGTAGAGGTCTCGATTCTTATTTTCTAACAGGAACAGACGAGCATGGACAAAAAGTTGAAAGAGCTGCTCAAGAAAAAAATATTGATCCTCAAAAATTTACTGACATGGTTTCAGAAAATTTTAAAGATTTAAGTAATTTATTAAATTTATCTAATGATGATTTTATAAGAACAACAGAAGAAAGACATAAGAAGTCTGTTCAAAATCTATGGAAAGTTCTGTTGGAAAAAGATGAAATTTATTTGTCCAAATATAGCGGATGGTATTCTGTAAGAGATGAAGCTTTTGTAGCTGATAATGAAATAGTTGAAAAAAATGGTAAAAAATATAACAGTTTTGGATCTGAATTATCTTGGGTTGAAGAAGAGTCATATTTTTTTAGACTTTCTAAATGGCAAGACAAACTGTTAAATTTTTATAAAAATAATCCAAATTTCATTGTCCCAAAATCAAGATCTAATGAAGTTATTAAATTTGTTGAGTCAGGGTTAAAAGATCTTTCCGTTTCTAGAACAACATTTAAATGGGGAATTGATGTCCCTACAGATGAAAAACATATTGTTTATGTTTGGTTAGATGCACTAACTAACTATATTTCAGCTTTAGATTATCCAAATAAAAATTCTGTTTTATATCAAAAATATTGGCCTGGGATACACGTAGTAGGGAAGGATATAATCAGATTTCATGCTATTTTCTGGCCTGCTTTTTTAATGGCTGCAGAGTTAGATCCACCAAAGCAGATCGTAGCGCATGGTTGGTGGACAAATGAGGGTCAAAAAATTAGTAAAAGTCTTGGTAATGTAATTGACCCTAAAGAATTGATTGATGAATATGGTCTAGACTCAGTAAGATATTTTCTTTTTAGAGAGGTTCCATTTGGCAATGACGGTGATTTTTCTAAGGTGGCTATCAAAAATAGAATTAATGGTGAGTTGGCGAATAACTATGGAAATTTAATACAAAGAATACTTAGTTTCATTTGTAAGAATTTAGAACAAAATATTGATTTAACAAAAGATAATTTTAATTTTGAAATTTTAAAACAAATTAACGACTCTGAAAAAGAATTGTTTGAGTATATGGAAAATTACAAATATGACGAATACCTTAAAAAATTATTCTCATTTATGAATGATTTAAATAATTATGTCGATAAATCTGCTCCTTGGGTATTAAAAAAAACAGATCCTGAACAAATGAAGAGAGTATTGGCTAATATTTGCCTATGTATTATAAGGGTTAGTCAATATTTAGTTCCTTTTATGCCTTTAAAAACCTCAGAAGTATTCAATTTATTCGAAAATACGAATAGTATTAAATTAGATATTTTTGATAATTTTAAAGAGGTAATTAACTTAAAATTTCTAAAAATACGACAACCTGAACCTTTATTTACTAAAATTGAGTAATTTAATAGACAGTCATGTGAATTTTGGTCATGAATTACTTAAAAATTCAGTATCAGATATCTGTAAAGATGCTAAAGAAAATAGCATAGAGCGAATTTTAAGTATAAATTCTAATATATACGAGTTTCAAAAAGATATTAATTTAATTAAAGGTTTTAAATTTGTCGACATCACTTTAGGTCATCACCCAAATAATACTCTTGATATCAAACCTGAGGAAATAAAGACTCTTTTAAATGAAAATATTAAAAAATTTAAAGATAGAATTGTTGGAATAGGGGAAACAGGCTTGGATTATCATTATGATATTCCTAAAAATAATCAAATAGAAAGCTTAGAGATACATTTAGATGCAGCTAGTTTTTATAATTTACCGTGTATAATTCATATGAGAGATGCTGAAGAGGATATGATTAAAATTTTAACTAAATACTCCAAAAAAATTGATGATATTCTTATACATTGTTTCACTGGAAGTGAAGAATTTGCAAAAAAATGTATTGATTTAGGTTGTTTTTTTTCTTTGTCAGGCATTATTACGTTCAAAAATGCAAATAAATTAAGAGATACAATTAAAATACTACCAATTAAAAAAATTATTTTTGAAACTGATAGTCCTTATCTTACTCCAGACCCTTTAAGAGGTAAAATTAATAAACCAAGTTATTTAAAAATTATAGTTGAAAAATATTGTGAAATTACTGGAAACGACTACATTAATACATGCGAAATTAGTACTTATAATTATAAAAAGCTTTTTAAAATAAATGACTGAAAAAACTGAAATAAATGTATTAGGATGTGGTTCAAGTTTTGGAGTCCCTTTATCTCATAAAATATGGGGTAATTGTGATAAATCAAATCCTAAAAACCAAAGAACACGACCTTCAATACTTTTAAAAAAAGCAGGAAAATCAATACTAATTGATACTAGCCCTGATTTAAGAAAACAGTTAATCGACAATAAAATTGATAATGTTGGCTCAGTCATTTACACACATTCCCATGCTGATCACATACATGGAATTAATGATTTAAGGACTATTTCACTGATAAATAGAAAAAAAATACCAATTTATGCTGATAAAATAACTTTAGAGACTCTTCAAAATAGCTTTTCTTATTTGTTTTCAAAGTCATCCACCCATGGTTATGAACCCATTTTAAATGCTAACGTTCTTAACGAAAATAATTCTGAAATTGAGGGTTTTAAAATTGAAATTATTCGACAAAATCATGGAAATATAGACTCCTATGGTTTCATTTTTGATAATAAAATAGCTTATAATTTAGACATTAAGTATTTTTATGATGAGGATTATTTGGATAGAATCAAAGGCATTCAATGCTGGTTTCTTGGTTGTTTGAGATATGATGAACACCCATCTCATGCAAGTTATTCTGAAGTAATTGATTGGGCAAAAAAAGTTAACGCAAAACATACATTTCTTAGCCATATGACTGCCCATATTGATTATGAAACTGAATATAAAAAACTGTTTAATTATCATATATATCCAGCTTACGATGGACTTAAAATTACAATCTAGATTCTTATAATATATATTATGCAACAAATAAATGTGTAAATGTCAATAAAATCAGTCAAAGATCATCTTAGTATTATAGCCCCTGACCTAGAGATATCAGAATTTAAAGAGTCTACAGCAACTGTTGAACAAGCTGCAAATGCTCATAATGTTGAGAAAGGACAAATAGTCAAAACAATTGCTTTAATTATAGAAAAACCAATTTTGTTAATGACTTCTGGAAATGTAAAAATCGATAATAAAAAATATAAGAATTTCTTCAAAAAAAAGGCAAAAATGTTGACTGCTGATGAGACATTGCAAATCACCTCTCACCCTATTGGAGGGGTTTGTCCCTTTGGATTACCAAATAAATTAGATATATATTACGATAAGTCCTTAAATAACTTTGAAATCGTTATACCAGCAGCAGGATCTACTAATAGTTCTGTAAAAGTTCAAACAAAAAGGCTTATAGAATTAACTAGAGCTTTTGAAGTTGATGTATGTAAAAAGTAAGTAAAAACAGTATATTATTTACTGTTATTATACTTAGATTTTACAATTTTTGGAGCAGTTGCAAAAGTAGCCGCTGTCATAAAAGTTCCAAAAATAAGTAGAAAATGAGCACTAGCTGTGATGCCAAAAATCAAAAAAGAGCCAAAATATAGTGAAAAAATGATACACCACATCCATGCTAAAAGTTGCATAATGAGGTGTCTCAGAGCCACACTAGGTATTTTTCTTAGAGGATTCCAATCAGCGTCCATCACTCCACTGTAAATTTGCATAAACATGTTTTTCATGGCCTTTTATACATGCGACAGATGTGACCAGATCACTTATTTTTAATAATAATTTCAATTATTTCAGTTAAAGTAGAACCTATGAGAAAAATAGAATTCTGGTACTCAATTGGAAGTACATATACTTACCTCTCCACGCAAAGATTAGAGCAGATTGAGACTGAAAATGAAGTTGTATTTGAATGGTGTCCTTTCAGTGTGAGATCAAGAATGATTGAAATGGAGAATGTCCCTTTTATGGCTGAAAAAAAAAGAGATAAGATTGATTATATGTGGCGGGATGTTCAGAGAAGAGCTAACTTCTATGGATTTGATGCAAAAGTACCTGCACCCTACCCACTTAAAGAGTTCGATTTAGCCAACAAAGTTGCAATTTTGGGAAAAGATCAAGGGTGGATCAAAGAATATACTATTTTAACTTATAAAAAGTGGTTTTTAGAGCATTTGGAGCCTGGATTAGAACCAAATTTGAGTTCTACTCTTAAAGAAATTGGACTTGATTCAGATAGTTTAATAAAACAAGCTCAAACAGACGAAATTGAACAAAAATATTTAAAAAACACAGAAATGGCTAAAAATAAAGGCATTTTTGGAAGCCCCACATTTACCGTTGAAAATGAGGTTTTTTGGGGCGATGACAGATGTGAAGATGCCATAAAATGGCTTTCAAAATAATGTCTATTTTCAATTTTTTTGCGTTTTTAGGTATATTGAAATTTTATTAAGTATAAATCCTTAGGTAATTTTATGAATTTGACTATTGATTTACTGAAAAAAATATTGATAATATTTCAACTCAAAATCCAAATATTTCCTAAATTTTGGTAGTGTCGCAATTTACATAAGGTCTTTAAGCTAAAAATGTCCGATTTTAATGTTTTTTTATAGTTTTTTTGAAATCATAGATTTGAATAACTGTCTTGATAGTTTTATTAGCAAGTAATGATAACTATCACTTAATTTAGAGCTCTAATTTCTATTTAATCAGATAAAAATGTGTGAATACTAGTTTAATTCCTCCAAAATTTAATTAATTCTCAATATTTATGCTTAATATCTCATTTTATGTTTATTTTATTTTTGATTTAGTCAGATTATTTGTTTTTTTCTTTATAAATAGAATAAAGAATAAATTCAAATATAGGTAGTAAATACAATATTTTATTATAAATATTTAATGTAAATTATAATACAGTTTATAAATTTCCAACTTTAGAAAATTTTTTTCTCTCGTTTGGATCAAGATACCTTTTTCTTAATCTTAAATTTTTAGGAGTAACCTCCAATAATTCATCAGAATTGATATAAGTCATCATTTCCTCAAGTGACATCATCCTAGGAGCTGTTAAATTTACGGCCTCATCAGACCCAGATGCTCTGACGTTTGTTAATTGTTTACCTTTTAGAACATTTATCTCTAAATCATTATCTCTGGTATGCTCACCGACTACCATACCTTGATAAACAGGTGTTTGGTGTTTAACAAACATTACACCTCTATCTTGAAGCTTCCAAATGGCATAAGCTATTGCTTTACCGTTGCCTGTTGAAATTAACGCTCCTGCCCTTCTTTCTGTAATCTCCCCTTTAAATGGTTTATACGAATGAAACACTCTGTTTAATACACCAGTTCCTCTTGTGTCCGTTAAAAACTTGCTTTGATAACCAATTAGTCCCCTAGAAGGCGCAATAAATAATAACCTAGTTTTATCAATTCCAGATTTTCTCATGTCTAACATATCAGCTTTTCTTTGATTCATGTTATCAATAACAATACTAGAAAACTCTTCATCTACATCTATTGTTACTTCTTCATAGGGTTCACACTTTGTCCCCTCTATATCTTTGTAAACCACTTTAGGTCTAGAAAGAGATAATTCAAAACCCTCTCGTCTCATCGTTTCTATTAAAACACCTAATTGCAATTCACCTCTTCCACCAATTTCAAATAAATCTTTATTTTGATTTTCTGAGAAGGTAATAGCAACGTTTGTCTCAGCCTCAGCTATTAATCTATTTCTTATTAAAGTTGATGTTACTTTTTTCCCTTCAGTCCCAGCTAATGGGGAGTCATTAACCATAATGTTTATTGACATAGTAGGAGGATCTATTGGTGTAGATTTTATAGGTGTTTCTATATCAGTTGAACAAATGGTGTCTGATACTGATGTAATTGACAAACCTGCTATGCAAACTATGTCTCCAGTATTCACTGAGTTGACAGTTATTTTTTTGGTTCCCTCAAATTTATAAAGTTTAGTAAGTCTTCTAGTTTCAATGATTTTACCTGATAAGTTTAAAGCATGAACGCTGTCGTTTATTTTTGCAGATCCCTGCTCTACTCTTCCAATTAGACATCTTCCTAAGTATGGATCATAGTCTAAAAGTGTTGATAGCATTGCAAAAGGTCTGGTATTATCAACATCTGGCGATGGCACATGACTAATAATTTTATTTAACAGAGGTGTTAGGCTGGATCTATCATCTGATAAATCATTAACACACCATCCACTTCTTCCTGATGCGTATAAAACTGGAAAATCTAATTGTTGAGTATTTGCATCAAGAGAGACAAATAAATCAAAAACTTCGTTTAACACATCGTCTGGTCTTGAATCAGATTTATCGATCTTATTGATTACTACTATCGGTTTAAGTCCTTGTTTTAAAGCTTTTCCTAGAACAAATTTTGTCTGAGGCATTGGACCTTCTGAAGAGTCAATAAGTAAGATAACACCATCAACCATTGATAAGACACGTTCTACTTCACCACCAAAATCTGCATGTCCAGGTGTATCGATTATATTTATTCGAGTATCTTTAAAAATTATTGAAGTAGGCTTTGCTAAAATAGTAATACCTCTCTCTTTTTCTAAATCATTAGAATCCATAATTCTTTCGGATATTTCTTGATTATCTCTAAAAATTCCACATTGCTTCAATAAATTATCAATAAGAGTAGTTTTCCCATGATCAACATGAGCAATAATTGCAAGATTCTTTATGTCATTCATTGGGATAATTGTCTTATGATTTGATACTATTTTATAGACTATTAGTTTTTCAGTCTACACTGTAGTCTACAACTTTTTTTATAGATTAACTTTTATTCAAGCTATAATTTTGATTACAATTAAAAGAAAATTTACATTAGGAGATATAGAATGGTAAATATGCTTGTTACAATTAATATTTCAAAAGGATGGGAAACTTGGTCTGAAATGGCTAAAGGTTTGGAGCCAAAAATGAATGAAGTTGGCTCTAAAATCCTTTGGGCTGGATGTAATGATGAAGAGAGTGCAGTCTATGTATTAGTCGAAATGAAAGATCCATCATTCATCAAGTCATTTGGCGAAAGAGAGGATATTGTGGCTATCAGAGAAGCTGCGGGAGCAGATGTTTCATCCACTACACCTTTAGCGCAAATAAGCAATTACTTTATGGGTTAAGTCTTTACGACCATAATAGAAGTCACTTTTGATGATAGGAAAATACATATCTAACACCCCTATTAAACTCATGGATTAAATTTAGTTATTTAAGAGTTTATTTTTTGCTTCTGTTATTAAATTTGATAGATAATTATTTCCATCTTTGTCAGGATGAAACTTTTTCATTAAATCATAATATGATTTTTTAATATCCTCATCTGAAGCACCTTTTTTTAGTCCTAAAACAGATAAGGCCTCCTCTTCTGTCATTTGAGACTTGTCTGAAGAAGATGTAGATTGTTTATTTTGACTAATAATTACATTTAAAATATTAAATCCACGTGGATCATTTATTTTTAGTTCCTCTAAGAGCTTCGATACCTCATTTTGAGATAGAGAGGAAAAAGAACGGCCTTTAAAAACACCCTCTATAATATTAATTTTAGCTTGACGTGATTGTAACACAATTTCAATTTGTAAATACTTCGTATTAATTTTTGGTTTGAACTTACTTCCAAAAGAAGATCGCGAAAACAAGTTTAATATTGTTAATAATGATGAGATCCTTCGAAAAAAAAGTAAAGCAGGAGCTAAGGCAACAGGTAGAAAATTCAATTTTCCTGAAAAAATTAAAAAACATCCTAAAATTATTATTAATGAAATAATTAAATATTTTTTATAACGAGGCGATAATTGATTACCAAAGAAAACAAAGATACATATAGCTACAATTGAAAATAATAATAAGAGTTTAATCATCCTAAATTAATTTTTAATTGTTTAATCCTCTGCTCTCTTCCGCAATTGTACTTGTAATATGTATATCTTATTGGATTTTTTTTGTAATAATCCTGATGATACTCCTCTGCAACGTAAAAATTTTTAAAAGGTAAGATCAATGTTTCCACCTTCTGTTTGTGATTTTCCTGAATTTTATCTATGTAAAAGTTAAATCTATCTATAACAATTTGGTCATTGCTGAAAAGAGCACTTTTATATGAATAACCTTTATCACAAAATTGACCAGCACTATCAAAAGGATCAATATTTACAAAAAAAACCCTAATGATCTTATCTAAACTAACAATATCTGAGTCAAAAATAATTTCAGCCGCTTCTATATGGCCTGTATCACCCTTGACAACTTCTTGATAAGTTGGATTTTCAACATGACCTCCTGAATAACCAGATCGAACATCAATTACACCTTTTAATTTTTCATAAACTTCCTCAACACACCAGAAACACCCACCAGCTAAATAAATTGTATTAATTTTTGCGAAAGCTGTAATAGGTAACAAAAATAATAAAAGGAAAAGTCTAAAGATCATATTGCGTTGATAAATAAATTACGAAACTTCAATGTATTTAGACCGGGCTTACCGTTTGAAATAGTAAATTTATCAACTTTAACTATGGGCATTATAAAATTAGTAGCACTTGTCATGAATGCTTCATCTGCATCAAGAAGGGATTTAATGGAAAATTTTTTTTCCTCAAATTTAAATTTATTTTTTTTTAAAATTGATATTAATTTATGCCTTGTACATCCCTTTAGAATTCTAAAGTTAAGTGGGTGCGTAATACATTTATTTTTTTTTATAATCCAAATACTTGAAGAATTACCCTCAGTTATCATATTTCTATTATCAAATAATACTGCTTCATGTGATTTATTCTCTTTTGCATGATTTGCAGCTAGAACATTACCTAATAGAGAAATACTTTTAATATCTGACCTATGCCACCTTATATCTGGATAAAGAGATGTTTTTACACCTTTTAGTGCTAACTTATTTAAATATTCAAAGTTTTTATTAATTGAGTAAATAATAATATTAGGCTTTAGTTTATCAGGGTATTTATGTTCCCTTGGGTTTTGATCCCCTCTTGTAATTTGGATGTAAATTATACCCATTTTCAATTTATTTAATTTTTTGATTTTATTGGTGATATTAATTATTTGATTTCTATTGAATTTAATTTTTATGTTCATTTTTTTTAAAGAAACAAACAATCTGTTTATATGAAGATTTAAATCTACTAATTCACCTCTGAATACAGCAATGACTTCATAAACCCCATCAGAGAATTGAAAACCTCTATCTGTTACACTGATATACGATTGATTTAGAGGTTTGTATTTTCCATTAATATAACAGGTTGTCATAAGAATATCTTTTTGATTATATTAATACCATGAATCTTAAAAGACGAGATTTTATTAAAAAATTATCATGTGCTTGTTGTGCACCTTTATTTTTACCTTCTTGTACTGAGGTAGCTATTACAAATCGTAAACAACTCTCTATTATTTCAGATGAAAGTATCAATAAACAAGCTCTTGAAGCCTACGAACAAGTCAAAAAACAAGAAAATTTAATAGAGTCCGGGCAAAATTTTAGATCAGTAAAAGAGGTTGGTCTCAGAGTTACAGAGTCAGTAGAGGAGTATTTTTTAAAAATGGGTCAATCACACTCTATAAAAAATTATAATTGGGAATTCATATTAATTAATGACAAGGACACACTTAATGCTTGGTGTATGCCTGGTGGTAAAATAGCTTTTTACACAGGGATCTTAGATGTTGCTGCAAATAATGATGGTTTGGCCTCAATAATGGGACATGAAATTGCTCACGCGGTTGCTCGCCATAGTGTTGAAAGGGCCAGTCAAGCATTAGCAATAAATGTTGGCACTACTATCTTGGATATTGCTTTGGAAGGTGCCCTTTCGAATACCTCAGCTGATGATTATTTAGTAAATTTAGGTCTATCTTTACCTTTTAACAGATTACAAGAATCGGAGGCTGATTATTTAGGCTTGGCCTTTATGACAATGGCCAAATACGATAATCATGAGTCATATAAAGTTTGGCAGCGAATGGCTGAAGCGCAGAAAGGAAATGCACCACCAGAGTTTCTATCTACGCACCCCTCCCCCAAAAATCGTATTGAAAAGCTTAAAAACTGGATACCTGAAGTTGATTTAAGATTTACCTAAAGCGTTGTTTTGTCATACTTTAAACAAATCAGAAATTTAATATATTTTTAATATGAATAAAGTTATTAAGTTAAAAAAGCAGTCAAAAACAAGCGACTCCGATAGCATAAAACAGCTAAACAGTAAGCTAAACAAACTTGATAAGAAAATCGATAACCTCTATGAAAGATTAGACGGTCATATTAACAAAATAGATAAAGTTTATTCTAGACTAGAGGAACACTTCTCTGGTATCGAAAAGCTTTTATCCTTCTTTAAATTTAGAAAATAACTATTTCGATAACTCATAATTTATGACATCTGAAGATCTTAGTAGTTCTTCATAACTATCCGTAAACCATTTTCTTACATTATTTTTATTAATAATGACTGGATTTCTATTGTGAATAAATTCTATATTTTCTAAAGAGGATTTAGTTAAAATTGAATAATAAACAGTATCTTCTATTAATTTATATACACCTGCAAAAAAACTGACAGGAGTTAAGGTAAATAGTTTATATTTTTCTTTCAATTCTTGGGTTTTCAACCATTCAAAATAACTACTAAAAGGTACCAAACAGCGATTATTTGCAATGAGGCTATTACTAAAAGATTTCTCGTGTACTGTCTCTGATCGAATATTGAAAAGTGTTTTTCCTTTCGGAAGCCAATCAAATGACAAACCCCAACTTGATTGTTTAAATACAAATTTAGAGTTTAGATTAAAGACAATAGGTGCTTTATTGGTAGGGCAAATATCTTCATTTTTATAATCAAATATTGATTTGAAGTTATTTATAGTTTCCTTCTTAAAAGAGGAGTGATTATCTTTAAGATTTAGCGAATATCTTCCGCACACTATTAAATTTTTCTAAAGTTCAAGTAGTTAGAAATATCAAAGTCCTTATATGAAGTTCTTAAACCTAAAAATTGAAAATAATCATCTCTAATTTTTTTCCCAAGAGAGGTATCAGTATAATTATCTAAAACACCATTGATATTTTTTTTGGCTTCAATGACAATATCGTTAGGTAGTTGCCTGAATTCTACACCAAGTGACCTCAATTTTTCTATAGCCACAACCTCTTTATACATAAAATCAGACAACATTTCTTGATTTTCTGACTGACAAGCATACTCGATGATGCTCTTAGCTTCATTATCAAAAGAGTTCCATTTATCTAAATTCATTCCTAATGAAATAGAAACTGTAGGTTTTTTAAAATCTGGATAATAACAGTAATTTGTTACTTTATAAAAACCAAAAGCTAAATCCATAACTGGATTAGACCAATCTGCAGCGTCTATAGCCCCACTTGCTAAAGACTGAAGAATTTCACCTCCTGGTATATTTATAGAAGTTGCCCCCATAGTCTTTAATAGATCTCCTCCCATACCAGGGCTTCTTATTTTAAGTTTAGAAACATCCTCGAGACTATTTAATTCGTTTTTGAACCAACCAAATAATGTAGATCCAGTATTACCAACTAAAAAATGTTTAATGTTAAAATTAGAACCTAATTCATCCCATAATGATTGACCATTGCCAGAATATATCCATGAATTAAATTCCTCGGCAGTCATTCCAAAAGGAACAGCAGCAAAAAAAGGATAGGCTTTGTTCTTTCCTCCCCAATAAAACTCTGCTGAGTGATATAAATCAGCTGTTCCAGATGACACGGCATCAAACACTCCAAACGGTGGGACTAGTTCACCAGCTGAGTAAACATTAACTTTTATTCTTTTATTAGATAAGTTCTCAATTCGCTGAGCCAACCTGTTTGCACCTAAACCTATACCAGGAAAATTCTCTGGCCATGATGTAACCATATTCAACTCTGTTATGGTGCTTGCGTGTACATTAAAACTAGAGAGTGCAGCTGCACCGAGTACAGGAATTGAGGCTTTTTTAATAAAATTTCTTCTGTTAATTTTCTTTTTCATATTTTTATATAAATAAGATAACACTTTATAAATAAAAATGAAATTAGAAGCAAAAAGTTTATTAGCCGCACTTAATGAACAAAAAGTTGAATATAAACTTTTTGAACACGAGGCTTTTTTTACTGTCGAGGAGTCTAGCAAATTAAAATCAGATTTGAATATGCAAGGTGCGCATACAAAAAATCTTTTTTTAAGGGACAAAAAGAGAAATTTTTACTTACTCTCATGCTTAGATAGCACTGAAGTAGACCTAAAAATTATTAAAAACACTATACAGTGCCAAGGAAATCTCTCTTTTGGAAGTGCAGAATATTTATATGATAAACTTGGAGTCAAACCAGGCTCAGTTAGTCCCTACTCTTTAATCAATAATGTAGATAAGGATGTAAGTTTTTATTTAGATAAAAAAATAAATGATTATGAATTATGCAATTTTCACCCACTAGACAACACTAAAACAATTCAAGTAAAAACAGAAGATTGTATTAAATTTCTAAAAACAATTACGACTGTGCGATTAATTGATTTTACGACTATGGAAGTAATTAATCTCTGAAATTTTGAAACTGTAAAGGAATTTTAATATCACTTGATTTTAATAATTCGATCATTGATTGTAGATCGTCTCTTTTCTTTCCCGTAATTCTTACTTCATCTCCGTTAATTGAAGCTTGAACCTTTGCTTTCGATGATTTAACAAGATTTGTTATTTTTTTTGAGTCCTCTTTTGATATTCCATTCAAAATATCAATAAATTGTCTTACTCTGTTTCCAGAGGCATTTTCAGTTGATTTAAGGTGTATAAATTTTGGATCTATTTTTCTTCTTACAATATTATTTTTTAAAATATCATTAAATTGAGTTAGTTTAGTATTGTCGGTTGTCTCTATTGTAATAGAAAAATCGTTTCGTTCGATTGTTGAATTAGTATTCTTAAAGTCAAATCTATTATCAACTTCTCTTTTAGTATTATTGATGGCATTATCAATTTCTTGAATATCTGGTGACGAGACAACATCAAAAGAAGGCATAAGTGAACAATACAATATTTTTATTTATTTCAACACTAATAGTTTGGGGGCCTACCTGGTATATAATTAAATTTCAACTTGGTATTGTTGATCCAATGACATCAGTTTTTTACCGTTTTTTTTTATCATCAATAATAATTTTAATATTTTGTGTGCTAAAAAAAATAAATCTTAAATTTTCTCTTAAGGAGCACTTTTTTATAGCTGCTCTGGGTATATCATTATTTAATATAAATTATGTGCTGTTTTATCTATCTACAGTTCATTTAATAAGTGGGTTTGTTGCTTTATGTTTTTCATCAATTTTATTTATGAATGTTGTCAATAATATTATTTTTAAAGGTAAATTTCCAAAAATTATGACA
Source organism: uncultured Alphaproteobacteria bacterium (assembly GCA_902613185.1). Taxonomy (GTDB): domain Bacteria; phylum Pseudomonadota; class Alphaproteobacteria; order HIMB59; family HIMB59; genus HIMB59. The sequence continues at coordinate 46,100 of CACMGP010000001.1, forward strand.
TTAGTTGGAGGTTTTATAGGAACGTTAGGATTACTTTTCATATTCTATGATGAAATTATTAATTTTGAATTATCAAAGAGCACAAGTATTGGGATTTTACTTGGTGTATTGGCAACATATTTTGCATCTATTGGTAACTTAATTTCAGAGTATACCTCTAAAATTAAATTGAATGTTGTTGCTGTTACAGGATATGGGATGTTGTATGGCTCAATAACACTATTAATTTATCTTTTAATAACTGGTACTGAATTAAATTTTGATTTTAGTTACAGATATATTATATCGTTACTTTATTTATCTGTTTTTGGAAGTGTATTCGGTTTTATTCTTTATCTTTCAGTAATAAAAAATATAGGTGCCAATGATGCAGCATACATCGCAATAATAATGCCACTTATAGCACTAATTATTTCTACAATATTTGAAGGTATGATATGGAACTTATATTTATACATTGGGTCGTTCCTTGTGCTATTTGGAAATATATTAATTTTAAAAAAAAATTAGTTTTTGAATAATTTCTTTTGTAAAATTACGATTATGCTTACTATGAAAAAAAGTATAAACATAGGTGTGTATACAAATTCTATACCTATCATATCTGCAACATAGCCTAAGGTAGGAGGTGCTATCATGAAAACCCCATATGTGCCTATTGTAATAATTGAAATACCAACAGTGGGGTCAACACCCTTAATAGAGGACCCATACGTGTAACAAATTGGAATAACAGAAGAAACACAAAAACCAGCTATGATAAATCCAATTATAGCAAAAAATAAAGAACTGCTAAATGCAATTACTAACGAACCAACTAATGAACCTAAAATTGAGAAAACAAGAAAATTATAAATCCCAAATATTTGTTTTAATTTATCTCCTATTAGTCTTCCAAGAACCATACTTCCATTAAATGCTATTGCAGCAAGTCCAATATTGAAACCGTCTGCATTAATGTAATCTCTCATGTATAAAGACCCCCAGGAGTCGGTCCCCCCTTCCAAAAAAACTGCTGTGATAGCTAATACAACCAAAATTATAAGAAATAAGGGCCAACTAAAAAAAATTGAAAAAAAAGATAAGGGATCTGATTTATTATTTTCTATAGTTAAACTACTAATAAAAATTAAAGGAGCTAAAAATATAATATAAACAAGAGAATTTATAAAAAAACTAATTTTAAATTCTAAGAATAAACTTGTTAACAACGATCCAGATAATAGTCCAATACTCCAAAATGCGTGAAAGCCTGACATCATTGGTTTATTAAGTTTTTTTTCTAAAGAAGTGGCTTGAACATTAAGAATTACTTCAAAAAGTCCATAACTAACACCAAAGATAAGACTGAGTATTGCCATTAATTTGAATGAATGGGCAAAAGGTATAAACAACCATAAAATACAAATTAGAAATCCAGATAAAAGAGATATTTTTTTTGATGGATAGAGTTGCATTATTTTTGGCATCGCTATCATTGTCAGCACAGAGCCAATTGAAAAAATTACAAAAAGATATCCCATGCCACTATAGTCAACATTTATTTGATCTTTTATATCGGGGATTCTAATAGCCCAAAGGCCTACAAAAAAAGAAATAGAGAAAAAAAGTGCCTTACATGCATTAATTTCTGATATCTGTATTTTCAATATTAATTCTAATTAATTAAATTATTACCAACCACCATCATCATCTAATTTTTTGTCTTTTACAGTTTTCATAGATGATGTTTTAACTAACTTCCAAATACCGTTTCCTGAAACAATAATTTCATTTTTTGAAAATACTTGGCATTTAACAAAACAAAGTGTTTTTGTCATTCTCTCTATAGATGGAATTCCAATTAGCTCATCTCCTTTTTGCGCAGAAAAAGTAAAGTGAGTATTCATTGATATTGTTACACATGGTCTATTACCAAACGACTTATATGCAGCATTGCCCATAACATTATCCAAAAAAGACATTAAAAAGCCACCATGGGCAAAGTTTCCAGAATTTAAATGTTTCTCAGAAACTGTCATTCTATACTTGTGTTGATTATTTTCTAATTTTGTTTCTAACTCTCCAAGTAGTTGTGAGTATGAAGATTTTGATATTAACTTCCAGGTCATATATAACTTTATAATGCAATCTTTTAAAAAAGAAATAATTTATGGGATGTCGTAAAATTATTATTTGTAATGAATAGATCTTATAGAATAGAAGATAATAGCTCTAACAGTTTTATACCGAATTATTCTGGAACAAACGGTGCTATAGCAACTCATTCAAATTTATCATCAATTACTGCACATAATATTTTAAATGATGATAAAGGTAATGCTTTTGATGCTGCAGCTGGAGCTATGTTAGTTGAAGGCCTCGTAAATCCTCAAATGTTTGGTATGGGAGGAGAAGGAGTAATGATTTTAAAGCCCAAAGGCCAAAGTCCTCTTGTCTTAAATGGAAATACTATATCTCCGAAAAAATTTAATTTTTTAAATTTAGTTACAAGAGGATACACAGAAGTTCCTGATGAAGGAATTTTATGTGCTGGAGTTCCAGCAGCATTTTCCAGTATTTTTAGAATGTTACAATTATATGGAACGCTAGATTTTTGGACTATTTCTAAATATGCAAAAGAATACGCAAAAGAAGGATATCCTTTACACACTGGAATAATAAACCAAAATAAATTTGGGTTAAAAAGTCTAAAAGGTAAATTTATAAAAGAGTGGAAAAATTCTGCAAAGTTATATTTAAAAAATGATAAAATTCCAAAAGTAGGAAGTTTATTTAGAAATTCAGCTTACGCAAACTTAATTGATTATCTTGGTAATTACGAAAAAAAGATTACAGGATCTCGGAATAGCAAATTTAATAAATTACATGATGCTTTTTATAAAGGTGATGTTGCAAACTCAATTTTAAAATATTCACAAAAAAATGAAGGGCTTCTCTCAAAAGAGGATTTTGAAAATTTTAATGTAAAATTTGAAAAAACAATCTCAGAAAAATATGGTGATTATCAAGTTCATAAAACTAATTTCTGGGGACAAGGATTAACTAGTTTAATGATGTTGAAAATGCTCAACAAACAAAAAATTAGATCTCTTAATTCAGCTAATAATATTCATAAATTTACAGAAATTTTAAAATTAACTTTTGCTGACAGAGAGATGTATTTCACTGGAAAGTACAACACAAAACTCAAAGCCTATCACCTGTTAAATGACTCTTACCTTAATAAAAGAATGCAATTAATCAGAGAGAAGGCAATTGACTCTATAATTCCAGGAAACCCCCTATCCAAGAAATCATTGCTTCCAATTGAAAATGATATTAAACCATGGGGAGCTGGCACTGTTCATATAAGTATTATAGATAAAGATAATAATGCTATTTCATGTACACCGAGTGGTGGATGGATAAGATCTAATGAAGTGATCAATGAATTAGGATTTCCCCTAGGTAATAGATTAATGACGTTTTATTTATCAAAACCTGGTCACGTAAATTTTATAGAACCTGTACAACAACCAAGGACAACATTGAGTCCTACTTTGATTATCAATCAAAAAAAGAGAGAAATTTTAAGTTGTGGTACTATGGGCGGTGACGCTCAAGATCAATGGCAAGCACAATTTTTAATGAATTATATATTTTCAAATATGCCTATTGACCAAGCTTTAAATGAACCAAGAGTTTCATCAGAGCATTTACCTGCTTTTTTTCACCCACATGATCCAAATTTGAAACAATTATTATTAGAAGAGCGACTTTCTCCCTTTATTTCTCAATTAAATAAAAAAGGACATAAATGCCTTAAAACTACAGACTGGAGCGAGGGTTTTATTTTATGCGCCAGAAAACAAGATAAAATTTATGATGCATATGCAGATATTAGAAGTTATAAGAGTCAAATATTTCAAGCACAGGCATTAGCATGGTAAAAAAGAAGAACAAATTAAATGATTTAATTGATGTAGTTAAGAGACTGAGAAATCCAAAAAATGGATGTCCTTGGGATATACAACAAACTTCCAAATCATTAGCAAAGTATACTTTAGAGGAAGCTTATGAGGTTATCGAAGCGATTGAGTCAAATAATAACAAAGAACTAGAAGGAGAACTTGGCGATTTATTACTACAAGTTATTTATCACTCAGTTATTGCTGCTGAAAAAAAGAAATTTTCTATTGATGATGTAATTGATACAAGTGTAAAAAAAATGAAATCTCGTCATCCTCATATTTTTATGCGTGATGAGTCAATCAAAACTGTTCAAGATGTTAATGATTTTTGGGAAACACAAAAAAAATTTGAAAGAAAAAAGAAAGGTGCTAAGTCTGTTTTAGATGGTGTAAGTGTAAACCTGCCTGCTGTTACTCGTTCACTTAAACTTCAAAAAAGAGCCGCAAAAGAGGGATTTGATTGGAAAAATGCAAATGGAACGTTAAAGAAAGTGAAAGAGGAATTAAATGAACTTTCAAATGAAATGAAAATTAATAATAAGAGAAAAATTAAAGAGGAATTAGGAGATTTATTATTTTCATGTATTAATTTATCAAGAAAATTAGGCCTAGATACTGAAACAGTTATTAGGGACTCTAATAAAAAATTTGAGAAAAGATTTAAAAAAATGGAAAAAACAATGAATAAAAAAAAATTGAAATGGAATTTGGTTAATTTGGAGAGAGAATGGCAAAAATCAAAATAATTTTTTTAAGCGCATTCTTTTTATTTTTTTCAAAGAGTATTTTATCCTATGAAATAACTGATTTAATAAAAATTCTTGTCGAAAAAAATGAAACAAATTCTAAGTTTAGGTATGACAATTTAATTGACGATAAAAATTTAGAATTAGCTGATACTCTCTATATACCAGAAATTGATTATTCATTTAATGTTTCTAACAGTACTACTAGTACTAATACTACTTCTACACTTAACTCAAATACTCATACATTAAGTGCCACAGTCAACCTTTACAACGGTGGTTTTAGTCAGTTAAATTTAATTACTACGCAAACTAGAAATCAAGCGTTTGACTATCTTAGAGAGTATCAAAAAGAGTTATTAATCAAAGAACTCCTAAACGGTTATAGTAATTTACAGACATTGATCTTTAAAAAGAAAAATCAACAACTGAATTTAGAATTTTATAGAAAAAAAGTCTTAGAAGCTGAAATATTATTTAAGGCAAATAGAATCACAAAAACAGAGGTATTAGATTTAGAAAATGAGCTTTTAGAGGCACAATCTGTGTCTTTAGATTATGATAGAAAAATAGATAATTTAATGCTTCAAGTTAGTAAGTTACTTGATCTAGAAATTTATGATGAAGATGTAAATTTTGATTATGTGATAGACGTATCTAACTCACAAATTACTAAAAAATTATTTTCAGAATTGATGAATTCCTCTTATGGTCAATATCTCTCTTTTATTGAAAATACATATTTACCTGAATTAGAAATGAGCAAAAAAGATTTGAGACCTTCTGTTGACCTTACATATTCCCTAAGTGAAAGTGATAATTATTCTGCAGTAATTGATCATAGAAGATCCTCATCTTTGTCACTATCTCTTAGCGTCCCTATTTATGATGGCTATAAAGATGAAAATAATTTTAATATTGAGGAATATAATTACCAGAAAAAATTATTAGAACATAAAGACTTAAAGAGAGACTTACTTAATACTTACTCAGAGTCTTGGAACAATTATGATTTTTATTTAAATAAAATAAACAACCAAGAAAAAATAATTGATAGCTTAGAATTAAAATTACAAGGAAACGAAATATTATATAAAGCCCAAAAAATAGATATTACACAACTTATTGAAAGTAAGAATGAATTAAATGATGCACACAATATTTTATTGGATTTGAAATCCTCAAAAAAATATTATTTAATAGACATTCTAATATTAAACGGGGATTTGAATACAATTATTAATGGATTGGGATAGACTTAAAACATTTTATCACGTAGCTACAGCTGGTAGCATCTCTAGAGCTATGGATACTATTCACCTCAGTCAATCTGCTATTACTAGACAAATTCAATCTCTTGAGCATAGTTTAAAAACCAAACTATTTAAAAGACACACAAAAGGTATAACTCTAACAGAGCAAGGTTCTTATCTCTTTGAAGAAACTGAAAAAATATTTGCTGATTTAAATTCTATTGAAAAGAAGATAGTTGAATATAAGTCAGTTCCCACTGGTAACCTCTCCATTAATACTACAGTTGCTTTTGGATCGATGTGGCTTAGCCCAAGAATCAATGAATTTATTCATGAATACCCAGAAATTAATCTTAAACTAAACTATTCTGAGGATGAGCAAGATATGCTTCGCCAAGATTATGACATTGGTTTATGGATGAGAAAACCAAGACATTTAGATTTAGTTTCAAAGCACATAGCAACAATCAAATACCATATTTATGGATCAGCGAATTACATAAATGAAATGGGTATGCCTTTGAGAAGATCAGAGCTTAATAGCCATAGATTAATTACATATGGAATAGGAAAACCATCCCCACTTTCTGACACCAATTGGATACTGAAAACTGGTGTTAAAAAAAACCAAAAAAATAGAAGACCTCATATTACAATCAATAATCTATATGGTTTATTAGTAGCTGTTGAAACTGGTGCAGGATTAGCTGCATTACCTGACTATATGGCTCAACATAAAGCCCATCTTGTTAAAGTATTACCAGATATTGAAGGACCAAGTTACGATGTTCATATGGTTTATCATGAAAATCTAAAAGGAAGTCTAAAATTAATATCTTTTAGAGATTTTCTTATGAATAAAATAAGCCAGTGGAGATTTTGACTATCAAAATTTTCTTTTTTTATTAAAAATATACATAAAAAAAACATGAATAACTTATTAAAAACATACAAATTTAGTAATTTTAGAGTGGTAAAGGGTAATGGATGTTATTTATACACCTCTGATAAAAGAAAATTATTAGATTTCTCAGCAGGGGTTGCTGTAAATTCTCTTGGATATAATCATCCAGTAATTAAAAATAGCCTTAAAGCTCAACTTAAAACAGGAATTACTCATCTGTCAGGATCACAAATACATGAATTTAAAACTAAATTATCTAAGTTACTATCTGATAATTCCAATAAAGGGGATGTATTCTTTTCTAACTCTGGTGCCGAGAGTATTGAGGCTGCTCTAAAAATTGCGAGAAATTACGGTAGTAAAAATGGTAAGGATGAGATTATAGCAATGACCTCCTCTTTTCATGGGAGAACAATTGGGGCTTTATCCGTCGGTAGTAATAAAAAATATAAATCGAATATTGGTCCTGTTCCTGGGAAAGTAAAGTTTTGCAAGTTTAATGATGTCTCTCATCTCAAAAAATTAGTAAATAAAAAAACGGTAGCAATCATAATTGAATTTGTTCAGGGAGACGGAGGTATAAATATTTGCAGTAAGAATTTTGCAAAAGCTATAAAAGGAATATGTAAAAATAAGAAAATTTTGCTTATTGGGGATGAAATACAAGGTGGTATAGGTCGAACTGGTAAAATATTTGCTTACAAACATTACGGTGTCAATCCAGATATCATAACCTCTGCAAAAGGCCTAGGTTCAGGCATCCCCATAGGAGCTACTATAGTTAAAAAATATATATCCAAAATTATTTCTACTGGTTTTCATGGCTCAACTTTTGGAGGTGGTATGCTTCAGACAAGAGTTTCATATAATGTTTTTAGAACCATAAATAATAAAAGTTTTTTAAATAAAGTACTGATTAATGGTAATTTATTATCTTCTCTAATAAAAAAAATGCACCTCTTACACAAAGATAAAATAGTTGATACAAGATGTTTAGGTCTTATGGCTGGTGTAGAGTTTAAGACTAATGAAATTGCTTCAAAAATATATGAGAAGATTGCTAAAAATGGTCTTATTACTACTCTTATACAAGGAAATATAATCCGACTTACACCTCCATTAATTGTTTCTAAAAAAGAAATAAATAAAGCTATAAATATTATTTCAGAGTCACTATAGGGAAATTAATTTATTGCACATAAGGGTGATTTTATGATCACCCTTATATTTATAATTTTATAGAGTGATTACTTGATCTGGAGGATTACCACCAAGTGCATTGTATAATTGAGGAAAACATCCTGCCACTACACCATCAACCAAACCCTTAGCTTTTACATCACCACTTCCGCATTGTTCAAGTGTTCCTTCAGCTAAATTTCTTCTAACTGCACAGGCATCGCAAACCATTAATAACATATTTTTTTCAATTGCAATTTTCGATAGTTTTTCACCAATAGGATCAGCCTTTTTTAAACAAAATATGTTGTCATCAAAGAAAAACATTCCTGCAACATCAACACCGTGAGAATTTGTCTCCAATTGTGGTAAAATCATTGTTCCTAGTTGGAATGTGCTCGACATACTTGTTTTAAAAACATAAGCAATTTTCATAATATCTCCTTATTTTATATTTAAAATAAATGTAATAATATTACATATATATGTAATAATATTACATAAATAAAAAGTCAAGACTTGGTATTGAAAATTTTACCCATACCGTTTTCTGTCTCTGATACATTTGAAAGAGTAACTCATACTCAAATGATTAAAAGAGAGATTTAAAAAAACAGTTTAGATATAATCAAAAATCATTGTAATTTTTTTTTTTAATAATAGGATATTTCAAAAAATATTAGTTTAATGATTAAGCTATTCATTTTAATTTTATTTTTATTTCCAAAAATCTTATTAGGACTAACTATTGGCGATGATGGAAAAATTTCTAGTTCCTCAGAAGAGTCAACATCTAATTTAACAAGTTCTAATAATGGTGATGTTTTCCTTTTAAAGAATGCAGGACTTTCAAATCAAGATACAACTTTAAACATTCCAAGTGGCTCAGAACTTAATAAAAAAAAATTAAAAAATAGATACTCAATTTATAAAAATATAATGAAAAAGCTAGATTATAATATTTTATCAGTCATAACTGATGATACTAGGTTTGGTGAAACAGCGCTTATTTTTAGATTGGGAAAAGATTGTATTGGTATAAAAGGAGATTGTGAAAGATTAGAAGGTGCTTATACTAGAGCAGAATTTTCTCCAATAGACTATTATGGTAGATTTAAAGATAATGTTTGGACGTCTTTCTCTATAAAAATAGTAAGTGAACCAGAAGAATGGTCTCCTGAATTTGTAGCTATTCAGCAATGGCACACAAGAAATGAATTTACGCCGCCAATGTTTATGTTTGGTGTTAGGAAGGAGTTTGGACTTGTTATGAGAAGTGAGGCTAGTATGGGTCTGCAAATTTTTAATGATAGCAACACTTATTGTATTGGTGATAGGTTTGGAGGTAAAAGTTATTGCCAAGTTAGAGACTTTGAACTTTTAGCTCTAGAATGGAATGAATTCAAAAAGGGTGAATGGATTGATGTAATTCAAAATATTAACTTCGATGACAATCCTGAGAAAGGATATTTTAAAGTTTGGATTAATGGTAATTTAATAATTGATCATAGGGGTACTACAAACTGGACCAAACTCAAAGGTTTTAATACTAATGAAGATTTGGTTTGGGATTATAAATATGGGTTATATACAAAATCTAAGGGTCATGAAATGGCTGTCGCATATGATGAATTAAGTTTAGCGAGGTCTTGCGATAAGCTTAATATTGAGAATTTAGGATATAATTGCAATGAGTTAACAAAACAAACAGCACCTAAAGCATTAGCTGTTGTTGATATAGAATGGGATTATTCAAACAATACAAAAGTTAGTATAGCTAATAATTCTCAAGTATTGATAGACAAATCAAAGTATAAATCAATCGCATCAAATGAAAATTTTGAAGATGGAGATTATGAATTAATGTGGCATTGGAAAATATATGATGATGATGGAAAACTTGAAGAAGATAAATATTTGGGATCAGATCAAGCCACTATTAAAAATGGATTACTCACTTTTACTAAATTAAATAAATCTTTTGAAATGGAAAATGATATACAAAGTAAAAATAGAGAAAAAATAAATTTCAAATTAGAAGATGGTTTGATTTTAATAAGTGCAAACTTAGACCTAGCTTCAGATGGGCAAACTGAACCAATGGCTATTGTTGGCTCAACATCAAAGGATAAAGACGGAAATTATTATGCTGAAGGTGTTTGGGTTGATAATGAAAATATTGCAATAGTATTTAAAATGAAAAACTAATATTCAAGTTCATTTTTTTGAAATACAGTACCTATACCCTCTTCAGTCTCAAGTTCATTTAATAAGGCATTTTTAATTTCCCCACTAATAATGTGAATCTTTTGAACACCTTGATTTAAAGCTTTTAATGAACTTTCAACTTTGACAATCATACCATTAGATATAATTTTCTCATCAAAAAGCTTTTTTGCTACGTTTTCATCAACTGCAGAAATTCTTTTTCCTTCAGTATCCTTTATAAATGGAACGTCTGATATAAAAATAAGTTTACTTGCAGACAAATTAATTGCTAGTTCAGTAGCGATAGTATCTGCATTAACATTTAATACTTCAGAAGTATTTTTATCTAAAACTAAACTTGGCATAATAATCATGTCATGTTCTTTAAGTAAGTTTTTAATTTGTAATGCATCTACAGATACAACGTCCCCTACTTGACCATAATCAATTTGATCGACTACTTTTCTTTTCTTTGCCGCTATAAAGTCTTTTTTGGAAATAGGAATTGGAAAATTTCTAATATTATAACGCGAACTTAAACTAAAAATATCTATTAAAATTTGGCCAGATATTTTTTTAGCAGCCTCTATATCTTTAGAAGAAGTTATTCTTCTGCCATTTATTTTTTTTGGTTCAATACCGTGAACATTGATCATATAGTTATCCAGTTGTCGACCAAATCCAAAGACCAATACTACTTTTAATTTAGAAATGGAGTTTAATAACTTTTTAATGTCACTAATAACATTATCGATATTATCTTGATTATCACAAATCTTACCACTTACTTTTATAACAAGAGTAGAATTTTGTAATATTGACTGATAAAAATTTTGATTTTTGATCATAGATATAGTGGGATCATTTGTTCCAATCCTAATTTTTGATCAAGATCAAAAATAATATTCATACACTCTACAGCATTACCTGAGGCACCTTTAACTAAATTATCTAAACAAGCCTCTACAACGAAGTGTCTATTATCTTTGAATGATAATGAAATATCACAATAGTTTGAACCTACTACATTAGAAAGCTTAGTATTATTTTGTATTCTAATGAAGGGAGAGGATTTAAAACAATCAACTAAACTGGAATTTAAGGACTCATAAGTTGTATCTTCAATTGTTTCTATGTGACTTGTTAGATATATCCCTCTTGAAAAAGGACCTGATAGTGGAACAAATGAGAGAGATTCCTTTAAATTGGGAAAGGATTGATAAATTTCTCCTAAGTGTCGATGTGAATTTATGTTGTATGAAAAAATATCTTTTGATCTTGTAGAATGATGATTTTTCATAGAAGGATTTTTACCACCACCACTTGATCCAGTAATGGCAGTAATAGATACTTCTTTAATTATAGTTTGAAATGGTAATAAAGATAGTTGAGCCGTTAGTGCAAAGCAACCAGGATTGGATATGTTAGAAGACTTTTTTATGTCATCGATTGATTTTTCAATAAATCCGTATTGAAACTTACTTTGAATTTCAGCATCAAAATTTGTTTTGTAATATTTGTTATAATCCTCTTGATTAGAAATTCTAAAATCAGAACTTAGGTCTATGATTTTAACTTTTGATAATAATTCTTTGACATATTCATGGGCTGAACCATGAGGTAATGATAAAAAAACACAATCAAGATTTTTAAAATCATCAAGATTAGATGTCTGTAAATCTTTCAAATTTAGTGACTGTAAATGTGGAAATTCCTCATCTATTTCCATTTCTCTTTGAAATATTTTTGATAATTTAACTTCAGGATGCAAAGAGAGAATTCTAATTAGCTCGATACCTAAATAACCATTTGCTCCAATTATTCCTACTTTAATCATTGTTAATCCTATTAATTATCTTAGCGAAAACATTGACATGGTTAGTTGAATTATAAATATTTAAAAAATCTGAATTAGGTATAGAAAATTTATCAATTGATTGCTTATAAGCAGATACATTATTAGTTACAGGGCCACTTATTATCAGTAATTTGCTGTCTAAATTATTTGATTTTAAATTTTCTATAATATTTACTGCTCCTGATACGTCATAAGCGCAAATTACAATTACTTCAATTGACTCTGTAATATCAGTATTTTGAATTATTTCTTTAGTTCCATAATCGCCATGATAACCATCACCTAATTCCATTAGAATTATCTCAGCGTCCTCAGACATATTGCTAATAATTGATGCTGAACAACTTTGTATGGTTTTTTTATCATTCATACAGGTACTCGGCAGACCGTAATCTACAAAATCTGATGTTTTATAGGCACCATTATCCTCATAAGAATATAAGTCTTTTTGTGAAGCGGTACCTGCTAATTTACATGCATTAATTTTCTTAAAATAATTACTTAGAGTTTTGATTATAAAGGATGTGACAGTAGTTTTACCAGAGTCAATACCTGTTCCGATGACTGCAATAGATGGTACTTTATTGTTAATTTTCATTTCTTTGATTTTTGAATAATCAACTAGATTCAATTGTTTGTTACTATTATCTACAATCGATCCGAGGACTTCACATTCTGTAGCTGGTCCCAGAAGAATATTAAAATCTTTACAATTACCAATAACACCTCCTAAATTTAAAATATGAATTTTGTCGTGTTTATTTAATTCAGTTGGAACAGAACCTGTCATTCCTGAGGAAGCAATTCTATTACCCAAGGCACCAACGATAATATCTCCCTCAGTTAATTCAGTAATTCTTCCAGAGACTAACTCCAATTTATTATAATTTGGATTGACTGAAATTACTTTAACAGCAATTAATTGACCTTGATTACAATCAATCTCATCTGAAAAGCTCAATTCATCAATATTATTGATGTTTTTGAGAACAGAACCTATTTTTTTTGTGTTAATCATCTTAAGGTTGGTTTTATATAATTATCAAGAATATAAGCAATATTTTATTTAATTTGAAATATGAGTAATTATTAAACTAAAGGCTAAGATTACGTACATTTTTAGCTGCTTGTCGAATTCTTTGCTCGTTTTCAACAAGTCCTATGCGAACAAAACCTTCACCATATTCCCCAAAAGCAATACCTGGAGAAACTGCTACATTAGCTTTAATCATTAAATCTTTTGCAAATTTTAAAGATCCTTTATTTTGGTACTTTTTAGGGATTGGTGCCCATGCAAACATACTAGCTGAAGGACTGGGTATATCCCATCCAGACCTTGACATAGACTCTACTAAAACATCTCGTCTACTCTCGTAAGTTGCCCGAATGCTTGAGACACAGGTTTGAGGACCATTAAGTGCTGTTGCTGCTGCAACTTGTACTGGTGTATAAGCACCATAGTCTAAGTAAGATTTAATTTTTGTTAAGGCTTCAATTAGTTTTTTATTTCCAACTGCAAAACCTATTCTCCAACCAGCCATAGCATAAGTTTTTGACATAGAAGTAAATTCAACAGCAATTTCTTTAGCTCTATTTACTTGGAGAATTGACGGAGGTGGTTTCTTATCAAAATATATCTCTGCATAAGCAAGGTCTGATAAAACATAAACATTATACTTCAAGGCCATCTTAACTATTTCTTTATAAAAATGTAAATCAACTACTTGAGCTGTTGGATTAGATGGAAATGATACAATTAGAGCTACTGGAGATGGAGTGCTATTTCTTATAGATCGATCTAATCTTTCAAGATAAGTTTCTGGATCAAAAACTCCATCTTTCATTGTCTGTAAATGTCTTAATGATGCACCTGCAATAATAAATCCATAAGGGTGTATAGGGTATGAGGGGTTGGGAGAAATAATAATGTCTCCAGGTGTTGAAATTGCTTGAGCTAAGTTAGCTAAGCCCTCTTTTGAGCCCAAAGTTACTATAACTTCACTATCAGGATTTAATTTTACACCAAATCTTTTCTGGTAATATTTTGCTTGAGCTTTTCTTAGTCCGGGTATTCCTTTACTTACAGAATATCTCCCAGTTCCAGGTTTATCAGTGACTTCTTTTAATTTATCTCTTATATGTTTAGGTGTTGGCATATCTGGATTTCCCATGCCAAAATCTATAATGTCTTTACCGTTTTTTCTAAGTTTTGCTTTAAGTTTATTTATCTCTCCAAATATATAGGGAGGTAAACGATCAATTCTGTTAAAATCATGCTTCACAATAATTAAAATAGATTTTTTTAAAAATATCTAAAGTATTAAATTGTTACAATTACCATTTATTTAAAAAATTTAATTAGGATATTATTTTATTTTTTTCGTTATCCACTATTACTGGACTCTCATAATATGTAATTTCTGGTTCAGAGTAACGTTCTGTAATCCACTTAATTCTATCTTCACAAAACCATGTTTTAGCATTTTCTATTGTTAAAAAAGTGTAGACTCCCCCAGCAAATCCATTTTCAATATCTGCAATATAATTTTTTCTCAGAAGTCCCTCTACATCTATATATATTTCAGAAGTTTCAATAAATTTTTCTTTAAGAGTTTTTAAATTAAGATCATCAGATATTTTAAATTTAACTAGGACTGTAATCATAGGTTTCTAATAATACTAAAAATTAAATATTTAATTACAATATTTCTTTTTTTTATTCCCACTCAATAGTAGATGGGGGCTTACTGGTTATGTCATAAAGGACTTTGTTTACTCTAGGTACTTTATTAATTATATGAGTTGCTACTTCAGATAAAGTTTCAATATCAATCTGTGAAACATCTGCTGTCATTCCATCAACTGAATTAATACATCTTAAAACGCAAGTTTCCTCATAAGTTCTCTCATCGCCCATTACACCCACAGATTTAACTGGAAGTAAAACAGCAAATGCTTGCCATGATTTGTTATATAAATTCTTTTCGATTAAAAAATTAATAAAAATTTCATCTATTTCTCTTAAAGTATCTAGTCTTTGTCTGTTGACTTTTCCAATACAGCGAATACCAAGCCCTGGTCCCGGAAAAGGGTGTCGATTCACAAATCTTTGGTCCAATTTGTAGAATAGACCTAATCTTCTTACTTCGTCCTTAAAAAGCTCTTTAAAAGGCTCTATAACATCAAATTTAAGGTCTTTTGGTAAACCACCAACATTATGATGTGATTTTATAGTCACACTCTTTCCACCATGGTAAGAGCGACTTTCTATAATATCTGTATATAGAGTTCCTTGTGCAAGATAGAAATCTTTTTGTGATAATTTTCTAATATACTTTGAAAATACCTCTATAAATAAACCCCCTATAATTTTCCTTTTAAGCTCTGGGTCAGTAACATTTTTTAGTTTTTTTAAAAAAATATGTTCTGCATTGATTATATTTAATTTTAAATTGAAGGACTTAAATACAGATTTTATATTTTTAATATCATACTTTCTAAGCAATCCATTATTTACAAATATAAAATGAACGTTGTCTAATTTCAAATATTTAGAAATAGCAAATGCCAAAACTGTAGAGTCAACCCCACCTGATACTGCACACACTATATTTGGTTTTTTTTCTTTAACATTAATTCTTAAATATCTACCAATAGTTTGGTGTAAATCATTATTTTTCCAATTTTCTTTTAGGTTACAAATATTAAATAAAAAATTCTTTAAAATTTGATTGCCAAATTCAGAGTGTGTAACTTCACAATGAAATTGTATTGCATAAATATTTTTTTTAAAAATAGCTGCTGGTATTTTATTTTTAGTTTTAGCAAGAATTTTAAAACCTTTTGGAATTTTTGTTAAACTATCTCCATGAGACATCCATACTTGTTGCTCAGAGTTAGTGTTCTTAAATAAATCACACTTTGATATTTTTATTATTGTTTTTCCGTATTCTCTTTGATTACTTTTTTCTATAACACCATCAAATTCTTTTGAGATATATTGAAAGCCATAACAAATACCTAAAACTGGAATAGGTATTTGATCTAAAGGAATATCAATTTTAGGTGCATTTTTATTTAAAACTGAGTCAGGACCCCCTGATAATATTAAAACTGAATGGTTTAAAATATTTGTTACATTGTTGAGATACTTTGGAGGATAAATCTCTGCATAAACTCCCAACTCACGAATTTTCCTTCCAATTAAATGTGTATATTGAGATCCAAAATCTATAATTAATACTGATTTACTCAATTTGAGCGATAATTTGGAGCTTCTTTTGTTACTTGGACACCATGAACGTGACTTTCATTAATACCAGAATTGGTCAAACGGACGAATTTTGCATTTTTTTTGAGAATAGTAAGGTTCTTAGAGCCCGTATAACCCATTCCAGACCTCAAACCTCCTGTCAATTGAAATAAAACGTTAGATACTTGACCTTTATACGGAATTCTTCCTTCAATACCTTCAGGAACTAATTTGATGGCTTCATTAATTTCGTCTTGAAAATATCGATCTGCTGAACCTCTGGCCATAGCTCCAAGAGAGCCCATTCCACGATAGGACTTATAAGATCTTCCTTGAAATAGAAAAACTTCTCCAGGTGACTCATCTGTTCCAGCAAATAAAGAGCCTGCCATGATACAGTTGGCTCCAGCTGCAAGCGCTTTTACAATATCACCAGAATAACGTATCCCTCCATCAGAGATCATTGGAATTTTATTTTTATTGGTTATTTTAGCAATATCTTGAATGGCAGTAAATTGAGGTACTCCAACACCTGCAACAATTCTAGTAGTACAGATCGAACCTGGGCCTATGCCAACCTTAATTGCATCTGCACCTAATTTAATTAAATCTTTTGCAGCTTCAGGTGTAGCAATATTTCCTACAACAATAGGTAAATTTATTTTTTTTCTAATTTTTTTAAAAGACTCTAATACTGCTGATGAATGACCATGAGCTGTGTCAATAAATAAAATATCAACACCAGCTTTATCTAATTCTATAGCCCTTTGTAAGTCATTAGGCTTACTTCCTATTGCAGCACCAACTAATAATTGTCCATTTTTATCTTTAACAGAATAGGGAAACTTCTCTCCTCTTTGAATATCCTTAACAGTAATTAAACCAATACATTTATTGTTATTATCAGTTACAACTAGTTTCTCTATTCTATTTTCTTGTAATAATTTTTTAGCAAGACCAAAAGAGGACATTCCTTTTGATTGAGTTTGAGTAATAGAGATTACTTTTTTAGTCATTAAATCTTTAACTTTAGTTTTTTTATTAATTACAAATCGAACATCTCTATTAGTAATAATACCCTGAAGTTTATTAGCTTTATCGACCACTGGAAAACCAGATATATTTTGTTTTTCCATGACATTTAAAACATCTTCAATTGTATTGTTAGGACTCATTGTTATAGGATTATAAACAATCCCTGCCTCGTATCTTTTTACTTTTTTAACTTCATAACTTTGCGTCTCAATATCATAATTTTTGTGAATTACTCCTAAACCGCCATTTTGAGACATTGATATTGCCATTTTGGACTCTGTTACAGTGTCCATTGCTGCTGATATGATAGGAATATTTAGTTTTATATCTTTTGTTAGATTTGTTGAAATATCGACGTTATTCGGGAGAATAGTAGATGCTTGGGGTTTCAATAAAACGTCATCAAACGTTAAATATTCTTTAACTTGGGCCATGGCCAATATTAGTTTTTTTTATATTAAAATCAAGATCTGACTAGGATAGTTTTCTTCCGTCATTGAGACCAGCTTCATAGTCTAGTGGATCTACATCATCTAAGCACCCTAGATTAATACCCATACCGTTTGGATCAGTTCTTCTATTGTGATGAGTGTATATCCCGCAATGCTTGCAAAAAAAATGTTCAGCTAAGTTTAGATTAAATTGATAAAGAGATAGATCTTCTTTTCCCTTTAAAAGTTTAAAATTAGATTTAGGAACCATTATCATTTTTGCATTTTTTCTAATACAAATGGAGCAATTGCATTGCATTATTTTTTCAAGATCAGAGTCAATCTCAAACTCAATAGCTTTACAATGACACGATCCTTTATGAAGCACGACTATTTTCTTTAAAGAAACTTTTTAAAATATTTTTAGTTTCACTCGCTGTTTCTAAAATAGACATATGTCCAGACTCTTCTAGAACAACTGTTTTGGATCCCTCTATATTTGAAGCTAATTCTAAACCAACTTTTTTTGGTGTCATCTTATCATGTTTGCCAACGATACATAAAGTTGGGTGTTTTATACTTTTAGCAGCAGTTTCACCATTTGTGTATTTATCGCAAGCATTGAAGTCAGCACCAAGAGTTCCGTCATTATTTGAAGATACCAACTGACCGCCCATACCTAAATGACTTAATCCTGGAACAGGATGGCCACCTTTATGACCTAAAGGTCCGTGCACCCAATCCATCATAAGATCAACAGCTTTTTGATCTTTATTCAATGCTAAGTCTAAAAGTTCAGTGTTCATCTTCATTGACATAGATCCGTTGATTAATGCCAGTAAATCTAATTTCTCAGGATGTCTTTGTGCAAATTCTAATCCCACCAAGCATCCTTGAGAATGACCTACATATGAGGCTTTCTCAATACCCAAAGCTGTTAACAGGTCTGCAACCCAATCAGCCATCTCTTCAATAGTTTTTAATGGTGGTCCCTCGGAGTCACCATGACCGGGTAAATCTACCGCAATTGTATTGTAACCGTGAAATGCAAAGTATCTTGTTTGAAGCACCCATGTGACATGGCTCAAACCACTACCATGAACAAATACAATCGAGGGTTGATTTTTATCTATTTCTCTTCCACTGGATGTGTAATATGCCTCTTTTCCATTAACTTTTAGCTTCATTTAGAAGCTACAAGTCTTGGCTTTTGAGATGCTCTGAAACCATTTTCAAAGTCATTAATGATGTCATCCATGTCTTCCAAGCCAACAGAAAAACGTATCATATCTTCAGTTAAACCTGCCAACTCTAATGATTTTTTATCCATTTGAGAGTGAGTTGCAGATGCTGGATGAATAACTAGTGATTTTGCGTCGCCAACGTTAGCTAAATGTGAAGTTAGTTTTAAAGAGTTTATAAATGCGTGACCAGCTTCTTTGCCTCCCTTTATTCCAAAAGCTATCATTGAGCCAGCGCCCTTAGGCATTAATTTTGCTGCAACTTTATGATCAGGGTGATCCGGTAAACTTGGATGATTTACCCAAGAAACACTTGGGTTGTTACTTAAGTAATCAACCATTATTTTAGTATTGGATAAATGCTTTTCCATTCTCACTGAAAGAGTTTCTATTCCTATTAAAATATTAAATGCATTTGTTGGACTCATACATGGACCAAAGTCTCTCATGCCCTCTGCCCTTGCTCTCATAGTAAATGCTGCTGGACCAAATTCTTCTGCAAAAGAAAGACCGTGATAACCATCATATGGTTCAGTCATCGTTGGAAACTTATCTCCCTTAGTCCAATCAAAGTCACCCTTTTCAACAATTATACCACCCATAGAAGTGCCATGACCTGCCATCCATTTTGTTAGAGAGTGTGTAATTATATCTGCACCTAATTCAAAGAGATTACACAAATATGGTGTGTTAAATGTTCCATCAACCATTAAAGGAATACCTGCGTCTTTTGCTATTTTTGAAATTTCAGGTAAATCCATAATTTCAATTCCAGGATTACCAATCAACTCACCCCATATACATTTTGTATTTGGTTGAATTGCTTTTTTGAAACCCTCTGTGTCTCTTGGCTTAACAAAAGTTGTTTCAATACCAAATCTTTTTAAAGTTAGTCTCAGTAAATTAAAAGAACCTCCGTACAATTGTGATGAGGAAACAATATGATCTCCTGCACTACAAATATTTAAAAGAGCTAGCATCATTGCGCTCATACCAGAGGCAGTGGCTAGAGCAGCAGAACCACCTTCTAAAGCTGCAACTCTTTCTTCAAGAACAGATATAGTTGGGTTGGATATTCTGCTATAGATATGTCCACCCTCCTCTAGATTAAATAAAGCAGCTGCGTGATCTGCATCTTGGAATAAGTATGATGTTGTTTGATAAATTGGAACGGCACGGGAGCCAAAATTTTTATCTGGCTGATGCCCACTATGTAAAGTTTTAGTGTTAAACTTATATGTTTTTGGATCGGTCATAATTTAAACATATCATAATTTTTATATTGAAAGTATTACAAAAAGTCTCAATTCATACACTTTGGCTCAAAACCAAAATTTCTATCAACAAAATACTGAGATTTTTTTGCTTTCCACATATAATTATTTCTGACATGTGTTGGGTCTCTGTCTGAAAAATTTTCAATTAACCAATCTAAAGAAATAGCCATTTGATGAACATGATAAGCGGCATCTTTTTGATCAGTTGAAAAATTCTTTAGACCGCTTGGATCTTTTCGTTCTCTGTACTTTTCAACATCTGTAAGACCTAAATTAAGAACATCTATAGTTTTAAAAATTCTTTGTTTTAACTCTGCAGGAAACTTATTGTAATTCCATACTTCTGTTATAGCCAATAAACCTAAAAGATTATTTACACCTTGTGAGTGATACCAGACATCGCGAACACCTCTGAAACTATTATTATGAATGTAGCCATCTTCATAAATTACCTTACTAGCTTTTTTAATACCTCTATCAAACCAAAAATCTACTTCTTCTAATTTATTTTTCCATGCTAGATAAGCTATAACAGAAATTGTACCATCTGCCATTTGGATAAAACCACGATCATCGTTTAAATGTTTATCAGCCCAAGGAAAAATATATTTTTCGTATAATTTTTGAATGTATTTATCAATTAAGATAAATTGTTCTTTTGAGAACTGGTCTTTAACCAGATATGCGTTAATTATAAAACTAGCACCATATATTTGAGCTTCGTGAACTTTATGTGGTAAGCATTTAGCTTTTGTATCTCCTTTTGAGCCGCCATAACAACTTTTAGGTGTTTTACCTTCTTCTTTGAGTTTATTAATATCTTCTAAAGTCATAGTGTTTAAAAAAACACCAGACTCTGCCCAAGCTGTCATAATTTGAGTAATTGAATCTGATTGTAGCTCCATATTATTAGAAATAATTGCATTAATAATAGATCCGTGTAACAAGGCTAATCTTGATGTATGTTTTTCATGATTAACGGAAAGGCTGTTTGATCTATCTTCATGCTCTTTTTGCCAATCGTATTCAGTTAACTTCATCAAATAGTTAAAATTTTTCTCGTTTGTAAGGTCAAGATCTAATTCACTATATTTTTCTCCATAGCTTCCATCACCATGAACTCCTTTTATGGTGCATGTATTTGAATTCAATACATGTGCAAAAAAATACTTTGGAATAACGGTGGTAGAATTTTTATCAAATTCAAATTTATTCTCCTCAACTATTTTTCCATCTTTGAAAGTTAAAGAAAATGAAAGACTAGGTATTAAAAATAATAAGATAAAAATATTTTTCATTAGTATAAGAGTATCTTAAATATAAATAAGTTTATCAATAGTTAGTAATCCATAGAGTTTGGTAAGCCTTTAGAGTAATTGTTGATTTGATATCAATAATTATCTCATTAGAGATTAAATCCCACCATTCATTTGATGCTATTAGATTTAATTCTGACAAATCTAAATATTGGAACACATTAGTTACATTGCTTACACAAAAAATTGATTGCCTTTTGTCATGACTTTGTCTCCAAAAACCAAAAAAGTTCTTACCTAAATTAAATGTAAATTGTGTAGCATTTGGATGAAATGCAGATTGGTTTTTTCTAATTTCAATTAATTTTGATAATTGATTATATATTTTTGAATTAAAAGTATCAGTATTTGCAAGTAACCCATCAATTTCATCATACTTCCAAGATCTTCTATTTATAGATCTATGATTTTTTGTTTGCTCTAGCTTTTCATAGTCATTTGTAGAGCCCAAAATACTATGTATGTAAAATGCTGGTATGCCCTCAAGTCCTAGCATTATTGCATGGCAACAAATAAATCTTTCAATTTGCAAATGATCACTTCCTTGAAATGTTCCTTTCATAGCATCGATGAGTGAGATATTTATTTCATAAACAGTCTCGGTGTTATCTGTTTTTTTTCTTTTGGTAGTTTTTGCTCCAAAATCAGTCATGATATCTACTAAGTTATTTCTCTCTTTTTCTGTTAAAATTCCCTCTGTCGGTCTCAAGCCAATACCATCATGAGACGCTATGAAATTGAAATAAGATGTATGATCTTTTGCAGGGGGCATGCCCATAGACCATTTACGAAGAGCTGTGCTATCTCCCATCACAAGAGTCCATAGTAGCAAGGGCGGTAGTGCAAAGTTGTATACAGCATTTGCTTCATCGTTTTCACCGAAATAACTAAGATTTTCTAAATTAGGTAAATTTGTTTCAGTTATAAGTAAAGTATTTTTACTAAATGCATTCAAAAGTGTTCTAATTAATTTCACAACTTCATGAGTCTGCGGTAAGTTTAGACAGTTGGTGTCATGTTCTTTCCAAAGGAAAGCAATGGCATCTAACCTAAATACTCTAACACCATTTTTAAGATATAAATGAATTAACTTAATGAAGAAAAATAAAACCTCAGGATTTTTAAAATTAAAGTCAACTTGATCATGGCTGAAAGTACACCATAAATAATAAATTTCTTTATTAATTTCAAATTCTCTAAAAAGATCTGAGCTTCTAGGGCGAACGACTTGGTCATAACCTTGTTTGTTTTTAAGTTTTATAAAAAAATTTTGTGTTTCAGTTTTATTTTCAATAAAAGATTTAAAATATTTACTTTCAATAGATGCATGATTAATAACAATATCACTCATTATCCTAAAATTTTTTGATAGTGATTTGATATCTTTCCAATCACCTAAATCAGACCTTACTTCTTCATAATCAGTTATAGAAAATCCATCATCTGAACTGTAAGGAAAAAAAGGTAGAATGTGCAAATTGTTGAATTGTTTTTTACAATACTTGTCTAAGAACTTACTTAAAGTTTTTAATTTATTATTTTTTTCTTCATATATTGAGTCACCATACGTAATTAAGAAAACATCTTTTTGAGACCAATTAGGCTCAGAAATACCTAGGTCTTTATTTTGAAATAAATCAAGAACTCTATTAATTAATTTCAAAATTTCATTTTGATCTAATATATCCTTGTAAATTATTTGAAAATGTATGTTTAGATTATTTTTTAATTCTTCTTGCACTTTAGGAATTATCTTCCATGACGGCATTATTAAAAGATTTTAAAATAGTTGGGTCAGCACTATCAACTCTTCTCCAAGTTGGTATATTTGGATTTTCACTTGGTGAGTCTAGGAATATTTTTCCTGCTTCGATAATATTTTGTGCAAAGAGTTCAACCATTTCCTCTTCTTTGTGGACATCGAAGTTTAATCCATTCATCTCTGCATCTGTTTTATAAATCTGAACCATATCAAGGGCTAATCTATAATATGTTGCTTTTAGTGTTCTAAACTTCTCATTAGAAAATATATGACCTTGTGTAGCTAATTTTCTAAATAAAGCTTTAGAAATATCTATTGTCATTTTAGATAAACCCTTTTGCCGATTATTTTTAGAGACCTCTTGGTGTTTATGTTCATAGGTATCTGCTATATCTACTTGGCAAATTTTATTATTAGCAAAGTTCCTATACATTTCAGAGAGTATTCCAATTTCAAGGCCCCAATCATGTGGAATTCTTATGTCATTCAATAAATTATATTTAAATGAAAATTCACCAGCCAGAGGATATTTAAATATATCTAAGAAATTTAAATATTCATTAAATCCAACCATTTTCTGTAAGGATTTAACTAAAGGTGTAACTAGTAACCTTGTCACTCTTCCATTCATGGATTTTTGAGCGACCCTAGGATAAAAACCTTTACAAAAATCAAATGAAAATTTTGGATTAGCAACAGGGTAAAATAGTTTCGCTACTAATTTTTTATCATAGGTGACTATATCACAATCATGCATTGCAACAGATCCCGACTCTTTCAGAGAAATTACAAATCCCATGCAGTACCAAATATTTCTTCCTTTCCCCTTTTCAGCAGGAGCAAGGTCCATTTTAGATAAATGTTGATCTATTTTTTTTAATTTGGGTCCATCATTCCAAAGGATGTATTTTTTTTGAGGTAGTACTGAAAAAAATTTTTTAGCTTTTACAAATTCTTGTTTATTGGCTTGATCTAAACCGATAACAATATTTTTTAAGTATTTAACTTTTTTTAAGGTATTCACAATATATGTTAAAGCTGGCTTTTCTAACTCTGAATACAAAGAAGGAAGAATTAAAGTCATGGGTGAGACTTTTGAAAAGTCTAAAAGTTCTTTTTCAATTTCCTCTATAGGTTTCGAATTAAAATTATGTAGGGTAGCTATAACACCGTTTTGATGAAAATCAGGCATGGTTAAAAAATCTTATTCTCTAATGTTTTATTTAATTTATACAGGACTTCACTCCAACCGTCAGGTGCAATCTTTGATGATTTAAAAACATTTTTTTTATTAAGACGCAATTTTGGATATGTGTCGGAGGAATTTTTTATCAGGCAGGAGTATTTACAAGAATTTAACATGTCAATATCATTTTTACTGTCACCCAGAGCTATAGTATTTATTGAGTATTTATCACGAAATTGAATATCATAAGCATGAGATATTAGCTTTTTAGCTATTCTTTTGTTGCATATAGAGGAAATTTGCATGAACCTACTCCCTTTAATCAAAACTCCATCTTTTTCAGATTTAAGATCTTTTTTAAATAGTTTTAATTTTGTTAAATTATCTTCCCAAAGTATGATTTGACTTGCCTCACGATCTAGCATCATATTAGTGTTATTCAAATTCGTGTATTTTTTTAAAATCTTTGGTGAGAGATCTTGGGCAATGAAAAAATTATATTTTTTTTGTTTCAGTTTTAAAAATTGATACCAATTCTTTGAAGATAATTTAGCAATTCGAACACTCCAATATCTTCCAAATGAAGATGAGTTTTTAATTTTATTAAATCTTATTTTAGGGAAATATATAACAGCACCATTTTCAGTACTAAAAGGCATATTTAATAATTTTAATTCTTTAAGTAATTTTTTACATTCGCTAAATGTTTTACTAGTATTAAAAATAATTTCATTCTTATTATTGATAATTGTGGATATCGTTTTCTTATTAGCTCCAAAGGAATAGTTTTCATGATCAAGTAAAGTTCCATCAAGATCAGTAAAAATAAGATATCTTTTCATTTATATGAGATTTTTTTAATTGATTGATTTCGATCTAAAGTTATTAAAACATTACAATAACTTGGTGTAGTTAATGACATCCATTTAGATAATTTTTGATAATATTTGATAAATTGGTGGAGCTTTTTTTTCAGACGAACATTACTCTTTAATGATCGAAGATCTAATTCTTGTTTATATTTCCAATCAATTACAAATTCCCAATTTGGAAATTTTATAAATATATAATAATCGAATTTTTTAAAAAGTTTTTGGTAGTCATTTAGGGCACTATTATATGCAGTTCTCCAAATTAAATTAGAGTCATTCTTCTTTTCTAAGTCATTAATGTTCATTTTTAAATATTTTATGTCGATTGGTTTTGAGCCAACACACCAACCCTCTAAAATTAACAAATCTACTTTACTAATTTTTCTTCTATAATTTTTTTTGTCGTCAGTAACTTTATCAAAGACAGGAATATAGACTGGAAATTTCTTTTTTATTAAATTATTTATTACTTTATCGAGTAATTTTAAATTGTGAGTACCAGGTACACCTCTAGTTTCAAATAAATCTGTGTTGAATTTTCTGGCCAATCGTTTTCTTTGAAAAGGTGATAGATAAAAATCATCAATACTTAATATAACAACATTCTTTGAGTAAAATTTTAGAAAAAATTTTTTAATTAGAACTGATAAAGTAGACTTGCCTGAACCCTGGGAACCTGCAATCATAAGTGTTTTCTTATATTTTAAGTGAGATAATAATTTAAGGTAGTTATCTTTTATTTCATTATGACTAACATTCTTACCTGTTAATCTTTTCAGTGTATCTTGTGTAAATTTTAGTTTAGCTGTAATTTCTGACATTAATAATAAATATTATTTTAGAGGATATTTTACTAAAATTACATGTACCAGATAAAGTAAAAATACTTTGATATTTCGATTTAAAAAATTTAAATAACTTAAATTAACCTTTTACAGCCCCAGCTGTTAGACCACTGATTAATTGTCTTTGAAAAAACCATATAATCATAAATAGAGGAGCTGTCGCAGAAACAACACTTGATACTGCCCACATATAATTTCCGCCGTACTCTACTGTGCCGAGATAAGCATTAATTTTAGGAACCATTGTATAATTATGTTGATTAAGTAACAATGCGGTAACAGTAAAATCGTTATACGCCAACATCATGCTAAATAAACCTGCAGTAACCACTCCAGGCCACATTACTGGCATAATAATATACCTAAATGCCTGAAAATATGAGCAACCATCAATCAAAGCACTTTCATCTAATTCTTTTGGTACAGTTTTAAAAAAAGAGTACAGCAACCAAAGAGTAAATGGTTGGTTTATAGCTACCAAAACAATAATCGTAGTTGGGAGTATTCCCCATATGTTTAATTGGAAAAAAGGAAATAAATAGCCTGATACTAAAGTAATGTGTGGCATAGCTCTAAATATCAAAGCAATAATTAGAATATAAAAAGTATATTTGAATGTTGACCTAGACAAAGCATAAGCACCTAAAGTTCCAAGAAACAATGAAATTGATACAACTGATACAGTTACAATCATTGTATTCATTGTAGCTCTTCCAAATTCGCCCTCTGTCCATGACTCTAAATACGCTCTAAATGTTGTAGTGGCGCCTGTTTCAATTAAAGTATTAAATCCACTTAAAGCATATGTCCAATCAGCTCTTGAGAAAAAATCTGCTTTTACTTTAAAGGAACCCCAGAGTGTCCAAATAAAAGGAAAAATTGATATAGTAAGCCAAAATAATATAAAAATACTATTTACGATTATTATTTGTTTTGAATATTTATTGATTGTTTGGTTCATTTATCTTTCAGTTTTAAATTCTTTCCAAGTTCTAATGAGCACAGGTGTAAGTAAAAAAGCTATCCCTAATATTGTTAACATTGACGTGGCTCCAGCAGAACCAAAAAGCATTTTATTTTCATTTCTTAAGTCTTGATAAATCATCCATGATAATGATTGAGCTACACCCTCAGCAGAAAAACCAATAATAGGTTCGAAAACTCTAAAATTATCCATTAAACAGATTAGCATTATGAAAGTAGCCACAGGGTATAGATGAGGAATAACAATAAAACGAACACGTTCAAATCTTGTTGCGCCATCAATGTAGGCTGCTTCTAAAGGATCTTGTGGGACTGTCTGCAAGGCTGCATAAAAAACAACAAATGCAAATGGAGTATTATGCCATATTCCATATATAATCAGGGTTATCCATGTTAAATTACTCGAGGCTTTTAAGGACAGATTAGGGTCATCAAAAAGAATTTGGATACTGGCTCCAATTATTCCTTGAGAGTCAATCATCCAAAACAACACTAAAGAACCAATTAAAGGTGTTACAATCATTGGTAAAATTGTACCAAATACAATTAGACCTTTTAGACTCTTTGCTAAAGTATTGACACTTAAAGCTACTATAAAACCTAATACTATCACTGGTGGAGTAACAGCAAAACAAAATGTTAGTGTAAATAATAATGCTTTATAAAAAGGGAGATTTAAAACAATATCTTTGAATTCACCGATTGATGACGTGTTATCCCATGCTTCTCTTATTTCATCAAAAGCTAAGTGATTTCTATCAGTATAAGTGCCAAAGCCATTAAATCTGCCTAAAGGATTTTCAGCCTCTATTTTTTCTGTAGCTTCTACATCTACTCTAACATTTGTAGTACACCCAAATGGATCACAATTTTCCACCTCCATAAGAACCTGTTCATTTTCAATATGAAGGGATTGAAAGAAACTAGAAACAATTGGTAAACCTATAAACAAAATCATGGCCAGAGCTGTAGGTAAAATAAACCAAAAGAAAGTTCTGTGAGGCATTATGTTTTTTTTGTAAGAAAGTGTGGAACTTAACTAAGATCCACACTTAATAGAATTAATTATCTTTGGTTTATAAAAAACCCTGCTCAGTAGCCTTAGCTATGTAAGCAGCTTCAACGTCAGCTAATGCTTTTTCGGCTGACTCATTACCTTGAAGAAATTCCACAAGTTCTGTACTTAAAGCTCCGTGCATTAAGCTCATGTGTGGAAAACTAGGGTAAGGTGTTGTGCCTCTACTTGCTGCGTCAACAACAGGACCTGCTGTATCACCAGGTGTGTAACCTTTAATCAACCAAACAGTTGCATTTGGGTTGTTATTGGCTAAATCAGTTGATGAAGCAGCTCCAACCAAAGCTCTAAATGAGGACTCTGCGTTTTCATCAGATGTATTTGTTGCAATTGCAATTCCATCCCACCACAGAGTAGTTGCTGGCTTGTTTCCACCGCCCACAGTTGGTGAAGGTGCTAATCGTGTATCAGCTTTGATATTTTGATCACCTTCGTCATCAAGTAAAGAAGCTGCACCTGAGTTCCAAATATGCATTAATGCAACATTACCAGACTCCCATTCTTCTTTAACAGCATTAGTATCTTGTGTTAAAAAGTCAGGATTACTTAGCTCAGTTAATTTTTTAATAACATTAAGTGCTGCAACACCTTTTTCATTATTCACGTTAGGTTGTGCAGAACCTGATTTAAAAAACTCACCACCATGACCAAGATACATATTTACAAACTCTTGACCAAGATTCCATCCAGATTTGAAAGCTCCTGCATATGGATTTTCCATTACTCCAGCTGCTTTAATTTTTTCAGCAGCAGCAATTACTTCTTCATAAGTAGAAGGAACAGCTATGCCTAAATCGTTAAGAATACTCTCTCTGTACCAAAGATGTTGTGCGTTAGCCATAAATGCTACAGCATAAATCTTACCATCAATTGTAATCTTTTGGTTATCATTTAAGTTTGACCCATATTTTGCAACTAAATCATCTAGTGGACGAATTAAACCGTCATTCATTAAAGGTGTAATTGAACCATTAGTAACTAATTTTGCAGAAAATTCAGCAGGGTTTGCTGATAAAGCAGCTACTTGTAATTTATTATGGTCAACAGAGTGCGTGACATTAAAATCCGCATCTGGTCCAGCACAACTTTTTACTTCATCCATAAAAATTCTGTATGTAGTAAATTCGTTAGCTAAAATATTTATTGAACCGCTTGTTACACCACAAGGTGAATGGCTACCTGCAAAAACACTAGTAGATGCAAAAGAGATCAATAGAGCTATTATTAGTTTTTTCATTTATTTCCTCTTCTTTTTGTTAATAAAAAGTTATTTTTAAAAAACTATACTAAATAAAACAAAATTTAAATGTAAGAGAAATGGTCGCGGAAATTATTATGTTATTCTCTTTTATCTAAAACTAAGGCCCATTTGTTCGAAAACACCATGGTTATCGACCATCACATAATTATCCATAAATTTGCCATTTTCTATTGTCCAAAAATCAGAAAACTGCATTTTAATTGTCTTTCCAGTTGGTTTTACACCTAGATAAGTTCCGCTATGAGTGCCGGTTAAATAACCTGTCGCACTTATCCAATTACCTTCTGCGACAACAATATCATTTTTTACATGATAGTCTGGAAACGCTGCATAAAAAGGTTTAAGAACCTTATATTTAAAATTTTCAATACCGTGTATATCACCAAAACCTGGAGGTCCATGCCAAATCATATCATCATTCCAATATTTATGCTGTGCCTCTAAATCTTGTGCATTTAAGGCATCGTACATATTTTGCAATAGTATTTTACTTTCATTTAAATTCATTTTTTTTCTCCTAAAATTTGTATTAAGATTGCCAATTCATTGAAACCAGTCCATTCTTTTGTAATTTTATTATTTTTAATTTCCCATTGTGTAATACCCCAAAGATAACACTCTTTATTAGATGGCTTTCCATAAATTCCATTTCCTTTGTGAGTTCCAACAGCACCCCAACGAATTGATACTAAATAACCGTCTTTACTATTTCCCATCCAATATAGATCTTCAATACTTAATGCAAGATCAGGAAATGATGCAATTAATGAAATTATAAAATGTTTCAGCTTAGGTATTCCAACAAATTTTCGACTAGTTGATCCTTCAAATTTTATATTTTTTGTATAAACACTATCAATAGCAGAAAAATTTCTTCTATTCCAAATAGTATCAAAAACCGCATGAACAAATTCTCTAATGTTTTTAATTTTATCAGGTATCGCGAAGCTTATAGGCTTTAACTTTTTAATATTTCTTTTGGGTTTTGAATTTCTAAAATCAGGAGCAAATGGACCAATATTTCCTTTATTAGCAATTTGTTTTGCTACTTCATTTAAGTCTAAGCCTAATTGTTTTATTAAACCTGCGGTATCATAAACAACATTTTCGTAATATATTTCATTATTTTTTGCTACACAGTTTGCAATACAGAACAACCTAACTGATTTACCTGTTGGTTTCGCAAAATTGCTATAACCAGTGTTAGTGCCCGTAATTATAGTTCTATGTGAAGTATGAAAACTTGTTTTGTCGTTTCCTGCCCATATTACCTCATCAGCGTATAATCGAATATTCGGGAAGGCGTTATTAGTATGAACTGTATCAGAGACAATTTTTTCAGATCCGAATTGTAAACCAAGTTCATCCCAAACACGACATTTTGGGCTATAAGTATCGTATATATAGCCTATATTTTTTTCTTCCCATATGCTGTATGTAATTCTGACAATATAATCAATAATATTTTTATATTGTTTTTCAAATCCCTGCATTGACTGAAATGGTAAATTTTTAGGATTTGGATTTAAAGATTTAGCATTACCACCTCCACCATAAGATTTAAGAGAAATATCAAAATTTTTTGGCATATGATGATCTTTTAAAGGGATTGGTTTTAAATCTTTAATTAAAGTTTTTTTCATAAATAAATTTACTAATACTATTAAATAAAATTCAAAGCAATAATTTATTATAAATGAATACTATTATTTTTTCTTTTATATTATAAATAAACTAATGTCTGATTTTCAGAAAGAAAAATTATTAGTATTAAACTTTATAAATGAAGTTGATAAAGCTAGTGAAGATAACTTAATTGAAATAATTTCTAAGTACACATCTAAAAATTTTAATATGAAATGTACACATCCTTTTAACGAGATTATAGGTATTGAAGAATTTGCAACAAAATTTTGGTTTCCTATAAAAAAATCATTTAAGCCTATCCAAAGAAGAATGGATATCTTTTATGCTGGCACAAATTTAGTTGACAATCATTCTTCAAAATGGGTTGTGAATATGGGGCATTTGCTTGGAAGTTTTAATTTTCCTTTTTTTGACATTAAACCAAATTTTAAGACTGTAATGTTATGGTATTGTGAATTCTATAAAGTAGAGGATAACAAAATACAAGAAGGTGCTTTTTTTTTAGACATTTTAAAATTTATGCAACATTTAAATTTATCAGTTGTCCCAGAGTCAACGGGGATGATTGGCTTTAATCCAGGACCTAAAACACATCAGGGTTTATGTTTTGAAAAACAAAGTGAAAAAGAAGGAAAGAAAACTCTTGACCTTATAATGAGAATGGCAAATCGATTAATTGGTGAAGGGATGAGGACAACAATTCCTGATTTACAAAAAGATTGGCACGAAGACATGATATGGTGGGGACCTGGGGGTATTGGTGCGTCATATACCTATGAAGGTTATTTAAAAGGTCACACGGGCCCTTTTGAGGATAATTTAGATTTTATTGATTTCTCCGGACATATACTTGAAAACTCGGAGGGTAATTATGGTGGATGGTTTGGTTGGCCAAATTTAAAAATGAAACCAAAAGGTAATTACATGGGTTTCAAACAAGACACAGATCTTGTTGGGGAGATGAGAGTTGTTGACCTTTATAGAAGAGATGGAGATAAAATAGCAGAAAATTGGATATTGATTGATCATCTTCATTTTTTAAAATGTGTGGGTATTGATTTGCTTGAGAGAAATAAAAATGAAAATTCTAAATAAATTTAGAAGCGAGTTTAGTACCCTCCACTAATGCATTAAGTTTTTCATAACAAATATTTTCATCAATTTTTCCAAAACCTGCAAAAGTACTAAAGCCACAATCAGTCCCAGCCATTAATTGATCTTTAGGTACTACTGTTGAATACTTTATTAATCTTTCAGCTACTACTTCTGGGTGTTCTACAAAATTAGATGTAGAGTCAATTACACCAGGTACTAACACTTTATCTTTTGGTAATTTTATTTCTTCAAAGACTTTCCACTCATGTGCGTGACGAGGATTAGATGACTCAATTAAAAAATATTTAATTTTTGATTTTAAAATTATAGGTAATATTTTTTTAAGAGCAATATCATGAGTATGTGGTCCCTCATAATTGCCCCAACAAATATGCATTCTCGTTTTTTCAATATCAACATTTATTAAAGCATAATTTAAACACTCAATTTGCATTTCAGCTTTTTTTAAAAAATCCTCCTCAGATAGATCTTTAAAATTCATATGCCTAGCTAGGGCTAAATCTGGACAGTCTAATTGAACATGAATATTTGCATTAGTAATTTGTTCGTATTCATTTGCCATAATACTAGAGAGTTTATTTAAGTATTCATCATCACTAGCATAAAATTTATTTGGCATAAAAACATTAATAACGCCCGGTGATGCTGCATTCATAAATGCTTTTGCATGATCATACTTTTTTAAGGCGTTGCTAAAATTTTCAATATCATTTAACAAAGAAAAATTATCTTTTATTTTTAATTCATTGGTGCAACATGGTCTTGAGTAAGTAGGTGTTCCACCACTAATAGCTAACTTTTCTTTATAATCTGGAAAATCGTCTAAATCGGCAGGTGCTCTTCGTTCACTTTCTCCTGAAAAACCATCAATTCTATCCTTAATATAAGTGGCATAACTAATCTTGCTCATCTCACCGTCACTTATGAAATCTAACCCAACTTCAAGTTGTCTTTTTACAATTTGTTCAACATTTGAGCTTAAAATATTTCCAAATAATTTTTTGTTGTATTCTTCACCCTTATCCTTGGCAAAGAGATATTCTGATAGTTCTTTGGATCTTGGTAAGCTCCCAACGTGTGTTGTCAAAATTTTAGATGCCATAATAATTATGAATTGATAAATTGTTTATACTTATCTAAGAATTGTTTTTTCGAAAATTTTTTATTTTTTCTTAAGAAATCAAAAATTATTTTTTCTTTTTTTATCATTTTTTTAATGGCCAATGGTAATTCAATTAAAAAGTCTCTTTTTATTATAACAGCACCGTGTATGTCTGCATGAATAAGGTCGTCAGGTCTTACTTTCATATTAAAAATATCAACATTGCAATTAATTTTATGAATTTGATTGTATCCATGCCCTACTCTTATTTCACCACTTAATATTTGAAACTTTCTATTTATCTCCTGTAAATCTCTCATTGCTCCGTTTGTTATAGCTCCAACAAATCCAAAATTTAAATGTATATATGCATTAAGTTCACCCCACCATGCACCAATTGTATTTGTCTTATCCTTATCCTCGATAACACAAATCTTAGGGTAGTTTCCTTCGAACATATATTCATAATATTTATCTCTATTTTTTATTATATTTGTATTTTTCTTTTTTCTGGATGTAATAATCGCTGTTTTGGCAAAACCAATAATTGGTTTTAAACTCGGATTTAGACAATGCATTGTTTTTTGTGTGTGTCCTTTTGATCGTAGAGTTGGATCTAATAATTCTAGTGAATTTGAGATAGTTGGAGTGTCAAAATTTCTAATGTATTCAATTATTTTCTTTTCTGTTTTTGTTAGTAGTTTCAATTGTTATCCAGTTTTTAATAAAATTTGTTTCCAAATTATTGTTTCATCAAACAGAACCCACTCATTTTTGATCCCTCTTGGACCAAATTCAGCCTGAGATATTCCCATTATATGAACATTTGCATTACTAGGATCAGAAAATAATCCGGGTCCTGAATGAATTCCCTCTAATGACCATCTAATGGATGCCTTTTTATACTCATTTTTTTCCTCTAAATAGCTTACATGTTCAACTCTAAAAATTGAATCCGGAAACATAGATCTTAGTGAAGACCAAAAAATCTTTACCTCATCTACCCCTAATGCTTTTGTGCCTCCAGGCTGTTCTTGATTGACTGATCGATCATAAACTTTATCTATTATGTTAAAATTATTATTAAATATTTCCTTTAAAATGTTAGCATAATCTATTCCAGTATTATTTGTTGAGATCGGTATTTGTATATATTTTACTTCATGTGAGGTATTGTTATTAAAGGGAGCTGGGCATTTATCTTTACCGCCTTGATTTTCAATTACATTTGCTGCATGTTTTTTAGGATCAATGTTTAACTGCCTCACAATAGCACCCTGGTCTCTTACAAGCCATTCATCGTAAACCTTGTTATTCTTGCAAGCACAATCAGCTATTACTCGATACTTGAGAGTTTTACCAGTAGCTTTTCCATAAATACCATCATTTAAATGCGTCGCCTTAGATAAAATTCTATGTGATGATAAATATCCATGTTCTTCATTACCAATCCAAATAACATCTTCGCCTAATAACTGTCGATCTGGAAATTCATTCAAAGTGGCATAAGTAGCCTTCACTACAGCATCTGGGCCATATATCACACCGTCTGGAGACCTAACTGGAATACCCTCAGCATAATAGTCTCTAATTGACTCAACATCTTTATTTTCCCAAATTTGATATGTTATTTTAAATATATAATCTGGTAGATCTAAAAATTTATTATCAAAACCTTTCATTATTAGAGGTTTTTTTGTCGTATAATAAAGATACTTCCTTCTTGATTACTAATATTTTTTAAACTTCTAGTTGAACCTCTTGGAGACGAGAAAGAGTCGTTTGGTCCAATTATGGTTTTTTGATCATTGCAAGTTACTTCCCATTCACCATCTAAACATAAATAAACTTCAGACTCTTTTAATGTGTACGGATGAATATGAGCATTATTACCTTTTAACATCGTCAAACCAAAGCCTGTATTATGGTCTATGTTTGGCTCAAAATCTTTATTATGAACATTAAAATAGTCAAGGTAATTTAAAATTGAATTAGAGTTATAATGCTCATCATCTTTTAAATATTTATCCTTATTTTCATAACGGATTACATATTTTTCAATTTCTTCAGAAGTGTAATGATCGAAAGACTCCAGATCTTTTTCTTTAATAGGTTCAAGGGCAACTTTCCCATCTGGAATTTTATTTTTATCAAGATCAATTAAGGTATTATCATTTAATAAAACCATTCCAGACTCTTTTGCTTTTTCTAAAACTTTTGGTGTCCATGTTATCACACCGGGATCATTTTCTCCTAGGACAACAAATATTAATGCTTTTTCATCACTAACATTTTGAAATCCCCGAAACATATTAGTGGGAAATGAAGCAACATCTCCTTTGTTTAAAACTACTTCGCCCTCTTTACCATCTGCGCCCCAATAAAAGCGCCAAGAACCTGAAAATATCAAAAATACTTCTGCAGTAGTGTGGCTATGAAGTCCCGATCCATTCATTGGAGCGGCACTTACTGCACCTATATTGAAACCATGTTCTTCGGCTATTTTGACGTTTTGCTTGGTATCCTCACTCACTCCAGGACCAACTATAGAATAATTCAGTCTATCTTGATGCCCTTTGAGCTTACCTTCTACAAATGGAATTTTACTTGGGACTAGCTCATTAAATTTTACCAAACGACTGTTAATATCCTGCGTCATTAATTAGATTTTAAATTTCCACATATTGCTAAATATTATTTAAATTATAAAGTTAATCAAAGTAATATTTATTTATTTTATATAGGTGAGGCAATATAACATGAGCGAAATTAAAAATTTTGATACTGGTATCCCAATTAAAAGTGGAGCAAAAATTATAAATTTGGACCCTGAAGAAAATATATTAAATAAAAAAAAAATTAGAAATCTTCTCAAAAAAATTTCTGAGTCCAAAGATAGTGATTTAAGTCAAAATATAAAGAATGCATATCATGAAGATGCTGAAATCTATGCATTCCACCCTGTAAATCATATAAAAGGCATTGATGAAATAATTAATACCCTTTGGAAACCTTTACTGAATTCTTTTCCAGATTTAGAGAGAAGAGATAATTTAATAATTGGAGGGAGTTTTCAAGATAGGGTTTATGTCTCAACTGTTGGTCATTTGACTGGCACTTTTGTCAATCCATGGTTAGGAGTTCCCTCCAATGGTAAAACTATTCATTTACGAATTTGTGAAGTTCATCAAATTGAAAATGAAAAAATAATCAATTCTCATGTGTTAATTGATATTATGGATTTCATAAGGCAAGCAGGTTTTTGGCCAATTAATTCATCTTTAGGTATAGAAGAAATGTGGCCAGGACCCATTACTGGAGACGGAACAACTTTTGAAAACCTAGACTCTGATTTATCAGCTAGAACCCTTGATCAGGGTCTTACGATGCAAAGAAGTTTAGATATAAAACCAGAAACTGAGACTGGAGCTACTAAAGATAGTGTCAGACAGAAATTAATTAACCATCCTCAAAAAGATTATTGGCATCCGAAAATGATGTGGTACGGACCATGTGGTATAGGCACTGCTAGAGGTTTAAAAGGTTTTATTGAGCATCATCAGCTACCATTTAGATTGACGTTTAAAGAGAGAAATTATTGGAAAATTGGTCATTACATTGAAATAGGTGATGGTAATTATTCTATGACAGGTGGTTGGCATAGTATTCAAGCTACACACGGTTCAAGTGATTGGCTAGGGTATGAACCTACTAATAAATTAGTTACTATGAGAGTGATGGATTTTTATTTACATAATGAGGGTCTTATTAGGGAAAATTGGGTACCAATAGATATTGTCCATATTTTATTTCAATTAGGAATAGATGTGCTCGAATTAGTTCATAAGAAATAAAAATGACAGTTGAATTTATCAAAAAAAGCTTAAATGAAAAACAAAGAGCTGAAGAAAACAATAAAGTTAAAGCAGTAGTTGAGAACACTTTAAAGGAAATTGAATTAAAGGGAGATAGCTATGTAAGAGAATTATCAGAGAAATTTGATAAATACTCACCTAGTTCATTTAGATTATCTGAAGATGAAATAAGTAAATTAGTCGATGAAGTTTCTGATAATGACAAAGAGGATATTAGATTTGCACAAAAACAAGTTCGATCGTTTGCTGAGGCACAATTAAAAAGTTTAAGTGAAATTGAAGTAGAAACTCAACCAGGTGTAATTCTTGGACATAAAAACATACCTGTTCAATCTGTTGGCTGTTATGTTCCTGCTGGAAAATTTCCAATGGTGGCATCAGCTCATATGTCTGTAGTCACTGCTTCAGTTGCTGGAGTTCCTAGAATAATAGCAACAACACCACCCTATCAAGGAAAACCAAATGCTGCTGTAGTTACAGCCATGAAAATGGGAGGAGCACATGAAATATACGTTTTAGGTGGAATGCAGGGTGTTGGAGCTATGGCTATTGGGACTGAAAGCATAGAACCAGTAGATATGATTGTTGGTCCTGGAAACGCATACGTTGCGGAAGCAAAAAGACAATTATTTGGTAAGGTTGGTATCGATTTATTTGCTGGTCCTACTGAAACAATGATTATCTGCGATGATACTGTAGATGCAGAGATATGTGCTACAGATCTTCTTGGACAAGCAGAACATGGTTATAATTCACCTGCAATAATGATTACTAATTCAAGAGATTTAGCATCAGAAACAATAAAAGAAATAGATAGACTGCTCAAAATTTTACCAACAAAAGATACTGCTGGTGTTAGCTGGAAAGATTATGGTGAAATAATTTTGTGTGAAAGTTATGATGAGATGTTAATGAAAGCTAATGAAATAGCTTCAGAGCATGTTCAAGTTATGACAGATAGAGATGAATGGTTTTTAAAAAATATGACATCTTATGGAGCACTTTTTTTGGGTGCAAGAACAAATGTTGCGAATGGGGATAAAGTAATAGGAACAAACCATACTTTACCGACAAAAAAAGCTGGAAGATACACAGGCGGTTTATGGGTTGGTAAATTTATAAAAACTCATACTTATCAAAAAATTACAACTGATGAAGCAGCTACAAAAATTGCAGAATATGGATCAAGATTATCATATTTAGAGGGTTTTATAGGCCATGCCGAACAATGTAATGTCAGAGCAAGAAGATATGGTGGTATTAATGTAGCCTATGGAAAACCAGTATCTAAAATTAAAACTAAGTAATGTATTTAAAAAGTTTAAGTCTCAAGAAAAAAATAGCACTTGTGACAGGTGCGGGTAAGGGTATTGGAAGAGCTTCAGCTATTGCTTTAGCAGAAGCTGGTGCTGATTTAATAATTTTAAGTCGCACTGAAAAAGATCTTATTAAAGTTAAAAAAGAAATAAACAAATTAAAAAGAAAATGTGAATTTTATGTTTGTGATTTATTTGATTTTGATCAAATAACTGAAGTTTTTTCAAAAATTAATAGATTAGATATTTTAGTAAATAATGCGGGAACAAATATACCTGAGTTTTTTAACAAAATTAAAAAAGAAGATATGGATTATATGGTTGATTTAAATTTGAAAGCATCTTTTCATGTTGCACAATTAGCATCCAGAAAGATGTTAAAGTCTAAAAATAGAAAAACAATTGCAGGAAGTATCATTAATATGTCCTCTCAGCTAGGCAAAGTTGGAGCACCAAATAGAAGTACTTACAATATGACAAAATTTGGTATTGAAGGGTTAACTAAAGGAATGGCTCTGGATTTAGCTTCAAAAAATATTCGTGTCAATTCTGTTTGTCCAACATTTGTTGAAACTCCAATGGTAAAAAAGTTTTTTATTAATAAAAAATTTAAAAAAGAAACTTTAAAAAATATACCTCTTGGTAGATTAGCTACTGAAAGTGATGTAGCTACTGCGGTTGTATATCTGGCATCAAATGGTTCATCAATGATTACAGGGTCGTCGATAGTGGTAGACGGTGGTTGGACTGCTAAATAAAATTAGTAATTAACAAAGTTAAGATAATTTTATGAAGGCAATAATTTTTGGATCTATAGGAACTTTAGTAGAAACGTCTGATATTCAAAGACAGTCATTTAATCAAGCATTTAAGGAAATAGGACTAGATTGGTATTGGGATAAAAATAATTACAAAAATTTACTTAAAAAGTCAGGGGGAAGAAATAGAGTTGAATATTTTGCTAATATTAATCAGAACACAGTAGACTCAAAAAAAATTAGAGAACTAAAAACTCAATATTTTAACAGATATTTAAATTCTAATATTATTAATCCGAGAGAGGGTGTTTTAGAGGTAATTAAATATGCTAAATTAAACAATATTAAAATTGGTCTAGCATCAACGACTACAATTGAAAATATAGATGCTATTTTCACAACTCTAAAAGATAAAATAATAAAAACAGATTTTAATTTTATTGGGAACAGTAAACTAATAAAAAAAGTAAAACCTTACCCAGATATATATTTTGAAGCCCTTAAAAAATTAAGTGTAAAAGAAAATGAGTGCATAGCAATAGAGGACTCAGTTGAGAGTGCATTATCAGCTAATAAAGCTAAAATAGAATGTATCGCATTTCCAGGACTATTTCATATGGATGATGATTTCAGTTTTTGTAAAAAATGTTTGAATAAATTAGATATTTCAATTTTTGAAAATTGATAAATTATTATTTAATCCTTTATTATACTGATATGTTGGCGCGCTCTGCAGGATTCGAACCTGCGACCCTCTGCTTAGAAGGCAGATGCTCTATCCAGCTGAGCTAAGAGCGCATTTATTGGAATATTTACCACTTCAACTTTATATTTTCTACTTTAATATGCATTAATTTTTAAATGAATAATATTTTAATAAAAGTTGAAAATTTGGTGAAAACATTTGGTGGATTAGTTGCACTAAATGATTGCTCTTTAGAAATTAAGGATAAAGCTATAACAGGAATTATTGGACCTAATGGGTCTGGTAAGACTACTTTATTTAATGTAATTACTGGTAATCTTAAATCAGATACTGGTAAAGTTTTCTATAATGGTGTTGAAATAACAAATGAAGAGTCGCACGACTTATTTCATTTAGGAGTATTAAGAACATTTCAAATTGCACACGAATTTTCAAATATGACAGTTATTGAGAATTTAATGGTAGTGCCAGGTAATCAAAAAGGTGAAAAGCTTCTTTATTCGCTGATGAATAGTCAAAAAATTAAAAAAGAAGATGAATTAATTAAAGATAAAGCCATGGAAGTATTAAAATTTTTAAAAATTGAACACCTTAAGAATGAGAGAGCTGGAAATCTATCTGGAGGTCAAAAAAAACTTTTAGAATTGGCAAGGACAATGATGGTAGATGCTAAAATAGTTTTTTTAGATGAAGTTGGCGCTGGAGTTAATAAAACACTGCTTAGAGACATAAGTGACTCAATTTTAAAACTTAATCAAGATAAAGGTTACACTTTTTGTATGATTGAACACGATTTTAATTTTATAAGTGAACTGTGTGACCCTGTAATTGTTTTAGCTGAGGGATCAGTACTTTTTAAAGGCTCTGCTGAGGACGTAAAGTCAAATGAACAAGTTATTGAGTCTTATTTAGGTAAAGGATTAAAAAAATAATGTTTTTTTCTGCTTCAAATTTAACTGGTGGATATGGAGGTGTAAACATTATCGAAGAATGCTCTTTTAATGTTAATAGAGGTGAAATTGTATCCATTCTAGGTCCCAATGGTGCTGGTAAATCAACAGCAATGAAAGCAATGCTTGGTATACTTGACTTAAAAAATGGAAACGTCGTGCTTGATGGAAAAGATATCACAAAACTGAAAACACAAGATAGAATAAAGCTAGGAATATCCTTTGTACCTCAAATAAAAAATATTTTCACAGAATTAACAGTAAGAGAGAACTTAGAGATGGGTGCTTTTTTAAATGATACTAATTTATCAACGAGATTAGAGGAGATGTATGATTTATTTCCCATAATTAAAGAGAAAAGTGATCAATTTGCAGGTGAATTATCAGGTGGTCAACGGCAACAGGTTGCTATCGCCAGAGCTTTAATGACTGAGCCAGATGTTTTAATGTTAGATGAACCAACTGCAGGGGTTTCACCAGTAATTATGACAGAATTATTTGAGCACATATTAAATATAAAAAAACAAAACATAGCTATACTAATGGTTGAGCAAAATGCCCGTCAGGCTTTAGAAATATCTGATCGGGGTTATATATTGGTGACGGGTAAAAATGCCTACGAGGGCAAAGGTGATTACCTTCTAAATGATAAAGAGATTAGAAAGGCTTTCTTAGGTGGGTAAATGGATTTTTTAAACTCGATCATACTTCTAACTAATTTTATTATTGTGCCCGGAATAACTTATGGATCACAGTTGGCTTTGGGTGCAATTGGGGTAACTTTAATTTATGGCGTTTTAAGATTTGCAAACTTTGCTTATGGAGATTTAATGGCTTTTGGAACAATGATTGTAATCCTTGTTACTTGGTTTTTACAATCAAAAGGAATCACATTTGGTTTACTTCCAACTGCTTTACTAGCATTACCAGTTGGTATCCTACTGACAATTGCTGTGAGTTTATTTTTTGACAAAACGGTATTTGAATATTACAGAAATAAAAAAAGTGATCCCGTGACATTTATAGTTGTTAGTCTTGGTATAATGTTTGTTTTAAATGCAGTTGTTAGAATTATCATTGGACCAAATGACATAAACTTTATGGATGGTCATAAGTTTATTATGAAAGCTAGAGAGTTTAAGCAAATGACAGGATTAAATGAGGGACTTGCATTAAAATCAACACAAGTGATAACATTGATTACCACAATTATTACTTGCTCCATACTTTTTTATTTTTTAAATAAAACCAAAACAGGCAAATCTATGAGAGCTTATTCTAATAATGAGGATTTAGCTTTGCTATCAGGTATTGACCCCAAAAAAATTGTTTTACTTACTTGGATAATCGTTTCAATTTTAGCAACTGTCGCTGGAACTTTGTATGGATTGGATAAAAGTTTTAAGCCATTTACTTATTTTAATAACCTTCTTCCTATTTTTGCAGCAACAATTGTTGGTGGTATTGGAAATCCTTTGGGTGCATTTTACGGGGGCTTTCTAATTGCTTTCTCTGAAATAGGCCTTACCTATGCTTATAAAAAATTTTTTAAGTACATCATGCCTGAAGGTTTAGAACCAAGCACACTAATACAATTTATCTCTACTGATTATAAATTTGCGATCTCTTTTGCGATATTAATAGTAGTTCTTATTTTTAGGCCAAATGGTATCTTTAAAGGAAAAGTCATATGATCAAAAATTCTGACTTTAAAATTTGTTTCTCAGTAATGACTATTTTAACCATTTTAGTAGGCTTATTTCAGTCATGGGGTATTGCACTATCAATGTTAAATCTTTGTCTTATCTCTGCTGTAATGGCGATGGGAGTAAATATTCAGTGGGGTTTTGCTGGTTTAATTAATTTTGGTGTAATGGGTTTTTTGGCAATAGGAGGTTTGGCTACTGTTTTAATTTCAGTTCCCCCTGTTCCTGAAGCTTGGAGTGCTGGCGGTATTGGAATTTTAATTTCTGGTTTATTTTTATTAGCAATCGTTTTTAGTGTTTTATTAATTAATAAAAAAATACCAAATCATAAATATAAAAACTATTTTATATTCGTAATCATAATTTTATCCATACCATTACTTAAATTTATAGCTGGTCCATCAATTAGCAAAATTGAATCAATTAATGCTGCCACATCAGGTTTTTTAGGTGGGGCTAATTTGCCAATTATATTTTCATGGTTTGTTGGAGCAATTTTATGTGCCCTTGTAGCTTTTGTTGTAGGTAAAGTTTGTTTAGGGTTAAGGTCTGACTATTTGGCAATATCAACTTTGCTAGTCTCTGGAATAATAATAACGATTGTCAAACATGAGGAGTGGTTATCAAGGGGGGTAAAGAATGTTATTGGTTTGAAGAGACCAGTTCCATATGAAGTGGATTTACAAAACTCTGAGTGGTTTATAAAACTTGTTGAATTTTTAAATTCTTCAAAATTATCAAATGTCTTGGATTTTGATGAAAGAACTTCTTTACTTAATGAACTCGTAATCTCCTCTTCTGGAGTTTTTGTAAAGCTATGCTTTAGTCTAATTTTTTTAGCTGTTGTATTTATAATTCTATATTTTTCTGAGAAAGCTTTGAACT
Source organism: uncultured Alphaproteobacteria bacterium (assembly GCA_902613185.1). Classification (GTDB taxonomy): domain Bacteria; phylum Pseudomonadota; class Alphaproteobacteria; order HIMB59; family HIMB59; genus HIMB59. The sequence goes on from CACMGP010000001.1 coordinate 89,799, forward strand.
CTCCTTGGGGTAGGATGATGAGAGCCATAAGAGACAATGAAGAGGCTGCTAAAGCCATGGGAAAAAATGTTGTAAAGCAACACCTTTTTATTTTTATGTTAGGTTCTGCGATTATTGGATTTGCAGGTGCAATGCTAGTTACCTATGACGGTCTTTTCACTCCATCAAGCTATCAACCTTTACGATATACTTTCTTAATATGGGTCATGGTCTTATTGGGAGGCACAGGAAATAATTATGGAGCTATATTGGGAGGATTTGTTGTTTGGTTTATTTGGATACAATCAGCTCCTTTTGCACTGCTTGTCATCAACATATTCACTAATCATTTAGATGAAACTAATTACATTAAAGAACATCTAGTAAATAGTGTTCCATACTTTAGATATTTAATGATGGGTCTTGGACTTCTCTTAGTTATGCGATATAGACCTAAAGGGTTACTTCCGGAGAAAATTATAAAAAATTGATATCATCTTAGCCCCACCTAAAAGATGGGGCTAAGAAATAATAATTATCTTTGAGCTACGTCGGTAAATTTACCGCCTTCGATTCCTTTTTCAAGGAATGCTCCAAATGCCTCTCCTACTTCTGTAAAGTTAACATCTGTCGCCCCGTCGTAGTCAACTGCAAATCCAGCACATGCTAGTTCAAGACCCTTTTTGAGTTCTCCAGCATAAATTTTTGTACCAGGACCATTCGCTACGCTCATAATGTTTGCTGCAATTGATGCGCTGTCATCAGACTTACCCTTACACATTGCAAGCATGATTAATGCAGCAGCGTCATATGACTCTCCAACATAAACTGATGGATCAACACCGTTAGCTTCTGCATAAGCCTTAAATTTCATTGCACCAGCACCAAGAGAACCTGGCATTGAACCAAAGGAACCATCAAGATCAGTTCCAAAAGTATCAGTCAATGACTCACCAATCATACCATCAGACAGTACAAATGTATCAAAAGCTCCACTATCTAATGATCCTTGGATAATTTGATTACCACCTTGATCTAAGTAACCAATAACGACTAATGCATCTCCACCAGCTGATGAAAGTACACCTACTTCAGCACTATAGTCTGCCTTATCGCCTTCATGAGCAGTTTTAGCTGTAACTTCAATACCTCTAGCAATTGCTGCAGCTTCATAGACATCTGCTAAGCCAACACCATAATCAGTGTTAACATATGTAATTGCAACACTTGAAATACCTCTGTCGCTGGTAATGTCTGCTAAAACCTCTCCACCTCTTGCATCTGAAGGAGCTGTTCTAAAAAACAAACCATTATCTTCGGCAGTAGTTAGAGCAGGTGATGTTGCAGATGGTGAAATCATTGGTACTCCATTTGGAACAGCTACATTTGAAAGAACTGCACCTGTGACACCAGAACAGTCCGCTCCCATAATTGCTGTAACACCTTGTGAAATTAAAAATTCAGCTGCAGATGCTGCCGCTGCTGAATCGATACATGTTGAGTCAGCTCTAATAGAGCTAACTGTTGAACCACCTAATAATGCGCCTGAATCTGAAGCTTCATTAAAAGCTAACTCAGCGCCTGCAGCCATACCCGGCGTTAATGATTCAATAGGTCCTGTAAAACCTAAAATAATGCCAACTTTAACTTCTTTAGCGTATGACGTGCTAAACATAAATAAAGCAAGCAGAGTAGTAATGAACTTAATCATTTCTTTCCCCCTTATTAATTAATAATTATGAAGTGATAATAGTATTATATTTAAAAAAATGAATATTTAATTATTAGTGTGTCCAAGAAGTTTTTCTATTATTTGAGAAATTACTGGCATAACTCTTTGGTTTTACTGGTTTATAGGTTTGATCGACAACCCTATATTGATATGAGTTCTTTTGACACCATAAGATAGCGTCATCTAAGCTGTCAAAGTTTAATTTTAATTGTTTTGTTGTGTTTTTTGAACTATTCCAACCCATTAATACATCCTTTTGAATACTAGGATCAAACTCAAACTCTATGATCCACATCTTAGTTTTTTTTAAGCCTGATTGCATATTAGTTTTTGAAGGACGCTTAATTGTGACTTTTTTCATAATTTTTTGGTCGGGGAGACAGGATTCGAACCTGCGACTTTCTGCTCCCAAAGCAGACACTCTACCAGACTGAGCTACTCCCCGAGTATTGAATATATATACTTTTGTCTTATAAATAGTCAAACAGTTAAATCTCATGCAAAAAGTTACTAAAATAAAAAAATTACTTATATCAAACAGCTTCTTCAAGTTTTGGAAATATCAATTTTTAGTTCGTAGCTTTAACAAGAAAATAAGACCTTATAAGATTTTTAGAGAAATATTAAATGTTGGAGATGTTGTTTTTGCTCTTTGTTTCAGCCCTGAGGAGAAAAAGTTTTATTTGATCAAGCAATTCAGGCCATTTTATTTTGTCAGAAATAAAACATTAAAATATGAAATTGTAGGAGGATTAGTAGATAAAGGTGAGTCGCTTATTACTGCTTTAAAAAGAGAAATCAAAGAAGAAATAGGAGTAAAAACAAAAAAAGTTTTGAAATTAACTACATACTGCCCAGTACCAGGCTACTCCGATGAAATAGTTCATGTCTATTATGCGGAGGTTGAAAAAATTAAGCTAAAAACTCTTTACAATAGAAATGAGAATGAGGAAATTAAAATTTTTAAGTTAAGTCTAAATGAATTAAAAAAAATAAATGAAAGTAGATCTATACAAAATGTCCTAACAAAAATTTCTATTTATGAGTATTTTAAAAGATTTAAAAAGAGTTAACGTTATTAACAATCTTATTTTCTTTTAAAAAATCAGCAACTTGATTTGCTACGTCAATTGCCACATTAGATTGAGCCTCTTTTGAGGAAGCTCCTAAGTGAGGTGTGAGAAGTAAATTTTTAGTTCCAAACATTATATTATCTGTTGCAGGCTCATTTTCATAAACATCAACTGCAGCACCTGCAATAATTTCATTATTTAGTGCATCTTTTAAATCAGACTCATTAATAAGACCGCCCCTAGCGCAATTTATAATTACTGATGTGGGTTTCATTGTTGATATTGTTTCTTTGTTAATCATATACTTTGTTTCATCATTCAATTTTGTATGAAGAGTAATAACATCAGCTTCCTTAATTAAGTCCTCTGTTGAGACCTTTTCAACATTAAATTTTGATAAATCATCATCGCTTGCTGATTTAGAATTAGTAATAATTTTCATTCCAATTGTTGAGCATATTTCAGCAACTCTTTGACCTATGTTGCCGTAGCCCACTATTCCAAGAACTTTTCCTTTTAACTCAGTACCAAGAAACTTAGGTTTTTCCCATTTTCCTTGATGAGTTGAATCATTAGCTAGATGAATATTTCTCATAATAGAAAACATTAAACCGACGCTTAACTCAGCTGTTGCCTCTAGGTTTCCTAGAGGTGTATTCATCACTAGAATTCGATTTTTTGTCGCTTGATCTAGGTCAACATTATCGACACCAACTCCTGCTCTACCAATAACTTTAAGGTTCTTACAGTCAGCGAGTATATCTGAGGTTAATTTAGTTGCTGATCTGATTAAAATGCCATCATATTGATCAATCACACCTTTAAGTTCCTCAGGAGACATCCCAGTTTTGATATCATAATCAATTTGTTTTGACTTTAAGACTTCTTCTACCTTATCGCTCATCTTATCAGAAATTAAAATCTTCATTATTTATACCTTCCCATTGTTTCAAAAAAAGACCATTCAATCCATGGTAAAACTTTTTCTATGTCAGAGGCTTCAACAGTTGCACCTCCCCAAATTCTAATGCCTGCTGGTGCATCTTTATATGCATTAATATCGTACCCAGCGTCCTCTTTCTCTAATGTAGAGCATATCTCTTTCACAAGTTTTTTTTGATTATCACTATCTAAGGCTACAAAATCAGAATGTGTAAACTTAAAACATATGCTTGTTGAAGAATATGTATTTGGGTCAACAGCTAAAAACTCTACCCAATCTCTCTGATCAATCCAGTCCTTAATAACTTGAAGATTTTTTTTTGATCTAGATATTAATTCTTTTTGCCCACCTATTTTAATACACCAATTCAATGCATCTAATGCATCTTCCGCAGCAAGCAAGGAGGGAGTATTTATAGTAGCTCCTTCAAAAATTTCTTTGGAAAACTTCTTGTTTTTAGCTAATTGAAAAATTTTAGGCATTGGCCAAGATGGCTCATAAGTTTCAAGTCTTTCAACTGCTCTTGGTGATAAAGCAATCATACCGTGTGCAGCCTCTCCTCCCAAAACTTTTTGCCATGACCAGGTCACAACATCTAATTTTTTAAAGTCCATATCCATAGCAAAAACTGCTGAAGTGGCATCACAAATAGATAAACCTAATCTATTTTCTGGTATCCAATCTGCATTGGGAATGCATACACCAGAAGTAGTGCCATTCCATGTAAAAACAACATCATTATCAAAATTTACTTTTGACAAATCAGGGAGTTCACCATAGTTATCAGTTTTATGAACTGTTACATTTTCTAATTTTAACTGTTTTGTAATATCCTTTACCCATGTTAAACCAAAAGTCTCCCAACCGCACACTTCTACATTTTTTAAACCTAGAAGGCTCCACATAGCCATTTCTATTGCCCCAGTATCAGAGGCAGGAACGATACCTACTAGATAATCATCTGGTAACTCTAAAACTTGCTTAGATTTAACAATTACTTCATTGAGTTTTGCCTTACCGCTTTTTGCTCTATGTGATCTACCTAAAACGGCATCATTCAAAGCCTCTAATTTCCATCCAGGTCTTTTAGAACATGGTCCTGATGAAAAGAATGGATGATTTGGTTTAATGGTAGGTTTTTGCATAATTAATATTTCTCCTTAGTGTTTGTGAACTATTCAATAATTTTGTAAAAAAATAAACCATCTAGTGGTTTGGGTTCAAACCAAGTAGCTTTGGGTGGCATAAATTTCAAATTTTTAGAGTATTCTATCACTAAATCCATGCTAACTGGTCTCATTAATGTCGATAAATCTGTTATACCCGTATCAACTTGATTAATCAAATAATCAGTGCCTAATGAGGGTGGGACGAATTCGACCCTTTGATCACTAGTTTCGTCCTGAATATTCAATATTTCTTTCAAGACAAACTCACCAAAATCAATACAGTCAGCGCCATTTGTGGAGAAGTCGTTTTTCAAATCTATTTTATAATATTTACCCTGATAGTATATTACAAAAAATCGTTCTATCTTCTCATGATATTTTAGCTCTTCAACATGGAAATATTTTTTTAAGTCAGATATGAACGAATCTTTATTGTATGCATCTGGAAATTTAACACTTCTGTTGTATGCTAGGTTTAAGCATTTAGATTTTGGAAAAACAATAGATAAAAATTTAGTATCTTTATTGACGTCTAATTGAGCAAAGCCCTCTATTCTATGATGGCCATCTGCCACAAAAAGTTCCTTAAAATTAATACCAGTGAAATCAGTGTTAGTTTTATATATTGAATGAATGTACTTGCCAGATTTAAACTTTATAAGTGGTTTTTTGTCATGATGAATATCAAGGTTTAAATCTATATTTTCATCATCGTAAAAAAGATAAATAGGAGACAATTGAAATTTTACTTTAGATAATTGATCAGCTCTTTCTTTGCCTTTACTCACTAAAATTTTTTCGTGGGGCTTTATATTTCTATTTATGTAGTCTTGTATATTTAACAGAGAAATTAACCCTGTTTGCGAATGATTGTCAGAGTCTATTCTATATAAAAAATATTCATTTTCAGACTTATATATAATTTTTTCATCTATAAGTCTTTGGTAATATCTTTTTGATAAATCAAAAAATTCATTATCAGAAAGTTTCTTATTAAAATAAATATCTGGCCTTAGAATTTGTAAAAGATTGAGCTTGTGGATTTGATCAGAACTAAAATTATAGTCAATGATATCTGTACTAGGTAAAATAATTGATTGTAGATATTTATTGTTAATTACATAAGTATTTGGTAATAATGGCTTCATTTATGAACAGAAACAAAGCACCGTATTATTTTGCTTTAGTAATAGCTTTGATTTTCTTTTTTTATGGAATATTTTCAGTTTTAATTCACTAATCTTCTTTGTTTGTTGAATTTGGAAGACTCTTTTCCTCATACCAAATAGATTTATCTGGAATGTTGCCATCCCATAAGTAACTCTCATAATCAAATTTTGGCATACCTTTATCTGATCTTTCGTAATAAAGTCCGAACTCTCTGCAATATTCTGATAATTGATCTGCCTCAATCTCTAATATATTTAGTTTTTCCCATTTTTTTGAGGATGCAACCCATTTGAACCCTTTAGATTTTAACCAATCCTTGTGATAATAAGTTTCAGAACCTGATACTGCGAATGTAATATTTTCACTCATAAAGAACCTCTTGAAATAATTTGTACGGATAATATGTAAAAATAGATAAATTTTCAAAAGAATTTTTTGAATTTACAAAAGAATTTAGATCTTTGAGGTTATATATCAGCATATTGGGCATAAATTGCTTTTGTTTGTCTAAATTGCTTAAATTATTATCTGAATTACTAGTAAGAGTAACATTAATTTTTAAATTACCATTAATCTCTATACTGCACTTAAAGTTAGTTAATTTGTTAGTAATCTTATCAAGAATTTTATCATTTTTATGAATTGATATTTTTTTTTCACGATATTGATAAATTAAGTAAAAAAGCTCTGGACATAATTCAAACAAAACATCTTTACTATATAAACTATTCTCAAATTTATTAAGATCCTTAAAAGATTTTGTGTAATTAATAATATTTTGTTTTAATGAATCCTCGTATAGTTTTTTTATATTTGTTTCGTCTATTAAAAAAAGGTTATCAATTAATTTTGAGTTGATCAATTTGTTATAATATTTTAAGTCATTTGAATTACTTACAATTGGATAATCAGTTATAACTTTAATATTATTTTTTAGACAAAGATAAATATATTCAAACTTTATGCCAGAAGGTAAAAAATTTAAGACGAAATCTACGCCTTTGTCTTTAATAAGATCTTCATAAGCACCGTAATATTTTTTAAAATTATGCGTCTCAGCAAATATCTGTGCTACCTCAATATTCCTTGAACTATTAGCATATAGATTAAGTGTGCCTGATAGTTTATTTTTTTTTATAAAGTCAATTGATTTTTGGTCTGAACTCAATATAGCTAAATTGCTTTTCATTTTAATTTTATTATAATCCTTGAATGAAACAGGTTTTTTTAAGCTATCACGATATACATACTGATTGTATAAAATTAGCAAAATTAATAAAAAAAAAATATAAACCTAAAAAACTAATTCTCATATCTAGGGGTGGACTCATACCAGGATCTATTATTGCTAATTATTTAGGAATTCAGGATATTGATGTTATTGCTCTTAAAACTTACTCAGACAGGAGAAAAAATACTGATATTAAGATTTTTAAAAGAATTAAGTCTGAGAAAAAACTTGTTGTAATTGATGATTTAGTTGACAGCGGTGACACAGCAAAAATAGTTAAAGATATGATGCCAAATTCAAAGTTTGTTGTTTTGTATGCTAAGACTTCAGGAAAAAAACAAGCCGATCTTCATTTATATGATTTTAAAGATAAAGACTGGCTTGTTTTTCCTTGGGAACAGGATTAAATATTTTTTTTATTTTATTGGGGCACCTCTCCGTCTATACCTTGAACATAGAACATCATAGAGGCCAACATACCATCGTCAGCAACTTCTCCCTCTTTAACAACTAGCTCACCAGCTTGATTATAAATTGGTCCTTCGAATGAATGAAGAGTTCCATTTTCAATTGCTGTCTCCATATTTTTTGCCTCCAAGATTAAGTCTAATGGTAAGAGTTTTGTGTTATAAGGTGACATTTCTACCATACCGTCCTTAAACCCCTGCCATGTATCTTCGGAAGACCACGTGCCATCAACAACCGCTTGTGCTTTTGCAGCATAGTAAGGTCCCCAGATATCCTCAATCGAAGTCATATGAGAGTTTGGGCAGAATGCTTCTTGATTTGAAGCTTGACCAAAAGCGAGAACACCAGCTTTCTCAGCGGCTTGGCAAGGAGCGTATGAGTCAGTATGTTGAACTATTATATCTGCACCTTGGTTTATCAAAGTGTTAGCTGCATCAGCCTCTTTTCCAGGATCATACCAAGAGTAATTCCAAATAATTTTAATTTTTACATCAGGATTGACTTTAGAGGCAGCTAAATAAAATGCATTTATTCCTCTTATAACCTCAGGTATTGGAAAAGAAACTATATACCCAATGGTATTGGTCTTAGTCATTTTACCAGCAATGTGCCCAATAATAGTTCTACCCTCGTAAAATCTTGCAGAATATGTTGAAACATTATCCATTCTCTTAAACCCAGTAGCGTGCTCAAATTTGACATCTGGAAACTCTTTAGCCACCTCAAGAGTTTGATCCATGTAATTGAAAGACGTTGTGAAAATTAGATCATGACCTGATGCAGCTAGTTTTCTTATAGCTCGAACTGCATCTGCATTTTCTGGAACATTTTCTATATAAGTTGTTGTAATTGAGTCTCCTAGAGCATTTTCCATGTAAATTCTGCCTTGATCATGCATGTAAGTCCATCCGTGATCACCTGGAGGTCCAATATATATAAAGCCAATTTTCTTTTGATCAGCATGGACTGCAGATACAGAAATTACAGCTAAAAATGAGAGAAAAGTAAGTATTTTTCTTAACATATTTAAATCCTATCTTTTAAAAATTAATAAAATTTATTATAGAGCTAATTTCATTAATAAAAAATGAATCTAGTTAATAATAAATATGTGATTAATTTATAACAAAAAAGAAATGGATGCCCTTTATATAAAAAAAAATAAGTGGATAACCTATTGATTTTTTTCAAAAGGTATATTTAAAGATGATGGCGCACTAAGTTTAAGTCTAAGTTTGTTGGACGAAATAAAAACTAATACAATAATCGTGGCCAAATATGGCATCATGTTAAAAAATTGACCAGGTAATTTAACACCTATGGCTTGTAAGTTCATTTGCATAATTGCAACGCCTCCAAAGATATAAGCACCAACTAATAGTCTCCAGGGCTTCCAAGTCGCAAAAACAACTAAAGCAAGAGCTATCCAACCCCTGCCAGCAGTCATACCTTCTTGCCACATTGGGGCATAACATATTGAAATATAATAACCTGCTAGAGAACTCATAACACCACCGAAAATAATAGTTAAATATCTTGTTTTTATAACATTATATCCCAAGGCGTATGCTGAGTTATGATTTTCACCAACAGCTCTGACTATGAGGCCAGTTTTTGTTTTTGATAAAAAATAAGCAACAAAAAAAACTAACAAAAAAGAAATCACTATGAAATAGTAAGGATTTAATCCATCTATGGGTGTTCCACCAAATTTTTTACCAAGCATTGCACTTAAGCCAATGCCAAAAATAGTTAATGCTAATCCAGTAGCTATTTGATTAGTCATAAGGTTTAAAACTAGAAACGCAAATATTCCTGATAAAATTACTCCAGATATTATTGATAAAAATAAGGAATAAAAATAGTTACCAGTTATAACTAAAGTGATAAATCCAGTTACCGCTCCCACTAACATTAAACCCTCTAATCCGAGATTGAGGACGCCACTTTTTTCAGTAACCAACTCGCCAATTCCAGCAAAAACAAGCGGCGTTGTAGATATTAAAACTATATTTAAGATGCCTATAATTAGCTCGATACTCATTTAATAAACACCTTATATTTATTTAAAAAATCTGTGCCTAACAAAAAGAATAGAACTAAACCCTGGAATACAAAACCTACTGCAGAGGGTATCTTAAGAAATAATTGTGCATCCTCAGCTCCTAAATATGTTAATGCAATTAGTAAAGAGGATAAAATTATTCCAAAAGGGTTCAATCTACCCAAAAATGCAACAATAATTGCAGTAAAACCATAATTAGGTGAAATATCTCTGTACAATAAACCTATTGGTCCTGAAACCTCAAATAGCCCAGCTAATCCTGCACATACTCCACTTATTATAAACGTATAAAAAATTAAATTTTTATATTTAAAACCAGCATATTGAGATGCTTTAGTACTTAAGCCAGTAACTTTAAGTTTAAACCCAAATAATGTTTTGTTGTAGATAATATAAGTTATCAAACAAATTATTAATGCAAAATAGACACCAATGTGAACACGAAGGCCATCAATTAATACAGGGAGTCTTCCAGCATCAGGAAAAGGCATCGATTTAGGCAAACCATATCCTGCAGGGTCTTTCCACGGACCAACAACAAAATAATCCAGAATAAAAAGAGCCACATAGGTTAACATCAAACTAGTTAAAATTTCATTTGTATTAAATTTTATTTTAAGAATAGCAGGTATAGTTGCCCAAAATGCTCCTCCTAAAGCGCCAAATAAAATCATTGTTGGAAGTAAAAAAACACTTGTTGAGTCATTTAATAATAGTCCGATACCACCACCAAATATTGCCCCCATTGTTAATTGCCCCTCGGCTCCTATATTGTAAATATTGTTTTTGAAACAATAAGATAATCCTAAAGCTATAATTGCAAGTGGTGTCGCTTTTACAAATAATTCTGAAATACCGTAAGAATTTGAAATAGGACTAATAAAAAAAATTTTAAAAGACTCAATTGGACTCAATTCCAAAATTAAAAAAATAAATGACCCAAAAAATAAAGTTAAAGCAACTGCAACTAATGGTGACAAATAAAATATTAAATTTGAGTAATCCTCTCTTAATTGTACTCTAATCAAAAAGACCACCCATATACTTGCCTAATTTGGTGATATTTATATCCTCTACATTTAAGGGATTTGATAAAGACCCCTCATATAATACCGATATTTGGTGACATACTTCAAGTAATTCATCTAAATCGTGTGAGATGATAATAATAGATACTCCCTTTTGTGATAATTCTACTATTGTTTTTTTAATAAATGCTTCAGAACCTGCATCTATGCCCCATGTAGGTTGAGATAAAATTAATAGCTCAGGATTTGATAAAATTTCTCTTCCAATAATAAATTTTTGAAGATTTCCTCCAGAAAGTTTACCAGCTTTGACATTATAAGAGGGAGTATCAACATTAAAATTTTTTATTACATCACTTGCATAAGAATTAATCTTTTCAAAGTTTATAAAATCACCTTTCTTAAATTCACTTTTATGGTTCATACTTAAAAATATATTTTCAGATAAAGACATTTCAGGTACTGCACTGTGGCCTAATCTCTCTTCTGTAACATATGAAATAGATAGAGATTTTCTTTGAAATGTTGATAGATTATTAATGTTTAACCCTTTAAAAATAATGTCTCCACTAAATTCATAATCGTTTTCATTAAGTAGAATTTCCATTAATTCTTTCTGGCCATTTCCTGCAACTCCAGCTATGCCAAAAATTTGTCCCTTTTTTAAATTTAAATCAATTGTGTTTAAATTAATTGTAAATGGATCTTGAGATTGAGTTGATAAATTTTTAATATTAAAAATATCCTTTGAAAAATTAATGTCGCTGACCTGTTTTGCTTTAGATACCTTATAACCTAACATTTTATATCCTAAAGTTTCAGGATCTTCATTTTGTGTTGAAATTGTGCTTACTACTTTTCCATTTCTCATAATTGTTACATAATCAGACAGATTTATAATTTCTTCTAATTTATGGGATATAAAGATAACTGTTAGTCCATCTTTGACTAAATTTTTTATAATTTTAAATAATTTACTAATTTCGTCTGGTGTAAGAACAGAAGTTGGTTCGTCCATGATTAGAATTCTTGGGTTATTCAATAATGATCTAACAATTTCTACGGATTGCCTCTGACCAACTGATAGAGAACTTATAGGAGAATTTAAATTTAAGTTAAAACCGTACTTATCACATATTGTCTTAGACTTATCTTTCAATTTAACTAAAGATATATTTTCATTCATACCAAGAATTAAATTTTCTGCAACTGTAAGTGACTCAAATAAACTGAAATGCTGAAAAACCATATTTATACCTAGGTTCTTCGCAGTAGATGGTGAATTAATTATTGCTAAATCAGAATTAATTAAAATTTCACCACTATCAGGTTTTACATGACCATATAAAATTTTTACTAATGTTGACTTTCCAGCCCCATTTTCACCTAGGATAGCATGAATAGATTGCTCTTTGATATTAAAGGACACATCATCATTAGCTGTAACTCCAGGATAGGCTTTATAAATATTTTTAAATTCAACTATAGATTGCATAAATATTAATAGATTCCTTTTTTTAAAGATTAAATTGTTTTTTTTAATTTAGGATAAAATTATAAATATAAGGGTTCTGAGTCGTAAGATGACCAAAGATACCATGTTACAATAGTTGAATAATTTCGCCATTTGCTAGAATTAAAAGATAATTTAGTTAAATTTTCATCTCTATAATATTTCTTATAGGCATTAATAAAACCAAGGTCTCCTAATGGTATTATGTCAGGCAAACCTAAATAAAATATTGAAAACATTTCAGCAGTCCATCTACCAATACCAAAAATTTGAGTTAAATTATTATTAACTTTTTCAAAATTACTGTTGCTTAATTTTATATCAGTTACTAAGTGATAATTATTTAGAAGTGAATTTAAACATTTTTTCTTATTTTTACTTAAAGGTAACTTTTTTATTTTACTTTTATTAATGTTAAAATTTTTAAAATTTATAGGACCAATTATACTCTTTGAATTTTTATAAATAGACATAGCAGCAGAAATAGATATTTGCTGGGAACAGATAGATTTAAATAAAACATCAAATTTATTTTTATTTGTTTTTAATTGATGATTTGGATTATAATAACGCTTAAAAACAGGATCATTCTCTAATAAATAAGCACACCCTTTTTTCCAATAATTCATTGATCATTAAATGACTTAACTAAACTCGAGGTATCACATTTTTTATAAATTGTATTTTGTAAACTTTTATATTTTTTAAAAACACTTTTTGTAAGATTTAAGTTTAATTTAGATTTTTCTGCTTGTTGTAAAACATATTTTAAATCTTTAGTCATTAATTCTGTAGAAAAACCAAAATTAAATTTATTTTTAGTAAGTGTTAAATACCTATTAGTGAATTGCCAAGAATTAGCAGCACCGTTTTTAATAACATTAAAAATTTTTTTTTGATCAAGATTATTTTTTTTACTAAAAAGATAAGCCTCAGATATAGAGTATAAAATACCACAAATTAAAATTTGATTGGTAAATTTTGTTAATTGTCCTGAGCCTAGTTTACCCATATGCGTTAAACTTTTAGAGTATGACGAAATTATTCTTTTTGATTGATTAAAGATTGGTTTAGTTCCACCAACCATTACTGATAAAGAAGCTTTTTTTGCACCCTCTTCCCCACCTGTAATAGGGGCATCTAAAAATTTTATTTTTCTTTGTTTAAATAACCTGGAAAGTAAATCTATTTGTTTTAATGATATAGTTGAGTGATCAATAATAATTGAATTTTTGTGAAAATTTGAAGTTTTTACAAACTTATTAAAAAAAGAATTAACTGCGTGATCATCTTTTAAGCAAGAAATAATAAAGTCAAATTTTATATCATTTTTAAAATTATAACTTTCAGCTATAAATTTTTTTTTCCATTTATGTTCAACTGATTTAGTTCTATTAAATACAAAAAGTTTAAAATTTTTATTTTTAGACAAATATCCAGCCATATGGAAGCCCATTTTCCCAAGACCTACAAACAAAATCTTAAAGGTTGGCATAAAAAATTATTTTTTTTTCTAATTTTGAATAATCAAATTCCATATTTGGAAGATTTGTTTCAAAATTTAATAGCTTTAAAAAACTCATAGCAGGAAATAAATCCCAAATTTTTGATCCGTAGACAGTTAAAAAAGATCTTTCTCCTTCTATAGCTTCAATAACATCATAACCAATTGACCTTGATCTTAATTTTTCTGTGTAAGAAGAAATAATATCCTTAAAATAAATCTTGGCATGCTCACCCAAAAATCCAATTTGATTGCTATAATTTTGGGCTTTTATTTGCTTATGATTTTTAAATATTGAATTGTTATAAGTATGATAAAAGACATCACCAATAGGATCATATATTATAGCAAATTCGCATTGGGTAAATTTTATAAATGACAACATTATCGCAACTTTATTAATACCGTTAATAAAATTTCTTGTTCCATCAATTGGGTCTACTGTCAAATATTCATTTTTTTTTATTAATTCAGAATTACCCTCTTCAGATATGATATTAGAAAATCCCATTTTTTTAAAATATTCGATTAGTTCATTTTCTACAATTACATCATAACTAGTAACTTTAGAATTATCATCTTTAGTTGAAACTTCATTTTCACTTAATTTTCCTATATTTGGTATAATTATGTCTTTAGCAATTTTCTTTAAGAAGGTATGGGTGTCTAAAAAAAAATTATTATCAATCATCATTAATTATTTTTTCTAAAATATGAGAGTCTTTTCGGGAAACACACAAGATTAATATATCGTTATTTAAAGGGATATGATCATTATTTTTTAACTCTAATGACTCATTTGTTAAGGTGCATATGTGATTGATTGCTTTAGATTTTTTAATATTTTCATATATCTCATTTTTATATTTAATTTCATAAATTACATACTCATCTTTAAAAATAGAATGATAAGATAAAAGAGAGCCTTTAGAAATTTTTTCAATAATTCTTGATGATGTTAGCTGCCTTGGATTAATAATAACGTCTATACCCAAATCATTTGCAAAAGATGAGTATGACTCATTATTAATTACTGAAATAACTGATTTAGATCCTCTTTTTTTAGCTATTATTGACAATATTGTATTTATTTGGTCATTATCTGTGACAGTGATTACTAAATCAGAATTACTCAATTTAATTTCCTCGTACAACGTTTGATCGAGAGCATCGCCATGAAAGATTGTCGTATTTTTAAGCAAGCCTGCTAGAAAATTACATCTTTCTTTATCAAGTTCTAAAATTTTTAAGTTTATTTCTTGATCATCTTGTTCAATAAGAGTTGATAAGTTTTGGCCAATATTACCCCCACCTACAATGAGTACATCCAATACATAATCTTTGAAACCAAAGAACTTTATAAGTTTATTAAGATATTTTTTCTTAATTAATAGGTAGAGTTGGTCAGAGATAGATATATTTTTGAAGTCAAAGTTTATACTATCATCTTTACTATGCCCTAAATAACAAAGGTTATTTGTTTTGAAGAAAAATTTTATTTCTTCGAATGTATGATTTTTAAATAGATTAGATGATTGCATTCCAATTAATAAATAATCTTGGGTTATTAAGGACTCACTAAAAAAAGCACCAGGCAAATGAATTTTTTCAAATATATTATTTGAGACCTCCCATTCGGGAGATATAATATGATCAAGAAAGCTATTTGACTCTATCAGTAATGATTTATTTTCATCTAAAATTAAATTTTGATTTCTAACCCTTGCTATTGATTTATCAACGTTTAGAAATTCTTTTGCAAATTTACTTGTTATAATATTTTTTTCATCACTTCGAGTAACAGCTATAAAACAGTCAATTTTAGAGTCAAAATTTTTATAGAATGAAGGATTTAGAGGATCATCATATATAGTTTTAATATCAAATCTTTCGGCAAGATTTTTTAATTCATTGATATCATCATCTAATAGAAATACATTTTTTCCTTGCTCTGATAATTTTTTTGCAAGATTTGCACCAACAATTCCTGAACCAAGAATAAGTATATTCATTAATCTATTTTAATGTTTAGAGATTTAACTTTACGATACAAGGAAACTCTATCTAATTTAAGCATTTTGGCTGTCAAAGTCATATTAAAATTGTTAATTTTTAATTTTTTAAGTAGGTAATCTTTTTCAAATTTATCCTTAGCTTCTCTAAAATTTAAATCATAAAGATCAGTACTATCTATAGAGTTATTCATCAAATCTTCAATTAAGTTTTTTGATACAAATAAACTATTGTCTGTTAATAGTCCTACTATATTTTCAGAAAGATTCATTATTTCAAATATGTTTCCAGGCCAAGTATGATTTAATAATAATTTCTGAACTCCATCATCAATTTTAATTCTATTTTCAAATTTCTTTTGTGCGAAGATATTTAAATAATGTTCAAAAAGTGGAAAAATTTCATCTTTTCTTATAGTCAATGGATTTAATAAAACTTTGTGATCAATATTATTTACAAATGGATCTTTCATATCTATTTTTTTACTATCAAATATTATAGATGCATTTATTTTTTTACTTTTTACTAAATTTAAATAATTTAATAATTCAATTTGATTAAAATTTTCATAATCATTTAAATAAATAGTGAAATAATTGTGTAATGAACTTAATTTTAATAAATCAGACTCATTCATTAAATTTTCATTTAAGTTAATAAATGTATCAGGGTTATTTAATGATAAATTCATGTGGATAGTATTTGCAAGAAAGTTTTTTCCAATACCATTAGGTCCTATTATTAAAATAGAAGAATTATTTTTTATCTTGGACAGTGTTTTAAATACACTATCTATATAATTACCATAACCAATAGAGTCTATCTTAGAATGAAATGAAATTTTGTTTCTATAATTATTAATCGTAACGCGTTGTTTTAGTTCAAGTAAATTTTTTTGAATTATATGAATAAGTTTTTTAGTTTCAAAAGGCTTTTCAATAAAGTCGTTTGCTCCAGCTTTGACAGACTCTATTGCGTTATCTATATTTGCATGGCCACTAAAGGAAACAATTACTAAATTTTCATATTTATTTTTTAAATATCCAATTATATCTATCCCTTGTTTTGTGCTATTCTTTAACCACAAATCAACTAATACAACGTCATAATCAAAATTTCTAAATTCAAGATCTACAAATTCTTTATATGAATTAGCATAAGTGACGTCATAACCTTGCTTGGAAAGAATAAGTGAAATTTGTTTGCAAATTTCTAGTTCATCATCAATTACTAATATTTTAGTCATAAAAAATTATATCAATTTTAAATCCTGAATAACTGTTCGTTGTTATATTCATCTTATAAGAGTTGTCAGTAATTATTTTATTTATTAAAGACAATCCCAATCCAGATGAATTTTTTGTTGAAAAATATGGTTTAATGAGATCATCAATGTCCCCGTCGTATCCTGGACCATTATCAAAAAAGGTTAAAATTAAATTTTTATCTATTTTTTTTAAAGATATTTCAATTGTAGGATTATTCGCTGATATTAAAGCCTCAATAGAATTTTTAAAAAGATTATTAAAAATTATATCCAAATATGAATGATCAAAATTAACATATAGATTTGCTTCAATATTATGAATTATTTCAATTTTATCATAATTTCTTTTGTATTCCTCAATATAAACTAAACAAATTTCTGATAAATTTAATTTAGTAATATTTGCTTTAGGCAATCTTGCATAAGTGGAAAATTCATTTACAAGGTTTTGAATTAAAAAGATTTGTCTCTTAATAGATTTAATTGAGTTAATTAATTCTTCGTCTTTAAGTTGACTTTCAATAAATTCTGTCGACAAAAGCATAGGTGTTAATGGATTTTTTATCTCATGAGAAATTTTTCTAGCAAGATCTGCAATAGCATTATTTTTTTCAGCAAATATTAGGTCGGTATAGTCATTAAATATTATAATTTGATCAAATAGAGAGTTATTATCAATAAAAATAGATTTCACAAAAAAATACTTTTGAATATTTTCTAATTTAACTTCTAAATTTATTTCATACGATTTTTTATAAAAATTTTGACTGTTATTAAAATGGTTTGAAAGTAATTTAGTAAAGTTTTCAAATGATGTATTTTTTTTATCACTAAATATAGAGGATGCTGAATTTTCAAAAATCATTGATTTATTATTTAAAACAAAAATACCATATGGTGAATTTTCTATAATATTGTTTATAAAACTCAGTTGATCATTAATAGTTGCATTTACCTCCTGCAGATTATTTTTTTGATTGATTATAGTTTTACTCATCTCATGAAAAGAGTTTGTTAACACAGAGATATCATCCTTATTAGTTAATTTTTCGAATTCCAATTGTTTATATTTTCCTTTTCTAAGGTCTATAATTGAGTTATTCAAATCTCTTATTGGTTTAGCTAATCTAAAACTGAAATTTGTTCCTATTATGATGAATATAAAAATTAAACTTGTAGAAAGAATTATATATATAGTAAAAAACGTAACTTGAATATTTCTTTTATTATTTTCAATTGAATTTATAGCTTCGTATGATTGTATGATATTCTGATAATAATTTAATGTTTCTAAATCGATATTCTTAAGTAACAATAAATAATTTGAGTTATTTAAATTTACTTTGGAGAAAAGCTGATCATTTGAAAAAAAAATAGTGATATCATTTTCACTTTTAATACTTGCTTCTTTTAAATTTTCTTCTGATAAAAATATTTTTTCATCTGAAATATGTTCTATAAATTGATTACCATTATTAAAATTGTAAACGGTTGTAATATTGAATCTTTGTATGATATCCCTATCAATCAATCTTTCAGATAAAACATAGTTTCTTATAAATTTTGAGTCTGTAATTAAATCTCTTTCAGTTTGATCGATGAATTTCTGAGCCAATTGATAGGAGTTATTAACTGTAGATTTAAATGCAGGCCCTAACCAAGTACTGACTTCTATATTAAAGAACACCGCAGATGCCAATAATATTATTCCACTTGGAATAATTGAAAAAAGACCAAAAAAAAGAAAAAATTTATTGAAAAGTCTTAAACCTACTACCTCTCGATTTTTATATTTTAAGTAATTAATAAGAAAAATTGATAAGTATAAAAGAAGTATCAATAAAAATACAAAATCAGCAATTAAAATATACTGAATAAGCTCAGCATTGCGAACAATTTCATTTGATGAAATAAGTGAATATACAGTTAGCACAAAAAGAGTTATAAAAATAGATATCAATATAAAAGCAGAAAATTTATTAAAATAATTTGACATTAATTAACTCTAAAATTCATTTTATACTTCTAGCAGGTGGTAATAGTTTACGATTTTCATCTAATACAAATAAGCTTTTAGCAAAATTTAAAAATAAAAATTTACTAACACATAATATTGAATTTATTAAAGAACTTAAATTTAAAAAAATAACCCTTATAATTAATAATCTAAAAAACACTAATATTAACATTTTTGATGATTTAGAAGTAATAAAAGGAGGAAAAACAAGATCAGAAAGTGTTAAGAACGCTTTAAACAAATCCAAATTTAAATCAAAATATGTAATCATACATGATGCAGCTAGACCATTAAATTCTCATAAATTAATCAAAAACATAATAAAGAACTTGCTAGAAAGAAATTATGATTGTGTAGTTCCTTATACCAAGTGTTCTGATACTGCTATTATTAGTCACCATAATATTGATAGAGAAAAACTTAAACTAATTAAGACACCACAAGGATTTATTAAAAGTAAAATTACTCTTTTACATAATAAAAATAAAAGAAAGTTATTAACTGACGACAGTCAACTTTTCAGAAATGAAAAAAATAAATTTAAAATTAAATATTTATTACAAAATGAAATAAATTTAAAAATTACATACAAAGATGAATTAATTTCATTAAATAAATTAGTTGAAAAGAATATCTTAGTAGGAATTGGATATGATATTCACAGAACTATAAAAACTAATAAAAATAATTTAATAAAACTTGGTGGTGCAAAAATAAAATCAAAAGTAAAAGTTATTTCTCACTCAGATGGAGATGTAATACTACATGCTATTACAGATTCTATTCTAGGAGCATTATCTCATAGAGATATAGGCACCTATTTTCCAAATAACAAAGAAAACTTAAATAGAAATTCAGTAGAATTTTTAAATTATGCTTTGAACAAAATGAATTTAAAGAAAAAGATGATTAATAATATTGATCTAATGATTGTTTCAGAAGAACCTAAAATAAATCCTCATTTCAAAAAGATTTTAGAAAGTATTTCAAAGAACCTTGATATCAATAAAAATAGTATTTCTATCAAAGCAACTACAAATGAAAAATCTGGATTAATAGGTAAAGGAAATTTTATAGCTTGTTGGTCAAATGTTTCTCTAAGAGAAAACTAAACTACTTTTTTTAGTTTTTCAAAGTCTTCATCTGCGTGATAACTTGATCTTGTCATTGGTGAGGAGGAAATCATTTTAAATCCCAATTTTAAGCAAACATTATAAAGACTTTTAAACTCGTCGGGAGAGTAAAACTTATGAACTTTTTCATGATGTATAGATGGCTGAAGGTATTGTCCTATAGTAACAAAATCAATATTAGAATCTTTCATATCTTTTAGCACTTCTATTATTTCTGAATAATCCTCACCTAACCCAACCATAATACCAGACTTTGTAAATATTGATCTATCGAATTCCTTAACTTCTCTTAAAAGCTTTAAACTCTCAATATAATTAGATCCAGGTCTAATTTGTTTATAGATTCTTGGAACTGTTTCTAAGTTGTGATTAAAAACATCGGGCTTCACTTTTGCAATATCAATGTAATTTCTATTTTTTCTTAAGAAATCGGGTGTTAAAATTTCTATTGTTGTATTATTAGATAATTCTCTTATGTACTTAATAGTATCAATAAAGTGCTGAGCACCACCGTCAGGTAAGTCATCTCTGTCTACACTTGTTACTACAACATGTCTAAGTCCTAATTTTAAAACTGATTTAGCAACGTTAAGAGGTTCCATAGGATCAGGTGGTTCTGAGGGTTTACCTGTTTTTACATTACAGAATGCACATGCTCTAGTACAGGTATCTCCTAATATCATAAAAGTTGCATGTTTTTTTTCCCAACATTCTCCAATATTTGGACATGCAGCTTCTTGACACACAGTAACTAAGTTATGAGATTTAACAATGTCTAGTGTCTCAAAATATTTTTTTGATGTTGGTGCTTTTACTTTAAGCCAATTAGGTTTTTTGATTGTCGTAGGATTAAATTTTTTAATTTTTTCTGGATGTCTAATCATGTTTAAAAATGTAAAGGTTTTTCAAAAGCTGATAAGACGCTTTCGTGAATGGACTCTGATAAAGTTGGATGTGCAAAAACAGTATTAATAAATTCATCTTCTGTTGACTCTGATGAAATAGCAAGGCCAAATGTGGCTATCATTTCTGTAACATCAGGTCCAATAAGATGTGCGCCCAATACCTCTCCGGTTTCAGAATTAAAGAGCGTTTTAACAAAACCATATGAGTTAGACATAGTTTGTGATTTACCATTTGCTAAAAATGGAAAATTACCCGTCTTGTAGGGAGTGTTATTGTCTTTAAGTTGTTGTTCAGTGAAACCAACGGTAGCTATTTGTGGTAAGCTATATATGCAACCAGGGATATGATTTTCTTTTGGTTTATGAGTATCATTACCTGTTAAAATATGAGTGACACAATTTATAGCATCGTGCATGGCTTTATGTGCTAGCCATGGGGCACCAATAATATCACCAATTGCATATAAACCGTTAATATTTGTCTCATAATTATGGTTTGTACTTATGTAACCGGTATCAGATAGATTTAAGTTAAGAGAACTTATAAAGTCTTTATCCAAATTAGGTATCACACCTACAGATAGTATTAATGCATCACATACTACATTTTGGTCAATATTTTTAAAGCTTACATTTTTTTTATCTTCAACGATTTTCTGAATTTTCGCATTTAACTCAAATTTAATACCCTTTTTTTCAAATATTTTTTTTGCTTCATTTGAAATGTCGTTATCAAACTGAGGTAAAATCTTATTTTGAGACTCAAAAACTGTAACGTCCGAACCTAAAGCATTATAAATACTTGCAAATTCTATTCCAATAGCTCCTGATCCGATAATACATAATTTTTTTGGAAGGAATTTAGGAATCATTGCTTCTTTGGAACTCCAAATTAAATTAGAAAATTTAATGTCACCTATTGTTCTAGGTTTGCATCCTGTAGCAATAATCATATTCTTAGAGGAAATTTCATCTGAAGTTGTATTTACAAAAAATTTATTATCAATTTTTTTTGGATATGCTCGATGTTTATAAATATCTATTTTATTTTTTTTCATTAGTGAATTAACGCCTTTTGATAGGTTATCAGATGCTGTTCTTGACATCTTTACAACTTTATCTAGAGCAATTTTAGTCAGATCTTTCTTATCAAGCCCAAAATGATTAGCCTCTTCCATGAATTCTGCTGAATGTAATAATGATTTAGTTGGAATACAACCCCAATTAAGACATACACCTCCAAGTTTGTCCTCTTCAAACAAAGCAACCTTCATACCAAGTTGTGCAGCTTTTATAGCAGCAACATAACCACCGGGACCACCACCAATTATTGTTAAATCATACTTAATTGTCATCTGAAATATTTTCTAAATTTTGTACAATACTAGAAAAAAATTGTGATGCTAAAACTCCATCAACAGCTCTATGATCACATGATAATGTCAAATTTATAAAACTCCCTATTTCAATCTTACCTTTATCCACATAAACATCCTCAAAAATCTGCCCTACTGCTAATATATAAGTTTGTCCTGGTAAAATAATAGCATCAAAACTACGGATATTAAATGAACCCAAATTAGATATACTTATGATACCTTCTGACAGATCAGAGGGAGAAAGTTTATTATCTCTTGTTAAATTTATCTTTTCATTAAGATTGGCGTTGATTTCATTTAAACTAAAATTATTTATCTTTTTGATTACAGGCATTTTTAAGCCAAACTTAGAGTCAACGGCAATACCAATATTATGATCTTTATTAATAATAAATTCACCATTATCTTTATAAGTACAATTTGAGTCTGGAAATGCTTTGAATGCATTTGATATAGATTGCATTAATATCGCATTTAAAGAGTACTTATTACCTTTTAATTTTTGATCTTTTCTAAATTTTAATAGAGTAGCCATATTCACTCTAGTATTTAAATAAAAATGTGGAATATTATTTTTGGAATGTGTTGTTGCTTTTGCAATAGCTTGTCGTAATCTATTGACATTAGGGCTTTCAGACAAATGATTTGAGTCTGATACATCTCTTAAAATAATTCTATTATCTGGACCAGTACCTTTTAATTTTGATAAATCTATAGATTTTTCATTTGAAATTTTTTTTGCAAGTGGGGATATAAATACTCTTATAGACCCATTATCAAAATTTTCATTTATATCAAGATCATCGGTATGTATTCTTCTTGAAATCGATTTTATTTTTGAAATATCTATATTTTTTTTTTGAGCTATTTTTTTAGCTAAGGGTGTAATTAATATTTTATCTGAAACAAAATCTTTATCATTTTCAGAAGGATTTATTTCTAAAGTTTGTATTTTATTATCTGAATTATTATTTTTTAGAAAATTATTTATATCCTCTTGTGTAAAAGTCAAATCGTCTGAAATTATTGCAACTAATTGATTAACGTTTGCTGTTTCACCTTCCTTGGATATTATTTTAGCAATATACCCATCTTCTGGTGACTCATACTCCATTGTAGCTTTATCTGTTTCAACTTCGAATAAAACCTCACCACTTAATATTGAATCTTTTTCTTTTTTTATCCACTTAACAATTTTACCCTCCTCCATTGTGGGAGATAAAGAAGGTAAATTAACTTCATATAACATTAATTTATATATGACACTTTTTTAACAGCAGATACAATTTCATCAGTGTTGGGTAATGCTAATTTTTCTAAATTTTCTGCATATGGCATTGGGACATCTTTTCCACTAACTTTAATTATTTCTGAGTCAAGGAAATCAAAGCAATTTGATTGGATTAAATAAGATAAGTGTGATCCGAAACTTGTACTACCAAAGCCGTCCTCAACAATTACAACTCTATTGGTTTTCTTAACGGAATTATATATCAATTCTTCATCTAAAGGTTTAATTGATCTTAGATCAATAATATCAGGACTAATCCCCAGTTTTTCAATTGAAGGGTGAGCGTTTAATATTCTTTGAACAGTCATTGAAAAACCAATAATAGTGACATCTTTACCTTCTTTAATAAGATTGCCTTTACCAATAGGAATTAAAAAATCGTTCTCTTCAGGAACGTTAGTTTTTTCTTTATAGAGTAATTCATGTTCTAAAAAAACAACAGGATTGGGATTTCGAATAGATGATTTTAATAAACCTTTTGCATCTCTTGCATTTGAAGGAGCAATTACTATCAAGCCTGGAATATGAGAGAACCAAGATATAAAACATTGGCTATGTTGTGCTCCAACTCTAGCCGCAGCACCATTTGGGCCTCGAAAAACTATTGGAACATTTATTTCTCCACCTGACATGTATAAAGATTTAGCAGCAGAGTTAACTATTTGATCAACCGCTTGCATAGAAAAATTAAAAGTCATAAATTCACATATAGGCTTAAGTCCTGCCATAGCTGCTCCAATAGCTAAACCTGTAAAACCATGTTCAGAAATAGGAGTATCTAAAACCCTTTTTGATCCAAATTTATCAAGAAGCCCTTGGGTTACTTTATATGCACCATCGTATTCAGCTACCTCTTCTCCTAAAAGAAAAACATCTTTGTCTAATTTCATTTCTTCTTCTATAGCTTGATTCAATGCCTCTCTCATAGATATTTCTTTTTCAGACCAATTCTTTCCACCTGAATTTTCTTTTGTTTGATTTAAAAGAGAATTCATTGAAATATTTACTTCTGATGAAAGAGGTTCAGTTTCGTTAGAGGAGACTGGCGGAGATTTTTCAATAGGTTTTTCTGGTATCTCCTCTATTTCCTCACCGTCAACTTTAAGTAGAGCTATCTCAGTATTAACACTTATATTTTCAGTGCCCTCTTTAACTAGTATTTTCTCAACTTTACCATCATCGGGTGACTCTAGTTCCATAGTAGCTTTATCAGTCTCAATTTCTGCTAAAATATCTCCTGAAACTACACTATCTCCCTCTTTAACTAACCATTTTACTAAGTTACCTGTTTCCATTGTTGGAGATAAAGCTGGTAGAAGTATTTTCATAAATATACCTCGGTGTATAATTCTTTTAAATCTGGAAGAGGCGACTCAAGTGAAAATTTTTCTACATCTTTAATTTGTTTCTTAATATCACTCTCAATATCTTTAATCGTGTCCTCTTGAATTTTATAATCATTTAATAAAGTTTCTTTCATCATTAACACAGGGTCTATCTCTTTCATTTTATTCACTTCATCTTTGGTCCTGTATAAACCAGGATCAGACATTGAATGACCTCTAAATCTATATGTATCCATTTCAATAATGTAGGGCTTAGAATTTTTTTCGATATATTCTCTTGCCCTTATAGCTGACTCACTTACATCAAAAAAATTCATTCCGTCTACTTTTTCACCTTTAATGCCAAATACAGTTGCTCGTTCGTACAACTCACCTCCTGCTGCAGACCTTCCAATAGATGTACCCATTCCATATTTATTGTTTTCAATAATAAATAAAACTGGTAACTCCCAAAGTGATGCTAAATTAAATGCCTCAAAAACTTGGCCATTACTCATAGCTCCATCCCCTAGATAGACTCTTGAAATCTTTTTTTCGTTTCTGTATCTATGTGCGAAACCTATGCCAACGCCTAAAGGTACTTGTGCTCCAACGATACCGTGTCCACCATAAAATCTATTAGCTTTGGAGAACATGTGCATTGATCCACCCTTGCCTTTTGAAATTCCATCTCTCCTTCCAGTTAATTCAGCCATTACTAGTTTAGGATCTACTCCACGAGCTAATATATGTCCATGATCTCTATAAGCAGTGATAACGGTATCCTCTGAATTAATAGAAGAAAGAATACCTATGACAACAGCCTCTTGGCCAATATATAAATGACAGAAACCTCCAATTTTTCCAGCTCCATATAATTGAGCAGCTTTCTCTTCAAATTTTCTAATTAAAAACATTTTTTCGTAAAACTTCAGTAACTGGTCGTTTGTAAAATTATTTTTGTTTTTTTTATTCATCTTAATCTAATTTTAATATGGTCTCTCCGTCTTGAATATTAGGGTTATTCTGCTTTGTAATTTCATCAATATAATCCTCTTTGTTAGAATAGAAAGAGTGTAAATCAATATTAATATCTAACATTTTTTGATCGAGATTGGATTGCAATTTTTTATACATTTTTTCCTCAAATTGATAAATTAAGTAATTTCCAATATTGAATTTTCCATAAACTGTGTGATATATCAGGTAAATCAATACAAATATAAAAAAGAAATTTATTAAACTACTAGCTTTTAAAAACTTCACTTAATTCACCAGCATACCCTTTAATATTGTCATTTTCTGATATTCTAAGTAACTGATTGTATTTTGCAACTCTATCAGATCTAGCTAATGAACCAGTTTTAATCAAAGGACAGCGTGAAGCAATAGCTAAATCTGAGATAAAAGAATCTTCAGTTTCTCCTGACCTATGAGACATAATAGATGCAAAACTATTATCTGTCGCTAGGTTGATAGCTTCTAAAGTTTCTTTAACTGTGCCTATTTGATTCAATTTAATTAAAATACTGTTAGCTTGTTTTTCATCTATACCAGTTTGCAACTTTTGTATATTTGTAACAAAAAGATCATCACCAACTAATCGTATCTTTGAACCAAGTTTATTTGTAATTTTTACCCAACCTTCATAATCTTCTTCATTAAGTGCATCTTCAATTGAAAAAATAGGATACTTTTTACAAATATTTTCATAAACACTAATCATTTCTTCAGTTGAATATGAGTTACCTTCGAAATTATATTTTCCATCAGAGTAAAACTCACTAGAAGCTGCATCTAATGAAATTTTAAAGTGATCATTTAATTTAAAGCCTGCTTTTGAAATTGAATTACATATTAAATCTAAAACATCTAAATGAGATTTTAAATTAGGAGCAAAACCCCCTTCATCGCCAAGATTAGTATTTAAAGATCTAGATTTTAATTCTTTTTTTATATTGGCTATTACAGAATGTGTTGATGATAAAGCTTCAGTTAAAGATTTAAATCCTATTGGTAAAATCATAAACTCTTGAAAATCAACATCATTATCAGCATGTTGTCCGCCATTTATTACATTCAACATTGGAACAGGAATAATTAAATTATCTAAACCCTGAGAAAGAAATATTGCACCAAAGTTTGCATAAGACCAAGCCTTATAGTAAGCAAGACTAAGAGATAAAATAGCGTTTGCTCCATAATTTGATTTATTTTCTGTGCCATCTAAATCTATTAGGAATTGATCAAATTCTCTGAAATCAGCAAAACTTTTATCTAAAATTTTTGGTCTTATGAGTTTGTTAACATTAGATACAGCTTTTAAGACACCTTTGCCACTCATTCTATTTGTGTCTAAATCTCTTAATTCTAATGCTTCAAATTTTCCTGTGGATGCACCTGATGGAACCATTCCTCGAAATGGATATGGTATATTTTCAAATATCATTTCACATTCTACAGTTGGGTTACCCCTACTATCAAAAATTTCTCTTGCTGTAATATTTTTAATTTTCATTTATTTTGCCGCCTTATTTATTTTGTTTATAGCATTTAAGAGTTCAGGCATTTTATGTAAATATACCATATTAGGACCGTCACT
Source organism: uncultured Alphaproteobacteria bacterium (assembly GCA_902613185.1). Classification (GTDB taxonomy): domain Bacteria; phylum Pseudomonadota; class Alphaproteobacteria; order HIMB59; family HIMB59; genus HIMB59. The sequence continues at coordinate 117,606 of CACMGP010000001.1, forward strand.
TAATGCCGTTTCTGGGTTAGGGTGAGTTTCAATGAAGAAACCTGCAATCCTTAAAGATGAAGCAACTTTCGATAATGGTGTCACATACTCTCTAGCACCTCCACTTTTTTTACCCAATCCACCAGGTAGTTGCACACTGTGAGTTGAGTCAAAAATAATTGGGTATCCAAATGTTTTCATTAAATGAATACCTTTAAAGTCATTTATTAAATAATTATATCCAAATGAATTTCCTCTTTCAGTTATTAATATTTTTTTATTATTTTCATTTTCAATTTTACTAATGATATTTGAAACTTCTTTATGTGATAAAAACTGTCCTTTTTTAACATTGACAATCTTTTTTGTTTGTGCAGCAGCTTTTATTAAATCTGTTTGTCTACATAAAAAAGCTGGAATTTGTATTACATCAAGAAATTCAGCCAACTTATCAACTTGAAAAGTCTCATGAACGTCGGAAGTGATAGATATTTTTAAATCTTTTTTGAGATTTTTTAATATATCTATGGATTTATCGAGGGGAATTTTATGACGTATTGTTTTATGAGAGCTTCTATTAGCTTTGTCAAAACTACATTTGAATACTAAATTAAACTTTTCTTTTTTTGTGTATTTAATAAGAGATTGCGCAACTTTTCTGACTAATTTTTCATTTTCTAACAAGCATGGGCCAGATATTAAAGTCAGTCTATCAGTATCATTTTTAATAAGATTTTTAAATAATTGGACAGATCTAGGCATTTTTATTCATTAAACTATTTTTTATAAATGAGAAAAATATAGGGTGAGGCTTAAACGGTTTAGATTTCAACTCAGGATGAAATTGAACACCTAGGAACCATTTGTGATATTTATTTTCAATGATTTCTAATAATTTTTTATCTTTTGAAAATCCAGAAAATACAAGACCTTTTTTTTCTATTGAAGATCTATATTTAGGATTCACTTCATACCTATGTCTATGTCTTTCATGAATTAATTTTTTTTTATAAATTTTTGAGGCTAAAGATTTATGTTTTATATAACAAGGATAAGAACCCAATCTCATAGTAGCACCTAAGTCATTTTCTTTTGTTCTTGTAACCTTTTGATTTTTTTTACTCCATTCGGTCATTAAAGATATGACATTATTAGTATGCTTGCCAAATTCAGAGCTACCTGAGTTTTTCATTTTCAAAACATTTTTAGTAAATTCAATAATTGATAATTGCATGCCCAAACAAATTCCTAAGAATGGAATTTGATTTTCTCTAGCATACCTAATAGCTTCTATTTTTCCACTTATACCTCTATTACCAAAACCACCAGGTATAAGAATACCTGCGGCCTTAATTAATAACTCATCAACATTTTTTTTGTTTATTGTCTCAGAGTCAATCCATTTGATTTTAACATTTACTTTATTGTGAACACCTGCATGATAAATAGCTTCATAGAGAGATTTATAACTATCTTTTAAATGGACATATTTTCCAATTATAAATATATTAAGTTCCTCTTTTGCTCTTGACTCTAATACTTCAAAGTTTGTCCATTTTGAAAGATCTTTTTTCTTTGTAGATTTTATATTTAAATTTTTTATAACTAAGTCATCTAATTTGGATTTTGATAATAAAGAAGGTACTTGGTAAATGCTCCCTACATCATAGGACGGAATAACAGCATTAGTTGGTACGTTACAAAACAAACTAATTTTTTGAATTTCTTCATACTTTATTTTTTTATTACTTCTACAAACAATTATATCAGGCTGAATTCCAGCATTTAAAAGCTCTTTAACAGAGTGCTGAGTGGGCTTTGTTTTAATTTCACCAGATGTTTCTATATATGGAAGTAAAGTTAAATGTATGAGGAGTGTGTCTAGCTGTCTTTCATTTTTAAATTGTCTTATGGCTTCCAAGAAAGGAAGACTTTCAATATCACCAACAGTGCCCCCTATCTCACAAATAATAACATCATCCTTATTAGTTGATTTTTTTATCGAATTTTTAATTTCTTCAGTAACGTGAGGTATTACTTGAACTGTAGATCCTAAATATTCACCTTTTCTTTCCTTTGATAGTATAGTCGAGTAAATTTTACCCGATGAAATAGAGTCATTTTTAGAACATTTTATATCCGTAAACCTCTCATAATGGCCTAAGTCTAAATCAGTCTCATAGCCGTCATCAGTGACATAAACTTCACCGTGTTGGTATGGACTCATTGTTCCAGGATCAACGTTTAAATACGGATCTAATTTTCTAATTTTTAGTTTAATGCCTCTAGATCTAAGAAGAGAGGCTAATGATGCAGTGACTATTCCCTTACCTAGCGATGAAACAACACCTCCGGTAACAAAAATTAATTTCACTGATTAGGCACTTCTGGAATCATTTCCTCTATTGAGTCGTCTAAAATAATTTCTTCTTGAATAGTTTCTAAATCAGTTGAAGATGAATATTGTTTTGTAATTATTGCGCCCATAAACAAACACCAAAATAAAAAACCAAAACCTAAAACATAAGTAATTTTTGTCATTCCTGAAAAAGAGGATTTATTTGCTGTCATTCCACCTGTAAGAGATGTTTGAGTGCCTAGCCCTAGACTTCCACCTTCAGTTTTTTGAAAAAGTATAATTAAAATGAGCACCACTCCAATAATCGCACTAATAATTAAAAAAAGATTTATCATAATGTTATTTAAAGTATTTAATAAATGAAGGTTTTGTTGAAGCAGAGCCTACTAAAACCCCATCTAATTTTTGTAAACTTAAAATTTCTTTTATATTTGATAAATTTACGGAACCACCATATAAAATTTTTATTTTTTTAAAAGAATAATTTTTTAATATTTTGGTCAAAAATTGCAAAATATCATTAATTTCAGACATTTTTGGTGTTAATCCCGTGCCAATTGACCATAAAGGCTCATAAGCTAATATAACTTCATTATAAATGTTAGATTTTTTAAATATTTTATTTATTTGTTTTTTTAAAAAATTTTTAGTTTTTTTTGATTTATAAATGTCTACAGGCTCTCCAATACAAACAATGGGTGTAATTTTGTTATGCAGACAAAGATCAGTTTTTTTCTGTATAATCAAATCTGTTTCACCAAAATTAGACCTAACTTCTGAGTGACCAAGAATACAAAATTTTATCTTATTGCTAACTAAATCTTGAATATCTATAGACCCCGTAGAAGCACCTTTTCCATGTAAATCTACATTTTGTGCTGCATAGATATTTTTTGGATATCTAGATTTGAGAGTGAGGCTATAAAAGTTATTAGGACTAGAAATAAGTTTGTATTTCTTTGTACTTGGTAGTTTAGACACTACCTTTGATAAGTTCATACTTTCAGATATATTTAAATATGATTTCCAATTAAATATTATATATTTCATTAGGTTAACTGATATCAAAATACTTATAAAAATGAAAACTAAAAAACTAATAGTTATAATATTTAGTGCTGCTCTAGGCATAAGTTTCTTATTTATCGGATTTGGATCCTATGTGGGTAAAAATTATGTTTTAAAAGTAGGAGATCAAAAAATATCAACATCTGAATTTTCTAGAGCATATGAAAACTATAAGTCAGAAAATGGCCTTTCTAATTTATCAGAACAAGAGGAGTTATTTTCAAAAATTCAATTTACAAATGAATATGTAAATGAGCTAGTTTTTCTTAATTATTTAGATGAAAAAATTAGTATAAGTGATAACTCCAAAAAAGTAGTTTTAAAAAAATCCTTAAATAATGACGAAATGTTTAGAAATCTAGATGAAGCATCACTTCAAAATTACTTAAAAGAAATTGAGGGAAATATATATATTGATTTATTCAATGATAGCCTTGATGCGCAGACATTAGTTAGTCACGAAATTAATCCAGATCTTCTGATTGAGAAAGAATTAAATATATATGAGATTAAAAATGACGATAATCTTCTCAATTATCAATTAGAGGAGGATTTTTACTCTAATAACGAATTATATGAGATTTCAATTAATGAAATAAGTATGAAAAATTATATTCAAAATGAACTACTAACTGATGACATTATAAATGAATATTATGAGGCAAATATAAATAAATTTATTGAGCCAAAAAATTATACCTATGAACAAATTATTCTAGATAGTATTTCAGATAAAAATTTTAATGAACTGAAAGAGAGTGAAGACTCCCAATTCAAATTATTCGAAAACGTTGATGAAAAATTAATATTACCTCAAATTCTTGAGGTATTAGAAAAACTTAGTTTAGGAGATGAAGGTAATAATATTAAAATTGGAGAGAAATACTTTTTTGTAAAACTTTTATCTCTTGAAGAAGAATATCAAAGAACAATAGAGAATGTTTATGAAGATGTAGTAACTACTTTAACTAAATTAGAAATAGATAATTTTACACTAACTAATAATGTTAAAAGTTTAGATAGCTATATTACAAATCAGATCTTCTTTAGTAATTCATTTAATTTTTTAGAAAATATTCCTGATCAATACAATTTTATTAACTTTAATCAATCATCTGGGGAAATAAAAAAAGATGATTTCTTATTTCAATTTAATGTTCAAAAAATATTTAAAGAAGATCTAACATTAGAGTACAAAGAAAAATTCCTTAATTCTTTTAGCAATTATAAAAAAAATATAGACATTTCACATAATGATGAATTATTAAAAAAAGCAGGGACAGTAAAGGTCAACTATTTTACTGACTCTCTAACTATTAAAAATAATTTTATTGAGCCAGAGATTTTAGAAGAGATAATTATTATCAAAAAAGACCAAAAGTTAAAAGTAGTGTTACCAAATGAAGTTATTTATTTAGATATAAATTCAATTGGATCTATTGACTCTTTAAATATAAAACAAAATATAGTGAATTTAATATATTCAAAAATTATAAAGGAAATAAAAGAAACTCTAGATATAGAAGTTGATAACGAACAACTTTTACAACTTTAGTATGTATGTTCACGGTAAAAAAGTTTTTCTAGATACTGAAAATACAATTACAATATATAATAAACTTGCAAATAGATTTAATGATGTCTCAATTTTAGAGTCAGTCATTGGGGGTGATAATAAAGGAAGATACTCTATTATTCTTTTTAATATATTACAAAATATTGAAATTTTTCATAATTATGTACTTGTAGATAATCAAAAGAAAAAAATTAAATCACCAGACTCTTTTATAAGGGAAATTTATAAAAATTTAAAAATTAAAACTATATATGATCAGAATATACCTCTACCCGTATTTATTGGTAATGTATCATTTGATTTATGTAAGTTTACCCTTCCAAAATTAAGTTATAAGCCTGATAAGAATGAAATTGGAATACCTCTGGCACATTTTGTAAAACCAAGAAATCTAATAATTATAGATAATGTTCTTAATGAGACTCATTTAATTGAAGTTTCAAATATCAAGAAAAAACCAGTAAAATCCCTTAAAACATTAGAAAATATACTTAAAGAGTCTTTTTCCAAAAATAAAAAATTAAATTTTAGTAAACTTAAAAAATTTAAAAACTATGTTAAGAAAGAGGAATTTATTCAAAGAGTTAAGGAAATAAAAAGTGATATTAAAGTTGGTGAAATATTTCAAGCTGTTCTTTCTCAAAGATTTTCTAATGACTATTTAATTGATCCATTTAATTTTTATAGAGCATTAAGATCAATTAATCCCTCACCTTATCTTGTTTTTTTAAACCTAAAAAACTATCAAATTATCTGCTCAAGTCCTGAGACTATGATTAAAGTAAAAAATAAAGAAATTACACTTAGACCTATTGCCGGAACTAGAAGAAGGGGTAAAAATGAGATTGAAGATAATAATTTAAAAAATGAATTACTTAAGGATAAAAAAGAACTAGCTGAACATTTAATGCTAGTTGATTTAGGTAGAAATGATGTTGGTCAAATTTCAAAAAATAATACTGTAAAAGTAACTGAGCAAAATATAATAGAATATTATTCTCATGTAATGCATATAGTCAGTAATGTGACGGGAGAATTAAAAAATAATTTAACACCTATAGATGTTCTCTTTGCTGGCTTGCCAGCAGGGACTGTTTCTGGAGCACCTAAAATTAAAGCACTAGAGATATTAGAAAAACATGAAAAAATAAATAGGGAATTTTATTCAGGTTCGGTTTTTTATATAGATGCAAATGGAGATATGGATAGTTGTATTAATCTCAGAACTGCAATGATTAAAAATAAAAAAATATATGCACAAAGTGGAGCAGGTATTGTTTATGACAGCATACCTGAAAATGAACATAGTGAGTGTATCAATAAGGCTAGTGCTTTGTTTGAGGCTTACAATTTAGCTCACAACATATAATGATTACTCTCATAGATAATTACGATAGCTTCACATATAATTTGTATCATTGTTTAAGTAAAAGAGATCAAGTATTAGTTATTAAAAATGACTTGATCTTAAAAAATATTGATAAAATTATTAATAGTAAAGGTGTTGTAATATCACCTGGACCGAGTAATCCATTCAATGCAGGAGAATGTCTTGATTTAGTCCATCAAATATACTCATTTATACCAATATTAGGTGTTTGTTTAGGTCATCAAATTTTAGGAGTCTATTTTGGAGCTAAAATAGACACATTAAGTACACCAATGCATGGAAAAGTATCGAATTTAAAAAAAATAAATGAATGTAAAATATATAAAAATATTGATAAAAAGTTCCGTGCAACTAGGTATCACTCTTTATACCTAAATAAAAATAATTTTCCTCAAAATTTAAAAATAACAAGCATTTCAGAAGATGATAGAATTATAATGAGTTTTAAGCATGAATTATTTTCGATTTATGGTGTGCAATATCATCCAGAAAGTATCGAAACTCTTGTGGGTTCAAAGATTTTAGAAAATTTTATGGATTGTATATGAAATTTAAAATAGATGATTTAATAACTAAGAGAAATGTTGAATATGCTATTAAATATTTATTTGACTCAGATAATATCTCTCATCAAGCAATTATAATTCATCAACTTAATCAATTAATAAATAATAGCGATATACTTTTATCTCTAAGGAAATTTATTTTTAAAAATTCTAATAAAATAAAGCAATATCCTAATTCTTTGGATACATGCGGGACTGGAGGTGATGGTTTAAAGTCACTAAATATATCAACAACAGTAGCTATATTATTATCATCTGTTGAAATTCCAGTTGCAAAACATGGTAATCGTGCTGCTAGCTCATTAAGTGGCTCCTCTGATATTATTTCTGAATTGAACATATCCAGTGAAAAAGACTCGAAGAAAATAATTAATAAAATAACAAATGATAAATTTGTCTATTTAAATGCACCTTTTTTTTATTCAAATCTTAGTAAAGTTGGAGAAGTAAGAAAAAAATTAGGAATAAAAACGATATTTAATTATATGGGCCCTACATTAAATCCATTAGGCGCAAAATATCAAATATTAGGTACAGTGAATAAAAACTCAGCAGAAATTATGTTAAAAATACTATCTAAAATTGATAATAAAAATTCTACAATTTTTTTCTCAGATGATGGATTAGACGAAATAAGTATATTTGCTCCAACAAATTTTTATTTTAAAAGAGGAAAAAATATCACTAAAAGGAAGATATCTCATACAAAATATAAAAAATACCTTTCATCTAAATTAAATTTTAATGATATTAAAGGAGGTATTCCCTCTTATAATGCAAGCAGGCTGATTGAATTATTTCAGGGAAAAAAAGATAGTTACAGAGATATAACTATTATTAATTCAATTTACGCGATGCAAACCATAGAACCGACCTATAAATTTGATGAATGCTTTGATATATTAAGTAATTCTCTTGATACGTCTAAGGCTCTAAATCATTTAAACAAAATTAAAAAGTAATGAATATTTTAGATAAAATAGTTTTAGAAAAAACTAATCATATAAAATATTTAAAACAAAAAACAAATAATAAAAAGAATTCTAAATATAGTAAGTCAAAATACTTTCTTAATGCAATAGAAAGTAATCTACGTATTAATAAAAATGCTCTTATCGCTGAATTTAAAAGATATAGCCCTTCTGTAAAAAATTTTAATAAAATAAAGTATATTCAGGATATTCTCGAACAATATCATAAATCAAAATGTTGTTGTATATCCATCTTAACTGACAAAAATTTTGGTGGAAGTTTAAATGATATAACAATTGCAAAAAAAATTACTGATAAGCCAATTATTAGAAAAGATTTTATAATAAATGAAACACAAGTATTTGAAACTAAAGAGTTTGGTGCAGATGCTTTATTGTTAATTGCAAAAATTTTATCTAAATCAAATATAAAAAAATTACATAATTTGGCAATTGATATTGGTCTAGATGTATTAATAGAGATTGAAAATATTACTGAAGCAAGGAAAATTGAGGGTATAGATGCAAAATTGATTGGAATCAATAATAGAAATCTAAAAGAACAAAAGATTGATATAAATAAATCAATAAAACTATCTAAAATATTAAAAAATAAAATAATAATTAGTGAAAGTGGAGTTACAGTTTCAAATATAAAAAAAATTAAAAAAGAAAGTGGAATATCCTCTTTTTTAATAGGTGGTAGTATTTTAAAAAATGATAATAAAATTAAATATATTAATAGATTGTATGAGGCTTAATGAGTTTATCACACTTCAATAAAAAAAATAAAAATATTGAAATGGTTGATATATCAAAAAAAAATAAAACAAAAAGATTTGCTGAGGCTAGATCTTTAATTGAAATTGATAAAAAACTCTATTCAGTAATCAAAGGTGATAAAGAACTAAAAAATAATTTATTTATCACAGCCAAAATTGCAGGTATATATGCTGCCAAAAATACCTCACACCAGATACCTTTAACACACAATATACCAATAGATTATGTTTCTTTGTCCCTTAATTTAAGAGATGAGGAATATATAGAAATAAAAAGTGTTGTTAAATCAAACTACTCAACAGGATTAGAGATAGAAGCCTTAAATTCTGTTTCGTGTGCCTCTATTACAACTTTTGATATGCTTAAGTCTTTTAAAAAAAAGATAATTATTAAGAAAATTGAAATAATAAAAAAAAGAGGAGGTAAAAACAATATTGGATGATATTTTTAAGACAATTAAATTAATTTCAAGTTATCTTCCAAAAAATAAATTTTCATCAATTTTAAGTCAAAATCTAAATTATAATCATTTAATTAAATCTAATATAGTAATTAAGAAAAATATACCTCCTCAAAATCAATCATCAATGGATGGTATAGCAATTACAAATGTTGGAAAGAAATTTAAAATTATTGGAAAATCGAAATTAAATATTTTTAATAAAATAAAGGTAAATTTAAATGAGTGTTTAATTGTAAAAACTGGGTCACTAATACCTGATAATATAAAATATATAGTTCCCCAAGAACAAATTTTTATAAATAAAGGAAATGCTTATGTAATTAATTTTAATAAAAATAATAAATTCATAAGAAAAAAGGGACATATCTTCAAAAAAGGTAGTAAAATAGACTTTCAAAATAAATATCTATCTTTTTATGAATTAAGCAGTATAAAAAGTCTCAAAGATATAAAAGTCAAAATACTACAACCATTAAAGTTTAAAATTGTTTCGACAGGTAGCGAATTTACCAAAAGTCATTTTATTCTCCCCACAAATGGTTATTATTTAAATAATTTTATAAAAAAGAATAATCATATTGTTGAAAAAAGTGTTCATATAAAAGATGATCAAAAATTATTACTAAAAGAAATAAACAATTCAAAATCAGATATTACAGTTATTATTGGAGGCACAGGTAAAAGTAAAGATGATATCAATTTTGAAAATTTTAATTTGATTATTGATGGTCTTGATTTAAAACCAGGTAGACCTTTTAAATTATTTATAAAAAAAAATAAAATTTATATGTTTTTTCCTGGAAACCCATGCTCCTCCTTTGTATTGACCAATATAATTATTAAATCATTAATCGAGATTTATAATAATAAAAAATCGCAGGTTAAATATGAATTAATTGATATCAATAAAGTAAAATTTAATTTTAAAATTTTGAAAAGAAAATCTTTTTTATTTGGTTTAAGAGATCGGAAAAGTATTAAAGTATTTAATAATCAAGAAAGTTCTAATTTAAAAAATATATTATATGCAAACTGTCTGATTTATTATGATAGAACTAATAAACTAAGGTTATATCAAATAAATGACTAAAAACGCCAAAAAGCTTTTAGATTTTTTGAGAAAATATATTGAGAAAAATAAAATATCTCCTAATTATGAGGAAATGAAGGAACACATGGGTTTAAAATCTAAATCCTCCATATTTCAATATTTAGAATATTTAGAAGAACAGGGTCACATAAAAAAAGACAAATTAAAATCTAGGTCTATTGAATTAAATAATTTAATTCCTTTTTATAATGCGATATCTGCGGGTAAACCTATAGATAGTTTGGGTCAACAAATAGAATATATTGATGTAAATAGTTTTATAAAATCAAATAAAAGGAACTGTGTCGCTTGTAAAGTAAGTGGTAATTCAATGGAGTCATATGGTATTTTTGAAGATGATATAATTATATTAGAAAAAGTTACAAATTATAATTCAAATGATATTTATGCTATTCAGATAGATGATAGTGAAATAACTCTAAAAAAAATTAAATTAATCAAAGATGAAATTGAAATATTTGGTGATCGCAATAATTTTTCATCAATCAAGTATAAAAAAGATAGGATCAAAATTTTGGGTAAGATGATTAATTTAGTCAGAAAATATTAATGATAATCACTAGATTTGCCCCCTCTCCTACAGGAAATTTTCATATGGGAAGTTTAAGGACTGCTATTTACAACTTTTTATTTGCAAGAAAAAATAAAGGAAAATTTCTTTTAAGAATAGAAGACACAGATAAGGAAAGATCAAAAAAAATATATGAAGAAGAAATATTAAAAATATTTAATATATTTAAACTTCAATATGACAATCTTAGTTATCAATCTAAAAATTTAAGTATTCATCAAGAATGTTTAGAAAAACTGATGTCAAATGATATGGCGTATTGTTCAAAGGATGGTCCTTATAAGTTCAGAGTGAATAGAGATAATGAATTTTTTGAGTATGATGATTTAATTCTAGGAAAAATTAAAGTACCATCTAATACTATAGAAGATTTTTCAATTGCAAGATCTGACAAAAGCCCTACTTTTATATTATCAAACTTAGTTGACGATAATTTAGAGAATGTGACTAATGTCATTCGTGGAAACGATCATACCACTAATTCAATTAAACAAATTATGATATCCGATGCTTTAAATTTTAAAGATATAAAATATGCACATATACCCCTAATACATGACATCAATGGCAAAAAATTATCAAAAAGAAATAATATAACTAACGTAAACGATTATTTGAGTGAAGGTTACCTCTCAGATTCAATATTTAATTTTATCATTAAATTAGGTAATAATTTCAATGATATTGAATATTTAGATATTGAAGATGCAATTGTAAATTTCAATTTATCAAAAACAGTCTTATCACCAGCTAAATTTGATATTGAAAAGTTAGATTTCATTAATCGTCATTATTTAACTAAATTAACTTTTATAGAATTTAAAAATTTTTTAGAAAAGGACATAGAAAAACAAGTATCAAATTTTCAGTTAGAACTTGTTTTCCAGGACATATTAGAAAGATGTAACAAATATACAGATATCAATATAGAGGTATCAAAACTTTTAAACTTTTTTGAAAAAAATATTGTCCTTGAAATTGATGAAAATGAAAAAGATTTAATTAAAAACATTTATTCAATTATTAAAAATTTGCATGATAAAGATAATGCTGTATCAATACTTGAAAAAAATGACTTAACTTTGAAGAAAATAGGTAAGATAATCAGAAAAATTATAGTAAATTTTGAGTCCAAAATACCAATTGAGAAGATTATTTTATTCTTTGGTATTGAAAAAGTGAAAGAAAAGTTATTATTATACTTAGATGATTGATGAAAAACGATTTAAATTAGTCGACACTAAAACCGGTGAAGAGTATGAATTCGATGGGATCAAAGGATCTATTGGGCCTGATGTAATCAACATATCAACACTTTATAAGAAGACAGGTTTATTTACTTATGACCCAGGTTTTACATCAACCGCAGCTTGTAACTCTAAAATAACATATATTGATGGAGAAAAGGGTATTCTTCAATATAGAGGTTATCCTATTGAGGAACTTGCAAATAATAGCTCTCATCTAGAAGTTTGTTATTTACTTATGCATGGTGAGTTACCATCAGAGAGTGATAAAAATGAATTTGAAGAAATAATTAAAAACCACACATTACTAAATGAACAAATTATTCAATTTTATAGAGGTTTTAGAAGGGATGCACATCCAATGGCCATGATGATTGGAATTGTTGGAGCTTTATCATCATTCTATCATGATTCTTTAAATATTGAAGATCCTGAGCATAGAATGATTGCATCACATAGAATTTTGGCAAAGATGCCAACCATAGCTGCAATGGCTTATAAATACTCTGTAGGTCAACCTTTTGTTTATCCTGTTAATAAACTTAATTACGCAGATAATTTTTTACATATGTGTTTTGCAACACCAACAAAGGAATATGAAATAAATCCACTCTTTTCAAAAATAATGGATCAAATTTTTATTCTTCATGCTGATCATGAACAAAATGCTTCAACATCAACTGTAAGAACAGCTGGTTCATCTCTAGCAAACCCATATGCTTGTTTATCGGCTGGCATCTCATCACTTTGGGGGAAATCTCACGGTGGTGCAAATGAAGCTGTGATAGATATGATTGATGAAATAGTTTTAAATGATTTAAAACCTAAAGATTTTATAGAGGAAGTAAAAAATAAAAAAAATAAAATAAGATTGATGGGTTTTGGACATAGAGTGTATAAAAGTTATGACCCTAGAGCTAAAGTTTTAAAGAAAAGCACAGAAGATTTATTTAAAGATTTAAAAATTAAATCAAAAGAACTCGAAATAGCTAAAGAAATTGAAGAATTAGCTTTAAACGACACTTATTTTAAAGAAAAAAATCTATATCCAAATGTTGATTTTTATTCTGGTATTCTTTTAAAAGCACTGAATATACCTACTACAATGTTTACACCAATTTTTGCAGTTGGAAGAACAGTAGGCTGGCTGTCACAATGGAAAGAAATGATAGAAGATAAAGAATTTAAAATAACTAGACCCAGACAATTATTTACAGGAGATAAAGATAAGTCCTATAAAAAAGTCCCTGATAGAGAGAAAAAATCAATATTTAATTTACTGTGGCTTAAGAAAACTTTTCTAAATAATCAGTAATTATACTTGAATGAAAGTTTTTAAAATTGCTACTTTTAATCCCATCAAACATATTTTTTCTATAATTATAAAGTTTATCTTTATTTAATTTTAAATTGTTAAAAAAATTCGACAAATTATTGACTGTAAAATCATTTTGTATGAACTCTTTTACAATTTCTTTTTTGTTGAAAATATTCACTAATGATAAATACTCAGATCTTACAAACAATTTAAAGATAAAATAATTTATAATATTTGCTTTATAAAATATTATGTGTGGTATATTTGAAAAACATAGTTCTAAATGAACAGTCCCAGAACAAGCAAAAGCAAAATCTAGTTTAGATATTTTTTTATAATAAGAATTATCATTCAAATGTATTTGTATATTAGAGTTGTCTTTAAAGTTTTTTTTTATAAATTCATGATATTCATTTGTAACAAAAAAATTAAAAACAAGATCTTTATAATTATTAAGATTTAAAAGTAATTTCTTAATTATAGGAATATTTTTATGTATTTCTTGTTGTCTACTTCCTAAAAATATACCAATATTATTGATATCAATGTAATCATTAGAATAGTAAGTTTTGTTCTTTAAGGGATGACCAATATACTCATAGATTTCTGAGTTGTAATATTTTTTTTCAATACTAAATATTGAAAAAATCTTATCAAAATTTCTATTAATAAATTTTGCTTTACTTGACTTCCAGATAAAAACTGATGGACCTACAATTTGACAATATTTTATTTTATTTGATTTGAATTTTTGAATGTAAAATTTTGAAAAATCAAATGAATCTACAAAAAAAATATGAGTAAATAAATGTATATCAACAATTTCTTTGATTTTAATTCTGAGGTTGAAAAGATATTTTAAATTACAAACTATATCTACAAATCCCATAATTGGGGTAATCTTTATATTAGTTAAATCATTAGAGCCTAAGTAGCTATTATCCATACCAAAAGTGAATATTTGATTTTTATTATTTTTAAAAAAATTATCATCAAGTATTGATTTAACAATTTGTCTTCCAGATTGTTCTAGAGTTATAAATAAAATCTTCATCTTATAATATAGTTAGAGAAATATTATTAGTTCGAATTTTTTTTAAAAAATTATCTTTTTCTGAGACTAAAATATTATTATTAAATAAACAGATTACACGAAATTTATATTTTATAAGTAAATTAAGTGTTTCCATACCTATTATGGGAAAATCAATTTCATCTATTTGATTTGATTTTTTAGATTTCACAAAAATTAAGTTATTAAATTTAGGATTAATTTTACCTATTTTGTTAATCATATCGTTTGTACCGAATATATCTTCCATAGCTATAACTCTATCGCCATTTAAAATAAAGGATTGTGCTATATTCATTGAGAAAATTTTTTTTATAAAGCCTTTTTTAATTTTTAATTTACTAATAATTTTTTTATTTTCATTGTGCAAGAACTCATCTTGATAAGAAACTAGCATTTTATTTAATACTTTTTTTTGAGATAGAATTGTTAGTTTATTAATAGATATAAATCTTTTTAAGATTTTAGATTGATCGTTAATATTTTTTAGGAATATATCCTTTGATATTAAAATCTTAGATTTTATTGATAAGTTAATCTTATCGATGGAAGGAAGTTCAACATAACCAATAATCAATATTTTTTTTAAATTTTTAGACCTGATAAATGTTGTAATTTTTTCTATATCTTTAATATTGAAAGACTTACACTTATCTTTAAATTTTTTTTTTATAAAATTATTTTCATTAATTAAAACAATTTGATTTAATAAGTTTTTATTATTTAAATAATTTGCAACCTCATAAACAAATAAACCTGATCCAGCTATAAGGCAGATATCATTTTTGGATGTGGCCAAGTTTTTCATTCAAAATTGATTTATACTCATGAAATATACCCTCTACTTTATCATTAGTTGAAAGGTTTATTTTTTTATTAATAAAACTCTCATGAATTGAAGTGATTTTATTTATTTCATTTTTATTGAAATTATTTCTTCTTATTCCAACTAAATTTAAACCTCTTAATTTTGCTCTATTTCCAATAGCCAAACTAAATGGTAATACATTTTTATCTATTCCGCTCATACCACCTATCATTGAATAAGAGCCTATTGTTACAAATTGTATAACCGCAGATAATCCGCCTATAACGACATTATCTAATATATTTACATGTCCACCAAGTGTGACTTGATTTACGAATATGTTATTGTTATTAATTTTACAATCGTGAGCAATGTGCACACCTGTCATAAAAAGATTATTATCTTTTATACTAGTAATCATTCCTCCATCTCTAGTTCCTTTGCTAATTGTGACATTTTCTCTAAATGTGTTTGAATTTCCAATTTCTAAAAAACTATCCTCACCAGAGTATTTCAAATCTTGTGGGTCACATCCTATATTTGAGAAAGGATAGAAAATATTATTTTTACCAATAGTGGTGTTACCAGTTATAGATACATGAGATTTTAATTCTGTACCATCACCAATAGAAATATTTCCTTCTATATTACAGAATGGACCAACTTTTACTTTTTCACCTATTAGAACTGAATCACTAATTGTGCTACTTGGATGTATCAGGGACGTCATGTATCATCGCTGAAAATATACATTGTGCATGTATAACATCATTTACAAGGCATTTGCCTTCAAATTTGTAAACGTTTTTAACTTTGTTTATGCGGTTAACTTTAAGATCTAATAAATCTCCAGGTATTATTGGTTTTCTAAATTTGCACTTATCAATGGTCATAAATGATACACCTGGGTTCTTCATAGAGTCTTTAAATTTCATTGCTACTGTGAAACAAGCTGTTTGAACTATAGCTTCAACTACTAAAACACCAGGCATTAAAGGTCTTCCCGGAAAATGACCTTGAAAAAAAGGTTCATTAATGGTTACACATTTTACTGCATGAGCTGAGGTGTCAGGCTCATAACTGATAATTCTATCAATTAGTAAAAACGGATACCTATGAGGTAAAATTTTTTTAATTCCATTAATGTCCATTTTTTCTTTGCCTAATTATACTTTTTTTCCATCTATTTATATCAATGGCTGGGAAACCAGCAATAATTGAATTATCTTTAATATCTTTTGTAACACCACTTCTTGCAGCTACCACTACATTGTTACCAATTTTAATGTGTCCAGCAAAACCTACTTTGCCGCCAACAGTTACGTTATTCCCAATTACAACACTTCCTGATATACCAGTTTGAGCGGCTATACAAGCGTTTTCACCGATATAAACATTATGAGCAATATGAACTAAATTATCAATCATAGAATTTTTACCTATGTATGTGAAATCAATTTTACCTCTATCAATTGTACATGATGAGCCTAAATGTACGTTATCATCAATAATGACAACACCTATCTGAGGATTTAAAAATGTTGATCCTCTTTTTTTAAATTCAAAACCAAAACCGGTCATCCCTATTGATGTATTATCACAAATTATAACATTATTTTTAATTAAGCAGTTTTTAATAACAACATTATTTTTAATTATACAATTTTTTCCAATTTCGACGCCTTTTCCAATTACACAGTTATTAAAAATTTTTGCTGAACTATCTATTTTCGCATATTTTGATATGTATGAATTATTAGATACTACAAACTCATCTTCATAACTAGTTTCATCTTCATGAGAATAAATATTATTTATAATAATATTCCATGACTCACTTAAATTTTTTACAAAAATAATATTTTTAAATTCACGATTATTAAAAGTATTTTGATCATCTGTAATTAGTAGAACATTATCATAATTTAATTTTGATAAAACTGCTTTTCTATCTAAAAATAAAATGGAGTTTTCTTTTATTGAATTTAAGGATGATATATCTAATATTTTAAAATTATTAGTTATTCTTTCTTGCTTTATATTTTCAATAAGAATTTCACAAATATTTTTTGAACTATAAATATTTTTCATTGGAAAAAAGTTTTCTCTAACAAAATTAATCATAAGAAATTAAAATGAAGTTCCTATTGAGAAGTTAAATTCACTAGTTTTATCATTAGTATTTTTATCAATTGGAATGGCATACGATAATGAAATTGGACCAACAGCAGTTAAAATATCGAAAGAAATACCTGCAGATGACCTTAGATCAAAATCATTATCGCTAGTATAGTCACTATCCCAAATTGAACCTACAGAGTAGAAAAACTTTGTATTGATGTTATCTTTATCATCGAATAAAAACGAGCCGCCATAACCTACTGTAGTTGTAAAAAATTTATTACCACCAAGATAAATATTGCTTTGTTTTGGGCCAACACCTTTATACTCAAATCCCTTGAAATTTAAACCTCCAAGACTAAATGCATTTATAGTACTCAAATTTCCCTCAAGAGAGTCAGCTAAACCCAAATCACTTGATAAAAATAAAAAACGATTAGAATTTTTTGACTTCTTGTATATATCACTTTTGATTATAAATTTGTAATAACTATCATCAGAAATGTCTTTGGGAGAATATTCAAAATATATTCTATTGGACGATCCATCAGTTGGATAAAGAAGATCATTTCTTGTGTCATGCATTAAGGACAAATTTAATGTATAAATATCAAATTCACCTATATTCTCATTTATAGGTGAGATACTTTTTTTAGCAGAATGTCTTTCAGATTTTTTAAAAGCAAAGCCTGAGGTTACATCTATATTTTGACTATAATCAAAGTTTATTGAATATCCTATGCCAAGTTCATCTGTTTCAAAACCAAATGAATTACTTAAATCAGTTTCTGTATTAAAAATAGAATAACTATTTTTAATGTTAGATACAGATACAGGATATTGAACTAATGATATTCTAAACAAAGTTCTTTCTTGATTTGCTGTAAAATTTGTATCTAGGCTATTACCTGATCCAAAAACGTTATTATCTTTTGCAGATATAGTAACACCTGCACCATTGTCTCCAGAAAAGGTACCACCTACAAGAATTTGCCCTGTTTTTTTATTTTCATCAATATTAATTCTAATATCTGAGATACCATCATTAGTATCACTGGTGATATCTAAATTATTTATATATTTAAATCTTAGTAATTTACTTTTTGAGTCTCTTATAGAATTAACATTAAAGTAATCACCTGGCTGAAAGGATAATTTAGACCTGATGGTTTTATCTTTTGTAATGTTATTACCAGTTATCTCAATTTTATTTATTCTTGTAGGTTCAACATTTTCTTTTATGAAAGTTAATATATTTTTATCGTTATTTTTTTCTAAATTTGAGACATAAATTGTATTAAAATTATTTTTATTAATTAAACTTTTATTAATTTTTTCTAAAAATTCATCGATTATAGTTTGGTCGTAATAAAAATCATTTTTTGTAAGTTTTTTTATAAACAATTCATAATTTTCATTCATTTTTTTTGAGGTTTCAGATTTTGTATCCTCGAAGTAAATGTCATTTAATTTCAATCTCTTTCCTTCATTTATAAAAAATGTAACTGTATATTTATTAGATGATGACTCATTAATACTATAATTTACATCTACTTCAAAAAAACCTTTTTGTGCATAGAATGATTTAATTTTGTTTATATCAAAGTTAAAATTATCTATAACGAGGTTTGAACCTGACGAAAAAATATTGTAAAAATTTCTAGCTTTTGTGTTAATTAAAGAGAGTAAATATCTATCTGAAAAAGCAATATTACCTTTGAACTTTATTCTCTCAATTTCAGATTGGTTATTTTCAGATATTTCATAAATTAAATTAATTCTTTCTTCAGAAAATTTTTCTGTAGATATAATAACATTTACATTATTAAAACCTTTTATTTTATATATACTCTTAATAATATTGATGTCATCAGTAATATAACTTTTTTTTATAAAACCATTTTCTTTCATCGAAATGTTTTGTAAGATTAATTCATCTTCTATTTTTATATTTCCATTAATATAAATGTTCTCAATTAATTTATTTTCTTGGATGACGAAATTATGAGTATTATTTTCTTTAAAATATTCTAAATCAAAAATTAAATCTGATTTATAAAAATCTTTTAGTAAAAGATTAATTTCTTCATCTTTATAAAAGCTTTTTTTTAAGTCTATAGATGTAAAAGTCTGCAAATCATCTATATTTAATTTTGATAAGCCATTTATAACTAGATTACTTGCAAAAGAATTCAAAGAAAATATTACAAATATAAAAATTTTATAAAATATTTTAATAATCATATATTGATTCTAGTTTTTTTATAAATTTAATTCTTTCATTAATAGATTTCAAAGAATGAGATTTTTTAATAATATTAAGGTTTGACATAATAAATCCTATTATTTCATTATACTTTATTTCTTCAGATAAGTACTTATTTTGTGCAATATTATTTAAAATCATAAATGTTATTTGCTTTTGTGGTGATAAATTTTTTAGAGATGTTAAATATTTTTTAATTTTAAAGCGTTTATCATTAAATTTTTCTAGTCTTAGGCTTTTATTATTTAAATAGTTTTTTTTTATAGGCAAATTTAAAGTGGGATAAAAATTTAATAAGGGGTAAATGAGTGTTATTATCATGTCATTATCAAAACAATTTATATTTATAATACCATCATTATTTAGAATAATGCTGTGTATATATGCATCCTGAGATACCAAGAAATCGATCTTTTTTAAGTCAACTTTATAAATAATTGAGAGTTCATATATTTCTAAAATTTTATTTATAAAATTTGACGAGTCTATTGAGTTATTTATGCCCATTTTCCATTTTGGATGTGCTAGAACATTTTTTAATTTAACAGAATTAAGATTAATTTTTTTATTGAAATAAAAAGGACCACCTGAAGCTGTAATATATATTTTCTTAATATTATCTTTCTTATGAACAGAATTAATTAATGAAAAGTGTTCTGAGTCAAGGGGTATTAATTTATTGTGAGTATTAAATATCTTTTTAATTAATATATCTCCACCGGCTATTATCATTTCTTTATTCGCAATAGCTATCTGAGAATTACGATTATTATTTAAAAAAATATCTGCATAAATTAAAGATCTATATCCATAATCAAGAAAATATATTATATCAATTTTAAAATTTTTTAAAAAAGATTTAAATCTTATGATTTCGTACTTGTCACTAAGTTTAAATACATTTTTTAAATTATATTTTTTTTTTTGAGAATTTAATAAATTAATATTATTAAATCCCGTTATACCAAAAATATTTATTTTATTTTTTGTGCAAAACTTTAGTAATTTTACTCCTAATTTTCCAGTTGATCCAATAATTAAAATCTTTGGTTTCATCTTGAAATAAAACTAACTATTATTAAAAAAAAATACATACTATCAATTCTATCTAAAAATCCACCATGCCCTCTGAGAAAATTAGAAAAATCTTTCAAATTATTTTTTCTTTTAATGTATGAAAAGAAAATATCACCACAAAATAAAGAAATAGATAGTAGACATGATATAAAAATAGAAAATTCAAGTTTAAAAATTAATAATGCAGTCAAAATAAATGATATCATGGTACCAGTCCAAGTTTTATTAGGGCTAACTTTGGGGACAATCAAAGGACCTTTTAGAGATTTACCAAAAATATACGCTATAGTATCATTAAAAAAAGCAATAAAAATAGTAAAATACATGAGATCTCGATCGAAATTAGAAATTGAAAAAAAATTATAAAGAAAAATGTATACAGTAATTACAAAAAAATTTTTAAGAAAGTAGTTTGGAAAAAAAATAATTATTAATACCAATAAAGTAAAGAAAATATTTAAAATATTTATTATTTCGGATTTATTTATTACAAAAGGAAAAATTAATATAAATAAAGTGAAAATTATATAATCGAAAATACTGTTTATAAACTTACATTTATGTAATTCAAAAATTACAAAAATAGAAATTATTAATAAAATTAAGTTATCTAATAGTATTAGATAACTTAAAACAAAAAAAAGGACTATTAAGAATCCAACAAATAATCTACCTTTGTCAATTACCAAATTTTCGATCAATCTTGTTAAATTTTTCTATGAATCTTTTTACATCATATGTATTAATACTAGGCCATAATTTAGAAGTGAAAAAAAGTTCAGTAAAAGAAATTTGATATAGCATAAAATCGCTTATTCTTTTGTATCCACCTGAGCGAATTAAAATATCTGGGTCTGGTATTCCTGATGATGATAAACAATTATTAATATCACTTAGACCAAATTTATGTAACTTTGATAAAGATTTTAAAGCATTAAAAATATCGTCTTTACCACTATAATTTAGATAAATTATAAGAGTTTTTTTTCTTTTCATATTATTCTTTTCAAGTTTTCTTAAATCATCGACAATTTTTTTTGGAAGAAAGTTAAGATTACCTTTAAACTGAATTCTAAAATTAAACTTACTTACATCATTTGAAGGTTCAATAAAATCAATTAAAACTTTTTTAATTATATCTATCAGAGATGATCCTCTTTTGAAATTATGTTTAGATAGTGCGAATGCAGATACATACTTAATATCATAATTTTTAAAAATAAATTTAGTAATTTCAATTAATTTATTTGCCCCTTTCTTATAAGACTCGTACTTGCCAACATTATACTTTTTTGACCATCTATTATTTCCATCCATAATAAAAGAAACGTGATTTATTTGTATGGACAAAATATTATACTTTTAAAATTTCTGACTGTTTTGAGTGTGATATATCTTCAATATCTTTTATAGAGTCGTCAGTAATTTTTTGAATATCATCTTGATATTTTTTACTTTCATCTAAAGAAATTACCTTATCTTTTTCAAAATTTTTAACATTATCAATGTGTTTTCTTCTAATTCCTCTTATTGAAATCTTAAATTTTTCAGTAATTTCAGAGATGATCTTTACTAATTCTTTTCTTCTTTCAGCAGTAAGTTCGGGAAATTTTAGTAATATACTTGCTCCATCAGTTTGAGGTGTAACGCCCAAGTTAGAGTCTAAAATTGATTTTTCAATTATTTTAATTAAAGAGGTATCCCAAACATTGATGTTTAAAGTCATATTATCTAAGTTATTTATATTAGACAGCTGAGTTAAGGGTGTTTTAGAACCATAACTATCAACTAGTATTGTTTTTAGTATATCAGGAGACACTCTACCAGTTCGAATATTTTTTAGTTCGCTAGAAAACGCTGCTATGCTAGATTTCATTTCATTGGAGCAAATTTCTTTGTCAAACATTGTTATTTTAATTTATGATAGAAAAAGAACCTTTTCCATCAACGATATCTAAAATATTTGAACTCTTTAATATTGAGAAAATTATTATTGGCAATGACCTATCTTTAGCTAAACTTATTGCAGTTGCATCCATAACTTTAATATCTTTATTAAGGTAATCCGAATAAGAAATGCTATCGATTTTTTTTGCATCTTTATTTTCAATGGGGTCTTTATCGTAAATACCGTCTACCTTGGTACCTTTGAGGATGATATCTGATTTCATTTCAGATGCCCTTAAGACCGCTGCAGTATCAGTTGAAAAAAAAGGATTCCCAGTGCCTGATGCAAAAATAACAACTCTATTTTTCATTAGATGATTTGATGCTTTATTTTTAATATATGGTTCTGCAACTCTATTAATGCTTATAGCAGTCATAACTCTAGACTCAACTCCTAATTTTTTAAGGTTAGATTGTAAAGCCAATGAATTAATTACTGTACCTAGCATTCCCATATAATCTGAAGTTACTCTATCAACAACACCATTTGAAAAAGAAGAGCCTCTTATAAAATTTCCACCACCTAGGACTATAGAAATCTTTAAATCTTTAGACTGGAGTTTTTTTATACTATTTGCTAAATCATTTAAAATATCAAAATCAAAGCCTTGTTCATTCAATCCTGCTAAAGACTCACCAGATATCTTTAACATGATATTTTTATACATATTACTAAATATTATATAAATCCATAGATACGATGTTAAGGGTTATATTATTTTTTTTGGAAATTTCATTTAGATAAGAACCTACATTCTTTTTTGGATCTGTTATCAGTGCTTGTCCTAGTAGTGTATTTTCTTTTATAAATTTATTTAATTTTCCTTCAATAATTTTATTTTTCTTATCATCTGGCACATTATTAATTTGTTTTAAAATTATATCTTTTTCATCCTCTAAAATTTTTGAGTTAATTGAACTCTCATCAATACCCATTGGTTTCATAGCAGATATTTGCATTGCTATAATCTTAAGTTCATCAACTAATTTGACAGCGGTATCAATATTATCTGTTGATATTTCAACTACCGAACCTATTTTTGAACAGTTAGAATTATATTTGTTGTGAAGATAAGTAATAAAAATAGAGTTTTTTGATAAGTATTTCTTGTAAGAAACTAGTTGAATATTTTCACCAATTTTTGAAATTAAATCTGTTATACAGTCAGAGAAAGGTTTATTTTTAATTTTCAAATCAGATAAATCTTTATCAGTACCATTGTTATTAATATTGTTATCAATGTGTATGGCTTTTGATAAATCTTCAGCAAAATTTAAGAAATCTTTGTTTTTTGCAACAAAGTCAGTTTCGCATTTGATTTTGCATACAGTAAATTCAGTATTAGAGCTATTATTGTAGAAAGATACTACACCTTCATTAGTTTCTCTATCTTGTTTTTTTTGTGCTTTAAGTATCCCCTTCTCCCTGAGCCATTTAACTGATGCATCAATATCTTCATTGTTTTCAGATAATGCTTTTTTACAATCAACAATTCCACTTCCTGTAATATCCCTGAGTTTTTTTATTAATTCCATACTACTCATTTTAATCACCAGTTTCTTTTGTTGAATTATCATTACCTGTTAATAAGACTTTTTTAAAACATTCAAGAATAAATTGAACAGATTTGAAACCATCATCATTAGCTGGAATAGGGTAATCAATTATATCTGGATCACAATTCGTATCCACTATACCTATGATTGGAATACCTAATTTTTTTGCCTCTAAAACAGCTATATGCTCTCTATTTGTATCAATAATAAAAATTACATCTGGGACTGATTTCATCTCAACAATACCACCAAGTGTCTTATCTAATCTAATTTTCTTTTTTTCAATGTCTGATAACTCTTTTTTAGTAAAAACAGTATCGTCAGAGCTTAAAATATTTTCATAATTATTTAGAGTGCTAATCGAATTTTTTACTGTATTCCAATTAGTGATCATTCCTCCTAGCCATCTAAAATTGACAAAATAATTATTGGTCTCTTTAGCTATATTTTCAACAATTTCACTATGTTGTTTTTTTGTAGAAACAAATAAAAACTTTTTTTTGTTTTTGGATGACTCAAGGGCAAATTTTAATGCACTCTCAATTAGGGGTAAAGACTTTCTCAAGTCTAAAATGTGAGTACCATTTTTTTCTCCATAAATATACTTTTCCATTTTTGGATTCCATCTTTTTTTATTATGACCAAAGTGAGAGCCATTCTTTAAGAGATCTTCGAGCGATATTTCAATGTCCATTTTACCTCCGGTTTAGCTTTAGTTAATAGAATGGAAACCTATAGGCACCGGATGTCTATTAACCTGTTTTTTTTGATGTTTTAAAGAATAAATTCTAATAATCAAGAGTTAATTCAATGAAATATTAAGTATTTTGTTATCATTATGAACTCTTATATTACTTGAAACATTAACTTTGTCTAAATCTAGTAGTTCCTCATAGGAAATATGGTTTATCTGATTTATCAACTCATCATTCTTGATAATGAGTAAATTATCAATATTAATATTATAAAAGTCATTTTTAATAGCTGATTTAATTTTTACTTTTATGTATTGTGCATGAAGTGAACTTACGTCAAATTTGTCATCAAAAAGTCTCAAATCAAAAAAACCACTTTCATTTATAACATTTAAGAGAATATATCTTTTACCATTTCTAGTAGTTTTATATTGAGCTTTTACAACATAAAAATAAAAATTTTCTAAAAATTCAAGTTTATTACTAATTTTTTCTTTAAAAGATGATTGATTAAGGTTTATTAGTATTTTTGTTTGTTTTTTTTGAGAGTAAAGAAATCCATAGCTTTCAAATTCAGCTTTTATTGGATCAACTGTGGTATAACTTTTATTAAGAAAAAATTGATCATCAGATAAATCATTAAACAATGTTGCTCCAGATTTTTTTTGTATAATATTTTCTACATTAGCAAATAATTTTGAGATACTCGTATGAAGTGAATTTAAAGAATTTGATAAGATAAGTTTCTCTATCTGTCTTTTATTTAACACAGATCTGGATAATCTATCATTAAAATCTGACAGAGATTTAAATTTACCATTTTTATTTCTTTCGAGTACTAATTCTTTCATAGACTCCTCGCCTACACCCTTTAATGCAGCTAAACCATAAATAATCTTATCTTCATTTACCATAAATTTATAATCTGAATAATTTATATCAGGCGGCATTATTTTTAAATCTTGTTCGTACATTTCATTTAGTATTACAAAAATTTTGTCAGTATTGTTCAATGAATTATTTAGAAGCTCACAGTAGAATTCTAATGGAAAATGTGCTTTTAGATATGCTGTGTAGTAAGTTATAAAAGCGTATGCAGCTGCATGACTTTTGTTAAATCCATATTCTGCAAATTTTTCAATTAAGGAAAATAGTTTCTCTGCATCTTTAGATCTAACCTTTTTGTTTACAGCACCTTTAATAAAATTATCCTTTTGATTCAATAATTCAGCTTTAATTTTTTTTCCAATAGCTCTTCTCAATAAGTCTGCTTGACCTAAAGTATATCCTGATATTACTTGTGCAATTTTCATAATTTGTTCTTGATAAACAATTATTCCATAAGTTTCACTCAAAATTGGCTCAAGTAAAGGATGGTCATATATTATTTTTTCCTCACCTTTTTTTCTTTTAATAAAACTATCAATAAATTGCATTGGACCAGGCCTATTCAAAGCTAAAACTGCTATAACTTCTCCTAAGCTTGTTGGTTTGAGTTTAACCAAAGTGTCAACCATCGCAGCACTTTCAACTTGAAACACTCCACACGTATAGCCATCACTTAATAATTTAAATGTTTTTTCATCATTGAAAGGAATTTCATTTAAATCAATAGAAATTTGATTTTTAGCTTTTATTAATTTAAGAGTCTCATCAATTATGGTGAGATTAGCTAGGCCAAGGAAATCAAATTTTAATAAACCTGCTTTTTCACAATCTTTCATATTATATTGCGTAGCCATTATTTCTGAGTCATCGTCTTTAAATAAAGGAATATTTCCATAAAGCTTATCGGAAGAGATGATTATTCCTGCAGCGTGTGTAGATACATTTCTTAATGCGCCTTCCATTGACTCTGCTTTATCCATCATTGGAGAATCAGCTAAATCACCTAATTGTTCAGAATGATTAGCTCTCAAATCACTAATAGTTAAAGGATGAACAGGATTATAAGGTATTTTATTTACCATTCTCTCTACTTCAGAATATGGAACACCTTCTACTCTTCCAATATCCTTTAATATTCCCCTCGAGATCATAGATCCAAAGGTAATTATTTGTGCAACATTTTGATAACCATACTTTTTTTGTACATACTCAATAACTTCATCCCTTCTTGATTTGCAAAAATCAATATCGAAGTCAGGCATTGACACTCTTTCGGGGTTTAAAAATCTTTCAAAAAGTAAACCATATTGAATTGGGTCTACATCTGTAATTAATAAAGACCATGCAACAATAGATCCAGCTCCTGATCCTCTTCCTGGGCCAACTGGAATTGAATTTGATTTAGCCCATCTGATAAAATCACTAACTATAAGAAAATATCCAGAGAATTTCATTTTTATAATAACATTTAATTCATATTCTAGACGATCCCTATAAATTTTTGATTGACTGTTAAAATCCTCAATTGTTATGTTTGCAAGTATTTTTTTTAATCTTAAATCTAAGCCACTTCTAGATTGTTGAACTATTTCTTTATCTTCATCGGAGTCAAAATCTGATTTAAAATTTGGCAATGTAATAGGTTTTTCTTCAATTAGAAAATTAATTTTATTTGCTATTAAATTTGAATTTTGTATTAGTGGTTTTAAATTATAATTTTCTTGATAATTTTTATTTAAAGAATAATTGTTTTTTAAATTAAATGAAGTATTTTGTATATATTCACCATTCTTCAGACAATGAAGTATTTTTATTGCATCATAATCTTTGTCTTGTTTGTAAAAACTAAATGAAGATAAAAAGGAATTAATTTTAGTTTTTTTAGATATTTCATTTAATAGTTTATTATCTAAGTTTTCATCAAATTCAAAAAAAACATCATTTTTAAAAAAATTTTTTAAAGCTGTGATTTCATCTAAAATAATTTTAAAATTATTTGTATTGATTTTTAAATTCTCGAAATAACTAAATAACCCCCCTAATATTAAAATGTTACCATCAGAAAAATTATTAATATTATCTAAAGATAAATAAAAATCATTTTCGGTATTTATATTTGTAGAAAGTATATTGAGATTTTTAAAACCTATTTCATTTTTACAAAGAAAAGTAAGTCTTGATTTGTGTTTTAATTTTGAAATAAAATCAAAATCTAATCCTATAATTGGTTGAATACCCTTATTTTTACATTTAGTTGAAAATTCAAGAACTCCCGATAATAATTTATAGTCTGTTAATGCCATAGCAGGTAATTTTTTCCTTTCAGCAAAATTTACTAAATCCTCAATTTTAATATTGGACTCGCAAATAGAATAATTTGAATAATTTCTTAGAGGTATTAGCATTCTTTTATTGATTTATCTTCAATAGTATAAGACTTATCAAAAAGTGGACGAAATGAAATATCATGACTTGCTATTATTGTTGATAAATTGAATTTTTTAGAACTATTTAATATAAGATCGACTACCAACTTTGCATTTTCTTTATCTAAATAACTTGTAGGTTCATCAGCTATTAATAGTTTAGGGCTATTAACTAGAGCTCTTGCAACACAGACTCTTTGTTTTTGTCCATTTGATAACTGATTAGGATATTTAAATTTAAAACGACCCATATTTAAATAGGATAAGATTTTTTCAATTTTTCTCTTATCATTACTTTTTAATTTAATGTTATCGAAAATATTTAATTCGGAAATTAGATAATGATCTTGAAATATAATACCTATATCGTCTTTCAGGAGTTCAAAATGATTTTTTACTAATTTGCCATCAAAGTAAATATTTCCAGAGTCTATGTTATCTAATCCTGATATTAAGTTTAATAAGGTAGACTTACCACAACCTGAAGGACCAAATAAAAAAATATTTTGATTATGATCTACTGATAAATTTAATTTATTAATTACTTGTAAGTTTCCTATCTTTGATAAGTATGATTTAGAAATATTTTTTAGTTCTAGTAAGCTCATCTTAGTATTAGATTTGGTTTAATTCTAAATATTCTCAATATAGGAATATAAGATGCGATTAAACTTGCAAAAAGAGAAATACTTACAATAAATACAATGTCATTTAATTTAATACTATAGGGCATTGATGCTAAATATCTTATTTCATTATTCCAAAGTTCAAAATTTAACAAATAGGATAAAAAACTTTCAACTGAGTCAATATTTGTTGACAGTAATAATCCTAAACAAGTCCCTATCACGATAGAGAAAAATGATATGAAGAAAGAATTTATAAAAAATAAAAAACAAATTCTTGATTGCTTTATACCCAATGCTTTTAACAAAACAATATCTTTATATTTTTCTTTAATAAAAAAAATTTGATTTGAAATTATTGTAAATGACGAAATTACAATAATAAAAAAGAGAATTACAAACATAACATTTTTTTCAGTAGATAATGCTTGAGCTAAGGTTTGATTTTGGTCCTCCCACGTTGAGTAGTTTAGGCCATTTAAATCGCTATTATCAAAGTCATTATTATTAAAATAAACATCTATGACTTTATTGCTTGTATTATTTTTAAATTGATCGATATTGCTAAAAATAAAATATTTATCAAAGTCATATACTCCTGTATTAAATATTCCTTTGATATTTAATTGTCTTGAATTTAAAACAGGGCCCAAAATTGTCATAGAATTTCCAGGTATATTAATTTGAAGAGGCATTCCTACTTTTAGATTTAGAGATCTTGCTAGTTCTACTCCAATGAAAACCCAATTATCGATATCTTTTTCAATTTCAAATATATTTTGATTAATTTTAGGTATCTTATAGATATCTTCTTTTTTGAGGGATTTCATTAGCAGACCCTCTATCCCATTTTCATTACTTGTTATTACTCTACTTTGAATATTTTCAACAAAAGATATTGAAGGATTTTTTTCTTGGATTTTCTTGATTTTATCTTTGTTAGCATTGTAAATAGTAATATCTCCATTAACACCACTTAAAGATTCTACTAGTTGTTCTCTAAAACCATTCATTACAGACATTACTGTTATTAAAATTGAAATACCTAAAATTAATGCTAATGATGATAAGATTGTTGATACTGAGAATGCTTTATCTTTTTTAAAATTAAAAATGTAGGAGAAAGATAATTTATGGAGTGTATTGTTCAAATTCAAAATTCTCAATTTCTTGTTTACTTAAGAATATCTTATCACTGTTAGATCTACTAATAAGTTCAATTTGACCACTTTCTTTAAAATTATTACCGATAATCAATGTCCAAGGTATTCCAATCAATTCAGAGTCTTTAATTTTTCTTCCGATGCTTAAATCTCTGTCATCTAAACTAACATTATCATATTTAGTGCTGAGCAGATTATAAATACTCTCCACATCTGCTATATAGTCAGAGTTTGATTGTATTATAATATTTATCTTAAATGGTGAAATATTAATAGGCCATTTGATACCTTTATCGTCGTGGAATGCCTCTATTATTGCTGCTGTTAATCTGGAAACTCCTATTCCATAGGATCCCATATATGGTGTTATTCTTTTTCCATCTTGATTTAGCACAAAGCATTCCAATGGCTTTGTATATTTTGTACCAAAATTAAATATATGGCCTACTTCTATACCTCTTCCAATTATCATATCAGATTTTGATTTATCTATCATTTCGTCAGATGCAGAGTACATTGTTGTAATTTCTTCATAACTTTTTTCGTATAAATTGGAATCAACTAATTTAGAGTCATAAGCAAGTTCGCTTTCACCAGTATTAGCTAATATTTGAAACTCATGAGATAAATCTCCACCAATGGCACCCGTCGCAGCTTTTACAGGGATTGGTTGTAATCCTAGATCTAGAAAGGTTTTTAAATAACTTCTAAAAAATTTTTTATAAGTTTCAAAAGCAGCTTCTTCGGTTAAGTCAAAACTATAGGCATCTTTCATTAAGAATTCTCTACCTCGCATTACGCCAAAACGAGGTCTAATTTCATCTCTAAATTTCCATTGAATATGGTAGAGATATTTTGGAAGGCCTTTATAAGAATTTACATAATCAGAAAATAAATCTGTAATTACCTCTTCATTAGTTGGTCCATATAATAAATCGTTATCATGTCTGTCAGTAATTCTTAACATCTCTTTTCCATAGTCTGTATATCTACCACTTTTTTTCCATAATTCTGAAGATTGAATTGTAGACATTAACATTTCATTACAACCTATTTCGTCTTGATTATTTCGAATAATATTCTCAATATTTTTTAGGACTTTAAAACCTAATGGTAACCATGTGTATATACCAGAGGTGTGCTGCCTAATCATCGATGAACGCAACATTAATTGATGGGAAATAATTTTAGCTTCTTTTGGTGACTCTTTTAATGAGTTAAATAAAAGATTTGAGAGTTTCATTTAAAGTATTCGAATATGTTATTTTCATATCTTATTATAAAAAAAGATACGACCATTGATAGAGCAAATGAAACTAAAAATTTTATTCCTAAATATGACTTTTTTGGCATACCCTCTTCGAAATCAGATCTTTTAATAGGTAATATTGTCATAAAAATAACCCACCAGATAATAAAAAGTAAAAATAAAAACTTCATATCAAAGATATGTGTATTAACAATTCAGGCTTTAATGAAAAATTTCTATTATAAGTTTTTCTTGAAACTTCCTCTACTAACCCGCTTAGCGAATTTTCATCTATTTCCTCCTTGATAAACAATATTTTATTTAGCAAGATATCTTTAATTTCATCTTGAATTGCTTCTTTATTGTAAGAAAAAGGGAAGCCTTTATCAGATATTTGAAATTTAATAATATCAAATTGTTTGTTTAGAATTAAATTAATACTAACTACACCATTATGAAGGATCTTTCCCCTTTCATTTATAAAATTATCCTCTTCAATAATTAGATTTTGAACAACAGGTAGTTTTTTTATAACAAATTGTTCAATTAACTTATGATTTTTATTTACTAAATCTAATTGGCACAAATCTCCACTTAAGAGAAGATTAGTTTTTTCAATTTTTAAGCTTTTAGCTATTTCTAAATGTTTTTTTAAATGAAGATATTCTCCGTGCATAGGAATTAAAGATTTAGGCTGAATGAAAGAGTAAAATTCTTTTATTTCATTTTTTCCTGGATGTCCTGAAACATGAACAAATTCCTCTTCATCAGAGATAATATTTAAGCCTAAGTAACTAAAAGAATTTTTTAAATACGAAATTGATTTTTCGTTGCCAGGAATTTCTTTTGATGAAAAAATTATATTATCTTTTGCACTTAATTTAATTTGATTATGTGTATTATTCGCAATCTTCCAAAGAGCAGAGTTTTTTTCACCTTGGCTACCTGTGCAAATTAAAAGAACTTTATCTTTATTATAATCCTGAAATTTTTTTTCGTTGAGTATTTCAAAATTTTCAATTAACTTTTCTTCTATAGCAGTATTAATAGCTCTTTTTATACTTCTTCCTACAACAAATATTTTTTTATCATGTTTAATCGCATTTGAAATAATGGTTTTAAGTCTTGCAATATTTGATGAAAAACAAGTAACTATAATTCTACCTTTAAGTTTATTAAATAAATTACTAAATGATGGATCTAACTCTGACTCTGAGCGTGATATCTCGTTTACACCGGCGTTGGTTGAGTCACCTATAAGTAAGTCAATAGTTTCATCTTTTAATAGCTGATAATTTTTGTAATCGAAGGGTGAACCAGTAACTGGATTTTTATCTATTTTCCAATCACCTGTATGATAAATATTTCCTTCCAATGTTTTAAAAAATATACCAGTGGGATCGGGTATAGAGTGAGTTGTCGGAATTAATTGAAATGAAAAATTCTCAAACTCTACTTCTTGAAAGTCCTCAACTATTACAAATTTTTTCTCAAAATCATTAATTTTATTGAACTTATGTTTTATATAAGAAAAAGTAAATTGATTGCAATAGATTGGAAAATCAATCTTGTCAAAGTAATACTCTAGCCCTCCAACATGATCTTCATGCGCGTGTGTTAGTATCATTGCTTTAGGTTTAATAGATGTATTCAAAAAAATATACGGATCAGGGATAGTTATATCTACACCTGGGAGACTATCATCAGCAAATGATATACCACCATCAACTATTATTTGTTCTCCTTTAAAAGAGTATAAATAGTTATTACCCCCTATTTCACCTATTCCTCCAATGGGCAAAAAATAATTGTTTTTTTTATTATTTAATAATTCTAAGTTTTTCATTTAAAAAAATATGATAAAAAAAAATACCTAAAAGAGTTAAATCTTCTCTATAAATAAAATTAGTTTTTTTATAGTCGATAGAGGTAGCATATCCACCAGTAAAAATCACTTTAAAATTTCTTTTGTATGTAGTTTTAATTAATTTTATGTAAGACTCTATCATTATTTTGTATCCCACATTAAATCCAGACATAAGAGCTTGATTAGTATTTTTACCTATGATGCTAGATTTAGATTTATTTGAAAATTTCATATTCTTTATACCAGAAGCTAAAGAAATTAGATTTTCATAAGAGGTGGTAAGGCCGGGTAATATCACACCTCCGTAATATTTCTTATTTATAATAATATCTAATGTAGTGGCAGTGCCTAAATCAACTATGATAAAGAATTTAGATTTTGGATAAATATTTATGGCAGATAAAACATTAATAATTCTATCATTACCTAGCTGGCGTAAATTAACTGTTTTATGAACTAAACGAGATAATTTTTTTTTATTAATGAAAAATAAACGATTTCGATAGGGTTTTAAATTTTTAATTATGACTTTTTCTACTTCTGAGACAACAGAGCAAATATAAATTTTAGTATGAGTTTTGAGTTTATTCTTAAAAAAAAGAGTAACTGATTTCAAATCTTCCTTTGAGTATCTAATTTGAGAGATTTTTTTTAAATTCTTATCAACAATTGATGAAAATTTTATAGATGTATTTCCAATATCAACTAATAAATTCAAACTAGTTCTCCAAAGAAAATATTTTTAGTTGTGTCATCTATTTTGATCTTTAAAGATAAATCTTCATTTACTGATAATATTTCAATAATATTTTTTCCGAAAATTGGATGATTTAATTTAAAGTCCCTTAGCATATATTGATTAAGATATCTCACTAATTTCTTATTAGAAATTTTTTTTGTTAAATTATGTTCAATAATATCAATAATTATATTTGATAAATCGAGAATATTTGATTTTTCATTGATAATGCTAAATAGAGAAACTGAATCGACTATTGGAGAATTGTTTATATTTATTCCTATACCGGTTTTTAGATATGATTTTTTACCTAAGATGGTTGATTTGACAACAACACCAACTATTTTTTTATTTTTATAAAATAAATCATTTGGCCATTTGTAGTCTAGGTTAATATTAAAATTAATTTTAAAAAATTTGTGGATTATGTAACAAATATAAAAGTTATTTCTTAAAGCATGTGGGGCTTTTAGTTTTTGATTAATAGTTAAATAAATATTACCTATAGGGCTTAACCATTTTTTTTTACCCCTTCCAGTACCTTTAATTTGCCTAAAAGATTGGATATATAAATTATTATTTTTTAAAATTTTTTTATAATTATTAAAGCCAATAATTTCATCTTGTGTAGAATTAATTGAGTCAAAGATAACTTTATACAATTTTTATTTGAAAAGATTATCTACTAAATTAATTAAAGGGTCTGGATATATGAAAAATAAAGTAATAATTATTCCAGATGATATAAATATAACTTTGCCTGTTTTGTTATTATCATCTAGTAACTCTATTTCTGATTTATTGAAAAACATATTCTTAATAATTGTTAAGTAATAGAATGCGGCAATTACTGAACTTAAAACAGCAATAATTGATAATAAAATAAATCCATCGTTTATAGAAGCTGAAAGAATGAAGAACTTTGCGAAGAACCCTGCAAAAGGTGGTATTCCCGCGAGAGAAAAGAAAAACACCAACATGCTTATGGATTTTGAATTTGAGGTAAATCTTAAACCTTTGAGTTGGGATATTTTTGTAAATTCCCCATCTACAGTTCTCAAGTTCAGTAAAACAGCAAAAATACCAAACGTAGTAATCAGATAAATAATCAAGTAAAAAAATAATGTACCCTCAGACATAAATTGATAACTCATTATTCCGAGAAGCATAAAACCAATGTGGTTGATAGAGCTGAAGGCTAGAAGTCTTTTTATAACTTTTTGTGTAATGGCTCCATATACACCTACTAATAATGAAATAGCACATACCATTTGAAAAATGTAATTAAGAGATTTGATATCAGAAATGTTAAGTTCTTGATAAACTCTGAATAAAAATATTAATGATGCAAATTTAGGTAAAGTTGCAAAAAAGAGTGTAGATATAGTTGGAGATCCTTCATACACATCAGGTGTCCAAATATGAAATGGAGCAGCGGAAACTTTAAAAAATAAAGAAATAAGAACTAATGATAATCCTATTTCGCTTATTGCAGTAAAATTATCTAGGTTTTGTATATTAAAAGACTCAGTATCGTAATAAATCATTGAAATACCAAATAAAAGAAATCCTGATGATAAAGCACCAAGAGAAAAATATTTTATACCTGCTTCATTTGAAGATAAATTTTTAGTATTGAAAGCAGCCATCAAGTACAAGGATAAAGATTGTAACTCTAAACCAATAAAAGCTGTTAAAAAATTATTACTAGAAATCAGAACAAATGAGCCAAGAATAGCAAACAGTAAAAATAACACATATTCGTATCTATATAAATTTTCATTCTTCAAGGGTCTTTTTAACAGTAAAATGAATACGATTGAGCCAATAGATAAAATAATCTTAGATAAAACAAATAAGTTAATCGTATTAAGTGATATTTGTGTGGAGCTATAAAAATCTTTTCCATAATTTAAAAGCAAAATACTCAACAAAATGAAACCTAAAGTATTTAAAGATATAGCCCTGTCCTTATAAAATAATCCAAAACATAAAGTTATTAAAATCAAAGATAAGATAAAAATTTCTGGTATGAATTGAAATAAATTAATCATTATATAATGCTTAAGGAAATACTCTTATTTATCATTTCAAATAAAAGTTTCGGATAAATCCCTAAAAGCATTGTGAGAAATGCTAAACAGGAGAAGTAGAAAATTTCAATATTTGTTAAATCAGCTAATTGCTTAATATCTGATTTTAAATCTCCGAAATTAATATTTTTGTACAATAAGAGCATGTATGAAGCTCCTAAGATTACTCCAATAGCGGTAAAAAAAGTAAGATAAACACTAACACTTATAGTTGACATTATAACTAAGAACTCCCCAACAAAACCACTAGTTCCAGGAAGACCCACAGATGAGAGCATAAAAACCATAAAAAAGAATGAATATTTAGGCATTACATTTGTTACACCACTATAATCAGATATCATTCTGGTGTGATGTCTTTCGTATACCACACCAACTATTAAAAATAATGCTGCAGAAACAATTCCATGACTTATCATCTGAAAATAAGCACCATTAATTCCATCTTGAGTTAAAGTGAAAATGCCAATGGTGACAAATCCCATATGAGCAACAGAGGAATAGGCAATCATTTTTTTCATATCTAGTTGTCTTAGAGCTACGATTGAAGTGTAAACAATAGCTACACAACTTAGTGCAAAAATCATTGGTTGAAAATAAATTGAGGCATACTCAAAAAAAGGTAAGGATAGTCTTATAAAACCGTATGCACCTAATTTAAGAAGCACACCAGCTAAAATTACTGAACCACTCGTGGGCGCTTGAACGTGTGCATCAGGTAACCATGTATGAAAAGGAAACATTGGTACTTTTACTGCAAACGATGCAAAAAAACATAAAAAGAGAACTAACTCTATTTGCTGATCAAATGTAAAGTCCGAAATTAACTCAATATTGCCTGATTTCACTTTAGAAATAATATAAATAATCGCAAGTAACATTAAAACAGATCCTGCTAGAGTGTAGAGAAAGAATTTGAAAGTAGCATAAAGTCTATTTTCTCCTCCCCAAATTCCAATAATCAAAAACATCGGGATTAAAACAGCTTCAAAGAAAACGTAAAAAATTACAATATCAATACTAACAAATACTCCTATAATAAAACTCTCAAGCAATAAAAAATAAATAACAAATTCTTTGGCTCTATTTTGAATAGAGTTAATAGAACACAATAAACAAATAGGGACTAAGAAGGTAGTCAGTAATATAAGTGGTATTGAAACACCATCAACTCCGACATAGTAATTTATATCAAACTTATCAAACCAAGTATGAAACTCAATAAATTGATAACCATTTTTGGATTTATCATAAAAAATTGGCAATAACAAACTAAGTAGAAATTCACCTGTTGTTATCCATAAACCTGATTGAAAAATAGTTTTGTTTTTGAGTTGCGTGCTACTTGAAAGTGAGAGTGTTAATGCTCCTATAATAGGCGTTAGGATTAACAGTGATAATATTGGGAAACTCATCTTAGGTTATGGATATGTAAAAAATGATAGTTATAAAGAGTGTGAAACCAGAAATTATTATAAAAGTGTAATCGAAAATATACCCTGTTTGTAGCCTTTTAAATGCTTTTGAAATTGTAGAAACTATCGAGGCACTTCCATTTGGTAAATACTTATCAATTATACCTTGGTCTATTTTAGTCCATAAAAACTTGCCTAAATTGTAAAGTGGTAAAACAAAAATTTTATTATAAAGTTCATCAAAATACCATTTGTTCAAAATAAAATTATAGATTGAGTAAAAGCGTTTTTTTAAGTCAGCAAGTTTATTTAAATTATAACCATAATAATAAACTGCCAGCCCTATACCAAAAGCTACCAAAGATTTTGATAAAATTGGATAAAAAGACGAGTAATAATGCTTATCTTGACTCAAAAATATTATTTCGTTCCAGAAATTTTTTGAATTATATCCCGCTAATAAATCGTTTAGGAAGAAGCCTGCTAGAATTGCTCCAACGGAAAGTAATAATAATGGAACTAACATAAAAGGTCCGGATTCATGAATTTTTTCATAATCATAAGATCCATTATAATTCCCATGAAACACCTTAAATATGAGCCTGAACGAGTAAAATGCGGTCATGGCAGAGACTATAGCTAAAATTACATAAACCAATGGGCCTAAAGTAATTAAGTTGAATGATGAGCTTAAAATTAGATCTTTTGAAAAATAACCTGATGAATATGGAAAACCTATAATAGCTAGTGTACCAATCCACATCATTACTGCAGTGATTTTCATCTTTGAAAAAAGATTTCCCATTTTATCCATATCTTGCTCATCGTGAACACCATGAATAACAGATCCTGAGGATAAAAAGAGTAATGCCTTAAAATAACCATGTGTTATTAAATGAAAAATTGCGATATTAAATGCGCCTAAACCACAAGCCACAAACATGAAACCCAACTGACTACAAGTTGAATAAGCTATTACCTTTTTTATATCTTTTTGAAAAAAGCCCACTGATGCAGCAAAGAATGCTGTTAATAGACCTATTATTAAAACAAAAGTCATTATGATGTCAGACATGACCATTAATTCTGAAAATCTTACAGTCAAGAAAACACCAGCTGTTACCATTGTTGCTGCATGAATTAGTGCTGAAACAGGTGTAGGCCCCTCCATAGCATCAGGTAACCATGTATGAAAGCCAAACTGGGCAGATTTTCCCATAGCGCCTATGAAAAGGAAAAAACAAGAAAAAATTAAAGCATTAATTTCAAATCCTAAAAAATTAATTTGATAACTAAATAATCTCTCTCTCCCTGCAATTATTTCATTAATAGATAATGTGTCTAAAAATATATAGAGAGTTGCAATACCGATGAGAAATCCAAAATCTGCAACTCTGTTTACTAAAAAAGCTTTCATTGCAGCTAAATTTGCAGATTTCTTATGATGCCAGAAACCTATCAATAAATAAGAGGCTAGACCAACACCCTCCCATCCAAAAAATAATTGAATTAAATTATCACTTACAACTAATGCAACCATACAAAAGGTAAATAGACTCAAATAAGTCATGAATCTTACTTTTGAGTTATCATGAGACATGTACTCAATTGAATAAATATGAACCAATGCAGAAACTGTGAGAACAAGTGTTAACATCAAAAGAGTAAGAGAGTTAACAGAAATTCCCCAATTAAAGAACTGACCAGAAACAAAAAACCACTCTAGGACAGGAATTATAATTTCAGACGATGAAGAACTAGAAAAAGTGATAAATAAGAACCAACTTAAAATAGCTGCTATAGATATTAGAGTAGAAGAGAAATATTGGGCAGTTTTTTCACCTAATAACACTCCAAAAGGATATGTAAAAATGGTTGAAATTAGAGGAAGAAAAAAAAGTAATTTATAACTTAACATTAATCTTTTAGTTGATTGATTTGAGTAATATCAATCTCTCCCTTATTTCTAAAATAAATAACCAATATAGCTAAGCCAATGGCTGCTTCTGCAGCGGCAATAGTTAAAATAAAAATGGAGAATACCTGACCATTAATATCATTTAGGAAAACCGAAGCTGATACAAAATTAATATTTGCAGCTAATAATATAATTTCAATACACATTAAAATTAGGATCATATTTCTTCTGTTTAAAAATAATCCGAAGCATCCAATAATAAAAACAATTAAAGAAAGTATGAAGAAATGATTATACGTAAGGCTAGTCATCTTTAATACCTTCACCAGACTTAATTTTTACTAGTTTTACTCTATCTTCGGCTGTAGTTGAGTTTTGACTTTCTATGTTTTGTCTTTTAATGGTTGGTCTATACACATGTGTTAGAACAATTGCACCAATCATAGCAAGTAACAAAACGATACCACTTAACTGAAAATCAATAAAATACTCTGTGTAAAGCACATCTCCAATTTGCTCAGTATTATTTTTAGACCTAATGAAGGTATCTAAATTATTTTTTGAAGTTTTAAATACAGTTAAATAAATTATTTCAGCTAAAATTATGCCAGCAAAAAGTAATGCAAGGGGTATATATCTTTTTATATTAAACATTAAAGTTGTGATTTGAATATCAAGCATCATCACAACAAAAAGAAATAGTATAGCTACTGCTCCTATATAAACAATCGCAAGAATAATACCTACGAACTCTGCTCCAATAAGAATAAATAGAAAAGTAGAATTTAGAAACGCAAGTACAAGAAAAAGTACAGAGTTAACTGGGTTTTTTGAAAATATTACAAATATACATGTGGTGATCAAAAATGCTGCAAACAAAAAAAAAGAGCCAACAAGGAACATTATCTATATTTACTGTCCCTTTTTAAATTTTCGCTAATTTGTTTTTCCCAAATATCTCCGTTTCGTAAAAGCTTTTCCTTGTCATAAAGTAATTCCTCTCTTGTTTCAGTTGCGTATTCAAAATTGGGTCCTTCAACAATTGCATCTACTGGGCACGCCTCTTCGCATAAACCACAATAAATACACTTAGTCATATCAATGTCATATCGGGTAGTTCTTCTACTTCCGTCAGGTTTCGGTTCAGCTTCAATAGTTATTGCTTGAGCAGGGCAAACTGCTTCGCATAACTTACATGCAATACATCTTTCCTCACCATTTGGATATCTTCTCAAAGCATGTTCTCCCCTGAAGCGAGGACTAATAGGACCTTTTTGATTAGGGTAATTAAGAGTGACTTTTGGCTTAAAAAAATAAGTTATCGTTAATTTCAAACCTTTCATTAATTCGAAAAGGGTAAAGGATTTAATGTATTTAATTAGTGTTGTCATTGTTAGTTAGGTAATAGTCCAAAGTAAAATAAAAATGCTGATGTAATAACTACCCAAATCAAAGTAAAAGGTAGAAAGATTTTCCAACCAAGTCGCATAAGTTGGTCATATCTATATCTTGGAAAAGTTGCTCTGACCCATAAAAACACGAAAAGAATTAAAAATACTTTAATTACAAACCAGAATATTCCAGGTATTGCGTTTAAAGGGAATATATCTATTGGTGGGTACCAACCACCTAAAAATAGTATTACAGTTAAGGAACTCATTAAAATCATATTGGCGTATTCTGCTAAAAAAAATAAACCAAATGATATTGATGAGTATTCGGTAAAAAAACCTGCAACTAATGTGGCTTCATCTTCAGGCAAATCAAATGGGAGTCTATTTGTTTCAGCTAATGCTGAAATTATAAATATAACAAACATAGGTAACAGTGGTATGGCAAACCACATATTCTTTTGACTCTCTACAATATCAATTAAATTTAATGAGCCGACACAAATTAAGACTGTTATGATTACAAACCCTATTGATACTTCATAAGAAATCATCTGAGCTGCTGATCTCAATGCCCCTAAAAATGGATACTTAGAATTACTGGCCCAACCAGCAATAATGACCCCATAAACACCAAACGATGACACAGCGAACAAATATAGAATACCTATATTTATATTTGCTATAACATAAGTAGAGCTAATTGGGATAACAGCCCAAGCTATTAAACTTAATATTAAAGTAAGCATAGGCGCAAAGATAAAGAGGAACTTGTTCGAGCTAGATGGAAGTAAATTCTCCTTAGTGAGTAATTTTAAGACATCGGCAAAACTCTGTAGTATTCCGAATGGTCCAACAACGTTAGGGCCTTTTCTTAATTGAACAGCACCAAGCACTTTTCTTTCTAAGTAAACTAATAATGCAACAGAAACTAGGACAGGGACAACGAAACTAAATATTTTTAAAATACCAATTGTTAACTCAAAAGATAAACTCGTCATTATGCTGATTTCTCCAAAAGAGATGGGGTTGAGGTTATTTCCTCAACACATTTAGCCATAGTGACCGAATTTTTTGAAATCACATCTGACATATAAAAATTACTTATAGGATATTCTGCTTTACAATCTTCAAATTCAATATCTGGTGTAATTGAAGTTGATTTTTCAACAGCAATAATTTCATGATAATCAGACAGAATTGGGTGTTTCTCAAATAACTCAGATCTTAATTGTTCAAAAGTATTTGGAATAAAATCAAAAGATAATTCATCAGATAATTTTTTTAGTATCGACCACTCCTCTTTGGCGGATCCAATTGGATTATGGCATTTTTTTGCTTCTTGAGGTCTGCCTTCAATATTTACAAAAGTACCATTTTTCTCTGTATAAAGAGGGGTTGGCAAAACAATATCAGACCCCATCGCTCCATCATCACCATGATGGCCAAAATAAACTTTAAAACAGTTATTGAATTGCTCGTTAGCAATATGTTCTGAACCAAAAGAAAGAACCAATTCAAAATTATCTTTTTTTAAATTAGAAAACGGCTCACAAAGTTTATTAGTAGTATTGCCTATAATCAATTGGCCCACACGTGAGGCATATGGATTTAAAAAATTTAGATTATTTTTTTCTTTTGTAATAACTTTGTATTTATCAGCATATGAAAAAATTGATTTTAAAGTTTTAATATTTTTAATTTTATTTAAAAACGCAGAGCCAATAATTATAAGAGGGTTTGTAGATTTTTTTAATGCTTTGATTAGATTTTCATTATCTAAACTTGATAAACTCTCTCCTAGATACTCTGTTTTATAGTTCAAAGATATATTTTCACCAATATTAAATACTTTTGAGTCATTATTGTAAGCTTTAAATATCTTATGATTTATAATTGGTGTTTCTATTTTTGGGTTTGTTCCTAAAAGTATAATTAAATCTGAATTTTCTATATCGTTTAAAGGTGTGTTAAAACGATAACTATCTAAGCTTTCTAGGATAGCATGATTATCAGTTCGGCACTCCACATTGTCTTTACCATAATTTGACATAAATTTTTTGATTGCATATCCGGTTTCTAAATCTACGTGCTCACCAATCAAAGCTAATGGTTTTAGAGTTTTTAATTTATCTTTTAAGACTTTTAATGACTCTTCCCAATTTGATATTGATAATTTTTGGTTTTCTTTAATGTAGGGTGTATCTATTCTTTGTTGGTAGTAACCATCATAGTTAAATCGAACTTTATCTGATATCCACTCTTCATTTATGTATTCATTTGTTCTTGGTGTAACTCTTAAAATCTCTTCCGCTCTACTATCGACTCTGATATTAGAACCAACACTATCGAAGA
Source organism: uncultured Alphaproteobacteria bacterium (assembly GCA_902613185.1). Taxonomy (GTDB): domain Bacteria; phylum Pseudomonadota; class Alphaproteobacteria; order HIMB59; family HIMB59; genus HIMB59. The sequence goes on from CACMGP010000001.1 coordinate 160,681, forward strand.
TATCGATTGAGTCAGTACGTTTTAGCTCCCAAGGACGTGCTTTAAATTGATATGGCTTACTCGTAAGTGCTCCTACAGGGCATAAATCAATGACGTTACCTGAAAGCTCTGAAGTGATTGATTGTTCAAGGTAAGTGGTAATTTCTGCATTCTCTCCCCTACCTAACATACCTAATTCTGGAACTCCGGCTACTTCAGTGGCAAATCTTACACACCTAGTGCAATGGATGCATCTAGTCATTATAGTGTTTACCAAAGGTCCCATATTTTTATTATCTACAGCCCTTTTATTCTCTTTATATCTAGATTTGTCGAAACCGTAGTACATGGCCTGATCCTGTAAATCGCATTCTCCACCTTGATCGCATATTGGGCAATCTAATGGGTGATTAATTAGTAAAAACTCCATTACACCTTTTCTACCTGCGTTTACTTTTTCAGAATTGGTGATTATCGACATGCCCTCCATTAGAGGCATAGTGCAAGAAGATACTAATTTTGGAGCTTTTTCAATTTCTACTAAACACATTCTACAGTTACCAGCTATAGAGAGTTTGTCGTGATAGCAAAATCTTGGAATTTCTTCACCAGCGATTTCGCAGGCTTGCATCACAGTCAGATTTTTATCTACCTGAATTTCTTTTTGATTAACTTTAATATTTATTAGATCGTCACTCATGAAGCTTTTAACTTTTTATTATATTTACTTATTAACTCTGATTTAAAATTTTTAATGAGTCCTTGTATAGGCCAAGCTGCTGCATCTCCTAAAGCGCAGATAGTATGACCCTCTACTTGCTTTGTAACATTTTCTAAAAGCTCTATTTGTTCAGGAGATATCTCTCCTCTAACTAATCTCTGCATCATTCTATGCATCCAGCCTGTTCCCTCTCTACAAGGTGTACATTGACCACAACTTTCATGTTTGTAAAAGTGAGCAAATCTCTCAATCACCTCAGCAATATCATTATTCTTGTTAACAACAATCACTCCTGCTGTACCTAATCCTGAGCCATTAGCTTTTAGATCATCAAAATTCATTAGAACTGACTCACAAATATTTTTTGGAAGCATTGGGGTACTAGAACCTCCTGGTACTATTGCCTTTAAATTATCCCAACCTCCTTCAACTCCATCACAATGCTTTTCTACTAATTCTTTAAGTGGTATTCCCATTTCCTCTTCTATTGTGCATGGTTTATTAACGTTACCAGATATGCAAAAAATTTTTGTACCTGTATTATTTTCAGCGCCAATTGACTTAAACCAATCTGGGCCTCTTCTTAAAATAGTTGGAACTACTGCGATTGACTCCACATTGTTAATAGTTGTTGGCATACCATACAAACCTACACCGGCAGGAAAAGGAGGTTTTAATCTTGGTTGTCCTTTTTTTCCTTCTAAACTCTCTAAAAGAGCTGTCTCTTCTCCACATATGTAAGCTCCGGCACCTCTGTGAACATAAAGATCAAAATCAAATCCGCTACCACAAGCATTTTTTCCGATAAAGCCTCGTTCATATGCCTCTTCAATTGCCTTTTCTAATTGGACATATTCGTAATGGTATTCGCCCCTTATGTATATGTAACATTTAGTGGCTTGAATTGCGTATGAAGCAATCAAGCAACCTTCTACAAGAGTATGAGGGTCATTTCTAATAATTTCTCTATCTTTGCAAGTACCGGGTTCAGACTCATCAGCATTTACAACCAAATAATGCTGTTTACCAGTATTCTTTGGCATGAATGACCATTTAAGACCAGTAGAAAATCCAGCTCCACCTCTTCCTCTTAACTGACTGGATTTAACTAATTCGATAATATCATTTTGATCTTTAGACAAAATTTCTTTTGTGTTTGACCATGAACCTCTTTTTAAAGCTCCCTCTAAGAAGGGTTCTTGAAAACCATGAAGGTTTTGAAATACTTTATCTTTTTCATTAAGCATTTTCTGAACTTCTCCTACCTTTTTGAGAACCAATGACATTTGGTTTTCCCTCTTTAATATTGTCTATAATTTTTTTTGTAGACTCTTCATCTAAATCCTCAAAGAAGTCATTATTGATTTGTATCATAGGTCCATTTGAGCAAGCCCCAAGACACTCTACTTCAACAACTGTAAATTTATTATCGTCACTGGTATCATTAATTTCACATTTTGTTTCTTTACAAATAGTTTTCGTAATCTTATTGGAACCTCTCAGCCAACAAGGAGAGGTTCTACAAATCTGAACAAGATTTTCTCCAACAGGTCTTGTATTATACATTGAATAAAACGAGGCCACTTCTGTGACCCTTATTTTAGGCATATTTAAAGTTTCAGCGATTGTTTCTATACATTCGATACTTATCCAATTATTGTTTTGCTCTTGCGCCAAATAGAGAAGAGGCATAACTGCGCTTTGTTCTCTACCTTTAGGGTATTTTGAAATTATATTTTTGATTGATCTTAGATTATCTTTAGACCAGGAAAATTTTTCGCCTGATCTAGAAAAATTATTTGATAAACCTGGATGATTACCGCTCATCTGTCTACCTCTCCAAATACTATATCTAGGCTTCCTAAAATCGATGGCACATCAGCTAGTTGGTGGCCCTTTGATAAAAAATGTAGTGCCTGTAAATGGACAAAGCCTGGTGCTCTCAACTTGCATCGATATGGTTTGGAGCTTCCATCTGAAACTAATACAACACCAAATTCTCCTTTTGGTGCCTCTACACTTTTGTATGTAATACCTTCAGGAACTCTATAACCCTCGGTAAATAATTTAAAATGATGGATTATAGCTTCCATTGAATTTTTCATTTCTGATCTCTTAGGTGGAGTAATTTTATTATTCTCAACCATTACGGGTCCTTCTGGAATATTTTCAATACATTGTAAGATTATCTTAACTGACTCTCTCATCTCTTCCATTCTCACCAAATATCTATCATAGGTGTCACCAGTTTTTCCAACTGGTATGTCGAAATCTAAATCTTCATAAACATCATAAGGTTGAGATTTTCTTAAATCCCAAGCTACACCACTAGCACGAAGAACAGGGCCACTGCAACTTAGTCTTATTGCATCATCTTTCTTTAAAATACCTATATCAACAGATCGTTGTTTGAATATTCTATTTTCAGTAAGTAGTTCTTCAAGCGTATCTATGAATTTAGGAAAATTAGTAAAGTATTTTTTCATTTTTTCTAATAAATTTTCAGGCAAGTCTTGGTGAACTCCACCAGGACGAAAATAAGCTGCATGAAATCTTGCTCCAGATACAGCTTCATGGAACTCCAACATTTTTTCTCTTTCTTCGAAAGCCCACAGCATTGGAGTAGCGGCACCTATATCCATAGCAAATGCTGGTATATTTAATAAATGATTTAGTATCCTTGTAACTTCTGCAAACATAACTCTGATGTATTGAGCTCGTTTAGGAGCTTCAATATTTAATAAATTCTCAACAGCTAAAGCGAAAGCATGTTCTTGACACATTGGTGAGACATAATCTAGACGATCAAAATATGGAATAGCTTGAGTATAAGTTTTCTGTTCAATTAATTTTTCAGTTCCTCTATGCAAAAGTCCAATGTGAGGTTCAGCTTTATTAACTACCTCCCCTTCTAATTGTACAAGAAGTCTTAAAACACCATGAGCGGCAGGATGTTGGGGTCCAAAGTTTAGAGTTACAGGTTTAAAATTCTCTGACATTACTTCTTTTCAAGCTCCTCTTTAATTGTTTCTTTCATTCCCTCCCAGGGACTTTCATTGTCAAAATCTCTAAATTCCTGTTTTAATGTTACAGGTTCATAAACAACTTTTTTTAAGTTTTCATCATAACGAACCTCTTCATAACCCGTCAGAGGAAAGTCTTTTCTTAGCGGATGACCTTGAAAATTATAATCATTCATTATTCTTTGAAGATTTGGGTGATTAACAAAGTTTATGCCAAAAAGATCGTAACATTCTCTTTCAAACCAATCGGCAGACTCAAAAATTTGTGTTATTGAATTGATATCTAAATTATCTTCGGAAATGTTTGTAAAAATAAATAATCTTTTATTAAATTTTAAACTTAGAAAAGAGTAGATAAGAGTAAATCGTTCATTTGAATAACTTGATTTGGATAGCATATTATCAGTTACAGTAATATCAATTAACTGATCATAGAGTAGATCTTCGTCTTCTTTAATTTTTTGTGTTACTTCTAGAATGGAGTCTTTGTTAACTAATATATTGTCTATTCCAGATTTTATTGGAAAATGGAAGTTACCAGTTGAATATTTTTGTAAAATATTTGGAGACAAGAAATTTACCTATAAATCTTCTTTTTCTTTTTGATTTTATCTTGAAGTTGCATAATGCCGTACAAAAGAGCTTCTGCTGTAGGTGGACATCCAGGAACATAAATATCAACAGGCACTATCCTATCGCATCCTCGAACAACAGAGTAAGAGTAGTGATAATATCCTCCTCCATTAGCACAAGAACCCATAGAGATTACCCATCTTGGTTCAGGCATTTGATCATAAACTTTTCTCAAAGCAGAAGCCATTTTGTTTGTAAGAGTTCCCGCAACAATCATTACATCAGATTGTCTTGGAGAACCTCTTGGAATTACACCTAAACGATCTAGATCGTATCTACTCATATAGGAGTGCATCATCTCAACACCACAACATGCTAAACCGAAAGTCATAGGCCATAAAGATCCTGACCTCGCCCAATTTATTAAATTTTCAAATGATGCTGTTACAAAACCTTTTTTTTCAAATAGCTCATCAATATTTAATGATTTGTCTTTTTCTAATACTACTCCCAATCTAGTGCTCCATTTTTCCATTCATATATAAATCCTACTGTGAGAATAAATAAAAAAAACATCATTGAATAAAAACCAAGAGCTCCAATATTGCTAAGACTCACGGCCCAGGGAAATAAAAACGCAATTTCTAAATCAAATATAATAAATAGTATTGATACTAAATAAAACTTAACATCAAATTTTGACCTAGCGTCGTCAAATGCCTCAAAACCACATTCATATGCAGATAGTTTTTCAGTATCAGGTGAACTAGGTGATAATATTTTTGAAAGCAAATACATAGCGATTGCCATTCCTGCCCCAATAACAATGAATATCAATATGAAAATATAATCTAGGTTATACATTAAAAGTTTTGATTTTCCGTAACGCAATACATTATAAGAAACAATATGTATTTAGTGACGATAAAAATGACGCATTAGTCTTACACTTGATTTTTTAATATTTGAGTGTAAAAAAGTTTAAAAAAATATTTTATCCTCTAGTATAATAAGCAACTCTATCTTCTGTAAAGATAGGAAATGATTCATTTATTGTTTGTTTTTTTAGATTACTACAATAATAGCCAATATTTTCTATTAAAAGGTCCTTACATTCAGTTCCAAAGTGGATTTCATCAGCATAAATAGATTGATAAGAGCCATCTAATCTTGAACCATAAATACCAAATTTAAAATTTGCCAAATTATCTGAGTTTTTTACACCTTTTTGATCTTTCCAGAGTGTTTGGTTTTTTCTGTAATGCAATAACTTTCCATTTAACCAAATTTTATGAAAAGCTTTGGAAATATCCTTTTTATTAAAATTAATATTGAAGACTAAATCATACCATTTATTTCTTTGTAAATTTTTTGCAGATATTATTTGGTACCAATCATGCCTAGCTTCACAAAAAATTCTTTTATCAGTATCCTCTGGACCTCCAGCACCAGGTGAGCAATCATCATTCCCTCCTTCAATAATAATAACTCCCTCACTAGATTCGTGTCTCCAAAGCAAACCTTTCTTCTTGTCTATTTGAAGCATAAACATAGGACCAAAAAAACTCTCTGTGCTATGAAATTGCAATATTGATTTATTCATAGCACTATCATTATTTAGTTCGTAATTTTCTGTGATTAAAAAAGAATAAGATAACCATATTTCTCCTTGAAAACCATAATTGGTTCCTACCTCTACTCTTTTTTGTTTTTCACCATTTGGTCGTGAGCAATCTTTTAATTTGTTATAACACTCATCTCCTGGTGCTTGGATAAAAAAAGCAGTATCTCCGTATCTTGTTTTCTCTTTCTGAAGTTGAAAAAGTACCAAGTTCTTTTTTCTTTGATATTTTTTTATTTCTTCTTTTGAACTAGCATTCCAACCTGGGTCAATTTTAAAACCTTTAATTGTTGTATCGCCAAAGCTCATACCAAGTGTCTTTAATCCATGAACATCTTTTGATTTATAAGAAGAACATGAAAATAAAGAAAAAATTAAAAAAAACGAAATGAATATTTTGAAGTGGCGGGAGCGACGGGACTCGAACCCGCGACCTCCTGCGTGACAGGCAGGCGTTCTAACCAAACTGAACTACACCCCCGACAATTGTCGAATGGTGGGCGATGACGGACTCGAACCGCCGACCCTCTCGGTGTAAACGAGATGCTCTACCAACTGAGCTAATCGCCCTATCTAATTTGCAAAAAATTAGACTGTGGACTTTATTAGTTCTTTTAGCTGTTTTCCAGCAAGAAATTTTGGCTTTTTTGATGCAGGAATTTGGATTGACTCTCCCGTTCTTGGGTTTCTTCCAGTCTTAGCTTTTGTGTTAGCTACCTTAAAAGTACCAAAACCGGCAATCTTAACATCCCCTCCTGCTTTCAAAGTAGATGTGATAATATCAAATAAACTTTCTACAGCCTTAGTTGCATCTGATTTTCCAACACCATTTTTCGTACTATATTCAGCAATGAGTTCATTTTTGTTCATACCGAACCTCCTTAGTGATTCTATTAGTTAATTGTAGTAAGAAAAAGGTAAGAAAATCAACAACAATATACTAGTTGACGAATGTTTTTTCCTGATTTTGCTGGTTTTTTGGCTTCATAGACTCTGTAACTAGGTGTCTCCAGTCCAATTTTTTGTTGATTTTACTAATTTTTCCATCGAGAGCTAAGTCCAATACCTCTTTTGCAAACTCGACTTTCTTAATTATCAACTTGTTTTGAATGTCTTTTTGTATTTCAACTAAGTCCTTTTCATTTTCTTTTGGGATTATAACAGTTTTAATACCGTACCTTATCGCAGCCAATAATTTCTCTTTTAATCCCCCAATTGGAAGAACTCTTCCTTTTAATGTAATTTCACCAGTCATTGCAATGTCTCTTTTAATTTTAATATCAGTTAGAGATGAAATTAATGAGGTAAATATTGTAATTCCAGCACTTGGACCATCTTTAGGTATAGCTCCTTCAGGTACATGTAAATGTATGTCTATTTTATCGAAAACCTTTGGATTTACTCCGAACTCAACGGAATTAGATTTAATGTAACCTAAAGCAGCAGTAATAGACTCTTTCATCACGTCACCAAGTTTACCTGTTGCATTAATCATTCCCTTACCTGAAGATAAATTAACTTCAATATTTAAGATATCTCCGCCAACCTGAGTCCATGCAAGCCCATTGGTAATGCCCACTAAATTTTTCTTTTCTAAAACACTATCCTTGAATTTTTCCGGTCCTAAAAAATTTTTTATAGCTTTATCATCAAAAACAAATGGTTTTTTTGACCTTGATTTATTTTTTTCTAATTGGAAAACAAGTTTTCTAAATAGCTTATCAAAAACTTTTTCAAGCCCTCTGACACCCGACTCCCTAGTATAGTGTCTTACTATTTTTGTAATAGATGCCTTATCAAGCTTAAATTCATTATTTTTTAAAATATTTTTATTCATTTTTCTTGGTATTAAATATTTTTTTGCAATTTCAACTTTTTCTTTTTCTGTATAACCAGATACTTCAATGACCTCTAATCTATCAAGAAGAGGACCAGGTATGTTGTAAGTATTACCTGTACATATAAACATTACATTTGATAAGTCATAATCAACCTCAAGATAATGATCATTAAATTGATTATTTTGCTCAGGATCTAAAACTTCTAATAATGCAGAGGATGGATCTCCTCTCCAGTCACTACCCACTTTGTCAATTTCATCTAATAAAATAATGGGATTAGATGTTTTGGTTTTCTTCATAGCCTGAATAAATCGACCAGGCATTGAGCCAATATAAGTTCTTCTGTGGCCTCTAATTTCAGCCTCATCCCTAATTCCACCAAGAGAAATCTTTGCAAATTCTCTGCCAGTAGCTCTCGCTATAGATTTACCTAATGAAGTCTTACCCACACCAGGAGGTCCTACAAAACATAGTATTGTACCAGATGCTTTCTTTGATCTTTTTTTAACTGCTAAAAATTCAAGTATTCTCTCTTTTACTTTTTCGAGACCATAGTGGTCGTCATTTAATATTTTTTCAGAACCTTTTATATCAATGACTTCTTTTGAGAATTTTTCCCATGGTATATCTAATATCCATTCTAGGTAATTCCGAATTACTGATGCTTCTGCAGACATTGGGCTCATCGATTTTAATTTTTTAAATTCATTGAGAGCTTTTTCTTTTGCCTCTTTAGATAGTTTTACTTCATTTATTTTTTTCTCTATTTCAGAATATTCATTAGATCCATCTTCACCATCACCAAGTTCTTTCTGTATGGCTTTCATTTGTTCATTTAAGTAGTACTCTCTTTGGGTTTTTTCCATTTGTCTTTTTACCCTATTTTTAATTTTTTTCTCAAGTGCGGAAAAGTTAAGTTCTTTTGAAAAGAAATTTAGTAAATTTTGAATTTTTTTATTAATATCAGTAATTTCTAAATTTTTTTGTTTATCTTCAATTCCGATGTTTAAGTTGTAATAAATATTATCAATGAACTGATATGGATCTTCAATATTTAAAAGTCCCTCAAGGATATCATTATTATTTCCTATATTTTGGATATAATTTTGAAATTCATTTTTTAAGACTCTCAAAGAGGCTTTTAGTTCAACTGAATTTTTTTTGTTAATTACTACTGGTTCAAGTTTAGCTGTAAGGAAGTTATTGCTTGCCTTGACAGCAGACTTTATTTTTATGATTTCTAAACCTTCAGTAAGAACTTTATATGTATTGTCGGGTAACTTAAGAAACTGAATAATTTTTGATTTTACTCCGTAGGAATAAACATCGTTAACTTGGGGATCATCAGTCGTTGGTTCTTTTTGCGTAAATAAATAAATAATCTTGTTGTTATTATTCATGGCAAAATTAATTGCATCAATAGATTTAGCTCGGCCAACAAACAAAGGTGAGGTTATAGAGGGATAAACAACTAAGTCCCTTAAAGGTAAAATAGGTCCAATGATTTGATTTTCCATACTATTAAGATAGTGAGGAATTTTTAATTTTCACCCACTTTTTTTTTTATTTTTGTTTTTTCTTTATATACGATTATTGGTCTATTTGAGATTACTGACTCTTTACTCAAAACTACCTTATCCACAGAATCCTTATCAGGAATATCATACATACAATCTAAAAGTAGCTTTTCCATAATTGACCTTAGGCCTCTTGCACCAATTTTTTTTTCAACAGCTAATTGAGCAATTTGCTCTCTACCATCTTCAGTTATCTCGAATTCAACCCCTTCAAAAGAAAAAAGAGCCTTGTATTGTTTTGATATTGCATTTTTTGGTCTTGTAATAATCTCTTTTAAATCATCTAAAGATAATTCATTCAGACTAGCGCTTACAGGAAGTCTTCCTACTAATTCAGGTATTAATCCAAATTTAATCAAATCGTCATTTTCAAGTTGTGAAGTCATTGGTTGGTCCTGATTAATAGATTTATTAAAACCTATAGACTTTTTATTTACTCGATTTTTTATAATTTTATCAATGCCTTCAAACGCGCCCCCACAAACAAACAATATATTTTTTGTATCAACTTGAAGGAACTCTTGTTGGGGATGTTTTCTTCCACCTTGAGGTGGCACACTGGCAGTTGTTCCCTCGATTATTTTTAGTAAAGCTTGTTGAACTCCCTCGCCAGATACGTCTCTTGTTATGGATGGATTTTCACTTTTTCTGCCCACTTTATCAATTTCATCAATATATACGATACCCTTTTGAGCCAAAGCTACATCATAATCACATTGCTGCAGTAATCTTAAAATAATATTTTCAACATCTTCGCCAACATATCCCGCCTCTGTTAGAGTGGTTGCATCAGCAATTGTAAAAGGTACATTTAAAAATTTTGCTAAGGTTTGAGCTAAAAGTGTTTTACCACAACCTGTCGGCCCAATAAGCAATATGTTTGATTTAGATATCTCTATATCTTTTGAAGGGTTTTGAACTCTCTTGTAATGATTGTAAACAGATACAGATAATATTTTTTTTGCATGATCTTGACCGATTATATGATCATCGAGATAATTATAGATCTCACTTGGCTTTGGTATCTCAAATTTTTTCTTAGTGTCAATTTTATCATCCTCAACAAGTATATCCTTACATAAAACAACACACTCATTGCAAATATAAACATTAGGTCCAGCAATTAATTTTTTAACTTCTTCTTGGCTTTTACCACAGAAGGAACATGATATTTTTTTATCAGAACTATTAGCAGAGATTATTTTTTCATCAGACATTTTTATTTTTCAATTCTAGTAGTAATTACTTTATCTATCAAACCAAATTTTTGCGCCTCTTCAGGGTCAAAGAATCTATCTCTTTCCATTGCCTTTTCAATTTCACCAATGCTTATTTTGGTATGCTTTTGATATATTTCATTGAGTCTTTTTTTTGTCTTTAGAATCTCTTCAGCATGAATTTTAATATCACTAGCTTGTCCTGAAAAACCACCAGAAGGTTGATGAATCATTATTTTAGAGTGTGGTAGAGCATACCTGTTGCCCTCTTTTCCTGCAGCGAGTATTAATGAACCTGCAGAGGCAGCTTGACCAATACAAACAGTATGAACAGGGCATTTAATATATTGCATGGTGTCATACATCGCCAATCCAGCTGTGACTAGGCCACCAGGTGAGTTAATATAAAGATTAATTGGTTCTTCGGGATTTTCAGACTCTAAAAATAAAAGTTGAGCGCATATCAAAGAGGCAGTTTCATCATTGATAGCACCTGTTAAAAAAATAATTCTTTCTCTGAGCAGTCTGGAGAAAATATCAAAAGATCTCTCTCCTTTTCCTGATTGTTCAATGACTATGGGTACTAGATTCATGATTTTGAGATCCTTTTTTCATAAGCTCTTCTAAGCTTAACTTAGTTTCTTTAATTTTAAAAGTTTTCATAGACTCATCTGCTATTTTATTTCTGAGAAGAGTACCATAAGCAGCTTCTGCCGTTCTTTGATCAATTTTTTCACCATAATATTTTTGAATATACTCTTGGAGTTCTTTCTGCTCAACTTTTACGTTTAAAAATTTTACTAATTCAGAAAAAAGAACGTCTTTTTGAATATTCTCACTTGTGAGTTTTTTTAAACTATCAATTCTTTCTTTGTGCTCATCTTTCATTTTAGATAAATCAATTTGATATTTTCTTTTAAGTTCAAGTTTTACAACCTCCTCGTTGATGTCAATCTTTTTCTTTTGTGATAGAACTTTAAGAAGATCTTCAATAAAAAACTCTTTTTGAAGATAATTCATATCCTCATTGAGTTTATTATCAATTTTGTCATTTAATTCTTTAGTAGATTTTAATTTTAAAATCTTAATCAACTCGTCATCATTCTTGGGATAGATCTTTTTATTTATATCTTTGATTTGAGCGTTTATCTTTATTCCTTTTGTAGAAAAATTAATGTCAGATTTATTTTTAATTTTTAAAAGAGCTTTTTTTAAGTCTAAAAATACTTCTTCTTTAGTTTGGGTGTTTAAGTCTACTCTTACCTCTTTTTGAGAAAATAATTTTTTTTGTTCATCTTCATAATTTAATATTTCAAAATCTATAACAGAATTTTCATCTGATATATCTATACTCTCTAATGAATAGTACTCTTTTCTTACTTTTTCTCTAAAATCATCAATATCTTTTTTTGTTACCTCTGATGTAACTTTCTCTATTTCACTTGTTTTTAACTCATCCATTTTAATTTCGGGTTTTAAATAAAAAGCCAAGGTAAAATTATAATTATCTTTAAAATTAACATCAGGTTGTATAAGGGATTGTATTTTTTCATCCTCACTGATTTTATTTATATTTTTTGATACCTCTTCATTTAATACCTCGTTTTCAATTTGAAGACCAATTTTAGACTTTATGATGCTTACCGGTACTTTGCCCTTTCTAAAACCTGCAATTTCAAAAGTGGGTTGCTTTTCTGATATTTTTTTGTCAATAATTTTAGCAATAGCGCTTTGATCTAAAGATACCTCAAAAGATGATTTGTAACTTTTTTTTTCTATGTTTTTATAATCCATATTACTTGTATTCTGGTGCGCCAGGAGGGACTCGAACCCCCACGGTTGCCCACTGGTTCCTAAGACCAGCGCGTCTACCATTCCGCCACTGGCGCACAAATTGGGGCGAGTAAGGGGACTTGAACCCCCGACCTCCGGTACCACAAACCGGCGCTCTAACCAACTGAGCTACACCCGCCAAAAATTGAATTAATTTATAGTATAGATATTATGCAAATTAAACATTATATTTGGATCGCTAAATATGAAAAAAATTGAGGCAATAATTAAACCTTTTAAATTAGAGGATGTTAAAGATGCCCTTGGCGAAATAGGCCTAAGTGGATTAACCGTATCTGAAGTAAAAGGGTTTGGTAGACAAAAAGGTCATACTGAGCTTTATAGAGGAGCTGAGTATGTAGTAGACTTTCTGCCAAAGGTTAAAATTGAATTAGTAGTTGATGACAAGAAATACAAAGAGGCAATCGATGTTATTATTAAGCATTCTAATACAGGTAAAATCGGTGACGGTAAAATTTTTGTATATGAAGTTTCAGAAGCTATTAGAATTCGCACAGGCGAAAAAGGTAAAGACGCAATTTAGTTTTTACACAAACCAAGTTAACAACTCAGGAGGTTATTAGATGGACAAAAAATCATTACAAAAAATGATCGATGAAAATGGTATTAAGTATATTGATTTTAGATTTACAGATCCTTTAGGAACATGGCAGCACTTTTCAAACCATATTAATACATTTGAAATGGACGTATTTGAGGAGGGTATTGGTTTCGACGGCTCTTCAATTAGATGTTTTCAGTCAATTGAAGCTAGTGACATGATATTAATTCCAGATATTGAGACTGCATTTGTAGATCCCTTTTTTACTGATCCTACTCTAGTTCTGATATGTGATATTCAAGATCCAATTACTGGACAAAAGTACGATAAAGATCCAAGATACGTTGCAAAAAAAGCAGAAGAATACGTTAAAACCTCAGGAGTTGGTGATAGTATTTTTTTTGGACCAGAAGCTGAATTTTTTCTTTTCAATAATGTTCAAATTAACACGCACCCTCATCACTCCTCTTTTTCTGTTGACTCCGGTGAAGCCGTTTGGAATACAGGCACAGCCGAAGGTCCAAATCTAGGTTATAAAGTTAGAAATAAAGGTGGATACTTCCCATGCCCTCCTCATGACACTATGCAGGATGTTAGATCAGAAATGGTTAATCACATGGTTGCAATTGGTATGAGTGTTGAAGCGCAACACCACGAAGTTGCTACTGCTGGTCAATGTGAAATTGATTTAAAATTCGACACATTGGTTAAGATGGCCGATGATCTTCAAAAATATAAATACGTTGTAAGAAACACAGCAAAAAGTAATGGTTTAAGTGCTACTTTTATGCCAAAACCTCTTTCAAACGACAATGGTTCTGGAATGCATTGTCATCAAAGTATTTGGTCAAACGGTAAACCAGTATTTTATGGTGAAGGTGGATACGCTAATCTTAGTGATGAAGCAAAATTTTATATTGGTGGTTTGCTTAAGCACGCACCATCTTTATTAGCTTTTACAAATCCAACTATTAACTCTTATAAGAGATTAGTTCCAGGTTATGAGGCTCCAGTTAAGCTTGCATACTCTAATAGAAATAGAAGTGCTATATGTAGAATACCTGCATACTCACCATCTCCTAAAGCAAAAAGAGTTGAGTTTAGATGTCCAGATGCAACTGCAAATGGTTATTTAGCATTTTCTGCTATGCTTATGGCAGGTTTAGATGGAATCAAGAATAGAATTGATCCTGGTGAACCAATGGATAAAAATCTTTATGATTTACCTCCTGAAGAGCAATCTAAAGTAAAGGAAGTACCTGGTACTCTTGAGGAAGCGATTAATAATCTTGAGTCAAATCATGATTATCTTTTAGAGGGTAATGTGTTTACCAAAGATTTAATCGAGTCATATATCGAATACAAAAGAGAAGAAGAAATCGAACCAAATAAACTGCTAGTTACACCTGCAGAGTTCGACATGTATTACGATTACTAAACTAAATTAAAAGCAACCTGTCTAAATATTTTTTATTATCTACTTTGGACGGGTTGCTAGTTAGATTTTCAAACATAAGCAACTCTCTTAAATAATCAATATCGTCACTATATGAAAACTCTTTATTATTTATGTGGTTGATGTCTTCTTTAATTTTAAAGAGTTGAAAAAGATCCTTATTATTTTTTAAAGGATTTTTTATATCTACTATTTTTAAAAAGTACTCATTATCAATTTTAGAAAAGTTTGAAATAATTTGATTTTTCATTTTTGTAAAATACTTAACTAATTTTAGATTATTTGTTAAAAGACATACCTTCATAAAAGATAATTTATGAAATGGTTCACTAGTCTTTGAATAAAATGAAAAGAAATTTTCAATATTAATAACTTGATCAGAGTCTCTATCAAAAGGTTTATTTCTATCGTCAATTATAAGGATATTTGGATCAATATATTGTTTCATTATCGAGTAAAATCTCCTTACAATTTTAATATTATCTATGTGATTATTTTTGTTTGATTTATATATAAAAAAAATGTCTAAATCGGAAAAATTCGTAGCCATTTTGACACCGTAACTTCCAAATAAAATCGGTGTTAAGTCAGAGAAAATATTGCTTCTATTGACAATGTATTCATTTTTAACTAGTTCAAAAATATAAAAAATAAACTTTCTTACAGCGGTATTTCGTTTTTTGAGGAAGTCAGTATTTGTTATTTTTTTTGAAAGTAACAAGTAATCTAAAAGGAATAAAATTTCATAAATATCCTGAATTGATTTTTTTAAATCTAAATCAAAATTATCAGAAAATTCTCTCAGCTTAAAAGTAGGTATGCCATAATTAAAAAAATAGACTAGTGACTCTATTAAAAAATGATTTTTGTAAATAAGATTTGTTAATTTTGAAGAATTCTCAAATATAAAAGCTAACTCTAAAAAAATTTTATTATTGTATTTGTATAAAGCAGTTAAATGGACACCAGACTTATAATAGTTAATTAAATAGTCAAATTTTATAATTAGATCATCACGTTTATTATGTGTTGATAAAATATTTATGAGACTTGAAATAGACTCTAAATAATCATTTTTTACTGTTTCTGAACTATTGATGTTCTCAGCTCGTTTTAGGAGACTATCGATAATTTTTTGGCTAGACTCATTAAATTTTTCACGTCGTAAACTTTCTCTATTTATTTTAGGAAAAAATAAACGCTGATATATTGTTTGAATTTCAGATTTATGCTTCTCTAATTTGTTTGAAAAGTTATCTAATACTGCATTTAAATAGGTTTCATTAGAGTCAATTAAATTCTGAAAAGTATTCTTTTTTATATGTAAATAATTCTCAATTTTACGGAAGTAATAATATGCCTCTGTTATATTTTTTAAGTCATTTTTTGGAATTATATTTTCATGTTTTTTTAAATTTATAAGTAATTTATGAATATTACTCTCTTTAAGAGAATTTATTTTTCCAGACCAAAGAAGTTGGTTAAAATGTATTATATTTTCACAAGATCGAATAAAGCCATAAGAATTTTTTATATCTAGCTTTTGTTCAGTATTACTGGAGGCAAAAAGCTTTTTAATTTCATCTATAGCGTAATAGTCAAATGTTCTTCTAAATAAAAAACTTTTTATTGCTTCCTTAAATGAGAAATATTTTTGAATATCGCCACACAAAAAACTTGATCTATGAAATGCTAATCTCTCCCAATTTCTGCCAACTGAAGTATAATAATTAATTGCTTGATCCATATCAGATATAATTAATGAATCACCAAAATCTGGTCGTAACCTTAAATCTATTTTATGAAAAAAAGACTCAGAAATATTCGATATGTCACTAATGGTTTTCTTTACAGATTTATTAAAATCTTGGAGTGAAATAGGACTATTTTTGGAGTCATAGAATATGATTATATCGATATCAGAGGCAAAATTTAAATCTCTTACGCCAATTTTACCCATACCTAGAATAAAATAATATTTTTTTAAACTATTATTAAATGATCTGTATAGATTGATATTAATGATTTTACTTAAAATATTTTTGCATAAAACAGACCACAATCTTGATCCATTAGATTGAGAAATTAAATTTTGATGGATTGATATAAAAATTAAATAAATAAGCTCATTTTTAAGTGTATTTATATTGAGAAAGTTAGTTGTAGAGGAATTAGAATATTTTTTTATATTACTTTTGTAGTGGTTAAGTATTAATTGAGCATCAACCTTTGAAACATCATAAGAATTATTAAGATATTCATATTTTGATAAGAAAGTTGAAGATTTATATAATCTATCTAACTCCAAATGGCATTCCTCTCAAAATAATTTAGTAAGCCACTATAGTTATTAATAACTGAGATTTCTTTTTTTACTTTTTTGGAATTTGATATGTTACTAAGTGCAGTGAATATACTTTTTTTTAATAAATTGATATTTAAATATTTGTAATGCTCTAATTCATTTATTGTATTAATTATTGAAGTTTTCTTCTTTTTGACATTCTCAAGATCTAATTTTTCTAAAAAAAAGGCGTCTTTCGCAAATTGCCTACCAATCATAAATTGATTAATATTTTTTGACTGAAAAAATTTAACGATTTCTAAATCATTAACCTCACCATTAGGAATAAGTTCCATTTCAGGAAATTGATCACAACACTCTAAAAATAAATTGTAATTAATTTTTGGAATTGTTCTATTTTTTTTGGTATCTAAGTTCAAAACACCATTTCTACAATGTATAAATACTTTTTTAATTCCTATTTCATTAAACAATTTAAGATAATCAAAAATATAACTCTTATCCTCATTCATGCCTAAACCAAGTCTACATTTTACCGATACATCTTTATTATATTTGATCAATTCATATAAACATTTTTTTACTAAGTCATACTTTTGAGTTAAAGCTAAACCAAGCATATTTTCTTGGACTCTAGAACTTGGGCACCCTAAATTAAAATTTACATGTTTAATAATATCTACTTTATTTAAAATATTTATTGCTATTTTAATTTCTTCAGGATCTGAGCCTGCAATTTGAATGGCGCTTTTATTATTTGTTAAAAAATGCTTGGTTATTGTTTTAGTCTCATTGTGGATGATTGCTTTATCCACTATCATTTCAGAAAAGGTAGTTACACTATTTCCATAAATGTTTTCCACTAAACTTCTAAAATAGCAGTCTGTGTAACCCATCATTGGTGCTAAATAATAATTCATCGAAAAAATTCTTTTAATAATTGAAAAATACTTTAATAAAAGTAAAAATCATTAAAAATCAAGACATTGGAAAATTTCAACATAAATCAACTAGTTTTTAATTCTGATGGGCTAATACCTACAATTGCTCAAGAGAAGTCAACTAATGAAATTCTTATGATGGCCTATTCAAATAAAAATTCTATTGAAATGACAGTAAAAACAAAAAAAGCTCACTTTTGGAGTAGAAGTAAAAAAAAATTATGGTTAAAAGGCGAAACTTCTGGCAATAAACTTAATATTATTAATATTTATACTGATTGTGACAGTGACGCTTTAATTTATGAAGTTGAGCTTGAAGGAATTGGCGCTTGTCATACGGGTAAAAAAAGTTGTTTTTATAAAAAATTAGAATTATGAGCGATATAATAGCATTTAAAGACTCGAATAATAATTATTGGGATACTGAAGTTGAAAATAGCACTCCCATTAAACCTAAATCTGATGATGCATTAAATATAATGCGCCACGATATGGCTCATATTTTGGCTGAAGCTGTAATTACTCTTTTTCCAAATGCTAAACCAACTATTGGTCCTTTTATAAAGAACGGTTTTTATTATGACTTTGATATGGAAAGCACTCTATCAGATGATGACTTAGCTAATATAGAAAAAAAAATGAAAGAAATTCTCTCAGAGGGAAGAGACTTTTTAAAGAGGGCTGTAACTAAAAAAGAAGCATCAGAAATATTTAAGGATAATAAATATAAATTGGAACTTATTAATAATTTAGATAATTCCGATGAAATAACACTTTACGAGCAAAAAAATTTTACTGACCTTTGTAAAGGCCCTCATCATAAAAGCACAAAAGATTACAATGCCAGCTTTAAAATAACAAATGTATCAGGGGCTTATTGGAGAGGTATTAGCACTAACAAAATGCTTCAAAGAATTTATGCAACTGCTTGGTATTCTGAAAAAGAACTTCGAGTTTATTTAAAAAATTTAGAAGAGGCTAAAGAAAGAAATCATAGAAGATTAGGCACTGATATGGGTTTGTTCCTTCTAACTGATTTATCAGCAGGGAATGTATTTTGGAAAGATAAAGGCTTAACATTGTATCAAAATATTGAAAAATATATTCGCTCTGAGCAACAAAAACTTAATTATTTTGAAGTAAAAACACCTGAGCTAGTATCAAATGAGCTTTGGATAAAGTCTGGTCATTGGGACAATTTTAAAGAAAATATGTTTACATCAGAAACTGACAACAAGACATTTGCACTAAAACCTATGAATTGTCCATGTCATATTGTTTTATTTAACTCTCAACTAATAACTTACAAAGATTTACCACTTAGATACTCGGAGTTTGGTAAGTGTCATAGATACGAACCCTCTGGAGCTCTAAATGGATTATTTAGGGTCAGAGGTTTTACTCAAGATGATGCCCACATATTTTGTTCTGCTGAACAAATATATGATGTTTGTAATGAGACAACCCTATTAATTGAGAGAGTGTATAAAAAGTTCGGATTTGAAAAAATAAAATATAATATTTCTACTCGCCCAGAAAAAAGTATTGGTACGCAAGAAAACTGGGACAATGCAGAAAATCAGTTAAAAAAAGTTTTAAAAGACAACAATAAAGAATTTAATATTTTAGAGGGTGAAGGGGCATTCTATGGCCCAAAAATAGAATTTACATTAGAGGACTCACTGGGTCGAGAATGGCAATGTGGAACGATACAAATTGACTTCAATCTCCCTGATAGATTGGGCGCAAAATACAAAGACAAAGATGACAAAAATCAAGTTCCAATAATGATACACCGAGCAGTTGTCGGATCTCTAGAAAGGTTTATAGCAATTATTCTTGAAAACACTAATGGCTGGCTTCCTTTATTTGTTACGCCCATACAACTTGCAATTCTCCCTGTGTCCGAAAAATTTGTTGATCATAGTAACCGAATTAAAGGGAAACTTCAAAAACTGGGAGTAAGAGTAATTGTTGATGGATCTGATAACAAATTGGGTTATAAAATAAGAAATTCTGTTTCTAAAAAGATACCCTATTCTCTAGTAATGGGTGAGAAAGAGATTGAGTCAGACTCATTTACTCTAAGAAGTAATGAGGGTAAGAATACTTCTTTTGATGATATTAAAACTCTCTCAGATTTCTTTATCAGTAATTAACTATTAAAAAGTTAATTTATAAAATAAGTTAATTTCTTAAAATGAGCGACCACATCAAGGCAGTAATTATAGTAGTTTTAAGTGGATTAATATGGAGTTTTGGACCGCTGGTGGTTAAAAATATGATAGACCCTCAAATCTATCAACTCCCCTACCTTGTTATTAGAGGGCTTACAGTTGCAATTATCATCGCCACATATCTTATTCTTAATGAGCAAAAAGACTTTTTTATGAATGTAATCAAAATAGATAAAGTTTCTGTGATTGGTGGTCTTAGTCTAACAACAGCCATGGTTGGTTTTATTTATTCAATAAGCAATACAACTGCCGCAGTTACTCTATTTATGTTGGCGTTAATGCCTTTTTTAGCATCATTAATTGCCCTAGTGTTTATTAATGAGAAAATCTCAAAACAAAATTTTATAACTATGATTATTGCGTTTATTGGTGCTTTAATAATGATATATGCAAGTGCCTTTAGTGGATCGTTGTATGGATTAATTATGGGCTTTATATCAAGTCTTGGCTTTGCAGCATTCACTGTTGCTTTGAGAAGCAAAAGTAACTTTAAAAAATTTTATATTTTAATTTATGCAGGAATTTTTTGCGCAGCTATTTCCGCCTTCTTAATGGTTTTTAATGATCAAGAAATCTATTTACCCTTCAGAAATATTCTTTTGAGTATGACTCATGGTTTGATCGTAGCAACTGGGCTTATCCTTTTTAGCATTGGTTCAAAACAATTACTTTCGGGAGAACTAACAATGCTATCTTTATTAGAAGTAGTTGGAGGAATTTTTTGGGCGTGGCTACCTATTCTGGGTATCAATGAAACACCAGATATAAATACAATTATAGGAGGAATTATTATTTGCTTAGCTATCGCGATGAATTCATATCGTTTTGATAAAAACAGGCTTCAAAATTTAATTAGATAGTAAGACCAACAACACCAATGAAAGTTAAAGAGATGCCTAAAGTTTGAATTTTAGATATTTTTTCTTTTAAAACTAGTCTAGCCAATAAAACCGTTACTAAACCAAAACCTGAAGAAATGACTACTGCAATACTCACTTTGTCAAAAGCATATGCAGAGACCAAACAAAAATAACCTGTAGTTTCTAATATTCCTTGAAAAAATAAAATAGGAACTGCTTTTTTTGTCAGTGTTATTTTAGACTTCATAAAAAATAATAAGGAAGCAATACCCAATAAGCTAAAAAATCTTACATATATAACAGCCTCAATTGGATTTAAAGAATTAGAGGCCTCTTGAGAAAAAATAAGACCCAAAGCCAGCATACCACTTGCCATAAATGACACAATTAGAGACTCTTTTATCTGTTTTTTTGATAAACCTAGGCTTTCTTTAAAACTATCAGCGCTTATGGATACAAATATTGCGCCGGATATTACAACAAGAGTGGCAATCCACTGAGTCAGTGTGGGTTCACTTCCTAAAAAAAATCTTATGACAAAAACAAAAAAGGGGTTGGTCGCTGTTATCGAGGCTACAATTGATACTGGTCCCATTTGAAGACCTCTGTATAAACAAAGAAGTCCAAACATTATTAAAATTCCTGATAGGAAACTATTACTCAAACCAATCGCGTTTGGAGAAAGACCACTTCCAAAAAAATAGAATAAAATTAAATAAAATATTGAGCCAACAACCAGCATCCAAAAAAGTGAATTTTTAAATCCAACTTCCTTTGATGAAAATCTAGCTAAAAAATCTCCAACACCAAAACTAAAAGCTGAGAGAATACCCAATAAGATTGCCATCAATATAACTAAAATCTAAACGTGAAAACTCTCACCACAACCGCATTCACTAGTCTGATTAGGATTTTTAAAAATAAACCTTTCTCCAAATTCTTCTTTAATAAAGTCCATTTCTGTGCCTATTACATACATAACTGCTTTGTCCTCAATATATAGAGGAAACTTGTAATCATTGACTAGCTCACAACCTTGTATGTTATCATTACTCACATACTCCATTGTATAACTCAATCCCGCACAACCTTTAGTGCTTAAGCCAATCTTTAAACCAATAGCATTACTATTATTAACTAATAATTTAGAAATTTGTTCTTCAGCAGTTTTGGATAATGAAAATAAAGGACTGGTCATACTAAAAACCTAAAGCTAACTTAGCATTTTCACTCATCATATCTTTATTCCATGGTGGTTGAAAGGTTAGTTTTATACTGACTTGTCCTACATCATTTAGTTCATGAACTTTTTTAGCAACCTCTAATGGAAAACTATCAGCAACTGGACAGTTAACTGTTGTCAGTGTCATGATAATTTTAATATTGTTAAAATTATCTATTGATATGTCGTAAATTAAACCAAGATCATAAATATTCATATCCATTTCAGGATCTTTTATATCTGTGAGAACTTTGATTATATGATCATTTGATAATGTCACTGACTGTGATGACGATTTTTCTCCGTAAGTAATCTCACCTTCAGAACTTACTTTTGGCATAAAGTCAGAGAGTGTTTTATTATCCATAGCCTATTGAAGAAGTTTTAGAGTTTTTTTCAAAGAGTCTATAAAATGATCAATATCATTAAGATCGTTATAAATACCAAAAGAGACTCTGCAAGAACCAGGGATACCTAACTTTTTCATAAATGGTTGGCAACAATGGTGACCTCCTCTAATCATAATTCCATACTGGTCAAGAAAAGTGGCAATATCATTAAAATTTTGGTTTTTAATATTAAAAGAAACAATCGATGTAGCATTTCCATCTTCATTAGAGCCATATATATCTACTTCTTTGAATTCACGTAAAGCTTTAATTAATGTAGATCTGAGTTTTTTTTCATTCAGAAAATAGTCTTGGTAATTATTATTATTCAAATATTCCATAGCAGTTTTAAAGCCAATTGCTGCCTCAATTGAAGGCGTACCCGGTTCAAATTTATTGGGTAACATAGCATAGGTAAAATCATTAGATGAAACTTCATTGATCATCCCTCCTCCAAGTGTTGGAGGATTTAATTTATTTAAAATATCTTCTTTACCATACATAATTCCAATTCCAGATGGACCATAAAGTTTATGAGATGAAAAAGAGTAAAAATCACAATCCAAATCTTTTACGTCAATTTTTAAGTGTGCTATTGATTGACAACCATCAACGGCAACATAAGTATCTTTATTAATTGATTTTTTAATCTTTTTAATATCAAGTATTTGGCCAGTTACATTTGACATATGTGTTAAAGAGAGAACCTTTGTGGAGTCATCACAATTATTAATGATATCGTCTTCAGATAAAATGCCATCTTTAGAAATAGGAATTATTTTTAATTCTAAACCTAATTTTTTACATAAGTTCATCCAAGGCAAATAATTTGAGTGATGTTCTAATTCAGTTACAACAATCTTATCGCCCTCTTTAAGGTTTTCAGCTAATGAATTAGCAATAATATTTATAGAGTCAGTAGCCCCTCTTGTAAAAATTATCTCATTTGTAGAATTAGAATTAATAAAACTTTTTGCTACATCTCTAGATTTTTCATATAAATCTGTAGCATCTATACTAAGTGAATTCATTCCTCTATGAACATTTTCATAAGAGTTTTCTAAAAATTCAGAAATAGAGTTAATTACTTGTTTGGGTTTCTGAGTGCTTGCTGCAGAGTCAAGATAAGTAATAGCTTTGTCTCTGATCTTTTTATCTAAAATTGGAAAATCTAATTTAATATTATTCATGATAATAAACTTTCAATTAACTCATTTGAATAATTCTTTAACATATCGTCTTTAATTGACTCAATAATCTCAACAATAAATGCTTTTTTTAATATTTTTTTAGCTATTTCGCTATCAATACCTCTGGACTTAAAATAATAAATTTGCTCGTCATCTAATTTGGAAACAGTAGACCCGTGACTACATTTTACATCATCCGCATAAATTTCAAGTTCTGGTTTATTGTTGGCTTTCGATATGTCATCTAAAAGCAATGATCTACTCATTTGATATCCATCAGTTTTCTGAGCAATAGAGTCAACATATATCTTTCCTTGAAAGTTTGTAATAGCGCCCTTTTCAACAATAGATTTAAAAACTTCTCTACTTGATGAAGAAGGCTTTAAATGTTGTATAAAAGAATAATTGTCATTTACACCATAATTGTTGATATTAAGACCATATAAATCAAAGTTACACTCTTGATTTAATGAAGCATAAAACTCGTTTCTTGTATGGATATTATCTGATTGAAAAGAAACAAAATTTAAATATGAGTTGTCTTGTAAATTAGTCTCAAAGTATAAAAAAGATTTATTATTTGAAACATTAAAGTGAACTACATTTAACTTAGAATTATTAAATAAATCTAAGAAAATTGATTTAGGGTACTCATCATTTGATTTGTTATTAAAAATAATAAGATTGACTTCGTTTGTAGAGGATTTAGATATATGTATGTTCTCATTTATTTGAGAAATATCTAAAAATAAATTTCTTTCATCAAATTTATCTAAATTTACAGATTTAGTTTCCCTCTTTACTAAAGAGGAAACTCTAAAAAAGCTATCTTCATTATTGTAATTCCAGAGATTTAATTTAGCTGTTAAGTCAAATGGATTTGAAATAGAAGAGGTAATATTTTTAGTATTATCTAATAGTTCAGAAAAATTTATATCTCTAAGTAAGATTTCAGATTTGACTTCTTTATGGAGTTGAGCGTATTTATAATTTTCAATTTTAAAATTTTTATATGGGTTTTGATTATCTAAGATGTCTTTAGCATATTGAGATACACTTTCAGATTGTATCTTGTCTAAATTTAATACGAGTTCCATTAAGCAGTTTGAGATATCTCTTCGTAACCTTTTTCTTCTAGCTCTAAAGCTAAAGAGTAATCACCAGATTTTACGATTTTACCATCTGCAATAATATGAACAAAATCAGGCTTTATATAATTTAAAAGTCTTTGATAATGAGTGATAACTAAGAAAGAATTATCACTATTTCTTAATTTATTTACTCCCTCAGAGACAATTCTTAAGGCATCAATATCTAAACCGGAGTCTGTTTCATCTAAAATAGCCATTTTGGGACTTAACATAGACATCTGTAAAATTTCTTGTTTCTTTTTTTCACCACCAGAGTAGTTAACATTTAGATCTCTTTTAAGCATTTCAGTACTTATATTCAATTCTTCTGCTTTTGATTTCATTAATTTAGCAAATTCCAATGCGTCCATTTCACTTTGACCTAAATATTTTCTTTTAGAATTGATTGCTGTTTTCAAAAAAAATGAAGTTTGCACACCAGGTATCTCCATTGGATATTGAAATGCAAGAAATAATCCCTCGTTTGCTCTTTCATCAACATCTAATTCCAATAAATTTTTTCCATTGTAATCTATTGTTCCATCATTTATTTCATATTTATCTTTACCGGATAGCACGTAAGAGAGTGTGCTTTTACCAGAACCGTTAGGGCCCATAAGTGCGTGCACCTCACCTTTATTAATAGATAAATCCAAACCTTTAATTATTTTTTTTTCTTCAATAGAGACATGAAGGTTTTTAATTTCTAACATTATCCAACGCTTCCCTCTAAGCTAATTGCGACTAATTTTTGAGCTTCAACAGCAAACTCCATTGGTAAATGTTGAAGTACCTCTTTACAAAAACCATTCACAATTAACCCCACTGCATCCTCACTGTTTAATCCTCTTTGCTGACAGTAAAATAATTGATCTTCGTTAATTTTTGAGGTTGTGGCCTCGTGCTCAACCATTGAGTCCGAATTACTTGACTCTATATATGGAACTGTATGAGCTCCACATTGATTACCTATTAATAGAGAGTCACATTGAGTAAAATTTCTCGCATTTTTAGCTTTCGACAAAATATTTACAAGGCCTCTATATGTATTATTAGCTTTTCCAGCTGAGATGCCTTTCGATATGATTTTAGAAGACGTGTTTTTACCAATGTGTATCATTTTTGTGCCAGTGTCAGCTTGTTGCATATTGTTAGTTATGGCTACTGAATAAAATTCTCCTTTTGAGTTATCTCCTTGTAAAATGCAGCTTGGATATTTCCATGTAATTGCAGATCCTGTCTCGACTTGAGTCCAAGATATTTTAGAATTTTTCCCTCTGCAGGCACCTCTTTTGGTTACAAAGTTGTAGATGCCTCCCTTACCCTCTTTATCTCCTGGGTACCAGTTTTGAACTGTTGAATACTTAATTTCAGCATTATCTAGGGCAACTAACTCTACATTAGCAGCATGAAGTTGGTTTTCATCTCTCATTGGTGCAGTACAGCCTTCTAGGTAACTCACATAACTATCTTTATCAGCGATGATAAGTGTTCTTTCGAATTGACCTGTATTCATTGCATTAATTCTAAAATATGTTGATAATTCCACTGGACACTTTACTCCCTCAGGAATGTAAATGAACGATCCATCAGTAAAAACGGCTGAGTTTAATGCTGCGAAAGAGTGATCTGAAACTGGAATTACACTTCCTAGATATTTTTTTACTAATTCTGGGTGAGTTTTCACTGCCTCAGAAATTGAGCAAAATACTATACCTAAATCGCTCAGTTGTTTTTTATATGTCGTGGCAACTGATACGGAGTCGAAAACAGCATCAACAGCAATACCAGATAACATTTTTTGTTCTTTTAATGGAATACCGAGTTTTTCATAAGTTTTTAGTATTTCAGGATCTATTTCATCTAGTGACTTT
The DNA here is from genome assembly GCA_902613185.1 of uncultured Alphaproteobacteria bacterium. Classification (GTDB taxonomy): domain Bacteria; phylum Pseudomonadota; class Alphaproteobacteria; order HIMB59; family HIMB59; genus HIMB59. The sequence continues at coordinate 187,232 of CACMGP010000001.1, forward strand.
GGTTTATCTTTTAAACTTTTAGGTATTGAGTAATAATAACAATCTTGGTAATCGATTTCTGGAATATTCAATTTAGCCCATTGAGGCTTCGGTAATTTGTTGAAAACTTTAAATGCATTTAATCTCCATTCAAGCATCCACTCTGGTTCATCTTTTTGGGCAGATATGAATTTTATTATTTCTTCATTTAAACCTTTAGGAGGTCGGATCTCGTCTACATCAGTAGAAAAGCCATATTTGTAATCACTGTTTCCTAACGTGTTTACTTGTTTAATTGTTTGTTCTGTAGCTGCCATAGGTCTCGATATATATGATAAATAAGGATTTTTACAAGAAAATACGAGTAAATACCCTAATTAGTTCAGTTTCTGTTTAATAATCCCACCACCTAAAACCCTATCATTATCATACAAAACACAAGCTTGACCTTTGGTAATTGCCTCTGCGGGTTCATCAAACTCAAAAGAGTAGGAAGTAGATTGCTTAATAAGTTTTCCCTTTTTTGGTTCAGATAAAGATCTAATTTTTGCACTACAAGGGATTTCAACAGTTTTTTTGGAAAGGTCGTACTCTGGCATAATAAAATTCAAATCACCTAATAAGAGGGATTTACCTAACAGATCTTTCTTATCACCAACAATTATTTGGTTTTTATCTTTAATAATATCAACAACATAGAGTGGTTCGTCATTTGCTATACCTAAGCCTCTTCTTTGACCAACTGTAAAATTTTGTATACCGTCATGAAAAGATAAAACATTACCTGAAAGGTCGAGTATTTCACCTTTCTTCTTATTTGACTTAATAAATTTTTTATAATCTCCATCTGGAATGAAACATATATCTTGACTATCCTTCTTGTCATAAACGATAAGACCAAGATCCTCTGCTATTTTTCTAGTTTCTGCTTTAGATATCTCACCAAGTGGAAATCTTAGGTAATCTAACTGATCCTGTGTTGTTGCAAATAAAAAATAACTTTGATCCTTCGATTTATCCTCAGCCCTATACATATGGGCATCTTTAATATTACCTTTTCTTCTAATGTAATGCCCTGTTGCCATACAATCTGCCTCTAATTTTTTTGCAAAGTTCATTAAATCTCTAAACTTAACAGTCTCATTACACTTAACACAAGGTATGGGTGTTTCACCATTTTCGTAAGCTTTGATAAAATAATCGATTACATCTGATTTAAATGTTTTTTCATAATTAAATACATAGTGGGGTATATCTAATTTTTGGGCAACTCGTCTAGCGTCATAAATATCAAGACCAGAGCAACAAGAACCTTTTTTTGCGGAGTTATTAGAGGTGTAGAGCTGAAGAGTTATACCAATAACATTGTATCCCTCTTTTTTTAATAGACCAGCTGTGACAGAACTATCCACTCCACCAGACATAGCAACCACCACTGTTGTACTTGATGGATCTTTATTGAAACCTAATGAATTCATTTATAACTTGCTTTTTTTATCAAAAGTAATTTATGATCTCTTCTTTAATTATGCCAGAAGTATTTATACAAGGTGGTGAAGGTAAACTTCAAGCCAAATACTCACCTAGTGAACAAGAAAAACCAAATATAGCTATAATTCTCCATCCCAATCCTAAACACGGTGGAACTATGGACACTAAAGTTAATTATGCTGCATTTAAAGTGATGAAAGATGCGGGTTTTTCAACGCTAAGAATAAATTTTCGCGGTGTTGGTAAGAGTGATGGTGCCTTTACTGAGGGAGAGGGAGAGCTAAATGATGCAAGTGTCTCTTTAGATTGGCTCCAAAAAAAAAATGAGGATTTTAGGTCTTGTTGGATTGTAGGATTCTCCTTTGGTGCATGGATTGGATTTCAAACTCTAATGAGAAGACCAGAAGTAGATGGATTAATTTTAATAGCCCCACCTGTAAATTTGTACGATTTTAATTTTTTATCACCCTGTCCTATCAAAACATTGATAGTTAGAGCTGAACAAGATGAAATAGTAAAAAGAGATAACTTAAAAGAATTTTTTGAAACATTTAAAAAACAAAAAAATGCGGAAGTGTCAATGGAAACTATCTCAAAATCAAATCACTTATTTGAGGGAAAGCTAGATCCTCTTATGAACACTTTAAATAAGTATATTCAAAAACACAAAAGCTAACACTTTTCACCTAAGTAAATATTTTTTAAAACTTTTGTAGTTTCATAATATGTAGATTGTTTTTTTAGCATATATCTTATACCAAGTAATGCCATTCCTTGGGATTCAATGAAATCTCCGTCTATTTGGTAATTATCAATTAAAGAAATGTTATCAAAATACTCAGTGAAAATTTTTTGTAAAGTTAGATTTTTTCTTCCACCGCCCATTAAAATAATTTTGAATTCTGATTGCAAGGAAATCAAAGAATTAATAGCAAATGGAATAACTTCAAGTAATGTATAAATTAAATCATTTAAATTTTTATCTTTAATAGAATTATCTATATATTTATGAAAATAATTTCTGTCTAAAGATTTAGGAAGTTTTTCTAAAAAATACTTGTCACTTATTATTCTGTTAAATAGAACATCAATTTTTTGACCATTATTAGATAATGAACCATCAACATCAAATCTTTCTTTAGTTTTTTCATAAATTAAATCATTAACGACGGCATTACCAAAAGAACTATCACCAGCAGTAATTTTTTGGTTATCAATAACAGTTATATTAGTAACACCTCCTATATTGACAAAAATAACCTTTTTTAAATCTAGTTGATTAGCTAAGACTCGGTGGAATTCTGGCATTATTGGTGCCCCATTACCACCATTTAACAAATCATTTTTTCTAAAGTTACATATAACAGGAGAGTTAGTGTTAAATCTAATACTCTTATCAAATAGTTGTATTGAAATTTTTGTTTTTTGATCGTGGTATATTGTTTGTCCATGCATTGCAATTAAGTCTATCTCGAAATTATTTTTTTTAATAAAATTGTTTATAGAATCCTTATATTCTTGATTTAGCTGGTTTATAACTTTGGTATCGTCTAGGTATCCTTTCAAAATTACATTACGTAATTTTAATTGCAGGTCATCACTATATGGAATGAATTCATTTGATATATCAGTGACATATGAAACTCCATCAGATTTGACCAAGCTACAATCAATACCATCTAAAGAAGTACCAGACATGCAACCGAGGGCGATATATTCCATTTGATATCTATAAAATTATGTTAATTATTATATATGATAGATTATATACAGTTATTTAAAGATAGAAATCTATTCAATCAATGCACTAATGAAATAGAACTTAATAATTTACTCAATAAGAAAAAAATTATTTTTTATATTGGATTTGATGCAACTGCTGATGCATTACATGCCGGAAGTCTTGTTCAATTAAGAGCTATTAAGACTCTAATCAAACATGGTCATCAGGCTATAGTACTATTAGGTGGAGGCACAACAAAAATTGGTGACCCCTCTGGCAAAGATGCCTCAAGACAAATTTTAACTTACAAAACAATCCAAAAAAATATTGAGAATTTTAAAAGAATATTTGAACATTATTTTAGAGATTTCAAAAAAAATATAAAATTTATAAATAATGATCAATGGCTTGATAAATTAAATTACATAGAGTTATTGAGAAATTTGGGAAGTCAAGTTTCAATCAATCGTATGCTTACATTTGAGAGTGTTAAAGAGAGACTTAAAAGAGAGCAATCATTATCGTTTTTAGAATTTAATTACATGATACTCCAAAGTTATGATTTTCTTCACTTAAATAAACATGAAAATTGTGAGTTGCAAATTGGCGGCTCGGATCAATGGGGTAATATCGTTTTGGGTATGGAAATTATATCAAAAATAAACAAAAAAGATGCTTTTGGTCTGACTACACCTCTTTTAACTACCTCTACAGGTAAGAAGATGGGCAAGACCGAGCAAGGCGCTGTATGGATAGATCAAAATAAATACAGTTCTTACGATTTCTATCAGTATTGGAGAAATGTGGATGATAATGATGTGGAAAAACTATTACTTATTTTTAGTGATTTAGACAAAGAAGAAATAAAAATATTAATTAAAGAAGATATCAATAATGCGAAAAAAAAATTAGCATATTTAGTGACAACAGATTGTCATTCAGAAAGCTCAGCACATGAGGCTGAAGAAAAAGCAAGATCAATTTTTGAAAATAATTCTTTCGATAATATTGATAAAATTAACTTTAAGATAGACTCAAAACTCATAGATACACTAACATCCAATAGTACGGTCTCATCAAAATCTGAAGCAAAAAGGCTAATCGATGGTGGTGGTATAAAGATTGACGACGACCAAATTAACGATATTAATCTTACTATTGATAAGTCTTATAACGGAAAAATACTCAAGATTGGTAAAAAAAAATATTTTAAAATTATCGTTAAGTAACCAATATATCTTTTATAGCATCATTAACAAAATTTAAATCATCTTTGGACTTACCTGCTCCAGCATAGTGACCGTAGCTTGAAGGAATGATTCGTAATTCACCATTTTTAATATTTTTTAATTCAATTTCATTATCCTCTGGGGGGAAGTATAAATCATTTTTACCTGGCATTAAAATACATCGCGCAGTAATAGAGTTAAGAGCTTTATCAAATTGATTATTAAATTTATTATTGTTGCTAATGTCGTGCTCTTGCCAAGTTCTTATCATCGCTAATAAATCATTTGCATCCTTACGATAATAAATTCTATTCCAAAGTTTATCTAAAACTTCTTTTGCATCTTTGTAACCATCATCGATATATTTTTTTTCCCTAAACCAGTCTTGCCCATGTGCCCATCCAGCCCATACTCTGGCCATAGTTGTTTTTCCATTTTGAGGTTGTTTTTCATAATTTCCAGAATTCCAGTTTGGATCTGAAGTCAAAGCAGCATATACACCCTCTAAAAATACATATGTATGTTCTGTGGTTTTAGCATGACCACACATAGAAATCATATTTTCTACCATATCTGGAAAATATGACGCCCACTCAAAAGCTTGTTGTCCTCCCATTGACCAACCTATAACCAATTTAATTTTTTCTATGTTAAATATCTCTTTAAGAAGTGTGTATTGTGCTTGCACGTTGTCATATATTGTAATTAAGGGAAAATTAGGTCCATTAAAGGGTTTTTCTGTATTACTGGGTGAGGAGGAAACACCATTACAAAACATATTTGGAATAATGATGAAATATTTTTCTGGATTTATGGGAAAATTATTACCAATCAGATATCCTTGCTCAAGATGTGTGCCAGCGTACCTAGTAGGAAATAAAATTACATTTGATTTGTCAGAATTTAGTTTCCCAAATGCTAAATAATTTAATTGTAAATCAATTATGTCGCCTGACTTTAATTTGAAATTATTTAGTTGGTATTTATGAAGTTCCTCTTTATTAATCAATTAAAATAACTTTAGGTATTCTTTGATTTCCCAATCAGTTGTAGTTGTATGATATCTAGACCACTCATCATACTTATATCCTATAAAATTATTTATCATTGCCTCAGAAAAAACTTTTTTAGTTAATTGATCAGCAGCAAAAGCGTCTACTGCCTCTAATAAATTTCTTGGCAATGAGGTAACTTCTTTTTTTTCTTTTTCAGTCAAATCATACAGGCTTTTATTAGTTGGTTTTGGTGGATTCATTTTTTTGTCGATACCCTCTGTAACAGCTGCCGCCAATAATGAAAATGTTAAATATGGGTTTTGAGTTAAATCAGATGCCCTATTTTCTATGCAATATCTATTTTGTGGTAATCTTATCATTGCTGATCTATTGTTACTTCCGTATGTCATATGTGTTGGAGCCCATGTGTGTCTACCGCCATCTAGCCCCTCAACTGTTGGTACAAATCCATTATATGAGTTAACGGTAGGACATGCTAAAGCTGTTATTGCTGCTCCATGTTTTAAAATCCCAGCCACAGCATTGTAAGCTTTATCAGAGAAATTATTTCCATTCTTATATATGTTATTATTTTTCTTCTTAATTGACGCCACACTATGATTGATGTGAGCACCAGCCCTCCAATCACTAATAGTTGTCTTGGGCATAAAAGATACAAAATATCCATATTTTTTTGCTATTTCTTTTAGTAACACTCTTAGAAATACAAACCTATCAGCCATTCCTAATATATCTGTATAACCAAAATCTAATTCATATTGACCATATGCACCTTCTGCAACGACGTCATGAAGATCCCATTTCAAATCGTTGTTTAAAATATCAATGATTTCTTTTAAAAAATGCATACCATCAATTGAATATTCAGAGTCATACCCAAAGGCTTGTCTTCTTAAATCTATAGGGTCTCTATCGATTGCCTTTACAGGTTTATCGCCCTCCCATTTCATAAGGAAAAATTCTGGCTCAATACCAACAAAAAATTTAAGGTCAGATTTAGCACTTTCCTTTATCTGTTTTTTTAACGTCATTCTTGGACATACATCGTAAGGTTTGTCATTCCAATACAAATCTGAGAATAACCAAGCACATGTTTTATCCCATGGGCAAATAACAAGACTATCCAAGTCAGGTAATGGTATTTGATCATTGTCAGCAGGTGTTAATTCTGGAACAAAAGAAACAGAATGAACTGCGAATTGAGGTCCTTTACCCATACAAAGATCTTCAAAGTCGGATATTGGCATAGGTTTTGTCTTTGGACTACCTAGGAAGTCAATCCAGTTTGAGTAAATATACTTTACACCTTTCTTCTCTAATTGTTTTTTTAATAGTTTTACTCTTTTTATGTCAGGTAAGGCGTCTTTAAAATTTTCAAAATAATCACTCAAAAGAATTTCTCACTTTCTAATTTAACAAATTGAAATTATAAGACCATAATATAAAATTTCTACTTGTAATTATGAATATAGATTTTTTTAAAAGATCTTGGATGAAATTTTATAAAAGAGGTTTCATAACTGGGTTCTTAGTACTGACTTTTATGTTAGTAATTGATCAGTTTTTACAAAATCCTCTTTTTTTTAGTAAAATAACAAGTATCAGAGTTTTTATTTATATTGTCTCTACCATTTTCTTTGCAGCAGTATTTTGTGGTCTATTAGCTGTTATTTTCTTAGGAGTAGTGACAATTGTTACAAAAAAATAATTAATTTTCTAAACTGCTCAGCCAATTTACTAACTCGAGTTTACGATCATAGAGATCGCTAATCTCTAATTGTTCTAAGTTATGAATAAGTTCACTAAATTTCTCACTAGTCATTTTGTTAAGATAATTTGTTTTCCAGTATGTCATTAAATTTCCTATAAAATTATATGGCAGCTCAGGGTGATATTGAGTACAGATAATATTGTATTTTTTATGAATAATAGACTGGATAGAAAAATCATTTTCAGATATTACCTGAAAATCATTAGGAATATTTTCAATGCTATCATAATGATGTCCTGGAGCTGTAAATAAATCTTTTTTGTTTCTATAAATATAATGTTCGTTTTTTATTTTTATATTATTTGCAAATCCAAATTCAGGTATTGATGATTTAGTAATTTTTCCTCCAAGAACAGTTACAAATACTTGCAATCCCCAACAGCTGCCCCAAATAGGTTTTCCAAGTTCAACTATTTTAGTAAATATTTCTAATTGTTTTTTATTATGTGAGTTTTTTTCGTAGATATTACCTAAGCCTCCTGTCCATAAAAAAGCATCATAATGAGAAAAATCATATTCATTAATGTCTACATTATATGACTTAAGAACTTTAGTTTTATATTTTGAGTTTTGTTCTTTTATAATCTTCTCAAAAAAAGTGTGTTGGAATGGGCATTTTGCCTTTACATGTTGATCATCATGGTTTTTATCCATACCACTGATAATTAGTAAATTCAAAGAAGTTTATTTATCTCTTGTCCACTTTTTTTTTAAAATTAAATCATAATCACTTTTTGCTACTCTTCTTAAAATAAAATACATAAAGGCAATCCAAATTAAAGCAGCTAATAATTTATTATCTAGTACAGTTTGAACTATATTTTGAAAAAGTATATTTGTGGTATTGTAATCCATCTTTTAAGGCGGGGATTATTTCCCCGCCTTAATTATAACATTATTTAGTTTTTTTTGCAGTATCAGACTCGTGTCTTGCAGCGGCAAATGTGACTAATATGCACAAAGCTATAACAACAAGGGTCCAAAAGATTAGGGTGCCTTCACTGTCAGCAGATGTAAAATAAGCATCTACACCTTCCCAACTATTTTCAGGTCCTGGCCATGAATTCATGATTTCTCCTTCCTCATTTGTTACTGATAAGCTTTTAAACCAAATTCAGCACTGTCAATTCCAGCTTTTTGTATCTCATCTGGTACTCTAAGCCATCCCATAGCTTTCATGATAAATGAAAGCCCATATCCAGGGACAAATCCAAGTAAGAACATAACAATTGCACCTACCAATTGGCCCCCAAAGCTAGTTGGTGGAATATCTCCGGATGCTGGGTAACCAGAAGCAAATAGTCCCATTGCTACTACACCCCATAAACCCGCTACACCATGAACTGAAATAGCACCAACTGGATCGTCGATTTTGAAAATACTGTGTAACAAATTATTCGCAGGAATAATAATTACACCGCCAACAAAACCTAACACGAAAGCCAATCCTGGATACCAGACATCTAGACCAGCTGCACATGAGAATATACCTGCAAGGCCTCCAGACATCATCCAAAATGGATTACCTTTGCTCATCCAGAATGCACCGATCATTCCACCGCCAAGACCCATGAGAGTATTGAAAGCGAATGATGATAGAGTAGCTGGAGCACCGTAAATATTGATCCATCCACCAAGCTCAGCACCACCCCAAATCAAACAACCACCGAGGAATCCAAAGAAACCAACAATAATCATTAATAAGCCTATGAATGAAAAACGAAGGTCATGACCTTCAATTTCATTGGCTGTGCCGTCTGCATTGTATTTGCCAACTCTAGGTCCTAGGTTTAGCACTACACCAAATGCAAACCAACCTGCTATCATGTGAACCACACCAGCAGCTCCAACGTCATGATAACCAAATTGGGTTACTAACCATCCATCAGCATGCCAGCCCCATGAGGCTCCGAGTATCCAAGCTGCTGATCCAAGAACTACCGCCAAGAAAACAAAAGAACTAATTCTTATTCTTTCTAAGACAGATCCTGAAAAAATAGATGCTGTTGTACATGCAAACAATGTAAATGCAGCCCAGAATATACCTGTAGCTTGATCACTTAACATTGGTCCCATTGATACATTCCATGGTGTACCATAACCCTCAAGGTCTATGGGTGTAAAACCACCGGGAAATGCGAGATAAATATACCAACCAAATAACCAGAAAGTTGGTATCATGAATGCGAATGCTAAAAGATTTTTACAAGCGGAGGATACAGCATTTTTAAAACGCGATGATCCAACCTCATACATCAAGAAGCCGACGTGAATAGCAATCATTAATGCAGTACACCACCAATAAAATGCTTCGGTACTGACATTTGCTTGCATCATCACAAACGATTCAAGTTCTTCAAGTGTCATTATATGATCTCCTTATAATTAATTATTACTTTTTATTTTTATAAAAATAAAAAAGGACAGAGAAAAAATTTTTTTACAACTTTATAGAATCTTCTTTCCTGTACTTTTATGTATTTTACTTTTAATTGACTTAATTATAAAATCAAAAGAAGTTAATTAATGTTAAAAAAAGATTGAGTTCAATTGTTTTTTTAATGGTATGCACGATTTGCATATTCAAATAGAGGAGATATATAATGGCAACTAACCTTCACCAATTTGCAAAAAAAAATGGTGTTAAATATTTTTTTGTAAGCTTTGTAGATTTATTTGGAGTGCTCAGATCAAAGCTTGTACCTGCAACAGCTATAGATGAAATTCAATCTGAAGGAGCTGGATTTGCTGGTTTTGCAACATGGCTTGATATGTCTCCAGCTGACTCTGATATGTTTGGTATGCCTGATGGTGATAGTGTTATCCAGCTTCCTTGGAATAAAGAAATAGCTTGGGTTGCCTCTGATTTGTATATGGATGGTAAACCAGTAGAAACTTCACCAAGAATAGCCCTAAAAAGACAAATAGAAAAAGCAGCTAAAAAAAATCTCTATATGAAGTCAGGTGTTGAATGTGAATTTTTTCTGGTCAATGAAGACGGGACATCTTTATCAGATCAAAGGGATACACAAGCAAAACCATGCTATGACTCCTCTGCTTTAATGAGAAGATATGATGTTATAACTGAGATATGTGACTCAATGATTTCACTAGGATGGAAACCTTACCAAAATGATCATGAGGATGCGAATGGGCAATTTGAAATGAACTGGGATTTCTCGGATTGTTTAGTAACCGCAGATAGACATGCTTTTTTTAAATTCATGGTAAAATCTATTGCAGAAAAACATTCATTAAGGGCAACTTTCATGCCCAAACCTTTTACAAATTTAACTGGTAATGGCTGTCATTGTCATATTTCTATTTGGGATAAATCTGGCAAAAAAAATATGTTTTTAGATAAAAAAGATGAATTAGGTTTATCCAAAACTGGTTACAATTTCTTAGGTGGAATAATGGAAAGTGCGGACAAAATGGCTGCTGTTTTTAATCCAACTGTAAACTCCTATAAAAGAATTAACGGTAGTGTAACAACATCAGGTGCAACTTGGTCGCCAAGCTCGATTACTTGGGCAGGTAACAACAGGACACACATGGTAAGAGTTCCTGGAGCAGGTAGATTTGAATTAAGATTAATGGATGGAGCTACAAATCCTTATTTACTTCAAGCAGGTATTTTACTTTTAGGTTTGGACGGTTTAAATAATAAAAGAGACCCTGGAAAACGATTAGATATTAATATGTACACAGAGGGTCACAAGGCTGGGAAAGTAAAAAAATTGCCATTAAATCTACTTGATGCAATACGTGATTTTGATAAATCAAAAATCATTAGAGCAGGTTTTGGTGATGATTTAGTTAATAGTTATGTCAAACTAAAAAATCAAGATTGGGGTACTTTTAATAAACACCTTTCTAGTTGGGAAAGAGAGACAACTCTAGATTGTTAAATTATTAATGACACCTGAAGTTTTACAAGAAAAGTTTCTTGATTGGCAATGTCAATCTAGAATTCAGGCATTTAGAACACAAAATGGTAGACCAAACTCATCTATGGCACCAATATTACTTGATAAGAAAGGAAATGAACTTCTAAGAATTATTGTTGTAATTTCAGAAAATGATCCTGTAAACACGACAAAACTGTTTGAACACACATTTAAACGAACTTACGATCCCGCTGATCGATTTGATAAAATGAATAAATTTTTATCTTCTGAATATTTTATGGATAAAGATAAATTTTCAGACTCTTTATTTGCTACTTTTCCAAAAAACTCAAGTATCTCAAAAAAAGTAGTTAAAGACGGCTCATGTATCTTAGATTTTATTCACCTTTCTACAAATTATAGATTGTCATGCTCTCCTTTTATTCTCGATAAAAATGAGGAACATTGGGAAAATATTTTTTGGCATAATAAAAATTTTAATCCTGGTTTGGGAAATGACATTGATGTTATAAAATTTATTCCAAACTGGAAAAAATCTAAATTAATAAGAATTAAAGATTAAAATATTTGAAAGTATAAGGGAGCAAAGGCTCCCTTATTTATAAAATTTTACTCAACTAACTTAAAGTTCTCGCCCTTAGCGTATGTTCTTTTTAACTGTACCAAGGGATGATTAGGTGACATTTGAAACTTAATTAAAAGTTCTCTAGCTAACATATCTCTATCTTGTTGGTTTTTTGGAAGTTTAATCTTCTTTGGTAAAGTTATCCAAGCGTTTGCATTTCTGTCAAACACAGCAGGGGTATCACCTTCGAAACCCATATGGATGTCCTCTAACCAATTTAAATCATCCCAACCCATAATTTCGATATATTGTTTTAGAAATGGCGTTAAGTGCTTATAATCAGGAATTAAGTTAACATCATATCGATAGCCAATATGCTGGCCAATCATTTTTTCTCTTGATGTTTTAATTTCCTTATCTTTTAATTTAGCCCCACCTACAACTTGATAACCTTTTGACTTAGTAGGTTTTTTTGATTTTGCAGAAGTTGATTTCTTTTTTGTAACTTTCTTTTTAACCATAATACTCTCCTAAATTGAGTGGTAGTTATCTACACCTACTGTTAAATCTGTACCAGCTAATGGAACTTTAGCCATTGCTGACGACTCCATTGTTAATGCAGCTAGATCTTCTGGCTCAAGTGAGTGAATATTTGTCTTACCACATGCTCTTGCTAGCATTTGGCACTCAAGAGTCATAGTACTGAGCAAATTATAAACTCTTTCTGCTGCCTCTGTTGGGTCTAATCTACTTCTAAGAACAGGATCCTGTGTGGCCACACCAACTGGACATCTACCAGTATGACAGTGATAGCAGTAACCTGCCTCCACTCCCATTTCTTTTTCATAATCAGCTTCTGGAATATCTTTGTTACAGTTCAGTGCTACTAATCCAGCTGTACCGATAGCAATAGCATCTGCCCCAAGAGCTAAGGCTTTAGCCATATCAGCTCCATCTCTAATACCTCCAGCAAATACTAAAGATATTTCACCAGTTTTTCCCACATCGTCCAAAGCTCTTCTTGCTTCTCTAATTGCACCAATACCAGGAATGCCAGTATTAGCTGCTGCAATGTGTGGACCAGCTGCTGTTGAACCTTCCATAGAGTCTAAAAATATAGAGTCAGGGTCACATTTTGCTGCCATTCTGACATCGTCATAAACTCTTGATGCACCTAACTTCAATTGAATTGGCACTTGATTGTCAGTTAATTCTCTTAATTCTTGAACCTTAAGAGCTAAATCGTCCGGTCCCATCCAGTCTGGGTGTCTAGCAGGAGATCTTTGATCAATACCAGCGGGTAACGATCTCATCTCGGCTACTTGGTCAGTAACTTTCTGGCCCATTAAGTGACCACCCATTCCAACTTTTTGACCTTGGCCAATAAAAACCTCAATGGCGTCAGCTAATTGAGCATGGTGTGGGTTGAAGCCATACCTGGATTGAATACATTGATAATACCATTTATGAGAGTACCTTCTCTCATCAGGTATCATACCCCCTTCTCCAGAGCATGTTGCACTTCCAGCCATTGATGAACCTCTAGCTAAAGCAGTTTTTGCTTCATAAGAAAGAGCACCAAAACTCATACTTGTTATGTAAACAGGAATATCAAGTTTGATAGGATTTTTTGCTCTGGGACCTATAATTGTTTCTGTTAGACACTTCTCTCTATAACCTTCAATAACAAATCTTGTTAATGTGCCTGGTAAAAAAACTAAATCATCCCAATGAGGGATTTTTTTCATTAACGCCATACCACGCATACGATAACGACCAAGTTGTGATTTGATATGAATGTCGTCCATTACCTCAGGAGTAAAAATTGAGTTTTGTCCTAATAATTGTGTATTACGTTTTGCCATTAGCCTAATATTCCTTTCTTTTCTGCTGGCTCTAGATTGTCATAATTCCAGAGCATTCTTCCTGCAACGTATTTCTTAAATTTTGAGGCTGGGACCTTGCAATCAATCTCAGCATTTTTAATTTTTTGTTCTAGCCATCTAACCTCGTGCTCATTCATTTCACCAGGTACGCAGTCTGTTCCAAGCGAATGAGGTTCTCCTCCTACAAAAATGATTCCATCATACATTGAGTCACCCATGTTTGCGTTTACATCACCACAAACGATAATTCTTCCTCTTTGCATCATAAATCCAGTGTAAGCTCCAGCATTTCCGCCAATAAGAATAGTGCCACCTTTCATATCAATTCCAGTTCTTGCACCAGCATCGCCTTTAACTATAAGGTCACCGCCTCTAAGAGCAGCTCCAAAACAAGATCCTGCATTGTTTTCGACAACAACTTTTCCTGACATCATATTTTCAGCACATGACCAACCAACTCTTCCGTTAACTCTCACTGTTGGTCCATCGATACAACCGATACCAAAATAACCTAAACTACCCTCAAAGATTAAGTTTAACTTATTTAGAATTCCCACACCAAGTGAGTGTTTTGCACCAGGGTTTTTAATAACTATAGACCCATATCCCTTTCGAATTGCATCTCTAATTTTTTGATTCAATTCATGAGCATCAATGCCTTCACAATCAATGGAGGTTCTTTTATTAAAATCAACTTCGTGATTACCGTAGTAGGTATAATTTTCTTCTTCTGTTACTTCAAAATATAATTTTTGCGATCTACCTGATAAATTTTCATCATCAAAAGCAGTAGTTCTTTTTGTTATGCCTGCCATACTTTTACCTCCGCTTCATAAGGGTCATATGTTTTAATTTCGTGAGGAAATATATTCCTAATTGCAACTTCCTCTGATGCACATGCTACGATGTCTTTACTTTCGTAGATTACCATTGGCTTAGCGGCCATATGGTCTTTTGCCATTCCCAACTGATCCTTTGTTGCTACAACATATGTGAAAACTCCATCGAGCTCATCCAAGCTATCATGCATAGCTTTTTCTAGTTCAATGCCGTTAGCCATCTTATCAGCTATATAGACAGCAATTATTTCTGAGTCACAATTTGAATTAAACCTGTAACCTTTTCTTTCAAGTACTCTTCGATTGCCCCAATAATTAGTCAATTGACCATTATGAACAACTGACACATCCTCAAAAGGGAAAGCCCAATAAGGGTGTGCAGATTTAATATCTACATCAGACTCGGTAGCCATCCTTGTATGGCCAATACCGTGGGTACCCATAAATTTATCAAGGCCATATTGATTGGATACAGTATTTGCATCGCCTAAGTCTTTAATGAGTTCAAGGCCCTTACCAATTGATAAAATTTCAGTTTTTTCGACTGTTTCTATCTCAGTAGCCAAATCTGTGAGGTCACCTTTAAAATCAAATATATATCTGAAAGCGTATGGGGTGCTGGAGCTTTCTTTTGTTACTTTAGCACCATGTTTTTTTAAAATAGAGTCAACAGCATTTTTTCTATTTTTTAAATCAGCAGGTGAGTCGACAGTTGCATTTACCTTTTCAGCCTCGTTTTCAGATATTTTAAATCTCATTACAAAGCCTTTTTTTAAAGGTGTTCCGTACATAGCATATCCTGTTGAGTCAGGTCCCCTATGTTTAAGACCTTGTAACATAAGGCCCATTTGTTCACCAACGTTGACTGTCTTCTTTTTATTTATAACTCCAGCTATTCCACACATACTTTTCTCCTATCTTATCTTATGGTAAGCAATCTAGGTATTTATCGAGATCCCATTGAGTCGGAGTTGCTAAAAATTCTTCCCACTCATCTCTTTTATACTCCATAAACACTTTCATCATGTCACCTGGTAGAGCATCTTGTATTACCTTGTCGGTTTCTAATCGATCTAATGCCTCACCAAGAGTCATTGGTAATTTTTCAACTTGCTTACCAGCTTTCATTTGTTCATACATATTTTGTTGTTCAGGTTTACCTGGATCCATTTTCTTTGAAATACCATGGTCGAATGCTTTCAACAGACCGCTTCCCATTAAGTATGGGTTGTGGGCTGAATCAACTGATCGATATTCAAATCTACCAGGGGCAGATACCCTTAAACCACAGGTTCTGTTTTGATATCCCCAGTCCGCATAAACTGGAGCCCAAAAACCTGTATCCCAAAGTCTTCTATATGAATTCACAGTTGAGGAACCCAAGGCTGTTAAAGCAGGAAGGTGTTCCATGACACCGCCAATTGCTTGAAGGCCTATTTTTCCAGGAATTCTTCTATCTTTCCCGTCTGGCATAAAGACATTTGTACCTCCCCTACGGTGATGAAATACATTTTCCATACCTGGGATAGTCTTGTTACCACATGGTATTAATTCATCTTTTCCGCCCTTCCAGAGTGAAATATTTGTGTGACACCCAGAAGCAGACACGCCAACAAATGGTTTACTCAGAAAACAAGCAATCAAATTAAATTCTCTTGCTACTTGAGCACAGATTTGTCTGTAAGTTGATAACCTGTCAGCGTTTCTAACAACATCATCGTAGTTGAAATTTAGTTCTAATTGTCCAGGCGCGTCCTCATGGTCACCTTGGATAATGTCCAAACCCATTGCGCGTGAATACTCAATTACTTTCATGTAAACAGGTCTTAATGATTCAAATTGATCAATGTGATAGCAGTAGGGTTTAGAGAAACCTGAACCAGTCGGTGAACCATCTTCGTTTTTTGTTAACCACATCATTTCAGGTTCTGTCCCTGCTCGTAATTCTAGTTTGTGTTTCTTTTTAAATTCTTCGTGGGCTCTTTTTAAGTTACCTCTGCAATCAGATGTAAGATATCCACCAGGATCTTTTTCTTCTTCCCTGTTTCTAAAACAAGTACAAAAAACTCTGGCAATTCTTTTATCCCAAGGAATTTGAACAAATGTTTCTGGATCAGGTATACCCACTAATTCGTGGGCCTCTGGTCCATAACCTATGTAATCACCATGTCTATTTGTAAATAGATTAGCAGTAGCTCCATAAACTAATTGGAAACCTTTATTAGCTACACTCTCCCAATGATCTGCAGGAACACCTTTACCTACAATTCTACCTGTAACAGAAATAAATTGGTAATAAATGTACTCAATTCCTAATTTATCAATTTTTTTTCTAACTTGTTTTATATAGTCTTGTCTCTTTTTATCCTTAACGTACGTTTCTAGCGCTGTCATTTTATTCCTCCTCCTTTTACATCAACTCCAAGGGAACGGGCTCTTTGAAACCGGATGTAACTTCCCTTCTTCATAACGAGAAAATCTAAAAGGTTCTAGAATTTCAGATTTCTCACCAAGTAACTCATTAGATACAAGATCTCCTAACCCAGCCATTTTGTATCCATGGTTAGCATCAGCTATAATATATACGTTTTCTCTGTATTGGTCGAATACAGGAAAACGATCTGGAGTAACACAGCCAATACCGCCAGCTTTTTGCTTCTTGTATTTAGCGTGACATCCATCAAATTGCTTTTGGCAAAAAGCCAAAGCTGAGGTCCATTTATCCTCAAAAGAAGCTCTTGGTTGAAACTCATCTGAGTCATGACCATAAGGATCAAGACTTATATCGTTAACAGGTTTATTTATGTCATATGGAGAGGAACCACCTTGTATACCATCTCTGTAGACATCGGGCTTATAGTAAAAACCCCACATAACATTTTCATGTATAACATCACCTGTTTTATTTGAGACAAGTGTGGCTTCTGTATCAACATGAATAACAGGGTACTCTGTTCCGTTTGCTGTTTTATAACTTCTTGGGTCAACTTCCAACTCACCCTCTTCAAGTGCCATGTATGACCACATAGGTATATCATCAGTAAATGAACCATCAGGTTTTTTTATTCTAACGGTGTTAGGTAATTCTAAAATTTCCCAGAATTTTCTTACCCATGGACCAGCCGCAACAACTAATTGAGTGCATTCAATTTTACCCTCTGATGTTTCTACAGCCGAAACTGCTCCGCTACCATTAGAAGAAATTAAATTGTTAACAGTCACACCTTCTAAAACTTTTGCTCCAGCCGATACTGCTAACTTATGAAAGCCCTCTATGGCTCCTCTATTAGCTCCATATCCTGTTTTCTTTTCGTGTAAAACTGAAGTGATGCCTTGAGCTTGCCAATCTGGCAACATGTCTTTCATATACTTATCACAATCTGATGCTCCTTCGATAAACTCGGAGTCAAATCCTATTTCTTTTTGCTGCTCATAAACTTCAGACATGCCTTCTTGCATTAGCTCGGAGTTGATCTGCATGTAGCCAACTGGCTTGTAAGTTAAAGCCTCAGCATTCTCATTCCAAACATTTACAGAATGAGCCATTAGCCTTCTCATTGCAGGCTGGTAGTAGTTGTTCCTTACAATTCCACATGCAACACCACTTGCTCCATTTGCAACTTTGGATTTTTCCAAAACGACTACAGAATTTTCTTTGAGTTGGCCCTTACTGGATAATTTTTTACAAAGATGCCATGCAGTGCTCAGGCCGTGAATTCCAGCCCCGATTATTAAATAGTCACATTTAGTAGGTAAGCTCATTATTTTAGTAACCTCCAAGCAACTATATTTTGTCTGCGAGGTATGAAAAAAACACATTTTGTTTCATATTATGAAACAAAATTTTTACAAAAATCTATTATTTATCAACAATAATCTTCAATTGGCAACAATTAATCGAGAAATTTTAATCGAGGCAGATTGAAGGAGATCAACATAATCCATCATAGTTTTTGGGTTTAAGATATTTTTACTACCTGATAGAGCGATTCCTGCAAATGATCTTTTATCTTTGTCTAAAATAGCGACTCCTATTCCATAAGAGTTTTCAAAAGCTTCTCCATGATTAAGCGCATAACCGTTAGTTCTAATTTTGCCAAGTTGTCTTTTTAAATCATTTAAATTTGTAATTGTATTGTTTGTGTGAGGATAAAAATTATAACTTCTATAAATCGTTGCAATTTCATTTTCAGGTCTGTACGCAAGCATGACTTTTCCTAAAGCACAGCAATGAGCGTCAAGTCTCATTCTAAAAGTTCTAATAGTTGCATCATCATTGTTGTCAGAGATTTTATCGGAATGAACTATTTGAGAGCCTTCAAGCATTGCCAAATATGTAATTAAATTAGTTTTACTAGAGACCTCTTTTAGAATTTCTTTAGAAGTCTCAGAAATTGACTGAAGATAATCTGAGGTTTCTCCAAATTGAAAAGCTTTATGACCCATAGTGTATGTATTTGAACCAGTATTTTTATGGATATAACCAAGTTGAGATAAAACAGACAATAGTCTAAATGTAGTTGTTCTAGATAAAACTGCTTTTCTAGAAATATTTGATGCCTTCAACGGGAAAATTGATTTTGATAAAATTTCAAGAATTTTAAAAGATTTTTCCAGAGACTTATTTATATATTTTAAATCTTGTTGCAAAACTGTCCTCCAACTAATGTTCCACAGAATGGAACATTATAGTATAGTTTAAGTAATTAGCAAATAATGGTTAAATCTTACCAGGCACCCAACCGGTTCCCGCTAAAGGAACCCTAGCCATTGCAGCAGCTTCAACTGTTAATGCACATAGGTCCTCAGGTTCAAGATTATGTAAATCGTTTTTACCACATGCCCTCGCTATAGTTTGGGCTTCAAGAGTCATAACCTTGAGATAATTAGATAATCTTTTTCCACCTTTTACTGGGTCTAATCTTTTCATTAATTTTGGGTCTTGTGTATTTATACCAGATGGGTCTTTACCTTCATGCCAATCATCGAAAGCACCAGCTGTTGTTCCAAGTTTTTTGTAATCGCTCTCCCACTTTGGATCATTATCACCCAGTGCAATTAATGCTGATGAACCTATGGAAACAGCATCAGCACCCAATGCCATAGCTTTTGCAACATCCGCACCATTTCTAATTCCACCTGAAATAATTAACTGAACCTTCCTGTGCATATCTAAGTCTAATAAAGCATCTACTGCTGGCCTGATACATGCCAATGTTGGCTGACCTACGTTTTCGATAAATACCTCTTGTGTAGCTGCAGTACCTCCTTGCATGCCATCAAGCACCACCACATCAGCTCCTGCTTTTACTGCAAGAGCAGTATCGTAGTAAGGCCTAGATCCTGCAATTTTTACAAATATGGGAACTTTCCAACCTGTTATTTCCCTGAGTTCTAAAATTTTAATTTCCAAATCATCTGGTCCAGTCCAATCTGGATGTCTACATGCTGATCTCTGATCAATTCCTTTTGGCAATGTTCTCATCTTGGCAACACGATCACTTATCTTTTGACCGAGTAACATACCTCCACCGCCAGGTTTGGCACCTTGACCTATCACAACTTCAATAGCATCTGCTTTTCTTAAATCCTCTGGGTTCATTCCATACCTTGAGGGAAGTAATTGGTAAACCAAATGCTTTGATTGTCCTCTCTCCTCAGGGGTCATGCCACCATCGCCTGTTGTCGTTGAAGTCCCGGCAATACTAGCCCCTCTTCCAAGCGCTTCTTTTGCAGGTCCTGAGAGAGCTCCAAAGCTCATTCCAGCAATTGTTATTGGAATATCTAATTCAAGCGGTTTTTTTGCAAATCTTGTTCCAAGAGTGACGTTAGTGCTACACTTTTCTCTGTAGCCCTCTAAAGGGTATCTTGACATTGATGCGCCTAAAAAAAGAAGATCGTCAAAATGAGGTAGTCTTTTTTTTGAACCACCGCCTCTAATGTCATAAATACCTGTTTCTGCAGCTCTTCGAATTTCAGAGTTTGTATAGTCATCAAATGTCCAAGATTTTCTTGGTGTAGTTTTAAATTTTTCTGCCATTAGTACTCCGATACATTATCTATATTAAAATTATAAAGTTTTCTTGCTGAACTATACATTTTGAAGTTTTTAATCTCACTTTCATTTATACTTGCTTTTTTTAAAAGAGATCTCAAAATATTTTGGTCTTTTTTATTCATTTTTTTCTCTTCGCAGTCAGCACCGAGTGATTTCACCTTACCCTTAATAAAAATATTTGCTTCATAGATACTGTCTCCCAGAGCGTCTCCAGCATCTCCACATATAACTAAGTTTCCAGATTGAGCCATAAATGCAGACATATGGCCTACCGATCCTTTAACTATAATATCTATTCCTTTCATTGAAATCCCACATCGTGAACTAGTATCACCATCAATGATCAAAGTTCCGCCATGTGCTGTAGCACCGGCTGATTGGGATGCATTGCCCTTAACATGAACAGTTCCAGACATCATATTTTCTGCAACACCTGTGCCCACATTTCCATTTACAATGATATTTGCATTCATGTTCATACCAGCACAATAGTATCCTGTGTGACCATCAATAGTGACTTCAATCTCGTCTTTTAATCCAGCACAAATAGCGTGATTTCCATCTGGATTTGAAATTTTAAAAATCTTTTTGTTTGATTTTCTATCTATACTTTGAAGAGTTTCATTAACTTTCCTCAATGACTCTTTTTTTAAATTTAAATTCATTATTTGCCCCAGCTATATACTTTTCCGGGCTCTGGTTCAAAAATTTTTGCTGAATTTACATTTGGTAAATGTGCCATTGCTTGAAACTCTGAGGCAATAGCAACATAATCCTTTGTTTCTGCAACAACTGCGGGTTTACAAGCTATCTCATCTCTAACAATTGCCATGCCATTTTTGGTTCCAGAAATAAATGTGTAAAAACCATCGAGGTCCTTCAGTCCATCCAAAAGTGTTTCTTTGAGTGATTTTTTATCAGATAATCCGTTTGAAATATAACCTGCAGCGACTTCCGTATCATTCAAGGACTTTATTTCAATCCCTTTTTTCTGAAGCGATCTTCTTAAATTGTTGTGATTTGACAAAGATCCGTTATGTACAAGACATTCATCCTCGCCTGTGGAATATGGATGAGAGCCGTCTGTCGTGATTGCACTTTCTGTTGCCATCCTTGTATGCCCAATAGCATGTGAGCCAGAAAACTTCTCTAGTGAAAAATTTTTAACAACATCCTTCGGATTTCCTACTTGTTTAAATATTTCTATGCAACTACCATACCCAACTAAACTTAATTCATCATGATTTTTTAAAATTTCTATAAATTTCTTTGGCTTCATTGCTGTTTCAATTATTAAATGATCTGAAATAGATTTTACTTTGATATCTTTTACTTGCTTAGATAGTTTTTTTGAAATTTCTTTTACTTGATCAGTATTAGAGCAGACCGAATATTTATATTTCTTTTTTTTCTCAGATGAATATATCGCAAAACCTGCACTATCAGGACCACGCGTAGCCATACTATTCATCATTCCAGTAAGAAATTTACCTAATTGTGAATTATATTTTTTATTTTTTAAATATATTCCAACTATACCGCACATTAATATTAAATACCCTCATACCCATACTCTAATGACGAGTCAGTAATGCTATGGTAAAAAGAACCACCAAAGCTTCTTAATGCATAAAGGTTAAAACAAAACGGTTGGTCGTCTAAATAGTCGATCAGTATGTTAATTCCGTTATATGTCGTGTTCACGCAATTATTTGGTTTAAACATATTTTCATTAAAATTTATTGGAGAACCTTTTTTTAAAACATTTTTTGCATTTACGCCTGATATTTGTAATACAGCTCTTGATTGTGAAATATCTGTAATGGCAAAATCCTCATCTCTAATCGATTTATAAATTTCGTCTTTCAAGTCAATTTTTTTTGAGATAATTAACCAGGTATCAGGACCGGTCCACAATACTCTTGTTTCTTGGTTGTGAGAAACTTTTAGACTTTCTGTCGGTAAATTAAGTTGATTTATGGTAACTTTTTCAATCTCAATTGAGCTTTTTTTAAATTTAGCAATTTGGATAATACTTAGGTCTTTTATTTCTGAAATTTTTAATAGGTTTTCTTTATTCTCATAGTCGCCAAACAAGCCGAGCTTATGATCAAAATGAAGTGGTGATAGGTTTTGTGCTCCCATTATGATCTTACCCTTGAGCCTTCGGGATCAACATAGTGTGAGGATACTACCTCAACAGGAATTGAAATATCTTTCAAAGGAGAGACAGCATATAGATTTTTACCAATTTTATTTTTACCATCTTTTATAATAGCTATGGAAAAAGGATTATTATATTCAACACTCCAACAAGAAGATGAAACATGTCCAAGTTTAGGTATTGGGGCAACAGCACTATTATCTTCTATAATATGTGAACCCTCTGGGATCTTTGTTTTTTTGTCTAGTGGAACAAGTCCAACAATAGTTTGTCTATCCGACTCAGTGAATGCATCTTTAGATAAAGATCTTTTACCTATGAAATCTTTTTTCTGACTCACCATACTATTCAGTCCAACATCAAAAGGAATAGTACGTCCGTCTAATTCTGCTCCTGCGACATGACCCATTTCTATTCTTAAGGTTGATAGAGCTTCTGTTCCGTATGGTTGAATATCAAATGACTGTCCTACTTCCATGATCTTCTTCCACATATAAAGACCATAGTTTGACTCGACATTTACCTCATAAGCTAGTTCGCCAGAAAAAGAAATTCTATAAATTCTAGCTTTGATACCGTCTATTGAAGAGTCCACTAGCCCCATGAATGGTAAGCCCTCATTAGACATATCTACATCAGGAAATAACTTAGATAAAAGATCTCTAGACTTTGGACCTGCCACTGCTATACCAGACCACTGTTCAGTAGTTGATAAGACATTTACATCTAAATCTGGCCATACAACTTGTAAATAATACTCTAAGTGCGATAAAACATTTGCAGCTTGGGCAGTAGTGGTAGTCATATGAAAATGATTTTCAGATAATCGAGATGTTGTTCCATCATCAAAAACCATGCCATCTTCCCTTAGCATTACACCATATCTAGCTTTTCCAACGGGCAGTTTCAGCCATGCATTTGTATAAACTCTGTTTAAGAATTCTGGTGCATCCGGACCTTTAATATCAATCTTACCAAGTGTAGTAACATCACAAATTCCAACGTTTTTTCTTACATTTGCAGCTTCCCTATTAACAGCACTGTTCATATCCTCAGAACCCCTTGGGTAGTATCTGGGTCTTTGCCATAAACCTGCTGCTACAAAAACAGCATTATTTTCCTCATGCCATGTATGAATGGGAGATTTTCTTGTTGGTAAATAGTGATTACCAACTTCTCTACCCACGATAGCTCCAATTGTTACAGGAGTGTATGGTGGTCTAAATGTTGTATGACCAACTTCTGGAACAATCTTTTTTTCAATTTTAGATACATATTGCAAACCATTTAAATTACTTGTCTTGCCTTGATCGCCAGCCATCCCAAGAGTTGTATATCTTTTGACGTGCTCAATTGATCTGAAGCCTTCTCTAATTGCTAGCTCTACATCAGAAACTGCAACGTCATTTTGAAAGTCGATAAAGCGTTTTGGTTTTTTTCCAGATGGTAAAGGCATACACCAGAGCTTTTCATGCTTTTCATAGCTAGGTTCATTTGAGTTGGGACTATTTGTAGGATTATTTTGATCTGTGAATTTGTTTGATAAATCAAAGCCCACTTGAAAACCTTCAGCTAGAGATTGATTTAATGTAAAAGAACCATTAGCTGCTCCAATTGCTGTTTCTTTTTGTCTTTTTTTATCCGGTACGAACGCATCAATATCATCATTGAACTTTAATTTATTTCCAGCTTGGGAAGATAAATGAACTGTTGGTGTCCAGCCACCGGACATACAAATGCAATCACACTCTACTGTTTCTTCTGAAATAAAAGACTCTTTTGAAGAGTCAAGCTTGCCAATGATAGCAGAATTTATCTTCAAATGTCCTTTAGTGTCTGCGATCCCTGAATTAAATTTTATAGAAATACCCTTTTGCTGAACTTCCTTGACTAATTCACCGTTTGAGCTGTCTCGAGTGTCTACAATGATTGGTTCAATATCATTTTTAATAAACTCAAGGGCAGTTGAATATGCTGTATCATTATTGGTAAATATAATTGGTTTCTTACCAACTAATGTTTCATAAACCTTCATATACTCTTTTGCTGCTGAGGCTAATACAATTCCTGGTCTATCATTATTTCCAAAAGATATTGGTCTTTCAATAGAACCAGTTGAAACTATTACTTCTCCAGCTCTAATATAATGTAATCTTTGTCTGGGAGTGTATTTTGAGGGATTTTCAATATGATCGCTAACTCTTTCAATCATTACGGTCATATTGTGATCATAGTATCCGAAGACTTGTGACCTTTTTTTTAATATTACATTTGGCATACTTTTTAGTTGGGAAATGGTATCACTAGCCCACTCTTTTCCTGACATGTTACCAATCGTAACTTCGTCAGTTAGAAGAGAGCCACCAAAATTAGGCTTGTCTTCTGCTAATATAACCCTTGCCCCATTTTTAGCAGCAGCCAGAGCACTTGCGAGGCCTGATGGGCCAGAGCCAACAACTAGTACATCGCAGTGTTCATAATTATGTTCGTACCTATCTGGGTCAGGTAACAGTGGTGCTTTACCCATACCAGCAGCTTTTCTTATAAATGGTTCATAGATTTTCATCCAAAAACTTTTTGGCCACATAAATGTTTTGTAATAGAAACCTGCAGGAAAAAAACGATTTAAGACATTATTTATTTCTCCAATATCAAATTGAACTGAAGGCCAACAATTTTGACTTTTAGCTTTTAATCCCTCAACTAACTCAACTTCGGTTGCAATGATATTAGGTTCAGATTTATTACCATCATGCAATTGAACCATTGCATTTGGTTCTTCAACACCAACTCCCAAAAAACCGCGAGGTCGATGATACTTAAAACTTCTTCCAACTAAATGAACACCATTTGCAATTAAAGCAGATGCAAGAGTGTCTCCTTCATAGCCATGATAAATAGTACCGTTAAAAGTAAAGTTAATTTTTTTATCCTTATTAATAAGTCCATTTGAGTTGGTTGTTCTAAAATTGTTAGACATTAAAGTCCTCGTTCATTTTACAAGTGTCAAAAATTTCATGTGTAGCGGTGTCTCTTGAGACTTTAAACCATTGTCTACATCCAGAAACATGATGCCATAGTTCTGAGTGTTTTCCTCTTGGGTTATCTCTGTAGTAAACAAAATTATCCCAATCCTCAGTTGAAATTTCTTCTCCTAGTTGAGGTCTTTTAATAGTGGCGTCTCCGCCATAAGAAAATTCATTTTGTGAGCGCTTGCCACAGTATGGGCATTTTATTTCTAACATCTATTAACCGATCCAAGGTTTAGGGCCTACACCCTTTTCATCTATAATTTTTCCAGTATGGAATCTTTCAAGGTTAAAGTCTGAGTTGAGTTCATGTACTTGATCTTGTGCTATTGTATGTGCAAAAACAAAACCTGAGCTAGGAGTAGCTTTAAAGCCGCCGTAACACCAACCGCAATTAAGATATACCCCCTCAATATGAGTTTTATCGATTATTGGAGAACCATCCATGGACATATCCATAATACCTCCCCAAGTTCGAAGCATTTTGAGTCTACTAAAGTTTGGGAAGACAGCCAATCCACCTGTTAAAACATGCTGTATCATTGGCATATTTCCTCTTTGAGCATAGCTATTGTAACCATCCAAATCACCACCCATAACCATTTCACCTTTGTCAGATTGGCTACAATAAAAGTGACCTGCTCCGAATGTAACTACATTATGAAGTAAAGGTTTAACTGGTTCTGAGACACAAGCTTGCAGAACATGTGCTTCAATTGGAAGTCTCATATTTAACATGTCTGCTAAAAGTGTTGTGCTTCCAGCAACACACAATCCAACTTTTTTAGTTTTAATATTTCCTCTTGATGTTTGAACGCCTTCTATTTTTCCGTTGTTAACATCAAAACCTGTCACTTCACAATTTTGAATTATATCGACACCCATGGAGTCTGCCTGTCTCGCATATCCCCAAGCAACTGCATCATGTCTTGCAGTTCCCCCACGTGGCTGCATTAAACCACCATGAATAGGAAAACGACATGTTTCTGAAAAATCTGCAAATGGGATCATCTTTTTTAAATCATCCCTTCCAAGAAGAATTGCATCAATACCATTTAATCTCATAGAGTTACCTCTTCTAGCGTAAGCATTCATTTGTGCATCAGAGTGAGCTAAGTTTATTATTCCTCTCGGTGAGTACATAACGTTGTAATTTAATTCTTGGCTAAGTGTTTCCCAAAGCTTCATGCCAAACTCATAAAAATGAGCGTTTGAATCAAACATATAGTTAGATCTCAAGATGGTAGTGTTTCTTCCAACATTACCTCCACCAATCCAACCCTTTTCAAGTATGGCAACGTTTGTGATGCCATGTTCTTTTGCAAGATAATAAGCTGTTGCAAGACCATGACCACCACCGCCTACAATTATGACATCGTATTCTTTTTTAGGCTCAGGGTCTTTCCAAGCTACCTCCCAATTTTCATGGTTGGTGAAAGCATTTTTTACTAAACTAAAAACTGAGTACTTTTGCATGATTCAATTAAACCTCTTCGAAAATATATATTCCTAATAAAATGCTACAATAAACCTGTTCCATAATATGAAACAACATTTTTATTATCCCTGCATTTATTACAGAGTATGACAAAAAATGGATTGGAAATTAAAATTTAATTATTAATATTAATTCAAATCGGAGGAGAATAATGACAAAAGTTGCACTAATTGGTACAGGTCCCTGTGGACTATCTTTTTTAAGATCTCTGCATCAAGCGCAAAGCAAAGGCGAAAATATTCCTGAGGTTGTTGCCTTTGAAAAACAAGAAAGTTGGGGTGGTCTTTGGAATTATACTTGGAGAACCGGGTCTGATCAATATGGAGATCCAATTCACAATAGCATGTATAGATACCTTTGGTCGAATGGGCCAAAAGAGTGCCTTGAATTTGCAGATTATTCTTTTGATGAGCATTTCAAAAAACCAATTCCCTCCTTCCCTCCAAGAGCCGTCCTTCAAGATTACATTTTAGGTCGTGCAGAAAATTCAGATGTAAAAAAATACGTAAAGTTTAACACCACTGTTACCTCTGTTGCTGATAATGGTAATGGATTTGATATTACATACCGAAGTAAAAAAGACGATCAAACTAAAACTGAGAGTTTTGATAAATTAGTTGTTGCGACTGGTCACTTCTCTGTTCCCTACATTCCTGAATATGAGGGAATGAATAGCTTTCCAGGGAGAATAATGCACTCTCATGATTTCAGAGACGCTGAAGAGTTTAGAGATAAAAACGTTGTCGTTCTCGGAAGTAGTTACTCTGCTGAAGATGTAGCGTTACAGTGCCATAAATATGGAGCTAAAACTGTTACTATTGGTTATAGAAACAATCCAATGGGTTTCAATTGGCCTGAAGGCATGAAAGAAGTACATTACATGGATAAGATCGATGGAAATAAAGCAGTTTTTAAAGATGGCACAATTCAAGAAATGGATGCCTTAATACTATGTACAGGTTACTTGCATCATTTTCCTTTTTTACCAGAAGATCTAAAATTAAAAACTCATAACAGGCTGTATCCTCCAAACTTATACAAAGGAGTAGTATGGCAAAATAATCAAAATTTGTTTTATCTTGGTATGCAAGATCAGTTTCATACTTTTAACATGTTTGATGCCCAAGCTTGGTATGTTAGAGACATAATAATGAACAAAATAACTCTGCCTTCAGCTGATGAGTTAGCAAAGGATATTGATAATTGGGTTAAAAAGGAAGAGGCCCTAGAGGATGCCTATCAAATGATTGATTTTCAAACAGATTATTGTGTAGATTTATGTTCTGCTGTTGACTACCCAAAAATTGACTTTGAGTTAATTCGCAAACATTTTTATGATTGGGAGCACCATAAGGAAGAAAATATCCTGACTTATAGAGATAAATCCTTTTCCTCGCCTGTCACTGGCACCACTGGTCCCTCACATCACACTACGTGGTTGGATGCTATGGATGACTCTATGGCTACATATTTAGATACAAAATAAATATTATATATGTCCAATAATACTCTTAATTTTATTGGATGGGTTTTATTTATTATTTCTGCCGTGGGCTTTATAATATCAAGTATTGGTAGTTTCTGGGCTATGTTTGGAAGTCTTTTTTTCTTTGTAGCTTGTTTTGTTTTTCTAATACCATTCTTTAGAAAAGAAAAAAATAAAGATTAAGGAATATTTTTGTCAATCCCTTTTGGGATAAGTTTATCTTTATCGTAAAATGGTAAATCAATTATTTTGCAGTCAGCTAAATTATCATTAACAGACTCAACTTTAATTTGAAATTCTTTCCACTCACCAGGGTAGTCAAAACGTACATAACCTACATACTTTTCTAAAGTAGGAGACCAAGTTGATGCTGAAAGATATCCAATTTTTTGTTTATTTGATGATAAATAAACTTTTGCTCTTGGAATAATTTCTTTATCGGTAGTTATACCAAATAATCTCTTTCCAAATTTTGTTGATAAAAATTCTAAAGCTTTTTTTCCAATAAAATTTTCTTTTTCTAAATCAACTAGAGAGCCTAATCCAATTTCATAAGGATTCATTGAAGAGTCAAAATCTGTGTTGTTATCTAGGATGCCTGCTTCAATTCTTCTTATATCCATTGATTCTAGACCATCAAATGTCATACCCATCGGATATCCGATTTCACAAATAGTATCCCAAATTTTTTTATAATTAGTCTTATTTCCTAGAGTATAAATTTCGAAGCCTAATTCAGAAGTCCATCCTGTTCTAGAGACATATACATTTTGATCAGCTATTTTTGAATAGGCTGAATGATAGTATTTAAAATCATCGTTAATTTCTCCATTCGTTAGCTTTGAAATTATATCTTTAGAAATTGGACCTTGAATTTGTATCACTCGAGAATTAGGGTCAGTTATAGTAACTTCATAGTTTTTTTGATGAGCTTTTAACCAAGTTTCAAGGGGTCCATCTGGTTGGACATACCAAAATTTATTTTGCTCTAATCTAAAAAGTACACCATCTATAAATATTCCGCCATTTTCATAACAGGCAATTGCATATTTACCCCTTCCTACTTTCATATCTTTAATTTTTCGACAAAATATTTTATCAAGAAATTCCTCTGACTGTGGTCCCTCTATTTGAATAGGTTTTTCAGGTACGTCATACATGACTGCTTTTCTTCTCAAATTCCAATAACTATCTTTGATTTTATTTCCAACAGATATTGGAAAATAGCGATCAGCGTATACACCATAAGAATTATCTTCTTTATGATAAAATTCAAAAAAAGGTCCTTTATCAAACCTGTTATCACTAATTGGTAAAGTTGATGATTTATCTAAAAAAATTGAACTCATTTAAAAGATAAAAAAATTAGGATTTAACTCTTGATTTAGTTGGATCATAAAATGGGAAAGGAACAACCTTAGCCTTTATTCTTTTTTGTTGACCATCTAACTTACCTATTTCAACTTCAGTATTAAGCTCGCTGTATTTGACATTGATTTTGCAAAGAGCAATATTTTTATTTAGAACAGGGGATTTCATACCACTTGTTATAATGCCAACTTGTTCCCTTCCATTATTTGAAGGATGAACACAGTCTCCATGCCCGGTAGTTTCATTTCCCTCAATCTCAAGTCCAACTAGTTTTCTTTGAGGGTTTGCCTTTCTTTCAAGTAAAGCTTCTTTACCAATAAAGTTATCCTCTTTTGATTTAAGAGGAACTGTAAAACCAATTCCCGCCTCAAACGGATCAGTTTGATCATCGAATTCATAATTTGCGAAAACTAAACCAGCTTCAATTCTAACTAAATCCAAAGCGTCTAATCCCATAGGCACAATTCCAAACTCCTCTCCGGCTTTCATTACAGCATCCCAAACTTCAGCAGCTTTACTCGGATGACAGAATATTTCATAACCTAGTTCACCTGTATATCCAGTTCTAGAAACCATTAAAGGAATTCCATCTAAAGTATTTAACCTAGCTATAGAAAACCTAAACCACTCTAAATCAGTCAATGATGTTTGATGAGGAGGGGTCCAGATTATCTTTTTTAATATTTCTCTACTCTTTGGCCCTTGGACGGAAACATTATGTAAATTATCAGTAGAAGATTTAATCCATACCTTTAAGTTATGTTCCTTTGCTTTTTCTCTTAACCATTCACCGCAATACTCATCTCCACAAATCCACCTAAAATTATCATCCGTCATTTTGAATACTGTACCGTCATCAAGCATACCTCCATGCTCGTAGCACATCGCAGTGTAAACAACTTGGCCAACAGATAGTTTTCTGATGTTTCTGGTGCAAGTCATTTGTAAAAGTTCTTCAGCGTCTGGGCCTCGTACTTCAAACTTTCTTAGTGCTGATAGATCCATAATGATAGCCCGCTCTCTGCAAGCTTCATATTCTTGGTGCGCCCCGTGATTATTATAATTAGAAGCTAACCAGAAGCCTTTGTACTCAACAATATTTTCAGTAAGTTTTGATACTCTTGGGTGAAAACCAGTTTCTTTAGTTAATTTGGGATCAGAGTCTGCTTTCATTCTAAATGCCATTCCTTTACTAAAAGGTCTATTCGGTCTATAGACTCTAACAAAAATGTCAGTAGGATTCCATCCATTAGCTGCATCTACATCGTCTGGACAGGCAGAGGAGACACAAACTAAATTTTTCAGGGCTTTAAACATCACATAGTCTCCTGGTCTAGACCATGGTTCATCAAAAATTAAAGCATTATTTGCATCAATGGCTGTGTTGTAAAATAAATTTATAGCATTCCAACCTAGTCTTTTTCTCACAGTAAACTTATCTAATACATAATTGAAATTATCTGAGCAATTTGGATGACCAAAATAGCCAATATCATCATAAAATTTTGAAGTACATGCAGTACCGAACGTATCATGTCTTCCGACAGTGTCTCTGTAGACTTCAACCATGGGCATTTGATTTTCATCGTAATATTTAGAATGGAGACCTGGCATTGGAAAAGCACTACCCATTAAATATCTACTATTAGTTGTATCTATTGAGAGCTCTTGGCCTTTTTGAAGGCTCTCTGAGTCGAATGCCATAAAGTCAGAACATTGTCTTCCATAAACATCAATTATCTGAATAAAATCTCCTTCTTTGACCTCATAGGCCATTGCGGTATATCTTTTAACAAAAATTTCTTCAACAGGATCCATTAAAGGGTCTGGTAATAAAAATTCCCCCTCTTCACGTTTTTTATTTCTTTGAACAATTACTCGTAGTTCGGATGCAGGAATATTTTCATGTGTAATTTCACTTTCGCCTGGTGCAGAAATTATACAAACAATGGAGTCGTTTGTTTTAAACTCCTCAATTGAACCTGAAAGTGAATTTTGAGAAAATACTAAAATCGATTGATTAATAGACTCTACCTCATATCCAAGTTTTTTTAATTTAGTACGTGCTATTTGAGCTGACTCCTCCTTGCTCGAAAGGATTTTTTTTGTTAATTGACCGTTGTGCTCGTTATTAAGGCCTAATGCTGATAGATTACACTCTCGCTTTGAATTAAAGCATACAATCTCGGCCTGTTGATGGCCTTCTAAATTAATTATTTTAAATTTGTCATCTGGTTCTAATTTTAATGTGAGAGAACCTCCACCAATTACCAAATAATTTTCTAAGTCGTCACCAAGAGCTGGTAATCCAGGTTCATAAGGTTGAGTAACTCTTGGGATGATCATTCTCTATGCTAATCCAAGAGCTTTTTTTCTTTCCTCGGCCCATTTTCTCACAATTACATCTACTGAAATAGCCATTAAAGAAACGAATAAACCTAGTGTTATAGCAACACCAGGACCGTCTTGAGCTCTTGATAATGCTCCAAAAATAAGTTGGCCTAAATCTTCAGTTCCAATTAACGCTCCTAAAATTACCATTTGAAGAGTGAAAACAACTGTTTGATTAACGCCAAGCATAATTGTCGGGAAAGCTAAGGGAATTTCAATATTTGTCCATCTTTGTATTCTTGAGACACCGGACATGGTGCCTGCTTCATGTAAGGAGAGTGGGACACTATTTAGACCCCAGACAGTATATCGAGTAGCAGGAACAGTAGCATAAACAATTGCAGCTATTAACACTGAGGTATCAGTAATATTGAACAAGAAGATAACAGGTATTAAATAAACAAAGGATGGAAATGTTTCAAAAAAATCACACACGGAGAGAATAATTTTTGACCCCCTCTCAGTCTGTGCAAATATTGATCCAACTATTATTCCATTGAGAGATGCCATAATTACAGCAAATGTTGCCATGTACATTGTAATTAAAGCTCTGTCCCAATATTTTGACATAGCAATAAATAACATCATGCCCCCAACTAATAAGCTTGTTCTAATTCCACCAATGATATAAGCGACACCCATAGTAAGAGTCAACGTGGCAACTACTGGCATACCTAGATAAGCTTTTTTCATAGGACCTAGAACTTCAGTTAGAAGAAACTTATTGAAAGAATTGAGAGAATAGAAAAAAGTTTCCCAAACCCAATCAACAGCAGCATCAATATAGTGAGCAAAAGTAAAACCTTTTTCAATAGGTATGACATATAAGTAATTAATTTTATCGAAGTAACCATTTGCTATAAAAGCAATGATTGAAAAAATTAAAATTGAGGTTCCAAAGATGATTAAGAGTTTATATCTTTGAAAAAAAGTTAAATTTTCAAAATAATCAACTTGTTTATTCGCCCATGCTTTTGTAAATCGATCAAGGATAACAGCAATTAAGACGATACAAAAACCTGCTTCAGCAGCTTTGCCAATTTTTAAACTATTTAAGGCAATTTTTAAATTTAGACCAAGTCCTTTTGCACCAACGAAAGACGCAATTACAACCATTGCTAGGCATTGCATAATAACTGTATTGACACCGTTTAAAATATCTCGTCTAGCTGTTGGTATTAATACTTTAAATAAAAGCTGAGTTTTTGTACAGCCGCTCATAAGTCCCGCTTCTACTACCTCAGGTGAAATTCGTTTTAATCCTAAAATGGTATTTCTTATCATTGGTGGGGTAGCAATTACTATAGTAGCTATCGAACCTGCATGATCGCCTAAACCAAATAAAGCAATAATAGGGACTAGATATGCAAATTGAGGCATAGTTTGCATTACATTTAGTACTGGTTGCAAAGCTGTCTCAACTTTTCTATCTAGGTATCCCCATATTCCAAAGGATAGACCTAGTACAAAACAAATTGGTGTTGTAATTAGAACAAAAGAGAGTGTTTGTATAGATGGTACCCAATTTCCAAAGATTGATACATATAAAGATCCTATCCCTCCAAGTAAAGCCAATCTGATACCGCCAAGTTGGAACCCAAGCAAAAAAGCACCGACTGTAGCTGCTGTCCATGGAAGTGCTGGCCATGTCATCCAATCATTATCTTTCAGCCAAGCATCACTAACAAAAACATCAATTATTTTGTCACCACCCAATAAAAGTTCTCTTACAAAAGTAATTAAAAATAATAAACCTTTAGATATAGATTTTGTGAATTCACGAAATGCTGCTTTTTCTTCATACATTTCAAATATGGGGTCCCATACTTTGAGAGGAAACCATTCATATAAAGCTGCATATATAATCTCATTTAACTTAATTGGTATGAAAGCTAATAAAGAGGGAAGTCTCCAAAAATAGTTACCCTCATTATGTGGAACTAAATTGTATAAAAGCAAAAATACAATTAATAAAATACCAAATTGAGCTGGTTTTGAAGATCTAATGATATTTAAATAATTTTTATCCACCGAATAAAACTTTTATAACTTTAGAAGGGTTTATAGAGCCAACTACTGAATTTTTATCATCAACAACTTTAATAATTTCTTTACTATTTAAAATTTTTTCTGCTACGGTTTCTATAATATCATCTTTTTTAACAGCTATTTCTCCGGAGGCATGTGGATCAGAGGCATCCATGATTGACTCTATCTTCAATACTTTTTCACGAGGGACATCCTCAGTAAATTTCCTAACATAGTCAGTAGCAGGATTTAAAACTATATTATCTGGTTTATCTAATTGTTCTATTATTCCATCTTTCATAATAGCTATTCTGTCAGCAAGCCTCAATGCTTCGTCAAAGTCATGAGTGACAAACATAATTGTTTTATTCAAAACAGACTGGAGTCTCAAAAACTCGTCTTGCATTTCTTTTCTAATTAGAGGATCAAGCGCGGAGAAAGGCTCATCTAAAAACCAAATATCAGGTTCAACTGCTAATGACCGAGCAATTCCAACTCTTTGTTGCTGTCCACCAGAGAGTTCTCTTGGAAAGTAATTTTCTCTACCCTTTAGGCCTACAAGCTCAACCATTTCAAGTGCTTTATAAATACTATTTTCAGTAGTGACTCCTTTTACTTGAAGCGGAAAAGCAATATTTTCTAAAACTGTTTTATGTGGAAGAAGAGCGAAATTTTGAAATACCATTCCCATCTTTTCTCTTCTTAGTTCGATTAATTGCTTATTATTCATTAAGCAAATATCCTCACCATCAATTAAAATTTTACCAGAAGTTGCGTCTGTTAATCTAGATATACACCTTAGTAATGTTGATTTTCCTGATCCGGAGAGACCCATAACTACAAGCATTTCTCCCTGGTTTACATCAAAAGAAGCATTGTTAACGCCAACTATGCACCCTGCTTCTTGAAATTTTTTGGCGTCTACATTCCCTCCACTTTCAGATAAAAGTGTCTTAGCGTTATTACCAAAAATTTTATAGACAGATGAACAGCTAATAGTTGGTGACATAAATTAATCTTTCCTAAAATAAAATTAATTCCCCCCTCAAAAGAGGGAGGAATTCAAATTGGAAATATTACTTCATAAATAGATCGATTTGATCTCTATTATTTGCAATATATGCAGTTGCAGCTTCAGCATGAGTCATGCCTTCGTTGTCAACGTAGTTTGCCATTTCACCAATGTTAGGTGCTGTAAATTCCATTTTTGTATAGAACTTATATGCAGATGTATGAGTGATTGGGAACTTAATGTGAGCAGCTTTTTTAAGCCAACCTTTTGGAGAACCACAACCAGTAGTCTCTAAAGAACCACCTTGTTCTAGTCTACATCCCTCGAAGTATGGAGGAAATTCAATGAAAGTAAAACCAGCTGCATCTGTAAAGTTTGGAGACCAGTTAAAGATAATTGTGCCTCTTCCCTCTTTTTTAGCTGCTTCTAATTCAGCCCATAATGCATCTGCAGTACCTGCAAATTTTACCATCCATAAATCATCTATACCAAGACCTTTAAGTCTGTTAGGCATAACTTCTGTGTGCCACTCATAAGGACCTTCTAACCATCTACCTTTACCTTCAGAGTCTGGTGTTGCAAAGTTTGCTGCACACTCTGGAGATTTAAGTGCTTCCCAGCTTGGAAGACCAGGACATAATCCATCTTCGATTACCCAGTTAGGAACACCCATTTCTTCAAAAGTAATAAGGTCGTGACTTCCAGCATCAATTAATCCACCTTTATCCATAGCTTCATAAAAAGGCAGAGCCATTGTTGACTCCCAAGTTTCGTGAGCAACGTGAAGTTCACCTACTCTGACAGCTTCATATCTTGTTGCTGACTCAGCAGGGACTAATTCAACATCATAACCAAGCTCTTCAAAAGCTTGTGCCATAACGTTAGCCATAACGATTTGGCTTGACCAGTTTAAAACTGGAATTCTAATCGGGTCTGCCGCTTTTGCTACAGTTGTAAAACCAGCAAACAGGACTAGAGCGTAAAATAATGAAATAAATTTTTTCATTTACTCCTCCTATATCTATTATAATAGTAGAAGTAATATAGGGCATAAGACAACAAGGTTGAAGCCTAAAAATCCATAATATGAAACAACTAGTCTTTAAAAAAAACCAAAAAATCAATAAAAAAATGATTTTTGTGAGTAAAGAAAATCTGTCGCATAATTACAGGCAAATCGATAAGTTTTCAGGTAATTCAAAGATTATAAGCGTAATTAAGGGTGATGGCTATGGGCACGGCCTTTTGGAATGTTGTAAAGTATTAAAAAAAAATAAATGTAAAGATTTTTATGTTGCTAGGTTAGATGATGCTATCAAGCTGAGAGAAAATTTTAAAAATATAAATATTTTCCTTTTATCAGGTGTGATTTCAAACAATGATTTAAAAGAAATAAAAAAACATAAAATAATTCCTATTATTAATAATGTCGATCAATTATCTTTATTAAAAACTTCACAAAAACTTAAGTACGTTTTACATGTTGATACTGGAATGAATCGTCTTGGATTTCAGGCAAGTGAGCTTGAAAAATATTCAAATTTAATCGATAAAAAAAATATTATCTTTTTAATGTCTCACCTATCTTCTGCAGATGATTTAAAAAAAAATGAGTCAAGTAGACAATTAAATAAACTTATTGACCTAAATAAAAATTTTAATTTACCTTTAAGCATAGCTAATTCATCTGGAATTTTTTTAGGAAAGCAATATCATTTAAATTATGTAAGACCTGGAAAAAGTCTATACGGAATTAATCCTTTCTATAAAAAAAGATTTAACTTAAGACAGGTTATGAGTATTTACTCACCTATATTACAAGTTCAAAATGTCAGAAAAGGAAATTCAATTGGCTACAGCCAAACTTATAAACTTAAAAGAGACTTAAAAGTTGCAACAATAGATTTTGGTTACTCTGATGGATTTCTTAGAAGCGGAAGTAATAAAGCATCTGTTTATATAGATAAATTTCAATGTAGAATTTTAGGAAGAGTTTCAATGGACTTGATTACGATTGATGTGTCTAAAGTTCCCAATAACAAATTGTATTTAGGCAAACCTGTCGAAATAATTGGAAGTAATCAACGATATGAAAGAATTGCATACGAAACTGGGACTAATGAACACGAGATTTTAATTTCTTTAGGCAGGAACTTAAGAAAAGTATATATATAAGTCATGTACGAAGCTCCAATTAAAGATTTAAATTTTGTAATTAAAAATCTAATAGATTTAGGCAAACTAAATAAAGTTAGCGATTACTCTGAATTTTCTGATGATTTAGTTGAAGCTGTTCTTGAAGAGGCAGGAAAAATAGCTTCTGAAGTGTTAGACCCTTGTAACCTTTCAGGAGACCATGAGGGCTCAAAAAGACTCGATACTGGTGAGGTCGTAACTCCTAAAGGCTACAAAGAGGCTTATGAGAGTTTAAGAGATGGTGGGTGGTTTGGCTTAGAGGCCAAAGAAAAATTTGGCGGTCAACAGATACCAGTAACTTTATCTGCCGCTGTTAATGAGATTTGGCATAGTTCTAATATGTCATTAGCACTTTGTCACTTATTAACACAAGGTTTGATATATGCTTTACAAAAATCAGCATCAGAAGATCAAAAAAGCTTTTATATACCAAAATTAGCATCAGGTCATTGGACAGGAACAATGAATTTAACTGAACCACAATCCGGAACAGATCTGTCTACAATAAAAACTAAAGCTATAAAAGAAAATGGTCATTATAAAATTTATGGACAAAAAATTTATATTACCTATGGGGAACATGATTTATCTGAGAATATTATTCATTTGGTTTTAGCCAGAACACCTGAAGCGCCAGAGGGTAATAAAGGTATTTCTGTTTTTCTTGTTCCTAAATTTATTCCAAATGATGACGGCAGTATTGGCAAAAAAAATGATGTAACCTGTTTGTCTATTGAAAAAAAACTTGGTGTTAAAGGTTCTCCTACTGCAGTTTTACAGTTTGGTGAAAAGGATGGAGCAATTGGTTATTTAGTTGGAGAAGAAAATCAGGGTTTAAATATTATGTTTGAAATGATGAACCATGCAAGGTTCTCAGTTGGAGTACAAGGACTTGCTGTTTCTGAAAGAGCTTACCAACAATCTAAAATGTATGCCTTTGATAGAGTTCAAGGAGTTCCAATTGATGGTCAGAAAGGCGATCCTATTATTCATCACCCAGATGTGCTTCGATTGTCCTCGACTATGAAGTCAGAAATCGAAGCTATGAGAGCTCTTGCAATTTATGGAGCTTTTGCTTTGGATATGACTAAATCAGAGGAGAGTGAATATTGGGAAACAAAATCATCTTTAATGATACCTATTATTAAAGGGTGGTTGACTGAAAGGTCACTTGAGATTACATCAAATGCTATTCAAATTCATGGTGGAATGGGTTTTATTGAAGAAACAGGAATCGCACAACATTATAGAGATGCTAGAATTCTCCCCATATACGAGGGCACCACTGCAATTCAAGCAAATGATTTAGTTTTTAGGAAGACACTTCGAGATAATGGTAAAAGCATATTAGAATTAATTGATGAAATTAAAACTGATACAGAAGCATCTGCGAGTTCAGATCGATTACAAGAGTTATGTAAAAAAATGGATAGTTCAATTGACTCTGCAAAAAAAGTTGTTGAACACATTGTTTCTACATCTAACAATAAAAAAAGACCTGCTGTATCGAGTGTAAATTATTTAATGATGTTAGGTTATATTTTTGGAGGGTGGATGATGATTAAAACTGCCAAAAAATCATTTGAATTAAAAGATAAAGGTGAAATTGATAATGAATTTCTGGACGCAAAAATAGCTACATCAAGCATTTATGTATCAAGTATTTTGCCAAAAATTGATAGTTTAGCTTCCATAATTTTACATGGTGATGAGGATGTTTTAGCTATGAAGCATCAATGGTTGTAATTTGGAAAAATTTAAAAATAAATTAAGTAATTTTTTTAGTTGGCTATCAAAGGCAGAATTAGTTGAGTTAGACTCAGTGGATACTAGTGAAGATCCAATCAGACCAGATATTAACAATGAATTTCGCACCTCGTATGGCCGCAAGATTTATGGATTAAAATCTAATGAAGATGTTGAAGGGTTTATTTGTCTTGCATTCTGTAACGATGTACCACAAACAATGAAAGAATTAGACTTAATGAGCAAAAATGCTTTTCATGAAAAAAACGCAAACATTGCTGTAGCCTATACTGTTTGGTCAAGAAAAAGAGGAGCAGGTAAACAAACTATTTTTACAACAAAAAAGCTTGTTAAAGATGAAATGAAAAATATAGATCGCTTTATCACACTTTCTCCTTTGACACCTATTGCAACACATTTTCATATAAAGCATGGTGCTAAATTAGTAAATATCAATGCAACTTCGCAAAACTTTGAATACGACTTTAATTAGGTCCCAGAGTAAATAGGTCCACCCCCACCCTCAGGAGTTACCCACTCAATATTTTGAGAAGGTTCTTTAATATCGCATGTCTTACAATGAATACAATTTTGAGAATTAATTTTTAAAATTTTTTTCTGGAGGTCATTATCAAATTCAACTTCATACACGCCTGCGGGGCAATACCTTTGGGCAGGTTCGTCGTATTTTTCAATAGTAAAATTAGTTGAAAGATCTTTATCATTAAGTAACAAATGGTTAGGTTGATCATCTGTGTGATTAGTTCCTGATAGATAAACTGAACTGGGTTTATCAAAAGTAATAACACCATCATATTTAGGATAGGTAATTTTTTTTGCTTTTTTAGCAGGAATCAAAGATTCATGATCAGCGTGCTTATGTTGAAGGGTAAAAGGAAGTTTACCTCCAAATATTTTTTGATCTAATCCAGTAAAAATCATTGCAGGTATCAGGCCCCATTGAAAACTGGGCTTTACATTTCTTGCTTTGTATAATTCCTCATATACCCATGAATTCTTGAATTTTGACTCATACTCTGACAGTTCTTTATTATTATTTATGTGATCATTGATGACTTCTGCAGCAATTATTCCACTTTTCATTGCGGTATGTGATCCTTTAATTTTTGGCATATTTAGAGTGCCTGCATCACATCCTATCAATAACGCCCCAGGCATATGCATTTGTGGAAGACTCTGCAATCCTCCCTCTATTAGAGCTCTTGCTCCATAAGAAATTCTTTTACCACCATCTAATAATTTTTTGATATCAGGGTGAGTTTTAAACTGTTGAAATTCGTCATAAGGAGAAAGGTATGGATTCTTATAATCCAAACCGATTACGTAACCTAAGTATATTTGATTATTTTCAGCGTGATAACAAAAACTACCTCCATATGTATCACTTTCAAGAGGCCATCCAACACTGTGTGAAACTTTACCAATTTGATGATTTTCAGAATTGATCTCCCAAATTTCTTTAAAGCCTATACCGTATTGTTGAGGAGATTTGTTGTTGAAATCTAAATTAAATTTTTTAAGGACCTCTTTTCCCAGGTGACCTCTACAACCCTCTGATAAAACTGTAACTTTACCTTTAATATTAATCCCAGGTTCATAATTATCTTTAGGTTTAAAATTTTTGTCTAAACCCATATCACCTGTTTGAACACCAATAACCTTTTGATCGTTATCAAAAAGTAATTTACTAGCTGCAAATCCTGGAAAGATCTCTACTCCTAAGTTTTCGGCAAATTCACCTAACCATTTGCAAAGATTAGATAAGCTAATAATGTAGTTTCCATGATTTTTTAAAACATTTGGTAAAAAAAAGTTTGGCACCTTCATACTTTTAGTTTTTGTATAAAATAAAAAATCTTCTGATGTTACTGATGTATTGATTGGACTATTAAGTTCTTTCCAATTTGGAATGAGTTCATCTAAAGCCTTAGTTTCAAAAACATTACCACTTAAAATATGAGCACCGACTTCAGATGCTTTTTCTAGTACACAAATAGACAAATTCGTATCGAGTTGTTTTAGTTTAATTGCTGTTGATAAACCAGCTGGACCAGCTCCAACTATTACTACATCGTAATTTAATTCTTCTCTCTGCACTTCGCTCATAATATTGATTATATATTAAATATTACGATTATATCTGATTAAGTAGATCTAACTCTTTAATAATTTCAGGTATTGCTTGAAATAAATCAGAAGATAGTCCGTAGTCAGCTATATTAAATATCGGTGCCTCTAAATCCTTATTAATAGCGACTATGACTTTACTTTCTTTCATACCCGCTAAATGCTGTATTGCACCGGATATACCTACGGCAATATAAAGCTCAGGAGCAACCATTTTACCAGTTTGACCAACTTGATATTCATTGCCAATGTATCCTGAGTCAACAGCAGCCCTCGAAGCTCCAACAGCAGCATTAAGTTTATCAGCTAAATCATATAATAATTTAAAATTATCAGAGTTTTCAAGTCCTCTGCCACCAGATACAACTACCCGAGCATTACCCAATTCAGGTCTGTC
Source organism: uncultured Alphaproteobacteria bacterium (assembly GCA_902613185.1). Classification (GTDB taxonomy): domain Bacteria; phylum Pseudomonadota; class Alphaproteobacteria; order HIMB59; family HIMB59; genus HIMB59. The sequence continues at coordinate 229,166 of CACMGP010000001.1, forward strand.
ACTCTTTGATACTTCTCTACTTACAAATGTTGTTTTAACCTCTGAGTCGATGAAAGAAATATTTTCTACAGCAGCATCACCCCCTGTTTCTTCACATTTTTCAAAAGAAGTGGGTCTGACAGTCATTAAATTAATTTTTTGATCAGTCTGAACATAAGAAATAGCGTTTCCCGCATAAATAGGTCTGATAAAAGTATCTTGGGACTCTATACCTATGATATCGCTTATTTGTGTGACATCTAACAGAGCAGATACTCTAGGTAGCAGATTTTTTCCAAATGTACTAGAAGGTGCTAAAATGTGTGAATAGTTTTCAGCTAAATTAGAAATTATAGGAGATGATAATTCTGGTATTTGATTTTCTAATTTCTCATGATCACAAATAATTACTTTTTTAACTAACTGTATTGATTTTGAACTTTTAGCAAGATCTTCAATTTTATTACCTAAAATTAAAAGATGAATATCTTCGCTTAATTTTTCGGCAGCGCTAATAGTATTAAGAGTTGATGATTTTAAATTTTTGTTATCATGTTCCGCTACTACAAGTACAGACATTTAAATTACTTTTGCCTCGTATTTTAGTTTTTGAACCAATTCTTTAACATCATTGACCATAATCCCTGCTTTTCTTTTTGGAGGCTCAATTACTTTTAAAGTTTTAATTTTTGATGATGTATCAATTCCAAGAGTGTCAATATCAATTGTCTCAAGAGGTTTTTTTTTAGCCTTCATTATATTTGGAAGAGAGGCAAACCTTGGTGTGTTTAATCTTAAATCACATGTTAAAACAGCTGGAAGTGAAGTTTCTAGGTTTTCAATACCTTCATCTATCTCCCTTGATATAAAAACTTTATTATTTTCAATTTTTAAATTTGAAATAAAACATCCTTGTGGCCAATTTAATAATGCAGATAAAATCTGACCTGTTTGATTTGAATCATCATCTATAGCTTGTTTACCCATTAAAACGAGATCTGGTTTTTCTTTATCAATTATTATTTTTAGTGTTTTAGCAACTGCTAATGGCTCTAATGTGTTTTGACTTTTTACCAATATAGACCTATCAATTCCCATAGCCATGGATGTTCTTAAAACATCTTGAGATTTATCATCTCCAATAGATACAGATATTATCTCATTCGCAAGACCCTGTTCCTTAAGCTTTACTGCCTCTTCAATGGCATTTTCATCTGGTGGATTAACAGACATTTTAACATTTTGTGTTTCTACTCCACTATTGTCGCTTTTTACTCTAATCTGCACTTTGTAATCAACAACCCTTTTGACAGCAACTAAAACTTTCATTTGAATTTCAATAAAATAAACTAAGTTAAACAACTTACAAGATCCAAAAACTATGACAAATATTAAGAAGAGGAAGATCTATAAAAATATTTATGAATTATTTATTAAATATGCTAATAAACTTGATTTTAAAGAGATAAGAGAAAACTACATTTATAATGGAAATAGTGTCTCAGCTATTTGTGTTAACAAACAAGATCAAGTTTTTTATTTCATAAGACAGATGAGGCCAAATTATTTTTTTAATAAATTTTCACCCTACCCTCTAGAAATAGTAGCAGGTGGGATTAAAAATAAAGAATCAAGTAGACAAGCTATTATTAGAGAAATCAAAGAGGAACTTGGAGTCAAACCTATTTCGGTAAAAAAGTTGGAGTCACTCATTATTGCTCCAGATATTTTAGAAGAAATTACTGATATATATCTTGCATACGTACCTAGAATTACAAACTTTAATATTATAAATCCTAATGAGGGAGAACATATAAAGATAATCCCGATGAAAAAAAAACAAATTTTAGAAATTTTAAAAACAAATAAAACACAAAATATTGTTACAAAATACGCTTTTTTAAAAATAAAAGAGCTTAAGATTTAATCTTAATCATCTCTTTATCATAGATAGGATAAAGATGCACATTGCAGGGAACTTTTTTAGTAGCTATCTCTAATTCGTAATTACCATTTTCTACAAAGTTTTGATCAATAACATCTTTGCTTCTTATGTACCCATAACCAATAGATTTGCCTATGGTGTATCCGTAACCCCCACTTGATAACCAACCTACTTGTTTACCATCTCTAAATATAGTTTCTCTTCCTAAAAGTATTTGATTTGGATCATCACACGTAAAACCTGCAAAAATCTTTTTCAAACCTTTTGATTTTTGATTTAAAAGTGCTTTTTTTCCAATGAAATCTTTGTCAGAGTTAATTTTAGTTGCCCATCCTAATCCAGCCTCAAGAGGGGTATGGTCCGGCCCGATATCTGAACCCCAAGCTCTGTAGCCCTTTTCTAAACGACAACTCTCTATACATCGATACCCAGCATTAACTAGTCCAAATTGATTTCCATATTCCATTATCTTTGAATAAATTTCTGAGGAAAAATCTATTGGGAAATGAAGCTCCCAACCTAATTCACCCATGTAGGTTATTCTAATTGCATAAACATCTTTTGATGCAATTTTGATTTTTTTACATGTAGCAAATGGAAAATTATCATTTGATAAATCTGTATTTGTTAGCCCTTGAAGGATCTTTCTAGAATTTGGTCCCATTAATGAAAAAACTGAATTATCAAATGTTATATTTTTAACTTCTACTTCTAAATTATTTGGAATATTTGAAATTATCCAATCATAGTCATGGGTCATAAAACCTGTTCCAGTTATAATATAAAAGGTATTTTTATCTATGACTGTTATTGTTAAATCACATTCAATTCCACCATCGCCATTCAACATTTGGGTATAGATTGTCGAACCGATTGGTCTATCAATTTTATTTGCACATAAATACTCTAAAGCTTGTAGTGAGTCTTTACCTGATACAATAAACTTAGCGAAAGATGTTTGATCAATCAGAACAGCACTCTCTCTTGCGGCCTTTACTTCATTTCCAACAAATTCAAACCAATTTTGTCTGTCAAAGGAATAAATATCCCTTGGCTCACTTCCTTTTGGTGCAAACCAATTAGGTCTCTCCCAACCCATTTTTTCACCAAAGCATGCATTTGAGTTTTTAAGTTTTTCATAAATTGGAGATTTTTTAAATTCTCTCACTGAGGAGTTTTCCTCAAAAGGCCATGCCATAGTGTAATGTTTAGCATAAGCCTCATAAGTTCTTTTTCTTACCCACTCCAAATCTTGATGGGGTTTTCCAAATCTTCTTATATCAACTGGCCATAAATCGTAAGGTGGTCTTCCATTAGCTACCCATTCTGCAAGTGCCATACCCGCTCCACCTCCAGCAGCTATCCCATACGCGTTGAAACCTGCGCCAACATAAAAGTTTTTCAATTCAGGACTCTCTCCTAAAATAAAGTTTCCATCTGGAGTAAAACTCTCAGGTCCATTTATTAATTCTTTGACTCCAGCAGTTTCAAGACTAGGGACTCTACCAAGAGCATTATTCATTATTTGTTCAAAATGATCGTAATTTGAGTCTAAAAGTGAAAAATGAAAATCCTCTGGGACTGATTTTTCAGCCCATGATAAAGGGTTTGGTTCATACCCTCCCATTGCAAGGCCTCCAACTTCCTCTTTAAAATAAATTAACCTGTCAGGATCTCTTAAAGTAGGAAGGTCTGATTTAACACCCTCTATTTTTTCAGTAACCAAATATTGATGTTGAAAAGATACTAAAGGGACATTAACTCCAACATCTTGTGCAAACTGTCTGGTCCACTGACCACAACAACAAACAATTTTTTCACACTTTACTTTACCTTTAGATGTTTCAATACCTTCAATTACGCCATTATTTATAATTACCTTTGATACTCTAGTTTCCTCAAATATTTTTGCTCCTTTGTTTCTAGCTCCTTTAGCCAATGCTTGTGAAATATCTGTCGGATTTGCTTGTCCATCTGTAGGAAGGAAGGCTGCTCCATAAACATCATCTATATTCATGATTGGCCATAAATCTTGAGCCTCTTTTGGAGTAAGTAGTTCCATCTCCAAACCAAATGAATGAGCTGTAGTAGTTTGTCTTAAAACCTCCTGCCATCTCTCTTTATTACAAGCTAGTCTCAATCCACCATTCATCTTCCATCCTGTTCCTAATCCTGTTTCTTTTTCAAGCTTGTCATAAAGATCAACAGAATATCCTAATAATTGAGTAATATTTGCATTTGTTCTTAATTGGCCAACTAGTCCAGCAGCATGCCATGTACTACCAGATGTTAATTTACCACTTTCAATAAGTACAACTTCATGTCCTAAATCAGCTAAGTGATATGCAGTAGAGCAACCCACTATACCACCCCCAATTACTACAATTTTTGAACTATCTATCATTATAGTTTATCAAATGACTCCTCAAATTTTTTGAGATTATCTGAAGTATACTCAGCATAATTAAATTCTATCTTAGAAGTGATCTCAGAGACCATACTCCACATTGTCTCTCTTAATAAACTAGCAGTTTTCATTGCGTTATATTTAATTATTAAATCTTTTGATGGTTTTTCTTTAAAATACATTTCTAAAACTTCATTTTCTAGATTTTCATCTAAATCATTATTAGAAGATAAACCTCCTATATCAAACAAAGGATCATTAAAACCACCATATTCCCAATCTACTACCCATATTTTTGAACCATCATCAAGAAAATTTGCAGCCAATAAATCATTATGACCAAATACAATTTCTCTTGGAGAGGAGAGTTTTTCTAACTTTTCTGCTTTTTTTAATAAACTTGGAATTAATGAAATGTGAGAGCTATTATTATTTAATAAGTAATTTGAGTAGTACTTTATGACATAAAAAACCCAGAAAATTTGAGGTTGACCTGATAACTTGTTAGGTATTTCATCGTGAATTTTTCTTATGATCGGAACAATTTTATTTAAATTTTCTCTTACAGTTTTTGGTTCAAGAGTTTTACTTTCAATGAATTCTAAGACCAATACTCCAGGTTCATTATAAATTAATTTTGGAGACACCCCTATTTGATAGGCTGCTTCACTAACAATAATTTCGTTTGATCGATAAACTAGATGTTCTGGTATATCTGAACCTAATCTAACAACTGATTTAGAACCAGAGTCTGATACTAGGAAATTAAGATTTGTAATTCCTCCCTCTAAAGGTTCAATATTTTCAAGGTTTTTCCATATTGGAAGACTCTTGATTTTATTTTCAAATTCCATTTGATTAAAACATACTGATCTTTGAATTATTTTCTACGGATAAAATCCAAAAACATTTTGAAATTTTTTATAGAATTTTTTTTAAAAGCTATAATAATCTAGATATTTATTTAGGAGGTAGTATGGATCTAATACAGAGACTCAATGAAGGACCTATTTTGTGTGCAGAAGGCTATCTTTTTGCAATGGAGAGAAGAGGATATTTACAGGCAGGAACTTACGTTCCTGAGGTTGTTCTTGATAATCCTGAAGTAGTAACTCAACTTCATAGAGAGTTTATTAGAGCTGGTAGTGATGTTGTTCAAGCATTTACTTATTACGGTCACAGAGAAAAGTTGCGTTTGATTGGAAAGGAAGAATTATTAGAACCTCTTCAAAAAAATGCATTAGAAATTGCAAAAAATGCTGCAGCTGAGTTTCCCCAGTTAGATTTAATGATAGCTGGTAATGTAGCTAATACTAATATTTATGACCCTGATGACAAACAATCTCACATTGATTGTCAAAAAATGTTTGAAGAACAAATAGCTTGGGCAAAAGAAGCTAATGTTGATTTTGTTATTGCTGAAACAATTAATTGGACTGAAGAAGCTAAATTAGCATTAAAGGAAATTAAAAATGCAGGTTTAATAGCTGTCGTAAATCTTGCTATACCTAAAGGTGACAAAACAAGAGAAGGCCATAGTGCTGCAGAGGCCTGTAAAATTTTGGAAGACCATGGTGCTGATGTAGTTGGACTTAATTGTTATCGTGGTCCTGAAATGACAATGAAACTGCTGCCAAGCATTAGAGAAAAAGTCTCATGCCATGTGGCTGCATTACCTGTTCCATATAGAACAACTGAAGAATTCCCAACACACATGTATATAGAGGATCCAAATTGTAATTGTTTAGATGGTAATGTTTCTCATATTGCTCTTGATGGATTAACATGTAACAGGTTTGAAATGGCTGAATTCACTAAACAATGTATGGACATCAATGTAAATTTTATTGGTATTTGTTGCGGTGCCGACCCTCATCATGTAAGAGAAATGGCAGTTGCTATGGGTAGAAAACCAATTTCTTATAAATATTACCCTGATATGAGCAAACATTTTTCTCATGGCACAGAAAGCAGTCTTAAGGACATTAACAAAACTAACGAATGGCTTAAATAGTTAATAAGACTTATAAAAAATAAATTTTAGATGAGTATATGGGGAAAACTTTTAGCTGGGACTTTTGGTTTTGCTCTTGGGGGGCCAATCGGAGCTATGTTAGGTGTAATAGCGGGTCACAGTGTTGATCGTATTCGAAACCAAAAATCTGACTCTAATATAGCCTCTAATTCACCACAAGAAATTATAACGATAGGTATAATTATTTTAGCAGCTAAACTGGCTAAAGCAGATGGTCAAGTTACAACTGATGAAATAAGCGCCTTTAAAGAAAAATTTAAAATACCTCCTGATTTTCAAAGCGATGTTAGCAAAATATTTAATGAAGCTAAAAAAAGCTCTGATGACTATCATCAATATGCTCAACAAATAGGAATGCTATTTCGTGGACAGCCTCAAGTTTTGGAGCAAATTTTAAACTTACTTTTTTATATCGCAGAGGCTGATGGTGAAATCAGCGACTCAGAGATAGTATTTATTCAAAATTGTTCTGATTATTTTGGACTAAATAAAGCTCAATATGAAAGCATAAAAACTATTTGGATGGATAAACAAATTGATCCATACAAAATTTTAGGAGTTGAGAAAAGTTTTTCTGAAGGTGAAATTAGAAAGAGATGGATACAGCTAAACAAAGAGTTACACCCTGACCAATTAAGAGCACAGGGTGTTCCTCAAGAATTAATCATTAAATCTGAAGACAGACTATCCGAGATAAATCAAGCCTACGATAAAATAAAAAGTATTCGCAAAATCAATTAAACTTTTTTTAACTGATCTGCTTTGGATTTGCCTTTGTCTTCAACAACTTCAAATTCGACTTTGTCGCCTTCATCGAGGCGGTCTAAACCTGCTTGTTGAACAGCTGTGATGTGGACAAAGATATCTTTATCTTCTCCATCAGGGGCAATAAACCCATATCCTTTTTTTGGGTTAAACCATTTCACTGTTCCTGTAGCCATTTATAGTCCTTTCTTAATCTTAAGTAGTAAATATTTAGCGTATCCAAACATAGTTAAAAATTTTATGAGATTTTTTTAATTAGTATTCAAATAGTAAGCCTAAATATTGGTAAACTTTTTATAGCAATTTTTCTAAATTTAAAGTTAAAAATGGTAAACCGGGCCGCTACCTTTACCAATTTTATACAAACTTCCTTTAATTATGGCTCTTTTTATATAATTTCTTGATTTTTTGACAGAATTTAAAATATCTTCACCTAAAGCTAAATTCGAAGCAATTGCTGACGATAAAGTACACCCAGTTCCATGTGTGTTTTTACTTTTAATGATACTAGACTCAAAAAAGTGAATTTTTTTATTTTTTTTTATAAATAGACAGTCGAATATTTTTCCATTTTTAATTAAACCTTTGATTAGTATATCCTTAGCGCCAATTTTTTCTAAAATTTGAATTGCATTAATCATATCATCTTTACTATTAATCTTGGTATTTGTAAGAATTTCTGCCTCCTTCAAATTAGGAGTAATTATCATAGATTTTGTTATAAGGTTTTTAGTTAAACTTGATATAGCGCTTTTCTTTAAGAGTAAATAACCAGATGTTGAAACCATAACAGGGTCTAACACAACTTTAGATATTTTATAGTTGTCAATAAATTTTGAAATTTCTTGAATAATTTTTTTATCACTTAACATACCAATCTTTATTGAGTCTGGTTTAATATCTCTACACGTCGTATTAAGTTGTTCTCTTATGAACTTTGGGGTTGTATTAAAAATACTTTTGACCTCTTTAGTATTTTGTGCAGTTAAAGCAGTAACTACAGACATCGCATAACATTTAAAGTATGTTATAGTTTTAATGTCAGCTTGGATACCTGCCCCTCCTGATGAGTCAGATCCTGCAATTGTTAATACAGTTTTATATCTTTTCATAACTTGAAATAATTTTACTTACATCCATACAATTCTTTTTAATATTACCTTTTAATAAAGAGGATATCATAGCAACACCATGGATTTTTAGTTTAAGTATACTATTTACATCACTAATATTGATTCCTCCTATTGCTATTAAAGGAATTTTTGTAGCTTTAGCACAAATTTTAAGCCCGCTTAAACCAAAATAATTTTTCATTTCTTTTTTTGTATTAGACGAGAAGGCTGAAACACCTATGTAGTCAACTCCCTTTAACTTTTTTACCTTTATGAATTCATTTTTATTACTTGCTGAAACTCCTATTATAGATTTTCTTCCCAATATTTTTCTAGCTTGATTATAGGGTAAATCATCCATACCAACATGCGCACCATGAGCATTTATAGATTTTGCAATATCCACACGATCATTCACAATGAGAGTTTTTTTAAATTTAACACAATCTTTTTTTAAATCTTTTCCTAAGTTGTATAAATCAATTGTTTTTAAATTTTTAAACCTTAATTGAATACAATCGACCTTACTCTCAAATATTATTTTCAAATAATTATCCAACTTACTTAATGGTGTAAGTTTATCGTCAGTAACAAAACAAAATTTAAACACTAGTAATCTTTAAATTATCTAAAATTTCTTTTTCTGTAATATTATTTAATTTGTTCAAGAAATTTACTTGAAAATCTCCTGGCCCCTCCGATTTTGATGCTGCGAGCTCTCCTGCGATTGAAAAAATAGCCGCTGAGCTTATCGCAGATTTATATAAACTTTCACCTACAGCAGCAAATGCTCCTACTATGCACGATAAAGAGCAACCAATAGCTGTAACCTTCGTCATTACACTCGATCCATTTGAAATTTTTGTGACATTATCTTCATAGATAATAAAGTCGTCACTACCGCTTATAAACACAACACAATTATTCTCATTAGATAAAATTTTTCCGGACTCAATAGCTGCGTGACTTTCAATTGATGAGTCAACTCCCTTTGAAGATATTTTATTTTGATCTACTAGTGATTGAATTTCAGATGCGTTTCCTCTAATAATTAAGTTTTTAGAGCTTTTAATAATGTCAAGAGAAGTTTGTGTTCTTAACTTACTCGCACCTGAACCTACAGGGTCTAATATGATTGGTTTTTCTTGTTCAACATAATATTTAGAAGCCTCTAAAAAGCTAGGCCTCCAATTATCGTCTAATGTTCCAATATTATTAACAAGACAAGACGATATAGCAGCTATTTCTTTAAGTTCATTTGTTGCATGAGACATCAAAGGAGATGCTCCGATAGAGAGAAGAATATTAGCGTTTATGTTCATTGCCACGTAATTTGTAATACAATGTACAAGCGCTCCTTTATCTCTTAAATTTTTTAAATCATTATAAATATGCTCCATTATATACCTTTCTTTTTCATCAAAAGTGTCAATATTGTTGAAAATAGAATTGGCACTAAAAATGATGAGAATAATTTATAGTTATTAATAAATGTGAAATTAATATTTAAAAAATCGCTCAATATATTTTTACTATAAGAGGGGTCAGGAAATATTAATACTCCCAGTAGTAAGCTCAAAAAAGAAATTATGTATATTTGTTTAGTAGTGATATTAAAACCAAATAATCCCAACAAAAAAGGTAAAACTAAACAACAACAAATTAAATCGGCAATTAAGAACACGTATAAGACATTGTAGCCTTGTGAAGATAGTATGAAAACTGCCACCAAGAAAACAATAATAAAGTATAAATTTGAAGAGGATTTTAAGGAGTAACTTGTGCTCAGGGAGACAATCTGAGAATTTATCGCATTTATTAATGTATCAATACTACTCAATACAAGGGAAGTAGCTAATATTACAAAAATGTATTTTATAAATGAAGTCTCGAGTAAACCGAAAAGTTTTACAAATGTTAAATCAGGATCATCCATTGCGTAAAGTGAGATTGAAACTAGTCCAGAGTATCCAATGAAATAAACAATTATAAATATAATTAAAGCAGATATAACTAAACCAATACTAAGTGTTTTATTATCTTTAGCAGCATAAATTCTTTGCCAATTACCATGGTGAAAAAGATTGGTAAATGTAACTGCTATTAAAAAAGTCAAACCTGTTATCCATAGGAATTGATTATTAAAATCAAATAAATGTGCATTTTCGATCATAAATAAAGAGTTATTTGAAAAGTCTTGGAATGGAATTTTAAAGACTAAAAACAAACAAATTCCTATAATGAATATGAATTGAATTAAATCGGTGAATATTGTTGCCGACAATCCTCCAATTAGAACGTACGATAAAGCAATTAATATAATTATCATTGAAGAAATCCAATAAGGTGTATCATTTAAAAAATTAAAGAACTTTGAGATAGCTGTAATTTCAGCTATTAAGAAAACTGTCATATAAACTAACGAAACTATTATAACAAAGTGGGATAAGTTCTTGCCAAACCGATTTTCGATACAATCGTGAAAGCCTGTTGAGTTTGGAAAAACCTTTCTTACATATTTTCCTATAAAGATGAATAAAACTAAAGGCATCGCAGCTCCAAGTGCATAACCAATCACATTACCCATTCCACCCCAAGTAGCTGCTGCGGCAGGAGAAAATATTATCCAAAAACCCAATGCAGAAGATACAAAAGAAGATATTGAAAAAAATAAGTTATATTTATTTTTAATAACGAACTTATCATCTGATAATTCATTTTTTTTCAAAAAAAAGAATGACGCAGTAAAAATTAATCCAAAAAAAATTAAAAAAAGAATTTCCATCTAATTTGTTCTTGTTTTAAAAGTATTTAAGGGGAACTTCCTACGCCAGAATTACCTGGATCAGGTTCTAGGGTTAAGTATTACCTTTCTCAGCCTTTCAGCACCCCTTAAACATCAATATTATCAAACTAACTAAAATAAATCAATTATCTTTACTAAAAACAAATTTAATATTAAAAACATCACATGAAAATAATTGAAAACTTCTCTGACTCTAAAGGAATATCTAGTAATTCAGAAGACTTCATAAAATTATATAAACCTAGTACGGGTGAGGAATATGCGCATGTTCCAAAAACAACAAGAGATGAGTTTGAAAAAATTATTAATAAAATGAAATTAGCACAACCTTTGTGGGCTAATACACCCATTACGAAAAGAAGTGAAATTTTATTTAAATTTAAAAATTTAATTGAAAAAAATTTTGATTTAATAGCAAAAATAATATCTGAAGAGCATGGCAAGGTTTTTTCTGATGCTAAAGGATCTTTACAAAGAGGTCTTGAAGTAGTTGACTTTGCATGCGGTATTCCTCATTTATTGAAAGGAAATCACTCAATTAATGTTGGAACAAACGTAGATTTGTTTGATATTAAACAGCCTTTGGGAATTTGTGCTGGTATTACACCATTTAATTTCCCAGCTATGGTTCCAATGTGGATGTTTCCATTATCTATAGCATGTGGAAATGCCTTTATGCTAAAACCTTCTGAGAAAGTTCCTCAATGCTCTTTAAAACTTGCAGAATTAATGAGTGAAGCTGGTCTACCTGATAACGTCCTCACGGTCGTAAATGGCGATAAAAATATTGTAGATCTAATACTTCAGTGTGAAGATATTTCTTCAGTAAGTTTTGTTGGCTCAACACCTGTTGCTAAGTACATTTACACCGAGTGTTCAAAAACAAATAAAAGAGTTCAAGCTCTTGGTGGTGCTAAAAATCATATGCTTATAATGGAAGACGCGAATTTAGAGGATGCAGTAAATGGACTAATTGGAGCAGCTTTTGGATCTGCTGGTGAACGTTGTATGGCAACATCAGTTGCTATGCCTGTTGGAAATATTCAAAAACCATTTATGGATTTGCTAAAGGAAAAGGCAAGTAAAATCAAAGTTGGGGAGTCTTTAGACCCACAGAGTGAAATGGGACCTCTCATTACAAAGGAACACAAACAAAAAGTTCTATCATATATTGAAAAAGGTGTTCAAGAGGGTGCAAAATTAGAGTTAGATGGAAGAGGAATTAGTCTTCAAGGTTATGAAAATGGTAATTTTGTTGGTCCTACAATATTTAATAATGTTACTGATGGTATGACTATATACAAAGAAGAGATTTTTGGCCCTGTTTTATCTGTCCTTAATATGAATAATTTTGAAGAGGCTATAAAACTGATTAATAAACATCAGTTTGGCAATGGCACTTCTATTTATACATCAAGTGGTTCATTAGCGAGAAATTTTATGAAAAATGTCCAAATAGGAATGGTTGGGATAAACATTCCTATTCCAGTTCCAATGTCTTTTTATACTTTTGGTGGCTGGAAAGGTTCAATATTTGGTGGTCATGGAATGCATGGAGAAGAAGGGATTAATTTTTATACAAAACGTAAGACAATAACATCGAGATGGCCGGATGATGTCGCAGGGGCTTCACTCAACATGCCAACTATGAAATAATGAATTATGGACAAATTTAAAGACAGACAAAAAGCCTTTGAAGCAGAGCAGAGCCAAAAAGAGCAAACAGAATTTGAAAAAAGAAATTCAAGAAACAAAATCTTTGCTCAATACATTTTAGATGATATAGGACAATCCGATAATTCAGAATTACTTAGAGAAATAATATTATCCGATCTTGAGGAACCAGGAGATGAAGACATAATACGCAAAGCCTTAGATGTATTAGCTCAAAATAATGGTAGTCTGACTAGAGAAGATCTAGTAAAAAAACTCTCAGAAATATAATCTACCAAGACCCATTATTTTGCATACTGGCCCAAGGCTCTTTTATTTCAAGGCTCTCACCTTTTTGAAGTAACTCTATTGATATGCCGTCTGGTGATTTTATGAATGCCATATATCCATCTCTAGGAGGCCTGTTTATCACAACATCCTTTTTAATCAGATTTTCACAAACATGATAAATATTATCTACTCTAAAAGCTAAATGACCAAAATTTCTGCCACCTTTGTATTCTTCTTTATCCCAATTGTAAGTTAATTCTAAAAGAGGTTTCTTTTTACTATCAGCAGTGTCTTTATCATCAGGAGCACAAAGAAAAATTAGAGTAAATCGACCCTTTTCACTCTCTTTTCTCGAGTATTCAATTAGTCCTAATTTATTACAATAAAAGTCAAGTGATTGCTCAATATCACTTACTCGAACCATTGTGTGCAAATATTCCATTAAGATTAAATATCAAAAAATTTTAAGTCTGTCTAAAAATTTCTAAAATTGCTTATTACTTCCAAGGACTATTTTTTTTCGAAGGACAGTTTCACGATAAAAAATATATCCGACTGAAAGTAAAATTAATGGACCTCCTAGTAGCACCTCTTTCGAGAGAAACTCACCAAAAAAAATATAACCGATGACAAATGCCCAAACAACAGAAGTGAAGTCTAAAGGAGCAAGAACAGAGGCTTCTGCTAATTGAAAAGATTTTGTAAGACAAAATTGAGCAGTAAACCCTAAAAAACCTGAAGCAATTAGAAAAACTAAGTCTAAATTATTTGGCCATATCCAATCATCACTATAGAAAAATAAACTTGTAACTGTTCCAAATAAAGTAAAGGCCCATACCGTTAAAATATTATTATTAGTTATTAATATTTTTTTTAGAATTATCACTGCCATTGACAAAAATATACTAGCTAAAAGTGGTAAAACAGAATAGTTGTTTAATAAATTCACGTCCGGTTTCAAAATAATTACTACTCCTATAAAACCAATAATAATTGCAATTACCCTCCTATATCCAATTTTTTCACCCAGAAAAAAAATTGATAATATAGATATAAAAAAAACAGATGAAAAACTGATTGTTTGCATTTCGATCAGCGGAACATATCTAAGAGATATGAAGAAAAGACTCATTGCTGATATTCCTACTAAACCTCTAAAAAAATGAAGTTTATAATTGTTAATAGAGGATATTTTTAGATTTAAATAATAAATGACAACTATCAATGGAATAAGAGCAAATAGATTTCTGAAAAAAACTACCTCAAATAATGGTAAGTTGTCGCCTGTTGCTTTTATACATACACTCATTAAAACAAAAAAAAGGACGGACAAAGACTTGTAGATAAATGCTGACATGTGGTTAATCTAAATATATTAAATATGAATGAATTTACTAATAGTTAATGGATATGACAAAAACGGATGGGGTAAACTAGCTAGATATGGATTACAACCAATATGTGAGTTTTATAGAGACCAACTAAAAATAATTAATTCAAAAATAAAAACTACATTCATTTATCCTTCTATTAACTTAGATGAAAATTATGATGAAAGTTTCATCAAATCATTTACTGGCATTGTATGGACAGGTTCAAGTCTTAATATTTATGATAATACAAGAGAAATTAAAAACCAAATTTCTCTCATGAAAAAGTTATCAAAGTTAAAGGTAAATATGTTTGGTAGTTGTTGGGGTATGCAACTTTTTACTGTTGCAAATGGTGGCACAGTTAAAAAAAATCCTAAAGGTAGAGAAATTGGTATAGCCTATAATATAAGTATTAATAAATATGGTGCGCATCATCCAATGTATAAAGATAAGCCCTTGATATTTGATGCTTTTGCTTCTCATATTGACAATATATCCCAAAAGCCAAATAGCTCTCATGTTCTTTCAGACAATCATTACTCAATTCAGTCTCTTGTAAGCAATAAATTTTGGGGTACCCAATATCATCCTGAATTTAATTTTAAATACACAGGACAAATTTTAAATGCAAGAAAAAATATTTTACTCAAAGAAAAACTATTTAGTAAAAATCAAATACAAAGCTTAATTAAAGACTTTAAAAGACCTAATATAAAGAGCTATAGTCAATCTTTGTTAAAAGATACGATAAGACACAAAGAATTAAAAAATTGGCTAAGTTATTTAAGAAAAAATTAATATAATTCTTTAAATTCTTTTAGATTATTACAAACTGAAAATAAATCTTTAAAGTTCTTATAAGCAAATTTGGAGTTCATTACTTTCTTATATTGATTAATTATATCAGACCAATAATTATTATAATTAAACAAAATACATTTTTTACCTTTTATAACACCCAATTGAAGAGCGCTGATTACTAAACTAATTTCTTCTATTGTGCCCCCGCCTCCGGGTAAAGCGATAAAACTATCTGACAGTTGTAGAAACTTTTTTTTTCTTTGCTCCATTGTTTTCGTAACATGAATTTTGTTAATTTTTGTGTGAATTTTCTCACGCTTATCTAGAAAAGATGGGATGATACCAGTTACATGGGCGTTATATTTTAATGCTGTCTTAGCAACAACACCCATTAATCCATTTTCTCCACCTCCATAAACAATATCATAATCATTTTGTGCTAGATATTTTGTAACTGTTATAGCTAAATCTTTAAAATTTTTGTTTGATCCAAACATAGATCCGCAAAATACGGCAACTTTATGTTTAGAATTTTTTAATTTCATATAGATTTACTGTACAACAATATTGAAAAAAATGACTAAAAAAAATAACATTGAAGAGCTTAAAAAAGTAAGAAAGAAAATTGATAATATTGATAACAAGATTATTGAGCTGATTGGTGATAGATTTAAAGAAATACACAAAGTCACTAAATTAAAGGAAAATAGAGAAGAAATAATTGATCACGAAAGAATTACTCATATTTTAAAGTCTGTTCAATCAAAAGCAAAAAAAAATAAAATTGACGCTGAAATAATTGTTAGAATTTGGCAAATTTTTATACAAGAAGCTATTAAACTAGAGTCTGCAAAAATAAAAAAATAATCACACCAAAACGATTACTAACATTATAAATAAAATTGATATTAAAATTGTGCCTGCAAAACTTGGTGTTGTAACTTTAATGTAGGATAAATTACTAAATTTATAAGATTTACTTAATACTTGTTTAAAAGATAAACCTAAATTTTTATATAAACTATCTGTTAATAAACCTATTTTTTTAAATAAGGGTTTACCAATACCAGGTAACATTTTTCTGTAAAACCAATCAGAATTTAAAACAGTTGATCTAATCTCGGAGGGATAAAGTTTAAATTTAACTAAAAATAAAAATGCAATAATTGCAAAAACTAAAAGTTGTAGCTGACTTATTACATGGTCTAAAGTATAAGGCTGATAGTCTACTGCGTATGGAAGTATTTGATACAAATATTTTGGGAACACACCTATAGCAATACATAAAAAAGCAGCGATACCCATTGCAATGAGCATATTAATTGGAGCCTCTTTAACTTTATTCTTCCTCTCGTGTGCAAAAAAAGCAAAGTAAGGTATCTTTATCCCTGAGTGCTCCAAAACACCTGCGGAAGCAAAGAATAAAATAAAGTAAATTAAAACCATTCCCATACCTCCAAGCGAGGACATTATTAAAGATTTGGCGACAAATCCGCTGAACAACGGAAATGCAGAAATAGACATGGCCCCTATAATGCAAAATATTGTTGTGAATGGCATGTATTTGTAAAGGCCACCTAATTCAGAAGCTTTTGTTGTTCCAGCTCTGTATAAAACAGCACCCATACTCATAAACAAAAGAGCTTTATAAATTATATGAACGAACGCATGTGCTACCGTTCCATTAAGAGAAAGTTCTGTCCCAATGCCAATACCAACAACCATAAAGCCTAATTGGTTATTAAGACTAAATGACAAAACTCTTCTTAAATCATTTTCTATGACTGCAAAAAATACAGGAAAAGCTGTCATTATTGCACCTATCCAAATCAGTGAGTCAGTGCCTGGAAAAGTTCTAGCTAAAGCATAAATTGCCAATTTTGTTGTAAAAGCAGAAAGTGCAACTGTGCCAGTAACCGAAGACTCAGGGTAAGAGTCTTGTAGCCAACCATTTAAAAGAGGAAATGCAGCCTTAATTCCAAAAGCAATAAATATAAAAATTCCAAAATTTGTTTTTAAATCTAGAACAGCTAAATTATGGTTTCCTGTTTGATATAGCATTAAACATGCGCCAATTAAAAGTAATACACCTGAAGAAACTTGAATGATCAAATATCTCATAGCTGCATCTTTTGCTGCATTTGTATTTCCAGCAAAAACTATAAAGACTGAAGTAAGAGCTGTTGCTTCCCACCAAATAAATAAACTAAAAAAATCTCCTGCGTGGAGAGCACCAATAGCAGAGCCTGCATAAGCTAGTGTCGCCATATGCTCCATTAAATTTTTACTGTGCCAGCTAAAAATTATTACAAGTATAGCTGCAATATGAAAAATAATAGCAAATGGAAGAGTTAAACTATCAGATTGATATAATATTAAATTTAAACCAAGTATGTCCCACTCTAAAAAAGTTCCATAACCATTAAATAAAGATAAAGCAGATAAACCCACCGATAATAACATCGCAGGATGTCTAAAGTATTGAGGAATGATTGGCAATAAGAATGAAGTAATTATCATAATTAAACCGGGAATAAAATTACTGATCATAATAACCCTCCTTCCTCATTAAGAATTTCCTCAGCCACTTTCCTAACATGACTATAAAAACAAAACTTACAAAACCGAAAAATGCTGGGAAGCCATATATCTCGGCAAAAGAAAAGTATTCATGTCTGTGAAAAGTAAAGTCTAAAAGAATTAAAAGTGCTCCAATTATAAGTATGTACTTTGTAAAGCTTTTACCCATACTTTTTAAATCATTTTTTTTCATTTAATTCACTATTACTCCACTAATATTATTCAAAAAATAGTTTGCATAAAAAAAGAAAACTAAACAGCCTAAACCTGTAATTAATGGTGGCCAAACAGTTAAAGGGGCTTTAATTAATTTTATTTCTTTCTTAGAGTTTTGGGTGAAGCCTATTACTACAGGCTGTAATAGATAATAAATATTTAGCAATGAGGAAATACCTAAGATTATTGCAACGATTATAAATTCTCTCTCAATAGAGCCCATGATTAAATAAAATTTACTCCAAGAACCAATAAAGGGAGGAACCCCAATGATAGATAGAGCCCCTAAAGTGTAAGCAAAAAATATTAACGGTAATTTGTAGCCCATACCTTTTAGGTCACTCACCTTTTTAATATGGGCAGTTACATAAATAGCACCTGCACAGAAGAATAGAGTTATCTTACCTAAAGCATGAGTTATAATATGAAAAGATGCCCCTTTTAGAGCTAAAGATGAAGCCAAAGCTGCTCCCAAAATAATATAGGAAAGTTGACTTATAGTAGAATAAGCTAATCTCGCTTTTAAGTCATCTTTTGTTATCGCTATGATACTAGAAGCCATTATAGTGAAACATGCTAACCAGACTAACCAGTCAGAGCTTTTTGTTTGAAGTAAAAAGTCTGGACCAACGATATAAACAACGACCACGAGAAAGCTAAATACACCAGCTTTTACTACAGCAACGGCGTGGAGTAATGCAGAAACTGGAGTTGGCGCCACCATTGCAGCAGGCAACCAACGATGAATAGGCATAATTGCTGCTTTACCTATACCAAACACAAGCATAGCTATTAGAAAAGATAGGTACTCTGCTGGGAATTTATTCATAAGTATTCCCCCATCTTGAAAATCTAAAGTCCCTGTTTTAAGCCAAATCCAAAATATAGCTGGCAAGAAAAATATTAAAGAGGTACCCACTAAAATCGACAAATAGAGCCTTCCTGCAGATTGCGATTCAGCGTTTTGCTTATGTCCAACTAAAGGGAAAGTTGAAAAAGTTAATATTTCATAAAAAATAAATAAGACTAGAAGATTTCCAGACCAAGCTATTGCCAATGCAGCATGGATTGCGATTGAATAAAAAATTACAAATCTTGTTTGATTTTTTTCTCCAGCACCCCTCATATAACCAATAGTGTAGATAGATGCCAGTATCCATAATGAAGATGCCACTAAACTAAAAATAGATCCAAGAGCTGATACTTTAAAAGCAAAATCTACCCCATCAAAAAGTGTAAAAAAAGTTATTTGATATACCTCATTATTTTGTATTCCATGAAAAATTTTTAAACTGATTACAAAGGTTATGAGACCTCCAATTATACCAAAAGAGTCTCTTAAGTTATTATTATATCTACAGACATAAGAAAATAATGCTGCAAAAAGTGGGGTGATAATACCCAGTATAATTAAAAACGAATTACTCAATTTTGATAACCTGATATTAAATAGTCTGCGGACAAGTTAGAAAATTCAATTATTGGTGTTGAATATATCCCAAAAACAATGATTGAAATTGTAACTATCCATATTGGTAAATAAATATAAGCATCTTCTTTTTCAGATTTAAATTTAATTTCTGAAAACCACATCTGTTCCACTATTTTCCAGAAATATACAACAGCTAATGCGGAGCTTACCGCAACTAAAGCGATTGAAAAATACATCTGGTTTGTATAAAGAGCTTGAAATAAATATAATTTTGAAATGAAGCCATTTGTTAGAGGTAATCCAATTAAAGATAATCCACAAATTAATAAAGCAAATGAAGTTATGGGGTATTTATAGCCAAAACCTTTTAAACTGTTTAGGGTTACTCGATCCTTATAAAGGATAGCGAAGTAACCAACAGCCATAAATAATCCTCCTTTGATCAAAGCATGATTAAATATATGCACAAAGCCCGAAGCTACTCCACTGTGGTCTTTAAGGCTAAAAGCCAGTGTGATGTAACCAATTTGCGCAATTGAGGAAAATGCCAAAAGTTTTTTGATATCATCTTGATAGATGGCTATTACAGTCCCAATGAATATAGCCAGTAAAGATAGAGGATATAAAACAAAATCTAAAAACAAACTTAAATAGCTCGGATAAATTATGAATACTTCGTACAAAAGTCTCACAAAAAAATAAAGAATTGTTTTTGTTGCTAAAGCAGCCAAAAGTGTTGAGACAGCTGATGGAGCATAACTATATGCAGGTGGTAACCAAATATGGACAGGAAAAATTGCAGCCTTTACCATAAGACCTATAAGCATGAATGACATACCTGCGAAGATAGCTAACTGACCATCGGAATATTGGGCCAGTTGAATTACAAGATCATTCATGTTCAACGTACCTGTCATAGCGTAGGCAAAGCCAACCCCAATTACATAAAATGTAGCCCCGATCGCCCCGATAATTAGATAATTAAAAGCTGCGAGTAATGCTTTTCTATTTTGTCCTGCACCTAAGGCAATTAAAGAAATAGAAGCTAATGCAGATATTTCTAAAAAGACAAATAAATTGAAAATATCATTAGTTAAAATAATCCCGTTCAGGCTTCCAACTGCCAATAACCACAAAGAATAGGCCTTTCCAGAGTCCCTATAGTCAATTTCATTCAAGAAGATTTTTCTTGAGTAAAATGTTGATACCAAAACAAAAATTGAAAATAACAATTGAAGTCCAATATTCACCCCGTCTATTTTAAAAGAAATACCCCATGGTGGTTCCCAATTTCCAAACTCATATATAATTAAACCAGAAACAGAAATTTCTTTAAGAAGATGCAAAGATAAAAATAAATGTAACAACAAAGTGATGATTGAAATTATCCAAGGCCATATTTTTGACGGCATAAATGCAATAATTGCAGAAATAAGTAGAGGTAAAACTACAACCAATGCAGGAGCATCGTCTAAAAATATATCAAACATTTATTTATCTGACTTTAGCTCCAAAGACTCTATTTCTTTTTCTTCAATTGTTTCGTAGTTCTTGTAAATTTGTAATACTAAAGCTAATCCAAGCGCTGAAGTAGCCACTCCAACGACGATAGCGGTCAGTATTAAGACGTGTGGCAATGGATTTGAATAGGCATTTGCCATTTTTGTTAATATAGGGGCGGTTCCATCTAAAACTTTTGCAAGTGATACAAAAAATACAAAAACTGCAGTTTGAAAAATTGCTAAGCCAACTACTTTTTTTAAATAGTTTTGACTTGTGATGATTATAAATAATCCGCCAACCATAAGTAAAATAAAGGCAAAATGGTTCCAAAAATAAATAAAATTACTCATTAATTTCCCCAAAGGAAGCAAAAGAGTGATACAAAGCAATCATTACAGTTGCAACTGTAATGCCTACTCCTAGCTCAACTAATATAATACCAATATGTTGACCAGTTGATGGGTCTGATGACAAAACATTGTAATCTAAATACATCCCATCAAGAAATATTGAAACTATTCCGACACCTGCATATAACAAAACACCTGTGCACATTAAATATCGATTGATCATTATTGGAACTAAAGTTTCTCCTTTTGAAAGCCCAAATATCATTGAATACAATATAAATGCTGCCGCTACAATTACCCCAGCCTGAAATCCACCGCCTGGTCCATAGTCACCATGAAATTGAACGTAAAGCCCAAATATAATAATCGGTGCGAAAAGAATTTTGCTAACAACGCTTAATACTGGACTAGATGAAATTTTATCTCTCATTTTTTTTATTTTTTTTAAAATTAGTTTTACGATTAAGAGTGTTGCTAGTTAATAAAGCAATGACACCTAAGCCTGCGGTAAATATTACTATTGTTTCTCCCAAAGTATCAAAACCTCTATAACTTGCTAAAATATTAGTAACAACATTAGGTATATGAAAAAAATCTTTACTTTCCTTTAAGTACTCTGGAACTACATGAAGATGTATTGGTGCATTAGGATCTCCTAATAAAGGGAGGTTTGAAATTATAATAATCAATATAAGTGATATCGCTACTGCAAGAATAATGCTCGGAAATAAGTTTATTAATTTATTTTTTTTTCCTTCTGGTAATTTCGCAGCAGCCATTACCATTAAAATTGTTGATATACCAGAACCAACTGCAGCTTCAGTAAATGCTACATCAACCGCATCTAAATTCACATATATAGCTGAGCATAACAAAGTAAAAGCGCCTGTGAGTGCAACAACACTTATTAATGACGTGGTTTTAAAAATAAAAAAGGTTGTTACCAATAGAAGCGAAATTAAGAAAAAATTAATTAATAAAAAGTTCATTTTTTATTTTTTCCCTTTGGCTTATACCCCGACTCATGTGCAAATAGAGCTATTGCATGGCCTGTTACAGGGCTAGTAAATATTAAAAATAACGGTATTAATAAAAGTTTAAGACTTAATAAACTAAAACCAGAATAAACTATCAAAGCTAAGACTATAAAACCTGATCCTAGAGTATCAATTAAACCAGCAGCATGAATTCGACTAAATACATCGGGTAACTTTATAAGGCCTAGACTTCCAGATAAAATGAAGAAGCAGCCAATAGCTAATAAGACTAAAGAAATTAACTCGATATAATTATACGACATTACTTTTTTTTCTTTTTATTTTGTAATACCTAAGTATTGCAATGGTGCCTAAAAAATTCAAAAGTATATACATCAAAGAAATATCGACAAAATCAGGTCTATCAAATGCAAAACCATGAACACTGATACCTATGGCTATAATAGTTCCAATGCTTGATATAGATAATATTCTATCAAAAGGAGTTGGTCCTTTGATTGCTCGAACTAAACATAATGCTACAGAGACGCCCAGAAAAATTAAAGTTGCAAAAAAAATCATTTATCTAAATCCGTAATTACTTTGTTCATATCATCTGTTTGCAAGTCTTCTGATAGCTTCTTACTTAATGCGTGAACTAGAAATGTTTTTTTATCTACTTCTATTGTTACTGTACCCGGAGTAAGAGTTATAGCGTTTGCATAGTTTGCAATACCTGTTCTATTCTTCTGAGATGCTTTAACACTTATTAGTTGTGGAGAGTATTTACCATTCCATATTAAAGCTGTTGTCGTAATTCCAGATTTAAAAATTTCTTTAAATAACCAAATCCAATAAAATGGTAATCTAAGAATAATTTTTAAAGGAAGAGAGTCTTCCTCGAGAGCTTTAGCTCTATAAGACATCCAAAAAACAAAAAGAACACTGACTAGTCCAAAAAAAAGTAAAAGCGATTTAAGGTAACCAGATAAAATAAACCAGAATACAAAAAGTATTATGAAATAAGTTATAAATGATAAGGTCTTAAGTGAATCTTTATTAAGTTTAGCCACTAAAAGCTATTATGAGAATAAATCACCCTCTGTAAATACTGCAGTATTCATGTCTTTAACAAATAATTTACCTTGGTCTGATTTAAATCTTGATACCTCAATAAATCCACCTTTAACTGCGATTCTGACGTTTTCAGCATTAATTGATATGATTTGACCTGGAAAATGCTCAGCACTTTGCTCGTCAATAAACTTAGTGTCATAAAAGACGTACTCATCACCCATGAATTCAGCCCATGCACCAGGCTGAGGGTTGCAACCCCTTATTAAATTATAAATTTCGTTTCCGGGTTTTTTCCAATCAATTCTTGCATCACTTTTTTTACACCAAGACTCATATGTTGCTTTAGAGTCATCTTGAGGTGTCTTTGGTGCATTACCAGACTCAATTAAATTTGCTGCTTCAACACAAGCTTCAAGACCTAATGGAAATATCTTTTTAAAGTAAACATCTCCTAAAGTATCATCAGGACCAATATCAACTTCTTTTTGAAGTAATATTTCACCCTCATCTAGCCCATCGTTTGGATAAAAAATTGAAAGACCTGTTTTTGTGGAGCCACCAATTATAGGCCAGTTTATTGAACTTGGTCCTCTATGGAGTGGAAGTAGTGAGGGGTGAAAACAAATAGATCCATGAGTGGGAATATCTCTCGCTCCTTCAGGCACAAAAATTATTACATAAGCCATGACACATAAATCGGCACCATGAGACTTAATTTGGTCTAGTACCTCTTGGTCTTTAAAATTTGAGGGTTGGTAAACAGGCAAACTAACACTTTGAGCGTATTCTTTAACAGGATCGACTGGTTTACCCTCTTTGTCAGGTGCACAATATACCGCTACTACTTCATGGTCTGTTTCTGTATGAAATTTTTCTAAAGCACTTTTTCCAAATGCCTGTTGCCCCATTAAAATTATTTTCATTATTGCTCCTTAAATTAAAATATATCTTATACTGCTCCGGCCTCTCTTACAGCTTTAATTTCATCGTCACTCATCTGACAAAATTCTTTTAATATCTCATCAGTATGCTCTCCGAGAAGTGGAGATCTTTCAACTTTTGCTGGGGAGTCAGATAACTTAATTGGATTACCAACAGTCAAATATTTCCCTCGTTCAGGGTGATCGACTTCGACTATAGTATTAGTGTCTCTTAGGCCTTGATCTTCAGCTAATTCTTTTAGAGATAATATTGGGCCAACTGGTATATCTAAAGGGTTACATATATCCATAACCTCAAATTTAGTCTTGGTCATTGTCCATGACTCAATTGTATCAAATATTTCGTTTAACCTTGGTAGTCTTTTAGCAGGAGTTGAGTAATTTTCATCCTCTTTCCATTCGGGTTTACCAATAACATCACATACTTTTTCCCAAACAGCCGCCTGGGTAATAAAATATGTATATGCATTAGGATCCTTTTCCCAACCTTTACATTTTAGAATTCTTCCTGGCTGACCACCACCTGAGTCGTTACCTGCGCGAGGCGTAGAGTCACCAAAAGGAATGTCTTCTCCAAATTGAGAGTATTCTTTTAAAGGCCCTCTTGAAAGTCTCTGTTGGTCACGAAGTTTAACTCTGCAAAGATTTAAAACTCCATCTTGCATTGCGGCAGATACTCTTTGTCCCTTTCCTGACTTTTCTCTATGGAATAAAGCAGTAACTATACCCAATGCTAAGTGAAGTCCTGTTCCACTATCTCCTATTTGTGCACCAGTGACTAAAGGAACTTCTCCAAGCATACCTGTAGTTGAAGCAGATCCACCTGCGCACTGAGCAACATTCTCATAAACTTTACAATCTTCATATTTGCCAGGACCAAAACCTTTAACAGACGCATAAATCATTCTTGGATTTATTTCTTGAATTTTTTCCCATGAAAAGCCCATTCTATCTAAAGCACCAGGAGCAAAATTTTCTACCATGACATCACACTCTTGGATTAACTTAGTAAATATTTTTGAACCCTCTGGTTTCTTTGGGTTTAATGTTATGCTTCTTTTATTTGAGTTCAGCATTGTAAAGTACAAACTGTCTGCATCAGGAACGTCTCTTAGCTGACCTCTTGTAGCATCACCCACTCCTGGTCTTTCAACTTTTACGACATCTGCACCAAACCAAGCTAGTAATTGTGTGCAAGTTGGTCCGGACTGGACGTGTGTCATGTCTAATATTTTGACACCTTTTAAAGCTTCCATAGTTTCCTCCTAAAGTTTATTTGTACATAGTCTGGTTTTTTGTACCAGGAGCAAATTCTTCTTTATCCACCCAAATATTTACGATTGCAGGTATACCTGACTTTACGGCTTCTCTAGCTCTTTGAAGGGCAGGTTGGATTTCTTTTGCTTCTCTAACAGCTTCGCCATGACCATCAAAGATTTTTGCAAACTCATCAAAGTTAACATCACCCAAGATGTTTCCAACATTTCCTTTATCTTCACCATACTTCATAATTTGACCAAATCTGATCTGGTTTTGAGCAGAGTTATTACCAATAACTGTTAAAACAGGTGCTTTGTGTCTGACAAAAGCCTCGAAGTCCATTCCGGTCATCGAAAAAGCACCATCACCACAATATAAAAGAATTTCTTTTTCAGGTGCAGCTAATTTGGCTGCAAGCGCGTATGGTACTCCGACACCTAAAGTTCCAAGGGGCCCTGGGTCCATCCAAGCACCAGGCATTCTAGGTTGAACTGCTTGAGCACTTATGGTTACAACGTCTCCTCCATCACCTATGTATATAGTATCATCATTTAAAAACTGGTTGAGTTCCCAAGCTACTCTATAAGGACTAATAGGAGATTTATCTGTTGTAAATGTAGGCATCAATTTTTCTAAAGCTGCCTCTTCTCCAGATCGAAGTTCATTAAACCAATCTGATCGATCTTTTTTTGTTCCAGCTTCAGAGATAGCCTTTAGAGTTGTTCCTATATGTCCAACTAAACCAAGTGATATATCTCTATTTTTTCCAACAGTTCTATAGTCCATATCAATTTGAATAACAGTTGCGTTAGGATTTAATCTTTTACCGTAACCCATTCTAAAATCAAAAGGTGTTCCAACAATTATAATACAATCTGACTTGGTAAAGGCATTTCTTCTTGTTCTGTGAAAGTGATGTGGGTCTCCAGGAGGCATTGAACCTCTTGCAGCACCATTTAAATAAGCAGGGATATTCATATTTTTAACAAAGTCGATTGCATCTTTCGTAGATTGGCAAGTCCAAACCTGTTGACCTAAAAGTATGCATGGTCTCTCTGCATTTGAAATTATGTCTGCAGCTTTTTGTACATCTACTGGGTCTGCTAATGTTTTTGATGAAGCACTATATTTTCCAGCTTCTGGTAAGACGGCTTTGCTCATTGGAATTGAAGAGTCAAGTATGTCTCTTGGAATTTCTAAAAATGATGGACCAAAAGATCCATTTCTAGTTTCCCTAAAAGCCATTGATACCATGTCTGCACATCTCTCGGTTGACATTACAGTTGCTGCAAATTTTGTAATTGGTTGCATCATGTCTACGTGAGGTAAATCTTGTAAAGATCCCATTTTATGTTGTGTGAGTGAACTTTGTCCTCCTATTAAAAGCATTGGGATTTCAGCTCTAAAAGCATTTGCTACTCCTGTTAATGCATGTGTCGTGCCTGGTCCAGCAGTAACAACTGCACACCCAGGTTTACCTGTCATTCTTGCATAACCATCAGCTGCATGAGAGGCAACTTCTTCATGACGCACGTCAATAATTTTAATTCCTTCGTTTAGACATCCATTGTAAATATCAATAATGTGTCCCCCACATAAAGTGTAAATAACCTCAACTCCCTCTGCTTTAAGGGCTTTAGCAACCAGCTCCCCGCCAGTTATCATTTGTTCATTAGATCCTGTAGACATTTTTAACCTCTCTCTGGTGGTATAATGTATACCAGATTTAGAGGTCTTGCAAAGAATTTTGCCTTATGAATTAATGCTTTCTTGTATCTTATCAACTAAAGTAAGTGCGTGATTTTTAAGAAGTTTTTCTGCTTTTGATGCCTGGCCTGCGACAAGAGATCTAACAATGTCATTGTGTTCATCAATTGATTTCACAGCTCTATGTGACTCTATTACAAATTTTTTCCTCAAGTATTGTAAATGAATTAACTGTGACTCTAAAATTTCTCCCATTAATTTTACTTTAGTTAATTTCATAATTTGATTATGAAATTTAATATTATCATTTGAGTAGTTATCAAGTTCAGACAAAACGTTCTCTTTTGAGTAATGACAATACTTATTTAAACTTTCAATCTCATCTTTAGTTGAATTAGCAATAATTAAATGAGCTGCATAACCCTCTAGACCTGCCCATACAGTTACAATATCAATCAATTCTTTTTTTGATTTTCTGTGCACAAATACGCCTCTTCTTGGAACTGTTTTAACAATTCCCTCTTGCTCTAATTTAGCAACAGCTTCTCGAATAGGTGTCCGACTAACTCCTAGCTTTTCAGATAATTGCCTCTCATCTAGATGAAAATCACTTTGTTTTAAATATATATTAAGTGACAAAATATATTTTTTTAGTGAATCGTATACCTTACCTTTTAGGTTTACCGTTCCTATTTTTTGGATCATTTATGTAGTCTGTGCTTTTTTAAAAAATTTTTTGTAGAGAGGGCCAAATGCTGGCATAATTAAAAGTACAATTGCAATATACATTATGATTGCAGCAATAGGTTTTTCTGCCATATCAAAAAATATTCCCATACTACCATCAGATAAAATTAGAGACTGTCTTAAAGCTTTTTCAGCTAATGGACCAAGAACAATAGATAAAACAGCTGGTGCCACAGGGTAATCTAATTTTCTCAAAATATATCCAGCAAAACCGAATAGCAACATTAACCATACGTCGTGAAGACTTTGTGTAGGTGCATAACCGCCTGTTACACAAAGAACAAAAATAACCGGGGCCAAGATGGCAAATGGTATCCTTAATACCATTAAAAAAGCTGGAATTAATGCAATATTTAAAACCAGTGTAAAGAAGTTAGCGATGTAAAGACTACCAATTAAGCCCCAAACAAACTCGGGTTCTTGAGTAAATAAAAGAGGACCTGGTGTAAGTCCCCATAAAATCATGCCACCAAGTAAAATAGCAGTTGTAGGTGATCCTGGAATACCTAATGTTAACATAGGGAGCATACTTCCAGTACTAGCAGAATTATTTGCACATTCCGGAGCAACAACTCCAGCAGGAACACCTGAACCAAATTCTTTTGAATTTTTTGATAATTGTTTTGTAATTCCATATGACATAAGTGATGCCGGTGTGGCACCTGCCGCAGGGAGAATTCCCACAAAGAAACCAAGAAATGAACCAATGTTCATTGCCATTATAGTTTTTTTAAGAGCACCAAATGCTCTTCCAACTTCCTTCATGTTGACTGATAATTTTGACATTTGAACTTTACCTTTTGTTTCTTCAAGGGTCCAAAGCATCTCTCCAATTCCATAAATACCGATAGCAAGTACAAGGAAATTAATTCCATGAAGAAATCCAGGGATATTAAAGAAAATTAATCTTGGCTTTCCTGTAATTAGATCTAAGCCTATAGTTGATAAAGCTAATCCAATTAATATAGAAAAAATAGTTTTTGGAACGTCATCTCCACCTAAGCCTACAAATGTAGCAAAGGCCATTACCATTAATGCAAAGGTTTCAGGCGCATTAAATCTTAGTGCTACCTCAGCCAGAGGTGGTGCAAATAAAGTAAATAAAATAACGGATACAGTTCCACCAACGAAAGAACCGACTGCTGCTGCAGTTAAAGCTGTCATAGCTTCTCCCTTAACAGCTAAGGGTCTTCCATCAAAAACTGTAGCTACTGCAGTAGAAGCTCCAGGTATACCTAGCATTACGGAACTTATGGCACCTCCATACATAGCGCCGTAATAGACAGCTGCTAAAAATATTATTGCTGCAGTGGGTGGTATAATAAATGTAATTGGAATAAGTATTGCAACACCATTAACTGAACCAAGACCAGGCATTGCACCCACAAATAATCCAATTAGACAACCAAATACTAAAAGACCAAGGTTTAAGGGCTCAAAGGATACAAAAATTCCCTCTAGAAGAAGTATGAATACATCCATCTTTTATGTCTTTACTTTACCAATCTCATTAAGAATACATAA
This sequence comes from uncultured Alphaproteobacteria bacterium, assembly GCA_902613185.1. Taxonomy (GTDB): domain Bacteria; phylum Pseudomonadota; class Alphaproteobacteria; order HIMB59; family HIMB59; genus HIMB59. The sequence continues at coordinate 258,647 of CACMGP010000001.1, forward strand.
AATCGTATACTGGATAAAATAAGGGCTCTGAAATACCTTGGGGTAAAGGTATTTTTAAAAGCCATTCAAAAAATAAAAAGGTTAAAACTGGTGTGATTAAAGAGAATACAGATATAAATAGGACACTTTTAGAACTAAAATATCTAAGATAAAAAGCTAAAAAAAAGATAAGTGAAAAGTAAATTCCCAAATAGCCTATTGCTAAAACTAAAATAACTAATGAAATAATTGTTACTGCAATATATTTGAATGCTTCAGCCTCAATAAAAGGAGAGTCATCTTTAGATTGTGGTGACCTTTTTAGAACGAATTTAATTATGGTAAGGACAGTGCAGATAAGCATGCCAAGAGAAAGGTAAAAAGGAAGAAATCCCGCACCCATGTTTTCTTCTGCGTTCCATGTAATTCTATTCTCAGCACTTTTAATCATCAGAGCGATTGAGCATAACGCTAAAATAACGGCCACCGCAATTTCTGCTCTTTTGACAGTTATTTTGTTTGTTATGCTCATATCACTCTTAATTTAAATATTAGTCAAAGTTTTTAATGATCTCACCGTGCTTAGCATATTCGATTGCTAAGAAATCTTTAAGACCAAAACCCTCTAACCAGCTCATTAACTTTCCATCGTCGATGTTGAAAGTTTGGAACTCGTCATCATGATAAACAGTGTGAAGAAGTCCTGTGTAGTACTTCTCTACCTCTGCATCAACACCAGCTGGAGCCATGAATGCTCTCATCATATAGTATTCAAGATCAGGATAACCTAATTCATATGAAGATGGTACTTCTGGGAATGCAGGATTTCTCTCAGGAGTCATCATAACTAATGCTTTTGAATCACCTGATTGATAGAATCCCATCTGCTCAGAAGGGTTGTTTAATGTAAAATCTGACTCGCCGCCAACTAGACCTTTTGCAACAGCACCACCACCGTCATATGGTACGTACTTTGCATCAAATCCAAACTGACCTCTCATCATACCAAGAAGTAATTCGTCCTCAGACATACTTCCTGTGCCACCCATTACTAGACCATTGCCTTTAGCAAGTGCGATGAAGTCATCAAATGTTTCTACACCTTGAGTATTTTTACCTTCAGTTGCAATCCATACTAAGAATGTATCTGTAATAAGTCTTGCTAATGGTGTGAAGTCATTAAAGAAGTCAATTCCTAACTCAGGCTGGTTAACAGGTGTAGTTAGAACGTTGTTAAGAGTAATGATAAGTGTGTGCTCATCACCAGCTTTTTTCTTAACATAAGTCATAGCTTCACCACCAGAACCACCTTTTTTATTAATCGGAATCACTGGCTTAGATGCGTAGTCGTTTTTCTCGATAACACCTTGAACTAATCTAGCAATTTCGTCAGCTCCACCACCTTGACCAGCTGGGATAATAAGTTCAATAGGCTTCTTTGGACTAAAAGGCTTCGCAGAAGACACTGAACTAACAGCGACAAGTGAAAGTGAAACAATAACTAATGCTAATTTTTTGATTATTGACATATTGTTTCCTCCTATAGGTTAAGCAGTACAATAAACTATTTAAGAGAATATTAAAAATATATTCTTAATTTAGGATTTAGTTTAAAATTAGAAAAATCCTTGTTTTAGCATTGATATTCTTGACATTTACAACAGTGATTGTGTTATTTAATTGTATAATGTATACAAAATACCACAGGCAGTTAAATTGAAGTTTATAAATTATAAAGATGGGAGTTTGTTTCTAGACGAAAAAGAGATCGCTGACCCTCTTGATGAACAAATCCAAATTGAAATTCATTTCGCTGGAATAAATAGAGCAGATATTCTCCAAAAAAATGGACATTACCCACCACCCTCAGGTGAGAGTGAAATTATTGGATTAGAGTGTTCCGGAATAGTTACCAAATTAGGAAAGTCAGTAAAAAACTTTAGTTTAGGAGAACAAGTTTGTGCAATTCTTGGAGGTGGCGGATATGCGGAGTACGTAAATGTTAATGAAAAACAAGTAATGCCATTACCAAAAAATTTAAATTTACATGAAGCTGGTTGCTTACCAGAAACCACACTCACTGTTTTTGAGAATATTTTCAATGTATCTAAATTTCAAAGAGATGAGGCGATTTTGATACATGGTGGAAGTAGTGGTATCGGCACAACTGCTATTTCAATTCTTAAAAATTATACAAAAAATATTTTTGTAACCGCTGGTACGAGTGGGAAATGTAAGAGTTGTATCGAATTAGGAGCCACTGATGCTATTAACTACAAAGATACAGATTTTGAAGAATATTTTAATCAGAAAAAATTAAAGGTTGATGTAATATTAGATATGGTTGGAGGAGATTACTTAAAAAAAAATTTAAAAATATTAAATTTTAAAGGAAGACTTACTTATATTGCTGCCCTCGGTGGGATTAAAGCAGAAACTAATCTTTTACATATAATGAATAAACAATTAAAAATATCTGGATCAACATTAAGATCAAGATCTCCATCTGAAAAGGGAAATATTGTTGATCAGGTTGTCAAAGAAATATGGCCTTTGATAGAGAATGATAAATATAAACCAACGATTTTTGAAACTTTTAATATGAGTGATGTAAATAAAGCACATGAGGTTATGGAAAAATCTGAACATACAGGAAAAATAGTTTTAAGCATAAAAGGAGAAAAAAAATGAATCTGCACGAATACCAAGCAAAAATATTATTAAAAAATAATAACGTTAGAGTTTTAAATGGCTACCCAGTATTAGATTATAGCGATATAGAAACTGCTGTAGACTCTATCCAAACACCCGTTATGGTTGTGAAGTCTCAAATTCATGCAGGTGGAAGAGGCGCAGGAAAATTTACAGATAGTGGTGATGACAAAGGTGGTGTGAGAGTTTGCTTCTCAAAAGATGAAGCCAAAGACAATGCAAAAAAAATGTTTGGTAAAACTTTAGTTACAAAACAAACTGGCCCAAGTGGAAAACAGGTAAATAGACTTTATATCGAGGAAGGGTGTGATATCAAAAAAGAGTACTATCTAAGTATGCTCGTGGATAGAGCCTCATCTTCAATTTCAATTATAGCCTCTACTGAGGGTGGTATGGAAATCGAGGAGGTAGCAGAAAAGCAACCTGAAAAAATTATTACTGTTAATGTCCCTGGGGACAGTATTATAGACCAAAATAGTTTAAATAAATTAACTAAGGGTCTTAATATAGATCAAAATCTATCAAATGATTTTTGTGATCAAATTCAAAAAATTTACAATAGCTTTTTGTCTTCAGATGCCTCTTTAGTTGAAGTTAATCCTTTTGTATTGACTGGTGAGGGTAATTTTTTGGCTTTAGACGCGAAGGTGTCGATAGACGATAATGCGCTTTATAAACATAAAGATGTAGCTTCAATGAGAGACGAAACTGAAGAGGACCCTGCAGAGATTGAGGCTTCAAAACATGAGCTTAACTACGTCAAATTAGATGGTCAAATTGGATGCATGGTAAATGGAGCTGGTCTTGCAATGGGGACAATGGATATAATTAAATTACATGGTGGAAGTCCTGCAAATTTTCTAGATGTAGGAGGAGGAGCTACAAAAGAGAGAGTGGCAAAAGCTTTTTCTATAATTCTGCAAGATCCAAATGTAAAAGCTATTTTGGTTAATATTTTTGGTGGCATTATGAAATGTGACATTATCGCTGAGGGTGTGGTAGCTGCAGCTAAAGAGCTATCTATTCAAGTTCCATTGGTAGTAAGATTAGAAGGGACCAATGTTGACCTAGGAAAAGAAATTTTAAATAAATCTGGGCTGTCAATTATTTCGGCTGATAATTTAGAAGATGCAGCTCAAAAGGCAGTTAGGGCTTTAAATTAAAGGAGAAATTATGTCAGTATTAATTAATAAAAACACAAAAGTTATTTGCCAGGGTTTTACTGGTTCCCAAGGTACATTTCACTCAGAACAAGCTATAAAATATGGAACTCAAATGGTTGGTGGGGTGACACCAAAGAAAGGTGGTCAAGAGCATTTAGGACTTCCTGTGTTTAATAGTGTTAAAGAGGCAAAAGACAACACAGATGCAAATGCAACTGTAATATACGTTCCACCTCCTTTTGCAGCTGGTGCTATAACTGAAGCGATTGATGCAGACATGGAAATAATTGTTTGTATAACTGAAGGAGTTCCAGTTCTTGATATGATGCAAGTAAAAAGAAAATTGGAAAAATCAAAATCGCGTTTAATTGGACCCAACTGCCCAGGAATAATTACTCCTGATGAATGCAAAATAGGCATTATGCCGGGTCATATTCACCAAAAAGGAAAAATAGGAGTTGTTAGTAGATCTGGCACATTGACATATGAAGCAGTAGCACAAACTTCTGCTGTAGGTCTAGGTCAATCGACTTGTATTGGTATTGGGGGAGATCCTATTAACGGAACAAACTTTATAGATTGCCTTGATCTTTTTTTAAAAGATCCGGAAACCGAAGGAATCATAATGATTGGAGAGATTGGTGGAACTGCTGAAGAGGAAGCTGCAGAATTTATTAAAAAATCTGAAATAAAAAAACCAGTTGCTTCTTTTATAGCCGGTGCTAGTGCTCCTGCTGGAAAAAGAATGGGTCATGCAGGTGCAATTATTTCTGGTGGAAAAGGCACTGCAGAGTCAAAGTTTAGTGCTTTAGAAGAAGCAGGAGTTCATATATCCAAATCACCAGCAAAACTAGGTGAGACAATCAAAGAAGCTTTAAACTAATATAATTTAGCTTCTTTAGCTCTAAGTTTAGTTAAAGCAAGAACTGTATCAATTGTAGGAGTTGGAACATTTGTAATTTTTCCAAGCTCTTGAACAGATGTGATTAAAGCATCAATCTCCATAGGTCTATCACGTTCTAAATCTTGAAGCATAGATGTTTTATGTTCGCCAACTGCTTTAGCTGCATCAATTCTTCTCTCAACATCGAAAGGCTTGTCTATTCCTAAATTTTGAGAAATTGCATGAGCTTCATTCATCATATTTTTTATGACGGCTCTAACATCGTCGTTGCTACAAATTTTGACAAGTGTAGATGTTGTAAGTGCACTAATAGGATTAAGAGAAAGATTACCAAAAAGTTTTAACCAGATATCACCTTTTATATTAGGTCTAACAGGTGCTTGAAAGCCTGCTTTCTCTAAAGTCTCAGAAAGATTTTTAATTCTATCTGTTTCCTCTCCATTAATTTCTCCTAGTTGAAACTTATCTCCCTCTAAGTGCTGAATGACACCTGGTTTGATAACTTCTGATGCGGGATTAACTATACAGCCGATGATTTTTTCAGGGCCAATTCGATCCCATTGACTTCCATCTGGATCAACTGAAGTAACTTTTTTATCTTTGAAATCAGGGTTAGTGTGATTGTAGAAATACCACCATGGGATACCATTCACACCCCAAACAAATGAAGTGTCATCTTTCATAAGAACTTCAAATGCATCAAGACAACCAGGAACTGAATGAGCTTTTAGAGTAACAAAAATATAGTCTTGCTTTCCTGCTTTTTCCGCTGTGTCTACACACTTTGGATACACAACTAGTTCTTTGCCATCTTTCCTTAATCTCAGTCCATCTTGCTTGATAGCCTGATAATGAGGCCCCCTAGCAATTAAAGTTACATCTGCACCTATCTCAGTAAGTTTTGCTCCCAAATAACCACCAATAGCTCCTGCACCGTAAATACAAATTTTCATTTAAGCCTTTAAATGTTTGATGGCAGCAGCAACACCACTTCCAAGTTCAAATTTTATTCCCACATCGTACATCGCTAATTCTGCAGTAGAAATTGCACCTAAAATCATGGTGCTATTTAAATCTCCAAGGTGACCTATTCTAAACAACTTTCCTGCTACTTTATTAAGCCCTCCTCCAAACGAGGTGTTATACTTGTTGTATGCTGTTTTAACAACATCAGTAGAGTCAATTCCCTCAGGTACCATTATTGCTGTGACAGTATTTGAATAAAGTGATGGATCTTTTGCACAAAGTTTAAGACCCCATGCAATAGATGCTTTTTGAACAGCTTGAGCTAAAAATTTATGACGTGCATAAATATTATCAATTCCCTCTTCCATCATCATATTAAGCGCCTCTCTAAGTCCTCTTAATAGTGGCATTGGATTAGTATAAGGCCAATAGCCTGTTTCATTTATTTTAAGCATATCATGATAATCATAGTAAGCTCTGGGTAAGTTAGATGTTTTTGCAATTTCTAAAGCCTTTTGGCTTACACATGATATAGCTAAACCAGCAGGTAACATAAATCCTTTTTGAGAGCCTGAAACTGCAACATCAACCCCCCATGCATCCATTTCAAATTTGATTGAACCTATTGAGCTTACGCCATCAACAAATAGTAAGGCAGGATGATTAAGATTATTTAAAAGGTCTCTTGTTGCTTTAACATCATTTGTAACCCCTGTGGAGGTTTCATTATGAGTTACAAGAACTGCTTTAATTGTATGATCTTTGTCTTCTGATAATATTTTTTCAAATTCGTCATGAGGCGTCCCGGAACCCCACTCTAAATCAACTTCCTCAACATCAATATGTAGTTTTTTACACATTTCTATCCAAAGGTGTGAAAAATGTCCAAATCTAGCTGATAAAACTCTATCTCCCTTACTTAATAAATTTGTAAGTGCTGCTTCCCATCCACTTGAACCTGTACCAGGGAATATAATTGGTTGTGCAGATGTTGTCTCAAAAACTTTTTTTAAATCGTTTATTAGTGGGTGCCAAAATTTATCCATACCGGGTGCACGATGGTCCTCATTTGAAATATCCATCGCCTGTCTTACCCTATCTGGCATGTTTGTAGGTCCTGGTACGAAAAGTGAAATTTTACCTGGCATAATTTATTCTATATCCTTTCTATACAAATAATGACCTTATGGATTGCTTTAATACAATATTTATTAAAATTTCACAAAGTGAAATAAAAAAGTCAATATTTTGGCATCTCCTACGGGAATCGAACCCGTGTCTTCACCGTGAAAGGGTGATGTCCTAACCGCTAGACGAAGGAGACATCGGTGTTTAAAACAAACAAAATAGCTAGATTTACTAAAAAATCAATCAATGAATATCTTCAAGATGAATTATAGTTTTTTCACTATAGGTATCTTTTTTTACCTTAAAATAGCAATTAAACTCAGGTTTGTTTGATAAATAATTTTTTAATTCTTTCGATGAAATATCGAAGAACATGCCTTCACATGAAAAGCCAAGATTATCGGATACTTTTAATTTGGCATGCTTATCTTTAAAAATTTGTAATATTTCAATTTTAGCATTTTCAATTTTAAATATTGGCTCAGCATTTTGTTGGCCAAAGGGACTTAAAGACTCAAGGTCACTTAAAAGATTATTATTGATCACATTAACATCAATTAAAGAGTCATATGACTTTTCATTTAAAATTTCCAAGTTATTTGTCTCTTCAATTAAAAAGTTTTTAAAGTCATCAACATTTTCTTTTTTTAAAGTAAAACCACAAGCTTTATGGTGACCACCACCTTTTATCAAAATACCTTTTTCCGTAGCTTGCATCATCAATAATCCAATATTTTTTTCACCCTGCGATCTACCTGATCCAACAACTAAATCGTTTGATTGAGTCATTACAAATGATGGACGATTATTAATACGCATTAATCTTCCAGCTATAATTCCTACAACGCCAATATGCCATTTTTCATCATAGAAAAAATTTATATTTAAATTGTTATTGATGTTAATATCTATTTCTTTAACTATTTTCGATTGAATTTTTTGTCTGTTTTGATTGTGTAGCTCAATAATTTGTGCAAACTGAACAGCTTGGTGTATATTTTCTGAAGATAAAAGATTATAAGCAAGTAAAGACTCTCCCATTCTTCCTCCAGCATTAATTCTAGGGCCTATAATATATCCGAGATGATACTCTGATATTTTTTGTTTTATCTTCGAAAGATTAATAAGAGTTTTTATGCCTTTATTACTGTTATCAGAATTAATTATTTTCAGTCCTTGTTTTACAAGTGTTCGATTTATATTGTTTAAAGGAACTAAATCACAAATAGTAGCAAGAGAAACAAGATCTAAAAATTGTAATACGTCTTTTTTTTCAAATATTTCCTCATTGTTTAAAAAAACGATAACTAAAAATGATAGAGCTGTTGCACATAAATCATCAAGATTAGATTTATCCTCCGGTGTTTTAGGATTTATAACAATCGATTCATTAAAATAATGATCACATTCATGATGATCAATTACAAGAAGTTCTGCACCTTGGCTGTTAATATACTTCTGTTCATCAAAATTATTGCTACCACAATCTAAAACCAAAATGTTCGAGCTAAATTCTAGTAATTTATTACAGGCGGGTGTGCTTAATCCATACCCTTCATTTAATCTATTTGGAATATAAACAAAAACCTCAATTTCAAATTGAGTTAGATATTTTTTGAAAATTGATGCAGCACAGGCTCCATCTACATCATAATCTGAGAATATAGAAATTTTTTTATCATTTTTTATTTTTTTAAAAAATGAAGTTATTTTTTTTAAATTATTTAATTTTAAAATTTCATTAAAAGATATGTTATCTTTTAATTTTGAACTTAAAAAATTTTGTATTTTACTAATTTTACGATTTATTAATAATTTTGAAAGATTAATAGATATATTATTCTTTTGAGCTACTTCAAAAACTAATTCATCATTTAAATCTGAATTTAATGGTCTCCAAATAGTACCGTTAAAACTCTTATCAGTAGTCAAGTTGTTTGATGTCAAAATTGTGTTTTCCATCAATCTCTCTAATAGTTCCCGTTTTTGAACGCATCACAATAGAGTGTGTTGTAGCAAAATTCTTGTTTATGTTAATTCCACGAAGCATTGTACCATCAGTTACGCCTGTAGCTGAAAACATAACATCTCCTTTAGCTAGATCGTTGAGCTTATAAATCTTATTTAAATTTGTTATGCCCGTTTTTTTCGCTCTATCAGTTTCTTGTTCATTATAAAAAATAAGCTGCCCCTCTAAATATCCTCCAACACATTGTAAAGCGGCAGCGGCTAGCACACCCTCTGGAGCGCCACCTATACCGTAATACATATCAATGTTACTACTATCTATGACAGAGGAAATGACAGCACTTACATCTCCATCACCAATAATTTTTATTCTAGCACCTGCAGATCTTATTATTTCAATATCTTCTTGGTGTCTTTCTCGATCTAAAACACATATTACTAAATCCTCAGTATTAATTTTTTTATATTCTGCAAGTGCTTTTATATTTGATCTAAGATCTTGGCTGAGAGATACAACATTTTCATTTTCAACCTTTGCTGAAATTTTTCTCATATAAACATCTGGTGCATTTAAAAAACCACCCTCTTGAGCCAACGCAATAACAGCCATAGCGTTCTCTCCACCTTTTGCAGTTATTGTAGTGCCCTCTAAAGGATCAAGGGCTATATCCACATTAGGGCCACCCTGACCAACTTTCTCACCTATGTAGAGCATGGGCGCTTCATCTCTCTCACCCTCACCTATAACTACTGTCCCAGATATTGTAAGAGAATTTAGACATTTTCTCATTGCGTCAACTGCAGCCTGATCAGCTGCCTTTTCATTTCCTCTTCCAATATGTTTAGAAGCAGCTAATGCTGCGAATTCAGAAACTCGAACTAACTCAATAGCAAGATTTCTATCCAATATTTTCCTCTATCCTAATAACTGATATCTCGTTTTTAATAAAACTTGTCTTCTTTAAATTATTTACAACTTGAGTGATATTTTTTATACCAACAGGATCAGATATAATAATTATTGGAACAACTTTTTCATTATTAGCATTCAATTGAATTATAGATTTTATGGAAATTGATTTTTGAGAAAATAATTGGGCAATCGATTTAAGAACACCAACTTTATTGAGCACAGACATTCTTAAGTAATATGGTCTAATTCTTTGAGATTGATTGACAAACTTTGCATTCAACATTTGTGAGTATTTTTTTATAAAAATACCTTTAATAGAAGAATAATTAATAAATCTCTTTATATCTGAGATAATAGAAGTAGCTGTCGGGTAACCTCCAGCTCCTTTACCAACTAAACTAGTTTTTAAAAAATTCTCACCTTCTAAAGTAATAACGTTTTCTTCAAAATTAGTTTTTGCAATCAAACTTGACTCTGGCACAAAACAGGGTGCTACAGATGAAAAAAACTTATCTTTATATCTCTCTGTTAAAGAGACAAGTTTTAATTTATAACCAAGGTTAAGGCCTTGCTCTAAATCTATTAGCTTAATATTTTCAATTCCATCATAGTGCATATCAGAAAATTTAAACTTTTTTCCAAAAGATATATTTGAGAGTAAAACAAGTTTGTGCATAGCATCTTTTCCAGATAAATCAGCACTAGAGTCTTGTTCAGCAAATCCATTTTTAATAGCTTGTTCTAATGTTTCTTTGAAACTGATCTTATTTTCATACATTTTTGAAATAATATAGTTAGTTGTGCCATTAAAAATTCCATAAATTGAATTAACCATTGAGGGGTGAATACTATTCTCTATTGTTCTTATTACTGGCACAGCACCCAATACAGCAGCCTCAAAACCTAAAAATAAATTCGACTTATCAAAGCCCTCAAAAAACAAACTAGACTTTTCTGCTAATTGAGCCTTATTAGCAGTAATAAGAGATATTTTATTTTTTAAACAAAATTTATATAGATCATTTATGTACTTTCCTGTGCCTCCTATAGTTTCAATGATTAAATCAGGTTTAAATTGGATTAAGCTCTTATAATCGCCAACCCATTTGTATTTACTAATATTGATTATTCTTTTCTTTTTCTTATTTTTTGCACCAATAGCAACTATTTCACATTTAGTATCATCCAAAATATATGAATTTTTTTCTAATAGCTTTACAACATGAGAGCCTACGACTCCTAAACCTAAAACTGCTATTTTAATCTTGTTCATTTTGAGATTTTAAAATTTGTTCTTTTCTAATATTACTCTTTTCGTTAAATTCCTCTAATTCTTTTTTCTTTTCCATCAAATTTTTATCAAAATTTTGGAATGATCTTTCGCAAGAAATAGTAATTATTAATAGTGAAATGACAGAAAAAATAAATAAAAAATTATCTTTTAGAGAACTGAAAACTTCGTCTAGCTTTTTGCCTACCATACTTTTTTCGTTCTACTGTTCTAGAGTCTCTTGTTAAAAACCCATTTTTCTTTAAAACATCTTTGGTGTTTGGATCTATTTTTGTTAAAGCTCTGCTAAGTCCATGTTTAATAGCTCCAGCTTGACCAGATAAACCTCCACCTAATACTGTAATTCTAAGATCCACAGAGTCTGATTTTTTTGCAACCTCTAATGGTTGGTTAATTATCATTCTTAATGCTTTATCAGGAAAATATTCATCAATATTTTTTTTATTAATTGTTATATTTCCTGTTCCATTAGAAACCCAAACTCTTGCAATAGACTCTTTACGTCTTCCAGTACTATAGACTTGATCAGACATTTACTTTGTTCTTCCTATTAATAGACTTAAAATCTAAGTTTTTTGGATTTTGAGACTCATGTGGATGATTGGCATCTCTATAAAGTTTTATACTATTTTTCATAAGGTCTCTAAATAAAGGAGAGTTTGGAAGCATTCCTTTTATTGCTTTTTTAATAATATCATCAGATTTATTATTTTCTTTTAGTTTGTCAGGTGTAGTTTCTTTAATTCCACCAGGGTGACCTGTGTGTTTGTAATATTTTTTGTCAGTGTTTTTATTACCTGAAAATTTTACTTTATCTGTGTTAATAATAATTACACCATCTCCGACTGGTAAATTAGGGGAGTATTGAGGTTTGTTTTTACCTTTAAGAATTAAACTTACCCTTGAAGCAAGCCTTCCTACAGAGATATCTGTGGCATCTAGTAAATGCCATGCTTTTTGAAATTCAGATTTTTTTAAAGTAGTAGTTTTCACGATAGAGGGAATATAAGTAAAATCATTAAAAAAGCAAGGATTATAGATAAAATTTTCCTCATTAATTGATAATAAACTTAATTTTTAAACATTATTCTCATTTTTTTGGTCGGGGGTACTGGACTTGAACCAGCGACCTCACGCCCCCCAGACGCGCACTCTACCAGACTGAGCTAACCCCCGATTATCTTGACTTTTTTAATAGTCCCAATAAATCCTTTAAGTCTGAGAGGATATTATCATCTAGCGATTTCATTTTAAGCTTTGATTTTGATAAATAATCGTTGACACCATCAAGTGTCAATTTTTGAACATCAAGTAAGTATTTTATTTTTTTTAGAAGAAGTAAATTTTCATAATTATATAATCTATGTCCAGATTGAGTTCTGATAACTTTAAGTTTTTTTATTCTACTCTCCCAAAATCTAATTGTATGTTTCTGCTCTCCCACTAAATGAGATACGTCATCAATATTATAAAAATTTTTGTTCATAAGACTAATTTATTTGATTTTTTAAAACTTATAACTTTTCTAGATTTTATTAAATACTCCTCTTTAGTTTTTGGATTTCTACCTATTCTCTCATTTTTTTTTTTTATTTTAAATGAACCAATATTACTTATTGATAAATCAGAAATAATCATTTCATTGCTCCAAATTTCAAGAATTTTATCAATTTTTTTGTAAACCGTGGAGTATGCTATACCAAATTCAATAGATATTTGTTTAGCAATACTCTCTCTAGTTGCTTTATCTTGAGACATTTTTCTTAATCTCATTTAATAAATCATTGTCAATACATTTTATACCAAACTCTATAGCATTCGCGAATGCATGTGAGTCAGCATTACCGTGACTTTTAATTACAATACCATTTACACCTATAAACATACCACCATTGTAATTTCTAGGATCAATTAAATTTTTAAAGTCTTTGAAATTTTTTTTTAAAAGTAAAGATAGTATTTTTGAGAAAGAGGTGGAGGTTAGACTTTTTTTTAGAGAGTCAGTTATGAATTTAGATACACCCTCGGCCGTTTTCAACGCAATATTTCCAGAAAATCCATCTGTGACAATAACATGATTATGTGTTGAGGTAATCTCATCAGCTTCTATAAATCCTTGATAATTTATTCTTTCATCACTCTTCATTAATTCATGTGTCTCTTGAATCAAATTATTGCCTTTGAGCTCTTCTGATCCAATATTTAAAAGTGCCACTTTGGTATCAATCTGTGGATAGAGAACTTTGTAATAAGTACTTCCCATAACAGCAAAATCTAAAAGATTTTCTGAGTTACACTCAGCATTTGCACCTAAATCTAAAAAACATACCGGATGTTTCTCTGAAGGAAAAAATGATGCTATTGCAGGTCTTGTAATATTTTCAATGGTCCTGAGATATACAGTTGAGTAAGCCATCATTGCGCCAGTGTTTCCTGCAGAAATAGTTATTTGATTTTTATTTTCTTTTAATTTTAAAATGGCATTTGACATAGAACTATTTCGATTATCCTTTTTTAAAGCGTCACTTGGTTTCATATCCGGAGAAATAAAATTTTCAGACTGTATCCATTTAGAGTTATTAAATAGCTTTGAAAATGGCGATTTAAATTTCTCATAAATATGTCTATCAGAATGTAAATTGAATTTAATAGAAGAATTTTTAGTTTGGGCTATTAATGCCCCTTCTAGAACTGATTGTGGGGCAAAGTCTCCTCCGTGTAGGTCAAGATTAATTATATATTTACTCATTAATGTTTATTATTGCTTTAAAGAAACTTATACCTTATTTGTTTTTATTGTGAATATTTTAAAAATACCTCTTATTTTTATGGCATTATTAAGCTCAGTAATTTTATTTTCTTGTTCTAAAGAGGTATATTTTTCTGGTATTTCAGAAACTAGTTTTAATGAAATTAAAGAAAATTATCAAAATATTAATTACTCAAAAGAAGATGTGATAGCAATTATTGGACCTCCTTTAATAAAGGAAAACTCAGATAATTTATGGATTTATAGAACAGATAAAAAAACAGGAATTGCTGCATTCAAACAAACAGCCTACAACAAGACCCTAAAGCTTAAATTTGAAGATAATGTTTTAAGGTCTGTTGAAGAAATTGAATTAAATTAAATAATATTTAAATGAACAACTATTGATAACAATAGAATTGATACAATATTTGTTATTTTAATCATCGGATTAACAGCTGGTCCAGCTGTATCCTTATAAGGGTCACCAACAGTATCTCCTGTAACAGAGGCTTTATGAGTTTCACTGCCTTTCCCTCCTAGGTTACCATCTTCAATATATTTTTTTGCATTATCCCATGCACCACCACCAGCGGTCATCGAGATAGCTACAAAGAAACCAGTGATTATAACTCCTATTAAAAGAGCTCCAAGTGCTTGAAAGGCGGTATTGACACTACCTGTAAGGGAATAAACGCCAAAGAAAATAATAACTGGTGAAAGCACGGGTAATAAAGATGGAATGATCATCTCTTTAATGGCTGCTTTTGTAAGTATATCAACACACTTACCATAGTCAGGTTTTTCTTTTCCAGACATTATGCCTTTTTTTTCTTTAAACTGTTGTCTTACTTCTAAAACCACTGAGCCAGCTGCTCTTCCTACTGCAGTCATGCTTAGTGCACTAAACAAGAAGGGTAATAATCCGCCTAACAATAATCCAATTATCACGTATGGTTCAGATAAATCAAAAGATACTTTAAAGGCATTATTTCCTGTTTCTTGATTAAAAAATTTAAGATCTTCAGTGTAAGCAGCAAACAAAACTAATGCACCAAGTCCAGCTGATCCTATGGCGTATCCTTTAGTAACAGCTTTTGTAGTATTTCCCACAGCGTCTAAGGCATCAGTTCTCTCTCTGACTTTCTTATTCAAACCTGACATTTCAGCAATACCGCCAGCATTATCTGTGACGGGTCCGTATGCGTCCAAAGCAACCACCATTCCTGCGAGAGCCAACATTGATGTCACTGCAATTGCGATACCAAAAAGACCAGCAGTTGAAAAAGTTAAACCAATTCCTGCACATATAATTAAGACAGGTATTGCTGTAGACTCCATCCCCATAGCAAGTCCTTGAATAATATTCGTTGCATGACCAGTTTGGGATGCTTCAGCAACACTTTTTACGGGTCTATACTCAGTACTAGTGTAATATTCTGTGATAAAAACAAGTGCTAAAGTAATTACTAATCCGTAAACCGCACATAAAAATAAATCCATTCCGTTGTACCACTTATTTCCTAATTGAAAAAATTGATCAAAGCCGATTGAATATTGGGTTATAAGCGCAAATAAAATTACTGAAATAAATAGTGTCATGAAAAACCCTTTGTACAATGCTCCCATAATTGAGGATTTAGGGGTAGATATTGATACAAACTGTGAGCCAATAATAGATGCTAAAATACTTGAGCCTGCGATTAGTAGTGGATAAATAGTTAGTTCACTGACAGTTCCCTGAAAAATAATAGCTAGAACCATTGTTGCCACAATTGATACAACATAAGTCTCAAATAAGTCGGCTGCCATACCTGCACAATCTCCAACGTTGTCTCCTACGTTATCTGCTATAACAGCTGGATTTCTTGGGTCATCCTCTGGAATATTTTTTTCTACTTTTCCAACCAGATCAGCTCCGACATCTGCTCCTTTAGTAAAAATTCCACCACCTAATCTTGCAAATATGGAAATTAATGAAGATCCAAAACCAAGAGCAACTAAAGGCTCTATAAGCTCTCTTCCTGTTCTTTCAAATCCAAAATATAAAATCATGAAATATCCTGCTATACCAGCTAAAGCGAGTCCAACAACTAATAATCCTGTTACTGCCCCAGCGTTAAATGCAACATAAAGTCCTTTTTTGAGTGAAGAACTTGCAGCTTGTGCTGTTATAACATTTGCTCTAACAGATACATTCATTCCAATATAACCAGCGAGACCTGATAAAGCTGCACCAATTAAAAAACCAACTGGTACATCATAAATGTGTTTAAATGGTATTAAAAAGAATGCAAAAAAAATAACAATACCTACGATTGATATAGTTGTGTACTGACGATTAAGGTAAGCTTTAGCCCCCTCTTGAATAGCACTAGAAATTGTAGTCATCTTTTTTGTGCCTTTTGGTAAACTTAAAATTTTATTAGTTGTGAATATTCCGAAAGCAATTGCCGCTATTGCAGCAAATATTACTATTTGTAAGTACTGTATTTGAGACATGGTAAGTTGTTAATCTATTTTAATTTTATTTTCAAGGAGCTTTTTTAGAGGCATCATCTAACAAATAATTGAAGTATTTTACCTCTTCTTGTGTAAGAAAATCCTTAGAAAGATTGATATATTCGCTCATTAATATCTTTTTATTATTTTTATTTAAAAGATACTCAGAGCAAAAGGCATAAAGAAGGAAAACTGTTATTTTGTTGGTTTTTTCAATAATCTTAGAATCTATTAGTCCTTTAATTTTTTCTAAATTAGAATTAAAGCTCTCATTTAGCGAAATTAATTTTTTTTTATTAAAAGGCCTTTTTTTAATATTTTTTTTTATAAATTCTTCTAACTCAAAGTCAGTTGAATAATTTCTTTGAAATATAAACTGAAAGAAAAATAGTCTGGTATTTTTATTTAGATTAAGCATTTGATCATATTAACCATAGCATTTGCCGCTTCTATTCCTTTATTTTTTGATTTTGATCTTTTTAATGCTTGAGACTTATTGTAAGCATTTATGATACCATTAGATATAAGTGTATTTTTATTTTGATTTACAATATCTAAAAGAGCCTTCCCAACAGAGTCAGAAATTACTTCAAAATGATATGTCTGGCCTTTTATAACACAGCCTAGGGCAATAAATAAATTATAACTACTAGTCTTAATTTTCCACTTTATCATTTGAGGAATTTCATAAACACCAGGAACAGTTATAATTTCATATTTAAGATTATTCTGTTCTAAAATATTAACACAAGATTTTGTTAATGGATTAGTTATTTCTTTATAATAATCTGCAACTATAATTTTAATTTTTAATTTTTTCATAGGCTCTCTATTTTATTCACGCTTAATCCATAAATGCCAAGATCTAAATCCTCACCTAGTGAATTAGATAATACAGAAATATTATTGATAGAGAAATTTTTAAGAATTTGAGCTCCTAAACCATAATATTTTACCTTTTCGTCATTTGATAACTTCCCTAGATCGCCTAATATAGGATTGTTAATTAGCACAATTATTCCAGATCCATGAGATTTTATTTTTTCAATTGAAGCGTGTAAGTCTTTTGTTTTAGGATTATTAAAATTCATAATTATGTCATCAAAACCCTGAACAGGATGAACTCTTGTCATTACGCTATCTTGTTTGGATAAATCTCCTAAGTGTAATGTTGCATGATGTAACCCATCAATGGTGTTCTCAAAAACATTAAACTCAAAAATATCCGAATAAATATTTTTAATTTGGTGTTGCTTTTCAGGAATTTTTTTTATGAGCAAATCATTTTTAATTCTATATGCGATAAGATCTTGAATTGTCCCTATATTAATGGAGTGTTTTTTTGCGTAGGTTATCAGGTCTGGAACCCTAGCCATAGTGCCGTCATCATTCATAATTTCGCAAATTACTGCAGAGTCATTTAATCCAGCTAATCTAGATATATCTACAGCTGCCTCCGTATGCCCTGCTCTCGTTAACACTCCACCATCCCAGGCAATTAATGGAAATACGTGACCAGGGCTTACAATATCACCAGATTTAAAATTTGGATTTATAGCGGCTTTTACTGTTTCTGCTCTATCAAATGCAGAAATACCTGTGGTTATATTAGTGCTCGACTCTATTGAGACAGTAAATGCAGTGGTTTTTTTTTTCCAGTTATCAGGATTCATCAATGGAAGCTTTAATTCTTTTGCTCTCGTCTCAGATATAGATAAACAAATTAAACCTCTTCCATAAGTCGCCATAAAATTTATGTGTTCTGGTTTACAAAGAGATGCAGGTATAATTAAATCACCTTCATTCTCTCTATCCTCACTATCAACTAAGATATACATTTTACCATTACGGGCATCGCTAATAATATTTTCAATATTTGTAAAATCTGACATTAATCTAATAACCTATGATTTTGAAGAGTGAGCGTATCTTGCAAGCATATCGACTTCAAGATTTAAAATTTCATTTTTCTTATATGTGTGAATATCAGTATATTTATAAGTATGAGGTATGATCATACAATGACATTTATTTGAATTAACTTCATTTATTGTAAGTGAAATACCATTTAGAGAAATAGAACCTTTTTGGACGATAAATTTTTTTAGATTTTTTGGAAACTTAAAAGATAAAAACCAACTACTACCAACTTTATATAATTCTTCAACAGAACAAGTGGTATCAATGTGACCAAAAACAAAATGACCAGAGATCTCATCGCCAACTTTTAAAGATTTTTCCAAGTTTATTTTTTTACCAACTCTCCAGTATTTAGCATTAGTTTTATTCATAGTTTCATATGAAATATCAGCTTTAAAAGTATTTTTATTTTTTGATGTAACTGTTAAACAAATACCAGAACAACATATTGAAGAACCTAACTTATATCCTTTTAAAGAGGAATAAATTTCAACTACCAAAGATTTTTCTTTCCTAGATAGTTTTTTAATTTTACCTTGAGATTGAATTATTCCACTAAACATTAATTTACAAATTTATAAATTGTATCTTGTCCATATTCAAAAGAGGATTTTAATTTAAGATTATTTTTTAATGATTTCATTGATAAAAAGTATTTTTTATTAAAATTTTTTATAATCATATTTGATTGGCAGACTATAATCTCGTCAAACAAATTACAATTAAGAAAATATTTAAAGGTGCTAATTCCGCCTTCGATTAGAATAGATTGAACTTTTAAATTTCTAAATAAAGAAAAATCCTTATTTAATATTTTTTTATAATTAACTTTAAGTGACAAGTAATTTTTAATTTTATTTTTTTTATTTGAAAAAACGATTTTTTGAATATTTTTTTCAACCCCCTGTAATCTACAAGTTAATTTTGGTTTATCATCCAATAATGTATTCATACCGATAGCAATAGCATCGTGTGATAATCTCATCCTATGCATAAAATATTGAGTTTGTTCAGAGGTAATATTATTAATTGTTGGGCTTTTACTAAAACCGTTTTTGGAGATAGCAATTTTGAGAGTAATAAAAGGCCTATTTAAAGTTTGGTGAGTGTAAAAATATTTATTAATTTTTTTAAATTTATCTAAAGATTTTGAAGAGTGAATTACTTTGATATTTTGCTGCTTTAAAAATTTAATCCCCTTTCCTTTTATATTTGGATTTGGATCTAATGAGCTTATAAAAACTTTTTTTATTCCAGCATTGGCAATTGCTTTTGCACAACATTTATTATTTTTAAAACAAGGTTCTAAACTAATATACATAACGGTTTTATTATTTATTTTATTTTTAGATAATTTATTTAAAGCATTAATTTCAGCATGTGGCCTACCATTTTTTGAAGTCAAACCATAACTAAGAATAATTCCTTTTGAAGACTTAGAGTAGTCTACTATTAAACATGCTACTGATGGATTTTTTCCAGTTAATCCAATATTTTTGATAGATAAGTTATTTACACTTTGAAGATAGTTTAAGTGATTAGAACTAATCAAATTTTACTTTTTATCTATTGTATCTAAAAACTGCTCAAAATCTTTAGTTTCTCTGAAATCTCTATAAACAGATGCAAATCTCACATAAGCTACTTTATCGATTGTATAAAGAGCTTTCATGACAGCCTCACCAATAACATTAGAACTAATCTCGTTTTCACCCATACCTTCAACATCGTTAACAATTCTAGAAATAAGTTTTTCTTTAGCATCAGTATCAACAGGTCTTTTACGTAATGCCAACTCAACAGATTTTGCTATTTTATCTCTGTCAAAATTTACCTTGTCTCCATCTTTTTTAACAACAACTATTTCTCTAAACTGAATCCTTTCATGTGTTGTAAACCTACCTTTACAATCAATACAAACTCTTCTTCTCCTAATTACGGAACCATTTTCTGATGGTCTTGAGTCTAAAACTGATGTCTCTTTGTTTTTGTCAATACAAAAAGGACATTTCATCAGTTCTAATAAATTGGGTATTTAGAGCAAAGATCTTGAACTTCTTTATTTATAGAACTTTCAAGCATTGAAATATCAGAATTAGATACTGAGAGATTATTAATTATTGTTGATATTTTCTCTCCAATAAACTTAAACTCCTCTTCTTTAAAACCTCTAGTTGTTGCAGCTGGAGATCCTAATCTAATGCCTGAAGTAATAGTTGGTGGATTTGGGTCATTTGCAACACCGTTTTTATTACAAGTCATTCCCGCCCTCTCTAGGCTTTCTTCTGCGTCTTTACCAGTTACATTTTTAGACCTTAAGTCTACTAAGACCATATGAGAGTCTGTACCGCCGGTAACAATATCTATTCCATTTGACATAAGAACTTCGCCAAGAATTGAAGCATTCTTTTTTACTTGTTGGATGTAAGTTTTAAACTCTGGTTGTAGAGCTTCTCCGAAAGCGACTGCTTTTGCAGCAATTACATGCATGAGTGGACCGCCTTGTAAACCAGGAAATACAGAGCTATTAAATTTTTTTCCGAGATCAAGGTCATTTGAAAGAATCATACCACCTCTTGGTCCTCTAATTGTTTTGTGAGTAGTAGATGTTACCACATGCGCGTGTGGTAATGGGTCTGGATACTCTTTTGCAGCAACTAGGCCTGAATAGTGTGCCATATCAACTAACAAGTAGGATCCAACTTTGTCAGCTATGTCTCTAAATTTTTTAAAATCAATATTTCTTGGATAGGCAGAGCCACCAGCTATGATTAAACTTGGTTTGTGTTCAATAGCTAGTCTTTCAACTTCATCATAGTCTATTAGGGAAGTTTCAGGATTAATACCATATTGAACAGCATTAAAGTATTTTCCAGATTGGTTTGGTCTAGAGCCGTGAGTTAAATGTCCACCAGCATCAAGAGACATTCCCAAAATAGTGTCACCAGGTTTAATTAGTGCTAAAAATACAGCTTGATTAGCTTGTGCACCGGAATGAGGTTGAACATTAGCATAACTACATCCATACAATTTTTTTAGTCTATCGTTTGCTAAATTTTCAGCTATATCTACAAACTCGCAACCACCGTAATATCTTTTTGCACTATAACCCTCAGCATATTTATTGGTCATTATCGAACCTTGAGCTTCTAGTACAGCTTTAGATACGATATTCTCAGAAGCAATTAACTCAATTTGGTTTTGTTGCCTTGAAAGTTCTTGTGAAATACTTTGAAATAAATCTTTATCTGCATGTTCTAGATTACTAGAAAAAAAATTCTCACTAAGTGTCATAGTTGCGATATTCTCCTTAAATGTCTCCCTTTGTCAAATTCTGTTTTAAAATAGGCGTTGAGCATAGCAAAAATATTTTTTTTTACAAAAGGTCTTCCTTTTAAACATATAACATTGCTATTGTTGTGTTTTCTGGTCATTTTTGCTGTTTGTGCATTATGACAAAGCGATGCTCTTATGTGCTTATGTCTATTAGCACTAATACTTACTCCTATTCCCGATCCACAGATCAAGATACCCATGCTTGATTTATTGATATTTTTACATAATTTTTTTGCAAATTTTGGATAATCTACAGATTTATCTGAATTAGTGCCTAAATCGAAGAAATTAAATTTTTTTTTGGCCAAATATTCCTCAATAATTAATGATTTTAATCTAAAACCTGCATGATCAGAGGCTATATAAATAGTTTTATAATTTCCTGGTAATTTCATCTCTAGAAAAAGGTAAATTAATATTCAAATTAATCAATACTCTGTTAACTATTCTGCTCATAAAATCAAAAAAAACCAACTGATGATCTTTGTTATCTTTCAAATGTTCATAAATAAGCTCATAAGTTTTCAAATTACTTATATCGTCGAAATTGAAAATTTTTTTTAAAACACTCTTATTCAAATCGGGTTGATAACCTGAAGCTTTTAAAATTTCAAGCTCAAGTAGTAATAGCTCTGGAAGGTAATTAGATCTTTCGTTCAATTTAGAAATCAATAAAAAATAATTACTTACAACATTTGAATTTTGGTCAGCTAAAAATAATAATTTATTAATTAAAAAACAAAAATAATCAATTGTCTTTAACTCATATTTTGAAAACAAAAACCATTTAAATGTATTTATAGATGTTGAGGAAAGGCAAACATTATTATTATCAAATTCAATTTCATTAATTGATCCTTTAACATATGTAGAATTTTTTTTTTTTGATTTTCCTCCAAAAACTATTAGAGATTTTTGCCCATACTCAGTGGAGTAAACTGAAATATTTAAATGATTTTCTTTAAAATTTTCAACTTTCGTTATTATGGCTTCAGTTTTGTACAATAGATTATTTACTAAATTTATTGATGATCTTGATCATTTTTTTTGCTGCTAAAATTTCGGCTTTTTGTTTTGAAACTCCCTCTGCTTCTACTTCATTATCCTTAATTTTCAATGATACTAAAAATTTAGGTTTATGTTTTGTTCCAGCTTCCTCAATTAATTTGTAAAGAGGAATTGTCTTATATTTCTTTTGACAATATTCTTGTATAAATGTTTTAGGGTCTTTTTGTGGAAGTATGTCTAATTCATTTTGCCATAATTCCATTATTAATTTTTTTGAAAATACTAAACCTTTTCTTGTGTAAACAAACCCGATGAGAGACTCTAATGCATCAGCGTATATAGAATTTTTACTTGAGTCGGGATCAAGTTGATGTTTAAAGATATCACCTAAATTATTTTTTCTGAATATTTTGGCTAAGGTATTTGTATTAACAAGATGAATAAACCTTCTTGAAATCTCATCTAAAGTATTGTGTGAAAAAGTAGTTATCAAATATTCTGAAATTACTAAACCCAAAACTCTATCTCCTAGAAATTCATATTTTTGAAAGGGTTTATCGGTATTTTTTTTTGATTTTTCAAAACTATCGTGTTCTATGCTTTTATTAAAACCCTCAAGGCTTTTAATTGTTTTGAAAATTTGTGTCTTATTCAAAATATTTATTTGATAATTCTAAAGAGCCTATCATATCTAATATGAAAGGGTAAATTCCAAAATTTTGATAGAGAGAAATCTGTATCAACTGAGAACCAAATAAACCAAACTTTGCCAACTATATTAACTTTTGGCACAAATCCAACTCCACTTAAAATTCTACTATCCGATGAGTTATCTCTATTATCACCCATGAAAAAGAATTTATTTTTTGGTATTTCGTACTCAGGAGTGTAATCAAGTGGTCCATCATTCGTGATATTTAATATCCTATACTCATTTTCAATTAACTGCTGAATTTCCTTACCGTATTGATCATCATAAAAAAATCCATCCTCTATCTGATCTAGCCTTTCAAAATCAGTTGAATTTTCGGTTTTTAGATAAATTTTGCCATTTACAACTTTTATTGTTTCTCCTGGTAGCCCAACTAATCTTTTCACATAATTGATATTTTCTTGTCCTGGGAGTTTAAAAACAATTATATCGCCTCTCTCAGGTTTACTTTCAAAGATTTTTCCTTTGAACGGAGGAAGTCCAAAAGGAAATGAGTATCTTGAGTATCCATAATCCCACTTAGAAACAAATAGAAAGTCCCCAACCAATAAGTTGGGCTTCATTGATCCAGAAGGAATTTTAAATGGCTCGATAGCAAAAGTTCTAATTACCCCTGCAATGATTAAAGCCCAAAAAAGCGCTTTAAAATTATTAATTAAAGATGATTTAACTTTGCTCAATAATTACCGACGCAATCGAATATAATTTTGTGTCTGTTAGGCTAACATGAATAACATATTTCCCAAAAGTATCATTTAAATAACTTTCAAGTTTATTTTTTAGAGAAATGACTGGTTTTCCTAATTCATTACGACTAACCACAATATTATTTGGGTAACAAGGAGATCTAAAGCCCATACCTATACTTTTTGAAAAAGCCTCTTTTATTGCAAAATTATTTGCTAATAAGTTTTTATTAATTGATTTGAATTGATCATTCAAAAAGTATTTAGATATGAAATTTTTCTTATATTTAGCATAGATATTATTAACTCTATCTATCTCAACTAAATCTATACCATGACCAATTATCATTTTTTTATTAAATTTCTAAAAATATTTATAGTCTTGGTTAGTGAAATAAATATTGCTTCAGATATTATAAAATGACCAACGTGAACAGTATCGACATGTTTTCTTTTTTTTATAAACTTAATATTTTTAAAATTTAAACCATGCCCTACATTTACAATTAATTTTTTAGAGTGAGCATACTCAATCATTTGATTTATTTGATTTATTGTGGATTTTCTAATAATTTTTTTATCTAAATTACCTGTGTGTAGTTCTACTGTATCAAAACCTAAATTTTTAGCTAAATTAATCATTTTTTTTGTCGGGTTTATAAAGGCACTTAATTGTATATTTTTTTTTCCAGATATTTTTAATAATTTTTTTAATTTTGGTTGTGATATTTTGTTTAAATTAAGACCACCCTCTGTTGTAATTTCATTTCTTTTTTCGGGAACAATACAAATAAATTTTGGATTGATCTTGCTTGCTATTTTTATCATCTCTTCCGTAAGCGCCATTTCAAGATTTATAGGAATTTTAGAATATTTTTTTAATTCAAAGAGATCTTTATCTTTTATGTGCCTCCTATCTTCTCTTAAGTGAACAGTTAGTGTATCAATTTTTGCTTCTTGACAAACTTTCAATGCTCTAATTAAATTTGGATTATCCTGACCCCTAGCATTACGAAGAGTCGCTATATGATCTATATTAACGCCTAGTTTCATTAATAATTAATTGATTGTCTTTTAACTTTATCAACTTGGCTTAAAGTTTTCATTTCGGCAAGAACAAATTTTAGTTTATCTGAGCTTTCAATACTTATATCTATAATAAATGTGTAAACTTTTTTAGTTCTATTAGCGATACGAATATTTTCGATATTAATTTCATGCTTATCGAAGATTGATGTAATACTAAATAGAGCTCCGGGTTGGTTTTTAATAACTATCTCTATCCTTGAGTTAAATTCAGATTGACTTTCTCCTTCCCCCCATTCAGATTTATAAAAATTATCTTTATGATAATAACCTAAACTGTCACAAATTGTATTGTGTACTACTAGACCTCGACCATATGACATTATTGAGATAATGCTATCGCCTTTAATAGGAGAACAACAAGTTGCATAATTAATAGCAATACCATTTTCATATTTTAATACATTTACTCTTTCTTCGTCATCATTAGATTGAAAAATTTTTTTTACAATATTATCTTCCATTTCCTTAAATAATTTATCTAGTTCAGCTCTAGATAAAAAACCTCTTCCAACATTTTCAAAAAGTTTATTTTTAAATTTAAAATCAGTTTTGTTTAAAATTTTGTTAAAAGTATTTTCGTCGGCAGCAATGTTTTTAGACTTTGCGATATAGTTTAAAATATCTTTACCTAGTATTTCAAACTCTCTTCTTCTTTTTGACCTAAAAAAATACCTTATTTTTTCTTTTACTTTTTCTTTTTTTACAAATCTAATCCATAAAGGTGAAATTGTAGTGCTTTCATCAAGAATGATTTCAACTTGATCTCCATTATTTAGTTTTGTACTTAAAGGTGACTCTTGTCCATTAACTATTGCTCCAGCGCATCTATCTCCAATATCTGTATGAATAGTATACGCATAGTCAACTGGAGTGGAGTCAACTGGGAGTGTAAATAATTCTCCTTTAGGTGAAAAAACATAAATTTGTTCATCAAAAAATTGTTGTGAGGTTTTGTTAAGGATGAGATGTTGTTCATCTTTTTCCTCAACATAATTTACAGCATCTCTTAACCAAGCATAGACGCCCTCGCTTTGACTATCTTTATTTAAATATTTATATCTCCAATGTGCAGCTATACCATTTTCCGCTATCATATGCATAGCTCTTGATCTTATTTGTACTTCAAATATTTTTTTTTGAAAAATAAGATCAGAATGTATCGATCTATACCCATTGGGTTTTGGACTAGATATATAATCTTTTGTTCTTCCAACTTTAGCGGAAAAATTTCGGTGAATAATACCCAGAACCCTGTAACAATCTCTTGTTGATTTAGTAATGATCCTGACAGCAGCTATATCAGATATAGAATTTAAATCTGTATTTTTCTTATTTATTTTTTTCCAAATAGAGTAAGGATTTTTTTTTCGGTAATGAATCTCAGCATCAATATCAGACTTGGAAAGTTGCTCCCTCATTAAATTTTCAAGATCAATAAATGAACCTTCTAAGTTTTTGAAGGTATTATCTATTTTGTCATTGATTCTGTTAAAAATATCTGGGTGTAAATTTTTAAAAGATATATTTTCTAAAATTGATTTCCAATTCTCAAATCCTAATCTTTGAGCAAGCGGGGCATAAATTAATAAAGTTTCATTGCTCACTCTTTTTCTTTTTTCAACATCTTTAAAATAATGAATAGTTTTAATATTATGAAGTCTGTCAGCTAATTTTATAATTAAAACTCTTATATCTTTAGCAGTAGAAATTAATAATTTTCTGAAATTTTCGGCCTCTTTTTCTGATCTTGTTGTTTTTTTTTCTTCCAAAAAATCTATTTTGGTCAAACCATCAACGAGGCCAGATATTGCATCGCCAAAATTTTTTTTTAATTCATCTTTTGAAAATTCAGTATCTTCAATGACATCGTGTAGTAAGCCAGTAATTACAGTTTCAGTATCTAATTTTAATTCAATTAGTGATTTACATACTTCATATGGATGAATTATATACGGATCTCCAGAGGCACGAAATTGGTCCTTATGAGAATTTTCAGCAACCTCAATAGCTTTTACAAATAGATCCTCTCTAAAATTTTTGTCATATGATTCTAATGCGGATTTAAACTCGCTGTAACTTTTGTTGAAGTAGCTGGTTTGGAACATCAGCTAAAATAATAAACTAAATATAACTTTTAATCTTCAAGAAGATGATCTTCGTTTTCTTCTTCTTTTTCTTGAACTAATTGATAACTCTTAATAATGTCTTCTTTGACATCTCCGACACTAATTTTTTCATCAGCAATTTCTCTAAGAGCTATGACCGTGCTTTTATCATTATCTAGTGGAACCTGGGCTTCATTACCTGCATTAAGAACCTTTGCTCTGTGAGATGCCAGTAAAACTAAATCAAAAAGACTATCAACGTTTTTAGTACAATCTTCTACTGTAACTCTTGCCATGTGAGGTTTATATGAAAAAGTAAGTAAGATTACAAGAAAATTATTATTTTTTTAAAATTCTTTGTCTTTTACGATCCCACTCTCTTTGCTTAATTGTCTCCCTTTTATCAAATTTCTTTTTACCGATGCCAACTCCAAATTTTACTTTTGCTAAACCTTTTTCATTAAAGAAAATCTCCATAGGAACCGCTGTAAAACCTTTTGTGGTCAACATTCCTAAAATCTTCTTTATCTCTCTTTTATTAAGTAAAAGTTTTTTTACAGATCTCGTCTTCTTTTTGAGGTCAAAATTCTTACCTCTTGAAATAATTTCAAAATTATTGATGTAAATTTCACCTTTTTGTTCATTAATAAAACTTGACTGAATAGAGGCTTTCCCACTTCGAAGTGGTTTAACTTCATTGCTTTCAAGCACTATTCCAGCAACATAAGTTTCTTTGATTTCATAATCAAATTTTGCTCTACGATTTTGAATAGACAATTAAATAAAATTTAAATCTTTTATTATTTTTCTTACTTGTTTTTTTGTATCAGAGCTTAATTCATACAAAGGTTCTCTTAAATCAGCTTTACATTTACCCATTAAAGAAAGGGCATACTTAGCTGGTGTAGGATTAGGTTCAGCAAACAATATTTTTGACAATGGAGCTAATTTTAAATTTACTTTATCAAATTCCTTATAATTCTTTTTTTTCCAATGATAGTGGAGCATTGATGTAAGTTTAGGAGCAACATTAGCTGTAACTGATATACAGCCATGCCCGCCTTGAGCTAAAAAACCAGCAATGGTTCCATCTTCACCAGACAAATAATTAAAATCTTTTTTCATAAAAGTTCTCATAATCAAAGGTCTTGACATATCATTGGAGGCGTCTTTAATACCGACGATGTTTGATACTTTATTTAGTTCCTTAAAGCTATCAAAAGACAAGTCTACAATTGATCTTCCTGGTATATTGTAAATTAGTTGTTTTAAAGGTGAAACTTTTGCAATTTTTTTGAAATGGTTAATCAAACCTAATTGATTAGGTTTATTATAATATGGTGTAACGACTAATCCGTAATTTGCTCCTGCTTTAAAGGCGTGTTTAGTAAATTCAATTGCCTCTTTAGTCGAATTAGATCCTGTACCGGCAATAACAGGTATTTTTTTTGAAGCAACTTTTATTGCGAACTCGACTAACTTCATATGCTCATCATGTGATAAAGTTGGTGACTCCCCTGTGGTTCCACAAACCGTTACTCCAGATATTCCACTTTTAATTTGCCAGTTTAGTAGTTTTTCAAAACTATCGTAGTCAACTTCACCATTTGAAAAGGGAGTTATTATTGCTGGTATAGATCCTGTGAGCATTATTATTTTTTACTATTTTTATATCAAATATATATGTTTTTTTTATGGCGGAGAGAGAGGGATTCGAACCCTCGGTACAACTTGCGTCGTACGGCGGTTTAGCAAACCGCTGGTTTCAGCCACTCACCCACCTCTCCATAGGCTTATTTATAGCCGAAATATAGTCGAATAAAAAGAATTGTCATTCTTATTATTGATAAAAATGTCTATGCAGTTACTTTTTAAGTTTTTCGAGAAGGATTTTATTTATTAATTTAGGATTACCTTTACCTTTTGTAGCTTTTAGACATTTACCAACAAAATATCCTAAAACTCTATCAGAACCTCCTTGAAATTTTAAAATGTTCTCCTCTTCTCCTACTAAAGCTTCATCAATTATTTTTTCCAATTCACCTGAGTCAGACACTTGTTCAAGTCCTAATTCCTTTACAAGTTCAGATGGCTTACCTTCACCATTTAAAACTTTCGGTAAAATTTCTTTACCAGCTTTATTTGAAATTACATCATCAGAAATTAATTTCAAAAGATCAGTAATATCTTTTGTTTTATCATTTAGACTATTTACTTCTAAATTATTTTCTTTGATAAATGCAAATATATCTCCAACTAACCAAGCAGCTATAAATTTTGGTTTCACGGTTGACTCAGAAATCATTTTTTCAAATAAATTTGCGTTTTGTTTTTCAGCAATTATGATTTTAGCTATGTCTTTATCTAAACTGTAATTATCTAAATATTTATTTAACTTATCTTGGGGAAGTTCTCCTACTAAGGGTTTTATTTTATCAATTTGCTCTTGGCTTAAATTTACAGGTAATAAATCGGGATCAGGAAAATAACGATAATCATGTGAGAATTCCTTACTTCTCATTGCTCTTGTTTCCCCGGTGCTTGTATCAAACAACATAGTATTCTGTTCAATTTCTCCACCACCATCAATTATATTAATTTGTCTTTGAAATTCATATTCAATAGCTTGTTTAATGAATTTAAATGAATTTAAATTTTTTATTTCACATCTAGTGCCAAGTTCTTGGCCCTTTTTGCGAACAGATAAATTTACATCAGCTCTTAAAGAACCTTCCTGCATATTTCCATCACACACATCTATGTACATAAGCAATTGTCTTAAAGAAGACATGTAGTTAATTACTTCATCTGCAGATGATAAATCAGGATACGAAACTATTTCTAATAATGGTGTGCCTACTCTATTGAGATCAATAAAGCTATATTTCGGATCAATATCATGAATACTTTTGCCAGCATCTTGTTCTAAATGGGCTCTCTCAATTCTAATTTTTTTTTGATTATCACCACTATCAATATTGATATAACCCTCGCTAAGAATGGGGAATTCAAATTGACTAATTTGGTAACCTTGAGGTAAATCAGGATAGAAGTAATTTTTTCTTTCGAAAACAGAATACTTGTTAATCTTAAAATTTAATGCGTATCCTGTTTTTATTGCCATTTCAATACAACCAAAGTTCATAACTGGAAGCATTCCAGGCATTCCTGAGTCAATAAAATTTACATTCTCATTTGGCTCAGATCCAAATTGATTTGGTGAGGAGGAAAATAATTTAGATGAAGTTTTAAGTTGGGCGTGTACTTCAAGACCTATGACCATTTCCCAATTATTACTCATTGAAACTTAATTCCTTTTCTGCAAGCGCTGCTAATTGTAAAAGTGATTTTTCTTCAAAATAATTTCCAATAAATTGAACTCCCAAAGGTAGACCATTTTTACTTAATCCAGATGGAATAGATATGCCAGGAAGGCCAGCAAGACTTGTGGGAACAGTATAAATATCATTTTTATACATAGATATAGGATCAAGTTTATCACCAATTTTAAAAGCCTCATTTGGTGTTGTGGGTGTTAGTATAAAATCAACTTCGTTCAAAATTCTTTGAAAATCATTTTTAATCAATCTTCTAACTTTTTGGGCTTGTCTGTAGTAAGCATCGTAATAACCAGCTGACAATACATAAGCGCCTATAAGTATTCTTCTTGTAACTTCATCACCAAATCCCTTTGTTCTGGAATTTAGATAAATATCATCAAGACTTTCGCCGTCTTCTCTAACTCCGTAGCGTATTCCATCATATCTTGCTAAATTTGACGAAGCTTCAGCTGGTGCTAAAATATAATAAGTTGAAAGTGCGTATTCGGTAGTCTTAAATTTTACATCAACAAATTCTATGCCATGTTTGGAGAGTGCTTTTTTTGTATTATCAATTTGATTTAAAATGTCGTCACTGACATCTTCAAGATAATCAGAGGGAATTCCAATTTTAATTTTTTTTTCAAAGCTGTTGTTGATATCAACTAAATAGTCTTCTCTTTGATGATTTGAGCTGGTAGAGTCATTAAAATCATATTTGTTTATTGAATTTAAAACATAAGCCGCATCCTCTACACAGTTTGTCAAAGGTCCTGCTTGATCTAAACTAGAGGCAAAAGCTACAATTCCCCATCTTGAACATGAGCCAAACGTGGGCTTTAAACCAACTATTCCGCATAAGCTAGCTGGCTGTCTGATTGAGCCACCAGTATCTGTACCCATTGATGCTACACATGAGCCCTCTGCCACAGCTGCTGCTGATCCC
Organism: uncultured Alphaproteobacteria bacterium; assembly: GCA_902613185.1. Classification (GTDB taxonomy): domain Bacteria; phylum Pseudomonadota; class Alphaproteobacteria; order HIMB59; family HIMB59; genus HIMB59. The sequence continues at coordinate 290,044 of CACMGP010000001.1, forward strand.
CCTGAGGAGCCGCCTGGAACTAGATTATCTTTTTGAGAATTTTTATTCTTCCAAGGATTAATTACAGGACCAAAATAACTAGTTTCATTTGAAGAGCCCATCGCAAATTCATCACAATTATTTTTGCCAATAAAAATTGAACCATCATTTAAAAGTTGCTGAGTCACAAAAGACTCATAATTAGGGATGTAATTACTCAAAATTTTTGATGATGCTGTTGTTCTTATTCCTTTAGTACAGAATAAATCTTTTATACCTAAAGGAATACCATCTAAAGGTAAAGGATTGCCATTGTCGTATCTGTTTTGAGAGTCGTTAATTGATGAAATATTGTTTTCCCTGTCAATCACTAAGTTAAAGCTGTTGTTATTACCAGATTTAGCTTTTGCTAAATATTCGTCATAAAGTTCACCTACACTTATTTTTTTTTCAATAAGAGCTTTTTTAATTTGGCTAATTGAATTCTTCACTTACTCAACCACTTTAGGCACTTTGAAAAAATTTTGTGCTCTCTCTGGAGCATTACTTAATACATCATTAACAGAATTACTTTTACTTACCTCATCATTTCTAATTGATACGGTTTTTTCAGTTACATTATGCAAAGGTTCTGTTTTACTTGTGTCAACTTTTTTAAGATTATCTACCCATTTAATTATATCTTTTAAGGAATTAGAGTAAAATTCCTCTTTTTCTGAGGGTAATTTTAGCTTTGCTAAATAAGAAATTCTTTTAATATCAATGTCACTCATAATGGTCGTCGATACTATATCAGATTTTCTTGTAAGCAATAATTATACCAAGAAATTTATTGCTATAGATTATGGTCTAAAACACATTGGAATGGCTATCAGCGATCCATCAAATATCATTTCTGTTCCTTATGGAACTTTTACCGAAACATTATTATTCGAAAAAATTATAGAAATAATAACAAATGAAAATGTTCATGGAGTCGTGATTGGTAAACCTTACCATCTTGATGGTTCTTTATCTGAAATGGTAAATAAAGTTGAAAAATTTGCCGAAAAATTAGAGAAAATTATCTCTTGTCCAATTTTGTTTATCGATGAGAGACTGTCTAGTAATCCCTATAAATCAAGGAAAAAATCAGAAAACACAAATATTCATGAAAAAAGCGCATGTTTAATACTTGATGATTTCTTAAGTTTGTATAGAAACTCCTCTAGTGAAAAATAGAAAGATCACTTCTATAGACGATCTATCAGCTAAGGATATTCACTCTATTGCTGAGTTAGCTATAAAATTTAAAAAATCAAAAAAAAGAATTTTAGGAAATAAAACAAAAAATATTTTTAATCTATTTTTAGAGCCCTCTACAAGAACTACAATAAGTTTTGAGCTTGCAGCAAAAAATTTGGGATACAATTCAGTAAACATAAATTTTGAAAAAAGTTCTTTGTCTAAAGGTGAAACGTTTAATGACACCATGGATACTTTGATGAGTATGAAACCAGATGCTTTAGTCATCAGAGATAAAAATAATTTTTCACCAATGAACATAGCAAAGAAAAGTAATGTTCCTGTAATCAATGCTGGAGATGGAACTAATGAACATCCCACACAGGCGCTACTTGATTATTGTGTAATTAAAGAAATTTTTAAAAAGAAAATAATAAAAATTGGTATTTGTGGAGATATTAAACATAGCAGAGTAGCTCACTCAAATATCAAACTTCTTTCAAAAATGGGCTATCAAATTCATATAATTGCACCTACATATTTTTTAAACAGAAATGAGTTGATTAAAATAAATGATAAAATTAAATTTCATAAAAATCTGAATTATCTAGAAAAGCTAGATGTCTTGATGATGTTGAGAGTTCAAAAAGAGAGAATTCCAAAAGGTGCAAAGAATATGATGAAATCTTTTAAAAAAGAATTTTGTTTACAAAATAACCATCTATTAAATAAGCCCTATTTGATGCACCCTGGCCCAGTAAATAGAAACATTGAAATTAGCGATGAAGTTTTAGATAATTATCCTAAATCACTGATCTTAAAACAAGTTGAGATGGGTGTTTACCTCAGAATGGCTTGTTTACATTATATATTAAAGTGATGTTTCTAATATTAATGTTTGCCTATTTGATGGGATCCATACCTTTTGGGAAACTAATAACCAAATTTTTAATAGACAAAGACATAACCAAGACAGGATCAGGTAATATAGGTGCAACCAATGTATACAGAAGTGTATCAAAAAAAGCTGGTATTGCTGTCCTGTTATTAGATGGAATAAAACCTATTTGTGCATTTTTAATAATCTATTATTTATTTCCAGAACACTACCTGAAATATAAATATTTAATTTTCCTTTTTTCTATAATTGGACATATTTTTCCAATTTGGCTTTATTTTAAAGGTGGAAAAGGTGTTGCGTGCTTTTTTGGTGCTAATTTATTTTTAACTCCTATTCCAACGATTTTAGCAATGATCCTGTGGTTTTTTACAGTCAAAATTACTAAACTTTCTTCATTAGGAGCCCTTTTATCAATATTTCTTTTGACAATTTATCAATTAATTTTTATTTATGGCATTTTAGAAAAAGGAATAGTTTTTATTATTTTTCTTTTAATATTTTTTAAACACAGTTCAAATATTAAAAGATTAATTAAAGGCGAAGAAAATAAAATAAATTTATAGTCATGAACTTACTTGTTGTAGAGTCACCCGCAAAAGCTAAGACGATTAATAAATATCTTGGAAATAATTTTGAAGTCATAGCTACGGTTGGTCATTTTAGAGATTTAGCAAAAAAAGATGGTGTTAAAGTGACTGAAGACTACAGTGATGTTGAGTTGAATTGGGAAATAACAACTGCAGGAATGAAAATGTTGGACAGTATAGAGAAAAAAGCAGAAGGTTATGAAAAAATTTACCTTGCAACCGATCCAGACAGAGAAGGTGAAGCGATTACATGGCACTTAGTGAAATCTTTAGAAAAAAAAATAGATAAAAATAAATTTGAGAGAATTACATTTAATGAAATAACTAAAAATGCAGTAATAAATAGTTTTAAAGAGTCTAGGAAAGTTGATGATAATTTAGTTTCTGCATATTTAGCCCGAAGAAGTTTAGATTATTTAGCGGGATATAGTTTATCTCCTGTTCTCTGGAGGAAAATGCCTGGTAGTAGATCTGCAGGAAGAGTGCAATCTGTAGCAGTAAGACTCATTTATGAAAAAGAAATTGAGATAGAACAATTTGAGCCAGAGAAATTCTATAAAATAAATGTACATGGGGAAATTAACGGTGCAAAACTTGATACATCAATTACAAGTTTAGATGGGCAAAAAGTAGACAAGCTCTTCTTTAAAAATGAGGCTTTAGCTGAAAAGGCTAAAAATTATTTAAATAGCAACAAATTTTTTATCAGAAAAATTGATGAAAAGACAATATCTCGAAAACCAAAAGCACCTTTTAATACTTCAACTCTGCAACAAACAGCAAATAGTCAACTTAATTTTAGTGCCAGTCAAACTATGACTATCGCTCAAGGTTTATATATGGGCATAGATATAAATAAGGAAACTATTGCTTTAATAACTTATATGAGAACAGATAGCATAACGCTTTCAAAAGACTCAATTGATACAATAAGAAAAAATATAAGTGAGCAATATGGTGATAAATATTTACCAGATAAGCCAATTGAGTATAAGTCTAGAAAAAAGAACGCACAGGAAGCGCACGAGGCAATTAGGCCAACAGATATTTCAATAAAGCCTGAAAGTATAAAAGATTATCTAAGTGAAGAACAATTTAAACTTTATGATTTAATATGGAAAAGAACATTGGCATCTCAAATGACAAGTGCTGAAACGAACCAAAATACACTTCAAATAGATTGTGAAGAAAAAAACATGACTTTAAAAGCAACGCTTGGTAAATTAATTTTTGATGGATATAAGAAAGTTTATAACCTACAAGAGGATGATGAAGAACAGATTATTTCACTATTAGAAAATATAAAAGAAAATGATAAATACATTGTAAGTGAAGTTGAAACATTAGAGTCATATACTTCTCCTCCATCTAGATATACTGATGCCAGTTTAGTAAAGAAATTAGAAGAGTTAGAAATTGGAAGACCCTCAACCTATGCCTCTATAATTCAAACAATTGTTAATAGGGGTTATGTTTTAAAAAGTGGAAAATCATTTATACTTAATGATCGCGGTAGAGTAGTAAATGTATTTTTATGTAATTATTTTAAAAAATTTCTTGAATATAAATTTACAGCTGATTTAGAAAATCAGCTTGATGATGTGGCTGCTGATAAAGCAGAATGGAAAAATATTGTTTTAAATTTTTGGAAAGATTTTGAGTTTTTCATAAATGAGGTTATGGGTAAACCTAATAGAGAAGTAATTGATGTGATAAATGAAGAATTATCACCAGTTATTTTTAAAAAAATTGGAGGAGATATTGACATCAAATGCTCCTCTTGGGCAAACACAGAAAATTGTGAAGGCAATTTGGGTGTGAAAGTTGGAAAAATGGGAGGATTTATTGGCTGTTCAAATTACCCTGAATGTAAATTTACAATTTCTATAGGTGCATTCGTTAAAGAGGTAAATCCAAAAAATCGTGAGGGAGATGAAATCATCACTTTTCCAAGAACCCTAGGTATAGATGCTGACTCTAAAAAAGAAATAGCAGTTCACTTGGGTCCTTATGGATATTATCTACAATTAGGAAAAGAAACTGATGAAGATAAACCTAAAAGAGTAACTCTTCCAAAAAACTATGATCAAAATACAATTGGCATGAATATTGCTAGTCAGTTAATTAAGTTACCAATAACACTTGGAAATTTTCCGAATAGTGAAGATCCGGTAATAGCAAACATAGGAGCTTATGGACCATATGTTAAATACCAAGATATTTTTGCCTCTTTGGGAAGAAAATATGATGTCTTGGAAATTGATTTAGATCAAGCAGTGGAATTGATAACTATTAAAAAAAATAAACCTACCAATAAAGTAAGAGAAATAGGAGTTCTAAAGAGAAGGAAACAAAGAGCAAATCTCTATAAAGGGAAGTCAGGAAAATTTTATTTTAAGATAGGGATAATGAATTACAAAATTCCTCCAGAATATGATGGAGAAAATTTAACAATTGAGGATGTAGAAAAAATACTTAAAGCTAATCGCTAACTTTTTTTAAATTTAACTCTTTTAATTGTTTATCCTCTATTTTAACTGGTGCGTTCATCATTAAGTCTTGGGCTCTTTGGTTAAAAGGGAAAGCTATTACTTCTCTAATATTTTCATTATCACTGAGTAACATAATAATTCTGTCTAGACCCGGTGCACATCCTCCGTGAGGGGGAACTCCATAATGAAAAGCATCAAACAAAGCACTAAATTTTGATTTAATCTCACTTTCGCCATATCCTGCAATTTCAAAAGCTTTTTTCATGATATCTGGTCTATGGTTTCTTATGGCTCCAGATGACAATTCTATTCCATTACATACGATGTCATATTGATATGCTAAAACACTCAAGGGGTCATCTTTTGTCAATGCATCCATACCTCCTTGAGGCATAGAAAAAGGATTGTGACTAAAGTCAATCTTGCCAGTTAAAACATCTTTTTCATACATAGGGTAGTCAACAATCCAGCAAAATTCATATTTATTTTTATCAATTAAATTTAAATCCTCTCCTACTTTTGAAATAACCTTTGATGAGAACTCATATGACTCATCTGGTAAATCACATACAAAAAGTAATCCATCATTTAAATTAAAATTATTATGTTTAATCATTTGGTTTAACTTTTCTTGATTAAAATTTTTAGCTAATGGGCCTTTTGGTAGTGAATTTTCAAAGTTTATATATCCAAGACCCTTTTTTCCTTGTTCTTGAGCCCATTTATTAAGGTTATCATAAAAACTTCTTGGCTTACCCTCAGAATTGAGAGCTTGAATACAATTCACGATAGCGCCCTTTTTAATTAAATTTTCAAAAATTTGAAGACCTGAGCCCTCAAAATAATTTGTTACATTAGCTAATCTCAGTGGATTTCTTAAATCTGGTTTATCGCATCCAAAATTTTCCAAACTTTCTTTGTAAGTAAAAGTTGGGAATGGAAGTTTATTTATTAATTTATCTTTAAGTTTAAATCTATCAAAAGTATTAAATAGTAAACGACTGATGACGTCTAAAACATCCTCTTGTGTAGCAAAACTCATTTCCATATCAATTTGATAAAATTCACCAGGGGATCTATCAGCCCTACTATCTTCATCTCTGAAACATGGAGCTATTTGAAAATATTTATCAACACCAGAAGCCATATAAAGTTGTTTAAATTGTTGAGGTGCTTGAGGCAAAGCATAAAAGGATCCTTTATGTAATCTGGAAGGTACCAGGTAATCTCTAGCGCCTTCTGGAGAGGGAGCTGTTAGAATTGGAGTAGCTAATTCCATGAAACCCTCATTATTCATAAAATCTCTTACATAATTTATAATTTGATTTCTTAACTTAATGTTACGTTGCATTTTGGATCTTCTAAGGTCTAAATATCTATATTTTAACCTTACCTCTTCACCATAATCATTATCAGAATTTACCTCAAGTGGGAGAGTTTTAGAGCATCGGCTTAATATTTCAAAACTTTCTATTTTTAATTCAACTTCGCCTGACTCTAAATTTGTATTAATGGTTTCCTCGCTTCTTTTGGTTATTAGACCAGAAATTTTAATAACATCCTCGTTTTTTATTTTCGATAATTCAGAAAAATTAACAGATGTATTATCTACAACACATTGCAAAAGTGAGGTTGAGTCTCTTAAGTCTATAAATAATAAATTTCCGTGATCTCTTGATCTATTAACCCATCCAGAGACCGTAATTTTTTTATCTACTAGTTTATTATCAATATCTTTTAAATAATAATCCCTATAACTGTTCATAATACTTTCTAATTAGTGACAAATTAATATTATGGTTATTCTCATAAAGCAAATGATTAATGGTTTTTGCTGCCTCAAATGCTGCTAGATATGTTCTTTCAATATGATTCATTACTTCAATAATAATCTGTTCTGGAACAGTAATAGATTTTAAAAACAAATATTTTTTTATTAATTTTAAAAGAAGGTCTTTATTAGGGTTTTGTATATTGCATAAATTGAATTGTCTTAACCTTGACTCAATATCTGGTAAATAAATTTTGTCAGATAGATTTTCAATAGAACTGTCAGAAGTAAATATAGTTAATGGAATATTATTTGATATAAAGTGCTGTAAAAAGTGAAAAAAATTGTCATCTTTTGCAGGTAAATTATTTAAGTCTAAATAAGTTTCTTTCTTTATATTTAAGTCTTTTGGTAATTTATTAATCAAATTAGTTTCAAAAACCTTAGAAAAATTATTTGCAATCGAGGTTTTACCAGATTTTCTAGGTCCATAAATAATTAGGTATTTTACTCTTTTCTTGAGCGATTGAATTACTGAGTCATTTTCTGAAGATAGTATAATTTCCTCATCAGAGCTATCTAAATTTAAAAATGTTTGCACTAAAAAAAGTTTACCAAAAAATTAATCTGTTTATCATCATAGATATTTTCGAAATCTAATAGTAATTTGTTTTGTTCATAAGATAAAATCTTGGGCTCTAAACCAGTAAAGTATTTTAATTTTTTATAACTTGATGTATCGATAGATAATTGATAAGAGCTTTTATTTTTATCCAATAGTTTAAACCATAATGATTTTAAATTTATATTTTTTGAAAACTTGTGTAATCGAAAATAATTTTCATTAAAATTTAAGTATATGTAAGAACCTTTTTCAAAGTTTTGAATAATAAAATTTGGACAATTTTCAAATTTATTATTAAATTTAAAAAAATTTTCTAGTAATGAACAATTTAAAAAAAATAAATTATGATCAATATTTTTTGCATATAAATCTTTAGATAAATTATCTATATCGACATTAAGAGATATTTGAGTATTGCTAAAATTAATATTATAAATATTTTTTTCTATTGAAGATATAATGTCTTCCTCAGTAATTGAATTATTTATTCTTAAAAGTAATTCTTGATAATTTTGAAGATTGCTGTCTTTTTGAATAGTAATTTCTTCATAAGCTGATAAATTTTTTAAATTAAATGCAAGGAATATACTAATTAGATATAAATATTTCATTGAGCAAACTATACAAAAAATCAGGTGTTGATGTAATAAAAACTGACAAACTTATTAGTCAGGCACTAAAATTCATTAAAAGCTCTCACAATGATAAAGTTTTAGGAAATAAATTAGGTTTTAGTGCAGAATATAGAGTTAACACGGATGTTACGCTTTGTGCCGCTACGGATGGAGTTGGAACTAAGGCTATATTGGCTGCTGAGCTTAATGATTATAAAGGAATTGGACAAGATTTAGTTGCAATGTGCTCAAATGATTTGCTCTGCAACAAGGCAAAACCGCTATTTTTTTTAGACTACTTTGCCTGCGGTTCGGTCAAATCAAAACAATATACTGAAGTATTGAGGAGTATAACAAGTGCTTGCAAAAAAATTAATTGCTCACTCATAGGAGGTGAAACAGCTGAAATGCCATCTTTATATATGGGTAATCATTTTGATATTGCTGGCTTTTTAATTGGAATAAAAGAGAGATATAAAACTTTAAATATAGCAAAAGGAGATCTTATATTTGGGATAAAATCAAATGGATTTCACTCTAATGGATATTCTCTTATAAGAAAAATTATTAAACAAAATAAGATTAATATAAAAAGAGCTAAATTTAATAAACAAAAGCTATCTGATCTCATAATGAGGCCTACACGTCTTTACCATAGGTATATTAACAATTATGATTTGAAGTGTATAAAGACTCTCTCTCACATAACTGGAGGTGGAGTATATTCAAATTTTAAACGTAGTATTCCTAAAGGTACAAAATTTGATTTAAATATAATGAAGCTACCAAAAGAATACGATTTTATTAAAGATAATATAAATATTTCTAATCTTGAATTAATGGAAATATTTAATTGTGGTATGGGTATGATATTTGTAATTAATAAAAAATATTATAAGAGATTTAAAATAAGGAACTTGTTTAGTCTTATAGGTGAAATTAAATAATCATAAAAACGTTTCCTTTTTAATATCAGGAAGTGGTTCTAATCTTCTAGAAATATTAAAAAAAAATCACAAGGATAAAAATTTTAAAATAGTAACTATTATTAGCAATAATAAAATCTCAACAAAAATTAAATCATATGTAAGTAAGTTTTATAAGGATGTTTTAGTTATAGAGCATCAAAGAAAGTTACAAAAAAAAATTTTCTATAATACTGAAGTTATTTTTTCAGTTGGTTATATGAGGGTTATTGAAAAGAATATAATCGAAAACTTCGATATTATAAATTTACATCCCTCTATCCTTCCCTATTATAAAGGACTTATGACTCAAAAAAGAATGTTAATAAATAATGAAAAATACCATGGTTTTACCATTCATAAGGTTTCGCCTGAATTAGACGATGGTAAAACAATCTCAAAGAAAACCAGAAAAATCAATACTAAAAATGAGTCAGAGCTTTTGAAAAAACATAAAAGATTAGAGCATCAATTTGTATATAAACAACTAGTTAATTATTTACTAAACTAGTTCAGATCCTGAAAAAAAGAAACTAATTTCAATTTTTGCATTTTCCTCAGAGTCGCTACCATGAACTGAATTTGCTTCGATAGACTCAGCGTATTGTTTTCTTATAGTGCCCTCTTCAGCTTCATCTGGGTTAGTAGCTCCCATAATTTTACGATATTTTATAACAGCGTCCTCTCCTTCTAAAACTTGTACTTGAACAGGACCGGATGTCATGTAATCAACTAAACTTTTAAAAAAAGGTCTTTCTTTATGAACTTCATAAAAAATTTGTGCATGATTTTTCGTCAAATATATTTTTTTTGAAGCTAAAATTTTCAAACCTGCACCTTCAATCATTTGATTGATATGGCCGATTAAGTTTCTTTTTACAGCATCAGGTTTAATTATCGAAAAAGTTTTTTGCATATTTACTCCTAATTTTTGAAATACTTACTTATAAAGTCTGCAATTAATGTCAAGCCGAAACCAGTTGAACCTTTATTGTTCATGATATCTCCAGCATTTTTCCATGTGGTTCCAGCAATATCAAGATGAGCCCATTTTGTATCTTTTTGAATAAACCTTTGTAAGAATTGTGCGGCTGTCACTGATCCTCCATATCTTCCCGCACCAATATTTTTTAAATCTACGAAAGGTGAGTTAAGCTCTTTGTCAAAATCATCATGAAGAGGCATTCTCCAAACTTTTTCATTCGTATCTATTCCTGATTTATAAAGTAATTCTGCCAATTTATCATCGTTACTAAATAAACCTGCATAATGTTGGCCAAGTGCAACCATAATTGCCCCAGTGAGTGTCGCAAAATCAATAACAATCTTTGGGTTATATTTTTCACATCCATATGTGATTATGTCAGCTAATACAAGTCTACCCTCAGCATCAGTATTAAGAACTTCAACATTAATGCCTTTGTAAGATTTGATAATATCACCTGGCTTATATGCGGTGCCACTCGGCATATTTTCAACTAAACCTACTATACCAGCATAGGTAAAATTTGTTTTAAGTGCACTTAAATATTTAATTATAGATACAGTCACTGCGGCTCCAGCCATATCCCATTTCATATCTTCCATACCACCACTAGGTTTTATAGATATTCCCCCGCTATCGAAACATACACCTTTGCCAACAAATAAAATATCAACATTTTTTTTTGTATTTTTTTTTATAAACTCCATAACCATCGGCTCTCTTTTGCTGCCTTGACTAACAGCTAAAAGACAGTTCAAACCAATTTTTGTTATTTGTTTTTTGTTCAATGAGGATACTTTGACATTTTTTTTATTTATTTCGGTTAAAGTTTTTTTAGTGAATGATGTTGGATAAATAATATTACTAGGTTCAGAAACTAATTCTTTAAGAAAATTAATAGAATTAATTAAACTTAAATATTCATTTGATAGTTTAAAATTAGTTTTAAACTTTTTTAAAGATGAATTTTTTTTATATTTTGAGAAAATAAAATCTTTCTGCAAAAATCCATAGACTATGGCATTTAAATCAATATCCTTACTGCCTTTTATTAAAATCTGAGATATTGAGTATTTAATTGAATTATCATAAATGAAAGAACCTAATACAGATTTATTGAAATGATTTTTAGAAATTTTTTGTACATAAATTTTTAAAATATATTGGGAATTGATAATATTGATTGAGTATTTGAAAATAGATAAATTGTTATAAGTATATTTTTTTAAATCATTTTTGTTAGATGATTTACTACTTATATCTACTGTTAATTTTATACTTTGCTTAGATTTATTAATTAAGTTAAATTGAGCATTCATGGTTGGAGGAACTAAATCATACATATTTTATAACTATTTAAAATATATTTTACTTAACATTATTATCTTCATTGGTTTGATATGGCTTTCACAAATTTTGAGAATATTAGAATTACAACATTCCATAACAACTCAGTTAATTGATGTAATTAATACGACTATATTAGTTTTACCGAGTTTCATAAGTCCTTTGATGCCATTTTTACTAATTTTAGCAAGTTTTTTTTTAAATTATAAATTTAATAGCACTAACGAAATAATTATACTAAAACAGTATTTTTCAATAAAAAATAATTTAATATTATTTTTTACCCTATCAATAGGGATTTTTATTTTTTATTTTCTTAACAATGAAATTTTATCAGTAAATTTATATGAAAAATATAAGATAAAAGAACTAGATATAAGAAATAACTTAAAATTGGGTGTTCCATCTACTAAAGAATTTCATATTGAAAATGAAGTAAGTATTTTTTTTAAAAATCAGGTAAATAATAAATTTTATAATGTTGAGGCAGTAATTTTTGAAGATGGACAATTTATAAAATCAAATCAAGCAAACATAGAAATTAAAAAAAAAAGTTACAATATAATTTTTTATGAGGGTGAGAGAGTAATATTAAATACTGATGAAAAAAGTAAAACTTTATTTGATAAGTTTGTCTATAGTATTGAGAATAATGAAATTGAACAACTTATGTTTGATAAAGAGCATTTCAATACTTTAGAATTATTGAATAAAGAAGATAGAGACTTTTATTTGCAAGGACACAATAGAATTTATCAATATTTTCTAGTATTAGTCATGATCTTAATTTCTTTTAGAATTTTCTTTATATACCCTGCGAAGAAAAGTACTTTTAAATATTACTTATTTATATTTCTTGGAGTTTTGATTGTTCAGCTAATAAATTCATATTTTATTTTTATTTTAAAGAATAATAATTTTTTTAATTTATATTATTATTATTCTTTAAATTTTTTATTTTTATCAATTTTTAGTTATTTAATATTTAATTTTAATGAAAATAATTAAACTATTATATTTTAAATACATTCTTTCGTTCTTAATATGTATAATTTCTAGTATTGTAATATTTTTTATTTTCTCTTTGTTAGGTAATTTGAGTGAAGATTATTTATTTAAAATAATAATTAATTTAAGTTTATTGAATTCTTTTCAAATTTTAACATATGTACCATCTTTTATTTTTTTACTATCTGTAATGTTATTTACAATATTTTTAAGATCAAAAAATGAGATGATTATTATTAAAAGTTACATGAATATTAAAAGACTTATGTTATTTTTTTTACCAATAGTATTAATATTTACAATTTTAGAAATAAATAAAAATAGCTTGGTAGATTTTATTGAGGACAAAAAAACTCTTTTAATAAAAGAAAGTGATAAAATAGCGTCAAAAATTCTTATTAATGAAAAGAATGGATCAAGAACTTTTACTATATTAAAAAATATTAATTTTAAACTTTTACAAGATGCCGAATACCGAACATATGAGATATATAATGATAAAATACAATTAGCTCAATTCAGTAATAATTTAATAATATCTAACAACACACTTATTGCGAATAATTATACTCAATACAAAAATGATTTAATTGAGGATTTAAATGTAAAAAAAATTATAAACATTGACCTAAATAATTTAGACAAACAAAGCTCAATTTCTCAAAATATTTCTGATAAAAGAAGATTTGAGCTAAATATTCAATTTATTAATTTATTAATTTTTTACATACTTTTTTATAGTTTTATTTTTTTAGTGTTTTCTAGTAAAAGATTTGTAAGTATTAAAGTAGGCTTAACTTATCCCATATTTATATGTTTTATATCTTTACTATACTCTTTTTTAATTTTTAATAATTCAATAAATTTTTACAAACAAGAGTTTGAAATTATAGCTAGCTTTATAATAGCTATGTTCATTTTAAAAGAGGGTTTAAATGAATAAAATATCTATTATTTTTCTTGTATTAATATTGCTAATAAGACAAATATTCGTTCTAAGCGCTAATGATGAAACTTATATAAACACTACTAATATCACATATGATGAAGAAAGAAATATTTTAGAATTTGCTGATGATTCAAAGATTAATATAGGTAATAGTAATATTTTAGTCGATCGAGGAATAATTGATTACAACAAAAATGAAATAGAAATATTTGGTAATTTCTACCTTTATCAAGAAACTAATATACTTAGTGGAAAAGATTTAATAGGTGATACTAATTTACAAAACTTTAAAGCTAATAAGGTAAGTTTTATATATGATAATGAATTAAAAATTGACTCTGATAGTGCTTTGAGAACTGGTAACGATGTCTTTTTTTATAATAATTTTTTAACACCTTGTGAATTAATTGGATATTTTGGTTGTCCTACTTGGTCCTTGAGAATTGATAAAACAAAATATGATGTAAATAGAGATAAATTTATACATTATGACTCTTTTTTACAAATAGCAGATTACAAAATTTTTTATCTTCCTTATTTTTCACATTATGGAAATAAAGCTCCACGACAAAGAGGATTTTTAACACCAACTATTGAATTTGCTATAGGGGGCAATAGTGGAATTTATACACCTTACTATCTTCCGATAAAAGAGAGCACAGATATAAAATTTACTCCTAAATTTATATTTTCAGATAATTTTAATTTTATTAATAATTATCATCTAAATACAATCTTAAATCATAAATTATCTGGTGGAGATTTAACTTTTGATGTTGATAATATAAAAAATCAAAATAGAGACGATATAAATAATACATTTAGAGTAAACTTAAAGCAGGTTTTGGATAAAAATAAAATATTATCTTTAAATGGAGTATTAACCAATAGTGTCTCAACAACTAGATCACAAAATGAATATCCTATAAGATTTGAAGATATATTTCTTAGACTAGATAACTATAATCTTGCTCTTAATAATGACTATCTTAGAGCTGAGATTACTACTGTTGAGTCTTTTGACTCCACAAATGTATCCTTGATACCATTTTCACCTCACCTTAATTATTATAATACATTTAAGCTTAGCAATAGTATTTCAAACCAAAATGAAATTGACTTTAGAATTATTAAAAGAAATAAATCTCAGGTAAGTACACCCTCTGAAAATAATACTCTAAAGATAAATAATTATTTTACATCTAATAAAAAAATTAATGATTTAAATATTTATAATAAACTTTCTTTATTTAATAATATAAGCGACTATAGTTTTGAACATGATGGTGAATTAAATGGTGAAGAGAGATATCATCACCTTATTTTATCTTCTGATTTTTACCTCAAATTAAATAATAACATTAATCCCAGATTTAAAATTATTCACAATCAGGATATATATCATACGGATAACATTATTAATGAAGATAGTAACTCTTTGACATTTAATTATCAAAATCAATATTCAGATAACAGATTTTTTGGAACAGATAATAGAGATAATACGACTAGATTAGTTTATGGTGTTGAGTCAGATTTTGAATACAACAAATACGAATTTGACATCAATATCAATCAGTCATATGACTTTAATAAACAAAATAATTTTAACCAGAAATTAAAACAGATATCACACTTTTCTGATTATGCTTTAGAAGCTAGCACAAAAATTAATAATTTTTTAATTAATTTAGATCTTAGAATTGACGAAAAAAGCTTATCTAAAAAAGAGATGAATTTAGGTATTGAAACAAATGACCCTTTGAATATATCAATAAATTATCATGAGACTCATAAAGATGCATTTATTGAAAAATCAAATGATACAGAATATTTAGGGATTAACTTACAAAAAGAAATCAACGATAATTTAACATTTGAGTATAGTACAAACATTGACCTAAGAAACAACTTTAATTCATATTATGATATTATTGGATTAAAAATTTCAGATGAATGTTCTGAACTATCTATTCAATACTCAAATAGGAGTTACAATGACAATTATAATACAACACCAGAGCAATTATTTAGTATAAATTTCTATATGGACTACTTAGGATTTTTTGGATACCAACAAACAACAGATTTATTTTTTCAAAAACCAGGTAATATTGATTATGGTTTATAAATTTTATAAGTTAGTTTTCAAAATATTAATTTTTTTTTTTATAACGCTAAATTCTCTTGCTAACATAATATATGATAAAGAAAATATTGTAATTACAGAATTTGATTTAAGTTACTATAAAGATATATATTTTGGTAAATATAACGAAGAGATTAATAATTCTAAAGCTATGAAAAATCTTGTTATTATAAAAAAACTGGTCATAGATTTAGAAAAAAATAATAATAAATTTCTAAAAAAAATTGACAAAGATATTTTAGATGAAATTGGTGAAGAAAATATAAAATCACAGACAGTTTTTGATATTATTAGATATTTTAAAACAAGAAATGAATTTGTTATAAACTATTTCAAAAATAATTTTAGTAAATCTGATTTAGAAAATGTATTTAGATCTTTTGATAATCTTAACTTTCCTATAAGCAATAATAATTGTTTAACTATGATTAAAGTAATTGATTTAAAAAATAATAAAGAATTTATTGATAATTTTTTCACAAGCATAAAAAAACAGTCTGATATAATTAGAATTTCTAATGATAATAAAAATTATAATGTTTGTATCAATCAACTTAATAGAAACATAATCGACAATGAAATTTTAAAGTATATAGAATCTAAAACTGAAGATGAATTCAATAAATTTTTATATGCAAAATAAAATAAAAAATAACAGGAAGTATATTTTTTTGGGCGATACTGACTCAATTAATATTGAAATAATTGTTAATTCTCATAGTTTTTTAAAAAAAAAGATAGAATATTTAATTATATGTAACAGATTAGAAATTGAGTATTACATAAAAAAAATTAAATCCAAATTAAAAATTAAGGAGATATTAGATCCAATAAAGTTTTCAAATTACAATAAAGATTTTATTAACATATTTAATGTTGAGAATAAATATAGACAGAAATATAAAAATTTACTTAATCAATTAAAATTATCAAATAAATTATCAAAAAATACTGGTTACGATTTAGTAACAATGCCAATTGAAAAGTCAATATTTAAAAAAGAAATTAATTTTATAGGTGTTACCGAGTATTTAGGAAAATTGAATAAGGTTAAAACCTTTATGCTAATGCACGGTGAAATTTTTTCAATAATTCCACTCACAACACATATAAGTATTAGAGATGTGCACAAAGAATTAACAAAAAATAAAATATTTTTCAAACTTACAAAAATAATAAATTTATTATTTTTGAAAAAATACAGCTTAAACTTTAAACATATAAAATTTATATGTTACAATCCACACTGCGGTGAAGAGAGAACTATTGGTAAAGAAGATGGGGTTATAACTAAATTAATAAATAAAAGATTTAAAAAAATATCAGGACCATATCCTGCTGATAGTGTATTCAAAAATATAAAAAAAAATACATTATTTATTTCTACTTATCATGATCAAGCACTAATTCCTTTTAAAATTCTTAATAAAAAGGGTATTAATTTGACTTTAGGATTAAGCTATAGACGGCTGAGCCCTGCTCATGGGACAGCAAAGGATATCAAATTTCTGGGTAAATCAAAAAATAATTCGTACATAGAATGTATGCTAATTTAAAAAAAAAATTTAGTCAAAATTTTCTCATAGATAAAAATATACTAAATAAAATTGGAAATTTAATAGATAAAAATAATTTAAAGATACTCGAGATTGGTCCAGGAGATGGGAAACTAACACATAAAATTATTGAAAAGAAACCTAAAATACTTGATTTAGTGGAAATAGATAAGGATTTGATTAAACATTTATACTTAAATTTTGAGCAGTATGAATTTATTAATATTTTAAATGAAGATTTTCTTAAAATAGATGTAGAAAATAAATATGATTTAATTATATCTAACTTACCATACAACCTTTCATCAAAAATTTTAGAGAAAATTACTTTACTTAAAAATAGCCCTAAAACACTAATTTTTATGTTTCAAAAAGAATTTGCAGAAAGATTGCTTAATGATGACTTAAATTCAATCAATTCATTAATAAAATGTTTTTTTAAAATTAGGCTAGAATTTCATGTCAGTAAGAACTGTTTTAGGCCAATTCCAAAGATTGAGTCTAGTGTTTTAAAATTTGAAAAATTAAAAAAAAGTTTAATTAAAAAAGATGAAATAGAAAATTTTATAAAGTTTAAAAGATATGTTTTTTCTTATAAAAGAAAGTCACTCAGAAAAATTTTAAAAAAGTATGATATCAAGGAAGACATTAGTCTAGGTTTAAGAGCCGAAAAATTACAACTAATTGATTTTTTAAAAATTTATAGACAAATTAAATTCTAAATTTGTTAACAAATTTTGTTAAATCAATTAATCTTGACTTTTTCAATCTCTCTGACTCAATGATGTGTAATATCTGTTTTACACAATTGTCTAAATTTTCATTTATAACAACATACTCATATTCAGGAAAGTGGGAAATTTCATTTTGAACAAGTTTCATTCTTTTTTTCATTTCTTCTTTGGTATCTCTTGCACGTGTTTTTAGTCTATTAACTAATTCTTTTTTGCTTGGAGGTAGAATAAATATACCCACTACTTCAAAGTTACTTTGTTTTAATTGCTGATAACCTTGCCAATCAATATCAAACAAAACATCTTTTTTCTTTTTGAAGAAACCATTTATAGTTTCTTTTAAAGTTCCGTATCTGTAACCGAAAACTTTTGCGAATTCTAAAAATTTATTTTTTTTTATAGAATTGTTAAATTGCTCATCATTTAAAAAAATATAATCTTTTTTATGTAATTCTCCCCGTCTAATAGGTCTTGTAGTGCAAGAAATTGATAACGCCAATGAACTATCTTTTTTAATTAATTTTTTTGAAATAGAAGTTTTTCCGGCCCCAGAGGGCGATGATAAAACTATACAAAAATTTTTACTTTTAAATACCAATTACCAAACTAGCGTTTGTACCGCCAAAACCAAAAGAATTAGATATAATATTTCTTACAGATACTGAAATTGACTCATGTGGTATAAGATTTATTTTACTATTTGTGTCTGGATTATCTAAATTTAAAGTAGGTGGTAAAGTTTTTGTCTGAATTGATTTAAGAGAAAACACTGCCTCTACAGCTCCTGCTGCTCCTAATAAGTGTCCAATGGCAGATTTATTTGAACTCATGAATAAGTTTTTTTTTGATCCAAATAACTTTTCGACTGCAGACAATTCAATAATATCTCCCACTTGTGTTGAAGTTCCGTGTGCATTCACATATTCTATTTGATCTGAATTAAGTTGAGACTCTTTTAAAGCCATTTTCATTGCTCTGTATCCTCCATTGCCGTCATCTGATGGTTTTGTAATATGAAAAGCGTCTCCAGACATTCCATATCCTTTTATTTCTCCGTATATATTCGCATTTCTTTTTTTTGCATGTTCAAATTCTTCTAAAACTAAAATGCCAGCACCCTCACCCATTACAAAACCTGATCTATCTTTATCCCATGGTCTAGAGCTTTTTTCTGGTTGGTTATTAAAAGTACTACATAATGCTCTAGCCGCAGAGAAACCAGAGATACCTAAAGGGCATATTGCAGCCTCAGCTCCTCCACAGACCATCAAATCAGCCTTATCATTTTTAATAATTGTAAAAGAGTCGCCTATTGCGTGAGTACCTGTAGCACAAGCAGTTACAGGTGAACTATTTGGCCCTCTAAGATTGTACTTTATAGATATATGTCCAGATAATAAATTTATTAAAGAAGATGGAATAAAAAAAGGAGAGATTTTTTTTATACCCTGATCATCTAAAATTGAAGAATTTTTATAAATAGTGTCTAATCCTCCTATTCCCGAACCTACCATTACACCAGATCTAGAAGAATTATCATTATCAGAAACAAAACCAGAGTCACTTATTGCCTCTGAAGCGGCAATTAATCCTAGAGTAATAAACCTATCAATTTTTCTTTGTTCTCTCTGGCTTACTATTTCTTCATTTATTTTTGAATTATCTATTGAGCCAGCTATTTTACAAGGATAGTTCTCAACATCAAATTGAGTAATTTTTGAGATACCACTTTTAGAATTAATCAACGAATTCCATGAGGTATCAACGGTGTTGCCTAATGGATTTATTGTTCCTAGCCCAGTAACTACTACTCGCCTCAATTTTATTTTATCTTATATTAGTTTGAATTGGCAGATAAGTATGTAACTGCATCTTTAAGTGTTACAATTTTTTCTGCAGCATCATCAGGTATTTCACAACCAAATTCCTCTTCAAAAGCCATAACTAATTCAACAGTATCTAAACTATCAGCACCTAAATCGTCAATAAATTTTGAGTCACTTTTGATTTTAGCTTCTTCGACGCCTAAGTGTTCAACTACAATTTTTTTTACTCTTTCTTCGATATCGCTCATTTTAAAAACCTCTTAAATAATTCTAAATTTCGTACCACATTATAGTTAATAATCAAATAATTAAATTAATGCTAAACCGCCATTTACGTGCAGAGTCTGTCCAGTAATGTAATTAGCATCTTCAGAGCATAAAAAGCCTACTGCATTAGCAATATCATAAGAATTACCAAGTTTTTTCATAGGGATTCTCTCTAAAATAGTATTTTTTTGGTCATCATTGAGTTTATCAGTCATGTTAGACTGAATAAAACCAGGAGCTACACTATTAACTGTAATATTTCTTGTTGATAATTCTAAAGCAAGAGATTTTACAAGCCCCGAGATAGCTGCTTTTGATGCAGTGTAGTTAGCTTGGCCTGGATTACCAGTATAAGCAACTACAGATGAAATAAATACAACTCTACCAAATTTCTTCTTTACCATTTTTTTTGTAAAATGCTTTAATAAATGGAAAGATGAATTTAAATTAACATTAATCACATTATTCCAATCGTCCGTGGACATTCTTAAAAAAATATTATCCTTGTTTAGTCCTGCATTTAAAACAAGATAATCTATATCGAAATTAAAGATTTCATCTAAATTTAAGTCTCCAATATTATTCAGATTTAATTCTTTGAATTTTATGTAATCTTGGTTGGATTTTACCTTACTCATATTTGTAGTTGTTGAGTAAATTTCTTTACAGCCATTTTTATTGAAGTGATCACATATAGAACTACCAATGCTGCCAGTACCACCAGTTACTAATAAATTTCTATTATTAAACATTATCAATGTCCTCAGTAGAGCAAAATGAAAATTTTTCACCTTTAAAATCTTTTGGTAAAAAGTTCAATAATGTTTTTTTTGGCCCAATTTCAACAAATGTATTAATTTCATCATTTAGGATTTTCTTGATAGTGTCTGACCACATAACTGGTGAGTATATCTGAAGTGATAATTGGTTACTATAATATTTTTCTGATAAATTTTTATAATTAACAAGTTCGTGATTAGAAATTAAATCTATATTAATTTTTTTAAATAAATAATTTTTAATTTTATCGCTAAACATTTTTGCGCTATCTCTCATTAAATCAGAATGAAATGGTGCTGAAACATTTAATTGTATAAATTTACCAATCTGATTTTGTTCTTTGAATTGATTGACGGAGTCTTTAAGTCCACAAATGACTATTTGTCTATCAGAATTATAATTTGCAATATATACACCATCACCAAATATAGACTGATCAATCTTTAAATCTTCTTTTTTTAAGATTGCATACATCGCATATTTACTAGGATCTGAAACAATTGACATTGAGTCACCTCTACATTTAACTAGCTTAAGCATTTCCTCAAAATTTAGTGACTCAGCAAAATACAATGCACAATATTCACCCAAAGAATGACCTGCTAGTATTATTTTAGAGAAATTTTTATGCAAATAATCTCTGCAAAGATCAATTACTATTGAGCTAAAAACAAAAATCATTGGTTGGCTGTATTGAGTTAAGTTTAATAAATTTGGGTCTTTTTGAGCCTTTAATAGATCATAGCCTAGTATTTTTGAGCTTATATCATACCTTTCTTTTACCCAATCGAACTTTTCTAAAAAATCAGTACCCATTTCAGAAAATTGTGAGCCTTGACCAGTAAAAAGCAAAGAAAGATTTTTATTTGACATAGTTAAATTATATCTGTAGACACTCTTTTTACATGAGTAACATATATGAAACAACAATTATAGTAAAACCTGACTTGGCTAATGATCAGATGAAAAGTCTTAACAATTCTATTGATCAATTCTTTTCTGAAAATAATGTTTCTATAGGCTATAAAGAAGATTGGGGTATTAAAAATTTAAAATCAGCTATAAATAAATACTCAAAGGGTTCTTTTAAATTTATGCGGTATGATGCTTCATCTGACTTTCCAAAAAAACTAGATGTTTTTTTAAAATTTAACACCGACTGTCTTCGATATCTTATTACAAAATCACTTAATGGGCTTGAAGATATTACCCCTCTGGCAAATAAAGATAACTAATGAAAAAAAACTTGAACATTTCGCATGAAGAATTAATGAAGATTGACTACAAACATACTCATATTCTTAAAAAATTCACTAATGAAAACGGTAAAATCATTCCTCAAAGAGTGACAAATATGTCTAGATCTTTACACACAAAAATTACTAAGGCCATTAAGCAGGCACGATTTTTATCATTGATTTAATAGTATGGCTAGAGTTGTTGTTTTAGAAAAATTCAAAAAAAACTGGGATATAGGTTCTATAGTTAATGTTAAAGACGGCTACGCTAGAAACTACCTAATTCCGAATGGAAAAGCTAAATTTGCAACAGAAAAAAATATCAAAGAGATAAAATCACTAGAAAAAAGTCTTTTAGAAAAAGACCAAGAAAACAAAACTAATGCTAATAGCACTGCCTCAAAAATTAATGAATTGAAATTAACAAAAGAGATTGCAGCCAAAGAAAACGGTGAATTGTATGGATCTTTGAGTGTATCTGATATAGTTAACTTTTTAAGCGAAAAAGATATAAATATTCAAAAAAAGTCAGTTAAACTCGGAAACAAAATTAAAACCACTGGTGAGTACTCAGTAGAAATAGATCTGCACCCAGAAGTAAACTGTTCACTTGATATTGAGATCTTATCCCCTAAAACTTCGTCCTAAGACTATCTTTTTTCAAAATTATAAATAACCTTGCATTAGATGCAAAAGAATTTTGAGAGTTTGAAAGACAATGATATCGAAATAATTATTATTGCTTATCTGCTCAAGCACCCTGATTTAATTGATACACATTTTGAACACTTAGATAATTCTTTGTTTGCAAATGTTGAAAATTTAAAAATTTTTAATATCTTACTAGATTTTCATAAATCACAAAAAAATGTCTCAATTGACACTATAAAGAATTATATTCCAGATATTCAATCCAAAACTCATAAGGAACTTTCTTTTCAGATAGATCAAATTGTTTTTTCAAACAATATTTTTTTAAATTATGTAGAAACTCTTCAAGAATTGCATTTAAGGAGAGAGCTTTTTAAAATTACACAACATAAAAATAATGAATCAACTACATTTGAAACATCCAACTCCATTAATGATATTTTTTTAGACCTTGAGAAAAAATTATTTGATTTATCTAATTTTAAAAAAGATAATTATGAATTTAGGGATTTTGCCTCAGTCACAAAAGCCTCTCTTCAATTAATAGAAAGGGCTTTTAAAAAGAAAGGTAAATATTCTGGAATTGTTTCAGGTTTTGTTGACTTGGATAATATGCTAGGAGGTTTACAAAATTCTGATTTAATTATTCTTGCAGGTAGGCCCTCAATGGGTAAAACTGCTCTTGCTACAAATATAGCTTTTAATGCTGCTAAGTATTTTTCTCAAGAGGATGATAAAGGTTCTGTTGTAATGTTTTCTTTAGAAATGTCTGCCGAGCAAATTGGTTTGAGAATTTTAGCTGAGCAATCAAGAATACCAAGTGATAAGCTTCGTAAAGGTGAACTTAATGAAAAAGACTCACTTAATCTTTCAAGTACATACCAAGAAATTAATAATTTAAACTTCTTTTTTGATGATAGTCCAAACTTAACTGTTTCAGAATTAAGATCTAAACTCAGAAGGTACAAAAATAATTATAATATCAAACTAGTCTTAATTGATTATTTGCAATTGATAAAGCCAGAGGGTAATAAAGATAATAGAGTAAATGAGTTATCTGAAATAACTAGAAATTTAAAACAATTAGCAAAAGAATTTGACTTGCCCGTCATATCTCTGTCTCAACTTTCGCGTCAAGTTGAAAATAGAGATGATAAAAGACCTTTACTCTCAGATTTAAGAGAATCAGGTAGTATCGAACAAGATGCAGATGTTGTGATGTTTATATATAGAGAGAGTTACTACTTACAAAGAAACGAACCAACTAGAGGTACAGATGAAACACAAGAGTCATATCAGAAAAAACATGACTCATGGAAAGATAGAAATGAGGAAGTTTTTAACAAAGCCGAATTAATTGTTGCAAAACAAAGAAATGGCCCTACTGGTAAGATTGATTTATACTTTGATGACAAATATACCAAATTCTTGGGAACTGAAAAAAATGCAATAAATTAAAATCTCAAATGAAATTGATTGAAAATATTGGAAATATTCAAATAAAATTATTCTCTAATTTAGGTAAGTTTATTTTATTTATTATATTTTTTTTTAGATATTTATTTAAACCCAAATTCTATTTTAAAAATAATTTATACTATTTTGGTAAAATATTTATTTCATCAATACCTATAATTGCTTTAACTGGAATTTTTTCTGGAATGGTTCTTGCCTTACAATCTTATACTGGTTTCTCAAGATTCTCTGCTGAGTCAGCAATACCTAATATAGTAGTTTTAACTTTAACAAGAGAATTAGGACCAGTTTTAACAGGTCTTATGATTTCAGCAAGAGTCGGATCTTCTATTGCTGCAGAAATAGCTACAATGAAGGTAACTGAACAAATTGATGCTCTTAAAACGCTAAATACAAATTATTATAATTATCTTGTAACACCTCGTGTTTTATCTTTAACTTTAGCTTTACCAATATTTGTGACATTGGTAGATTTTATTGGGGTTATGGGAGGATATTTAGTATCAGTTCACAGACTTGGGTTTGATGATAATTTGTACTTATTAAACACACTTGATTTTTTAAATTTAGGAGACTATCTATCTGGGGTTTTTAAAGCAATAGCTTTTGGTTTTATTATATCAATAGTAAGTTGCTATAGTGGTCTATTCTCAGATAAAGGTGCATTTGGTGTAGGTTCTGCTACAACAAATGCAGTTGTAGTTTCTTCAATTCTTATATTATCATCAAATTATTTTCTTACAGAATTGTTCTTCTAATGAAAATAGAAATTCAAAATCTAAAAAAGAAATTTAATAAAAATTATGTATTAAAAGATATAAGTCTTACTATAGAAAAAAATAAATCTACAATAATATTAGGTCAGTCAGGATGTGGAAAATCAGTATTAATAAAAACTATTTATCAATTATTTAAAATTGATAGTGGTTCAATTTTATATGATGGTAAGTCTGAAGTTGATATTGATAAATTTAGTATGCTATTTCAATATGGCGCTCTATTTGATAGTTTGAAAATATCTGAAAATATTGCATTTACTGATTATATAAATAATAAAACAAACTTTCATAAAAAAGTATTTTCTCTTATGAATGATGTAGGTTTAGATAAATCAATATTTGACAGATACCCCTCAGAAATATCTGGTGGAATGAAAAAGAGAGTTGCATTTGCTAGAGCTCTATATAAAAATCCTAAGGTAATTTTCCTTGATGAGCCAACAACAGGACTAGACCCTATTAATAGCGATAAAATTAATGATTTAATCTTAAAGGTCATCACCAAAAGAAAGGTGACTGCTGTTTCAATAACACATGATATTAAAAGTGCTATCAGAACAGGAGATAATTATTATTTCATTCATGATGGAATTATAAAAGATAAAGGAGATTGCAAAAAAATTTTAAAAACAAAAAATAAAATATTCAAAGCTTTTATAGACGGAGCAGATTTAAAATATTAATGAATCTCTCAAATTTAAATTATCTTGATTACTCATATCTAATATTATTGATATTGTTTGCAGTCTTTTTTGGTATCAAAGGTGCAACTAGATCTATTAGTTATAGTCTTAAAATCATTTTATCAATATCCATACCATTTATATTTTATAAAAGGGTGCTTAATTTTTTTTTAGAAAAATTAAATATTGAATATTTATTCACTTTATATGATAAAAATGCAATTTTTTTAGAGATTATATCTTTTATTGTTCTTTTTTTAATAACCTATATTATTTTTTCGATCTTAGAAAAGGCTTTAAATTTAAAGTCGCCATCTCAGCTAGAATTTAAAATTTTAGATATAATAGTTGGTTCTCTTTATGGGATAATTTTATTTTCAGTTCTATTTTATTTTTCTTATGTTGCTTTTTTTAAAAATTATATAAACGATAAAAACAAAATCATAAAATTTAATATTTCAATATATGAAAACCTTATGTATAAAGACCAAAAGGTTGAAAATGAAAATAAAAAAGACCAATCTAGTAAAGAAAAAAATAATGATAAAAAAGAACTCTACTAAAGTTAGAGAAGAATGTGGTGTTTTTGGTATTTCTAATATTAATGATGCTTCAGCTTTGGCAGCTTTGGGTTTGCATGCACTTCAACACAGAGGTCAAGAAGGTTGTGGGATAGTTTCTTATGATGGCAAAAATTATTATTCTGAAAAAAGATTTGGTCTTGTAGGAGATAATTTCAATAATGAAGATACAATTAAGAAATTACCTGGTAATTATGCTATTGGGCATAACAGATATAGTACAACTGGGGGTAAAATATTAAGAAATGTTCAACCTTTTTTTGCAGACACTAATGCTGGTGGTATAGGGGTCTCTCATAATGGTAATTTTACAAATGCAATTACATTAAGAAAAGAACTAGTTAAAGACGGAGCAATTTTTTATACAACATCAGACTCTGAAACGATAGTTCAGCTTATAGCTAGATCAAAAAAAGAGAAAAATATTGATAAAATTATCGAAGCAATTTCTCAAATACAAGGAGGCTATGCCTTGGTGATGCTTACTAAAGATGTTCTCATTGGAGCTAGAGATATATATGGGATCAGACCATTGGTAGTAGGTAAAATAAATAATTCATATGTTTTGGCATCTGAAACATGTGCTCTTGATATTATAGGAGCAGAATTTATTAGGGAAGTTGAAAACGGCGAAACGGTTTATATTGAAAATAATGAATTACATAGTCTCAAACCCTTTGGTGATCACAAACCTCGTCCTTGTGTATTTGAATATATATATTTTGCAAGACCAGATAGTATTTTAAGAGGGAAAACAGCTTATGAGTATAGAAAAAATTTAGGAAGAGAGTTAGCAAAAGAGGATAATGTGGACGCAGAGTTAGTTGTGCCAGTTCCAGACTCAGGAAATGCAGCTGCTATAGGTTATAGTCAACAAAAGAAAATTAATTTTGATTTAGGTTTAATTAGAAATCATTATGTTGGAAGAACTTTTATAGAACCTGGCCAAAAAATAAGAAGTTTGGGTGTCAAACTAAAATTAAATGCTAACAGAAGTTCTATTGAAAATAAAAAAATTATATTAGTAGATGACTCTTTAGTTCGCGGTACAACTTCTCATAAAATTGTGAAGATGTTGTATGATGCAGGAGCTAAAGAAGTCCATTTAAGAATAGCCTGTCCTGAAATCAAATTCCCTGATTTTTATGGCGTTGATATGCCTACAAAAAAGGAATTGTTGGCAGCAAATAAAAGTGTTGAAGAAATATGTGATTATGTGAAAGCGAAAAGTTTAAAATTTTTATCTTTAGATGGGTTATACATAGCTCTTGGTTATCTAAAAAGAGATAATAATAGGCCTCAATTGACAGATCACTACTTTACAGGCGATTATCCGATCAAACTAATTGATCAATTAGGAGATAATAAAATTACTCAACTATCTCTTCTAAGCTCTGGATCAAATATTTAATTGTCTATTAATCAAGTCTTAATAATTTTAAATGGTGAAGATAAAACCGTCTTATTGGAAAAATCAAATAAAATTGTCTTAGCAAAAAAAAAACAAGAGAATATTGCTCATGACCATACCCTACTTCAGACAAATTTTGACTCTTTAGAGGATTTAATCAAAGCAAATGCAATAATAAAAAATCAATTTTCAAAAATTGATGAATTGGTCATTGTTTATAGGGACATTTATTTAAATATGATCACTTATCAATACGACTACAATCATATTAAACAAAATTACCAAGAGTTAATGAACATTATCTATTTTATAAATTTACTTGTTCCATTACTTAAAGACGAATTTAGGTTTATTTTATCTTTTGAAAAAGATAATCATTTCAAGGTTCATTTAAATAATTTTAAGATGTCTTTAATAAAATATCTAGAGTCATTAAAAGTAGATTTACAAAAATCAATTAATATAGATATCAAAATATTAAATTAAAATTTACTCCTTTGAGATTTAATTCTCTAATTAATATTTTTGATAAATAACTCTTAATATGAGGTTTGATATTATTTTTTTTAAAATTACATGAAATTTTGAAATAATTTTTTTGATTAACTGTAAAAGCAGTAATGAAGTAAATTTTAAACTCCTTGGAATTTTTCTGTATTTTCCCTAATTCTCCATGAATTGATTTAATTATTTTATTTAAATAAGAAGTTTTAAAAAAAAACTTGTTGTGTAATTGATTATTTACTATTTGAAGTATTTTTGATTTAGAGGATTTTAATGCAGAAATAAAATATATGTTCAAAGAGGAATAATAATTATGATTTGATGAGAGATAATTAAGAAATTTGTGCTGATATAAAGTTTTATTATCAATTAAGTCAATTTTATTAACTAGCACTAAAAAAGGTTTATTTCTTCTAGATAAAGATCCTATTAATGATAGATCTAATCTTGACTCAGAATTAGCGTCTAGTAGTAGTATAATCAACGATGATTTTTTTATAAAATATTCTGATTGCTCTAAAGAGAGTTTTTCAAAATCATAATTTTTTCTCTTGGATCTACTTCTAATAAAACCAGCAGTATCAATAAATTCTAATATTTGATTTTTATACTGAATATCCCAATTTACTGAGTCACGGGTTGTATGAAGATGAGGTGAGGTCTTAGAAAAGGATAAATTCATTATTTTATTAAAAAGCGTTGATTTTCCAGTATTTTCTTTACCAAAAATAGCAATTGTTTTTTTATTTACATTTTTAACATTTAGGTTTTGTTTTTTATTTTTATTAGAGAGATACTTTTTTAATAACGAAAAGTTATCAGCATAATTTGTAAAATTTTCATTAAATAAATTTGATATGTAATCTTTTTCATCAATCCTTTTAAATGAGAAAAGCAAAATGTTATAATTTTTAGAGTGTAATTGTTTACATATTTTTAAATCCTCATTAGTAAAAGATGAGATTAAATAAATAAATTCTATATTTTCCAATTTTAGCGTTGAAATTTTATTAAGAAGGTTTGTAAAATCACTAAATTTATAAAAACCTGGAGTATCGTAAATATTATATTCAAATTTTTCTGATAATATATTTTTCCTAATAACATCAATTGTAGTATTAGCTTTTGGATTAGAAATAGTCTTATGAGTTTTAGAAAAAAGATTAAAGAGGTGAGACTTACCCTCATTTACTTTGCCAATAATAAAATAATTATTCACTTAGTTTATAAAGACTTTTGTCATCTTTTAGATAAATATTTTGCTCTTGAATATAAATTTCTAAATTACTTGTAAATTTATTTTTGTAAAAAAAATCTTCTTTTTTATCTTTTAAATTTATTTTACTAATACCCTCTTCTGAGATTAAATAAATAATTTCTTGGACATTAAAGATCGAAATTGGTGATTCCTTATTGTGTGAGTAAGAATTTATTATATTTCCATTATTAGATAATATGAGAATTTCATCAAAAGTCATAAGAATTAAATATCCATCATTTGAGAAAAGGTAACTTAGTATAGTGTCATTTAAATCAAGCTCCCAAAGAATATCTGATGAAACTGGATTGTATAAAGCAACTTTCCCAGAACGATCTAAAAAATATAAATTTTCATTATGACTAAATGGAGTATCAACTAATTCACTAAATCGGTCTAATGATGTAAGAATATTTAGATCCTCTAGTATATAATTATTGTAATAATCAAAATTATTTTTATCAAAAGTTAATAGAGTCCCTGCATTAAAGAGAAAATATAGTGTTGTTTTATCCTCAAAAATATTTGATTTAATTGATATACCTGATTTTAAAATAAAATTATCTTTTTTAGATATTGAGTAGTCATCTAAATTGACATCATAAATATCACCAAAAACACTTAATAATACTAAATTATTATCTAAAACAATTGGGGTTGTAGTTGTAAAAATATTATAGTTTGCTAAGGAATATATATTTTGACCATCGATAACAAATAATTGAGATTTATTTGTTAATATATGAATATATTCATTGTGTTCAAAGATACTAATTGTTTCTTCATCTTTGTTAAGATTTAATTCATATTCAAATATATTTTGATTGCTTTTATCAATTAATAAAATGGTTTTATCTTTGCTTACAATAATCTTGTCATTTACAAAACTAACTCTGGAGTTTTTATTTACATTGATAATTTTTTCTATTTCTAAATTATTAACATTTAAAGATGGATTAATAGCTTTAGGGAAAATTATATCCCCAAATTCAATATCTGAGGTATGATTATCATTTTTAAAATTTGAAAAAATCTCAGTTACCTCATTTGTTGGAGTATAATCAGGATCTACAGTACCCAAATATTTATTACAAGAGGATAAAGCTAAAAGAAAAATGAAAAATTTAATTCTTTTCATTAGATAATCTATCAATAGCTTTGATAAAAAAATTATTTAAATTATCTCTATCTGACTCATTAAATTCAAAATTGTCAGTGTCCATATTATAAAAATATATTTTAGCAATTTCATTAAAAGTAAAATTATTATCTAATGATAAAGATTTTATCAATTCTTTATCTAAGTCAATTAGGGCTTTTTTTAATAATATTATATCCTTATCAATTTTGCTATATCGATCTAAATTTTCAATTGAGGTTAATTTCAAATCACTAAAAAATGAAACTTTGGGATTATCTAAACTAGACAAATAATATAGTTTTTCATCTAAGTTTGAATTTTGTTCATTATAAAGCTCTGCCAAAAAAATATCGAATAATTTTTCATCATCTTTAGAGTTATTTTGTAGAATAAAATAAAGAGCAATAACCAATAAAAAAGATACAATTCCAAATAATGATATATTCCTTTTAGTAATTAATTTTTCCATTTTATTGAGCAGCCCATACTTGGATATTGTTGGCTTGAACAATATCCTTTAGCGATTATTTCTTCAACAGCAGAATAGAGCTCTGGTTTGCCCATAGAGGGATCTTTACCATTGGAGTCTAACCTGCCTCTATACTTAAGTTTTTTATTATTATTGAAATAATAGAACTCAGGAGTGCATTGAGCATCAAATGTTTTGGCTATTGATTGCGTAGTATCAACAATATATTCGAATTCAAATTTAGCTCTTGATACTTGTTCTAAAAGAAATTTGTTGTGGTCTTCTTCATATGAATTTTGATCGTTTGACATAAAAGCAATAGAATTAACATTTAAAACTTTGAGTCTTTGGGATTCAGTAGCAATCTTAGTTTCTATAGATCTAACATAAGGACAATGATTACAAATAAACATTACTAAAAGACCATTGGTGTCAAAAGAATCATAAAAAGACCCTTTTTCACCTTTTAAGTTAATAAATTGAAAATTAGTAGGATGCCAATCAAAATTACAGCTTGAAGAATTTAAAAGTACCATTTAACATAATATATATTGAAAATTCTAAACATAAATAAAAATTATATCGACACAATCCCAAAAAAAACATTCCAATATATTCTTAATACTTACTCTTATGGTTTATCAAAAAATATATGGAGAAATTATTCAATCCAAACTCAGGACTCAAATTACAAAAAGACAAAAATTACTTTTTACAAATCAAATTTTTTTTTTCCAATTATTAAAATTATTTACTCTAAAAAATTCGATAAAGAAATTTTTGAAGTTACATACAAGGATAAAAAGAAAAATTTTTCTACTCTGAAGTCATTGAATATATGGTTAAAAAATTATTTTTTTAACAAACCTAAGATATAAATTTCTTTAGATTTTTTATCTGATGCAGCTGGTTTAATATATTGTGTTTTATCAAAATAATTTTTAACAAACTTAAATAACTTTTCTGTATCCTCTCCTTGAAAGTTTTTTACTAAAAAATTACCACCTTTGTTTAAATATTTATCAATAAATTTTGCTGAAAGCATACTCAAATCATAACTGTTAGTTTGATCTAAAAATTGGTTTCCACTGGTGTTTGGTGCTATATCTGATATTATCGAGTCAAAAGTGTATTTATTTAATGTAAATATTTCATCAATTAATTGATACTGATTTAAGTCCATCATATAAAATTTGAATTTGCCCTCAATCTGCTTAACAGTTGGGAGTATATCAATACCTACTATTTTGTTTTTTGGGTTTTTATTCAAAATATATTGTGTCCAGCCGCCTGGTGAACATCCAACATCTAAAATTTTTTTATCGTTTTTGAATAAATTGTGTTTTTTATCTATTTCTTCTAATTTGTAATAAGCTCTAGAAATAATGTCATTTTTCTTTGCTTTTATATAATATGGGTCTTTTTTTCTAGTTTTATACCACTGTTTCATTTAATTTTGCTCATAATCTGATATGTATTCGTTTACATATATTCTAGTAGGTTTAAACACATCCATGTTACCCACCATAAAAAAAATAATAATTGTATCAACCATTACATTTATAAACTCATTATGTTACTCATCAGAATGGGGAAGCAAAGAAGAAACAGATGAAAAATTATTTTCAGTTGAGGTCATAGAATCCTCTGCTCAAACGATAAAAGATAGTATTGTTTTTAGCTCAACTACTGAAGCTTTTAGGAGAATTGAAGTTAAGAGTGAAGTGATGACTACAATAGAAAAAGTGTTGGTCAAAGCGGGTTCTAAAATAAAAAAAGGTCAGCATATAATTGAATTAGACGACTATAAAACAAACGCTGATTTATATAAATTAAATTTATTATCTCAAAGTGAATTTGACAAATATGCTCTTTTCGCACCTTTTGGTGGAATACTTTTAGACGGTCATAAGATTGCTGGAGAGCTTGTGATGCCTGGCGAAAAAGTTTATGAAATTATCGATTTAAGCTCATTAAAAATATTTGGTTATATTAACGAAAATGAAATTCTAGATGTATCCTTAGAAAATAAAGTTGAGGTTACAATACTTAATGAAAAAGTTAATGGCACAATTGACTATATCTCTCCTATTTCGGATCCGGAGACTAAAACTTTTGAAATTATTGTTAAAGTTGAAAATATAGATCTTAGGTATAAAGATGGGTTATCATCAATAATTTCTATAATTAAAGGAAATGTTTTTGCGCATAAAATTTCTCCCTCAATTTTAGCTTTGGGAGACTCAGGAGAGCTGGGTGTAAAAGTCATAGGATCTGATAACACCGTACAATTTAAAAAAATTAACGTTATAGAGGATACCTCTGATTACATGTTGGTCTCTGGCTTGAGTCAAAAAGAAAAAATTATAATTGTTGGACAGCAATACGTTTCTGCGGGAGAAAAAGTTAATTTTAATTAATCATGAGCTTAGTTAACTTAGCAAGTCAATACTACAGAACTACAATTTCTATTTTTTTATTTGTTATTGTTAGTGGATCACTTGTATTTAATAATATTCCTAAAGAGTCATCGCCAGATGTAAGTTTGCCTTATATATATGTATCTCTTGGTTTAACAGGAATATCCCCGGAGGACTCTGAAAAACTTTTAATAAAACCTATTGAAGATGAAGTTTCAAATATCGAAGGAAAAAAAGAAATGACTAGCACCTCTTATCAAGGTGGTGGAAATGTTTTATTAGAATTTGATGCTGGGTTTGATCCTGATCAAGCACTTTTAGACACTAGAGAACAAGTTGATAGAGCAAAATCAGATTTACCAGATGATGCAGATGAACCCAAAGTAAGTGAGGTAAATATAAGTTTATTTCCTATTTTAGTAGTATCTATAAGTGGCGACATATCAGAATTTTTACTAAAGAAAATTTCAAACGACCTTAAAGACAAAATACAATCTTTACCAAATGTTTTAGAAGTAAATATTGGTGGTGAAAGAGAAGAGCAATTAGATATTGTTATTGATCAGAATAAAATTGAAGCATATGGATTAAACTTAAATGAAATATTAAACTTTGTAAGATCTAATAACCAAATAGTTTCTGCTGGAAATCTTGATACAGGAGATGGAAGGTTTGTAATTAAAATTCCTGGTTTATATGAAAGCCTAAATGATGTTTTTAATACACCTATAAAGGTAAATGATAAAAAAACAATAAAATTTAAAGATATTGCTCAACTTAAAAGAACTTTTAAAGATCCAGAAAAATTTGCTCGATTAAATAATAAATCTGCATTCACTCTAGAAATATCTAAAAGAATTGGAGCAAACATTGTAGAGACTGTTGATCAAGTAAAACAGTTGATAAAGGAAGAACAAAAAATTCTTCCTTCAAAAGTTAACATAACCTTTTCTGGTGATGAGTCTGTAAATATCAAAAGTATGTTAGGAGATCTTCAGAACAATGTAATTTTTTCAATAATTCTTGTAATGAGTGTCGTTGTTATCTTTCTTGGTATGAGGTCTAGTTTATTGGTAGGTTTAGCAGTACCGGGTTCTTTTTTATCATCTATTTTAAT
The DNA here is from genome assembly GCA_902613185.1 of uncultured Alphaproteobacteria bacterium. GTDB lineage: Bacteria > Pseudomonadota > Alphaproteobacteria > HIMB59 > HIMB59 > HIMB59. Next base: position 324,531 of record CACMGP010000001.1, read on the forward strand.
TCTTTATTCACTAGGTTTCACGATCAATATGGTTGTTTTATTTGGATTAATTCTCTCAGTAGGGCTACTTGTTGATGGTGCTGTTGTTGTAGTTGAATATGCCCAAAGAAAAATACAAGAGGGTATGGGGCTAGCAGAATCATATATAAAAGCTGCTTCAAGAATGTCACTACCGATCATGGCTTCAACTTTTACTACTATAGCAGCATTTATTCCTCTGTTATTCTGGCCAGGCACAACTGGTGGTTTTATGAAATATATACCTATAACTGTAATATCTGTTTTAGGTTCTAGTTTAGCAATGGCATTAATAGTGATTCCTATAATTGGAACTCAGGCCTATAAAATTAAAAATCTTTTTTTCTTCTTTATTATACCTTTAATTTTATTTGGTATTGTTAATTTTGTTGCATTTAATTTTTTATCTGAACTAAAATTTGATAACTACATAAATATGGGTGCAAAAGCCATAACAACAATTTCAATTGGTATCATTTTGTTTTTTATTTTTAGGTATATAAAAAATAAAGGTTTTTTTCAGAAAATGATTATCCCAAGAATAAATGCTGATGATGACGAAGACTTAACTGATTTAAAAAAAGTAGGTTATTTTACTAAAATTTACCTTTTAATTTTAAGGCTTTGTATAAATAATCCTGTTAAAATAGTCTTTCTATCTTTTATATTGTTAGTTGGCATCTATGGCGCATATGGAAAGTTTGGTAAGGGAGTTACTTTTTTTCCTTCAGTTGAAGCAGAAAATACTAAAGTAATTATTTATGCTACAGGCAATCTCTCAGTTTTAGAAAAAGATAGACTTGTAGCAAAAGTTGAGTCACAAGTATTAAACTTACAACAAAAAAATAATGAATTTGAATCTGTTTATACAACATCGGGAAATGTTGAAAATAGACAAGAAAGCTCACCAGATATAATAGGATTTATTGATATAGAATTTAAAGATTGGGATAATAGAAGAAAAGCAGACACAATAATTTCTGAAATAAGAAAAGAAACTTCTGTTATTCCTGGAATTAAAGTTGAAACAAGGACTTTAAGAGCAGGACCTCCTAGGGGCAAGCCCATCGAAATTAATTTAACTTCGTCTGATCCCAAAATTACAGTTCAAGAACTTAAGAAAATTGAGAAATATCTATCAACTATATCAGGATTAAAAGATTTAGAAACATCTCTGCCCTCTCCCAGTATCGAATATGAGCTTTATGTTGATAGAGAAGAGGCAGCAAAATATGGTGCTAGTATTTCAATAATTGGTAATACTATAAAACTTCTAACCAGTGGATTAAAATTGAGTGAATTTAGACCCGATGATAGTGATGAATCTATTCCTATATATCTCCGATTACCAAAAGAACAGAGAACGATTGATCAATTAGATAATATCAAAATACCAACATCTTCTGGCTATGTACCAATTTCAAATTTTACCAAAATTGAAACCAATCAGGAGACAGGAAATTTGACCAGAGTAGAACAGAATAGAATTGAAACAATTAAATCAGATGTATCTAGATTCTATCAAACTGATGCTTATGTCAGACTTATTAAACATTGGCTTGGAATTGAAAAATTCAATATTCCAAATAACTTTGGTTTAGATATTCCTGAATTTAATTCAGCAAATATTGATCCTAGAGTAAAAATAGAATTTAAGGGAGAGGATGAAAGTCAGCAGAAGTCTAAGGCTTTTCTTCAAAAAGCTTTTTTAATAGCTGTATTTTTAATGGGTTTAATTCTTTTGACCCAATTTAATAGTTTTAGTAGCACCTTGTTAATTCTATTTGCTGTAATTATGTCAACGGTTGGCGTTGTTTTAGGGCTATTAATTACGAAACAACCATTTGGAATTGTCATGAGCGGTATAGGTGTCATCTCTTTAGCAGGCATAGTTGTAAACAACAATATAGTTTTAATTGATACCTTTGATAGATTAATAAGAAAGACAAATGATGCCAGAGAAGCCATTTTAATGACAGGGGCACAAAGATTGAGACCTGTTTTATTGACAACAACTACTACAGTACTTGGTTTGCTTCCCATGGCTTTAAAACTAAATATTGATTTTGTAAACTTTGAATATAGCTATAACTCCCCTGACACTCAGTGGTGGGTAGATTTATCGAGGGCAATTGTTTTTGGATTACTTTTTTCTACTCTATTGACTTTACTTGTAACCCCATCAGCTTTGATGCTTAAATCAAAATACTTAACTAACTCCTCTAAAAAATTTAATAAAGTAGGTAAACAAACTCAATAAAGAGAATAATAAATAACTAATAGCAACTAAAAGAGTTGTTTGCCAAAAATAACTTATTAAAAATATTAAAACAATAACCGCAAAAATAATCATAAGTCTAAAATATAGAGTTTTTACTTTTAGAGTTTTTACTGAGGGAGTAGGAACTCTACTGATCATCATAGTGCCCGCAAATATAATTAAAAAGGCACTTATAGTGGGATAGTTTATAGTAAATTGTATTTGTTCAATAAAATTTAGATAAAGCGGTATCATTATAATACCTGCGGCAGCTGGTGAGGGTATGCCATAAAATACTTTGCTTTGCTCTCTCATATTTTCAATATTGAAACGAGCAAGTCTAAGGGCTGCACAAATAATATAAAAAAGACTTATAACCCAACCAATTCTTCCAAGCTCATTAGTGAAACTTAAGTTTATAAGTAAAGATGGGGCTAATCCAAAACTAATAAAATCTGATAAAGAGTCTAATTCAGCTCCAAATTGGGATGATTTTTTTAATTTTCTAGCCATCCATCCATCAAAGAAATCGAAGAAGGCTGCTAGCATTATCATGAGTACAGCAATTTTAAAATTACTTTGAATTGAGAACTTTATTGAGGAGATACCTGAAATAAGTGCCATTAATGTAATTAAGTTAGGTATAAATTTAGTGAGCGGATGTTCGGTCATCTAGATGTCTAGATCTTTTTATATTCTCTAGACTGAATATTTTTGTTACTTTTAAAATCTCTAGCAATGATGGTTTCACCACCTATACATTGCTGACCAGTGCTTACCATTAAATTGTAGGAGTTGGGAAATTCTATATCTACTCTACTTCCAAACTTGATAATTCCATATCTATCACCTTGGTTTACTCTCTCATTAGTTTTGAGATAACAAATTATTCTTCTAGCAATTAAACCAGCTATTTGTGTTATGTATATAATGTTAGATCCGGACTTAAGGGTTAATCTTAATCTTTCATTATCTTCACTTGCTTTGTCTAAATTAGCATTAATGAATTTACCCTCAATATAATCAATTTTTGTAATTTGACCTGAAATTGGCAATCTTTGGATATGTACATTAAATACGCTCAAAAAAATTGAAACTTTGGTATAACTTTTTTTTCCCTCTTTATACTCACTAATATTTGTAATTAATCCATCTGCTGGACTTAATAAAATATCATCACCTAATGGAACAACTCTTTCAGGGTCTCTAAAAAAATAAAATGTAAAAATTAATAATATTAAAAAAATTAAAAATAGAGGTTTATATATAAAATAAAAAAAAATTACTAATAAGAATAATATTATAAGCGCAGCAGAAATTTCTTTGTGGAACTTGAAATACATAAGATGGAATTATTATCTGAATTGTATAATTTGATCAATAAAATAGATATTTTTTATTAATTTAATCTGTTATACAGTCAATATCTCTATATAAATGGCAAAAATTTCAGTAAAAAATCCTGTGGTCGAATTAGATGGTGATGAAATGACAAGGATTATATGGGATTTTATTAAACAAAAGCTCATTCTTCCATATCTTGATATAGATCTCAAATATTACGACTTATCTGTGCAAAATAGAGATCAAACAAATGATGAAATTACAGTTGAGGCTGCAAAAGCAATTAAAAAATTTGGGGTTGGTATAAAATGTGCAACGATAACTCCTGACGATAATAGAGTGTTGGAATTTAGACTAAAAAAAATGTGGCGTTCTCCAAATGGTACTATAAGAAATATTTTAGATGGAACTGTTTTTAGACAACCAATTATATGTAAAAATATTCCAAGAATTGTAAGAACATGGGATGCCCCTATTGTTGTTGGTAGGCATGCGTTTGGTGACCAATATAAAGCTACAGAAATGAAGATCGACAAACCAGGAAAACTTTTTATGAAATATGTTGATGAAGAGGGAAAAATAGAAGAAAAAGAAGTTTTTCAATTTCAAAATCAGGGTGTTGCCCTCTCTATGTATAATGTAGATGAGTCAATAAGAGGTTTTGCAAGAGCTTGTTTTAATTATGGATTAAAATTAAAATGGCCTGTGTATCTTTCAACAAAAGATACTATTTTAAAAAAATATGATGGTAGATTTAAAGAAATATTTAATGAAATTTTTCAGAAAGAATTTAAAACTGATTTTGAAAATAAACAAATAGTCTATGAACACCGTCTTATTGATGATTTGGTTGCGTCTTCAATGAAATGGTCAGGTAACTTTATTTGGGCATGCAAGAATTATGACGGAGATGTTCAGTCAGATGCAGTTGCACAAGGGTTTGGTTCTTTAGGTATGATGTCTAGTGTTTTAATGACACCTGATGGCAAAACAATTGAAGCTGAGGCTGCTCACGGAACGGTAACTAGACATTATAGACTACATCAAAAGGGGGAAAAAACTTCAACAAATCCTATAGCATCAATATTTGCTTGGACAAAAGGTTTAAACTTTAGAGGTGAGTTTGATGGAAATGATGAACTTATTAAGTTTTCTAGGGCGCTTGAAGAAACCTGTGTTGAAACTGTGGAGTCTGGTCAAATGACTAAGGACTTAGCAATACTTATAGACAAAAATTCGCCTTGGATGAACACTGAAGATTTTTTAAATTGTCTTGATAAAAATCTTCAAGCTAAATTAAGTTAAATCTGGTTTTTAATACTTAAAAAGGCTTGATTTAATTGATCTTTTTTGTTGCCACCAGCTTGGGCAAAATCAATTCTTCCTCCACCACCTTTTGAACCGAGTAAATCAAAAGTACTTTTTATTAATACTCTGGCATCATACGTGTCCATTAAATCATTAGTTAACCCAACGATGATAGATACCTTATCATCATTGGTAGTAATACAAGCCAAAATAGATTTAGATTTTTCTGATTTAAATTTATCAAAAATTGATCTAAGTTCTTTGGGAGGTAGATTTTCTATTAATTGAGACACAAAATTAATTCCGTTTATATCTGTTTCTTCTATTTTATTATTCTCTTCATTTGAGAGTATCGATTTATTTTTTAAATTATCTAAATAATTTTCTAATTTCTTTATGTATAGGTTTTTATTATCTTCGCTAAAACTTATTTTTCCGTTTAATTTGTTAATTTGTGAGATTAAATTAGTGATTTTATCATCAAGTTTTTTTTCAAGTAGTTGATCCTCTTTTAGTTTATTACTAATGAATTCATCTACCTTATTACCAGTGCAAGCCTCTATTCTCCTAACTCCTGATGAGACAGACTCTTCACTTATAATATGAAATTTTTCGATATCTTTAACATTTGTTACGTGCGTTCCGCCACATAGCTCAATTGAATAAGGTTTATTATTATTTTCACCTAGAGTAACTACTCTGACCTCTTCGCCATATTTTTCTCCAAACAAAGCCATAGCCCCTTGTTTAATTGCTTCTTCTTGAGATTTAATATCAATTTGTGTTTCACAAGTATTAGAAATTATATTTGTTACCTCTTTTTGAATAGTATCTATTTGATTTGATGAAATTTGTTTATTATGACTGAAGTCAAAACGTAATTTATTCTCATTAACTAAAGATCCGCGCTGAGCTACATGAGGTCCTAAATTATTTCTCAAAGCGGCATGAAGTAAATGTGTAGCAGAATGATTTTTTTTAATTAGATCCCTTAAACTGGCATCAACTTTAAGTTTAACCTCATGTCCTATTTTAAAATTGCCTGAAATTACATTACCAAAATGAATAAAAATGCCTTGAGGAGTTTTTCTAGTATCTGTCACTCTAAATTCACCATTTTCTGAAGAAATTATGCCTTTATCTCCAACTTGCCCACCTGACTCTGCATAAAAACATGACTCATCTGTTATAATTGCAGATTTTTTTATTTTATTACTTAATTCATCAACTGCTTCTGAATCTAAGACTAATGCAGTTACATTTGCCTTTAAAGTAGTTTCATCGTATCCCTTAAATACTGTTGGTTTATTTTTTCTTGCAATATCAAACCATAGCTTTTCAGTATTTCCATCACCGCTACCTTTCCATGAAGATCTAGCTTCCTCTTTTTGTAGCTTCATTGATGCATCAAAGGACTCTATATCAACATCTATATCCTTTGTTCTTAGATAATCTTGTGTTAAATCAAGGGGAAATCCAAAGGTATCGTATAATTTAAATGCGATTTTGCCGTCTAATTTATTATTTTTAATATTAGGTATTTCTTGTCCGAGTATCTCTAGGCCTTTACTTAAAGTTTCTCTAAATTTTATTTCCTCATTGTAGAGTGTTTCCTTAATTGCCTCAGATCCAGTGATAAGTTCTTGGAAGAAATCACCCATTAAATTTTTCAATTCATCAAAAATTTTGTGAAATAATGGCTCTGAGGAGCCTAATGTATATGCATGTCTTATTCCCCTTCTTAATATTCGCCTTAATACATAACCCCGCCCCTCATTTGAAGGCAAAACCCCGTCAGCAATTAAAAAAGAGGAAGCTCGTAAGTGATCTGCTATAACTCTAAAACTAGATTTATTTTGTTCAGATATTTTTTTTTGCATGAACTCTTGAGTAATGTCAATAATATTTGAAAACAAATCAGAACTATAATTATCATTACTACCATTTAATAATGCTGTTATTCTCTCTAGACCCATCCCCGTGTCTACACATGGTTTAGGTAAATCAAGTCTAGTTTTTTTGTCTACCTGCTCATACTGCATAAAAACTAAATTCCATATTTCAATGAAACGATCACCATCTTCGTCAACCGAACCTGGGGGGCCACCAAAATATTTATCACCATGATCATAAAATATCTCCGAACATGGTCCGCAAGGTCCTGTGTCGCCCATTGACCAAAAATTATCAGAACTTGAAATTTTAATTATTTTACTATCAGGTAAATTAGCAATCTTTTTCCAAAATTTTTCTGCAACTTCATCATCATGATATATTGTAACTAATAATTTATCTTTGTTAATTTTAAATTCTTTAGTTATTAAGTTCCATGCGTATAGAATTGCTTGCTCTTTAAAATAGTCACCAAAAGAAAAATTTCCTAACATCTCGAAGAATGTATGATGCCGAGTAGTAAATCCAACATTCTCTAAATCATTATGTTTTCCTCCTGCCCGAACACATTTTTGAGAGGTCGTTGCTCTTTTGAAATCTAACTGTTCCATGCCTGTGAAAACATTTTTAAATTGAACCATTCCTGAATTAGCAAACATTAGAGAGGGGTCATTTTCCGGCACTAAAGATCCAGATTTGACATGCCTATGATCATTATTTTTAAAATAATCAATAAATGCATTGCGGACTTCATTAGAGTTCATATTCATGGAATATAGATTAATTTAACTGAAATTTAATATTATTCTTTAGGGTTTTTTTCGACGGTTTCTTCTGTTGTGGAAGGAGGTGGGTCGATCATCAGCTCTTCAACGGTGTCGGAATTTGATCTTATTCTGCTTTCTATTTCATTCAATAACTCTGGATTATCCTTTAAAAACTGTTTTGTATTTTCTCTACCTTGACCAATTTTTTCATCTTTGTAAGAATACCACGCTCCAGACTTATCTATAATATCAGCTTGAACACCTAAATCTATAATTTCGCCAATTTTAGAAATTCCTTCACCGTACATAATGTCAAATTCAACCATTTTAAAAGGAGGGGCCATTTTATTTTTGACAACCTTCACTCTCGTTTGGTTTCCAATAATATTATCTTTATCTTTTATTGCGCCAATCCTTCTAATATCTAGTCTTACGGAAGAGTAAAACTTCAAAGCGTTACCTCCAGTGGTGACTTCAGGGCTTCCAAACATAACACCTATTTTCATTCTCAGTTGATTAATAAAAACAACCATAGTATTTGTCTTTGAGATCGAGCTAGTTAGTTTTCTAAGCGCTTGGCTCATTAGCCTTGCCTGAAGTCCGGGCAAAGAGTCGCCCATTTCACCCTCTAACTCTGCTCTGGGAACCAAAGCTGCCACTGAGTCAATAACTAATAAATCTATACCTTCAGATTTTACAAGAGTATCTGAGATCTCTAATGCCTGTTCACCAGTATCAGGTTGAGATATCAATAATTCATCAATATTCACTCCAAGTTTTTTTGCATAACCTGGGTCTAAAGCATGTTCAGCATCAATAAAAGCGCAAGTTCCTCCAACTTTTTGAGCTTCCGCAATTATATGTAATGTTAGAGTTGTTTTACCTGAGCTTTCTGGGCCATAAACTTCTATGACTCTTCCTTTAGGTAAACCACCTATTCCTAGAGCTATATCTAGACCAAGAGAGCCTGTTGAGTATACATCAATATTTGCATCAATATCTTTCTTTCCAAGCATCATTATGGAACCTTTTCCATATGATTTTTCAATATTACTAATAACAGATTTAAGCTTGTTTAAATTTTCTTTTTTATCCATTTGATTCTATAGTAAATAGTAAATATTTGTTTCTACTTAACAAGAGTAATAATGGAAAATAACTATAATTTTAGCGATTTTATACCAGGTACAATCGTGGAGTGTCCATCTCAACCAAATTGGGGCCTGGGGCAAGTTCAATCTTGTATAAATAGTAAAATCACTATTAACTTTGAGAACGTAGGGAAAAAAGTTATAGATTTAAATGTAGTTGATTTAAAAATATACGAAAATGCTGACTGATAATTTTAAAAGAAAAATAGATTACTTGAGAATATCTGTCACTGATAGATGTGATTTAAGGTGCACTTATTGTATGGCTGAAGATGTAACCTTCTTGCCTAGACAAGAAGTTTTATCAATTGAAGAAATTATTAAACTTACAAATATATTTAATGAGTTAGGTGTAAAAAAATTTCGATTAACAGGTGGTGAACCTCTTGTAAGAAAAAACATAGTTTCAATTATAGAACATTTAAATAACCTAAAAAATCATGGTAAAATTTTGGAGCATACTTTAACTACAAATGGTACGAATTTATCAAGATATGCATCTATTCTTAAAAAGAATGGTGTTGAAAGAATAAATGTTTCCCTTGATAGCTTAAATACTGAAAGTTTTAGGAAAATAACTAAATGGGGAGATCTTAGTAAAGTTTTAAATGGTATAGAGGCAGCTAAACAAGAAGGTATAAAGATAAAAATAAATACTGTTTTGACTCAAAATTTCAATGATAAAGAAATATTTGATATTTTAGATTGGTGTAAAAAAAATAATTTTGATATTTCGTTAATTGAAATAATGCCCATAGGCGATATTGGAGAAAAACGATTTAATCAATATTTATCAATGAAGAAATTTGAAGAGGATCTAGTAAATAAATTAAATTTAATTCCCTCTAAACACAGAACTAATGGCCCCTCTAGATACTATGAGTATTCAAATCATAAATCAAAAATTGGTATTATATCTGCTATTTCTCATAACTTTTGTGATACTTGTAATAGGGTAAGGCTTACATGTACTGGTAAGTTATATATGTGTTTAGGACAAAATGATTTTGTAGATTTAAAATTTGCCCTAAGAAATCAAACAAAAAATGATATTATTGCTTTGATAGAATATGCCATGTCAATTAAACCAAAAGCACATAACTTTGAAATTCAAAAAGATAATTTTGAGGGATATGTTAATCGTTATATGAATGAAACTGGGGGTTAATAAATGAAAATATGTTTTGTTTCTTTTCCTCTTGAAAAAAATATTGAAGCTCAAGAGAAACTTATAAAAAAATACGGTAATTACGAGCCTGAAGAGGCAGATTTCATTGTAGCACTTGGAGGTGATGGTTTTATATTAAAATCACTTCATAATTATATGAAACTTAACAAGCCAATTTATGGTATGAATTTTGGATCTGTCGGATTCTTAATGAATGATTACAAACTTGATGGATTAGAAGAACGACTAAATAGCGCTCAATTAACAAAATTAAGACCTTTAGTAATGAAAACTTTAAATCCCACGGGTCAAGAAATTAAAGCTATTGCGATTAATGAAATCAGTATTCGTAGAGAAAAATATCAAGCCGCAAAAATTCAAATTATGATAGATAACGAAGTAAGGATAGAAGAGCTTGTTTGTGATGGCGTAATATTATCAACCGCAGCAGGTAGCACAGGGTATAATTACTCTGCTTCAGGACCAATTATTCCACTTGGAAGTAATGTTGTAGCACTGACTGCTGTAAGTGCCTATAGTCCCAGACATTGGCGTGGTGGCCTATTAAAAGATAATGCAAAAATTAAAATTATTAATAATAATCCATCTAAAAGACCGATAGTAGTTCATGCTGATCATATTGAAGCTAAAGATGTTATTTCTGTTGAAATTGAGATGTCCGAGGGTATGGAAATACCTTTGTTATTTGATAATGATCATAAAATTGAAGAACGTGTTTATAAAGAAATGTTTAAATCCCACTAATTAAGTGAAATTTCCTAACAACTCAAAAGTCTTCTTAATTATTTTTTTATTACTTTTTTTTCAAAAAAATTCTTTTGCTAATGAATGTTTAATAAAAAAAGAGTTGAATATCGGGTTTATCGAAAATAATTACATAGATTATAAATATTACTTATATTATGCACTCGGTGAGTACTCCTTAATTAATGATGTAGAATTCACAATTAGCGAAGTTAATCAAAATGCAAATGAATTTGATATTATATTTGGAGAATTTAGAGATTTAGCTAAGTTAAGTTTAAATCAAACTCAGATACCTAATAAAGTTTTAAATTTTTATAATGATAATGAAGTTGAAGTTATAGGTAATATATTCCCCCTAGATTTAGATACATTTATATTATTAAGCAAGGATGATTATGAAAAATTAAATTTTGAGGAATTTTCAGAATTATATAATCCAATAAAATATACACTGGGAATGAGCTTTAAAACTAAAGAGGATATAATTAATTTAATAATATATCATCTGGAACAACCCTCTATTAATGTAAATAGTTTATCATTTGAGTTAACTGCAGATTTATTTTCAAAAACATATCAAAATCTTAACAAAAATATTATTAATAATAACTTCCTAGAGGTTTTCAACTCTTATGAAAATTCAGAGAATATTTATACTTTATTTAGTGATGGGATTTTACTCAATAAGAATATTGAATTTAGAAGTTTTCAGCTTTTTCCAAAGAGTAAATATATTTGGGATAGCGATGAGGGAGTTTTTGTAAAAAGTATATATAGTAAACCTTTATCTTTTTATGGTTTTAGCGCCTATTTAAACAACTCTCAAGGTTCAGGACTTTTATGCTATCTAATTGATGAAGAGGTAAGGCTAAAGGCTTTTAGAGATTTTAACATCCAGTTAAGTCCGTTATCAATTAATGAAGTAAGAAGTATTGAAGATGATTTACCTGACAATTATAAAAAGATTTTAGAAAATAAAAATAAAAATGTACTCAAACCAAATTATTCCTCAGAAAATAAAAACTATGATTTATTTTCTGGTCTAATTTTTGGTAAATTTAAATATGATGATATCATAGAAAATCAAGACTATTTAAATTGATAAAAGTATTGAAAAACTTAAGCAATCATCTAAATTCGATTAACAATTTTAACATGGCCTCGTGCTGGAATTGGTAGACAGTCTGGACTTAAAATCCAGTGGGATTCATTCCCGTGGCGGTTCGAGTCCGCCCGAGGCTACCACTTTTTACTAAATGATCATTGTCGAAGTAACTTTCAGAATAGACTCTTCTTTAACAGAAGAAATGCTAAGGGAAAAATTTTTAGAGACAGCTCCAATTTACAAAACCACACCTGGTTTGATAAGAAAAAACTATATTTCAGATCTTAAAAACAATATTGCGGGAGGTATATATTGTTTTGATAATATGTTAAACGCACAAAGATGGTTCGATGATGAAAGAATTGAATGGATCACAAATAGATATTCGAAACCCAAGTTAAAATTTTATCAGAATTATGTTGTGGTGGACAATGAGTCTAAAAAAATTATTTCAGACGACAATCTGTAAATATGTATTGCTAATTAATAAATAGGCGGCGTCCTACTCTCCCAAGCCTTAAGACTAAGTACCATCGGCGCTGGAGGCCTTCACGACCGAGTTCGAAATGGGATCGGGTTTTTTCACTCCGCTATGACCGCCAAAAACTTTTTATAACATTGTAGTTAAAACTTTTCGCTGTGTATTGTAATTCAAGCATTGGATTATTAGTACTGGTTAGCTTCATGTGTTACCACACTTCCACACCCAGCCTATCAACGTGGTAGTCTTCCACGATCCTATAACGAAGCCTAGTTTTGAGGTTGGCTTCCCGCTTAGATGCTTTCAGCGGTTATCCATTCCGTACATAGCTACCCTACGATGCAGCTGGCGCTACAATAGGTACACCAGAGGTACGTCCACCCCGGTCCTCTCGTACTAAGGGCAGATCCTCTCAAGCTTCCACAACCATGGCAGATAGGGACCGAACTGTCTCACGACGTTCTAAACCCAGCTCGCGTACCGCTTTAATTGGCGAACAGCCAAACCCTTGGGACCTGCTTCAGCCCCAGGATGCGATGAGCCGACATCGAGGTGCCAAACCTCCCCGTCGATATGGACTCTTGGGAGAGATCAGCCTGTTATCCCCGGCGTACCTTTTATCCGTTGAGCGATGGCCCTTCCACGAAGTGCCACCGGATCACTATGACCGACTTTCGTCTCTGCTCGACTTGTGGGTCTCGCAGTCAGGCAGGCTTATGCCATTGCACTCGACGAACGGTTTCCAAGCGTTCTGAGCCTACCATCGCGCGCCTCCGTTACTCTTTGGGAGGCGACCGCCCCAGTCAAACTGCCCACCATGCATGGTCCCAACACCGGATGACGGTGTATGGTTAGGCATCAAGGAACAGAAGAGTGGTATTTCACTAGTGACTCCAGAATGGCTAGCGCCACTCTTTCAAAGTCTCCCACCTATGCTACACATCTGTTCCCTAATACCAATACAAAGCTGCAGTAAAGGTGCACGGGGTCTTTCCGTCTAACCACGGTTACTCGGCATCTTAACCGAGAATTCAATTTCACTGAGTCTATGTTGGAGACAGTGGGGAAATCGTTACGCCATTCGTGCAGGTCGGAACTTACCCGACAAGGAATTTCGCTACCTTAGGACCGTTATAGTTACGGCCGCCGTTCACCGGGGCTTCAATTCAGGGCTTGCACCCCTCCTATTAACCTTCCGGCACCGGGCAGGCGTCACACCATATACGTCGTCTTTCGACTTTGCATAGTGCTATGTTTTTAGTAAACAGTCGCTACCCCCTCTTCTGTGCCACCTCCTACTGGTTGCCCAATAGCAGGTCACTTTTATCCCGAAGTTACAAGTGTAATTTGCCGAGTTCCTTCAACATAGTTCTCTCAAGCGCCTTGGTATTCTCTACCCTCCTACCTGTGTCGGTTTTGGTACGGTCTAATGCTGGAGCTATTTCCAGGGACAAATTCACTGCAAGCTCAATCCAGTAAGAACTTACAATTTACTTCATCCGTCACTACCAGCTGGTGCAGGAATATTAACCTGCTTCCCATCGACTACGGCTTTCGCCCTCGCCTTAGGGGCCGACTAACCCTGCGCAGATTAGCTTTACGCAGGAAACCTTAGGATTTCGGCGGAAATGTCTTTCACATTTCTTATCGTTACTCATGTCAGCATTCGCACTTCTGATACCTCCAGCAATGCTTACGCATCACCTTTACAGGCTTACAGAACGCTCCGCTACCCAATTACAAAGTAATTGTCAAAGCTTCGGTAAATGATTTGAGCCCCGTTACATTTTCGGTGCAGGATCTCTTAATTAGACCAGTGAGCTGTTACGCTTTCTTTAAAGGATGGCTGCTTCTAAGCCAACCTCCTGGCTGTCTTGGAGTTCCCACTCCCTTTCACACTTAATCATTATTTGGGGACCTTAGCTGTTGATCTGGGCTGTTTCCCTCTCGTCCAAGGACCTTAGCACCCATGGACTGTCTGCCGTGCAGACTTATCGGTATTCGGAGTTTGATTAGGTTTGGTAGGAATTGCTTCCCCCTAGCCCATTCAGTGCTCTACCCCCGACAAGATTCACACGACGCACTACCTAAATAGTTTTCGCGGAGAACTAGCTATTTCCGAGTTTGGTTGGCCTTTCACCCCTAATCACAAGTCATCCCGTAGCTTTTCAACGCTAGTGGGTTCGGTCCTCCGGTGAATTTTACTTCACTTTCAACCTGCTCATGACTAGATCACTCGGTTTCGAGTCTAATCCCATTAACTAAATCGCCCTATTCAGACTCGCTTTCGCTTCGCCTACACCTATGTGGCTTAAGCTTGCTAATGAGATTAAGTCGCTGACCCATTATACAAAAGGTACGCTGTCACCTCATAAAGAGGCTCCAACTGCTTGTAAGCATCCGGTTTCAGGGTCTATTTCACTCCCCTGCTAGGGGTTCTTTTCGCCTTTCCCTCACGGTACTGGTTCACTATCGGTCATAAAGTAGTATTTAGGCTTAGGAAGTGGTCTTCCTATATTCAGACAGGATTTCACGTGTCCCGCCCTACTCATGTCTATTTTTTACTATCTACCCATACGAGGCTATCACTCACTATGGCCTGCCTTTCCATACAGTTCTGGTTTAGTAAAAAGTAGCACTGGCCTGATCCGCTTTCGCTCGCCACTACTAACGGAATATCTTTTCCTCTAGGTACTTAGATGTTTCAGTTCCCTAGGTTCGCCCTTATAAGCTATGAATTCACTTATAAGTTATTGGGTTTCCCCATTCGGAGATCTCGGATTAAGCTTATTGACAGCAAGTCCGAGCTTATCGCAGTCTGTCACGTCCTTCATCGCCTCTTTATGCCAAGGCATCCACCAAATGCTCTTACGCGCTTGAATTATTAACACACAGTGAAAAGTTTGTAGTTAATAACTTTTTGTAGTTATTTGTTGTTATATTAGTTGTTTAATTGACGAATAACTCGTGCAAGTCATTCGTCTGTGTTATCAGCTTACATATTTACGATTTTAAAAAGTTGGTGGAGGATAGCGGGATCGAACCGCTGACCTCCTGAATGCAAATCAGGCGCTCTCCCAGCTGAGCTAATCCCCCAACATTGTTGGTGGGCGAGGGAGGACTTGAACCTCCGACCTCACGCTTATCAAGCGCGCGCTCTAACCAACTGAGCTACACGCCCAATCAATGCTCTTTATCAACACTTGTTGAAAAAAGCAAAACAAATAGACGGTGGTTACTTCGAACGTACACTTAGTTCAAAGTTTTTTTTCCTTTAGAAAGGAGGTGATCCAGCCGCAGGTTCCCCTACGGCTACCTTGTTACGACTTCACCCCAATCGCTGGCCGTACCGTGGGCAGCTGCCTCCCGAAGGTTAGCGCACTGACTTAAGATAAAACCAACTCTCATGGTGTGACGGGCGGTGTGTACAAGACCCGGGAACGTATTCACCGCGGCATGCTGATCCGCGATTACTAGCAATTCCAACTTCATGCACTCGAGTTGCAGAGTGCAATCCGAACTGAGATAACTTTTAGGGATTAGCTCCACCTCGCGGTATTGCGTCCCGTTGTAGTTACCATTGTAGCACGTGTGTAGCCCAGCGTGTAAGGGCCATGAGGACTTGACGTCATCCCCACCTTCCTCCGGCTTATCACCGGCAGTTTCGCTAGAGTCCTCAGCCGAACTGTTAGTAACTAACGATAAGGGTTGCGCTCGTTGCGGGACTTAACCCAACATCTCACGACACGAGCTGACGACAGCCATGCAGCACCTGTGCGAAAGCCAGCCGAACTGAAGGTTACCATTCTGTAACCGGCACTTTCCATGTCAAACGCTGGTAAGGTTCTTCGCGTTGCGTCGAATTAAACCACATGCTCCACTGCTTGTGCGGGTCCCCGTCAATTTATTTGAGTTTTAATCTTGCGACCGTACTCCCCAGGCGGGGTGCTTAACGCGTTAGCTACGACACCGAACAAAAGTCCGACGACTAGCACCCATCGTTTACTGCATGGACTACCGGGGTATCTAATCCCGTTTGCTACCCATGCCTTCGCATCTCAGCGTCAATATCAGTCCAGAAAATCGCCTTCGCCACTGGTGTTCCTTCCAATATCTACGAATTTCACCTCTACACTGGAAATTCCATTTTCCTCTCCTGAATTCCAGAACAGAAGTTTTAAAAGCAATTCCTAGGTTGAGCCCAGGGATTTCACTTCTAACTTTCTGTTCCGCCTACATGCGCTTTACGCCCAGTAATTCCGAACAACGCTAGGACCTTCCGTATTACCGCGGCTGCTGGCACGGAATTAGCCGGTCCTTCTTCTTCGGCTACTGTCATTATCCTCACCGATGAAAGAGTTTTACAACCCTAAGGCCTTCGTCACTCACGCTGCATTGCTGGATCAGGGTTGCCCCCATTGTCCAATATTCCCTACTGCTGCCTCCCGTAGGAGTCTGGGCCGTGTCTCAGTCCCAGTGTGGCTGATCGTCCTCTCAAACCAGCTAAAGATCGAAGCCTTGGTGAGCTTTTACCTCACCAACAAGCTAATCTTGCGCGGGCCAATCTTATAGCGATAAATCTTTCCCATTACTGGAATATACGGTATTAGCTACAGTTTCCCGCAGTTATTCCGTACTATAAGGTATGTTCCCACGTGTTACTCACCCGTGCGCCACTAAGGACACCTAGCAAGCTAGGGCCTCCGTTCGACTTGCATGTATAAAGCATGCAGCAAGCGTTCGTTCTGAGCCATAATCAAACTCTTAAGTTGAATTACCTACTCATAAAAAACAAAGTTTTAAATTGACGTAGGTTAGACGCCAAAATAACGAGCTGTCATTTTTCTCAAATGAAAGCTTGATCGAAATTTGACGTTATAAACCCACCGTCTATTCATTTCATATTTACAAAAAATAAAGAGCAAGAATCACTAATGCACAATAAATGGCCTAGTGAATCGAATAAAAAGTAGAATATATCTACACTTTATGAGGACATTGTCAAATGCATTTCATTAAAAAAAATAAAAAAAAACTATTGAAAAGAAGGCGTTTTTTAGAAATTTGGTTGCGGGGGTAGGATTTGAACCTACGACCTTCAGGTTATGAGCCTGACGAGCTACCAAGCTGCTCTACCCCGCGATCAGAAAACGAAAGATATGTCAAAATATCAACAATTACAATGATTATTCTTGGTAGCGGAGGAGGGATTTGAACCCCCGACACATGGATTATGATTCCACCGCTCTAACCAACTGAGCTACTCCGCCATAAAGAAATATTGTTTTATATTATATTAGCCTAATCTTAAATGATTTTGTTTATTTCTCTTAATATGAATTTTTTTGCATTACTAACACCGAATTTATTCACTTGAGAGTTTATAACAATCTCTACACCCTTCGGTTTTCCATCAAAAATTGGATAGCTACCTATAGAAATATTTTTATATTTTCTTTCAGCTTGAACAAGTAGATGGGCTATTTTACTCTCAAAAAGTTTTGTAGATATTGTGGTTGAATAAAATTTATTTTTAATTTTTATCATTTTTTTAAACTCTTTCATCATCGCTTGTACTATTTCAGGTATGCCAGCAAAAACATAAATATTTTTTATTTTAAAACCTGGTGCTCCACTAACTTTATTTAAAATTAACTTAGAGCCCTCCGGCATATACGCCATTTTCATTCTAGCATCAGTTAATTCAGATTTAATTTTCCTGTAATATTTTTTTAATTCTTTATATGCGCCATTATGTAATTTGTATTTTTTTTTAACTGCCAAGCTAATTGACTCAGATGTAATGTCATCGTGAGTTGGACCTATACCACCAGTAGTGATAATAAAATCATATTGATTTTTTAATTTCCTTATTTGAGAAATAATTATTTTTTTTTGGTCAGGAATTACAACCACTAACTGCAGAGATATACCACAAATGAACAACTCTTTAGCTATATGATTTATATTTTTATCTTGTGTCCTACCTGATAATATCTCATTGCCAATGATCACAAGACAAGCTGAATTAATTTTTTTAGTAGTTACCATAAATGAAGTATAAAGAGGAAATCTTAGAGGGTTTTTTTATAAAACGCTATAAGCGATTTTTTGTCGATTTAAAGCTTGATAATGTAGTTGTCACAGCTTACTGCCCAAATACAGGGTCACTTTTAGGTTTATTGAAAGAGGGTTCTAAAGTACTAGTTGCAAAAGTTGAAAACCCAAATGCAAAATTAAAATATAGATTGGAGGCAATTAAAGACCTCAAAACTTTTGTAGGTGTAAACACATCTCTACCAAATGACATAATTTTCAACGCTATGAGGGGAAAAAAAATTTTGCAGGAAATTAAAGGTGATATCAAAAAAGAGGTAAAATATGGAAAAAATTCTAGAATTGATATCTTTGCAAGCCACCCTAATGGAGATACTTACATTGAAGTCAAATCAGTTACTTTATCAAGGAAAAAGAATTTAGCAGAATTTCCAGATTCAGTAACTTCAAGGGGATCTAAACACCTAATTGAGTTAAGTAATATGTCCAAAAAAGGAAGTAAATGTTTTTTAATATATCTAATTCAACGAAATGATGTAGATAGATTTTCTATAGCTAAAGATTTGGATAATGAGTATTATGAAAACTCTCTAATAGCAAAAAAAAGTGGCGTACAATTTAGAGCTTTTAAATGTAACGTATCATATAAAGGTATAAATATTACTGGTGAGATAAATATTGATGAAAATTAAATCATACAAGAATGATGAAGTAGAACCTTGTAGAGAGGCAAGTAAAATTACTGCAACTATTTTAGACGAACTAAATAATATTATAAAAGAAGATGTCTCAACATCTGAAATTGATGATTATTGTTTAACAAGAATTCAAGAGCTAGGAGGCACACCTGCACCGTTGTTTTACAGAGGTTTTCCAAAGTCTACATGTACCTCATTAAATCATGTTATTTGTCATGGGATTCCAAACCATAATCGAAACCTTCAAAATGGAGATATTTTAAATGTAGATGTAACGACAATAATTGATGGTTGGCATGGGGACTCATCAAGGATGTTTAAAGTAGGAGACATTTCAATTAAAGCAAGTAATCTATGCAAGGTTACCCACGATTGTTTGATAGAGAGTATTGGCGAGATAAAAGTTGGTGAGCCTATCAGTAGAATAGGAAAAAAAATTGAGAATATAGCAACTTCAAACAACTTTAGTGTTGTTAGAGATTTTTGTGGACATGGAGTTGGATTAAAGTTTCACGAGAATCCTAGTATTTTACACTATTACGATAGTGAGTATGATAAAGTAAAATTTGTAGACGGAATGATTTTTACAATTGAACCCATGATCAATGTTGGTAAATATCAATCTAAAATACTTAACGATGGTTGGACTGCAGTGACTAAAGATAAAACACTTAGCGCTCAGTACGAACATACGATATACATTAATGGTGATATTATTGAGATTCTAACAGAGTCCCCAAGTAAGGCTTTTTATAATTGATACCAAGATACTCTAGAAAAATTCTTAAAGAAATCTGGGAAGATAGTAATAAATTTCAAATATGGCTTGACCTTGAAATTCTCGCATGTGAGGCAATGGAAAAATTGGGTCAGATACCTAAAGGGACCTCAAACAAAATCAAAAAAAAAGCAAAGTTTAAGGTAAAAGAAATAGAAAAAATTGAAGAAAAAACAAAGCACGATGTAATTGCTTTTTTAACTAATGTAGCAAAGTATGTAGGACCCGAGTCTAGGTATATTCATAAGGGACTAACTTCTAGTGATATTTTAGATACTTCTTTCTCCATACAACTTAACCAATCAAGCAATATAATTCTTGAAGGTTTAAAAACTTTGAGTAAATCTCTTTTAAATATTGCAAAAAAACATAAGTACACATTATGTATCGGTAGAAGTCATGGTATTCACGCCGAAACGACTACTTTTGGATTAAAAATATTAGGATATCTAGCCGAAAACAAAAGAAACATAGATCGTCTTAAAAATTCGATAAAACAAATACAAACAATTCAAATGTCCGGTCCTGTAGGGACATATTCAAATATTGACACAAGGGTAGAGCAAATGATTGCTAAAAAATTAAAATTTTCAATCGAACCTGTCTCCACGCAGATAATTCCAAGAGACAGGCATGCGGACCTTTTTTGCTCTTTTGCTATTATTGCAAGCTCCATAGAACGTCTATCAACTGAAATTAGACACTTACAAAGAACAGAAGTTTTAGAAGTTGAGGAAGGTTTTAGAAAAGGCCAAAAGGGTAGTTCGGCAATGCCTCATAAAAAAAATCCAATTTTATCAGAAAATTTAACAGGACTAGCAAGAGTGATTAGATCGTTAACCATTCCTGCTTTGGAGAATATAACTTCATGGCATGAAAGAGATATAAGTCACTCCAGTGTTGAGAGAATAAACGCTCCCAATGCCACCATAACGCTCGACTTTGCAGTTCAAAGAATGATCAACATTTTAAATAATTTAAATATAAATAAAAAAAATATGATGAAAAATTTAAATCTTTTAAAAGGTCTACCCTATTCACAAAATGTACTGATTTTTCTTATTGAAAATAAGGTTTTAAGAGAAGATGCCTATAAAATTGTTCAAGATTGTGCTTTGAAAACTTGGAAAGGTGATATGTCTTTTAAAGATAATCTTTTGAGTCATCCTCGTTTAGCCAAATTAAAAATATCAAGTAAAGTTAATAATATCTTCAATAATAAAAATCTTTTTAAAAATGTTGATAAAATATTTAAAAGGATTAATTAATGGCAGCAAAATTGAAAAAATTATATGAGGGAAAAGCAAAAATTATTTATGCCAAAACTAGTAAGGAAGTCATAGCTACCTATAAAAATGATGCTACAGCATTTAATAATTTAAAAAAGGGCTCTATAAAGAATAAGGGTGCAATTAATAATGCTATATCGAGTTATTTATTTCAAATATTGAATCATTGTGATATTCCAACACACTTTATAAAGAAAATTAATAAAAAATCTCAGCTTTTAAAAAAAGTAGATATTATTCCAATTGAAGTTTTAGTTAGAAATTTCTTTGCAGGCTCTTTATCTAAAAAGTTTGGTGTAAAAGAAGGTACACAATTATCTGATACTCTAATTGAGTATTGTTTAAAATCAGATGAACTTGGCGATCCTCATATAAGTTCTGAACATATTCTTAATTTAGGTTTATGTGATTTTGATGAATTAGAGTTAATAGATGAATATTCTTTGAGAATAAATGACATATTAAGGTCTACGTTCTATTCCATAGGAATAAATCTAGTTGACTTTAAATTAGAATTTGGAATTTGTAAAAAAACTGATGAGCTTGTTTTAGCAGATGAAATATCACCAGATACATGTCGTTTGTGGGATTTAAAAACAAATAAAAAACTTGATAAAGATCGATTTCGTAGAGATTTAGGAAATATCGAAGAAGCATATGAAGAGGTGCTTAATAGGTTAAACTTGAAAATTTAATGCGAATAAAAATTTTAGTAAGACTTAAAGGCCAAATTTTAGAACCACAAGGAAAAGTAATTGAACATTCACTTAATAGTTTAGGATTTACAGAATTTTCAAATATCCGACAGGGAAAACTCATTGAATTAGATTTACCCGATAATATAAGTAAAGAGGAAAAAGCACAAAAAATCGACTCTGCTTGCAAAAAACTTTTAGTCAACGATATTATTGAAGAGTACGAAGTGCTTGGATGAGTTTTAAATCTGCTGTTATAACATTTCCTGGATCTAATTGTGACAGAGACGCATTATGCTACTTAAAAGATTTAACTAAAGGTGAGGTTCATAATATTTGGCATGAGGAGACATCATTGCCGAAAGTTGATTTAGTAATTTTGCCTGGGGGTTTTAGCTTTGGTGATTATTTAAGATCAGGAGCAATGGCATCAAAAAGTAAAATTATTGATGAAGTTGTGAAACATGCAAATGATAATAGATATTTATTAGGTATTTGTAATGGCTTTCAAATTTTAACAGAAATTGGACTTCTTGAGGGAGCATTAATTCGAAATAAAAAACTCAAATTTTTAGGTAAAAATTGTTTTATTAAAAAAAAATTTAAAAATAATTTTAATTTATCAATCAAAGATAACCAGATTCTTCAAATACCTGTAGCTCATAACGAGGGGAATTTTTATTGTGATAGTGAAACTTTGAATTTATTAAAAAATAATGAACAAATTGCATTTGAATATTGCAAAGGTGAATTCTCAAATAC
This sequence comes from uncultured Alphaproteobacteria bacterium, assembly GCA_902613185.1. GTDB lineage: Bacteria > Pseudomonadota > Alphaproteobacteria > HIMB59 > HIMB59 > HIMB59. The sequence continues at coordinate 347,073 of CACMGP010000001.1, forward strand.
TGAAGAAAATATAAATGGTTCATTAGAGGCTATTGCAGGTATTACAAATAAAAAAAAGAATGTTCTTGGAATGATGCCTCATCCCGAGAGAGCATATTCTGATTTTCATCAATCACAAGATGGAAGGCTTATTATAGAGTCTTTAATTTCATGAATGAAGAGTTAATACTTCAACACGGTTTAACTCTAGATGAATTTCAGGTCATTAGGAAATATCTAAACAGAGACTTAAGTATTGAGGAATTGGGTATTTTTTCTGCTATGTGGAATGAACACTGTTGTTATAAAACTTCAAAAAAATGGCTTAAGAAACTCCCTACAAATAATGAAATTGTAATTCAGGGACCAGGAGAAAATGCTGGTGTAATTGATTTGCAAGATAACGATGGTATTGCGTTTAAAATAGAAAGCCACAATCATCCAAGTTACATAGAACCTTTCAACGGTTCAGCAACTGGTGTTGGAGGTATACTACGAGATATATTTACAATGGGAGCAAGACCAATTGCTACTCTTGACTCAATTAGATTTGGTTTAATAGAAACTGAAAAGACAAAATACTTATTAAATGGTGTGGTTCATGGAATTGGACACTATGGTAACTGTATTGGAATTCCTAATATTGGTGGTGAGTGTGAGTTTGAGTCAACATATGATTTTAATAATTTGGTTAATGCTATGGCTGTGGGACATGTTCAAAAAGATAAAATTTTTTACTCTAAACCAAAATCTATTGGTGGCCTTATTGTTTACATTGGATCTAAAACTGGAAAAGATGGAATTCATGGAGCAAGTATGGCCTCTGATGTTTTTTCAGAGGAAGATGAGGATGAAAAAAGACCCTCTGTACAAGTTGGTGATCCCTTCATGGAAAAACTTTTAATGGAAGGTTGCTTAGAGTTAATGTCTTCAGGATTAATAGAGTCTATGCAAGATATGGGAGCTGCGGGTATTACCTCCTCCAGTGTAGAAATGGCTTCAAAAGGAAATGTAGGTGTTTATATCAATCTTGATAAAGTTCCATTGAGGCAACCACTGAGCGCCTATGAGATACTTTTATCTGAAAGCCAAGAAAGAATGCTAGCTGTTATAGATAAAAAAAATAATCATAAAGTCAGAGAAATTCTTCAAAAATGGCAAATTGATTATGAAGTCATTGGAGAAATTACAGATACAAAAAGAGTTGTGTTTGAGTCAAATAATAAAAAAGTTGTCGATCTTCCTGTAGAAATAATTGTTAATGATGCTCCTGAATACGATAGAGAGTTTTACATCCCAAGAAAAAGAAAAAACAAAGATTTTGATTTTTCCAAAATTAAATTGGAAGATATGATAATTAACCTTCTTACAAATCTTAATTATTTAGATAAAAGTTGGGTTTTTGATCAATATGACTCTACTGTGATGGGAGATACTATCAGAGAACCAGGTCAATCATCAGGTATAGTAAAGATTCACGGAACACAAAAAGTTATTGGTGCATCTACCGACTGCAATCCATTATACATAAGAATCAATCCTTATGAAGGAATGAAATATACGGTTGCTGAGTCATATAGAAATCTAATTGCATGCAATATTAATCCTTTAGCGATTACAAATAACCTTAACTTTGCAAGTCCTTTAGATCCAAACATTATGGGAGAGTTGGTTTTATCTATTCATGGATTAAAAACTGCAGCTATCAAATTCAATACACCTATTGTTTCAGGTAATGTATCTTTATATAACCAGACAAATGAAATACCAATTAAACCTACACCTGTAGTAGGAATGGTAGGTTCCAATATGAATTTAAATAAAATAAACACAAATAAGTTTTGTGAAATTGGTAATAAGATCCTTATTTTAGGAAAACAATTATCAAAGAATTGTAGTCCTTACTTATTACAAGATCAAAAAATTGCTTTAAACATATGTGAATTTAATGACTTAGAGATATTAGATCTAGATTTTGAGAAAAAAATTGCAAATTGTGTTTTGGAATTATCAGATTTGAAATGCATTATGTCTTGCAATGATATTTCCAGAGGAGGCATCTTTTCATCATTATTAAAAATGCAATATAGGGATTTGGGTTTTAAGGTAAAGATCTCTGATCCTATTGATTTATTCTGCGAGTATAGTGCTGGATATGTGATTGAAATAAGAAGTAAAGATCTTGAAGAAGTAACTTCATTTCTGACAAAAAAAGGTGCTGAATATGTCGAAATAGGAGAAATAATAAAGGAGGGTATTGAAATAAACTCTAAAAAATTTGACTATTTTGATATTATGAATAAATATCGTAATAATTTTGAAAAGATTATAAGTTAGATGCCTATTGAACAAAAAAAATTAGAAAGACTCCTTGAAAACAAATTTCCAAATTCTAAAATTGTAATTGAGGATCTTGCCGGTGATAACGATCATTATTCTGTTGAAATTGAAAGTGATATGTTTAACGGATTGTCACGTATAAAACAACACCAGTTAGTTTACAAATTACTAGATGGATTAATGGATAAAGAGCTTCATGCTATGCAATTAAAAACGAAAGGAACAAAATAATGGAATTAGAGAGTAGTACAAAAGAACAAATTGAAAAAATGATTGGAGATAATGAAGTTTTCCTATTTATGAAAGGTAACCCTGACTTTCCTATGTGTGGTTTCTCGTCAGTCGCAAGCGCAATTTTAAAAAAAACTGGGGTTGAGTTTGGCCATTGTAATGTACTTGAAGATAACAACATTAGAGAAGGTATAAAAAATTATTCAAATTGGCCTACGATACCTCAACTTTACATAAAAAAAGAATTTGTAGGTGGTTGTGATATTATGAAAGAAATGGCTGAGTCTGGTGAACTTCTAGAATTACTAAACACAAAGGGCATCAAAACTGAAGTAAATTAAAAAAGGGGCATTTATTTTGCCCCTCTCATTAGTTATTTGAAATATAGTTATTTAATTCTTTATAATAAGAATTATTTTCTCCAACTAGTTTTTTAAGTAAAGCTAAATTATTTAGGGCATTTTCTTTTTGACCAAGATCCACATACATTTCACCTTGGTATTCGATAGCACCTAAGTGTTCTGGATCTAATTCTAGAGCTTTTTTGTAGTATTTTGCTGCATTATCAAAATCATCACTTTTACGATATGCAAACCCAAGCTCATTAAAAACATCAGCTCTTGAAAAATCGTTTGACACAACCGGAACTAAAGTCAAAAGTTTACTTATAGCCATGGTGTAATCTTTATTACGAATTAGTTTGATAGCTGATTTATAATCCTTACCATAATTATTATCAGATGCACTGTCACCTGAGCCAGAACTAGCACCATTAAGAGAAGATAATGAGAAGAAAAATAGGGTAATAAGTAATTTAATGTTCATATTTTAGTATTCGATAACTAATATTTATTAGATTATGATATTTTAAGAAAAAAGTTGTTATCTTGAGTAAAATTCAACAACTAAATTAGGTTCCATTTGAACAGGGTAAGGAACATCTGTCAATTGAGGTCCTCTGACAAATTTACCAAGACATTTTGAAATTTCTAATTGTAAATACTCAGGAACATCTCTTTCATTAGAGCTTAATGTTTGAATAATCATTGGAATATTCTGGCTAGTTTGTTGAAGGGATATTTCATCGCCATCATTAACCTGATAAGATTTTTTATTTACAACTTTACCGTTAACCAAAACATGCCCGTGATTTACTAGTTGTCTTGCGGAAAATACAGTTGGAGCAAACTTTAATCTAAAAACAACGGCATCTAATCTTCGTTCTAAAAGTTCAATTAGAATTTGACTGGTGTCACCTTTTTTTCTTGAAGCTGCTTGATATATTTTTAAAAATTGTTTCTCAGTAATATCGCCATAATATTTTTTAAGCTTTTGTTTTGCTGCTAATTGAACTCCAAAATCAGAGGGTTTTCTTCTTCTTGCTTGACCATGTTGACCAGGACCATAAGGTCTTCTATTGAAAGGACTTTTGGGCCTACCCCATAAATTTAGTCCTAGTCTTCTATCAATTTTATGTTTTGACGATAGTCTTTTTGTCATGAATTGGTGATTTATATAGATTTAGCCTTTTAAGTCAATTTATTTTGTAATAAATTTCAAAATTCCATAGGCTGTTTTTATTTGTTTTTGGTCTATTTTTGATGTTTTTAAAAAATTTCTTAATGATATTTCTAAATTATCTCTTTTGGATGAGATTGATGTAAATTTTCTTTTTTCTAGAATTTTCATCAGAAATGATAAAAATTTTTCAATATCTTTTGAGTTTGCTGGAGATTTATTAAAAGTTGGATTAATATTAGAAAGAGATATTTGGCTCAATTCATAAGCAATTAAGGCTACACTATGTGATAAATTGAGCGAACTCTTATTGTATGTAGGTATAGACAATAGAAAGTTAGCATGAGATATCTCCTTATTGGACAATCCATTATTTTCTTGACCAAACAAAATTGATATTTTTTTTGATTTTAGTTTAGAAATTTCATTTACTTTTATTGAAGGTATATGAAAGTCTCTTTTCCTAACTGTCGTTGCAATCAAGATATCACTACCCTTCATAGCTTCTGGTATTGATTGATATGTCTTAACTTTTTTAGCTAAGGATGAAAAATGCTTTGCAGATTTTATTCCCTTATCATTAGGCCAAATTTTTCTTGGACTTACTAAGGATAAGTTCTCAAAACCAAAACATCCTATTGATCTTAGGGACATACCAACATTTTCAGATAATTGGGGTTTGTTTAATATAAATTGAATTGTTTTTTTCAAGAGGACTTAATTAATTTATAAATTAAGCTCTCTCTAAGGGCGTTATAAGACGCATCAATTATATTGGTAGAGACACCTACTGTTGTCCAAATAGATCCTTTTTGATCCTTTGTCTCGATGAGAACACGAACTATTGCATCTGTTCCTTTTTCTGAAGATAAAATTCTTACCTTAAAATCAGTTAATTCTAAATCCTCTAAAGCAGGGTAAAAGCCCATTAATGATTTTCTTAGAGCTTTGTCCAAGGCATTTACAGGACCATTTCCTACTTCTACATTCATGTATTCTTTTTTTTCAACTTCTATCCTTACAGTTGCTTCAGACTCAGTTACTAATTCTCCTTTAGCATTCCATCTTCTATCATCAATAACTTTAAATCTTTTTAATTCAAAGTACTCTGGGATACCGAAAAGAGTTTGTCTAGCTAGTATCTCAAAACTAGCTATTGCCTGATCGTAAGTGTAACCCTTGAATTCTCTCTCTTTTACTTTTTGGAGTAAAAAATCTAATTTATCTGAATGATCATCTGGGTTAATACCAACAGTATTCAAAAGAGATATGATATTAGATCGGCCAGATTGATCAGAAATTACAACTTTTCTAGTATTACCTACTATTTCTGGGTCTATATGCTCATATGTTTTAGGGTCTTTGTTAATTGCTGAAACATGCAAACCTCCTTTATGTGAAAAGGCATTTTCACCAACATAGGCTTGTTGAGTATTTGGCATACGATTTAAAATTTCATCTAAAAGCAATGAGGTTTTCTTTAAGGCTGATAATTTTTCTTTAGGAATACTAGTTTCAAATTTTGTTTTCAAAATTATTGAGGGAATAAGAGATACTAAATTAGCATTTCCACACCTTTCTCCTAATCCATTAATTGTGCCTTGAATTTGTCTCACTCCTGCTCGCACAGCAGCCAGTGAGTTGGCAACTGCATTTTCTGTATCATTATGCGCATGAATGCCCAGTTTTTCACCTGGTATATATTTTGTTACTTCTTGAACAATTGTCTCTACTTCATTTGGCAGAGTTCCGCCATTAGTATCACACAATACTATCCATCTAGCTCCATTATTTAAAGCCTCAGTTAAACAATCTAATGCAAATTTAGGATCTGATTTATAACCATCAAAAAAATGCTCAGCATCATACATTGCCTCTAAACCTTTTTCATTGATATGAGCGATACTTTCACCAATCATTTTTAGGTTATCAGATTTTGAAATGCCTAAAGCCTTTTCGACCTGATATGAAGATGATTTCCCAACAATGCAAATATGTTTTACATTTGTATTAATTAAAGTATTTAGACCTGGATCGTTTGAAACACTTGTATTAGGTCTTCTGGTCATTCCAAAAGCAACCAAACTAGAATTTTTAAAATTTGTTGTAGAATTAAAAAAACTATCATCAGTTGGATTTGAACCTGGCCAACCACCCTCAATATAATCTAAACCTAATTCATCGAGAGCATTAGAGAATTTGATTTTATCATCTACACTAAAATCAACACCGGTAGTTTGTTGACCATCTCTTAATGTGGTGTCAAAAAAATAAATTTTATTTTCTAGTTTTTCTTCCATGTTGTGCCATTTTTGGTGTCTTCTAAAACAATCCCTTGTTTAAATAACTCATCTCTAATTTTATCTGCTAGTTCAAAGTCTTTATTTTTTTTAGCCTCTTGTCGGCGAAATATCATATTTTCAATAAATTCTTTATCAAGGTTTAAATCTGTTTTATTAAAACTAGGATTTAATCCTAATAAGCTTAAACCATTATTAAAATGAGCTAATAAATCATCATTATTCTTGTCTTTTTTAATGTTAGCTATTATTTGCTGTAATCTCATCAGTGCTTTTGGGGTATTTAGGTCATCTAAAAGAGCATTAACAAACTCTGTGTCTAATTCTTTGCTATTAACCTCTTTAATATGTTCTCTCCACTTGTTAATGATGTTTTCACTATAACTTATAAGATCGTTTGAAAAATCAAGTGGTTGACGATAATGAGTAGTCAGTAGTGAATATTTGAGAACAGCAGGATCGTGTTTAGATAATAAATCATTAACAATTGAGGTATTTCCTAAAGATTTTGACATTTTTTCACCCTTAAAATTTATAAATCCATTATGGAGCCAAAAGTTCGACATTTTTTTATCATGACAACATGTTGACTGAGCAATTTCATTCTCATGATGTGGAAAAATAAGATCAATACCGCCCGCATGGATATCAATGGTTTCTCCAAGTAATTCTGAAATCATAGCTGAACACTCTATGTGCCATCCAGGTCTACCATTACCCCATGGGCTATCCCAATGAGGTTCATTTGTTTTTGACGGTTTCCAAAGGACAAAATCTTCAGGATTTTTTTTGTAATCGGCAACTTCTACTCTTGCACCAGATATTATGTCTTTTAATGAAAACTTAGAGAGAGAACCATAACCCTTAAATTTCTTTGCTTCAAATAAAACATGTCCCTCAGATAAATAGGCATATTTTTTTTCAATAAGAGATGTAATCATCTCAATCATTTTTGAAATATAATCTGTGGCTTTTGGTTCATGTGTTGGAGATAATATTGATAAAGAACTTAGATTTTGTTGATATATTTTTTGAGTAGAATTAACCAACTCATCTGTTGATATTTTAAGTTCATTGGCTTTATCTATAATTTTGTCATCAATGTCTGTTATATTTCTGACGTAACGTACACTATCCTCTCCAAAAATTAGTCTTAGGACTCTAAATAAGATATCAAAAACTATAATTGGTCTGAAGTTTCCTATATGTGGATTACTGTAAAGGGTGGGCCCACAAGCATACATCTTAACTGCAGATGAGTTAATAGGTATAAGTTTTTCTTTTTTTTTGGTTAAAGTGTTAAAAAGATTAATATTCATTTAAAATTTTTTTTAAACCTTCGTGGCCAAAATAATTATATAGGTCTTTAACAGATGGGCCATTTTGATTACCTGTAAGTATATAACGTGTATTAGTAAATATTTCTTTTTTTGATAGTGATTTATCAATATTCATTAAGTAATTAACATATTCATCAAAACTAAAATTTGAAATACCATTCAAATTTTTAATCAAAAGTTTGATAAAGTCACCTGAGGGTTGAATTTTAATTTCTCTTCTATTGATAATATTCCATAAATTTCTTATATCTTCATACTTTTCAACATTTTCTTTAATAAGTTCCCACTCAGTTTCAGTTAAAGCTAACTCTTCTAGCTCAGGGAATTCATTATTTAAACTTTTTAAATTCATTGACCTTAATGAATTTTTTTGAAAAAAGTCAATTTTATGAATATCAATTTTTGGTAAATTTTTAGAAATATCCTCTAAATTAAAATCTCTAAAATTATTCTTTAAAATGGTTTCAAAATCATAATCTGAGTTTAAACCAAGTGAATACAAATAAGATAGAATACTGTTAACTGTATATCCACTGTTTCTGAATTGCTTAAGTGAAATTGAGTCCAAATTTCTCTTACTTAGTTTTGTTCCATCCTCATTAAGCATTAATGGATTGTGACCTAATGAAGGTAAATCAGAATTTAAACATTTAAATAATTCTAAATGAATTGCTGAATTAGTTAAGTGGTCTTCGCCTCTTATAATGTGAGATATTTTCATATCTATATCATCGACGACACTTGGAAAATGGTAGAGGTAGCTACCATCTGCCCTCCTTAAAACAGGATCTGATTGAGAAGCTAGATCTACTTCGGTCTCTCCTTTTACTAAATCATTCCATTTAATTTTAGTCTGTGAAAGCTTAAATCTCCAATAAGGCTGATTACCATTAATTATTTTTTTTTCAATTTCTTCTTTAGATAAATTTAATGAGGATCTATCGTAGATTGGAGGTTTTCCTGCTTTTAACTGCAACTTTTTTTTTATATCTAAATCCTCACTTGACTCAAAACATGGGTAAACAAATTTTAAAGAAATTAATTGATCGAAAAGTTCATTATATCTCTCAATTCTTTTGCTTTGATAAAAAGTTTCATCATATTTTATTTTTAACCAATCAAGATCAGATGCTATGGACTTTACATATTCATCTTTGCTTCTCTCTTGGTCAGTGTCGTCATATCTAAGAATAAATTTACCATTATTTTTTTTCGAATATGCCCAATTTAAAAAGCAAGATCTCATATTTCCTAAGTGCAGGTGACCAGTTGGGCTCGGGGCAAAACGTGTAATTATCATTTAACTTTTTTTAAGAGGTATTCTCTTGAAACTTTTACTCTAGAGGAATTACCATATTTTATAATATCAGCAGTTGCATATGTTTCTGACCACTTTTCTGGTAGATAACTTCCAGTTCCTATGACATCTATTGGAGCTTTGGCTAAAGACATTGCCTTGCATTTCTCATTTGTAAATCCGCTAGATGCGATAATTTTTACTTTTTTAAAACCAAAATTATCAAGTTGTGCTCTCAAATACCACAAAGATGCAGCAGAGACTCCAGGCCCTACTAAATGTTTTAACTCTTTGTCAGATCTATATTCTTTGATTGAACCGGGTGCGTGTTTTTCTAAGACCTCATATGATTTTGAGGTATCAAGATTCTCAATAAATCTTCCATTTGGGGTATCAAGTCTTATCATTACTTTTCCAGCTTTAGACAACTTATCGAAGTGGCTACAAACTTGAATGGAGTCAGTTATTTCCTTACCGAAATAATCAGGCAATACAATTAAATCATCTTTTGGAAATGTTTCATGAAACATTTTTACTGCCTCAAGAGTAGATCCTGCATATCCTATTAATGCATGTGGCATCGTTCCTAATGCTTTATTAGATTGAAAATAATGTGATGTTGCATCTATCGATGTTCCAATAAAGCCTTTAGCTTTCTTTCTTTTTGCTGATTTTGATCCAACTGATGCCGCATATGACATTAATTCAGACATCTCTGTACCTGCACAATGTCTTGCATCCATAGCTATAAAGGAAGTTTTAGGCAAGTCTAAACACATTTGATATGCATTAGCTGCTGCTATACAAGCTGGACCAATTTTTTGTAAGAGTAAAGTTTCCAAATCGACTATATGTTTAAAAGAACCCCTAATATAAAGAATTGGTTCTCCAGCACCGAAATGGTCACCCTCTTTGAATGGACTAGAGGTTGATACTTTAATTCCTCTGTCTTTTGAAATTTGTTTAATCCAATTTATTGCTAGTTTTAATGCTATAACACCTGGTCTACGAATAAAAACAGCATAAGTGACTTTAATATCTCCATATTTATGGATAATTTTTTTTGTTTTTAAAAAATAATTATCAGTAAAATTATTAATTAAATTTGAATTTGTTTTTTTATTCATTATGAATAAGAAAACTAATTCATTTCACCATTGGACAATAAATCAGCCAGTAGAAAAGATAGCTCTAATGATTGATTAACATTTAGTCTTGGGTCACAAAACGTATGATATCTATCACCTAAATTTTCATCTTTAATATCATCAGGCCCACCGACACATTCAGTTACATCTAAACCTGTTAATTCAAGGTGAACGCCTCCTGCGACTGAACCCTCTGATTTATGAATTTCAAAAAAAGACTGAATTTCTTTAAAAATATTCTCAGTAGCTCTAGTTTTATAGCCAGATTTACTTGTAGATGTATTTCCATGCATAGGATCACATATCCAAGTAAGATTAATACCGAGCTTATTAATTTCTTTCAATAAATCAGGGTATTTTGAATTAATTTTATCTGCTCCCATTCTAACAATAAGTGTAAGTCTACCACCTTCATTTTCGGGATTCAGTATCTCAATATTTTTTTTTAAATCATCAATGGTTGTAGATGGACCTACTTTAAGACCTAAAGGGTTTTTTATACCACTTAAATAGTGTATGTGAGCACCATTAGGATCTCTAGTTCTATCACCAACCCACAAAAAATGAGAATTTACATTGTACCACTCACCTGTGGTGCTATCTATTCTTGTAAAAGCTTGTTCATAAGGTAAAAGAAGTGCTTCATGGCTTGTGTAAAAATCTGTCTCTCTTAGTTCTCTTGTATTTTTTTCATTTACACCACAAGCATTCATAAATTTTATACTTTCTGCAATTTTTTCAGATAATTCTTTAAATTTTTTTGTTGTATCAAAGTTATCTGCAAAATCTAAATTCCATTTATTTAATTGTGTTAAACTAGCAAAACCTCCTTGAGCAAAAGCTCTTAATAAATTTAAAGTTGAAGCTGAATGGTTATAAGCTCTGATCATTCTTTTAGGGTCTGGTTCTCTAGAGGACTCGTTAAACTCAAATGAATTGATAATATCTCCTCTATAACTAGGTAGCTTTTGACCGTTTTTTTCTTCAAAGTCTGAGCTTCTTGGTTTAGCAAATTGTCCACCCATTCTCCCTAGTTTAACGACCGGTTTGTTAGTGGCAAAAGTCAAAACAACAGACATTTGCAATAGTAATTTAAAATTATCTCTAATTGTATTGGGGTTTAATTCCTGAAAGCTCTCAGCACAGTCACCGCCTTGTAAATAAAAGGACTCTCCTTTTTGAACTTGATAAATTTGTGATTTTAGAGACCTAGTCTCACCAGCAAATATTAAAGGAGGCATAGAAGATAATTCCTCTATTACAGAGTCTAAATTACCTTGATCAGCGTAAGCAGGCATTTGCTTTGCTTCAAAGTTTTTCCAACTATCTTTAGTCCATTTCATGAGGCAAGGATTATATTGTTAAATGTACTAAATAAAAGAAATTATTGGGTTTTAGATTTAAAAGGCCAAATTTTGGGTAGCTTTAATTTAGGTAATGATGGCTCATAACCTGTAGCATAAAAATTATCTATAATAGATTGTTTATTATCTGAATACTTTGAATCAATATCTTCATGATTGATAATTCCGATATTATCAACGATATCTACAGTAGTGATTAGGCCATGATTGTCTGTAATGTAATAGCATTTATCTAAATTTAAATAATCATATGAGCTTTTACTGATTTGATAAGAATTTTTATCAGAACCATCAGATAGAAAAATAAAATTTTTTATGTTTTTTATTTTATATTTGTTTGAAAGTATGTATGTATCATCATCCTTGAGTATCTCATGAATATACTTTTTATTACTTAATTTTAAATTAGGGAAAAAAGTTCCTTTTGATAAGTAACTAGGATATTGATTATCATCAATAATATTAGAGAAGAAATTATTTTGTTTGTTAAAATTATTATTAATTTCTAATACTTGATTAGAAAATATGTAAGATTTATTAAACCTGAGTAAAAATTTAAATATGAATAAAGATATAAACTTAGGGAAAAAATTATAAAAATTAAAAAAAAGAATATTAATATAGTAATTGTTATTATTGCTGGAATTATACGTATTCTTAGTGTCTAAAGTATTTAAGCTTAAAAGATTAACTATTTCAAAGCATATTCCCAAATAAGATTTATTTTTGATTGTAATCTCTTTAGTATTATTATTTTTTGAGTAATAAATAGATAAACTAGTTGGGACTTTGATTTTAATAAGATCACTCTCTTGAATTTTTTTATTAGCAATTTTCTTAATATATTTTTTTAAAAGGGATATATTCTCAGAAAAAAAGTGTATTGTGCTGCTATTTGGAAAAACAATATTTATTTTTTTAAATTTTAAATTAGTAAAAATTGATGAGCAGTATTTGTGTTGAGTCGCATTGATTTCAAATCTATAAAAAATTTTATAATCTGTTGTTTCGATTTTAATATCTGGATTATTATCTTTAACAGTGTAGCCATTATCATTAATTAAATAAGATATTTGTTCTCCAGTAATAGGTTCTCTTGTAAATAACTTAGATTTATTGATTATTCCATATGTGTCTAAAGGCACTGAATTAAATGTATTTGATTTCAATTTATCCTCAGGAAAAAAAATAGTTTGTTTGAAATTAGCTTTTTCGATATTTGAAGAAAGCTGTGGTTTGATACTAAACCGAGCGTCAATCACGCTAGCTAAAATCTCATTATCAACTTCGATATTCATATTAAATAGTATTCAATTTATTCAACGGTAACTGATTTAGCGAGATTCCTTGGTTGATCAATATCAGTACCTTCATTAAGAGCAAAATAATATGAAATGAGTTGAAGAGGAATAGTATAAATGAAAGGTGTGTCAATAAAGTTTTCTTTGGGTAGGCTTACATTTTGTGTGTTTAATGATTTTCTGTGAATTTTAACACTCGATAAAATTATAACCTTACCATTTCTAGCAGCGATTTCCTCAGCATTAGAAATAGATTTCTCATATAGTTCGTTGTTTGGCGATAAGCAAATTGTTAATGATTTTTTATCGATCAATGCAATTGGGCCATGTTTCATCTCTCCTCCAGGAAAGCCTTCGCTATGCATGTAAGATATCTCTTTTAATTTCAAGGATCCCTCTAATGCTATTGGGTATACAATATTCCTTCCAATAAAATAACAAGTATTAGATTGGCTTAATTTTTTTGCAATTTTTTTTGCCTCTGGTGTAAAAACATTAATTAATTTTTTCAGCTTTATTGGTAATAACTTTAGAATTGCTAAATTCTTATTATAATCTTTTTTCGATATGGAATTTGTCATTTTACCAATTTCAATAGAAAGATTGGCTAAGCTCAATATTTGACAAGTAAAAGCTTTAGTTGAGGCTACACCAACTTCTTTATCAGCATAAGTAGGTATGGTTACATCAGCCTCTCTTACCATACTACTCTGCAAAGAATTAGTGATGACTATAGAGGAGTGTTTGTTTTTTTTGATATATTTTAGAGCCATCAAGGTATCCATGGTTTCACCAGATTGTGAAATAAAAATAAATAAAATTTTTTCGTCTTTATTTATTTTTTTATATCTAAGCTCGGAAGCTAATTCTGATGAAGTATCTATATTTGTATATTTATTAAAGTAATACTCACCAACTAAACAGGCATGGTATGCAGTACCACATCCAACAAATATTATTTTTTTGTTTAAAATTAAATTTTTAAATTTGCTTTCAAAATCATTAAAAAATTCTTTTACATAATTTTTTTGAGTAGTTTTTATAACTTCAGGCTGCTCATGAATCTCTTTCAACATATAATGTTGATATTTTCCTTTATCATATGGGTTTTGTTTAATTTCATTTTTTTCGAAGAGTATTTTAGCTTTATTTAAACTAGATATTTTAGACTGCTGAATTTTAATAATATCACCATCTTTAAGATGATAAATCTTATCACTATAATCAGATAAAATAGATGAATCTGAGCATATGTAATAGGAGTTTCTATTATGTGATAAGGCGATTGGACTGCCATTTTTTAATAAGTAAAAACAATTATTTTTTTTTATAAATATAACAAAAGCGTAGTTTCCTTTAATTACACTTTTAAACACTCTAATAGCTTCATCTGAATTTCTATATTTATTGACTAAATAGGTGAGAAAGTAAAAACTGATTTCAGTATCTGATTGAATATGTTTAGGAATTTCTACAAATCGATTTTGAATTTTTCTATAGTTTTCAATAATACCATTACAAACTAAAGTAAGATCATCATTTGCAAATGGATGAGCATTATTTTTGCTAACAACTCCATGTGTTGCCCATCTTGTATGACCTATCACACCATAAAAATTTTTATCTGATACATTTTGAGCTTTATTTTTTAGTTCTGATATTTTGCCGACACTTTTAATGGTTTTTATTCGTTCTTTTGAAAACAAGGAAATGCCAGCAGAGTCATACCCTCTATATTCCAGCTTTTTTAAAATATCTATAGAGTTATTCTTTAAAGAAGATGAATTTAAGATACCAACTATACCGCACATTATTTTTTATTATTAATTTTATTTTTCTGTTTTGATCTGGCTATTGAAAAATGATTATTTGGTATTGATTTAGTAATTACAGATCCTGCAGCTACGTATACTTTATTGCCTATATTAACAGGTGCAATAATAGAAGAATTTGAGCCAATAAAGGTATTATTACCTATTTTGCATTTCAGCTTATTTTTTCCATCATAATTACAAGTAATAGTTCCAGCCCCAATATTACTATTTGTTCCTATAAATGAGTCTCCGATATAACTTAAATGATTTACTTTTACTCCCTTTGATAATTTTGATTTTTTAATCTCAACAAAATTACCAATTTTTACCTCATCTGCGATAATAACCTCAGGTCTTATTCTTGCATAAGGGCCAATGGAGCAGTTATTACCTATTGTGGAATTTTCAATATAAGAAAAGGACTTAATAATAGAATTACTTTTAATGCTTACATTTTTTTTTATAACAACATGTGGCTCAATTACTACTCCCGGAGCGATACTAACATTGCTCTCTATATAAACCGTATCAGGATGAATAATTCTAACACCGCTATCTATTAATTTTTTCTTTATAAAATCTTGAGATAATGTTTCTAATTTATTAAGTTCATTTAAGGTGTTAGCACCTGATATCACTGTGGCTTTATTTAAAAAAGTAGTCATTTTAAGTTTTTTATTTAAACAGACATTTACTAAATCAGTAATGTAAAATTCATTCTTATTTTTATTTTTTTTTATTAATTTTAAATTTAATGCAGCTTTTTTTGAAATTAAAAATATGCCAGTATTTATCTCATTGATTAATTTCTCTTCGTTTGAACATTCATTTTCTTCAATAATACTAATTAATAAATTATTTTTTTTAACTACTCTTCCATATCCTTTTGGGTTTCTTACATTTTGTGTAAGAACTGATAAGTCATCATCATTCTTTACACCTTTTGAAACAAAATCAGAGAGTATTTTATAATCGAAAATAGGTGTGTCTGCTAAGGTCAATAAAAAATAATCAAATTTATTATTGTATTTATAGAATTGTTTAAAAGCTCCACCAGTACCGTCTATTGGATTTTGAATAAATACTTTTTCATGAATAAAATATTTTTTATTAGCTTTACTTGAAATAATAAAAGTTTTTTTTACTTGTTTAATTTTATTTAGTGCATCTAAATTATACTGTATTAACTCTTTACCAGATATTTCATGAAGAAATTTTGGTTTAGGTGATTTAAATCTTTTGCTCTTTCCAGCAGAAAGAATAATGGCGCATATATTCATAAAGTTGTAAAATAATATTAATTAATATTAACTGAATACTAAAAATATATCTAATTATGTAAATTATGCCAATTATCGTTAAATCAAATTTATCAAAGCAACTTACACATTTCTTAAAGTCTAAACTATTAAAAGATGAATTAGTAGTTTTGCCAACAGAAACTGTTTATGGGCTAGCTGGTTTAGGAACCAATATTAAAGCAGCAAAAAAAATTTTCTTATTAAAAAAAAGACCTTTGAAAAAAAAATTAATATTTCATTGTTCAAGTTTAAAAATGGTAGATAAATTTTTTAAGTTAGATGATGAAAATTTAATTTTAGCTAAGGAATTTTGGCCTGGACCTCTTACTCTTGTTTTACAAAGGAAGTCTCTCGAAATACCCAAATCTCTTACATTAAATAATGAGTGTGCTGTAAGAGTTCCAAATAATAAATTTACATTAAATTTAATTAATAAAGTAGGTATGCCCCTTGTAATGCCCTCAGCAAACAAATTTAAACAACTAAGCCCAATCAACAGTGAAATGGTTTTTCAGCAATTTATTGAGACAAATTTATTAATTGTAGATGATGGAAAATGTAAAGTTGGTATCGAGTCAACTTTAATTAAAATATCTGATAACAAATTGAATATAATAAGACCAGGGATGATATCATTAGAAAATGTGAAAAAAATATTACCCTATATGGTTATTACTAAATATAACAAAAATTTAAGTTTTTCTGGAACTTCAAAAAAACATTATTCTCCGAAGAAGAAAATATTTTTAAATGTCAAAAATGCTAAAAAAAAATCTGCATATATAAACTTTGGAGCAAATAAGAGATATCAATTCAAAAATTTAAGTAAGAATAGAAATTTAATTGAAGCTGCCAAAAATCTTTATCATTTTATTTTTTTAGCAGATAACGACAACCAATATAAAAATATAAGTATTGCACCTATTCCTTATAAGAAAATAGGAATCGCTATAAATGATAGATTGCGAAGAGCATCTAAATGAAATTTCCAATAAAAACTATAAGAAGGGGTGGCCAAATAACTGCTTTCCCTAAAAGTTCTTTGGAGGTATCTAAACTGGTTAAATTTTCTAACAAACATAAATTTCTTATTTTACCTATTGGTGGAGAGACTAATAGAGTGGATGGCACAAAACCTCAATTTGAAAAAACTATCCTAATAGATTTTAAAAAAATGAATCGTATTGAAGAAGTTGATACTGATAATTTTATAATAACAGCTCAAAGCGGAACATTGTTAAAAACCATACAAAAAGCAGCAAATAATAAAAAACTTTTATTTCCAGTTAATATTGCGCCAAGTGATAAATGTACAATTGGGGGTAATATATCTACTAATGTTGGGGGTTTGCAAACCTTAAGATATGGTAACATAGAGGATCATATAAATGGCCTTGAAGTAGTGCTTAGTGATGGAACTATTTTAAATTTTTTAAATAAACTCAAAAAAGATAATTTTGGCCCAAAACTGTGGAAGTTATTTTGTGGTTCTGAGGGTGTTTTTGGAATAATTACAAGAGCAAGCTTAAAGTTAATCCCAAAAAAAAAATACAATTCTACATATTTAATACAATTAAATAGTTTAAATAAGTCAATTCGATTACTGAAATTTTTAAGAAACAAGTACTTTGATAATTTAACAAGTTTTGAAATAATATTTCCAATACCTAGCTCTTATTTATTTAATGAAAGTACACATTACTTCAATTTAATCATAGAGATACAATCTAATGTTATTGGTAATTACGAAAAAGAATTAAAAAAATACTTTAATTTAAAAGAATTTAAAATTTATAAAATGGAACATAATAAATCAAAATCATGGATATGGAGCAAAAGAGAAGAGTTAGTATATAATCAGATAAAATATAATTTTACTGAAAAATTTGATATTTCTTTACCCATTGATAAGTGGTCTGTATTTATTAAGAAGGTAAATACATTTGTAAAGGATAATAACATCTTTACTCCTTATTTTTTTGGGCATTTGGGAGATGGTAATTTGCATTGCAATTTTAAAGTACATCCTAATTCAAAAAAGAATTGTGCTTACCTCTCAAAATTTATTTATGATTTGACTATCCAAAGTGAAGGTAGTGTTGCAGCAGAACACGGTCTTGGTTTGAAAAAAAATTATCTTTTAAAAAAATATAAACCTAGTGAAATCTACCTTTTTATTAAAAAATTAAAAAAATACTTAGATCCGAACTCTAGATTAGGCAAAAATAAGTTATTTCAGGCTTAATTGATCTTTTAATTTAAAATAACTCATTGCTAAAACTAATAATGGCTTATCAATTACGCCAAAACCAGGAAAGTTTTTATGTCTAAACTTTTCAAATAAGCTCAAATTATTGTTCTGATTTGTAATTGTTTCAGCAAGCATTTTTCCAACCATAGTTGTTATGGCTAAACCATGTCCTGAATATCCTTGTGCAAAAAAAATATTATTATCAATACTACCGATATGAGGGAATCTGTTTACAGTTATGGCAACGTGCCCACTCCAAGTACACCAAGCTTTGAACTTTTCTAAACCAGGCAGTATCTTTTTTATACTTTTTTTTAAAGATAATTCCAGATTTATCGGATCTATATTAGAGTAACTTACACCTCCACCAAAAATTAAATTATTATTAGAATCCAGTCTAAAATAATTTAGAACAAATAACATATCTCCCACTGTGATAGGTTTTCGAAAATATTTACTCAATTCTGTATTTGGAATTTCAGTAAATGCTGATACATAAGTTTTAACAGGCATTATTTTTTTTCTTAAATTTTTATTCAAATTATCAATATATGCATTACAGCAGATAATTAATTTATCAGATTTAACAGTTAAATTTTTTTCAGTTTTTATTGTTACTTTTTTTTGAGATTCATATGATATCACTCCTGTATCTTCAAATATTTTACAATTTTGATTTTTTAATAATTCTCTTGCTAATCCTAGACAATAATTAAGTGGATGTATTTGACCACACTCTGAGTCATACATTGCGGATTTGTAATAAGGGCTATCAAAATACTGGTCCATTTTATTTTTTGATAGATACGTCACTGATTCATAATCAAATTTTGTTTGAAGCCTGTCTACGTATTTTTTTAACTCCTCATCATGGGATTTACTTACTGCGGCTAAAACATAACCCTCGATTAAGTCACATTGTATATTTAAGTCTTTGATATTTTTTTTTACTTCTCTAACAGCGTCTAATGTGAATTGCCATAATATCTTAATTTCCTCTTGAGTGTGTTTTTGGCTAGAGTAATTCTCTGAGGAAAAACCATGTAATAATTGCCCACCATTTCTTCCAGATGCGCCCCAACCAACTTTATTTTTCTCCAATATGACTATGTTTAAATCTGGATTTAATTTAGATAAATATAATGCTGATGAAATTCCTGATAAACCTGCACCAATTATACAAACATCACATTGTAAGCTCTCATTTAATTTGTTAGTATTAAGGCTGAATGCTTTTGTTCTTACGTAATAATTATCTGAGTAATCCATCAGATACATAAATATCAAATTTTAAAGGTTAGTTATAGATATGAATGATTATGTCGATTGGTTAAAGAAAAATAAAATAACAGAGGTAGAATGTATGATTCCTGATAATTCAGGTATACCAAGGGGAAAAATACTACCAACAAAAAAATTTTTAAGCTCTATTGAGTCAGGTGGATTAAGATTACCTTTAGCACTATTCAAATTAGCAGTATCTAGAGATGTGACTTATTCAATAGATGATCAGATTTTAAATCCTACAGATGGTGATTTTATTTTAAAGCCTGATTTTAATACTCTGAGAACTGTTCCATGGTATGAAGAACCAACCGCACAGGTTATTTGTGATGCTGTTGATAACAATGATAATGTTATAGAGGTCCACTCTAGAGGTATTTTAAAAAAAGTAATTGGTCTCTATGAAAAAATAGGGCTTGAACCAGTTGTCGCTCCAGAAATTGAATTTTATTTAGTTAAGAAAAACAATGATCCAGATAATCCTTTGGAGACACCGAGTGGGCAATCTGGAAGAATTGAAAAAGGAAATCAGTCTTACGGTATTGACGCTGTTAATGAATTTGATCATATTTTTGAGGATCTATATGACTACTGTGAAACTCAAGAATTAGAAGTTGAGAACATTAATCATGAGGATGGACCAGCACAAATGGAAATTAACTTCAAGCATGGTAACCCTCTTGACTTGGCTGATCAGGTTTTTTTATTTAAAAGAACTCTGAGACATACTGCATTGAAGCATAATTTGTATGCAACTTTTATGGCTAAACCGATGGAAGATACTCCAGGAAACTCGATGCATATACATCAATCAATTTTAAAAAAAGGAAAACCAATATTTGTGGACAAAAATCTTAAAACTACAAAACATTTTGATAACTATTTGGGTGGATTACAAAAATATTCAAAAGCTTTTTTACCTCTTTTTGCACCAAATGTTAATTCCTTTAAAAGGCTTAGAGGTTTTTGGGAGGAAGGTACACCTTTTAACCTAAACTGGGGTTTTGAAAACCGTACCTGTGGTTTTAGAGTCCCAAATTTTAACTCTGCTAACCAAGCGAGAATTGAAAATAGACTTTGTGGATCAGACGTAAATCCATACTTAGCTATAGCTGCAACTTTATCTGCGGGATATCTAGGTTTGAAGAAAAAATTAAAAGCAACCCCAGAGACCAAAAAAGCTGCTTATAACGTAAATGTTTCTCTGACAGAAAGTATCTATCAATCAATAGATACTTTTTCTAGATCTAAGGAGGCAAAAGAGATATTTGGTGAAACATTTATAGAATTATTTTGTTCAATCAAAGACTTAGAGGTAAATGCCTATAATAAAATTATTACAGCATGGGAAAGAGAATATTTACTTCTTAATGTTTGATCTATTAATTAAGTAAATACTAATTGCTGCTAATATAACAATTAGCATTATTATTGCGGAAAGAGCATTAACTTCTGGACTCAATCCCAATCTAACTTTAGAAAAAACCACTATTGGCAAAGTGTTAGCTCCGGGACCGGTAGTAAAACTAGCAACGACAAGATCGTCCAAAGAGAGTGTAAATGCAAGTAACCAACCTGATAATATTGCAGGTAATATTACAGGAGCAGTTACTTTCCAAAAAATCATATTTGGAATTGTCCCAAGATCCTGAGCAGCCTCTTCTATATTTTTATCGTAACTACTCAACCTTGATTGGATAATGACTGCAACAAAAGCTACAGAGAAAGTTATATGTGATATTAAGACTGTTAGTTGTCCTTTTGAGGAAGGAAAGCCAATAATATGGTTAGATGATATAAAGAATAACAACAAAGAAAGCCCTAAAATTATCTCAGGCATAACCAAAGGAGAAGAACTCAAGAAAATAAAGAAAGGCCTGGCTGGAATTTTTGATATTCTTGTTAATGAAAAACCAATCATTACACCCATGACTGTTGCAAATGTTGCTGAAAGAGAAGCAATTTTTAGACTAGTATAAAAAGCCTCTAAAATTTGTTCATTATGAAATAATTCCTTATACCATCTAAAAGAAAACCCCTTCCAAACCATAACTCTTTTATTATCATTAAAAGAATAAGCTATAAGAGTTAAAATAGGAAAATATAAAAATGAAAATCCAATTGTTAAGGTAAAAATTTTAAAAAATAATTTATTCATTTCTAAAATTATATTTTGCGTACATTAATTGAAAAATAATTATGGGAAATACAAGTATTACAATTCCAGACATCGCAAGCGCACTAGCAATAGGCCAATCTCTATTTACAAAAAATTCATCCCAAATTATCTTCCCAAAATAAAGCTTATCACTGCCGCCTAACATTTCTGGTATTATATATTCTCCAACAACTGGTATAAAAACCAACATGCTCCCCGCTACTATTCCTGGTAAAGATAGAGGTAAGATAACTTTTACAAACGTGTTTAAAGGCTTTGCACCTAAATCATTAGATGCGTCAATCAAATTTAAATCAAATTTAACCAAATATCCATAAAGCGGTAAAATCATAAATGGAAGGTAAGTATAAACAACACCTAAAATTACAGCATAATGATTGTGTAACATAGATATTGGTTCAGTAATTAGCCCTATATGTATGAGAACCGAATTTATTATACCAGAACCTTGCAGTAAGACTTTCCATGCATATACCCTTAAAAGAAAAGAACTCCAAAAAGGTATGATAAGCATAATCAAAAGTATGTTTCTTATACTTGGTTTAGATTTTGCAACGTAAAAAGCTATAGGATAACCGATTAATAAACATAATACCGTGGATGTAAAAGCTAATGATAGTGAATTGAGATATGATCTTATATAGAAAGGGTCTGAAAAAATGAATAAATAATTTCCAAGAGTTGAATTAATCTCCAATCCATTTTCAGATAAAGAAAAAAGATCACGATAAGGTGGCATACCCCATTCAGACACAGATATTGATATTTTAAAAATTAAAGCTAATGGAACAAAAAAGAACAAAACTAGCCATAAATATGGAGTAAATACAAACCACACGTTTTGTTTTTTAAAATTTTTAATCATTAAAGAAATATATTGATGTTTCGTTAAAACTTATCTGAACTTTGTCATCCCATCTTATTTGAAGGTTATCTGAAACTAAACTATTTTGCATAAAAGAATAAAATTCAAATCCATTAACCTCAATTAAATACTTTGTATAGCTCCCTAAATAAGCTACTTCTTTAACTACACCAATATTTAAATTATCAGATTGATTTTCTAGTTTTTTAACAGAAATTTTTTCAGGCCTAATTAAACATTTAACATAGTTTTCTTTGTTGTTAATATTTTTAACTTCATAATTTAATTCTTTAATGATGATTTGATTATTTTTATTAAGAACATTAAAGATATTGGCTGTGCCAATAAAATTCGCTATATATTTGTCCTTCGGTTTTTCATATATCTCAACAGGATTACCAACTTGGAGGATTTCTCCATTTTTCATAATTGCCATTCTGTCAGATAATGACATTGCTTCCTCTTGATCATGGGTAACAATAATAAAAGTGATGCCTAACTTATATTGTAGATTAACTAACTCGAATTGTGTTTGTACTCTTAGCTGTTTATCTAATGCTGCAAGTGGTTCATCCAATAAAAGTAATTTTGGTTTTTTGACTAGACATCTTGCTAATGCTACACGTTGTTGTTGACCACCAGATATCTCATTGATTTTTCTTTTCTCTAAACCATTCAGCTCTAGTAAATTTAAAATTTCATTAACACGATGATTGATTTCTTCTTTAGAAATTTTTTCTTCTTTTAGTCCAAACTGGATATTATTAGTGACATTTAAATGCGGAAATAGTGCATAATTTTGGAACATAATATTTAAAGGTCTTACATATGGTGGGAGTTTCGTGATATCCTTTCCCTCGAGTAGAATTCTTCCTTCATCAGGCTTCTCGAAACCTGCTATAATTCTCAAAAGTGTTGACTTACCGCATCCTGAAGATCCTAGGAGACTGAATATTTCAGATTTTGCTATTTTTAGATTTACTTTGTCTAAAGCAACAACATTATCAAACCTTTTTGATACATCTATGATTTGTAAAAAAGGTTCAGACATAAAAAAGATTGTGAAAAGCGCAACTTAAGTAAAAGTTGCGCTTTAATTAAATTATTGAGAAGCTTTAAAACTATTAAATACTCTCGAAGATATCCTAGACTTTTGAGGTGAGTCAGCTGTATCTGCAAAAAGTTTAGTTAATGTCTCTTCTGTTGGATAAATTGCTGGGTCTGAAAGAATATCAGGATCTATCAAACCTTCAGTTGTGTTAGCTACTAGATTAGGGTTTGAGTACCACACATAGTTAGTAATTTCTGCAACAACTTCTGGTCTCAAAATATAATCTATAAATTTATGAGCATTTTCTACGTTTTTTGCGTCTGCTGGAATTCCCATCATATCAAACCAAATTACTGTTCCTTCATTTGGAATTGAATACCAGACCTCTTCAATTTCCTCGTATGCTGCTATAAATACATCACCTGACCAACCTATTGCTAAGCAAATCTCACCATTTGCTAAATCATCAATGTACTGAGAAGAGTCAAAATACTTTATATAAGGTCTAATATTATTCAATAATTCTAGTGCCTCTTGATTAGCTTTAGTGTTTTCTGTATTTGGATCATGGCCAAGATAATTTAATGCAATCTCAACAATTTCACTTGGTGCATCTAAGAAAGCCACACCACAATCTTCATATTTAGAAATTTGATCTACATCAAATATTATGTCCCATGACTCAACATCTCCACCT
Organism: uncultured Alphaproteobacteria bacterium; assembly: GCA_902613185.1. GTDB lineage: Bacteria > Pseudomonadota > Alphaproteobacteria > HIMB59 > HIMB59 > HIMB59. The sequence continues at coordinate 371,333 of CACMGP010000001.1, forward strand.
CTTTCCTCGACGGCAGCAACGTTGTAACCAATTCCAGTTGTACCATACATGTAATTAACAGAGTATTCCCCACCTGGATCATGAGCATCAGTTTTATCTAAAACACTTGGATCTAAATTTTTGAGGTTTGGAATCATACTTTTATCAAGTTTTTGAAAAACTCCTGCTTTAATTTGGTTTTCCATAAAGGAGCCTGATGGAACAACTAAGTCATAACCACTTCCTCCAGCTAAAAGCTTAGCCTCTAGAACTTCGTTTGAGTCAAATACATCGTATGTTACATCAATACCAGTTTCTTCCTCAAAATTTGCAATTGTATCTTCAGCTATATAATCGGACCAATTGTATATAAATAACTCTTCTTTAGCGCTCAAACTCATAGGGAGTATTAGCACTAAAAGAGCTGTTAAAAATTTGTTCATATTACCTCTCCTCTTAAATAAGTAGAATTTGAATAATATGATAATTTTTTTTAAAAATCACAAATTTTTTTATATAGATCTGGTCTACGATCTCTAAAATTTCCCCAAGATTGGCGGTATTTTGTTATTTCTGAAAAGTCGAAATTCTTAGATACAAAGCCCTCATCTTTTTTGCCCATTTCAATTTCAATATTACCCAAATGATTAGCGATAAAGGAACTTCCATAAAATGTAACAGATATTGAGCCTTCATTTTCTGTACCAATTCTATTAGAAGCAATGACTGGAATTTGATTTGCAGCTGCATGACCTTTCATTACGTTTTGCCAGTGATCTTTTGAGTCTAATAAAGGGTCTTGAGGCTCAGAACCAATTGCTGTGGGATATAATAAAATATCTGCACCAGAAAGTGTCATAGATCTTGCACATTCAGGAAACCATTGATCCCAGCATATACCACAACCAAGATTTCCAAATTTTGTGTTAAATACTTTGAAGCCAGTATCTCCGGGCTTAAAGTAAAACTTTTCGTTATAACCAGGACCCTCGGGAATATGCGACTTTCTATATAAATCACTTAATTTACCATCAGCATTAATCACAACTAGAGAATTAAAAAAATTATTTTCTTTTTTTTCAAAAAAACTGATCGGCATGACCATATTATTTTTCTCACAAAAATTAGAAAAAATTTCAAATAGTTTGTCATTAGGAAATTCAATTGCATAATTAAAAAACTTTTTATCCTGAGTTGAGCAAAAGTATTCAGTTTGAAATAACTCCTGTAGGAGGAAAATATTTACATTTTCCTTAGATGCTTGTTGAGCAATATCTATAGCCTTATTTATGTTTAAATCTTTTTTTTCTTTTATTGATTTAAACTGCGAAGCAGCTACTTTAACTGACATTTTTTGGCACATTCATAGTAACACAATGGATATTACCTCCACCATAATTTATATGTGAAGTTTCAATCATCTCAATTTTTTTATCTTTAAAAATATCTTTAAAAATATCATAAACCATTTCATCTTCTTTAACATTAAATTTTGGGACAAAGATTTTATGCTTTGAAAAATAAAAATTAATATACGAGGCAATAAGCTTTTTATCATTAACAACTATTTTTGAAGGAAGGGGTATATCAATTAATTCTATGTTACTGTCAATGCTAGAAAGGTTACTTAGAATAATTGATTTAATCTTAGTTAAATTATTTGAGTTCAAATCATCTAAATCATAACTTTTTGCTATTAAATATTTTCTATTTCCAATAGGACATAAAATATTGTCTATGTGCCCATCAGTATCGTCATCTTTTAAACCCTCAGGGATCCAAATTATTGAATTTAAATCAAATAAACTAGTAAGTGTTTGCTCTATTTTTGCTTTTTTAGGATTATTTCTATTTGGGTTAAGTAGCACACTTTCAGTGGAAAACAAGTTTCCATATTCATCGTAAGTAATAGCACCCCCTTCTAAAGTAAGATCATTTAAATATGAAGTAAGAGAAAATTGATTTGAGATATATTCACCTACTTTATTATCATTAAAATAATTTGGGTATTTTCCATAACCATTAAAATTAAAGTTAATACATTTAAGTTCATTATCCTCTTTGATAAAGATTGGGGCAATATCTCTCATCCAAGAGTCATCTAGTTCTAGTTGGATAATATTTATTTTTTGATTATTAATATAATTTTTACACTCGTTGTAATCCTCTTTATTACAATACATATAAACTGTTTCTTCATCCGAAATACAATTAGCTAAATGCGCCATTTCTAATCTAGCATCTTTAATTATTTCTTTGTAAAGATTTTTATTACATGGCCAAGCCATTAGACATTTGTCATGTACTTCCCATTCTGGAATTAACTTCATAAGATTATAGTATATATTTTTTTCTAATTATGAATATTTGTATGCTCTCAGATATAGTTAAAAAAGAAAAAAGAATGCCCCTGATACCAGATGATATTATTGAGCTAAAAAACATATCAACCAAATTCAACTTTTATATTGAAAAATTTACTGACAAAATAATTGACGAGAAAGAATATATTTCAGTTGGGTGTAAGTACTATACAAATCAAAAAATAGATTTATTCTTATCAATGCAAGGTTTGAAACAAAGTCAAATAAAGTCAAATCAAAATTACTTAGTCTTATTCGATGTTGAAGAGTATGTAGAGCAAAATAAAGCTATGTTGAATAAAATTTTAAAAAATAATTGTTCTCTGTTATTTTATGATTTATTGGGTGGCAAACACTCAATCAAAATTTTAAAATCTGCTAATAAAGAGCATTTGCTAAAATCAACTATTTATATAAGTAAAAAATTAAAAGTAAAATTACCAGTACTTTGTAATTCCTTAAAAAGAGATAGTATTGAAAAATTTTATATATCCAAAAAAGGATATATTAATTTTCGTTATTTAAGTTTACTTGAAAAATTAGTTTAATATTAAATAAATACCCGTAGATACTAATAATAATGCAAAGAAATACTCAAAGCTTCTTTTTAATTTAGGATTAGATACTAAATTTTTAATTAAACTTCCAAAAAGTGCCCATAAACTTATACATGGAAAGCTTACCAATGATGACATCAAGCCTGTAAAAAGAACAGCTATCCAAAGCTTTTCTTCTAAAGGCATAAAACCAGATGCAACTGTAATGGCAATAGTCCATGCCTTAGGGTTTACCCATTGAAAAAGAGCAGCTTCATATATATTTAGAGGTCTACCTGTATCTTTCTTATAATCCTTTAGAGACCCAATCATTTGATAAGCTAAATAAATGAGATAAAAAAAACAAAGCCATTTTAGTATCATTTGAAATTCTGGTTTATTAATCAAAATTAAACCTAAACCTGTGCAAATTAATGAAACTTGAAGTGCATGACCTAAAGAAATACCAGTAATATGTGGTAGAGACCTTTTAAAACCAAATTTTAAGCCTGAGATCGTCAACATAGCATTATTGGGTCCAGGTGTTATAAACATGACGGTGTAATATGATACGATTGCTATAACTAAAGCTATATCTATCAATTAATTAATCTTTAATACTAAACTTATTATCTTTTAAGATAACATGTATTGGAACACCAGTTGAGAGTTCAACAGAATTAATGTTATTTGGTTCATAAATATTCATTACAATTAGAAGCGCTCTTAGAGAGTTCCCATGTGCTGCAATTAAAATATTACCATTTTCATCGCTTTGAATAGCAGGTTTAATTACTTCCACAAAATATTTTGTAACTCTTCTTACCACATCCTCAAGACTTTCACCGTTAGGGGGTTGATCAGAATAACCTCTTCTCCACTTATGAACTTGTTCTTCTCCAAATTTATCAGCAGTTTCCTTTTTGTTTAAACCCGTGAGATCACCATAATCTCTCTCATTTAAATTAATGTTTGAGATTATTTTTCCTTCATTATTTAAAAAATCCCACTGATTGAGGTTTTGAAGAATTATTTTAGCGGTTTCTTGAGCTCTTTTTAATTCGCTAGTAAATACAATATTGAATTTAATATCTAAATTTTTGAAGTTTTGCCCAGCTTTATTCGCCTCCTCAATACCTTGTTCAGATAATTCAATATTTTTAAAGCCGGTAAAAAGATTTAATTTATTCCACTCGCTTTGACCATGGCGAATTAATAAAATATTTTTCATTGAATTTGATATATATTATTAATTACTCATGGTCAAATTTCGCATTGAAAAAGATAGCTTAGGTGAAATTAAAGTTGAAAGCACGAAACTTTGGGGAGCACAAACTCAAAGATCAATAGAAAACTTTCAAATAGGTATTGGGAAATTTCATTTTCAAAATATTTTTATAGAGGCCCTTGCCTTACAAAAAAAATCATGTGCTTTCGCAAATGCAGAATTAAAATTATTACCGAAAAATCACACTAAGATTATTGGTAAAGTTTGTGATTTAATTATATCTGGAAAATTAAATGGTCACTTTCCTCTTGTTGTATGGCAAACAGGATCAGGGACTCAAATCAATATGAATCTTAATGAAGTCATTGCAAATAAAAGTAATCAATTATTAAGAAGAAAGCTCCCGACAAATACCCCACTTCATCCTAATGATCATATTAATATGTCTCAATCATCAAATGACAGTATTCCATCTGCTATGCATATAGCTACTGTGCTATCAATTAAAAAAAAATTACTCCCTGAAATAGTTTTTTTTAAAAAATCTTTAAAAAAGAAAATTTCAGAGTTCAAAGGAATAATTAAAATTGGAAGAACTCACACTCAAGATGCAACACCAATTAAAATTTCAAATGAATTTTTAGCCTTTAATGATCAAATATCTTATGCAGAAAATGTAATAAAAAAAAGTTTAGATAAACTCTATGAATTAGCTCAAGGAGGAACTGCTGTTGGATCTGGAGTAAATGCACCAAAAAATTTTTCTAAAATATTTATTAAATACTTAAAAAAGGAAACGGGTCTTCAGTTTAAGTCTGCCCCAAATAAGTATGAGTCTCTTGCTTCCCATGATGTATTTATTGAAGTCATGTCAGGTATCGAAATTTTAACTAGTGCTTTATTTAAAATGGCAAATGATATTAGGGTATTAGCATCTGGACCAAGAAGTGGCATTTCTGAGTTAATTCTTCCAGCCAATGAACCTGGCTCATCAATTATGCCAGGAAAAATAAATCCTACACAGTGTGAGGCTCTATCGATGGTGTGTACGCATGTGATTGGTCTTAGAAATTCTATAGCCTTCGCTTGCACACAAGGTCATTTCCAATTAAATGTTTATAATCCATTAATCATACATAATACTCTTGATGCAATAAGTTTAATTAGCGAGGCTATGGCCTCTTTTAATAAAAACTGTTTAAAAGGATTAAAAGTTAATAAAAAAAGAATAAATGAACTTTTAAATCGCTCTTTAATGCTTGTGACGCCTTTAACAAAAGTTATTGGATACGATCTTGCCTCTAAAGTGGCACTAAATGCTTATAATAAAAATATTTCATTAAAAGAGTCTTGTATGGAACTAACTGATTTATCTGAGGAAGAATTTAATAAATATACTGATCCAAAAAAAATGGTTTAGTTGATCTTATGTATCTTATAATTTTCTTTTGATTTGAATAATTCCTTTAGCAAATTATTTGTAATGAAGTGACCTGTTTTAAAACCTTTATAAGTTCCAATTATAGGGTAACCAGATAAATAAAGATCGCCAACTACGTCTAAAACTTTGTGGCGCATTAATTCGTTATCATATCTTAATCCATCTTTATTAAGTGGTTTTTTATCTTTAATAACAATGGCATTATCTAGTGAGCCGCCTTTAATTAGATTTTGTGACTTGAGGTATTCAATTTCTTGAAAAAAACCAAAAGTTCTTGCTTTTGATATAGACTCAATATAGTTGCCATTTAAATTCTTAATTTTAATATTTTGATCTTCATACTTTCCTTCGAAACTAGATTCTAAATTAATATTTAATCCCTCATCTTTTGGTAAATTAGGCGCTAACTCTGCATATCCATAGTCACATGAAAATTTTACAGGCTTAACAATTTCTAGAATGTTTTGTTCTGAGTCTTGCTCTTTAACTCCTTTTTTTAAGATACTCTTAACAAATACATTAGAACTACCATCAAGAATAGGTACCTCAATATTGTCAATTAAAATTTCACAATTGTTAATATGTAATCCTGCAAGAGCACTTAATAAGTGTTCAACAGTATTAACTTCAACGCCATTTGAAGCAATGTTGGTTGAAAATTTTGTAGATATTACTTTATTCCATTTAGCGGGTATAATTGTTGATTTATCAGTTCTATTAAAAAATATACCAGACTTTAAAGGTGCAGGGTTAAGGGTAACATTAGTTTTAACACCGGTATGTAATCCAACCCCATCTATTTTTACTGAATCATTGAGAGTGAAGCTTTTCATCTAATAAAATAATATGAAAATAAACAAATAATATTACTTTATATTTGTAAAACTTTGTATTTACTGGGCTTGTTGATTAGACCCTTTACGAATATAAGAAGGAGTATCTGTATCCTCAACTGTCTCATTTTCATCACTAAATTCAGAAATATCTGAAACTTCTGACATTTCATCTCCATTATTGCTTGGTTTAGTTTTCTCAGTTTCTTCCTCAACAACGTCATTAAACAAAAAGAGATTTGGATCAGTCTTTGTTTTTTTTGGTTTTTTTGTCTTTTCTGGACTTTTGAGACTATCTTCTATAATTTTTTTATCAGAAGTGATCAAATTAGAGAGCATACTAAAAAAACCTTTTTTCTTTTTTTCCTCAAAATTCTCAAAATTGGTATTATTTTCTGTGCTTTTTTCAACTAATTCATCTTTATCTACTTGAGTTATATCCATATCATTTGTCAAATTAAATTCCTCTTCTTCAGAATTAACTTGTTTGTTTTCAACTACACTTGAAATATCTTCAAGATGTTTGATATCTGAGCCTTCGTAGGAGAAGCTTCCGTCAATTTTATTTTGAATAGAGCTAAATCCTGAATTATTTTCGGACTCTGGGTAGTAAAGAATTTTTTTTCCTGAAGCCTCAATACCAGTAGCGAAAATACTAATTTTCAATTTACCCTGTAGAGTCTCGTCTATTAAAGAACCGAAAATTATGTTAGCTTCAGGGTTAACACTCTGTCTTATGATATTAGCAGCATGATCAACTTCCAATAAAGTCATATCACTGCCTCCAGAAATATTAACAATAACTCCTTTTGCTGTGTTCATATCTATGTTTTCTATCAATGGATTAGTTAAAGCCAAATTTGATGCCTCTACGGCTTTGTTATCGCCCTCTGCAACAGCTGTACCCATCATAGCAAAACCCATCTCTTTTATTACTGTTCTTACGTCTGCAAAATCTAAGTTAATTAAACCAGGTTGCGTAATTAAGTCAGTTAGTCCTTTTACTCCATCAAAAAGAACATTGTCAGCTTTTTTAAAAGCCTCTGCAAAAGAGGTTTGTTCATTAGATACCTTGAATAAGTTTTGGTTTGGTATTATCAATAATGTATCCACATTTTTTTTTACCTCTTCAAGACCTTCTAATGCTAAATTCATTCTTTTAGTGCCTTCAAAATTAAAAGGAGTCGAAACAATTGCAACAGTAACAATACCTAATTTTTTTGCTATGCTTGCAATAACAGGTAAAGCGCCTGTTCCTGTACCCCCGCCTAAACCTGCTGTTAGAAATAACATATTAGTATTTCTTAATTCCTCTGATATTAAATCGATACTCTCCTCAGCTGCATCTTTTCCAATTAGTGGATCTGCTCCTGCGCCTAAACCTTTTGTTTTTTCTAAGCCTAACTGTATACGATTATAACAAAGAGAGTTTTCAAGTGCTTGAGCATCTGTATTTGCTACAATAAAATCAACATTATTTAAGTCTGATTGAATCATGTTATTTACAGCATTGCTACCTGCACCTCCGATACCCATGACTGTTAGAGATGGTTTTAAGTTTTTTTGATCAACAACTGGTTCTATATCTAGTGTCATTTTTTTCCCCGCAAATCAACCTATAGTAGGTCTACGAATCTTTTGTACCATATTTTGTTTGAAAAAGAATCAATTTTTTGAATAAAGTTTTTATTTCCAAAGTCTTTGTTTGTAAGAAGCCAAAAACTTGAATATAAAGACATTATACTAGCGTCATTCAACACTTTCGGTATACCACATGACTTTGGTGGTTCCAAAAATTGAATATCATGGCCAAACTTCGTACGAAAGTAGTTATAGAAATTATTTATCTTTGAGCCACCTCCAGTAAACAAATACGAATAAAAACTCTTATCTTTAGGTAAGGATTTAAAAACCAATTCAAAGGTTTCATCTAAACGATCAGACATAATCTCTTTTAAATTATCATGTCCAACATTTTTTTTTTTGTTATCACCGAACTCCTCCCAAATTGGAATTTCAACTATTGAATTCCTAGTATCAGATAAATTAATTGTTGAAATCTTAAGTTTTTCAGCAAAATCAAAACTGATATTATGAATATTAACTAGATCATTAGAAATTTTTTTACTTCCATGTGGTATTTTTTTTATAAAATGCAAAACCTTATTTTTAATCATAATAATATTAATATATTTAAAACCATAATCTATAAGTACTACATCTGCTCTGGTTTTAGGTTTATTTTTTAAATAAAAATAATAGGAAGTTGTGGAATCTAGATAATTTAAAATCCTAATCTGTAATTTTTGAAATATATTATTTAGAAGATTAATTTGTTTAATATCAATCATTGAAACTAAAGAAATTAAAGATAGCTTTTTACAATTTAAACCTAATGGATTATCTGTAATTAATTTATCATCAATTTTATAATGTGAAATGTATAAATTATAATGGTAATTTTTATCTTTAGAAATATTGATTTTTGAAATTTTTCTTAAATCATTTTTTTCAATAATAGCACCATTAAGATTGAGGTCTTTTTGAGTTTTCTTTATTCTAACACTTTGATTTGTAATAAGGAGGTATGCATCTTTGATAATATGATTTGCTTGTTTTTCAGCTTGAACAATTGAATTTTTAATACTCTCTATAAAATCATCAAAATTTTCTATCTCTTCACCTGTATATCCTCTTGACCTAGTCTTACCAGTTCCAATGATTGAAAAATCGTTATTTAATTCAGAGTATATGATTGTCTTTATAGAAAAAGAACCGATTTCAATAATTGTTTTATAACTATCCAACTATTTTAACCTTATAGTTTTGTTATGAAAATTTCTCAAATCCAAAAAGTGCTCATAATTTGTGTTTTTTTCAATTAAATCAATATTATTTTCAATAAAATATAACAGTTTTGAGTCAATTACTTTGGGAAGCATAATTATTTTACCATCACTTAAAACTAAATTGTATCTTCTATCGTCAATATATTCTATTTGTTTAATATCAAAATAAGAAGACAAAGTTTTATAGTTTTCAATTAGATATTTATTTATGTGAAGACTCTTTTTTGAAATGTCTATTAGATCAATATCATTTAAATAACTTACTCTAAAATAATTGAGACTAGCTTTAATATTATCATAAAATATCACCTCTTTTGTAATGTAATTTATTGCAAATGGTTCATTTAAATTAATTTTTATGTTAATTTCATTATTTCTTCGATTTAATATATAGCTTTCAATAAATAAATATTCTTTTAAGTAATTATTTATATCATTTAAATTATTTGTTATTTCAACTTCAAAATCTTCATGTATGTCTGAGTCTAAAAAATTAATAATTTCTAATGGTTTTTTTTCTAAAAATTTAATAGAAAAATAAACGAAAAATATCAAAAATAAAATTGATGATAAATATATTAATGTATCACTAGATCTAAATTTCATAAGGATGAATTTATAATCTGCTTTATTAAAGATAAATATGAATATCCATTGTAATTTGACTGTTCGGGAGTTAAAGAAATTTTAGTCAAACCAGGATGTGTGTTTAATTCTAAAAAGTATATTTTTCCATTTTTATTACTCATTATATAATCTATCCTTGCTAAACCTTTACATTTACAAGCTCTAAATATTTTTTCAGACATTTTCATCAAAAATTTATATTGAAATTTAGGTATGCGAGCCGGTAGGAAGTGCAAACTTTTATTTTTTGTATATTTCGCAATATAATCATAATGCTTGTTATCAAATTCAATTTCTGTAACACCAAGAGCTTTAATTTTTTTATCTAATTCGATAACAGTCACGGTCAACTCTTTACCATGAATTATTTCTTCTATCAAAATTTGATGTTTATTAATTTTACTTTTAAGTTCTTTGTTATTAACTATGAATTTTACACCTTGGGATGATCCTCCCCAATTAGGCTTAGATATAACTGGAAATTTAATTTCTTTAAGATGGATAATCTCTCTTGGTGATAAGATATTAAGTTCTTTTTTTAAATAATTTTTCAATAAACGTTTATTAAAACAAAGAGCAGATGCAATGCCGTCAGAGTGTGTAATTGTTATTTTATTTTTTAGTGCAAATGAGTTTAAGCCTCCATCTTCTCCAAATTCACCATGAAGTGAATTAAATATAATATCTGGCTTATATCTTAAAAGTTGTTTTATATTATTTTTTTTCAAATCAAAAAATTCAACATTAAAATCATTTTTTTTAAGGCAAGAAAATACATTTTTCCCGGACATTATAGATACTGCTCTTTCGTCAGACCATCCGCCTGCCACAATAATTATTTTTAGCAGTTTAATCTGTTTATCTATCAACCTATGATTCTTAATTCTTTTTCAAGCATAATTTTGTGCTTGTCGCTTACCCTTTTCTGTATGTTAGAAATAAATAAGTCTATACTGTTGGCACTAATATTTGGCTCATTTTCGAAAAAATTTGAGTGTTTTTTAGATAATTTAATTGGACCATGATAGAAACTCTCATCAATAGATGTTCTTATTAATTTCCAAGCACTTTGATTAAATGGATTTTTAAAGATACTTCCACAACAATTTACTTTTTGTGGTTGAGTTTGATTTCTAATATTTGCATATTCTTGCATTAAATTTTTTATATAATTTTGATTTCCATGAGTAACTTTAAATTTTCCATAGAGGATAATTGTATTTTTTCTTTGAAAACCCTTTCTGTAGTCAAATTCTAAATCGTTAATATTTTCTTCGTAAATCTTTTTATCATTTGTGTCAAAAAAAATTACACTTATTAATTTGTCTTTTATTTCTTGATTATAACAACCGGCATTCATGAATATATTTCCTCCGATGGAACCTGGAATTGTATATAAGAACTCATAACCTGTAATACTCTTTTGATAACAGAATTTTGATAAATAATTATCTAATACCGCTGCACCAACCAACATATAATCGTGATAAATTTGAACGTTAGCAAAATCACCAAGTAGTTTTATACCTAGCCCTTTAAAGCCCTCATCTTTTATTAAGGTATTTGAAAGATTGCCTATGACTAACAATGATTTAGTTTTTAATTGTTTTCTGTTAAATAAGCTGCTTAATTCACTAAAATTGTAAATTTTGTATAGTTTGTTAATTTTACCTCCAGACTTTAACCAAGAATATTTAGAAGATTGATAGTTAGATACTAAATTTTTATTATTTTCTAGAGTCATAAAAGAAACGAATTTGATTTGAGACATCTCCTGCTCCAGCAGAGACAATTATATTTTCACTTTTATTTAACACAAGTTGATCTAATAAATTAAATAAATCTTTATAATTTTCAATATACTTAGTATTTTGTTTATTAAGGACATTTAAATCATTGACCAAATTTTTGGAACTTTTCATTCCATTTTTATAGCTCTCGCCTGCTTCATATGTTTTTAAAATGATTAAATTATTAACATTTTTTAAAACAGACAAATATTCATCATACAATTCATTTAACCTAGAGTATCTGTGAGGTTCTATGACTAAAACTACATGTTTTTTTTTATACAGGTATAAAGTTTTAATCAATTTTTCTATTTCAGTAGGATGATGTGCATAATCATCAATAAAAATAGTATTTTTATATTTGCCAAGAATATTCATTCTTCTTTTGATGCCTTTAAATTTAATTATATTAGATTTTTTAATATCATATCCTAAATCATCTATTATAGATAAAACAGCGATAAGATTTTGAACATTGTGCTCTCCTAATAATTTTGAAGATAGATTTTTTGATAATATTTTTTTTCCCTTTAGAATTTCAAATGTGGATTTTATATGAGTAAGCTTAATTAATTTGTAGCTATAATCTGCATTAGTATTAGATCCAAATGTTATTATTTTGTTGGAATATTTTTTTAACGATGAAAGAAAATGATCGTCGTTATTAATAAATATTTTTACATCTTTTTTAGATTGATTAAGAATATATTTTTTTACTTTAGATTTAAAATTAGAATAAGATTTGTAAAAATCTATATGTTCTCTATCAACATTTAAAAATAGTAAATATTTTGGACTTAATTTAAAAACTGTTCCGTCGCTTTCATCTGCTTCAACAACAACATATTTACTGTTTGTAAGGTATATATTCTGTCCAAAATTCTGCATAATTCCCCCAGATATAATAGTCGGGTTTAGACCCGCACATACAAGTAAATATCCTAACAAAGCTGTTGTAGATGTTTTTCCATGTGAACCAGAGACAACTATTGTGAATTTATCTTTACATATAAGTTGAAGGAGCTTAGATCTATTATAACAAGGTATTTTATTTTTTTTTGCTTCTTTAATTTCTGGATTGTTTTTAATTGCTGAAGAATAAAAAATAATATCCCTATCTTTAATATTGGAAACTTCATGGCCAATAAATACTGGAATTTTATGCTTTTCTAAGTTTATTGTATTATTGCTATAAGTTATATCGCTTCCTGTAACATCTATATTGTTTTCCTTTAAATAAATAGCTAAAGCACTCATGCCAATACCGTTAATCCCTATAATATGTACTTTACGTGAAGATAATTCTGAGAATTTCATCTTGTTGTGTAGCAAATTATTTTTTCAATAGAATAAGGATTGATTAATGAGTTAAAATAAAATTGACTAATCAATTTTTTTTTATTAGGTATGGAAAATTTTTTCATGCACATGTTATGAGTAAGAAAATAATTTAAATTAAATTTTTGATGTTGGTCTCTTGACTTTAAGTGAGGTACAAAATATGCATTATTTGTATAATATAAGATTTCATTAATTGAACCTGAGCCAGACCTTGAAAGAATTAAATCATACTCTTTTAAGTTAAGATCATTTTTAAAAGAGAAAAATGCACATCTGCTAATATCTATGAGATCTGCATATTTTTTTTTAAAAATATTATAATGAGACTCAGGTATTTGAATATAAAATCTAATTCTTTCTATATGTGCTCTGTCTAATGTTATAATCCCATCTAACATTTTATAATTGAGATCTAATGAGCCTGCGCTTCCCCCAATAAGCAAAATATTGATAAAATTGTCATCAAGATTTTCTTTAGATTTATTTCTATCAAGAAAAAAATTTCCAACAAATATTTCTTTGTTGCGCATATTGATTTTTGGAAAGGAGATAAAAACGTTTTCTGAAATATAATAATTTATTTTATTGGCTAAACCGTATATGAAATTTTGCTCATGAATATAAATTTTATTAGATGATAATAAAATAATATTAAATATTTTTGAAAATAACAATATAGGCGTTGTTATAAAACCACCAAAACCTAATAAAGTAATTTTTTTGTTAAAAATGAATAAAAAAAACAGTTTAAATAATACTTTAAAAATATAATTAAATTTATTTTTTGAGTTTAATACTAATTTGTTTACTTCATCATTTTTAATATATTCTAAATAATTTTTTCCTTTTTCATTAGTTATAAAAAGGATTTCATTTGGCTTTTTTATAGAACTCAAATTGTTTAAATATTTTAAGGCAGGTAAGATATGCCCTCCGGATGATCCCGCTATGACAATAAATTTAATTTTTTTCAATAATTATTTCTTTCATAACTTTATTAGACTCAATATCAATAATTTGAAAAATTACTTTATCATCAAGTATTGATTTTTGCTGATATTGATTTTCATTAATTAAATAAACCTCTTTCAAATCAATATTTTCATTAAGTATTTTTGATAAATTGCTGTTAGCATTCATTTTATAGAAAACACCAAAAATTATTGCTATTATTCCAGCAATTATTAACAAGCCTTGAATAATAACTAGACTAACTAAAAGTTTTTTTTTTAACATTTTATGAATAAATCATACAGTTATAAGGACTTTAAAATAGAAATACTATACGAGGACAAATATATAGCAATATTAAATAAACCATCTGGGCTTCTAACACATAAAAAAAATAAATTTGATATTAGCCCTAACTTGCAAGACAGTCTGAAAAGTCAATTTATTATAGAGGACGAGGAAAAATTGAAAGAAGGTATTGTTCATCGTTTAGATAAAGATACAAGTGGCATAATAATAATTACTAAAAATTCTTTATCTAAAAACAAATTTAGGGAAATGTTTAAACACAGAACTATAAAAAAAAATTATCTTACCTTTACATATGGTGTACCTAGTGAGAATAACATAAAGATTAATAAAAATATAACTAGAAACAAAGTTCAAAGAACTAAGTTTAATGTAAATGATAATCTTGGAAAAAATGCAATCACTAAAGTAAAAAATATTAGGACATTTCATGGATCTATAAGTTTATTAGATTGTGAAATTATTACTGGTAGAACCCATCAAATTAGAGTTCATCTATTGAGCTTGGGGCTTCCAATTATTGGAGATAAAGATTATAGATCTAATAGGGAACAAAAATTTCGTTTGATCAATATGAATGAAAATCTCAGAAATTTGGTTTCATTATTTCCAAGACAAGCTTTACACTCTTACAAAATAGAATTTATTCATCCAATTATTAAAAAACAAATTATAATAATATGTGATTTACCTGATGACATGAGAAATTTAAATATGAAGTTGTTATGAATATTCAAAATAAAAATTTACTACCTGTTATTACATCTGAAAATGATGTTTACCCTTATTTAAAAAAAATAAATCAATTTCCTATTTTATCAGATGAAGAAGAAAAAAGGCTAGCTATAAATTGGCTTAAAAATGGTGATACTAAAGCTGCACAAAAACTTGTGACTAGCCATTTGCGCTTAGTAGCAAAAATAGCAATGGGCTATAAAGGATATGGCTTGCCCATATTTGATTTGATTTCTGAGGGCAATTTAGGTCTTATACAAGCAATAAGAAAATTTGACCCTGAAAAGGGTTTTAGACTAGCAACTTATGCAATATGGTGGATCAGAGCTTCCATTCAAGAATATGTCTTGCATAGTTGGTCATTAGTAAAAATAGGAACGACAGCGGCTCAAAAAAAGCTTTTTTTTAATCTTCGAAGACTAAGAAATCAACTAAAAAAATATGAAGAGGGTTATCTTACTAATGATCAAATAAAATCTATATCTGAGGATCTTGGAGTCACTGAACAAGAGGTAAAACAAATGGAAGGAAGAGTTTTCAATCAAGATTTTTCATTAAATACACCATTAAATGACGAAAATGAATCAGAGTGGATAGACCAATTAGAAGATGAAGCTAATGATACTATTTCAAAAGTTGAACAAAGCGATGAATTTAGAAAAAGAAAAGAGCTTTATCAACAAGCAGTTACAAAACTAGAAGCCAGAGAAATAGAGATTCTAACTGCAAGAAGACTAAATGAGGAACCAAAAACATTAGAGGACTTAAGCCAAAAGTATTCTATAAGCAGAGAGAGAGTTAGGCAGATAGAGAATAAAGCAATTAAAAAACTTCAAGATGAAATCAAACTCATCTCTAATCAAAAACTTTTACCAAAGTCTTAAATTATCTAATAATAGTCTGATTTCTTTCAGGGCCTAGTGAAATAATTTTAATTGGTATGTTTAAATACATTTCAATGTAATTAATGAATTTTTTTAAATTATCAGGAAGCTTTTCAAATTTACTCAAATCTTTAGTATCACCCCAACCAGGGAATACTTCAAAATCATTATTTTCCAATAATAATGAGTCTAAAATATTGCTTTCACTAAAATTAATATCCTCATAATCTTTCGAATTATAACTTTTACATACTTTGACTTCAGAGAGATTGTTTAATACATCTGCCTTCGTCATACAGAGTTCACTTACACGATTAATTTCACAACTATATTTTAAAGATACTAAATCAAGCCATCCACATCTCCTTTTTCTTTTAGTTACTGTTCCGATTTCTAAACCTTTTTCAGCTATATAATCTCCAATTTCATTAACTAATTCTGATGGGAATGGGCCGTTACCAACTCTAGTTGCATAAGCTTTGAATATACCAATAGTTTTATAATCAACTTGCAACGCAGAACCAATAACAATATTCGATGAAACAGTATTTGATGAAGTTACGAATGGGTATGAGCCGTGATCTAAGTCAAGTAGTGCTCCTTGTGCTCCCTCAAATAATATTTTCTTATTTTTATATTCTTTTTTTATAGATGAGTTATCGACTATTAATTCTTTTACTAAGTCATAGAAGCTTAATAAATCTTGAACAGTTTGTTCAACATTGACTTTAAGTTCATTAAAATTATCTAAAATAGGATCGTAAAACTTTTTTATCGCATTAATTTTTTCTTCCAAAATTTTTTTGGACTTTAAGTCGTAAAGCTTGATACTTTTTCTTCCTACTTTATCTTGATATGCTGGACCAATTCCTTTGGATGTTGTACCAATTTTTTTATTAGGATTTAATATTGATTCATTTATTTTATCTAATTGTTTATGATAATCTAATATAAGAGAAATATTTGATGATAAAAATACTTGTGGGTCATTAATTTTTTTTTTAATTTGCTGAAATTCTTTAGAAAAGTGTTTAGGATCAAGTACTACTCCTTGTCCTAAATAACAAACTTTGCCTCTAATTACACCAGAAGGAATAAGATTTAATTTATAAGTAATATCGTCAACTATAACAGTGTGACCAGCATTGTTTCCACCTTGATACCTAACTACTAAGTCAAAATCCTCTGACAAATAATCGACTATTTTACCTTTGCCTTCATCACCCCATTGAAGTCCAATAACTGCTTTATTCATTAGGGCAATTCAGCCATGTAATCAACATTGCATGAGAAGCCAAAGCCCTCAATTTTTTTTAAATTTTTTTTATATTTATATCCACCGCCTTGAGCTAATATTTTTTTTGAAATATTTGAGTAAACATAAAAAAAAATATCTTGGTGATAATCTTGAGAAAAAAAATTTTTTTCTAAATTTAATTCATAAGGTGATTCTATATATTTTTTAAAGATATTTACAAATTTGGAAATATTATTTTTATATTTTTTTGTATCTAAAAGAAAACTTTTGTCTCCTTTTAATTTTGGATCAGTAAATACATATGTATAACTTTTTTTGTGAATATTTGTCAAAATATTATCTAAAATTTGTAAGACCTCTTTAAAAGATTGATTTTTTGGATAGTTAATAATTTCAACACCATGCTGTCTAAATTGTTTAATATCATTATTTGCTTTTTCTCTTTTAAAAACATCCCCCATGTAGTAAAGAAAATGCTTTGAATTTGAATCATTTGTCAAAATTGTATTTATTACTTGTCCTGTTATATCTGAACGAAGCATAACATCTGAAGATGAACTTAAAGATTTATTCTCAATAACAGATGTGAAAATTCTTGAAAATTTTTTATTTGAACTAAGGATTTCAGTAAATAGATTATCTAATTTCTCATACTTTAAAGCTGTTTTTAAATATTTAGTATCAAAAGAATTAACAAGCATTTGAAATAATTTTTACTATTTGTGTTTTTAGTTTGTTAAGAGTAATTACTTTTATATTTCTTTTGTCATATTGCAAGTTCACTCTTAAAAGTGGTTCTGTGCCTGAAGGGCGTATATTGTAATAAATATCCATATTTTTAAGTAATTTATTTAATTTTTGATAAATACTTTCTTGATATAAATAAAATTTTTCTCTATCTATCTTTTGATTAATTTCCATTACACCTAGTAAACTAATTCCTTTTTTTAATACTGATAATCTTTTGTTTTCTTTGAGCATCAAAGTTAATAATCTAATAGCTGTAGACATACCATCGCCTATCAAAGAGTCATCTTTGAATATAAAATGCCCTGAGGGCTCACCACCAAAAAAATAATTATTATTAGTTATTTCTTTAAGAATATTTTTATCACCAACCTTCACTCTTTTTAATTTTAAACCTATTTTTTTTAAAGCAATATCAAGTCCATGATTCGCAATTTCGTTAGTAACAATTGTTGAACCTCTGTATATTTTTTTTTTAGATAAATAATATTTAGAAAAAATATAGATAATTTCTTCACCACATAACGAATTTCCTTTTTCGTCAATGAAGGTAACTCTATCACCATCACCGTCTAAGCAGATTCCAATATCACATTTTTTTTTTCTTACAATTCTTGATGCTTTAAGTGGAAATAAAGAACCACAGTTTTGATTAATATTTGTGCCAGAGGGTTTATTACCTATTGTTTGTAAGTCTAATCCTAATTCAAATAAAACTTCTGGTGCTACTTTGTATGATGCACCATTCGCACAATCTAAAGTAACTTTAATTTGATTGTAATTTAAGTATTTATCAGCATTTTGTTTTAGAGCCTCAGAATATCTACCTATAGCATTTTTTAGTCGTATTGCTTTACCATAATTTGATTGTTTTATTTTGAAATTATCAAAGTCGTAGTTAAAGAAATAATCCTCTATTTTATTTTCCTCATCAGGAGAAATCTTTATTCCTTGCCCGGAAAAAAATTTTAATCCATTATCTTGATATGGATTATGTGAGGCAGTAATCATTACTGCAAAGTCTGCCCTAAGCGATTTACTTAAGACTGTTAGAGCTGGAGTTGGCAAAGGCCCAACTAGTAATACTTCAATTCCCATAGATATAAATCCTGATGTTAATGCAGGTTCAAATATATATCCTGATAATCGAGTGTCTTTATTTATAACCACTCTTGAAATTGAGTTTTTCTTACCCAAGACAAGTGCGGAAGCTTTAGCTAGTTTAAGGACATTTTCTGCAGTTAAAGGGTAACTCCCGACTCTTCCTCTGATACCATCTGTTCCAAATAATCTCATATGAGATATTTAGTAGTGGAAATATTGTTAATTTGGAAGAGGAAAGTTTTGATCTTTTGTAAAAGAAGGTAAAGGACCCTTGCTTGAAGACTCTTTTTTATTGTTTGGGTCGTCAGTATTGTCAAGTGATAAATCATCATCCCTTTTTGGTTTGATACCTTTTAACAGGTTTTGTATTTCCTCACCAGTTAACGTTTCATATTCTAGGAGTCCTTTAGCAATTGTATGAAGGTCTTTGATATTATTTGTTAATATTTTTCTTGCTTTAGTCTCAGCATCTTCAACAAGACGAATGACCTCTTGGTCAATAATTCTAGCTGTTTCTTCAGAAATATTTTTAGATTGGGTAACTGAGTGACCTAAGAATACCTCTTCTTGATTACCTGTATATCTTACTCTTCCAAGCTTATCACTATAGCCCATCTGAGTGACCATAGCCCTAGCTAGGTTAGTTACTTGTTGGATATCGCCAGCAGCCCCAGAACCAATTTTTTCAGGCCCAAATATAATCTCTTCAGCTATACGAGCTGCAACTGTAACAACAAGCTTATCAAGGTATTCATCTTTACGATGAATTACTTTATCTTGCTCAGGGACACTCATAACAAAGCCTAAAGCTCTACCTGTAGGGATAATTGATGATTTGTAAATAGGATCAGCATGCTTACAGTGTAAATTAGCTAGTGCATGTCCCGCTTCATGGTAAGCAATAACCTCTTTTTCACTATCAGAAATTATTTTAGATTTGTTTTGAGTACCAAGCATAACTTTGTCTTTGGCATCTTCAAAATCATCCATTGTTACAATTTTTTTGTTCTTTCTCGCAGCAATAAGTGCAGCTTCATTTACAATATTAGCTAAATCAGCTCCTGAAAAACCAGGTGTTGATCTTGCAATCGCAATAGTTTTTACAGATTTATCCATCTTAATTTTTCTTGTATGAACTTTTAATATTTTATCTCTGCCAATAATATCTGGAGCAGGAACTACAACTTGTCTATCAAATCGCCCTGGTCTCAATAGAGCAGGATCAAGAACATCTGGTCTATTAGTAGCAGCTACAATAATTACACCCTCATTAGCTTCAAAACCATCCATCTCAACTAAAAGTTGATTCAAAGTTTGCTCTCTCTCATCATTACCACCGCCCAAACCTGCACCCCTATGTCTTCCAACTGCATCTATCTCATCAATAAATATTATACATGGTGCGTTTTTCTTACCTTGTTCAAACATGTCTCTTACTCTACTGGCACCAACACCAACAAACATTTCAACAAAATCTGAGCCAGATATTGAGAAGAATGGTACTCCTGCTTCACCAGCAATTGCACGAGCAAGAAGAGTCTTACCTGTTCCAGGTGGGCCTACTAAAAGTGCACCTTTTGGTATTTTAGCACCTAACCTTTGGAATTTATGAGGGTCTTTTAAAAATGAAACTACCTCTTCTAATTCTTGTTTTGCTTCATCAATTCCAGCAACATCGTTAAATGTAACTCTTTGCTTGTTTTCATTCAACAATTTAGCTTTTGATCTTCCGAAACCAAGGGCACCACCACCTTTACCAGATTGCATTTGACGCATAAAAAATATCCATACGCCAATAAGTAAAAGCATTGGGAACCAAGAGACAAATATACTTAACAATGGATGCATACCAGATTGTTCAGGCTTTGCGTTGATAGCTACTTGGTTATCATTAAGTGTTTCGATAAGGTTCGGATCTCTAGGAGCATAAGTTGAAAATTCAACTCCATCCATAGTTTGACCAAAAATATTATTTCCTTGTATCTCGACTGATTTAATCTCACCGTTTTGAGCTTTGTCGAGTAGTGTAGAATATGTGTAATTAACAGAAGAGTAATCTCTTTGAGAGTTCTTAAAAACGTTAAACAAACCAAGCAAAATAAGGCTTATGATAATCCATACAAAAATGTTTTTAGAAAAATTTTTCATAATAATAATATAGTTAGACTTACATACGTTTAAAGTGCTAAGTAAGATTTATACATATTTTTTTATTAATGACACCTATTTTCCCTGAAAATACTGACAAATCTTTACTATTTTTAAGGTGAGCCTTCAGTATTTTGATAAAATTTCTTATGTTTTCATCACGAATTTGTTTTTTTAGTAATAAATAGCGATATTCATAGTAAAAGGACTGTATGGTAAAAAATTTAAGAGTATCATTCAAATTATTAAATTTTTCTATTTCGATTTCAAAAATTTTATTCTGTTTCCTCTTAAAAAAATTTTGGTGTAACCGATTTAAATGTAATATTTTAGAGAAAGTAATTCTTTCACTGTTAATTTGTTTAAAAATTTTTCTTGAATATAAATAATTTCTAATTTTGTTTCTAGTATATTCTAATTCTAAATTACTTCTGTCCTCAAACCAAACCAATCTATTTTTATTAGCATGACTTTTGATTTGTTTTTTTGAGTATTTCTTTAATGGACGATGTATTTTGATTTCCTTATATTTTTGAATAAAAATATTTGATAATCCAAATGCACTAGATTGTTGAATTTTTCTCAAGAAAAATGTTTCATTTAGATCATCAAGATGATGGCCCAAAAAAATATCTTCAATATTTCTTTTTTTTGAAAATTTGAATAAAAAATCATATCTGATAGACCTAGATTTTTCTTGAAAACCACTCAATTTATCTTTTAAGGTTAATTTTTTTATAAAAACATTTTTATTTAAAAGTTTATAATGCTTAATAAATTGTTTAATTTCATATTTCCCCTCAGATCTTTTTTGATGATCAAAGATTAAATAATATATATTTTTATTATTAAAATATTTCGATTTTATTATTAGATCAAATAAAACTGTGCTATCTATGCCACATGAAAGTGAAATTAATATTTTCTTATCAGCGCTTAAGTTATTTTGAAGATACTTTTTTATACTGAGTGGAGGCAATACTTCTTTAGTCAATAATTAAACCACAATTTTTTTCAGTTTGAAGTGATTTAGCAGAGTCAATCACATCTTTACTATCTGTGTAAGTATTTGAAAAAATTAGATCCTCCATTATTAAACAACCATTTTCTTGATCTCCAATACTAAAGAGTGACTTACCCAGCCAAAAATAGTTTTCAGACTTAAATTTAGAGAATGATGAGAAATCTCTGTGTCTTATACCAAAATATTTTACAGCTTCAATTATTTCATTTTCCATATAATAAGTCCTACCAAGAAGATAATATGTTTCAGCTAAATATTCTTTTTTATCCGTATTGGAATTAACTATTGATAGTAAACTTTCAATAGCGGATTTATTATCAAAACTTGCAAAGCTTGTTTTTGCATTTCTTAGCTCTTTCTCGACGTTAATTTTTGGTCTATTTAGCTCTAATTCTCTCTCGTTCATCAGCTTGTCAAGATCATTAAGCAATGGGACATTTACCTCTGAGATAGATTTTATTTCTATTTCTTCCAGTTCCTCTTTCTCAAGGTTTAATGAGGAAATTGTTTCATCAGAAACCTTATTGGGAAAATCTATAGTCTTTTCTTCATCTCGCTCAAGATCAGATAGACTAATTTGTCCCAATAATTGTTTATCTTCTGAGTCTTCTACAATATTTGAAGAGCTTTCTTCTATGTTTAATTGTTCAGATGTATTTATTATTTTTTTATTGTCAGACTCGGACGTTGTGTATAAAGAGTACAAATTACTAACGTCATCTTTTATATCTAAAATTTGTTTTTCCAATGAAATAATATTTTTAGAAATATCATTAATAATTTTTTTTAAATCTTCTATGCCATTTATATTTATTGAGTCTGAATTATTACCCTTTGAAGGCTCATTTTTATAGACAAACTTTTGAAGATCGATGATATCGTTTTTAATTCTGTCTAGCTCTACAGATATTTGATTATGTTTTTCAGAGTATGATTGACTACTAAAAAGAAGTAGGAAAAAAATAATCAATATTTTGTTTATTTTTTTCATAAAGGTGTTTAGGTGCTCTTTCGAAAAGAGCACCTTAAATGAAATTTTAATTAATTACTTACTATTGTAACGCCGCGTCTATTTTGGCTGTAAGCTGTTTCATCAGATCCAATTACTTCTGGTCTTTCTTTTCCCCAACTTACATATTCCATTCTGTTAGTATCTATTCCAGCTTGGGCTAGATAGGAGTATACAGAAAAAGCTCTTTTATCACCTAGGGCTAAGTTGTACTCACGAGTACCTCTCTCGTCTGCATGACCCTCAACAGTTATGTTAGTGCCAGGGTATTGCATTAACCAAGCTGCTTGTGCATCAAGTGTTGCTTGAGCATCAACTGTGAGCTCTGAACTGTCAAATTCAAAGAAGACCCTATCGCCAACATTAACAATTAAATCTTCTTGAGTACCAGCTGTAATTTCGCCACCAGAAGATGAACTAGCACTAGAAGAAGCTGCATCAACGTTTCCACCTTTATCAGTATTAGTGGCAGCACATGAAGCAAGGAAAAAACCCGCAACAATAAGCATAAACAATTTTTTAAACATTATTATAAATCTCCGCGTAAATATATTCTTACTATAGTTTAGGTAAATAAACACTGAATTTTTTGGAAATCAAGACAATTCTTATTTAATTTTTATTGAATTTTGTTGATTTCTAATGAATTTTTACAATAAAGGAGACCAAGCTGGGTCACTTCCATCCCTTGGAGTCGGAATAACCCTCTCATTATATCCTGTAATATCTATAAAATGTATTGTTACCTCTCCACCAGTGCCATCAAGATTTGACCTTTTTTGTCTGTGAAATATTAAATATCTACCATTTGGAGACCAAGCAGGTGACTCTAAAGCAAAATCTCTCACAATCACTCTCTCATTATTTCCATTTACATCCATAACACCTATATGAAAATTACCTTGGGTTAACTTTGTAAAAGCTATCAAGTCACCTCTTGGGGACCAAACTGGGTTTCCATACACACCTCTACCTTTTGAAATTCTTTTTATATTATTTCCTTTCTTGTCCATTATAAATAATTGAGGGCTCCCACCACGATCTGAGTTAAATACAATTTTTTCACCATCAGGAGAAAAAGAGGGTGATGTATCAATTCCTGAGTCAAATGTTAATTGTAAGCGAGATCGGGTATTTAAATCCAATAAATATATTTCTGAATTAGCAGAATCGTTAGGATCTGAAAAAGACATTACTACACTTTGACTATCTGGTGAAAATCTTGGTGCAAAAGTCATTCCAGGAAAATCTCCAACAATTTCTCTTTCACCTGTTTTAAGATTGTAAATATAAACTCTTGGAAGATTATTTTTGTATTCCATATATGTTATTAATTGTTTATTTGGTGCGAAGCGTGGAGTTAAAACCATATTTTTTCCATCTGTTAAAAATTGATGACTATCTATATGTCCATCTTGATCCATGATGGCTAATCTTTTTACTCTTTGATCTAAAGGGCCAATTTCAGATACATAAACAATTCTTGTATCAAAGTAACCTGTTTCACCAGTAATCCTTTCATAAACAATATCGCTTACTGTGTGACCCACTCTTCTAATTAAATTTTCATCGGGTATTGTTAGTTGTAATTTTTCTATCTCTTTTGCATTAAAGACATCATAAAGCCTCATTCGTAGTCTAATCCCTTTGTCATTTTTACTGACATCTGCACTTAATAAAAACTGTGCCTTGATTAGTTTCCAGTCTTCGAAACGTGGAACTTTTTCAACTAAATTGTCTGATTGAATGTAAAGGTCTTCATTTACAGTATAAAAAAGTCCAGAATTAGTAAGATTATTTGAAATAATTTGTCTAAGTGTGTTGCCGTATCTAGCTGTGTCTGAGTCAGCTCCAAAAATTTGAGTTATAGCTATTGGAGTAGGTTCAACTTTTCCTTGAGAAATGGTTACTTCCAAAGCAGCGTTTGCATTAAAAGAAAAAAACAAAACTATAAGAATTTTTTTAATCATAAAAATATTTTAATCTATCTTGAGTTTTATATATTAAATTTTTATTAATCAAACATCCAGCTGAAATCAAAAGTAAAATTAATTTCTTTCCACTCTTCATATTTATCTACAGGTAGTAAAAGTGGGCTACATTCCGGATTATTCACTGCTCTCATTGCAGCTTCTGCAGCAGTTCTAAATGATGGATCATTTAATTTTTCTTTGTTAACCACTCTAGAACTTTTGACAGTTCTATCAGGGTTGACTTCAATATATATTACTGGTTTTAAATTTTCTAAATTAGATACGCCAGCATTTAAATTTAAACACTGTATCATTTGTTGCTCGAATGCATCAAATTCATCTAATGTCATTTTAGGACCAACTTTTTCAGTAAAAACTTCGTCTTGTTTTTCTTCTGTCGCTTCCTGTTCTTTCTTAAACTCTTTATCTTGATTTTCTAAATCTTTTAGAACAGTACTAACATTGAAAGTTTTCTTTTCAGGCTTTTTCTTGACAACAATCTCTATTTCTTTTTTTGGCTCAGGTATTTCTTTAGGTTCAGGTTTTTGTTTTAATTTAATCTCAAAATCATTTTCAACTGGCGGAGGTGTCTCCTCTTCTGGTTTTTTAATTTCAGATTTTACTTTCTCATCAACAATAAATTCGTTTGTTTTATCTGCAGAGCTATCAACTAATACTTCTTGATTAGTATCCTGAATTGTTGGATCAATTGACTCTTGAGATGCTATTTCTTTTATATCTGGTTCAATAGCCTCAGTTTCATTCTGTTTTGGAGTCTCCTCTTGAAATGTTGGAACAATTTCATTTATCTCCTCGACAAATTCAGGTGCAGCTGTCTCTTCTTCAATAATGAACATTTCAACTGGTAAAATCATTGGAATATCACTGATTTTTTTTTCAAAAGTAAAATTTATCATTGGTATCAAAATTAGTAGATGTAATAGAAAAGAGAATATTTGAAAATAAAAATCACTTTTTTTGTAACTGAAATTTTCAATAAATAAGATTAAGTTTCTAAAAGGATTAAATAGTGAAATAGTAGACACTTAACTTGGTTTTTTCGTTACAAGAGCAATTTTTAGAAAACCAGATGTGTTGAGAGCACCAAGAACTTTCATTACTTCTCCATAATTAATTGTGGTATCAGCTCTTAAAAAAATTCTTATGTCAGTATTTGAGCCTGCAATAGTTTTAACTTTCAATATTAACTCATCAAAAGGTATTAATTCCTCACCTAAGTAAATTTCATTATTTTCATTAATTGAGATTTCAAGTGGTTCCTTTTGTGCATCTAAAGAATTAGCCTCAACTTTTGGCAAATTAACTGGAACACCCACAGTTAGAAGGGGAGCTGTGACCATAAACACAATAAGTAAAACCAACATAACATCAACCATCGGAGTAACATTTATATTAGAAACAGGTCGATGTTTTTTTCTCATATAATTATTTAACTTGGCGTGAAATTATATTAACTAAGTCCTTCCCAAAACTCTCAGCCTCTGACAAATAGTTATCAATTTTAGAAGTTATGAGGTTGTAGTATGCGGTTGAAGGGATAGCAACGAAAAGGCCCAAAGCAGTTACAAATAAAGCCTCTGCTATACCGGGTGCAACTACAGCGAGATTAGTATTTTGAGCAATTGCTATTGCTTGAAAACTATTCATAATTCCCCAAACTGTTCCAAATAATCCTATAAAAGGTGCTACAGATCCAGAGGAGGCCAAAAAAGACAATCCTTTATTTAAATTTGTATCTTCAACAGCAATACTTAAATCAAGAGAGGTATAAAGTCTTTGAATGAAAGCCGAGTCTATTTTATTTTTCTGAATTCGAGATTTTTCATATTCATTCATAATATTTCTAAATATATTTGAGAAACTTTCTTGATCAAATTCATCAATTTGTTTGTATAGTTCATCTAAAGACACCCCAGACCAAAAATGGTTTTCAAATTTTTTTGATATTTTCTTAAGTTTATTTATTAACAAAATTTTTTGAATGATTGTCTTCCAAGATTGAATAGAAAAAATAACTAGCAATATTATTACAAATTTTACAACCCAGTCAGATTTTAGAAACATTCCCATCATTGAGAAATCTACCGAACCTTCAAGGGATGCTAAGTTGACTACTTCTTCCATTAATTATTCTTCATCAATTATATTTTTATTTTTTAGTTCTTTAGAGACTTTCTCAAAATCATCTGAATGTACCATTATCCAAAAACCAGGTCTATTTTTTTCACATAATGCAATGACTGGGGTCTTTTTTTCCTTGTCTGCTAAAGATTTTGTATCATCCCATAATTTAATAGCTGTATGTTTAGCTCTTAATTTACACTCAATGAATAAATTATCGTGAATTACATCTGAATGAGTAACTTTTGAATTAATCCCACTAAGGGCATTTCTCATACCTCCAAAAAACTTTGCGACAAGTCTTTCCCTATTTTTCCAAGCTTTATCAGGCATTGTTAACCCCTAGAAGATCACTATCAAAATCAAGATTTGAAAAACAATTTTGAACATCATCGTTATCCTCTAACTCTTCATTTAATCTAATAAGCTTGTCAAGATCTTCCTTTTTTTCAATTTTTACAGTTAAATTTGGCTTCCAAATAATATTTGCACTTTCAATGTCAAAGTTTTTATCTACAAGTATTTTCTCAAAAGAAGCTAATTCCTCAAAAGAAGAATAGAGATATGTTACATCATCTTCTGTGTTGTAATCCTCTAAACCATGTTCAAGTAAATCCTCCAGTGCACTATCATCTATTTCTTTTTTGATTTGTATTTCTCCTACTTTATTAAAATTAAAACTTACACTACCTGTCTCCCCCAAATTTCCCCCATTCTTTGAAAAAATAGATCTAATTTCTGAAGCTGTTCTATTTTTATTATCTGTTAAGGCCTCAACTATAAAAGCTGTTCCAAATGGACCATACCCCTCATAACGAACTTCTGAATAATCAGAAGCTTCAGTATTATTTTTATTAATAGCTCTGTCTACATTATCCTTTGGCATATTTACACTTCGAGCATTTGTTATTGCTAGTCTCAATCTTGGATTGGACTCTGGGTCAGTTCCTCCAATCTTCACGGCTATTTGAATTTCTCTTCCTATTTTTGCAAATTGTTTTGCTCTTTTTTTGTCTTGAGCACCTTTACGATATTGAATATTTTTAAATTTTGAATGTCCTGCCATAAGCTAAAATAATAAATTACTATCCAAAACACCACCTATTTGAATAGATCGAATTGAATTTTTATTCCCTACATTTGTAGTAATGACTGCTCCAGAAATAGTTGCCAATCCATCTGCAGGTTCAAGTCTGTGAGAGTTTGACCCAGTTCTCATTCTTTTAATAGCGCTTTCTTTTTTCATACCAATAACAGAATTGTAATCTCCTGTCATGCCAATATCAGTTTGAAAACAAGTTCCTTTTTCTAATACCCTGGCGTCTGAGGTTGGAATATGTACATGAGTCCCGTATATTGCTGTAAATTTTCCATCATAATTTTGAGCTATGCCATTTTTTTCAGATGTTACCTCAGCATGGACTTCTAAAAATGAATAATCTATTTCATGGTCATTAATTATAGATAAAAGTTCTGTGTCAATGGAATTAAAAGGATTACTTAAGGGAAGGTCAATAAATGTTTGGCCATGAACTTGGCTTACCAATATTCTTTTTCCATTTTCATGAGTAAAAATTTTAAATCCCCTGCCAGGAGATCCAACTTTGAAATTTAAAGGTCTGATAATGTTATGATTTGGGTTTTTATCCATATATTCTATGATCTCTTTTTGTTTCCAAGCATGATTTCCAAGAGTAATAGCATCAGCTCCCCAACTTATAAGCTCTTCATATATTTTACCTGTTAATCCGTAACCACCAGCTGAATTTTCAGCATTAATTATTGTAAAGCTAATATTAAATTTATCTTGAATCTTTTTTAAATTTTCTTTAAGTGCTGTTCTACCTGATCTTCCAACAACATCTCCTATAACTAAAAAATTCATAAAGAATAGATTTTTTGTTCTGAACAAATAAAATCAACTTTTTGATCAAAACTCTCCTGAAAATTGTAATTAGTTTTTTGTATTTCAAAGGCAGCTAAAATAGTTTTTAGATTTCTTTTTTTTCTCAATTCTTCAATAGTTCTATCAAAAAAACCACCTCCATAGCCTACTCTATAACCTTGTTCGTTAAATGCAGAGCATGATGCTATAATTATATCAGGATCTAATGTCTTTTCATCCTTGGGTTCCATGATACCGCCAAAACCTTTTTCTAAATTTGGACTATGAGGGTTGTATTCAAAGTACTTTAAAGAAGATCCCTTT
The DNA here is from genome assembly GCA_902613185.1 of uncultured Alphaproteobacteria bacterium. Taxonomy (GTDB): domain Bacteria; phylum Pseudomonadota; class Alphaproteobacteria; order HIMB59; family HIMB59; genus HIMB59. The sequence goes on from CACMGP010000001.1 coordinate 400,813, forward strand.
GATATTACTTTTGGAAGTAAGCATTTTATATTTTTATTAATTAAATCATTAGAAATTTTCAATACATCAACCTCATTTTTATATGGATAAAATAAGCCAACATAGCTATTTGGATTAATTTTTTCAATTAGACCTAATATTTTTGAATTTATTTTATTAGAAAAAATATTTAAATCCGAAGTGCTTAGTTGCATTCTCAGATCCAGGTGGTGTTTTCGAATTTGTTTTTTATTCAATAATTATATTATCATTTAGTTTTTTGAAAATTTGTTCAATGTCAGATTTTAAATGATTATTTTCATTTTGTAATTCTTGTATACGACTCTCATAAAATAATTTTTTGTTCAATGAATCCTGCAATATTTTTTCTTTTTTCAAAACATCTTCCATAGATTTAAGGTAGGCAATAAGTGTCGATGTTAAAAAAGGAACATTCTCTTTCTTCTCATCTTCTATAAGTTTACTAATTGAGGAAGCAATCTCTTTTACCGTTTCAACATTATCATCGGAGCATTGTATTTTTAGCGGCCTTCCTCCAATTGTTAGAGTTAAATTAGCCATCTATATCTATTGAACCCAATAATTCCTCAATTTTATTCGTTGCTTGATCAATAAGTTGAGATTTTTCAGATAACTCAAGTTTGTTATTTTCTAATTTGCTCAGTAATTCTGACTCTCTTCTTTCTAAATATTCTATCTTGGCTTTTAATTCTTGTTTCTCATTTATTAGTTCTTGATTATTGATTTTATAATTCTGAAGTTTTGATGCAATTTGCTCGATTTTTTGAAGTATTTGTTGTTGAAATTCGTTCATACATTAATTATTAGTTATTAAGAAAAGTTATTCCATTGAAAAATTATACTGAATTAGCAAACTGTATCAGATTTTTATCAATTGATGCGGTAGAAAAAGCAAAATCTGGTCATCCTGGTATGCCTATGGGAATGGCTGACATTGCCACAGTGCTCTTTCACGATTTTCTTGTTCATAATCCCAAGGATCCAAACTGGTTACTTAGAGATCGATTCGTTTTATCTAATGGGCATGGCTCGATGTTGCTTTACTCACTTTTATACCTCACCGGTTATAAAAAAATGACAATTTCCCAAATTAAAAATTTCAGACAATTGGGCTACATTACAGCTGGACATCCTGAATATGAACCAGATGCTGGTATAGAAATAACGACTGGTCCTCTTGGTCAAGGAATTTCGAATGCGGTAGGAATGGCCATAGCGCTTAAAAAGCTTTCAAAAGAGAAAAAGTTGTCTAAAGCCCCGAAGGTATATGTTTTTTGTGGTGATGGCTGTTTAATGGAGGGAATAAGTCAAGAGGCAATAAGTCTAGCTGGGCACTTAAAACTTAATAATTTGATACTAGTATATGATAACAACAACATTAGTATCGATGGATCCACAGACCTAGCTTTTAGTGATAACACAAACCTTAGATTTAAATCAGTAAACTGGGAGGTACATAGTGGAAAAGGTCATGATCATAAAAATATTTACAAACTTATAAAAAAAGCACAAGTATCAAAATTCCCTTGTTTGCTTAATTTTAAAACCACTATTGGATTTGGTTCGCCAAATAAATCTGCAAAAGCATCATCACATGGCTCACCCTTAGGTTCAGAGGAAGTGAAATTAACGAGAAGTAAATTATCTTGGAATGAAAAACCTTTTCAAATACCAGATAAACTTTTAAAAATTTGGAGGAATCCATCCAACAAAAATTTACAAATATACAAAAAAACTAAATCAATATCTCATACAAATTTATCAAATAAAGACATAGATAAGTTATTCAATAAAATAGAAATTGATTTAGAAGATTTTAAGTCTGATCAGGCTACTAGAAAATCCTCTGAAGCAATATTACATTATTTCAAAGAAGATCATCCGATACTTGGAGGCTCTGCAGACTTAACTGGCTCTAATAATACCAAAGGTAAAAAAATGTCTGTAATGGATAGCATGAACATAACGGGACAATATATCCATTATGGTGTGAGAGAGCATGGTATGGCTGCCATAATGAATGGTATTGCTGCTACCAAAATTTACAAAACATATTCAGGAACTTTTTTGAGCTTTGCCGATTATATGAAGCCAAGTCTTCGTTTAGCTGCACTAATGAAAATTAATCCTATACAAGTATTCACACACGACTCTATTGGATTAGGTGAAGATGGTCCTACTCATCAACCTATTGAACAAATTAATATGTTAAGACTCATACCAAATAGTTATGTTTTTAGACCCTGCGATCTTAAAGAAACAATAGTATGTTGGAGAGAGGCTTTGAAAATTAATGATGCACCCTCATTTATCTGTCTTTCAAGACAAAATTTGCCACAAATTTCAAATAAAAAATTAGACTCAAAAAAATTTAGAGGTGCTTACGTTATATATGGTCCAAAAATTAATAATGATATTACTATTATAGCTACTGGCTCAGAAGTGTCTTTAGCTGTCAACGTTGCTATAAAAATTAGAGGTGATGGTATTATTGCAAAAGTCATTTCAATGCCATCAACATCTATTTTTGAAAACCAGTCAAAAACTTTTAAAAATAATTTATTAAAATCAAAATCTAGTGAAACTTTTGTAATCGAAGCTGGGTCTACGATGTATTGGAATAAGTACACAAAATATGAAAATATATTTGGATTAGATAATTTTGGTGCTAGTGCACCTGGAATAAAAGTTTTTAAAAAATTTGGTTTAACAATAGAAACTGTATCTAGTAAAATATTTAGAAAGATTAAAACAAAATGAAAAAAAAAGTAGCGATTAATGGTTTTGGTAGAATAGGTAGGCTTGTTTATCGCGCATTTTTGGAGAGATTAAATGAATTTAGTGATCAATATGAAATTAGTTATATAAACGACTTGGCTGATATTGACTCAAATATTCACCTACTTAAATATGATAGTACTCATGGATCTCTAAAAAAAGAAATTAATAAAACCTCCAATGAACAATTTTCAATAGGGCAAAATACAGTAACTGTTACATCTGAGAAAAACCCTATTGATTTGAAATGGAAAGATAAGAAAGTCGACATTATTCTAGAGTGCACAGGTGTTTTTGCATCTAAAGAAAAAGCAATGTCTCATATCGAGAGCGGAGCAAGTAAAGTTATAGTTTCTGCTCCATGTTCTGATGCTGATATAACGGTTGTGCAAGGAGTTAATAACGAAAATATTAATATAGATCATCAAATAATCTCTAATGCCTCGTGTACAACTAATTGTCTGGCCCCTGTAGCATTTGTAATTGATAAAGAATTCGGAATTGAAAATGGATATATGACAACTATTCACTCTTTTACAGGAGATCAAAACACAGTAGACACATTTCATAAAGATCTTAGAAGATCAAGAGCAGCTTCAACTAACATTATACCAACTAGCACAGGTGCAGCAAAAGCTGTCGGTCTTGTCCTTCCTCATTTAAATGGAAAATTAGATGGCACAGCTATAAGAGTTCCAACTCCAAATGTATCCCTAGTAGATTTTAAATTTAATACGAAAAAAAATATCACAATTGAAAATTTAAATAATAAATTCCAAGAATATGCAAATGGCTCTCTTAAAGGAATTTTAGGAGTGGATTCAGACCCTAAAGTATCAAGTGATTATAATCATGACGCAAGGAGCTCTATTTTAGACTTAAGTGAAACAACAACGGTGTCAGATAATTTTGGTAGAGTATTGACTTGGTATGATAACGAGTGGGGATTTTCAAATAGAATGCTTGAGACAACCGCTCAAGTGTGTAATTTATAGGAGCTATTATGAAAGTAACAAATACTACAAGAAAAATTATATCAAACTACACTCACGAAAATATTGGAGTGAGATCAAATCTTATGAAAATTTTGGGACATGGCAAGTTAGGCGGAACTGGAAGAATGATAATTTTACCTGTCGACCAAGGTTTTGAACACGGGCCTGATAGAAGTTTTGCTGTAAATCCCCCAGCTTACGATCCAAACTATCATCACAAACTTGCAATAGATGCTGGTTTATCTGCTTATGCTGCTCCTCTTGGTTTACTGCAAATGAGTTCTGGGAATTATAATGGTCAAATTCCAACTATATTAAAAATTAATAGCTCTAATACTCTTGCAACATCTCTTGATCAAGCTGTTACTGGGAGTGTAAATGATGCATTAAAATTAGGATGTGCTGCGATAGGTTTTACAATTTATCCTGGGTCTGATCATAATTTTGAATTAATGGAAGAATTTAAAAGACTTAGTTTCGAGGCCAAAGAAAAAGGACTTGCTGTTGTTTTATGGGCTTATGCGAGAGGTTCAAAGATTAGCAAAAAAGGTGAAACAGCAATGAACATAATTTCATATGCAGCACACATGTCTGCTCTATTGGGGGCAAATATTATTAAAGTAAAACTACCTAGTGATTTTTTAGAAGAAGATCCAACTAAAAAAGCATTTGAAGATAATAATATACCTATAAGCACTTTAAAGGATCGTGTGGCTCATATCAAAAAAGTTGCATTTGATGGAAAACGCTTAGTGGTATTTTCGGGTGGTGATGCAAAAGATGATCAAGCTTTAATGGATGAGGTGCTTGCAATTCACAAGGGAGATGGAAACGGCTCAATTATTGGAAGAAATTGTTTTCAAAGATCGAGAGTAGATGCGTTGGCTTTATTAGAGCGAATGATTCAAATTTACAAATCTAAATGAAAATTAATGCTAACGACTTAAAGATAGGAAATATAATTCAGCATAATAATTCGCTTTGGAAAGTCGCTAAATTATCCCATACACAACCTGGAAAAGGTGGGGCATACATTCAAGCTGAGTTGAAAAATATTTCAAACCAGTCAAAATTAAATGAGAGATTTAGAAGTTCAGAGTCTCTTGAAAAAATTCGCGCTGAAGAGATAGATCATCAATTTTTATTTCGTAGTGGAGAGGATTTTACTTTTATGAATAACCAAACCTATGAGCAAATAGTTATGAATATTAGCCAAGTGAATGAAAATACAGCAAAATTTCTTGAAGATGGAATGGAAGTCTCTATTGAGTTTTATGATGAAAAACCAATGAATGTAAACCCTCCTGAAAGTCTTACTGTACAAATAGCCGAAACAGAGGCAGTAGTTAAAGGACAAACAGCATCTTCATCATATAAACCAGCATTATTAACTAACGGTGTAAGAGTTACTGTACCTCCTCATATTGAAACGGGTGACAAAATTAGAATAAACACGTCAGAATTAACTTATATAGAAAAAGCAAAATAATTTTTTACTATGGCTATTGTCCCACCAGTAATTGTTGTAATGGAAAAGGCGTGCAGGAATGCCGCTAAATCTTTAATTAGAGATTTTGGAGAACTTGAGAAACTTCAAATTTCTAAAAAAGATAAAAATGACTTTGTATCCTCAGCAGACATAAAAGCGTCTGAAACTATCAGTTATACTTTGGGAAAAGATAGACCTGATTTTCTTCAAATTGACGAGGAGACTTTTAGCCCTGAAGATTTAGATAAACTTAAAGGTGATACTCCTGTGTTTATCTCAGACCCACTTGACGGTACAAAAAATTTCATACATGGAAATGGTTACTTTGCAGTAACCATTGGATTGATGCAAAAAGGAGAAATTATTGCTGGCGTTACATATAATCCAATTTTAAATGAATTATTTTGGGCTCATAAGGGTTCTGGATCTTGGATTAACAACCAAAGACTCAGGGTTTCCCAAAGAGATAAGTTAGATGGATGTATGTTTACATCTGGTGTACAAATAAAGCATGAAGATATTCTTGAAAAAGGAATTGCTCAAATAGGATCGCTTCAAAGGAAAACAAGTGTCAGAATACTTGGTTCTTCAGCTCTTGATTTAGCTAATGTGGCATCAGGAAAATTTGATGGATTTTGGTCATTAAGATTAAATCTTTGGGATATAGTAGCAGGTATTATTTTAGTTAATGAGGCGGGCGGGATATGCCTAAATGAAAAAGGTAATGTTTTTGATCCCTTAAATGATGAAAGTTTAATAGCCTCTAGTGCAGCAATTAGTGGAGAATTGCTGAAAAGCCTATAAATATTTACTTGATTTTTTAACCTTTGATCTCTATTTTCTCATAACCATGAAACAAAAAATACATCCTGATTACCATGAAATTACTGTAGAGCGTACTGACGGATCAACATACAAGACGAGATCTACTTGGGGTAAAGCTGGCGATACTATGAAGCTTGAAATTGACCCATTATCTCATCCTGCTTGGAATCAAGGATCTGGAAAAATGGTTGATTCAGGTGGAAGAGTTGCACGTTTTAAAAATAAATATAAGTCATTTAACATTTAATATTTTAACAAGACCATGTCTGACAATAAACCTTTAATGCCCTTAGCTACGGCCGTATGGTTGGTAGACAATACTGCTTTAAGTTTTTCCCAAATATCTCAATTCTGTCAATTACATGAGCTAGAGGTTCAAAGTATTGCAGATGGTGAGGACGCTTATCGTATGCAAGGATTAAACCCTATAGCTAGTGGTCAATTGACTATGGATGAGATTAAACGTTGTGAGGGAGATCATTCACTTGAACTTCAATTGCAAAATAAAAAATCTGAGTCCATTCAATCGAGCGTTAAAACAAAAAAATACTTACCATTATCAGTAAGACAAGAAAGACCTAAGGCTATAGCTTGGCTAATTCGTGAGTATGGGCAAATACTAACAGATACACAAATAGCTAAACTTACAAGTTCTACTAAGCCTACTGTTGCTAATATTAGGGCTGGTAATCAATCTCAACCAATTACAGAATTTAGAAACCCCACTGATCTTGGTTTATGTACATATGAGGAGCTCGAAGCATTAGTTGAAAAAGGTCAGCGAAAAGCAGAACGTGAGAGAAAAGCGAGAGAAAAGGCAGAAAAATTAAAATCTACTACTACTTAGTGAAGAATAAATAAACATCTCCTAATCTTATACCAAATTTTTTCATAGTAGCTTTATTGAATACATTTTTTTCGTCTTGCATAATCATCCAATCATCAAATTTAACATTCATTATTCCATCGCCATACTTGAGTTTTAATGTGTAATGCCAATTTAAAGCATTACCTGATCTTTCACCTAAAGCTACACCTATAATATCATCAGAAATTCCTTCGTAAGTATTTTCACCAGTTTTTTTTATTTCCCATCTTCTAAATTCTTCCTCTCCATCATCATAAAGGAAGGTTTCATTGAGAATAAAATTATCTTCCTGTTGAATACCCTCCATTTCAACAGTAAATTGTCGCCTTACCTTTCCAAGTCTATCAATAAAAAGACCACTAGCTGTTGTTTTTCCTAAAAAATACTCTTCTATTTTAAATATTGGTTTTTTGTTGGCAAAGTCTTCAAGTTTCATGTTATTACACCCACTGACAAATATTAATAAAATACTCGCTATTAATACATTTCTCATACACACATTCAATACGCTCATTGATGAAAGTAGATCTTTAACAGATTTATTTTACTTATTGATAAAATCTATTTGATATACATCAATAGTTTTTGCCTTAAAACCTCCTGAACAATATGATAAGTAAAAATTCCACATTCTTTTGAAATCTTCTGAGTAACCTAAATTTTTTATTATATCCCATTTATTGTTAAAATTTTTTCTCCACATCTCTAGTGTTTGATAATAACTATCCGCCATTTGATTTTTAATTTGGAAGTCGAATTTTTTTTGATTAGCTATTTTCTCTAAAGCTTTTACTGATGGTAACATCCCACCAGGAAAAATATATTTTTGAATAAAATCAATTTTTCGAGTATATCTCTCGAAAAAATCTTCAAAGATTACAATAGTTTGCATTGAAAAGACTCCCGATGGTTTTAACAAGTCTTTTATTTTTTCAAAATAAGTTTGCCAATATTGTATTCCAACAGCCTCAAACATTTCAATGGAGTAGATTCTAGAATATTCACCTTGATGTTCTCTGTAATCTTTATATATGACATTTAGCTTATTTTCTAAATGATGTTCTCTAATTTTTGTTTTTACAAATTCGTATTGCTCTTTTGAGATAGTTAAAGTATCGATTTTGATATCAGGAAATTTTGAAATTAAATAAAAAGCAAAACTTCCCCATCCAGATCCAATTTCTAAAACATGATCACCTGGTCTAGGCTCATTACCCTCAATAAGACTTTCAAATTTATTTTTTTGTGCTTCAGATAAGGTTTCCAAGCCTGTTTTAAAAAAACCTGAGGAATAAGTTAAAGTATCATCCAGCCACTCCAAATAGAAATCATTACCAAGATCATAGTGAGCATGAATGTTTTTTTTACTCTGAAATAATGAGTTTTTAGTTTTATTCATATATTTTTTTGATAAAAATCTGTAAAACTTAGATCCGCTCATTTCGTTACCAAAAGCTCTCTCATTTAGTGCACCAAATTCTAAGAATTTACTTAAATCGTCTGCTTCGAATTTCTTTTTAATATAAGCCTCACCAAGCCCAACTGAACCGCGAAAATACAAATCCCATATCATGGAGATACGACTAATTGTTAAATGCACTGAAGGACCCTCTAATTCACCGTAAAACTCATAAGATTTACCTTTAACATTTAAAGTCAAAGATCCATGTCTGATTTTAGAACAAACTTTTTTTATATATCTATCAATAAACAAGATTTTACCTAATTATAACTAATCTAAGTATAGATTATCTTTTATTCTATTGGAATATTTAAAGAATTTACTTTTTTTTAATAAAAGCTTGATTGCCTGATAGTGAATAAGAGTGATTGTTTTTACACTCCCAAAAATATTTATAATTAAAAACATAATAAAATTATAGAAAGTTATTTCTTTTAAATTTAAATCTATAGAGGCATAAAATATTTGCTCCTTTTTAAGGTTAAATTGATTAATATTACAAAAAAAATGGTTTTTTCTTTTATTTTTTGAAGAAATCTTATAAGTGCAATCCATTTCAATAAATGGCGATACATACATATTTTTTTTAAACTCTTTATCTTTAAATTTTTTCAAAGTTAAATAATGAACTTGGTCTCCAAATGTATTTTTCACTTCATATATGATCGACTTAACTTTATTTTTACTATCAAGATATAAATAAAAGCTAATAGGGTTAAAAGAATAACCAACAATTGATGGGATACATATAAATTGAATACTATTAAAAACAATATTGTGTTTTTCAGCAACATTTTTTGCAAAATCATATAGACTCTTTTTTTTATTTCTAAATCCGTGCTGCTTATAAAAAATTGAAAAAAAGTTAAATCTATTTAGGGATATAAATGGATGGATGTTTATCGTGTTACTTAGATTTATACTTAAGTAAGGTGCATTATATTGAAAAAAATTATCAGTATCCCTTGTTCTTTTATGAATTATTTTACCTATTCCAAAACAATGAGAAGAAATTAATTCCATTGCACTCTTGATGTATCCGCATTTTTAAACTCCTTTAAATCTATATTTAACCTTTTACAAACTTTTATAGCAGATTGAATACCATCTTCATGAAAACCATAGCCAAGATAACTACCAACATAATAAGAATTCTCATAGCCTTGAATTCGTGAGATATTTTCTTGAGCATTTAGAGTTTTAGGTGAGAATATTGGATGTTCGTAAATTGTTTGATAGTGATTCTGACTTTGATCCTGATTTAGGGAGACAAAGAAATTGTCATTAGTTTCTAGTGGTTGCAATTTATTCATCCAATAACTTAAAGTACATTTATTATTTAAATTCGTATGAAAATTCCAACTTGACCAAGCTTTTAAATGAGTTGGCATAAGAGAGTTATTTTGATGCAATTGTGCTAAATTTTTTTGAAAATCAAATTCATTTAAAACCTCACGCTCTTTCTGATGTATTTTATCTAAAAGAGGAAAAAAATGGTTAGGAGGACATGCAAATATTATAATGTCAAAAACAGATTTTTTTCCTTCAAAGAAAATTTCAATCTTGTCATTTCTTGAAATTTTTTGAATTCTACATGACTTTTTGATTTTAAATTTTGCAGATTTAATTAATAAATTGATATATTGTTTAGAGCCATTTCTTATTGTTTTCCATTGTGGTCTATCCGTGAAATTAAACAATTTGTGATTTTGAAAAAAATTAATAATACTTTTTAATGGCTGATTAAGAGAGTCTTGATCGGGAGTTGACCAAATACTTGAAATTAAAGGAACAAGATGGAAATTTATAAATTCATCAGAGTAATTTTTTGTTTTAAGAAAATCTCTAATTGAAATATCTGATGTAATATTTTTTTTTTGATAAACTTTATAAAAAATAATGATGTCTTTTAACATTTTGTAGAATTTTAAATTAAAAAAATTTTTACGATCTGCAAATAATGCACTTAAACTTCCTCCCCCGTACTCGAATTTGTTTTCCTCATTAAGAAAACTAAAGGACATATTGCTATTAACAGTTTCGACTTTGAGAAGATCAAAAAATTTTGTTAAATTTGGGTATGTCAGTTCATTGTAGACAATAAAACCTGTATCTATTGGTATAGTATTTCCGTTACTATCTTTAACTTCTCTTGTATTTGCATGCCCACCTAAATAATCATTTTTCTCAAATAGTGTTACATCAAAATATTCTTGTGAAAAATATGCTGTAGATAATCCCGCTATACCAGATCCAATTATAGCTACGCTTTTTTTCAAATTATGATTTCGTTTGTTGATAAGCATCAAGTGCTCTGTTGCGAGACTCTTTCAAATCAACGATTGGATTAACATATTTTTTTTCTTTGACTAGACTATCTAATAATTTTTTATCTAAATATGGCTCATATACAGTTTTTGATGAATTAAATATTTTTAATTGTGGAATATGCTTCAAGATAAATTGAGCCTGTGGATCGAACTTTTCTGACTGAAGCACAGGATTAAATACACGAAAATATGGTGAAGCATCCGCGCCACAGCCTGCTATCCACTGCCATCCAGCTGCATTACTAGCTTCATCATAATCTAGTAAACTTTTTTGAAAATACCGCTCACCTAATGTCCAGTTTAATAATAAATTTTTTACAAGAAAACTTCCAACAACCATTCTAAGCCTATTATGCATCCATCCCTCTTCATAAATTTGACTCATTGCAGCGTCTACAAGAGGTATGCCTGTTTTACCCTCGGTCCAAAGAGCAAAATCTTTTTTACTGCTTCTCCATGGGAATTTTTTAAATTTAGGGTTAATCGGTTTAGTTGATAAATCTTCAGAATAATACAACAATGAATAAGAAAATTCTCGCCAGCCAATTTCTGATAAATAAGTATTTACAGCATTATTAGATTTTTTTGAATTTTGGATTTTTTCAATTATTACCCGCGGGGATATCTCTCCAAATCTTAAGTGAGGAGATATTCTTGATGTTTGATCAAAATCAGGCCTATTTCTATTTACATCATATTTATCTATATGAGAAGAAATGTAAGTCTCAATTTTTTTCAAAGCTGCATCCTCTCCTGGACTCCAATAATTATTAAACTTCTCATACCAACTTCTATTAGATAAAAAGTTGATTTTAGTTTTTTCATTGTGTTTAAATGATTTGATTGATGTATTTTTTTGGTATGAAAATTTCTTGTTCAAATAAATTTTAAAAGCAGTTTTCCAATAAGGAGTAAAAACTTTAAAGTACTGACCAGAGTTATTTTGTACTTCCCAAGGCTCATTAAGTAAGTGTGAATTAAAAGTTTCAACATGAATATTTTTATTTTTAAAAAAACTCTTTATCTCAGTGTCTCTTTTAATAGATTGGTCTGAGTAGAGCCTATTCCAAATTAATGATGAAATTTTGTATTTTTCAATTAGGTGTAAGAGATTATTTTTCGCTTCACCATCAGTTATAATAAGCTTTACATTAAATTTTTGTTCTAAATTCTTGGAATGCAAATGAAGAGTTTTGTTTAACCACCATTGACCAGCATCTCCAGTGGCTTTCTTTTCAATGTCATCATAAATATACACAAGTAATGCTGGGGATTTTTGTTTTGATATAAATTCCAGACAAGGATTATCAGTAATCCTAAAGTCTCTTCTCAGCCAATATAAAGTTCTATTTTCGATGATAAAATAATAACAAAATTATTTACTATGAGGAGGCATTTTCTTTTCTACAAACCAAACATGCTGTTTCAAAACAGGGTCATACTTTCTCTGGCGAAGTTTGTCAGAAACTTTCAATCCTTTAGTGGGTTTACGTACAATATATTTTGTGCCAGTTTCAGGTTTTTCTTCAGGTATTAACTGTTTAAGTTGGTATGTAGACTTTTTAGCCATTGGCGTAAACTAAACTAATTTTGAATTTGGTCAACATTGATATTTAATGAAATTAAAGAACTTTTTTCCAATGTTCTCGCTTATCTTTGAGAGAACGTCTCTTTTTTTCTGTCATATTATCAAAACAGATGGAACATGAATATCCTTCTTCATATTTAGGAGATTTTCTCTCTCTTGGAGTTAAAGGCATGTTACACCCGTAACAAAGCTTACTCGTTCCTTGAGAAAGTTGCTTGTTCAAAGATACTCTGTAGTCAAAAACAAAGCATTCACCCTTCCATGAGTCAGCAGATGTGGTCTCAAAATATTTTAATATTCCTCCTTTAAGTTGATATGTCTCAATACCATATTTTTCCATTAAAGGTCCTGCTTTTTCACATCTAATACCACCTGTACAATAAATACCAACTTTTTTATTCTGAAATTTTTCTTTATTATTCTTTATATAATTTTTGAAATCTTTAAATGTTTCAATTTTAGGGTTGATAGCATTTTTATAATGACCAATTTTAAATTCATAATCATTTCTTGTATCAAGAATTTCTACATTTTTATCATTTGCAAATTTATCCCAATCACTTGGTTCAATAAACTTAGATTTTTTAATGTCTGAAATTTTTAATCCAAAATCAGATGTGACTATTTCCTTTTTAAGTTTAATTTTAAAATCGTTAAAAATTCTTTGGCCATTAAAGTCTGATATTTTTATATTTTCTTTAGTAACTCCTAAAGACATTAAATAGTCGATAATTTTTTTTTCTAATTTTGAAGAGACTGCTATTGTACCATTTAAACCTTCCTCACTGACAATAATCGAACCTTTTATTTGTTTTAAAAGAAAGTGTAAATTTAACCTCTCTTTTAATAATCTGGGATTGGATACGTTAAAGAAACTATAAAACGCAATGACTCTCATTAGTATGTTTTATAACAAATGTATAAATTGATCAAATAAGGCGTTTAAATTACTTTGATTTTATTAGTAAATTGATTTTCAAATTTAACTAACTGAGGCATAAATTTAAACCAAGCATCTTTCAGAGCTTCTACAAATTTTTCGGTAGACTCTGGGTCATGACATGGAGTAGGAGTTATCCTTATTCTCTCAGTTCCTTTTGGGACTGTTGGATAATTAATAGGCTGAACATAAACTTGGTGCTCATTTAAAAGAAAATCGCTAATCTCTTTGCATAATTTACTATCTCCAATTAATACTGGAATTATATGTGAACCTGAGTCTAAAAAAGGAATACCTGCGGTTCGTAGTTCTTTTTTAACAAAATCAACATTCTCAAAGAATGAAGATCTAATTTCATCGTTTTTCTTTACTTGCCTAATGCTCTCTAGACTTCCAGCAGCTACTGCTGGGCACATGGATGTTGTGAAAATAAATCCTTTTGAAAAACTTCTAACAAAATCAATTATTGTCTCAGTCGAGGCTATGTAACCTCCAGCTAGACCAAATGCTTTTGCCAATGTTCCATTGATAATATCAATATGCTCGGATAGTCCTTTTTGATCTGCTACACCTGCTGCATTGGGACCGTATAAACCTACAGCATGAACTTCATCTAAGTATATTAATGCTCCATTATCCTGAGCAACCTGAATAATGTCTTCTAGTGGTGCAAAATCAGCTTCCATTGAATAGACAGACTCCAAGACTATAATTTTTGGTCGAGAAAAATCTACTCCCTTTAGAATGTCCTTTAGGTGTTTTACATCGTTATGACGATAAATAGCTTTTTCTTTTTTACTTGTTCGAATTCCTTCTATAAGTGATGCGTGATTTAGTTCATCACTTAAAACTAAACAATTATCAAAAGCAGATATAATAGACTTTAGTGCAGACTCATTAGCACTATATCCAGAATTAAATGCTAGAGCTCTTTCTTTTTTATGTAAGAGTGCAATTTCTTTTTCGAGTTGAATATGGAAATTAGTAGTACCTGATATATTCCGTGTTCCTCCGCTTCCCGCTCCTAACTTTTCAGCAGCAGATTGCATTGCGGAAATAACTTCTTTGTTCTGGCTCATGCCTAAGTAATCATTTGAACACCAGACATCAATCTCTTCGGTTTGACCATTACTATGTCTTGTAGCTTTGGGATACTGTCCGGCTTTTCTTTCTATGTTGTTAAAAACTCTGTAGTGGCCTTCATTCTTAATTTTATCAATTTCAGATTGAAGGGTGCTTAAATAATTAGATTTCCAATTATGATTTTTCACAAATATTAATCTATTTTTTACTAATTTAAAAGATACTGCAATAAAGACGCATAAAGCCTCTAATTAGGGGCTTTTTGTCCTATTTATCCTAGGAATTACTTCTTTGCCAATCAGTTCAATAGATTTGATTAAATTTTCATGGGTAATATCAGCTATATCCATTTGAAATTGGAATCTATCAATACCTCCAAGGGCTTGACTATGTCTGATAATCTTTTCAGCAACCTGATCAGGATCGCCTAAAACTATAGCTCCTAATGGACCAATTTGATTGTCAAATTGATCTCTCGTCACAGGGCCCCAACCTCTTTCTTTTCCAATTTTTGTGAACATTTTATGATAACCCTCATAATACAAATCTATTGCTTCATCCATACTATTTGCGACATATCCCAGTGAATGAAGTCCTACGGAGAGTTTTTCTGGGGGGTGTCCTGCTTCTTTACCCGCCTGTCTATAAATATCTACCAAAGGCCTAAAGCGATGAGTATTCCCTCCAATTATGGCAATCATTAGAGGTAAGCCCATTGAACCTGCTCTTGCAAAAGATTGAGGTGTGCCACCAACACCTAACCAAATTGGGACAGGGTTTTGAATAGGCCTTGGATAAATAGGTAAATTATTTATCGAAGGTCTAAATTTACCAGACCAACTAACAAATTCATTTTCTCTAATTTTTAAAAGCAAACCGAGCTTTTCAATAAACAATTCATCATAATCTTTGAAATCCAAACCAAACAATGGAAAGGCTTCAGAAAATGATCCTCTTCCAGCTACCATTTCTGCTCTACCTCCGGATATCAGATCAAGAGTAGACAAGTTTTGAAATACACGAACAGGATCTGCTGCGCTTAAAACAGTTACAGCACTTATTAGCTTAATATTTTTTGTTTGTGCTGCAGCTGCAGATAATATCATAAATGGTGCTGAGTCTAAAAATTCTTTTCTATGATGCTCTCCTATCCCAAATGAATTTAATCCAACTTCATCTGCAAAAATAATTCTATCAATAACATTATTAATGGCTTTAACACTATCTGAACCCTCTCTTTTATCTGCAAAACTGTCTATACCGATTTCCAAGGTGTTCTTCTAAAATTTTTCAGTGTTTGTTCTAATTTCAATTTCCCATGACCAAGCTTTTTTATCCTGTAAATAAAAATTTAGGTATTGTTTTGCAATTTCATCAGGGTGTATCATTTGATAATTTCCAACTGTTTCTTTACCTATTCCTCCATCTATAACGAAATGACCTATATGAATATTTTGTGGGTGCAGCTCTCTTGCCAAAGATTGTGCTAAGCCTCTCAAACCAAACTTTCCCATAGCAAAAGACGCAGATTTGGCAAAACCCTTTACACTTGCAGATGATCCAGTGAAAAAAATATTACCTTTTCCTATTTTTAACATTCTTTTTACTGCTTCATGCGCTACTAGAAAAGCCCCATAACTATTTACTTTTATAGATTGAAGCATTTCATCAGGATCGTATTCAACAAAAGGTTTTACAATTCTAAGAGATGGATTATAGATAACAATTTCTGGAGTGCCTATAATTGAGTCAGTCTGCAAAAATAAATTTTGAACACTTTTATTT
This sequence comes from uncultured Alphaproteobacteria bacterium, assembly GCA_902613185.1. Lineage (GTDB taxonomy): Bacteria > Pseudomonadota > Alphaproteobacteria > HIMB59 > HIMB59 > HIMB59. The sequence continues at coordinate 416,977 of CACMGP010000001.1, forward strand.
TCCGTTGAGTCACACTTAAAAACTAAAGCGTCGATCTCTTTTTTTAAACTGTCAAGTTTGTCTATGTTTCTGGCAGCAAGTGCGATTTTCATCCCCTTTGAATTAAATGCTCTAGCCAAAGAAGCACTTAAGCCTGATCCTGCTCCGACAATTAAAACTGCTTTTTGTGTCATAATTTCAAACGTTATTTAGCTATAACATATTTTTAAATAAGTACATATTGACCAATAAGTCTCGCTTAAATTGTATTAGCGTTGATTATTTGTTATTTCTTAATGTCATCAATGGTTATGAAAAAGATTGTTTTATTATCAAGAAAAAGTTTTCTCGCTAAAATTCAGACTCACATTGCGGAAATAGAAATTAATAAAATACAAAAAAATATAATTGATACGCATTACTCATCAAGCGTTGGTGACACGGACATGTCAGCTAAAGCTTGGGAACAACATGGATTTGGAATATTTACAAATTCACTCTCAAAAAAATTAATCTTAAAAGATGCAGATGTTGTAGTTCATTCATTCAAAGATCTTCCTGTTAAAAATCTTAATAAGACCTCTTTTATTTGTCTCAAAAGAGAAGATCCAAGAGATGTTATTCTTATTAAAAAGACTTCATTAAATAAAAAAAAATTACTTATAGGGACATCCTCTCCTAGAAGAAAATATTATTTAAAAAAATTAAGAGAGTTTTTACCCTTTGAAGAATTGAAGCCATTCGACATTAGAGGAAACGTACCATCTAGGCTGGAAAAAATATTAAATTCCTCAAAAGAGGACGGGGTGTTTATGGCTAAAGCTGCTATAGATAGAATTTTTAAATACGGAGAAAAAATTAATAAAAAAGATTATAGAAATTTTAAATTAAAATTTAAAAAGTTTGAGAAAATAATTTTACCAATTTCTGAATTTCCCAGTGCGGCAGCACAAGGATGCATTGCTTTGGAATATAGGAAAGATGATCGAAAAACAGAAAAAATATTGAAAAAAATTAATCATTTACCTTCGTTAGATGATTGTCAAAGAGAGAGAAAATATTTATACAAATGGGGAGGTGGTTGCAATTTAGATGTAGGTGTAACTATTGAAAATATTTTAAATGAAAAAATCTTATTTGCACAAGGGAAAGACAATCACACAAAAAAATATTTTAAAGAAAAAAAATATCTAAATGATAAAAAAATTAAAAAAGTTAAAAATATATTTCCTTCAAGCTTATCAAAATATCAAATGTTTCAGAGAAATTTGCATGAATTTAATAAAACATTAAAAAATAAAAATGTTTTAGCCACAAGATCAGAATTTAAAGAGTTTAAATCTTTGAAAAGTGTATCAAATCTTATAACTTCCGGCGTTAGTTCTTGGAAAAAAATAAGTAAAATGGGCATTCTTGTAAATTCTTCTCTCGATAGTTTTGGTGAAAATTATCGAGAAACTGAAAATTTTTATAAAGATAATCAAAAGCCTACTTATAAACTTACATATGAAGGAAATATGCTTAATAAAAAATTCCCTGTTATATCACACTATAGTTTAGTCCCTTTGATTAATGATAATACGATTAATAATTTGTTTGTAGCAGAGAGTTTTTATTGGATGAGCTTCTCTGCATTTAAATTAGCTATACAACTAAGACCAGAAATACTAAATAAGCGTAATTCGTGTGGACCTGGTCAAACGTATCTTCAAATTTCTAAATTTATTCCTAAAAATCAATTAAATGTATATCTTACTTATGATGATTTTAAAAATTTTGAACTTAAATGATTAAAAATTATTTCCCTATTGATCAGTCTAAAACTCTTAAAAAGAAAATTTTAATTCAACCTTTATTTGTGGATCAAAAGGTAAAAAATTCAAAGGAAATTAAAGGATTAGGTGATAATAAGAGTTGGTCATCTTCATCTATAATTAAGGCAATTGAAAAGGATTTAAAAAAAGGTATCAATAATTTTCTTCTTTTTATCGTTCCAAATAAAAAACAAAAACATCCAGAGGATTTTAGCTTTCACTATGAAGTTATTAGAAAAATTAAAAATTATTTTAGAAAAGATATAGTTTTACTTATAGATACATGCTTATGCTCAATAACTGTTGATGGGCATTGTGGAGTTACTCATAAAAAATCAATTGATCTTAATAAGACACATTACTCTTTAGGATTAGCGGCAAATACATATCTTGAGGCGGGAGCTGATATAATTGCACCAAGTGACATGATGAAAAATACAACTAAATATTTGAGAAAAATATTTGCTCAAAATGGTTTTTCAAATTCTCAAATAATGAGTTACTCAACAAAATTTAAAAGTCACTTCTACGGACCTTTTAGAGATGTTGCAAAATCATCACCAAGGGGATTTGATCGATCATCATATCAATTACCTGTTGAAGACAAAGTAAAGGCGATTAAAAGCTCAATTAGTAATGCAGCTCAAGGTGCAAATTATTTAATGGTTAAGCCTGGAATGACTTCAATAGATTTAATAAGAGATATAAAAAAGGAGACACTGCTTCCCACGGGTGCGTACCAAGTAAGTGGTGAGTATGCTAGTCTACAAATGCTCAGCAAAGCTAAATTTGGCAATTATGTTGATTTGCTCCTAGAGTCTTTAACGGTACTTAAAAGAGCTCAAGCAGATTTTATTATTACTTATGGAGCTAGAGATATTGCAAAATACCTATAACAAAAATTTTTTTAATGCCTTAAATAAAGTTGAACAAAAAATTCCTCCAATTTGGTTTATGAGACAGGCTGGTCGATATCATCAGCATTACAGAAAATTAAAAGAAAAATATTCTTTTGAACAATTATGTAAAGAGCCTGAGCTTGCTTGTGAGGTAACTCTTGGACCTATTGTTGAATTCGATTTTGATGCTGCAATATTGTTTAGTGATATTCTTTTTCCTCTAGATTATTTAGGTATGAGTTTGAAGTTTAATCCTGGACCAATATTTGAAAAAAATTTAAGTTCAAAAATGATATCGGAATTTAATATCGATGAATTTGAAAGTTTTATAGATTTTCAGAATATATCTCTAAAACATATTAGAAATGAACTATCAAATGATAAATCCTTAATTGGATTTACTGGTGGACCTGTAACCTTATACCATTTTGCAACGAGGAATAATCCTGTATCACAAACACTATTTCAACAAACCCTGCCCGTTTTAGAAATGTTAATACAAAAAAATATACAAATTCAGTTACAAAATGACATTGATTTATTAATGATATTTGATACTGAAGCTAATAAACTAAATGATAAAGATTTTGATGAATTCGTTATTCCTTTTTTAGTTAAAATTTCAAATAGTTATCCAAATAAAATTGGATATTTCACTAAAGAAATTTCTCAAACTAAATTTAATAAATTACAAAATTTAAAAAATCTAAAACTTACAGTTTTAGGAACTAATTTGGAGGTTTTCACTGAATTACCAAAGACACATTTATCTTTACAGGGCAATTTTTCAAATGATTTGTTAGCTATGGAGGACACTAAATCCTTTTCTGATTATATTGATAAATATATTGAGAAATGCTTACAGAGTGAGTCATCTCATAGATCTGGGTGGATTGCTAGCCTCGATCATGGTGTAAAAAAAACTACTCCTGAGGCTAATGTTCATTTATTCATAGAAAAGATAAGAACTAAGTTATCATAAAAATCGTAATGTTTTTCAATGGCTTCATTTAAAGGTAATAAACTCTACGTTCATGGCTCTGGTCTTAAGACAGGTATTTTGATCACAAATTTAGGAACACCAGATGAACCAACTAAGTCGTCTTTGAAGACTTATCTAAAACAATTTCTATCAGATGAACGTGTCATAGAAACACCAAAAGCTATTTGGTGGCCTATTCTCAATGGAATAGTTTTAAATACTCGACCAGCGAAGTCAGCTAAAAATTACAAATCTGTTTGGACAGAGGAAGGTTCACCTCTTCTATTCCACACAAAAAACCAATTATCGAAAATAAAAGAATTTATTAATAAGAAATATCAAAATATCGTATTTGATATTGGAATGCGTTATGGGAATCCTAGCATCTCTAAGGGTTTAAATAATCTTAGAAATCAAAATTGTGATCGTATTATTATTTTACCTTTATACCCTCAATATTGTGCGGCTACGACGGGCTCAACGTTTGATGCTGTTGCAGAAGAATTAAAAAGTTGGCGTTGGGTACCATCTCTTCGTTTTATTGGAGGATATTACGAAAATGAACTTTATATTAAAGCTCTAAAAAATAGCATTGAAGAATTTTGGACTAAAAATTCAAAACCAAAAAAAATCATATTTAGCTATCATGGTGTTCCAAAAAAATATTTAGATAAAGGGGATCCGTATCATTGTTTTTGCAGAAAGACTACTAGGCTGGTGGCAGAGACCATGGGCTTACCAGAGGAAAGTTATATGACCACATTTCAATCTAGATTTGGACCAGCAGAATGGCTTCAACCTTACACAGATAAAACTATAGAGAGCTTAGCAAAAAATGGTACAGACCACATTCATGTTATAAGTCCTGCTTTTTCCTCAGATTGTCTCGAAACAATAGAAGAACTCAACGAGGAAAATAGAGAAATATTCATTGAAAATGGTGGAAAGGAATTTGGATATATTCCTTGTCTAAATGATCGAGAAGATCATATACTCCTACTCACTTCGTTGATAGAAAACGAACTACATGGGTGGGTATGAGTGATCAAATAAATAATCAGCAAACTAAAGCAGAAAAGTGGTTTCGAGAACTTCGAAATCAAATGGTTGGATCAATACAAAAGCTTGATGGGTCTGAATTTATAGAAAAAGAGTGGCAAAGACCTGGTGGTGGTGGAGGTTTGATGTCCTTACTAAAAGGAGAAATATTTGAAAAAGTAGGAGTAAATATTTCAACAGTGCATGGTAATTTTAGTGAAGAATTTAAAAAATCAATGCCGGGAACCGAAGAAGATCCAAGCTTTTGGGCCAGTGGTATCTCAGTCGTAGCTCACATGAAAAACCCGAAAATTGCTGCAGCTCATTTTAACACTAGGTACTTAACTACAAAAGGAAAACAATGGTTTGGTGGTGGTTGTGATTTAACCCCTGCAATACCTGAAAAATTAGAAACAGATAATTTTCACCAAGGTCTAAAACGAACATGTGATCAACATAATTCAACTTATTATGAAAAATTTAAAAAACAATGTGATGAATACTTTTTTTTAGAGCATCGAGAAGAAAGTAGAGGTATAGGTGGGATTTTTTTTGATTATATCAATACAGACTTTGATAAGGATTTATCATTCATAAAAGATGTTGGGCAATTCTTTGTTAATTTTGTAATTGAAAACTCAAAAAGAAAAAAAGATTTTAACTTTAATCAAGATGACTTAGATGCTCTCTCAAAAAAAAGATCTCGTTACGTAGAATTTAATTTGCTTTATGATAGAGGGACATTATTTGGATTAAAAACTGGTGGTAATATTGATGCTATATTAATGTCAATGCCTCCAGAGGCTAAATGGTAACAAAATGTATGAGTTATTAAAAATTTTACATATCATATCTTTTGTATCATGGTTTGCTGGGTTATTTTATTTACCAAGACTTTTTGTTTATCATGTAGAAAACATAACCAATCCTGAAATAAATAGTGTATTTCAAAAAATGGAATATAAATTGCTAAAAATTATAATGAACCCAGCAATGATATTGACTTGGATATTTGGTTTAGCCCTTATCCATTATGTAGGTTTTGAATTATGGCTTTTTTTTAAAATTATATTAGTTCTTATTCTCTCTGCATTTCATATGTATTTAAGTAAAATTAGAAAAAGTCTAGAGAGTAATTTTAGAGACTATACCTCAAAATATCTAAGAATAATCAATGAAGTGCCTACTGTTCTTCTAATTTTAATTGTAATACTTGTAGTTGTAAGACCTTTTTAATTTTATGGATCTTACCCAAGGGGATATAAAAAAACAATTAATCGGTATGGCTGTTCCTGCAGGAACAGGTCTTTTGTTTTATACTCTGTACAATGTAGTAGATACTTTTTATGCAGGTCTCATAAGCACAGAGGCTATTGCAGGCCTATCTATATCTTACCCCTTGTATTTTATTTTATTAGCTTTCGCTGTAGGTTTTGGACAAGGCACCACAGCTCTTGTTTCAATAGCTATTGGCAAAAAAAAATTTAATGAGGCAATTAAGATACATGCTCAAGCTTTAGTTATCACTTTATTGGTTTCAATAGCCATAGGACTAACAACGTTTCTATTATCTAGACCTGTATTTTTATATTTTGGGGCAGAAGGTATTTTTCTTAACAATGGTCTAAGATACATAAAAGTACTCTCAATTGGTGCTCCAATTTTTATTGTTTCTTTTGTTGTTAATTCTCTTTTATATGCACAAGGAGATACAAAAAAAAATAGAAATGCATTAATCATAAGCTTTTTTATTAATTTAATATTTAGTCCTTTCTTATCTTTAGGTTATGGTCCTTTTCCTGCATTGGGAACTCTCGGCATAGCTCTTGCAACAGTCATATCTCAACTATTTCATTTTTTCTTTTTAAGCTATTATGCTATTCGCAGTCCTTTGTTTAAGTATTTCAATTACAATTATATTTGGTTAGAATCTAAATTTGTATTAAGAATTCTAAGACAATCTATACCCTCTAGTATGAATATGTTCATGATTGCAGTTGGTTTCTTCATAATGCAAAAGTTTGTTACAAGTTATGGTGCCTCAGCTAGTGCAGCTTATGGTATAGCTTTAAGAATTGAGCAAATTATTTTATTACCTGCCATAGGATTTAGTAGTGCTTTATTAAGTATGGTAGGACAAAATTTTGGTTCGAAGAATTTTAATAGAATTTATGAAGCTTTTTTAATTTCATTAAGGTTATCTATGACAATGATGATTTTTGGAGCATTAGTTCTTATATTTGCGGGTGAAAGGATTGCTAGTTTTTTTTCAAGAGACAGTGAAGTGATAATTATTGCTGGTAGTTACTTGTTTATGGTAGCTTTTTTGGCTTTTATATATCAAGTTATTGATAGGTGTGATTCTGTACTTTCTGGTTTAAGAAAACCTTCTGTAAATGTGTTCTACACTTTTATTAGATTGGTATTTCTTCCCCCATTTGTAATTTATTTATTTTCTGAGACTCTTGAAAAAGGCCTAATTGGTATTTGGTGGGCTATATTTTTTACAAATTTACTAGGCTCAGTGTTTGTTTTTTTTCATATGAAATATTTATTTAAAAAAGAATCCAGTATCTTAATAAATTAACTAAAATCTTTCAGGTCTTCCAAATGCTTACTAAGAGCTTTTGTAGATAATTGTATCTCATAGATAAATAACATTATAGCTATTGAAAATATCAATATCCCTAAACCAAAAAAGTTTAAGGCTAGGTCATAAATCTTGATATAGCTAAAAAAAATAGATATTAAATTCAGCAAAAAGCTAATCCCAGAGAGGGTTTGAACTGACCTTACTAATTTTAAACGGGTTGTAAGTACTTTAATTTGATCTAAGTGATGTTGAACCACATTGCTAGTTGGTCTATTTGTAATTATTGTGTCATGGATCTTTCTGATTAATGATGCAAGAGAAGTATATCTATTACCAAACGATATCATCATCAAAGGTATAGCTGGAAACAAAAGTGCAGGATAAAGTGTCGTGAAGCTTGGCATACTATTAATGGAGCAGTTTGTTATAACTAGGAGGGAATAACCAAGTATCTATGTCAACACGGAGTTAATCGAAACTTTTAAAAACTGCTCCTAATAAATTTATACATATAATATTTTAAAAAACTTGTGTTATGATTGCATAACAACTATGCAACTTACAGACAGCTGATGAAATAATTTATAAATAAAAAATTAAGAGTCAAATTATTTCCAAGAAAATAATAGATAAGGTAAGTATAAGTAAATAAAGAATTATTATTATATTAACTAATTTCCAAACTTGTTTGTTCAAAAAATATAATCTTAGTGATTGAGCACCATAGCCTAAAAAATAAAAAAAAATAAATGATGCTAGACTTGCACCTAATCCAAATAAAATCTTGTCAGAAATAGTTAGAAAATTTTTTGATAAATTTCCTAAAATAAAAACAGTGTCTGAGTAAACGTGTGGGTTTAAAAAAGTAAAGGCAAGTGTCTGGAGGGCTATTTTTAACTTTGATGATTGTGAATGTGTTTGTGAAAATACAATATCATGTTTAAATGTTTTTATTTTTGACCATATAAAATTTAAAAGAAAGATGACAAGCCCTATAGATAATAATAAATTGATCAAATCGTTGATGAAATTTTTAATAAAGTGAAATATGAAAATTCCAAAAAAAATCAATAAGAAATCACCAACTATACATATTGAAGTTACTAAAAAAATATTATTTTTTTTTATACCTTGCTCTATAACAAATAAATTTTGTGCACCTATAGCAAGTATTAAACTTAAACCTGTTGAAAAACCAAAAATAAACTCGTTCATGACAATTTTGCACAGTTTATATACTTTACACCTAAAATCTATTTAGTAAGTTTGTGTGATGAAAGTTTTTGTTGGTGGAGTATTTTTTGCTTTAATATTTATTTTTGTCGTAACTGATGGTTTTGTCAAAATTAGTCTACCTCTGTAAACCTTCTTCTTTTACCACTACTCCACTCATCACTAAATTTTAAAGTACCCAAGTGTAATGGTATTTTTTCTTTAACAATTAAATTATTTTCCGAAAATTCAAAAAAAGATTTATGAAGATAGCGAAACTCAAGCAAATGATTCATAATTCCAAAGTTTATATCCTTAATCACATTAGGATCTACATTCTGGTTTGAAATAAAAACATAATCATTATCTGCGGGAAAATTTAAAATTGAACGAAGCGATAAATTAGAGGGACGATTGAGTAAATCTGATTTTTTAATAATTGCATATTGAAATTGATTTTGTTCAATTTTTTTAATTATTTCATCAACGCTATCATCGAGGCGTGTATTGCATTCTAACGTGTTAGAACCACCATAACTATGAGATATTTCAAGTTCCCTGTCCAATACTTTGCAAATACTTTTAGCTAGAATATATTCTGTTCCCAACGTGGAACGAACCATGATTGTTAAAGAAATATCTTGAGAAAGGGCAAACAATAAATTCGTTTTAAGAAATAATATTACAATAAGAGAAAATATTACTTTTAAATACATAGATTACTTTTAACATAAAACATTCTAAATTGTTAAATAGAATTAAATGCCAAATTTTTCAACTATTGCATTAATAGCTTGTTTTGCATATGCCATTGAAAGTATTTTTGGTTTTGGTGGTACAATAATCTTTCTGGGAATTAGTGGATTTTTCTTTGACTTTAATTCTTTGTTAAAGCTTGCAATGATTGTTGGGCTATCCTCCGGTTTAGCTGTTTTAATTCAATCATACAAATATGTCTCTTTAAATCATCTGATCAAAATTTTAATTTATACAATTCCTGGTGCATTAATAGGAACATATTTTATCAGTTATTTTGCATCAGATATTTTAATAAAAATATTTGCAATAATTTTAATTATTTATGGATGTTTCAACTTATTCTTTCCTGATATCAGGTTTCCTCAATTCTTGAAAAATTTTTTTGTAATTCTAGGTGGATTTATTCAAGGAATTTATACTATTGGAGGACCATTTGTATTAATGGGGTATAAAGATTATTTCTCCTCAAAACAAGAGTTGCGATCAACTATGGCTGGATATTTTTTTATTATAAACTCTTTGAGAGCAATATTTTTTATGTTTTTGGGAGGAAGCTATTTAGAGATAGTGAAAATATACTATCCAATAGCTCTTTTAGTAATGTTAAGTGTTTGGCTGGGTTATTTTATACATAAACAAATACCGGAAATCCTATTTAAAAAACTTATTATTATTGCTATCACTTTGATAGGAGTATTGATTTTATTTACAAAATGATCGACTGGGAACCATATGGACCTATTTACTCTGTAGCTCCTGGAATAAAAAAAATAAAAGACCTTCCAATTATTGAATATGATGAGCATGAAGAAAGATATTTAAGTTTGAAACAAAAATGTAAAGAAAATATTTTTATTGATGATTATTTTACAAAAGAAATTGATATAGCTGTATGCGAGAAGTTAAATTCTATATTAAAAAAAGAATACCCATCTAAAAACTCTAACTTTAATAACTTTGTAGAACTTGGTTATAATCTTCAAGAGGATATAGCCATTTTTCACAGATGTAACAAACTTATAGCTTTACATGTTTCGTTTCCCTCTATTTGGGTGCCTAAAGAAAAAATTGGTCTTAGTTTTGCTCAAATCCATCAACCTGTACCAGGTATGGAAAATTTTTTAAAAAATGAAGATAAATATGTTCAGATGATGGTTGAAGCAACAACTCCTATTATAAGATATGTTTGGGGAGAGCATTATGGTTATTATTTATGTGAGCACGAACCTTTGCAAGAAAGTGTAAAAGTGATGCACACAGAAAGACAGACTTTTATTGGAATTCCAGAGAGTGATATTGGTATTTTCTTAATTCGAAAGAAAGTGATGTTTTATGATGACACATCAAATGATTTTAAGGAATGGTATAAAAGGCAAGTTAGATCTATGACAGAGGATCAAAAAATTTATAAGATAAAAAGAATCTGAGTCGATACTAGCGATCGAGAAAATTAATATATTTGAAGGTAATCAGATTACTGTTCCTGATTTCCCTCAGCTGGAGCATTTGGATCTGTAAGGCGCTCTAATTCGGCTAACTCTTCTGCTTCTCTTTTTGCTTCTCTTTTTGCCTTTTTAGCGGCAAGTTTTTCTTGACGCTTACGCTCTTTCTCCATAGCTCTTTCACCAGCTTTTGATTTATAGTCAAAGTGAAGTCCCATAGAAAGATTATATCAGAATTTTTTTGATACTAAAGTTTCACTTCATTGAATATTTATTAATTTAGAACTCTTTTTAAAAGATTAATCCAATTTAAATGTGAAATTTTAATCATTAAGTTTTCATTAAAACCCTGTGAAATTAATAGATCGATTAATTTATGCATACCTAGAACACTATTTAGATCTTTTGGCATCATTGCACCGTCAAAATCTGAGCCGAAACCAACTTTATCATCTCCCAAATAGTCAATAAGGTACTTAAAATGATCAACTATTATTTGTAAATCTGTATCAGAAACCATTTTTCCATCTTTCCTTAAAAAAGCTGGGGCAAAGTTAACTCCAACCATCCCTTGAGTTTCTTTGATTGCATCTAATTGCTTATTTGTAAGGTTTCTAGAGTGTGGGCAAATCTGATGAGCATTGCTATGCGTGGCTACAAGGGGCGAATTTGAATATTTTGCTATGTCCCAAAAGCCTTTTTCATTTAAATGAGAGGTGTCAATTAACATATTTAGTGAATTACAATTTTTTATAAGTTCTATTCCTATTTCGGTTAAACCATCTCCAATATCTGGTGAAGTTGGAAAAGCAAAAGGAACACCCTCTGCAAAAATAGTAGGTCTTGACCAAACTGGCCCAATTGATCTAAGACCAGCTCGAAATAAAGTTTCGAGATTATAAAAATTTTTATCTATACATTCTGCGCCCTCTATATGCATTACTACAGATAATTGATCATCATGTTTAAACGAGGTTTCCAAATCCTTGCCAGATAAACAAATCTTAACTTTATTTTTTGAGTTTCTTTCAATTTTTGAAAGGATAGACAATTGATTTAAAACAACTGGTAATGCATTGTTTACGTCAACGGGTCTTGGAAGTGGTAATAAATACTCATCTTTCTCCATATCTTTGTAGTTGACCAACTTATCAGAATCAGAGATATCTTGTTCTGGGGTAGGAACATATATGGCGCATAACCCTCCTTTAAAATTAGCTTGGTTCATTCGAGGAAGATCTAAATGTCCCTCATTATCTCCATCAATAAAATCAAGATACGAGTCAGGTTTGTTCTTTAAAAATAGTCTAAATAATAGATCATTATGGCCATCAAAAATTTTATAATCCATGTCATAAATTTATCATTTTTTTTGTTACTTAGACTACATGCAAATTAAAAATATTTAATGAATTTGTTTGAAGTCTAATAAATAGACATCTGCTGTCTATATTTAGCAAAAGTAAAACTTCTTTTTAAAACTATATATATGTAAGAAAGGAAATAAAATTATGAATAAAATTTTTGGATTTACAGAAAGATCTTTAAAGTTCTGGTTATCTCTTTTTAGTAAAAAAGAAGACAGTATTATAAATTTTTGTAAGGTTGAGTATGGCACAGATTGGCAATGGGCTTACTCCGAGTATCAAAGAAATCAGTCATTTCCAAATAGCTTAAAAGAGGCTGCCTAATGAGCAATCTATTTAAATCTATTAGAAAAATAATTATTAATGGAAAAAATGACCAAAAATCAAAGTCTTACAAAGAAGAGGTATATTTATCTCAAGCTATCGACATGATTGATCTTGAAAGAAGACAAAAAGAGATAGATAGAAGATTTATTAGAAAATTTTAAAAAGCCCTATCTAGGGCTTTTTGCCTAGCCTAACACCCAAATTTCAATAGCTACAAATATAAAAAGTCCGGCAAATATTAAATTGACAATATTTTTAGGTCTATTGAAGTAATTTGAAAACTTTTTAATACCAAAAAAGTGGCCGATAATTGAATAATTCATTGCTGAAATAAAAAAACTACCTGTTGCAAAAATTAGAGCGATACTAAAATTAAGGTTTTCACTGAATTGTAAAGTTGCTAGAGCAGACCAAAATGCGAAAGCTTTGGGATTGGTATAAGCAACAATTATTGCTTTCTTCATACTGTTTAAAAAATTTCTTTCATTGGATAGTTTTATGAGTTGATTTTTAGAGCTAAAGTATTGGCTACCAATTTGATATGCTAAATAAATCATATAAAGACTAGCTAAGATCTTTAAAACAATAAAACCCCAACCCATTAAATTTGAAATTAGAAAAGAAATACCTGTTGTAGCAAGTAAGCACCAAGTAAAAGAACCAATAGCAGTACCAACTGCAGCACCCCAAATTTGTTTTTTCTGTCCACTAATTCCAACGGATGCCACAAAAAAAGTATTAGGTCCTGGCAAAAACACAGCAAAATAAAATATTATCCATCCGGATAATAAAGCCATTACAACTTCATTCATCTTATACTTTTTTAATGATTAAGAATTTGACTTAGGAAAAGTTTAGTTCGATCACTTTTTGGGTTATTAAAGAATTCATCTGGGGATGCTTGTTCAACAATTCTTCCCTCATCCATAAAAATCATTTGATCAGCAACAGTTTTTGCAAATCCCATCTCATGAGTAACAACTAACATAGTCATACCCTCTTCAGCTAATTGTATCATCACATCCAAAACCTCTTTGATCATTTCTGGGTCTAGAGCTGATGTTGGTTCATCAAACAACATAATGTCAGGGTTCATAGCTAATGATCTAGCAATAGCAACACGTTGCTGTTGACCTCCGGAGAGCTGACCAGGAAATTTTTGAGCCTGCTCAGGAATTTTAACTTTTTCTAAATAGGACATTGCAATATCTTCGGCTTCATTTTTTGGCATTTTTTTCACCCAAATTGGCGCTAAGGAAATATTGTCTAATACAGAGAGGTGCGGAAAAAGATTGAATTGTTGGAAAACCATACCGACATTTTTCCTAATTAAATCAATGTTTTTAAGATCATTTGTAAGCTCTGTTCCGTGAACAACTATTGTCCCTTTTTGATGAGCCTCTAGACGATTTATACATCTAATCATTGTTGACTTACCAGAGCCACTAGGGCCACATATAACGATTTTTTGCCCTTTATTAACAATTAAATCAATATCCTTTAAAACATGAAAATCATCATACCATTTGTTTACTTTTTCTAAATGTATTACCTGATCTGTGCTCATTAACTATTATCCGTTTTTAGTTTTTTTTCTAAATATAAACTATAGCGTGACATACCAAAGCAAAATATGAAAAATACAAGTGAAATAAAAACATAAACTTCATAATAAAGTTTAGTCCATGTCATATCAGCTAAAGCTGCTCTGCCTATACCTAATAAATCAAATAATCCTATAATTAAAACTAAAGATGTATCTTTAAATAATCCAATACAGGTATTAACAATTGGTGGAATAGCTATCTTTAGAGCTTGTGGTAAAACTATTTTGCGAGTGGTTTGCCAATAACTTAATCCTAAAGACTGCGCAGCTTCAACTTGCCCCCTTGGAATGGCTTGCAAGCCACCTCTAATTGCTTCAGCCATATAGGCTGATTGAAATAAAGTAACGGCTACTAAAGCACGTAAAAGATTATCTGGATTTACTCCATCAGGTAAAAATAAAGGTAACATCACATTAGCGGTAAATAACAATGTTATAAGAGGGACGCCTCTAATGAATTCAATAAAAACTACACACAATGATTTTATGATGGGCATTTTAGATCTTCTACCTAAGGCTAAAAGAATGCTTAAAGGAAACGCTAAACCTATCCCAGTAACTCCTAAGAAAAGTGTTACTAAGAGCCCACCCCATTTATTTGTACCGACAACACTTAATCCTGGTCCTCCATAAAGCATGAAGTAAGCCAAGAATGGGAATATAAACGTAAAATAAATAAAATATCTACGAAATGGAATTTTATCAAAAAGAATTCCAATAATTGCTAAAGGTAAAAGAGCATAGATTAAGTTTACCCTCCATGCTTCTTCAATAGGATAAAGTCCATACATAAATTGGTTCCATCGTGCAAAAATAATTGCCCAACAGGCACCATATTCACCAGGCATAATATTTTTAGAGCAAAATCCGCGATCAATAATTAGTTCACCTTGAAAATTATACCTAAAATCAGCATCAAAAATTGCCCAACTCAAAAAGAAACTTCCAACCTGATATACGAATATTAGCGCAATAACAGTAAGTATTGTATTTACCCAAGAGGAAAATAAATTTTTTACTAGCCAGTTGTAATACTTACTACGTGAAATAATTTGAATGGTAGTAGAGCTCATGCGTTACCCTTAAATTGTACGGACTTATTATATAAGTTCATAAAAAAAGAAATGGTTAAACTAATTGTCAAATAAGTAAGCATAACCATCATCATAATCTCTATGGCTCTCCCTGTTTGATTTAAAGATATACCTCCAAATCCGTGAACTAAATCGGCATAACCTATTGCGATTCCAAGAGAGGAGTTTTTTGTTAAATTTAAATATTGAGAGGTAAGAGGCGGAATGATAACTCTTAGTGCTTGAGGAATAATAATCAGCCTCATTATGAAATTACTTTTTAAACCTAAAGCTTGAGATGCCTCCCTTTGTCCCTTTGATACTGATATAATACCAGATCGAACAGTCTCAGAGATAAATGCAGCAGTATAAATAGATAAACCAAATAGCATTCCTAAAAATTCTGGGCGAATTACCATACCTCCTTTAAAATTAAATCCCTTTAAAACTGGACTATCAAACTCTAAAGGCATACCCATGATGTAATAAAAAATAATTGGGGTAAAAATAATAATTGCACTGTTTATCATAAAAGTTGGATATTGTTTTCCGGTTTCTTCTTGTTTTTTCTTAAAAAATCTTTTTAAGAAAAAAGTAAATATAATTGCAATTACTAAGCTCCAAGCAACAATTGAAAAACCGTCTTTAAATATTGGAGAGGGGGAAAAGAAACCTCGATTAGTTAAATAAAAATTATCAAAAATTACTATTGCTTGTTTGATTTTAGGTAAGTTTAAAAGAATGCTGTAGTAAAGAATTATTTGAACAAGAACTGGGACATTTCTTGTAAACTCAACATAAACATAAGCAATATTACGAAATAGCCAATTGCTTGATAAGCGAATAATTCCGACTAAAAATCCAATTATGGTTGCTAAAAAACACCCACAAACAGCAATCATCAATGTATTTAATAATCCAACAAAATAAGCTCTTAAGTGAGTGTCCTCACTTGTAAATGGAATTAAACGGATACTTATATCGTAACCTGCTGATATATGTAAGAAATCAAAACCTGAGCTAATTCCTCTTTTTTCTAAGTTATAGGCTGTTTGCTGGGTTATGAGATAAATAAATAAAGCAAAAAGACCAATTACCAGTGTTTGAATTAGAAGGGATCTTGATTTTTCATCAAATATTATTTTTCTGAAAAAATTGGTCTGCATAAATTTTGAAATCCGTAAATTTTGGGTATGGGCTGAAAGCCCATACCCTTATTTTTTATCTAAATGGAGGTGCGTATAAAATACCGCCATCTTTATAGAGAGCGTTTAAGCCTCTTTGAATGTTAATTGGTGTGTTTGGACCAATATGCTTTTCAAAGCTCTCTGAATAGTTTCCAACTTGACTTAAGATATTATAAGCCCAGTCGTCAGAAAGACCTAACATAGCTCCGTAACCAGCATCAACACCTAATAGTCTTAAAACCTCAGGGTTTTTTGAGCTCTTCATTTCATCAACATTAGCTGATGTAATACCTAGCTCCTCACCAATGATCATTG
This sequence comes from uncultured Alphaproteobacteria bacterium, assembly GCA_902613185.1. Lineage (GTDB taxonomy): Bacteria > Pseudomonadota > Alphaproteobacteria > HIMB59 > HIMB59 > HIMB59. Next base: position 433,570 of record CACMGP010000001.1, read on the forward strand.
CATTAAGAGACCATCTTACGATATCAGCCCACTCACTATCACCGTGTCTAACTGCAGGGCCTAAAGGCTCTTTAGATACGATTTCTGGTAAAACCACGTGAGCAGATGGATCTGGATAACCAGCTCTACTTGCATATAAACCAGATGCGTCTGTTGTGTAAACGTCACAACGACCAGCTGTGTATGCAGCATCAGCTTCTGAGTTAGTCTCAACAGGAACTGACTCATAGCTCATATCATTTGCTTTGAAGAAATCAGCAAGGTTCATTTCAGTTGTTGTACCAACCTGAATACATACAGATGCGCCATCTAATTCCATAGCACTTGATACACCAAGACTTTTGTTAACCATAAAGCCTTGACCATCATAGTAGTTAACACCAACAAATTCTAAACCAAGATCAACGTCTCTTGATAAAGTCCATGTAGTATTTCTTGATAGCATATCAATTTCACCTGACTGAAGAACTGTGAAACGTACTTTTGATGTTGTAGGTACATATTCAACTTTAGAAGCATCACCAAATACAGCAGCTGCTACAGCTCTACATACATCAACATCAATGCCTTCCCAAACACCAGCATCATTTGGAGCACCAAAGCCCGCTAATCCAGTGTTGGAACCACACATTAATTTTCCTCTCTCTTTAACTAGATCGTGAGTGCTTCCGTGACTTCCAGCAATTGCTGTAGAAACACCTAAAGTTAAAACAAGAGAAATAAACAACGATTTAATTTTTGTCATCGTTTCCTCCTTATATATATAAGCCTCGGCAGTATAGACCTATCTTGAGTGAAACTAAAATATAAAAATACTAAATAATGCCTTTATTTTTGCGGCAATTTATTAGAAATTTTGATCTCTGACTTAATCTTGATGAAATTGGTCCCTTGTATATGTCTTGTCTTGTACATCACTTAATTCCAAATGACTTCTATTACATAGAATTAGATCAGAGTCTTTTTTGAATAATTCTAAGTCTTCATATACCTCAGAGTTAAAAAATTGTTTTTCTTTGATCAAAGGTTCGTAAACTATCACTTTAATACCCTTAGCTTTTATTCTTTTCATGATCCCTTGCATACTTGACTCTCTTATATTGTCTGATCCCTCTTTCATAACCAATCTATAGACTCCAACTGTTTTAGGATTTAATTTTGATATTTCTGAGCCAATAAAATCTTTTCGCATTGAATTAGACTCTATTATTGCTTCCATAATTTTTTGTGGGACCTTGTCAAAATTTGCTAATAATTGTTTTGTATCTTTTGGGAGACAATATCCACCATATCCAAACGAAGGATTATTATAAAAATCACCTATTCTAGGATCTAAACTAACAGATTTTATAATTTCTTTAGTATTTAATTTTCTTGATATTGCAAATGTGTCAAGTTCATTGAAAAATGTCACTCTCATTGCTAGGTAAGCATTGGAAAATAATTTTGATGACTCAGCTTCAGTAGAATTTGTATAGATAGTTTGAACATTTTTGTCTATTGCTGCATCTGATAATAATTTAGCAAACTGTTTACCTTTTTTGGATTTTGATCCAATTACTATTCTTGAGGGATATAGGCTATCATTTAAAGCTCTACCCTCTCTTAAAAATTCAGGTACAAAAATAATTTCAAGATCTTGATATTCTTTTTGAATTTTTTTAACGTATCCAACAGGTATAGTAGAGCGAATGATTACACATGGAGTGGACTCAGATTTTTGAATATTTTCTAATGTTTTCTCAATTGAGGTTGTATCAAATTGATTTGTATCAATATCGTAATTTGTTGGAGTAGCTATGATTACAAAATTGAAATCATTAACTTTGCTTGGGAAGTTTTTGGAAGCAATTAAATTTAATTTTTTTGTATTTAAAAAATCTTTAATATCTTTATCATCAATTGCAGATATTCCATTTACAAGATTATTTGATTTTGTAAAGTCCAAATCGTAACATGTAACCTCATTTTTTTGGGCTAAAAGAACAGCATTTGCTGTACCAACATAACCAAGGCCTACAACTAATATTTTCAATTAATTCAAAGTATTACATTTAAGTTATTGAACAACGACTTTTTTTGTAATGATTTCCAATGCGACATATAGGCTTAAAATATTTGGGGATTTTTAGATTTTTTGTATTTAAATAGCTTAATTGTGATAAAAGTTATTGGTATATTGTATACCACATTTTTGTGAAAGGATCCTAATTTAGATGTCTGATATTGAAATAGCAAGAGCAGCAAAAAAAATGCATATAAGAGATGTTGCAGAAAAAATAAATATACCAGAGGAGAGTTTAATTCCTTATGGGCATGATATTGCAAAAATTAACTTTGATTTCATTGAAAAATCAAAATCAAATTCTGACGGAAAATTGATACTTGTTACAGCAATAAGCCCGACACCTGCAGGAGAAGGAAAAACAACAACTTCTGTTGGTCTTAATGATGGATTAAATGCTATTGGAAAAAAATCAATTGTTTGTTTAAGAGAGCCTAGCCTAGGTCCTAATTTTGGAATGAAAGGTGGAGCAGCAGGTGGTGGTTATGCCCAAGTCATTCCAATGGAAGAAATTAATTTGCATTTTACTGGAGATTTTCACGCAATTACAACAGCTCACAATCTACTTTCATCTTTAATTGATAATCATATTTATTGGGGTAATGATTTAGAAATTGATCAAAGGAGAATAACTTGGGGAAGAGTTGTAGACTTAGGTGATCGAGCACTTCGTAAAGTAAATGTTAATTTAGGAGGTATATCAAATGGATTTCCTAGAGAGGATAAATTTGATATTACCGTTGCCAGTGAAATAATGGCAATATTCTGTTTAGCGACAAGTATTGAAGATCTTCAAAAGAGAATTGGTGATATAATTGTTGCTTACAAAAGAGATAAGTCACCTATTTACGCTAGAGATGTTAAAGCTGACGGTCCTATGACAGTTCTTTTAAAAAATGCCTTGATGCCTAATCTTGTGCAAACTTTAGAAAACAATCCTGCAATTATTCATGGAGGTCCTTTTGCAAACATAGCCCATGGTTGTAATACGGTTATTGCCACTCAAACTGGTTTAAAACTTGCAGATTATGTTGTTACTGAAGCTGGATTTGGAGCTGACTTAGGAGCTGAAAAATTTTTAGACATAAAATGCAGAAAAGCTGGGTTAAAACCAAATGCTGTAGTAATTGTTGCTACAGTTAGAGCCTTGAAATCTCATGGAGGTGTAGAAAAAACAAACTTAAATGATGAAAATGTTGATGCAGTTGAAAAAGGATTTTCCAATCTTGAACGTCATATTGAAAATATACAGTCTTTCGGTCTTCAAGTTATTGTTGCCATAAATTCTTTCACTTTAGACACTGAGGCTGAAAGCAATGTGATTTCTAAAAATTGTGAAAAATTAGGTGTTAAAGCTATTCACTGTTCTCATTGGGCAAACGGTAGTAAAGGTACAAAAGAGCTAGCTGAAGAGGTTGTCAAAATTGCAGAGTCTAGTGATATTTCAAAATTTAAATTTACATATGAAGAAAATACATCATTAGAAGAAAAAATAAGATCCGTAGCTCAAAAAATTTACAGAGCTGATGATATTGTTATTGATAAAGCAATAAGTGACCAACTTAAAGGCTTTGAAGATAGTGGATATGGTAAGTTACCTGTCTGTATTGCTAAAACTCAGTATAGCTTTTCCACTAATCCTTCTCTCAGAGGGGCCCCAAAAGGATTTACTGTCCCAATAAGAGAAGTAAGGCTCTCTGCTGGTGCTGGATTTATTGTTGTAGTAACAGGGGCTATAATGACAATGCCAGGATTGCCTAGAGTTCCAAGTGCAAATTCGATTGTATTGGACAAAAAAGGTCTTATTCAAGGTTTATTCTAATATCTATTTTGTATTAAAAGCATTTAAATTAGTTATATTACATGAATGTATTCTAAAACGACTTATGGTGTAACTGTAACTGTAACACCGTATTTTTTAGATGATCAATCTTCGCATCAAGAGGGTCACTATGTTTGGGCTTATCAGGTCAATATAAAAAACTCATCATCAAATACTATAAAATTGAACCACCGCAATTGGGTAGTTATAGATGCTAACGGTAAAATTATGAATATTCAAGGTGAAGGGGTAGTTGGTGAATTTCCAGTTCTTCAGCCCGGAGAGAGTTTTGAATATACTAGTGGCACTCCTCTAAAAACCACAAATGGTTTCATGCAAGGTTTTTATCTCGTTTCTCAGAATAATGGAGAGCAGCTAAAAATTGATATTCCTACATTTTCTCTCGACAGCCCATATGGGAAAAAAAATTTACACTAATATCGTCTTAAATGTTGAATTTTAAACCAATTGCCCTAGTTGGTGGTACGGTTGTATGTGCAGTTGGGTTTCTTCTATTCATTCCTATGATAACAGAATTAATTTATAGGACTGAGTCTTGGCAATCTTATTTTGTTCCAATTCTTTTATACATCATTGTTGGTGGCTCTTTGGTTATTACTAATAGAAATGTTGAATTGAAGATTTCAACTAAAGAAGCTTTTTTAATTACTGTTCTTTCATGGTTGCTTCTGGGAATTTTATGTGCAGTACCATTCATCTACACCAAGACAAACCTAACAGTTGTAGATGCTTTTTTTGAGTCTATGAGTGGTATCACTACAACGGGTGCAACAGTTCTTAATAATTTAGACGAACTACCTAAGGGAATACTTATATGGAGAGCACTACTGCAGTGGTTAGGTGGAATTGGAATTGTTGTAATTGCATTGGTAATTTTACCTTTTCTAAGAATAGGAGGTATGCAGCTCTTTCACTTGGAAGGTGATGATCCTTATGACAAATTTTTGCCTAAAATCTCATCTGTAGTGAAAAAAATAATTATTGTTTATACCTCTCTGACCGCAATTTTATTTATTCTTTATTATTTAAATCACATGACTCTATTTGATGCACTTGCACACAGCTTTACTACTATTTCAACAGGAGGGTTTTCAACTCACGATAACTCCTTTGCCTATTTTCAAAATACATCTTTACTAAATATTGCAATTATTTTTATGATTTTTGGAAGTTTTCCTTTTTTACTCCTCGCACAAATGAGTTTGACAAATATTTCTTCTTTGATTAGAGATAATCAAATCAGACTTTTTTTAAGCATTTTGGTTTTAGCTATAGTTTCAATTTATTATTTCGCTCAATCTTATGTAGATGGCAATACCCTCCAAAAACTATCCACTATTAGTTTTAATACAATCTCTATTATTTCAGGTACAGGCTACATTAGTAGTAATTTTGAAAAATGGGGTAATTACGCATCAGTTTTATTTCTACTACTTATGTTTATTGGGGGATGTGCTGGTTCTACTACAGGTGGTTTAAAAGTTTTTCGTTTTCAAATTCTGTTTAAATTTATTATTCTTCATCTAAAAAAAATGTTGCAGCCTCACATTATAATGACTGCACAATTCAATGGCAAGAAAGTTACTGAGTCTACTTACGAGTCAGTGGTTATATTTTTTTTTGTTTATATTTTTACATTCTCTGTCTCATCACTTTTACTATCATTTAGTGGTCTTGACTTTTTAACTTGTATTTCAGCAGCAGCATCTTCAATTTCTAATGTTGGTCCAGGTTTAGGGGAAATTATTGGCCCAGATGGCAACTATAGCAGTCTTACAAATTACTCAAAGCTTGTTCTTGTATTGACTATGTTTCTCGGAAGACTAGAAATGTTAACAATATTTGTTTTATTATTGCCCTCTTTTTGGAAAAATTAATATAAGTTGAAGTATCTTAGATGAAAAAAAATTTGGCAATCATACCTATTAGATCTGGCAGTAAAAGAATCAAAAATAAAAATATAAAAATTTTTAATAGAAAACCACTTGTATATAATGCAATTAATACAGCACTTAAATCTAAATTATTTGAAAAAATAGTTATTTCATCAGATAGCTCGAAATATTTAAATTTAATAAAAGACGGCTTTAATAGTAATAAAGTTTTGGATTATTTAAAAAGAACACATAAAATTTCGAGTAATCTATCGAATACAGAATTGGCAATTGATCATGCAATTAAATTTTTTCAAAATTATGATAATATTTTTTTAATACAAGCAACTTCCCCATTATTACAATATAGTGATTTAATAAATGGGTACAAAAAATTTAAAAATTCCAATTTAGACTCACTTTTTAGTTGTTATATATCTGGCTCTTTTATTTGGAGTTATAAAAATGATAAATTTAAACCAGAAAATTATAACTTTAAGAATAGACCTATGTCTCAAAGTTTTAAAAATAAAAAAATTATTGAAAACGGTGCTTTTTATATATTCAAATATCAAAAATATTTAAAATTTAGAAACAGACTTTTTGGAAATATTGGTTTTTATGAGATGAATAAATATCTTTCAATTGATATTGATAACATTAATGACTTTAAGATTGCTGAGTTTATCAATAAAAATATAAAGTATTTTAAAAATTAATTGCACAGTAATGAAAAAACTAGTCATAAAATTAATTTAAAAATGTATTATTAGAAAAAAAATGACAAACACAAATGTAATAGCTGAAATAGGTTGCAATCATAAAGGAGATATAAAAATTGCAAAAAAAATGATTGAAACTGCTAGTAAATTTTGTAATGCAAAAATTGTTAAGTTTCAAAAAAGGAATAACAAGATTTTATTGTCAGATAAATTCGATCAACCACATCCTGTTCCTGAAAATGCATATGGTAAATCTTATGGTTTACACAGAGAGTTTTTAGAATTTAATATTGATCAGCACCAAGAACTTATGGAGTACTCTAAAGATTTGGGTGTGACTTATTCATGTTCTGTTTGGGATATCGTAAGTTGTAAAGAGATTTGTGCGTTAAATCCAAAATTTATAAAGATTCCATCAGCAAAAAATTTAAATTTCGATATGCACAAATACTTGATAGATGAGTTTGATGGTGAAATACATATTTCAACTGGAATGACGACTAAATCTGAAATTAAAAAGATTGTTGATTTCTACAAAGATCGTAATAGAGCAAATAATATTGTTCTTTATTTATGCACATCAAATTATCCTGTTGAAATTAAAGATTTATGTTTGCTAGAAATTAAAAATTTGTTTGAAAACTTCGGAAATATTGTTAATTCAATCGGTTTCTCTGGTCATCATACTGGTATTTCGAGCGATATAGCAGCTCATACAATAGGAAAATTATCTTCCTTAAATACAAAAGCAAAATTTAGCTACATAGAGAGACATTTTACTCTCAACAGAGCTTGGAAAGGTACTGATCATGCTGCTAGTCTTGAACCAGATGGATTAAGAAGATTGATTAGAAATATTAATGATAATGAAATTGCCCTAACTTACAAAGATAAAGATATCTTAGACGTTGAACTAGAACAATTAAAAAAACTAAAGCGCTAATTTTTTTCTTTTTTGATAAAAGACTATTAACAGATCTCAGTTTTATTAAAATATAAAATTAAATTTTAGATTTCAAATCTTTGCTGAGTCTTATGACTAAATCTGTTTGAGTATTTGTAATAATTGTTTCAAATTCTTTAATTGTAAAATCACCTTTTAAAGTACCATATGCTGATACAGTACCTTCAATAAACTGTTTTTTTGATAAAAGTGGTTTACTTAAAATTAAATTAAATGACAATGTGATATCAACTCTTTTTCCATCATCTATCAGTGAAATTTCTTCTGCATAATTAGAAATTTTAAATATCATATCTCCGTCAAAACCATTAATCTTAACCTTCTTATCAAACCAATTTGATATTAATTTCAGAATATGTTCTGGGAGTTTTTCCTCAACAAGTAATTTTTTTTCAACAACATCAAAGGATATTGTTTCAAATTCTGGTTTTATTGGATCAATAAATGATCCGTTGGCTTTGCAACCAACAACAAATAAAAAAATTATTGAGAATAATAAACTATACATTTTCTTTATATAAGAATAAATACGATTAGAGTTATTTCTCATTGATATATAAACTGTAATAATTTTTTTTGTACAATCATTCGATTATAGGCTTGTTTCCAAACTATAGATTTAGGACTTTGAAATACTTCTTTACTTACCTCTAATTCTACCTTCGCAGGTAGGCAATGCATAAAAATACTGTTTTGGGATGTTTTAGACATTAGCTCTGATGTAACTTTGTACGGTTTAAGAAGAGATACTTTTTCGTCACTATCTTCATCATTCATAGAGACAAATACGTCAGTCATCACACAATTTACTGACTGTATATCAATATGATCAATGTGACTAACGACAGAAATATTTGAATTAAATTGCCATTTTTTATTTTTACTCAAAGACTGCGGTGTACATATGGTTAGTTTTAGATTTTCAATTAAATTTAAGGCTTCACATAAACTAAAGCATACATTATTCATATCGCCCATCCATAAAATGTGAACATTTAGTGAACCAAAGTGCTCTTCAAGTGTGTATAAATCACTTAAAATTTGGCAAGGGTGAGAGGTGTCGCTTAAAGCATTTATAATTGGTTTTTCAAAATACGATGAAGCTTGAATAAGTTTTTGGTGACTATTAGTTCGATAAACTAAACCATCTAGGTAACAATTTAATGCACGAAAAGTATCTTCAAAACTTTCATCACGACTAATATTAAGTTCTTCAAATTTTATATCAACTGTATTGCCACCAAGGCTTGAGATACCAACAGTAAATGACAATCGAGTACGAGTTGAATATTTTTCAAACAATAAACCGATATTTTTATTTTTTAGACATTTAATCTCTTCATTAATTCTTAAAATAGATAATATTTTTTCTTTTGAAAGATCAGAAATATTAAAAAAGTTTTTTTTCATTTTTCAATTACCATATCTTTGATTATTACTATAAATTTAATTTTTGAAATATTATATTATCAATAAAGATAAAGTATAAAATTTATTTTTTTTTACAAGTTTTATTGACGGTATGTCCCATCCTTAATTTTTTTATACCAAGATTCATTATTTAAATACCACTGTATTGTTTTATATAACCCAGACTCAAAAGTTTCAAGAGGCATCCAACCAAGTTCTTTTTGAATTTTACTAGAGTCTATAGCATAACGCATATCATGACCTGGACGATCATTTACAAATGTAATTAAACTTTCATAGTTAGAAATATCTAGTGAAAAATTCACAGGTGGTGCTAGTTGTTGTAAAATTTTACAAATAGTTTTTACAACTTCTATATTTTGTTTTTCATTCAGCCCACCTATATTATATGTCTCTCCATCTTTTCCTTTAGTAGCAACTAAAACTAATGCTCGGGCATGATCATCAACATATAGCCAATCACGGATTTGATTTCCTCTTGCATATATTGGAAGTGGCATACCTTTTATTGCATTTAAAATCATTAATGGAATAAGCTTTTCAGGAAACTGAAAAGGACCATAATTATTTGAACAATTAGTTATTAGTGTTGGGAGACCATAAGTTCTTCTCCAAGCTCTAACAAGATGATCAGATGAAGCTTTTGATGCACTATATGGTGAACTTGGGGCATAAGGTGTAGTTTCAGTAAAAAGAGGTAATTCACCTAACTGATTATCAGGATGAGGTAAGTCTCCGTAAACTTCGTCAGTTGAAATATGATGAAAGCAAAAAGACTCTTTTTTTTGACCCTTTAAGTTTGACCAATATAATCTCGCTTGCTCTAGCAAGTTATATGTACCAGTAATATTAGTTTTCATAAACTCTCCAGGGCTGTCAATGGATCTATCAACATGAGACTCTGCAGCTAAATGCATAACAACATTAGGTTGATGTTCATTAAATACTCTTTTTATTTCAGAAGTATCACATATGTCAACTCGCTCAAAAGAATAGTTTGGGTTACCTTCAACACTCTGAATTGAAAATAAATTACCAGCATAAGTAAGTTTATCAATATTTACAACTGAATGATTTGTATCGTTTATAATATGTCGGACTAGCGCACTACCAATAAATCCAGCTCCACCAGTGATAAGAATTTTTAATGGTAAATTTTGATTTTTTTGTTTCAAAATAAACTACACTTTGGATTTTTGTATTTCTTTTAAACATTTGTTTAGAGCGTCTTTCCAATGAGGTATTACTAAATCTGGAATATGTTGTTTAATTTTGTCCTTTTTCATTACATTACATAGTGGACGCTCAGCATGAGTATAATAATTTTTCGTTTCGATAGGATTAACATGACAATTAATATTACTTAATTCAAAGATAGCTTTTGCAAAGTCGTACCATGAGCAGTATCCATCATCTGAAAAATGATAAATATTTAATTGAGAATTCATAACTTCAATTGTTCGTTGATTACTTAACATTGTCAATACTACTTTTGCTAAATTTGATGCATAAGTTGGGCTTCCTATCTGATCAAAAACTACATTAATATTGTCTTTTTTTTTGCCAAGTTCCAGCATGGTCTTTACAAAATTATGGCCAAACTCTGAATGAAGCCAACTTGTACGAATAATTGCGCCATTACATCCAGATGAAATTACTGCCTTTTCACCATTTAACTTTGTCAAGCCATAGGTATTTATTGGATTAGTTTCGTCTGTCTCAATATAAAGTTTACTTTGTTGCCCTTGAAAAACATAGTCTGTTGAAATATGGATTAGTGGAATATTTTGATTTTTCGCAATCTTTGCTAATTGAGCAACTGCAAGGTGATTAATCTTTTCAGCTAATTTGAAATCACTTTCTGCTTTATCTACTGAGGTAAAAGCTGCACAGTTTACAATTGCAGAAAATTGTTTATTAGAAAAAAACTTACTTATGGAGTTTTGTTTTGATAAGTCTATTTCATCACGCGATGCAAAAACGAAGTTATTTAGGCTAAGATTTAAGTTTTGAGAAATTTCTATTAATATTTTTTGTAATGAGCAACCCAATTGACCATTTTTACCTGTTACTAAAATAGATTTATTCATAGAGATTTTTTAGGTAACTAAACTGGGAACATTCATAATCTAAATTCTCTAAAATTGGTAAACCCTTATCTTTTTCCGATAAAAGTAAATTATCTGTCGGTAATATCCAATCAATAGCCAATGCTGGATCATTGAATGCCAAACCTGAGTCACACTTCGCAGAATAATAGTTGTCAACTTTATATAAAAAAGTTGCTTTTTCACTTAGAACTACAAATCCATGTGCGAAACCCCTTGGGATAAATAGTTGGTGTTTATTAGTTCCACTTAATCGCTCTGCAACATGTTTGCCAAAAGTGGGGCTTCCTTTTCGAATATCTACAGATACATCTAAAACCTCACCGTCAATAACCCTAACTAATTTAGATTGGGCAAAAGGAGGTAATTGAAAGTGTAAACCTCGTATTACACCACTCTTAGAACTTGTTTCATTGTCTTGACAAAAATTAACTTTATGTCCAGTTACATTATTTAACTCTTGCTGAAGATAACTTTCAACAAAATAACCCCTGTTATCCTGATGAACTTTGGGCTTTATTAGAATAATTTCAGGTATAGATGTATTAATAAATTCCATTAAATTTTCTTTTTTTTAACTACATTTGACAAATAATTACCATATTGGTTTGAATTCATAGTTTTGGCTAAATTAAGCAGCTGATATTCATTAATAAATCCTTTTTCGTAGGCAATTTCTTCAATACAAGCGACTTTTAATCCCTGACGTTTCTCAATAGCTTCAACAAACATTGAAGCTTCTAATAATGATTCTGGTGTTCCTGTATCTAACCAAGTATAACCACGCCCCATAATTTCAACCTTTAGACAATCCTGAGACAAATACATTTCATTGATACTAGTTATCTCTAACTCTCCACGTTTAGAGGGTTTCACCTCAATTGCTTTTTCGACAACATTATTTGGATAAAAGTACAACCCTGTTACTGCATAATTAGACTTTGCATTTGTAGGTTTCTCTTCTATAGATACTACTTTTCCAAAAGAATTAAATTCTACAACTCCATAGCGATTAGGGTCGTTAACATAATAACCAAATACAGTTGCTTGATTTTCTTGAGCATTTTTAACTCCATAATTTAATAGATCTACAAAACCATGACCATAAAATATATTGTCACCTAAAATCAAACAGACATTATCATTGCCTATAAAGTCTTTTCCTAAAATAAATGCTTGTGCCAATCCATCTGGAGATGGTTGAGCAATAAATTCAAAACGAATACCTAAATTCACTTCATCATTAAATAGAGACTTAAAGCTATTTTGATCTTCAGGTGTAGTAATAATCAGAATGTCACGTATACCTGCTAACATCAAAACTGATAAAGAATAATAAATCAATGGTTTGTCATAAATAGGTAATAATTGTTTTGAGACACTTTTTGTTGCTGGATATAAGCGAGAGCCTGATCCACCAGCTAAAATTATTCCTTTCATGACTTACTAATATTCATCTGTAAATCTTTATATATTCTTAGATGAGCGTCTACAATATTTTCTACTTTAAATTCTTTTTCAGCTAAATCTCTTCCTGCTTTGCCCATTGCTTTACGTTTATCTGAATTTTTAAGAAGCATTTCAATTGCGTTTGCAAGGGCCTCGCTATCTCTAACTGGAACTAATAATCCTGTTTTATTTGGAATAATAGCATCTCTGCAACCTGGAACATTTGTTGTAACTACTGCCCTCCCAGCAGCTGCAGCTTCCATTAGTGCTTTTGGGAAACCCTCTCGATATGATGGTAAACATATTATGTGTGACTTAGAGTATAAATTTGGTATGTCTTGATGATAGCCAAGTATATCAACATTGCCCTCTCTCTTAATTTTATCCAAATCAATAGCCTTTAATCCTGAAGGATTTCTAGAGTCTAAATCACCTGCTAAGATAAATCGAGCCTGAATTCCTTTGTTTTTTATAATTTTAGCCGCAGAGATAAATTCATTAACACCTTTATCAATAAGCAATCTAGCAGCAAAACAAATTACTGGTATACCAGTTGACTCCTCAAAGTAATTAAATTTATTTAAATTAACACCCGATCCTTTCAATATTCGAACTTTATCTTTATTTAATACTCCCCATCTTACTAAAATATCTTCATCATCTAGATTTTGTAAAATAACTATTTGATTTGAATGACCAAAGGTAAGACGAAATAGTGGAAATAACAAAGATTTTATTAATCTACTTTTTAAATTTTGATGAACAAACAAAGTTCCAAGACCTGAAACAGCAGACACCAAACAAGGTACACCAGCCAAACGAGCTATTGCACCTCCATATAGGTAGGGCTTAATAGTGACTAAGTGCACAATATCAGGCTTTTCTTTCTTGAAAAAACGCCAAATATGTAGCATTGATTTTAAATCTTTAAGAAAATTTATACTTCCTCTTTTTATTGGAATAAAAGTTAATTTAAATCCTTTCTGTTCTAGTATGCTAGGATTTGCTGTTCCCAACTCACCATATCCAATAATTACCTCAATTGCTTTATCTTTTGCAGCTTCTGCTATTGGTAAACGATGAGAACAAAAAAAACTTAAATCATTAATTAAAATAACAAGTTTAATTATTTTAACACTCATATTAATTTTTAAATTTATTAATCTTTCATAATTTTTTTTAAATAGAAGTTGATAATTATTAATTCTTACATTTTTTATTAATTATACTCTATAGTCTAATATCAACCTCTTTTTTCTGGAATAAATATTTTAAATCATAAATTACATGGTTTTTTTTACATAAATTTGAAATAGTCTTAATTCCCATATCTTTAAATACTTTATGTGCCACTGCTATGATAATCCCATCATAGGTACTACTAATAAGTTTGGTTTTGGGATAAATTTGATATGTAGTATTTATTTCCTCGCAATCCGCCCACGGGTCATATAAATCTAAATTACAATCAAATTTATTTAATTCACTAATTACACGTTTTATTCCTGAGTTGCGAATATCTGCACAATTTTCTTTGAATGTTAAACCCATAATCAAAATTTTTGAACCTTGGATAGCGATACTTTTATTTCTCATTTCATTAATTAAAGTTAAAGCAACGTGCACTCCCATATTGTCATTAGTGTTTCTTCCCGCTAAAATAACTTTTGGGATATATCCAATACTCTGAGCTTTATGAGTTAAATAATATGGATCAACTCCTATGCAATGTCCTCCAACTAAACCTGGCTTAAAAGGTAAAAAATTCCACTTACTGCCTGCTGCATCAAGAACATCTTTAGTGTCTATTTGAAGTTTGCTAAATAATATCGATAATTCATTTATAAGTGCAATATTTAAATCACGCTGAGTGTTTTCAATAACTTTTGCTGCTTCAGCAACTTTTATACTGGGAGCTTTGTGGGTACCTGCTTTGATAATTTCATTATATAAATCATCGACTAAATTTGCAGTTTCATAAGTTGATCCAGAGGTAACTTTTTTAATATTTGAAATAGTATGCTCTTTGTCACCTGGATTGACTCTCTCAGGACTGTAACCACAAAAAAAATCTTTATTAAACTTGAGTTGAGAATGCTTCTCTAAAATAGGAACACATTGCTCTTCTATACACCCAGGATAAACGGTTGACTCGTAAATCACTATATCTTTTTTTTTTAATATATCTCCAATCATTCTAGTTGCTTTTTTTAAAGCTTTTAAATCTGGTTTGTTAAATTTATTTACAGGTGTTGGAACCGTAACAATAAAATAATTTGACGCATTAATATCATTTTGATTGTTAGTAAATTTTAACAAGTGATTTTGTTTAAGTTCATCTTTTGTGAATTCCAGATTTTTATCTATACCATCATTCAATTGTTCCACTCTTAAATGATTAATATCAAACCCTATTACTTTTCTTTTTTTTGCAAATTCTAAAACTAAAGGTAATCCTACATAACCTAAACCTATTATTGCTAAATTAATTTCGCTATTTTTATTTTTCATATTCAATAAGATTAAGTATATTACATTTTAATTTAATGATTATAAAAAACTTGGTTTGTATAAATAAAAGTTCACTATTACATTATCGCAAAATATTTCCATCAGGTAGTCCTAAAATCCAACTTTTATATGGAATATAACATTCTTGAAAATGCCATGAAATTTGTGTCCAAACTAAAAAAACTAAAAGGATACCTAAATAGGGTAAAACAATATAAAGAGTATGGTTAGTCTTAAAAGGCAAATAAGGTATGCGCGCAAATATCATTGCTTGAATTGGAATTAAGTAATAACCAAAACGATCACTAATGATACTAGATATTGGTATTAGAAAAATTAAAAATATCATGCCTACTGAGCCCAAACTAGCTAGATTGTAATCTTTTGGAAATTTTTGTTTCCATTTTTTTTTTACAAATAAAAAAAAATATATTGCAGACATGGTAAGAACACCCACCCTAAATACTGCACCATATGCCTCTCGATTTGAGTCAACATATGCACTTAATGCGTATTGAGCATTTTTTGAGAAAATAAGCATCAAAGCTCCAATTAAAGAAATAATTAATGTTATTGCTATACGGTTATTATTATAATGGCCACTAGCAAAAGGTAATAAAAGTAAAAAGACTATAGCACTACTATGAAACAAGCTTGAAATAATTACCCAAAATAAAAATCTAAATGGACGTCGATCCATAAATGCTACAAGTGCGATACATATTATGCCAATTGCAGCGGCTTGTCGGACACCTGACATAGCCATGTTAATTACTAATATTGGAAATAATAATACTAAAAATGCCAAGGGATCAGGCTGTCTTCGTGCAAAAATATGGATACCAATAAAAAAAACTAAACCAAAAAGAATATAGATATATGGGTAAGGTAAACTATTTTTATGTATAATATAAAATAGGCTCATTGACATTGGATCACGAGATCCAATCGTTTGTAATAAATCAAAATTTTGGAATCTTAAAAATAGTTTGTAATAGTGGTACCAGTCGCAACCTACTTGGTAACGAAAGGTAGCAAATAAAAAAAGCCCTAAAAAAACTATATAATAGAATTGGTTTTTAGCTACATTGTCATTTTTTAATATGTATAGAAGAAGAAACAGAAAAACTGTCAGGGTAATATAGGTCATAACGCCTCCTCTTGATTAAAAGCAGTTAAATGTTGAATAGCTTTAAGCTTAATTAAAACTTGATTTATAAATTTTTTTACCAACTCTGCCATTATGATCTCATTAGTGCTTTTTTCCGACAGCGCACCAAAAAGGGAAATCATTAGAAAAATGGATATCATCAAGACCAGCTTCAAGCATCAATAACCTAATTTCTGAGCGAGTGAAGCGCTTTTCAAGCGGTGTTCCAAACCTATCGCGAGAGTCGGTTCTCATTGTATAAAAGCTTGTTTTTCGATAACTAGATAAAAGCCAATTATCAACTTTAATGCCTAATTTCTCAGCCACTAATGCTATACGTGCAAGAGGAAGATATACAACAGTAGCAATTGTATTCGTAACAAAAGACTTTAAAGATGGGGGCATAATTGATATGACTCGGCGAATAATATCTGTTATGCGCCAAATTATTACATACCAAATAGGACGATTGTCAAATTTGTAATATAGATAAAGAAGGAAGGGGGCTCCTGGTTTAAGCATATCAACACAATCTTTTAATGCTGAAGCCGTATTTGGAACATGATGTAATACTCCCAAGCTATAGCCAAAATCTTGGCTATTTGATGGCAAAGGTTTATCAGATACTCCAGCATGAATAAAGGATGTATTTTTTATGTGAGCAAGGTTTTGTTTAGCAACAGATAATGCCTCAAATGATGGATCTATACATGTAAGTTTTGAAATTTTAGGTGCAACTGACAAAGCCCAGCGACCTGAGCCACATCCCATGTCAAACCCTATTGCATTTTTAGGTAGGGAGTCCCATGGAAAAATATGAAAGTATTTGTCAAATAAATATTTATGTTCACTAACCTTTAATTCTTCTTGATCAAATCTCTTCCATTCGTCACCAAAAGATGAGACAGTTTTTTTATCAATATTAGTCATCTTTTAATAACTTAATTTAAATAGTCTTGATAATAATTATCTAGGTACTCTCGCAAACAAACACGCCAGTCGCGCATTATATTACAATCTCTTAATTGTAATTTTTTCGTAATAAGACGTTCTGATTTGGGACGTTTAGCAAAATATTCTTTAACAAAATAATCTGAAGAAACTGGAGTAATATTGATCTTATCTTTCATACCAATCATTTTCACTAATTCTCTTGCTACCTCTAATCTTTCTGTTACACCATCACAAACCATATTATATACGCCCCAATACTCACGCTCTATCAGTAATTCAACATTTCTCGCAAAATCAAATGTATAAGTAGGTGTGCCAAACTTATCGTCTACAACATGTAGCTCAGATTTACCCTCCTTTATTTGCCTCATTAACTTTTGAATAAATTTTTTATCTTTGGAAGGGCCCGCTCCCATCATCCAACCTGCTCTACAGACTAGATGACGTCGAAGATTTTGTGCTACGAAAAGTTCCCCTAAGAATTTTGATCTTGCATAATGACCTAATGGTGAAGGTTCATCCCAATCATCATAACTATCTTTCTTACCATCAAATATTCCTGCTGTAGAAATGTAAAGAAGAGGTATATTAAGTTCATTAGCGATGTGCACAGCGGTTTCAACTGAAATCGTGTTAGTATTATAAGCATCTTCGGGATTTTCCTCACAATATTCCAAAGAAGTTAGCGCACCTAAATGAAATAAAAAATGAGGTTTGAATAACTTTACATCTTTTTTATATGCCTCAGCATCACGAAAATCTAAATAATCAAGCCAAGTTTCATTTGTATCTTTATCAGTACATCGTAAAACATTTCTTCCACCAAATACCTTATAAAAAGCTTCACCTAGCATTCCACCTGCTCCGGCTATATATATTCGTTTATCTTTTATCACTTGGTTTCTTTCATAACACTTTTTAAAATATTATCATATGTGTCACCAATCGTATGTAGAGAATAATTTTTAACAGCATCAATCCGAGCTTGCTGACCTATACGTTTACGGATATTTGGATATTTAATCAATTCTTCTAAGGCATCAACCCATTGATTTTCAGTTTTTACTAACCTACCATTAACTCTGTCTTTAATAATCATTGGTGTTGTTCCAAAATTTGTTGCAACACATGGTAAACCTAGCGCCATATATTGAATAGCTTTAAGACCACTTTTTCCGTGTACCCAATCATCGAGTGGTAGCGGGTAAACACCGATATCAAAAGATTGTAAGTCAAATATCTCCGACTCTAATTTCCACTCAATTACTTTTAAATCGATACCAGGAAGATTGTAATTAAAATTTCCTATAACATGCAATTTAAATTTAACTTTTTTTGCTAATTTTAAAAAAACATTTTGTAAAAGATCAAGGTATCCTTTTGAAGAGTATGTGCCCGTCCAACCTATAACAACAGTTTTTTCATTTGAATATTTTGACTTGGGTATATATCGGTTAGTATCAATTGACGAAGAAACATAACTACAATATCCATTATTAGTAATTCTTTTACAATCTATGTTAAGAAATGGGGATGATGTAATAACATGATCTGAAGCTTGGATAAGGAAATTTACTTTACCTGGCCACTTTAGAAACTTTACTAGCGGGTTTGGTTCAATTTTAGAAATTTGGTTATGTTGTGTATGCACATTATCCTCTATGTCATAAATTACCCTATTTGCTAATGTAATTACTAATCGCTCCATAAAACTAGTAAGTAATGGAGTGACATACATAAAAATATAAATTAGATCATATTTTGGAATTCTAAAAAGGTCGATTAGACGACGTATGTGTCCTCTCATAGTGCCCAAAATTTTGGGTACAGTGTTACCACGCTGATAAACTACACTCCACATTTTCTCATCCATAAAAGAAGAAATGTCTATTTCCCATCCTTTATTTCGCCAATGATCTAGATATTGTTCATATTTAAGTCTTTGACCTGCAGCAACCCCATATGGAAAAGGGCATAATACCAACATTCTTTTTTTTTTAATCATGATATTAATTTCCTTTTATCTTGCGAGTTAATTAAATTTGAGTAAATCAAACGATATGCTTCAACTCCTTTATTTAGTGAAAAGCGAGATACTGCAATATCACGACAACGCGCACGAACATCAGAACTCTCTGCTAGAGTAACAATTTTTATAGCTGCTTCTCTGATAGCCTTTAAGTCAAAATTTCGAAGTATGACACCTATACCATCTCCTTCTAAAACTTTCTCCATATCGCCAACCTCATGAGTTCCAACACAAGGTACTGAACACCCGAGATATTCAGCCAATTTTGTTGGGGCACTTGCTATTTTTGAGAAACAAGGTCTGATTAAAACACTTGCAGCATGCATTCGCTGAATATGATAGGAAACTTCATTGTGAGAACACTTTGTTATCTCAATCCTTTCAATTGGAATACCTGCTCGGATAAATGAGGTTTTTACCAACTCATGCTCATTGCGATTAATTACAATCATCCTTGCTTCAGGACGAAGTTCAAGTATGGCAGAGAACAATGCAATTGTTTCTTCTAACATATACCAAGTTCCAAAACTTCCAACATACCCGAATATAAATTTATCAAAATCTGGAGTTTTTTTTGGTGGTATAAATTTTTCTAGATCTGCACATGTTGGGATGACAGTAATCTTTGGTGATATATTTTTCCAATAATTAAAACTTTTAATTTCAGAAACAGAGGATTCAGTTAATGTTACTAAATGATCAGCTTCAATAAACAAATATCTCTCTAGACGTTTTACAATACGATAAATTATGCTATTTCTTTGCCAAATCCCACCATCCACTCTCTCATCAGCCCAAAAGCCTCTAATATCAAAAAGTAATTTGACACCTGTGAGTCTTTTAGTTGGAAGGGCAATGAGCGCTGGAATATAAGATCTGACATGTAATATTTCTGCTTTAAGCCTTCTTGCTATTCGCATCGTAATGAATTGTCCTTTTAAAATATCAAATATAGTGGCTAAAACAGAAGGACTTTTATGATAGAGCATTGGTGTCCATTCTATATCAAAATCTTTAAGATTTGCTCGAAGAGAAAATATTCTTTTTTTATTTTTATAATCATTTGGTTTTTCATAAGAAATTATATGAATTCTATATTTATCTGATAGTCTTTTTAAATAAGGTATAATTTGACTTTGCCCTAAAGCTTCACATATGCCATCGTAAGAAATATATATTAAGCTAGTCATGTAAACGATTATTTAAAATTAGCAATGCTAAAAATAAATAAAATAACTCTATCCTCTATAAATATATATGTCTATTTTCGTTTTTAATAATTTAAAATTTAAATGACTTTCCAAGATTGAAACATTAAGATTGTCCAAAGAAGATTTGTCCAATCATTTTTTCCGGATAAATGCTCTTTCCAAGCTTTTAAAATGACATCAGAGTTAAACATTCCATCTTTGGCTAAATTGTTATTAGATAAAAGATCCTCTACCCATTCTCTTAAAGGGCCACGAAGCCATAATCCTACTGGAATGGCAAAACCCTCTTTTGGGCGATCAATAATATCTTTGGGAACATATTTATATAGAACCTGACGCAATGCCCACTTTCCCTCACTATCACGTATTTTCATATGCATTGGTAAGCGCATCGATAAAGAAATAACATCTGGGTCCAAAAAAGGAGATCGGGTCTCCAAACTTGTGCCCATAGAGGCTCTATCAACTTTACAAAGAATATCATCTGGTAGATATGTTCTCATATCCTGAAACATCATTTTCATTGTAGGATCTTGGATTCCTAACTCAGAGAGCCTATCTTGAAGTTGGGAAGTAGGTTCGTATATATCTTTTTTTATTAATTTGTTTGGCTCAATAAAATTACTAATCATGTTAATGTAGAGCTCATCAAAACTATCTGAATTAATTAATTTTTTACCTAATCGATGTACTTTATAACCAAAATTGGAGATCCCTTTACTTCCAGGCCTAAATTTGTTGTAAATATCGCCAAATCTATCCCATACTTCCTGCGGTATCTTCTGTGTCGAAAAACTCATTAGTTTTTTTAAAGGTGTAGGTATATTCGATATATTCCTCCATATTTTTGGACCATAAACATAACGGTTATATCCACCAAATAATTCATCTCCACCATCACCTGATATAGCCACAGTAACTTTTTTTCGTGCTGAACGACAAATTAGATATGTTGGAATTTGTGAGGAATCAGCAAAAGGCTCATCATAAAGTTGAGGTAAATCTGGAATTACATCTCGAGCATCAGCATCAGTCACAAGAAGTTTATTATGCTCGGTACCTAAATGGTTAGCTACAGCCTCCGCGTGATTTGACTCATCATAGTTGTACTCGTTAAATCCGATTGTAAAAGTTTTCACATTTTCATTTTTTAAAGATTGCATTAATGCAACTAAAGTAGAACTATCTACACCTCCCGATAAAAAAGCACCTAATGGCACATCAGATATCATCTGGCTTTCAACAGCTTCTTTAAGTGTTTTTTCTAAAGATATAATGGCATCATTATCTTCTTTAATTTTATTTTTAGCGGCAGTCTCAACTTGTGTTTTTAAATTCCAATATCGACGAATAGAGATACCACCGTATCGCTCCCCTGGACGAATTGGTTTTCGAGGAGGAGAAAGTAAAGGAATATCCTCAACAGTAAGGATGGTACCAGGTTCAAGTTTAAAGATACCTTCATATATGCTTAGTGGAGAAGGAACATACATATATCGCAAATATTGACTTAAAGCGTCAATACATATCCCATTTTGACAGTTAGGGTGAGCTCTCAAAGATTTTAACTCAGAACCAAATATTAAATCACTTTCTGCCCACCCCCAATAAAGAGGTTTCTCACCTATCCTATCTCGTGCAAGACTGAGATTTCTTTGTTTCTTGTCCCAAATAGCAAGAGCAAACATACCTCTAGTTCTACAAAGAGCATCATCGAGTCCCCAATGAGCTATAGCCTCTATTAGGGTTTCGGTATCAGAGTATCCTCGCCAATTTGTTGAATGACCTTGTTTTTCAAGTTCAACTCGAAGATCAAGATGATTATATATTTCACCATTAAAAGTTAAAACAAATCGTCCACAATTAGAATTCATAGGTTGCTTTCCTGAACTACTTAAATCAATAATTGAAAGTCTCCTATGACCCATTCCTATACTCTCTTCAGTCCATATTCCCTCGTCGTCGGGCCCTCTATGAACGAGACTTGATGTCATTTTACTTAGGTAAGATTTTATGTCTTTATCTGTTTTTGGACAAAGAAGACCTGTTAGACCGCACATAAAAATTTCTTCCTTTTAAAAGTTATTTTACTTATCATTAAAATAATCATTTACAATTTACGGATGATACCAACAAATTTATCATCTGATTTTGTCACTGCAAATGGCATAGATTTTGATTTAACAAATTCAGCAAAATACATATTATCTTGAATATCATCGGAAATTAGCAAACCCCCTGGCTTAAGCACTTTCCAGAGAAGAGGAAATGCGTACGCTCGCCCCCACCAGCTTTTATCTGAATCGTAATGACATAAATCAATACTGCCACCAATTAAATTAATTGCTTTCTCTAGTCCACGTCGATCAGGCTCTCTAATAAGAGTCCATCTTTTTTTTAGACGATCAGGTACAACAATACCTACAAAAGACTCATTACCTACTTTAGGGTATGGCATGTCAATACTGAATAACTTACCTAAACCGTTACGTGACATTGCTGTTAGTATTGCTAAACTAGACCAACCGTACGCGACACCTGTTTCAATGACATATTTAGAATTTAACAGACGGACAGCATCAAAGAGCAAATTTATGTCTCCTGGACCACCCATATCAACTTTTGATTTAGAAGCTAATTTAATTCCTTCTTCAATAGAATTAATATCCATACCATCTTTAATCCCATTAATTTCAAGCTTTTCTAAAGCATCTGCATATGAGATCGCTTGCTCTTCAGCCCATTTGGTAGCTTTTATGCGATACTGGAGGCTATCATAATTTGTAAGAAATTTTCTTATAATTAATTGTAATGCGTGTCTCCAAAAAGTTGGTCTTTGAAAAAACCAACATAAAGTTAAAAATTTTTTTATCATGATTTTAATTTAACTCTCCAAGAGAGTATAAATATTTGTTTGTAATTTTTTCTGGTGAAAAATCTAAAGCACGTTTAATGAGTAAATCTCTATTCACCGGTGCTTTAATTTGCTGACTAATGGCTATTGCTAGAGCATTTATATCATTAACGGGTACTAATTTTCCGAATTGTCCTTTTTTGAGTATCTCTGATGGCCCAGAGGGGCAATCGGTAGAAACTATAGGTGTCCCACATGCTAATGCTTCAACAATAACATTTCCAAAACCCTCATAGTTTGATGATAAAACAAATAGATCTGCGGTTAAGTAAAAAGGTGTCGTATCAGTTTGAAAACCAGCAAAGATTATTTTATCAGCCAAACCTAATTCTTCTACTAATAAAGAGAGTGGCTTACGTCCCTTTCCCTCCCCAACAAACATTAGCTTTGCATCAGTTATGTTTAGCTTTGCAAAAGCTTTCAGGAGTAAACTGTGATTTTTTTGAGATTTAAAACTACCTACAGTAATAATTCTAGCTCCAGATGGGCAAGACCAAAGTTGCTCTGCATGATTTATTAATTTTTTTGATGGCTCTTTAAATATAGGAACAGGATTGTAAACTAGTTTAAACATTTTCTTAGGTAACCCTGACAAATTAACAATATCATTAATGACACCAACTGATACGCCTAATCGTGAATAAGCCAGCCTATAGCCAATAGCCATAGAAATGCGCATTAATATCCAATTTAACCAACCCCTATTCTGATATTGAGCCGATAAAAAATTTTGCTCACAAATTAATACCTTGCATTTATGTTTTGATAAAAGCTGAGAAAATGGAGCAATAACTGTTAAAGGCCACATAGACGCTATAAGGAAATCAGGTTTGTTTTTTTGTAAGTAAGTAATTAAAATTTTTGGCAAATTCCGCAGACGATTACATTTTAAATCAACAACAGAAAATAAACTTTGAGCTTTGTCTAGTAACTCACCACTACAATGCATCAAAACAAACTCAACAAAATAATCTCTCTTAGCAAGTTCTTTAGCTATTTCTAAATAGGCTCGTTCAGCACCCCCACCACCGAAGTTAGGCAATATTATTGAAATAGTGTTTTTTTTCATAAGATACTAAAAGAAGTAATTAAATGCTGATCATTAAAAGAGACTCCATATCAACTCTACTCCATTTTGGTAAATGTTCCTACATTTAAGTAATTTTGTATGTTTCATTTCTGACCTCTTTAGATATTTCAGCACAAACATTTGGATCCATATTTTTATATTTAATAATTTCATATTTTGGTTTTAAAAAGTGGGCAATAATGCCAAATGGTAATAATAAACTGCACCACACTTTGGTAGACCATCTTGAAATTAATTTAAAAATAGGAATCGGAGATCCATAATAAGATATCGAAAAATGATAAAGTGCTAGTGTATATCGAAGCCATTTTATAGGTTGCAAATAATAATATTTATCGTGATAATCAAGTATACGCGCAAACGAGAATATTAAATGGCTCGATACTCTTATTCTGTTTGAATGGCTTTTGTTATTATCTCTATGATAAATTAATACTGGATCACCTCCTGCGTATTCAAAAAAATATTTTTTTGAAATTCTTAACCAAATAACACTGCTTAATAGTGTTCGTGCACAATCTGGTAAAGTATAATAATACCTTGCTAAGTCTCCCTTCATTGCCATTACACCATCCACAGACTCTTTTTCTTTGTAGACAAAATAAGATATTTTAAATAGTTCTCCAGGATATAGTGATGAAATCTGCTTACCTGAATTAGGTTGAACGCTTGGGAACAAAACAACAGCTACCTCTTTTTTTTTAAACGTATTAATAAAATAATTTTTAATATTAAAAATTGCGTTGGAGTCTAATTCATCGTCTTGATCTATTATAGTAGTGATATTTCCTATAGATTTAATAACGCCCACACTCGCGGCAATTCCTCCACCTGAGTTAAATGGCATTTTATATACGCGCATACCTCCTAATCCAGGTGGTGTAAGCTTCGTCAATATTTTTATAGTTTCATCGTTTGAGTAATCATCTACTACAATCCACTCGAAGTCTTTATCTGATTGTTTGGCAAGACTATCATGTAGACGATAAATAAATTTACTTGAATTATATGTAGGAGTGATAATAGAGATCATTATTTATAAAACTAATTTTATAACTTTTTAACATAAACTATTATAAAAGGATAAGATTTGTTTGAACAAAATCTATATTAAAAAATATCTATTTATTAGAAATAATATTTGAAATAAAATTAATTGTTTCGGTCTTCATATTGTCATAGATAGGAAGACAAATGACTTTAGATGCTACTTTTTTTGCAACTAATAGATCTTTGTCTGAGTGATTTTTCAAATTTTTATACATTGGAAAATCTGTAATTAATGGATAAAAATAACGACGACCATTTATGCCATTATTTTTTAGTCTCTCATATAATTGATCTCGTGTAAGGAAATAATTGTCCTCAACAAAAATTGGAAAGTAACTGTAATTACCCTTTTCCATATTTGAATATGAAAAACAAGTAATTCCCTGAATATTTTTTAAATTCTTTCTGTATTGTTGGTCAATATTTCTCCGCATTTTTATATCATTATTAATTTGTTTTAACTGTAACAATCCTAATGCAGCACTAAATTCATTCATTTTACCATTGATGCCAGTCTCATCAACTTTGACCTCCCCTTTAAAGCCAAAATTTTTTAATTGATCAATACGTTTCTTTGTAATTTCATCTTTAGAGATTATAGCCCCACCCTCAAAAGTATTAAATACTTTGGTTGCATGAAAACTAAGAACAGATAAGTCACCATGATTTAAAATACTTCCACAGTGACATCTGACACCAAAAGCGTGTGAGGCATCATAAATTACTTTTAAATTGTATTTTTCTGCAATGCTCTCAATTGCATCAACATCACAAGGATTTCCATAAACATGCACTGGCATAATTGCTGAAGTTTTATGAGTAATTGATGCCTCTATCTTTTTAGGATCAATATTTAATGTGTTTTTGTCAATATCAACAAAAATTGGTTTTACCTTATTCCACATTATTGAATGAGCTGTGGCTACAAAAGAGTATGGTGTTGTTATTACTTCGCCTTTGATTTTAAGGGTATTTAGAGCAATAATAAGTCCAATAGTGCCATTTGATACTAATGATATATACGGAACATCAAGAAATTTACATAATTCATCTTCAAGCTGTTTATGAAAAGGACCGTTATTAGAAATAATTTTACTCTCCCAAATTTTTTCAAGATATGGCACTAGATCCTTTAGGTCAGGAAGACTAGGTTTAGTTACAAAAATACGAGAATTTTTCATTTTTCAATGATAACAAATTATTTAACTTTTTATAATTTATTATTAGTTTTTAAAATTTTGTAGCTCAATCAAATATTTTATTTAAACCTATATACTATTATTTAGATATTCTTTTAAATTTTTGAGAGGCTTCCAGCCCAATTTTTTTGTCTTTGAAGTAATTAGTTTTCCATCAAGTCTATTTCCCTTTTTTGCAGGTTTGATTTTGTAATTCATTTTTAACATCCTTGCAATTTCGATAATATTGTAACTCTTATCTGAACCAATTCCAAAATCGTCGCCATTTCCTTGTTTTCCGACTAATATCAATCCATTAACGATATCATCAATATGTGTAAAACGTCTTCTTTGGATACCTGGCTTTGTAATTGGTAAATATTTTGCATTCTTTCTTTTTAGAGATAGAAATTTAGCAATAACTGTAGCATACTTTCCTTCAGAAATTTCATTCGGGCCATAAACGTTATAAAAATAAGTTATAGCGTATTTAAATTTATACCATTTTGCATAATTGACTAATAATTCAGTATTCATTCTTTTTGTTAAAGAGTAAGGACTCTCTATTAAGTCTAGGTTATCTGAAAATTTTGTACTAGATCCAGAATAAATTAATTTTGCCTTGTGATGAGCTGTTAATTTTAATAATTCATAAAACGGATAAGCGTTGTAGCGCATCACCAATTCTATATCATCAAAACTTTGCTCTACTCTGGAGTATTCACCTAAATGATAAATATAATCAATTGGAGTATTTTTATAGTATTTAAAAATATTTTTTGTTTCACCTTTTTTGTATTTTACACCTCTTATATGATTAATTTTTTTACCTGTAAAATAATTATCTAATACAATTACTTTATTACCATTGTTATATAATCTTTTTGCTAAATGAGAGCCAACAAAACCTGCTCCACCTGTTATCAATATATTTTTTTTTGTTATCAATTTATTATAGTTCATTTTGTGTAACTATAATTTTATTCTTAAGGAAATAATGATCCCGAGATATTAATTATAGAATTTATGAGTTAACTACCTGTATTTAAATCTTTATATTATAAGTAAAAATTTCTCAATATTAATTTGCAATTAAAAATCTGCATTTAAAGTTTTAAATCATCAAAAGTTCCTTGTTTTAATAATTTACCTTTTTCAAGAAAAAATATGTTGTCACAATTCTTGACTGTATTTAAACGGTGAGCAATTAAAATTATTAGGATATCTTTGCTGAGATTATTTACAGCCTCCATTACTAATTGTTCAGTTTGATTATCTAGAGAACTAGTAGCTTCATCAAGAATTAAGACTTTTGGATTGTGGTAAAGAGCTCTTGCAATTCCTATACGTTGACGTTCACCACCTGATAATCTTATACCTCTTTCACCAATATTAGTTTCATATTGATCAGGCAATTCCTCCATAACAAATTGGTGTAAATTTGCAATTTTTGATGACTTTTCTAATGCATTTTGATCTATATCTTTAGGATCAACTCCAAAAGCAATATTTGCAGATACACTATCATCAGATAAAAAGATGTGTTGTGGTACATAACCAATTGAGCGTTGCCATGATCTCACATTAAGCTTATTTATCAATTTACCATCAACCTCTAGAGTTCCTTTTTGAGGTTCAAGCAACCCAAGTATGATATCTACAGTTGTTGTTTTTCCACTACCAGTAGCCCCGACAAATCCAACTTTTGATTTTGCAGGAATGGTTAGATTAAGGTTATCTAAAGCAATACGAGATGAATTTGGATAATTATAGCAAACATTTTTTAAAATAATTGAGTCTTCAATAGATAAAGTATTTTTATCTTGATTTATGTTAAATGACTTTAAATTTTTAAGATCGTTACTAAGGGAGTCAAGTGAGGGACCAATAAAACGAAGTTGAGTTATCGATGAATATATTTGCTGTAAGGCAGGCATTAAACGATAACCGGCAAAAACATACAGACTTACAATAGGCAAGGCTTCATTAAAGTTACCACTTTTAGAAATCATAAATAACATGACTAATATAACACTACCAAAAGCTATACCCTCAAGTGCAAAACGAGGTAATTGTTGTATTGCTAAAGCTGATGAGTTAGTTTTAGCAAATATTTGGGCAGCATTTGAAAAACGTTTTATAAAATTTTCCTCCAAACCTCTTACTTTTACATCTTTTGCAGCACCAAAAGCTTCACTAACGGCTGTAAATCGAGTTTGATTATTCTCTAAACGTTTTTCACCAATTTTTTTTAAATATTTTCGTGAAGAGGTGTATATCACTGCATAAGAAATACCTAGTATGCATCCCACCATTAAAGCAAGAAAAGGATTAATCACAATCAAAAGCATAATAAGAGAAATTGCGACGGTGCTATTTGCAATAAGCAATATTAACGGGCTTAAACCTTGTTGGATAACAACTGTAATTTCTGATAAAATAGTCTTTCCTATATCAGCACTATGTCGACTCAGAAACCAGTCATATGACTGTCGAAGATAACCCTCCAATAAACGCTTACCAATAGTGTACTCACGCATTTGAATAAATCTTAATTGTGCATATATTGTTACGCTTTTAAAAATTAGTGATGTAACTAAAACCAAAAAAAGGAAGATACCTAAAAAGAAGATAAATTGTAATTCACTTTCAACACCAAATGCTTTTGAGGTTATAAAAATATTGTTTAAAAAAATATTTGTTTGAATTATTTCAGGATCAGCAAGAACAGCCATAAATGGCAATACTGATGCAACTCCTATCGTATCTAAGAGAGCCATTATTAAAATCATCATAAATAACAAAATCCCTCTCCTTATTTCTTGGGGAGTAAGTAAAGTAAAAAATTTCAAATTAAACCAAACATTTCCATACATCTATATAATATTTAGATACATCCTGAATATCGTATCTTTGAAATGTCTTTTCAAAACCAGTTACACAATTCTTAAAATAAGCTTCTTTTTCATCTCTTAGAATTCTATTTTTTTCAATCAAAGCATATGCAAGAGCTTTA
Organism: uncultured Alphaproteobacteria bacterium; assembly: GCA_902613185.1. GTDB lineage: Bacteria > Pseudomonadota > Alphaproteobacteria > HIMB59 > HIMB59 > HIMB59. The sequence continues at coordinate 463,129 of CACMGP010000001.1, forward strand.
TAATCCCCAATAGGAATAATTTCACCTACATCAGAGAGTATAATAGAGGCGTCACCTACATCTGTACTAATACATGGTGTGAAGTTTAACATTGACTCAGCAAGAACATTAGGAAAAGCCTCACCATATGCGCTACATAAAACATTTACATGGGATTTCATATATACATCCTGAACATTTTTAACCTCACCTAATAAAGAACAATAATCATTTAATTGATATTTATTTAAAAGTGCAACTAATTCATAATTATCTTTATTTGTTTTATTGCCTGCAATAGTAAGATGAAAATTAATATTATTATATTTCAATAAATCAAGAGCTTGAAATAAAGTTTCAAAATCTTTCTGATGGTGCCACCTTGCAATAATGCAAATTCTGATTATACCACTATAATCCTTTAAATCTTTGTTAAATTTTTGGGCTTTATTCAAAAAATAACCATTTGGAATAATCTCAAATATTTCCTTTTTATAGCCTAAACTTTTATGAACTTCGCCCGCAGATACCGAGCATGAAATAATTTTATCTACCCTATATTTGCTAAGTTTAGATAAGATTTTCAAAATTAACCAATTCTTTATTGAAGGTCTACCTATCTGCAATCTCGTATATCTAATATTCCATACTAAACCATCAAATCGACATACTAAATCTAAAAACCATGAAACTAAATCTGCATGGTAAAGCCACGAAGTAATAATTTGATAACCTTGTTTTTTTTTTAAACGAGCAAATTTTATTATTGGAATTATTCCTTTAAAAGAGTTGGAAAAACTTAAATTCAGAACTAATACATCAACTTTTGCATCCCTCATCAAGGACACATATTTTCCACCTTTATTCAAACAAATCACACTATGCTCTACTGAGTTACTTGTGGATTTAATTAATCGATAAAGCATGCCCTCTGCACCACCTGGTCCTAGTGAGGTAATTATATGTAAAATTTTCAAACTATCTTACAATACTCTTCTGAAAATTAGAGTCATTAATATTTATTTACTAATTTTTTTTGCAATAACATAATCTCTTAGACTATTTTTATTATGGATAAATGAAATATCATAATTTTTTTCATTTTGGATGTAATTAACAGCTTCAACCACTCCAGGAAATTTTATTTCATTATAATCGTCGAATACAATTATATCTCCTTTGTTTTGGAGTTTGGAAATAATATTGAATTCAAATAATACATCCTCATAAGTATGGGCTCCATCTAAAAATGCAAAATGGATTCTTTGAAGAGCTATTTTAGGCAGGACATGTCTTGTGTAACCCTGAAAGAAAATTACATATCTTTCAACAAGTTCACTCCACTCACTCAATAAATTCTGCCTTGATTGTTCCCCATTAATATGATCCGACCCGCAATTCCAATACATTTTTTGAAAATGAGGTAAAACGTCTATAGTGCATATTGATCCTTCAAATCTTGAGTCAGCAAGAGCTTTTGCCATACACAATGCAGAAAAGCCCCTAGCTGTACCTGTTTCAAGAATATTAATTTTTTTAATTTTATGATCAATATTTGAAAGATAATCACTTAATACGGAATATAAAACTCTTCCATGGGCATAATTAAGTTTAGATTTTTTAATGACTATTTGTGTATTGTAAGCCAGCAGTTTAAGCCATTCACTATCAACTTTATAACCAGTTGTTTTTTCGAGCAAATCAATATCTTCAATAGAAAAAGTATTTGCCTCTGCTTCATGAGCTAAATCATCATAAGTCAATTTTGTTAATTTAGGCAGTCTAGAAAATGGTTGATTATAATATCTAAAGTAAGCCATTCGATCTATAAAAGGCAGAAATATTGAAAAAAGTTTTGATGTAAGCTTTGCAAATCTATTCATCTTTTATTTCAACCAAAAATGATTAAATATTTTACAGATTTGTATAGAGTTAAAAAGTGCAATTTAAAATAATTATTTATTGATCGAAATTAGTTTTTCTATCAATTTTTTATTGAATAATTCATGAGAGTATTTTTCTCGCCATTTTAAAAAAAGATTATTACCCATTCGCATTCTTTTTTCTTTATCTAGTATCAAAATTTCAATCAATTGTTGCCAGCTTTTTTGACTATAAGCAAAAAAACCATTGTAGCCATGTGAAATTAACTGACAAGAGGATGGTGTCATGTCAGTTATTATAGGTATTTTGTATTGAGCGAATACTAAGTGTCTACCAATATTATTTGTATCTTTAAAACGTAAAATATAATCATTTGGACTCTCATTATATTTATTTAATAGAGTCTTAGAGAGTAAATTTACTTTATAAGGAATTAGTTGGGGCACTAACCCTATATCTACTTGTGATATCATTTTATAATTTTCATAAGAATAATTCACATGTTTGACTTTGCAGCCAAAATTTTTTTCACAAATAATTTTAGATTTTTTTAATTTAGTAATATTGTACATAGCTAAAAATTCTAACTCATAATTTGAAGATAAATTATAAATTGCACCTGAAATTCTGGGATGAATAGTTTCTAGGTGTACCTTATTGCCATGGTATCCTATAACAACTTTATTTTTGTTATTGATTTTATTGTGTTGTTCAACCAAAGGGTAAGTAGGATAAATAAAAAATTTAGTGTTAATGTGTTGATGAAATATTTGCATTTCAAGACTGTTACATATTAGAAGATCAATATTTTTTAAATTATCTTTATGGCCAGCACGTGAGTCAATTACTACTATTTTAATATTGGGGTTAACCTCTCTGGCTTTTTCTTTTCTCACAGACCCTCCCATAAATATTACAAAGTCATATTTTAAAAAAATACTATCCTCATATTTTTTGGTAATAAAATCTAATTTTTCAACAGAATTGAAGTGCTCAATATATTTAAAAGAGTCTTTATAGAATTGGAAAGATGGCGAAGATGGAGTTTTAGTTATAAAAACAATTTTCATTACCTAAAAAATCCATTAATTAATATTAGAAACTTTTTTATAATATTTGTATGCTTTTGTTAAACCACTAATCATATCTGTTTTTTGTCTCCAACCCATCTTATTAATAACAGATACGTCAAGTAATTTCTTTTTTACTCCTTCAGGTTTTTTTCTATCAAAAATTATATTGCCTTCGTATCCAATAATTTTTTTTATTAAATATGATAGGTTTTTTATTGATATATCTTTTCCAGAGCCAACATTTATTAGTTTACTATTATTATATCTATGCATCAAAAAAATAGATGCTTCAGCTAGGTCATCAACATATAAAAATTCTCTCTTTACATTACCAGATCCAGCAATAATTAAATTTTTAGTCTTATTAAGTTTAGCAAAATGAAATTTTCTAATTAATGCTGGTATAACATGAGAGTGGTTTTCAGAGAAATTGTCCCCAGGTCCATAAATATTGCATGGCATTGGTGTAATATAGTTTGTGCCATATTGTTTATTATATCCTAAGCACATGAAGTAGCCGTTAATCTTTGAAATCGAATAGTGTATATTGCTATTTTCCATTGGACGAGATAGTAGCATCTCTGGTTTAATTTTTTTATTACCGTTTTGTATGGGATATAAGCACGATGACCCCATAAATAGCAATTTTTTAATATCATATTTAAATGACATGTTAATTACATTTGCAATAATTAATGTATTTTTTACAGAGTAGTCAGCAGGATATTTCATATTTGAGAACATACCGCCTACTTTACCAGCACATAAAAAAACATACTCTGGTCTGTTATTTTTAAACCATTTGTCTACCTTTAATTGATCAATTAGATCTAATTGATTGCTATTTGGGATTAATAGTTTTTTATAGCCTCTTTTTTTTAAAATTCTCACTATAGAACTACCTACCATTCCACTAGCACCAGCGATATATATTTTTGATTGTTTATTCATTATCAAAAAAAATAGGTTTAGCTATTTTTAAAAAATTATTACATATGTAAGCAATCTCGCTCTCTGTAAGATTGGAATGATTTGGTAAATATATTCCATGATTATGAATAAAATCAGCATTCGCCAACTTAGTTTTTCCAAAATGTTTAATCCAAAATGGCTGTCTGCCGATTGATCCACATATGATAGGTCTACTTTCTATCTTTTTAGATTTTAAATACTCATAAACCTCTAATCTATTCTTAACAATTGTGCCGAATGCAAAACTAGAAATAAATTGATTGTCATCATTTTGATGCCAAAAATTTTTTAGTAATTTTTTATAGAGTTGATAATTTTTATTTCTTGTCTTAATAACTCTATCAATTTTCTTCATTTGATTTATTCCTATAAATGCATTTAGATCTGTTGATCTAATATTGAAACCTGAATTATAGAATGTGTATAAATTTTCAAATTCATTTAATTTGTATTGTTTCATAATCTTCTTTTTATAGTTCTTATCCCAATCTCTAGACCATCCATGTGATCGTATTGACACTAATAAATTGTAAAAGCTTTTATTATTAGTGCATACCATTCCACCTTCTATTGTTGAAATATGGTGACCATAATAAAATGAATAAGAGGATGCTAAACCAAAATTTCCAAGTTTTTTTTTGTTATAAGTTGACCCTAAAGACTCACATGTGTCTTCAATTAATTTTATTTTATTTGTTCTCACTAATTTAAGAATATCTTTAATATTATTTGAATGGCCTAATACATGGCATAGACATATACATGAGGGTTTGTGCTTTTTTATTAATTTTTTTAAATGATTAATATCTAAACCAAGATTTTCTTTGTCTGTGTCACATAAAATCACTTTAAAACCCAATTGCATAAATGGAGCTACTGTAGTTGCCCATGAGACTGATGGTAATATTATTGTTTTATTTATTAATAATTTTGACTCTAATAAAGCCTGGGCAATTAATAAATTTGCTGAAGATCCACTATTTACAAAAACAGCGTATTTTGAATTATTCCAATTTGAAAAAATATGTTCAAATTTTTTTGATACTTTTGATTTTGTTAGAATTTTTGTACTGATAATCCATTTAGTTAATTTATTTAATTCTAACTTGGAAATAGTATCTTCTGCCAATTTTATATTTTTCATTGTAATTTAAAACTTCTGTAAATCAGATGTGATCATCTCTTTGCAAAGTTGTTTAACAGAGATTTTTGGCTTCCAACCAAGTCTCCTTTTGGCTTTGTTTGAGTTACCTAAAAGTGATGAAACTTCAGTTGGCCTGAAATATTTTTTGTGGACTTTTATAATTGTTTTTCCTTCCTTTATTTTATAATTATTATCAATAAAAATTTTATCAATAACTCCAGTCTCGTTAACACCTTTTCCTATAAATTTAATTTTAAATCCCAAAAATTCACAAGACCATTTTATAAAATCTCTTACCGTATATTGTTGACCAGTTGAAATAACGTAGTCATCTGGTTTTTTTTGTTGCATCATAAGCCATTGCATTTCTACTGAGTCTTTTGTATGACCCCAATCTCTTTTTGAATCCAAATTTCCTAAGAAAAGCTTTTTATTTTTTCCCTTTACAATAGAAACTAAACCTAATGAAATTTTTCTTGTTACAAAAGTTTCACCTCTCCTTGGAGACTCATGATTAAAAAGAATTCCATTACATGCAAATATACCATAAGCCTCTCTAAAATTTATCGTAATCCAGTATGCAAATAATTTAGAAACAGCATATGGCGACCTGGGATAAAAAGGTGTTTTTTCTGTTTGTGGAACTTCTTGAACCATCCCAAACATTTCTGATGTAGATGCCTGATAAAATTTTGTTTTTTTAGTTAAATTCAGACTTTTTATTGCTTCGAGAATTCTTAATGCACCAATAGCATTAACTTGAGCTGTATACTCTGGAATCTGAAAACTTACAGCAACATGGGACTGAGCAGCAAGATTATAAATTTCATCAGGTTTAATTTTTTTAATTAATTCATATATATTTGATGAGTCAGACAAATCTCCATAATGTAAAAAAAGTTTTTTATTTTGAATTTTTTTATCATTGAAAAGATAATCTATTCTCTCAGTATTTATGCTTGAAGATCTTCTCTTAATGCCGTGAACAATATAATTTTTTTTTATTAAAAATTCTGCTAAATAAGATCCGTCTTGTCCTGTTATTCCTGTAATGAGGGCTTTTTTTTTCATTTTTTTAAAATATTAGCTAATCTTAGCTATTTTTTAAAAATCTTCACTATTTTTAATTTAACTTAGCAATATGTATTTTTAAAAAAATATTTTTTTTACAAAATATTTCAAAGCATTAAATAATCTTATGATAAAAAAATTATGTTCATTTAAATTATTATTACCTGGGGCATAGCTAGATAGAGATGATGGAAATTTATTATCATATAATCCTTTATTCTTTAAATCAAAATTGTGTGGATTCTTGTTAAAATGTGTCCAACAGAATAAACCAATTGTCTCTAAATCACCCCATCTGTGCTTATAATGACCACCGTATTGGTTAAGTAATGATAAATACTCATCCCAAGGTTTTTTTCTGAATTCTAAAATATTATATAAATTACAATTTCCTGCAGTCCAATGTAAGTTATGCATGATAGATTCATCATTTTGTTCAACGGCTCTCTTTAATTGAGGGTTTTTTGGAATATAATTATATTTTTTCAGGTAATTTTTATAAAACTCAAATAATCCTATTCTGCAATCTCTGATTCTATATGAGTAGTTATTGTCTGTGTAAGCTGTAGCAATAGGATTATTTTTTAATACGTCAAATAAATCAAAATCAATTTTACCCTTAAAATTTGAGTCATCATCTATACGCATTAAAAAATCATATTTTTCTAATTCTTTGACAAGACAACCGTATTTTCCATAAGAGGTAAGATTTAACCAAAATCTTTCGCCATGTAAGTATCCTAATCTTTTTTTTGGAAAAGACTCTCTGACATATCTTAGGTATTTTTTATTGTAAAAAAGATCACTTTCACTTATATGCTTTGGGACTTTATATTCAACTTTGTGAAAAGAAATATTTTTAGAAATCTTATTATTTATTTTTTCAATAAATTTTTCAGAGTAAATGTTGTCAAAAAAATGGACGTATACTGGATAATTATATTTGTAGTTCCAGTTTTTAAATAAGTTATCTAAACATTTTTCTAAAAGAAGTACTCGTGAAGATAATAAATATATTGCAGCATTATGTTTCATTAATAATCATCTTACTAATTTTCAAAAATCTAAAAAAATTCCAGCACATTCGTTTATTTTTATTCTGTTGGCTTAGTGCAAGCAGTTTATCTCTAAAATTCAAATCTCAAAATACTTACTGAATATTATTATTTTTTTTAAACCATTCTATGTATGATTTCACACCTTCCTCAATAGATATATCTATTTTCCAGCCAAGATCATCTTTTATTTTTTGATTTGAAATTTGTATACTGTCAGTTTTTAGTTCGCCTACTCTATTTTTGTCAATAATATACTCAACCTTGACTCCTTTAATATTGGATGAGACTAAATCAGCTAATTGTTTAATTGTAACATCTTTATCTCCCTCTAAATTATAAGTTTGGTTATCAGCTATACTGTTCAAAGCCAAAAGATGACCTTTTGCTAAATCTTTGACGTGAATAAATCTTCTTTTAGCGCTACCGTCTCCATTAATAATGATTGGTTTATTTGACAGAGCATTCTCTGTAAAAGCTCTTAAAACTAAACCAGGCCACATTCTTGGGCCATATGGTATGCCGTATCTTAATATAGTAAAATTTAAATTTTCTAAAGATTTAAAATCGTGACAAAGAAATTCCGAAGCTAGTTTCGAAGTGGTGTAATAATGGCCTCCACAAGAGGGTAAAATTTTACTATTTTCATCTAGGATTATATTTCCATTATTTTTTCTCCCATCAGTTTTATCTACTGCATTGTAGATCCAAACTGTACTGGCCAATATTACTTTTTTTATATTGCTATTTGATGATGCTTTCAAAATTGAGGCTGTCCCGGAAACGTTATTTATAATAGTCTCTTGCACATTCTCAAGAGATCTTCTTGCATTAGCGATCGCAGCTATGTGATATACGAACTCAATTGAATTTTTTTTTAAAAAGGTTTCTATCTTAGATGTATCATTTATATCTATATTTTCAAAATGATCCCCAAAATTAGATAAATTTTTATCTATATTAAATACTTTATGATTTGCTTTTTTTAAAGTTTCTATAATGTTACTTCCTATAAATCCCGAACCTCCAGTTACTAGAATATTACTCATAGTAGCTCGTTTAATATTTTAATTGTTTCACTCGTTTCATTTTGAGTTAAATTTGGATAGATTGGTAAGCAAATATGTCTACTACATACATCCTCAGCTACTGGAAAAGATGAATTCATATTTTTTTTATTCATTACTGGCTGCAGATGTATAGGTTGATCATAAACGCCACCTGGTAATCCCAAGCCCTTTTCTTTACATTTTTCCTTAAATTTTTTTTTATTAATATCTTTTGGTAAATATACAATGTATTTGTACCAACCAGACTCTCCCTCAGGGAGAATTTTTTCATAATTACCATTTAAATTTTCAGTATAGTAATTTGATATACTTTTTCTTTTTTCTAAAAAATTGTTAAATTCACTTATATGCGCATCACCTAATGCAGCTGTTAAATTACTCATTCGAAAGTTTCCAGAAAATACTGTATGCACAGACTCCCATTGAGATTTTTTTTCCATAATCTCTCATTGAAAAACATTTTTCAGATAATTTTTCATCATTTGTAAGTACCATACCACCCTCTCCTGATGTAAAAGTTTTTGTTGAAAAAAAGGAATAGGCCGCACCAACTCCAAATTCACCAGAGTATTTGCCATTAAAAGTTGATCCATGTGCATGAGCCGCATCTTCAATCAAAAAAATTTTTTTCTCATCACAAAATTTTTTAATATCTTCTATCTCATTTGTAATTATACCACCTATATGAACAACACATACTGCACCTGTATTACTATTATAATTTTTCTTAATATTTTTTAAGTCTAAACACATGTTTTTATATGAGACATCAGCTAGAATAGGTTTAGCACCTGCAAACATCACGGAATTGTATGTTGCTATGAAAGTGTTTGTAGGTAGAATTACCTCTTTGCCATTTAAATTTAAAGATCTAAATAAAACCTCTAAAGCTGCCCCACCATTTGACACAGCAACACCAAATTTACAATTATTTAGTTTACTCCAATTTTGTTCAAAAGCTTGCACATACTTGCCAGCCGCCAACTGTCCGGTATCTAAAATATCTTTAAGACTTTCTGAAATTTTTGACTTTTGTTTATCAGTAAAATGAATTTTGAGACCTTTTATTTCCATAACAAGCAAGTATATTATTTTTTATAAATGTCAAAGTATATGATAAAGCAAATAATTAGAAAAATCTTATACTATAGTATCTCAGATTATAACATTATAAGTTTTCCTAAATCAGGAAGAACATGGATTGTATGTTTTTTGCATGAATATAATGGTTTATCTATAAATAAACTAAATAATAAACATAATTCACCTAAATACTTTAAAAGTAACAAACTTTTAACTTTGTATAATAAAAATAAAAAAACATCTATTTTTGTTGATCACTCATTTGAGGATCTTGACATAAACAATTCCTGGATGAAAAATTTATTAATTAAACTATCAATAAAGAATAAGACAAATTTTTTTGTTCTCAGAGACCCAAGAGATACTATTATAAGCTTCTATTTTCACAAAAAGTATGCGTCAATGATGGATAGTAAGCAAAATTTTTTAAAAAAAGGAACAAGTTTGAGTGAATTTATATTTTCACCTGAAAGAGGAATTATTTATTTAATTGATTTTTTAAATTATTTTAGTGATCATTTATTTGTAAAAAAGTCTTACGAAATACTTTTATATGAAAATTTTATAGATGATCCAAAGAATAATTTTGCCAAGATCTTAAAATCATTAAATCTACCAATTTCGGAAGATAACTTACAATACTTAGTTGAAGAGACCAGTTTTGAAAATTTACAAAAAAAAGCTCAAGGAACTGATGCTCAAATAAAAAAATTTCGTAAAGGAAAGAAACAAAACTTTCATCAGTATTTAGATTACGAAGAAATTAAAAAAATTAATTTAATTATAAACCAAAAATTAGACAATAAATATTTAAATTATTTTAAAAAAAATAAAATATTTTTTTAGCTTTATACACTATTTTTTTATATGGTTTGTTTTTGAAAATGAAAATTATTTATAAATTCTTAAAAAATATCTTTTTTAAATTTAAGTATACAAGACTTATAATCTATTTGAATAGGCCTCAATATAAAAAATTTAAAATATTTAATAATTTAAAAGAAGACTCTGTATTTTTAGATTTTGGCGCAAATGTTGGAGAAATATCAAGATATGTGAGTACAATTTCAAATTGCTTTGTATATGCATATGAACCGCATCCTAAAGCTTTTGAAATTTTAAAATTAAACTTATTAGGATACAAAAAAGTCAAACTTATAAATGAAGGCGTAGGAGAAAAAAGTGAAAAAAGTTTACTTTATTATTATTTATCTGATGATCAAAATTTAACTTTAAAACATTCAGTATCTGCATCAGTCTATAATTATGGAAATTTTAATAGAGAGATAAATATAAAAATTAATTCAATATCTGACATTTTGAAAAATTTTAAATATATAGATTGTATCAAAATTGATATTGAAGGTTCTGAATATGAAATTTTGCCAGATATATTTAAAAATAGGAAAAAGATTGGTATGGTAGTTTGCGAATTGCATGGATTAAATGAAAGTCAAAATTTAGAACATAAAAAAAATTCGGTTTTAAAATATATTGACGATAATAACTTACATGAATGGTTCAAAATATGGGTTTGAAAAAAATTGAATAATAATGAAAATTGCTTTTCTAGCTCCAAGGTTTCATACTAATCAAATTTCGTTAGTTAAATTTTTACAAAAAAAAGGACTTAAAGTATCTTTTTATGTTACAAGAATAGGTGAGATTGAAGATCATTCTTTATTAAAACCACTTGTAATTGATTTAAACAAATTTTTTAAAATAATTAAATTTATAATAAAATCTAGTAATACAATATTCGATTATAGGTATGGAATGCCATCAATTAATCAATTATTAAAATTCAAGTTAGCTAAATATGATATTTTTATTATTAGAGATCCAATAAATTTAATGAGTTTTTCATATCTTATTTGGTCAAAATTAATAGGAGTTAATGTTATTTTATATATACAAAGAGAAATTCATAAAAAAAAATCTTATGATTTTAAAGAGTTTTTGGAAAAAATTTTTATTAAAATATTTAATACTCAATGTATTAGCCCATGTCTTGGAGATTTAAAATTCAAAAAATATAATCAGAAAATTACTTATTTACCATTTTGCTTATCTGCAAGTAATTATTCAAAGAAATGGTTTTTAAATAATAGTGTTAATATTTTAACTATTGGAAAATTTGTTGATCGAAAAAATCACTCACTACTAATAAAAGCATTATCTATAATTAAAACAGATAAAAAATTTAATCTAACAGTTGTTGGTGAATGCACTACTAAAGAACATGCTATTAAAATCAGTCAACTAAAAAAAGAAGTCCTAAAGAGTGATTTAAATGTCGAAATTTTGACAAACATCAGCTCAAATACTTTATCAAATATTTATATGTCACATGACCTTTTTGTATTACCATCAGTAAATGAGCCAGCATCTATTTCAAATTTAGAAGCTATGGCATTTGGTTTACCAGTAATTACGACTGATACAAATAGCACAAGCTGTTATACTGAACACCAAGAGAATGGTTATATAGTCAAGTCAAATGATGTTGAGAGTTTAAGCGAAAAATTAAAATTTCTAATTAATAATCGTAACATTTTAAAAAAGTTTGGTGAAAAAAGTCTTAATCTTGTTAAGGAAAAATATAATCCAGATATCAATTATAAAAATTTCTTTGATAAATTAATAAAGCAATAATTTTTTATTGTTATCATTTGAACTTTTTAATGTATATTCAAAAAATTAAAACAAATTGTTATGAAACAATCAAACGATGATATCGATATACTCGATTTATTAATATTATTATGGCGAGGAAAATGGAAAATTTCTATTTTTATATTTTTAACATTAATAATCGGTTGTTTATATCTCTATTTAAATAAAGATGTTATTGAAGTAAATCCAGAACCCCTATATGAGTCAAAAATTGACTTTATCGTAAATCAATTGCCGCCTAATAATTTGGACTCTAATTACACCGGTTTTTATGACCATACAGTTACTACAGACTATCAAAAACTTTTTTACTCAAAAGATGTCTTTAATAAATGGAAGAGTGATAACAAGCAATCTCAAATTATTTATGAAAATTTGACCAATACAAATATGGTAAATATTTCAAAAGAGGAGAGATTTATTGAAATAAAATCAGATAAAGTTGAGAATATAAATGAAATTTTTAATTACACTAATTATGTCAATGAAGTTCTAACCTCAAAATATATTTTAATGTTTGAAAATAGATATGAGCAAATTGAAACGGAGTTCAGAGATTTTAATAGAGACAATCAAAGTTCAAAATCATCTGATTTTATTTACGAATTAATTAAAATAAATAATTTTTTAAAATCAATGGAAAATGATTCTGAATTTATCAAAATAAAAAGTTTAACAAATCCTAAAAATTTAAACGCACCAAAAAAACCAAGACCAACTTTTACTTACTTTAGGCTTGTTGCATTTATTGTATTTGGTGGGATGCTTGGTGCAGTATTTATTTTTGTACAAGATGCTATTCTTAGGCGCAAAGGTCAAATGAAATAAATTTAATCTATGTCTAAAATCCAGTATTAATTTGTTTAAGGTTTGAGACATTTTCTATTTGGGTATCATCATATCTTTGAAATTCGATATTATTAAATAAATTACATATATGAATAAAATTTTGGATTAACTTTACACCTGCTTTCCTTAAAACTGTTGAGTCTTCATTTACAGAGTTAGAAAAAGATGAATTGCTTATCATTTTGCTCTGATAAAAATTAAATCCAAACAACAGCACTCTCTTAGGCTTAAAATAATTGATCATGTAAACAATACTTATGAGGCCACCATTTCCTAAATACATGAAATCATTTAAATGTTTTGGATATTTAGGAAGTCTATCTAGATATAATTTTTGAAGTATATTTAGCCTTTTGTAATCTTTCCTTTTTTTGTATAAACCGTAGTCATCATTTGATGTGCGCATAAGCCCTTTTATGTTTAAACTTAATAAATATTTTAAAGACAATGGGTTGCCTTCAATATTAAAAAATAAAAATATTTCTTTACTTTTTAGCACTTGGATATCTATTTCTTTTAAATCTTGATCTGTAAAATTTACTAATGCGACAATTTTTGGAGAATTTTGAAATTTTTCGAAATAATAATTAGCGCTTTTTCCTCGTCCAATTACTGCTACCTCATCAACTTCATTAAATTCATAATTTGGTTTATAAAGAAACTTGAAGTAAAGTAAAAAAAAAAATTTATTTAATAATTTTTTAATTTTATTCATGAAAATACATTATTACCGATTTAATTTTATTTAAAACCTTTTTTGAAGTAACTTAAATGTTTTTATAAAGCTGAAGTAATTTTAACTATTTAGGGTTATTTATTATAATAATTACGATACCATTTTACGAATAAATTAATACCATCACGATAATCAGTCTCAGGATGATATCCTATAAGTTTATACAATAAAGATGTATCTGCCAATGTCTCTGGGACATCTCCTTTTTGCATAGGCATGTATTTTCGAATTGCTTTTTTTTGAAGAGTTGCCTCAACCGCGTCAATGAAATCAAGTAATTTAATTTTTTTTGAGTTACCTATATTTACAATTCGAAAAGGTGGCTCAAATGATGATATTTCAGTTGATTGGATTAAGTCATCTTTTAAAGCCACTGGGGGGGCGTCAATTAATTTTTTTATTGAAATAACCAAATCTTCAACATAAGTAAAATCTCGATACATTTCTCCATTATTGTAAATTTCAATTGGTCTATCCTCTAAAATTGCTGAAACAAATTTAAATAAAGCCATATCTGGCCGACCCCATGGACCATAAACTGTAAAAAAACGAAACATTGTTGTTGGAATATTCCATAAATGTGCATATGAGTGAGCCATGCTTTCATTTGCTTTTTTTGTTGCTGCATAAATTGTAAGTTGTGTATCTGCTTTTGATGTTTCTTTAAAAGGCATATCAGTATTTGAGCCATAAACTGATGAAGTTGATGCCATTAATAGATGTTTTATTTTAAGTTTTTTTGCCATTTCCATGACATTAAAAGTACCAACAATATTAGAGTCAATATAACTTCTTGGATTTTCTAAGCTATATCTAACACCGGCCTGTGCGGCGAGATGCACTACAATATCTGGGTGATAATCATCAAATATTTTTTCTAATAAATTCTTATCCTCTAGCATTCCTTCAACAGATTCGAAATTTGAATGTTGACTTAAAATTTCATTACGTTTTTTTTTTAATTTAATATCATAATATGGAGTTAAACCATCATAGCCACAAACTTTAAAGCCGCTCTTTAATAATAAATTTGCTAAGTGAAAGCCAATGAAGCCTGCTGAGCCTGTTATTAGAACTTTCATTATTTAATTTAATATTATTAATTTTAAATAGTCTATATTTTTAAACAAACATAACAAAATTCATATATTTAAAATATAATATTTTAATAAAAATACTTATGTTAAGTGTAAATAAGTTGCTAATTAATTAATTGTTTATGGTTAACTATTTTTAATTATATATAATCAAATCTTTTAAATAATGAAAATTATTAAAATTAATTTAAAAAATATATTTTACTCTGTTGATAGTCTAAAAAGCATTTTTTTACTCTCAATTTTATTAGTAATTCCTTGGTCAATATTTTCAGAAGTACTAAAATTCAAACAACTTGTTTTCTATGACTCATATAATTTAAGAGTTTTTTTTTCAAATCTAATTTTTTCTTTTTTTATAATCGTTTATATTCGTTCGATAATCCTTTCTATCATAGGATATTATTCATTTATATTTTTACCATTTGTTACTTACTATTTTCTCAGAAAAGGCGTTTTATTTAGTGATCTTCAAGACCTTGATGAATTGATGTATGCATTAGGAAATTTAAGCTCTTATATTATATATCTTTCTATAATAATATTTTTTTCATTAACAATTTTAATAAATATTCGTTTTTTCAAGATTAAAATTTTTTTACTACAAATTGCCTTTGCTGTATTTATTTATTTTTCAATTATTTTTCCCCAATCATTTGAAAAAGTTTTTTATCCTATTAAACCAAATGTTGAAGATTTTAATGTTAGTGCTGCTTTTAGAAATATAGGCCCCATTGATGCTTTTTTTTATCACTTTATAAACACCCTATCCTTTGAAAAAAAACTTTTGACAAATAAAGAAATAATTCAATATGATGACTTTAGATCATTTAAACTTAATGAAAATATTATAAAAAAAAATATTCATATAATTCTGATGGAAAGCTTCATTGATCCAACAGATTTTAAAAACATTAAAATTACTCAAAACATAATTCCTAATCAATGGATTGAATTTAAAAGTAAAAATTTAATTTATGGTATATCACCTGTTAGCGGTGGTGGATCTGCTCAAGCAGAATTTGAAATTCTTTGTGGAGCTCCAAGCATACTTGAATATGGAACTGAGTTTAATCGTATGGGTGAGGGTAAAACAAGTTGTTTACCAAATTATCTTAGACAATTTGGTTATAAAACAATTGCAAGCCAACCAATGCACGGTTCTTTTTTTAATATCGAAAAAGCTTACAAGAGTATTGGTTTTGATGAGTCTTATTTAACACCCAGTTTTGATATGTCTGATATGCAGAATGGTTGGCTTTCAGATAGATCTTTTTTCAAACAACATTTTGAATATTTAAAAAAGTCATTAATTAATGATGAGCCTATTTTAAATTATTTGTTTGCAGTTGGTTGTCATAGTGTACTCGGGCAAAAACAATTTTATGAACCTCTAATTGAATACTCAAAATCGAAAAATCTAGAGGAGACTTTAAGTTGTAATGCAAGATCAATTCAACACCTTAGTGACTATATAAAAAAAATAAGAAATTTAGATCCAAATTCTTTGATATTTATTCTTTCTGACCACTATCCACCTGGTGTTTCTGACTATAAAGACGCTGGTTTTGCTTGTAGTACATTTAGCGAATACTCTTGTCCAAAAATTAGAAAGATGAGAATAATATTCATTGGAGATGATATGCAGATAGATGTTGAGGATAGAAATTTTGCATATTATGAATTACCAGAAATTGTAATTAACCATATTAGTGACTTAAAATTATGCAGTAGTATAAAGTGCAGCATTGACACAAATCATATAAATCTTAATGGTACTATCGTTGATCGTGATAATTTAATTAAAATAGATGATCAATCTATGTCTGATAATCACAAAAAACTATATCAATCCTTATTACGCGAGTCTTTATTAAATGTACATTAATAAGTATGTAAAAATAATTTTATTAATTTTTAGTTTTATCCTTATAATTTTTTCATTCAAGAGATTTAATGGAGAAAAAATAGTCTTTTATAGTGAAATTTGTAATTATCCAATGTTATGGTTGCACGCAGCGGGTTCAAAAGAGAGATTGAAATATGCTGTAGAAAATAAATATTGCGGTGTAGAAATTGATACAACATACAGCACAGAACGAGGACTAATAGCTAGTTATAACAATCCAGATGATAAAAATGCACAAAATATTGATGAATTAATTAAAGATAATTTTCATATAAGATATTGGTGGTTAGATTTAAAAAATCTTAATAATACAAATGCTAGAGAAATTTCAGAGTTAATAAATAGACTCTCTATGATACACACTAGAAATATTTTTTTTATAGAGTCACACAATTTTATTGGGTTATGGTTTTTAAAAACAAAACTCAAAGGCATTTATAAAGTCTATTGGTTATCTAAAGGACCAAACAAAAATAACCAAATTCATTGGAAAACACCTCTTTATTATTTGAGGTCAATCTTAGCAAATATGATTATTGATCCAGATTTTGTAAGCATGTTTCACTACCAAGTTGGTAATTTTGATTATTTATGGGTTGGTAATCGCCAAAGGTTTGCTTTTACAGTAAATACTAATAACGATTATCAATTGATTACCGATATGGGGGTAGAAATCATACTCACTGACGATTTAAAAATAACAAATAATAAGTTTTAAAATAAATTATCTATAATCTAGTTTGTATAAAAAATATTTTAGAGAAAATTTACTGCTTCTTAATAAAATTATTAATTTTTTTCAATATAAATTGATCGTGATGGGAAAGCAAAAGAACTTTTATTTTTTTCAACTATATCTTTAATCATAAATAATAATTCTTCTTTAATTATTAGATATTTTTCCCAGTCATTAGTATTTGTAAATGTATTAATTAGGATATCAATACTACTATCATTAAATTTTTCAACTCTAATATATAGTTTGTAATTATCATTAACGACAAAATTATTACTCATTTGAATTTTTTCTTCTATGCTCTTACAAATGTCTTTTAACTGCTTAGTTGTAGTATCGTAAGTTAGTCCGATAATCCAATTAATTCTTCTGAACTTTCTATCAGAAAAATTAATAATAGATGTATCAGAAAAAACATAGTTGGGAATAGAAATTGGAGTTGTATCAAATTGACGTATCAGAGTCGAACGAAAACCAATATGTTCTACAGTACCTACGGCATGACCTGGAACTTCTATGATGTCATTTAACTCAAATCTTTTTTCAAATATTATCATTATACCTGAAATTAAATTTTTAAATAGATCTTGCGCTCCTAAAGCAACTGCGACTCCAAATAGTCCTAGACCTGCAATTACTGGCCCAATCTTAATACCCCAAGTTTCAAGAACCGCAACTGTTCCTAGAAAAATGATAAGATATCTTAGTGAACGAATAAGCCAAAGAACTAAAGCTTTAGAAAATAACTCTTCAAGTTTTTGAAAAGCTAAAGAAAGAGGTGCTAAAGATTGGTGTATCAACCAAAATATAAATATTGTAACCAAAGTCTGATTAATTTTGTCTAATAAAGAGCTTATTTGTGTATCAGTATTGACAAACAACCCTATCATAATGAATACAAAAATGATTGGTAAAGCTTTTAAAGGTGGAGCCAATGCATCAAAAAGTTGATCATCGACTTTATTGCCAGTCTTTTGAATAATTTTTTTTATTTTAGAAACTACAACTTTTGCAAAAAAACCTCTGATAAATAATGATAAAATAAAAGAAAGTACAACTGTCAAAATTTCCAAAAAAGACAATCCTAAAGCGCTCTGATCGAAGACACTTAGGACATAGCTTTTTAATTTTAAAAAAAACTCCATTACTTATTTATTTCCATAGAAGTATTTCATAAAATAACCCATAGGCAACATTAACAAGACATTATTCCAATTATTATAAAGGCTCATATGTGGTATTATAGGCCACCAATATACAAACAATATCATAGCATATAAAAAGTATTCAAAAGGTATTTGTTTATTTTTATCTGATTTTATAATCATAAATAATTGGCGAATGCCAATTATGGATATATACAAAAAAAATGTTGCTAAAAATAAAAAACCAACAATACCTAATTCTGCTAAAGTTTGTAAATAAATATGATGAGGGTGTGAACTACATGATCTTTTTTTATATTTATACTCTGGTTTTTTACATTCTATTCTAAAAGTGTTAGTCCCTACTCCGAATAATGGATTATCAATAAACATTTTTAAAGCTGAAACATAATGTTCCTCATGGTGAGAACTGTAAGGCAGATACGGTATCTTAGTTTGGGTTACTTGCTCAATAGTAGTATCTACCATTCTTGATTTTGCAGTTGGATTGATTTGAAGTATACCTAAAATGATAATTACAGAAATAAAGAGACCTATGATCCTATAAATTCTATAGCGTGGTATAAAAATCAAAATTAACAATGCATATAAACTTACGTAAAACAATGCTGCCCTCTCTCCAGTTAGAAAAACAATTACTTCACATGCTACTAATAATAGAATAGAAGAAATCATCGTCTTTTTTGTTTTGTTATAATTTTGATAAATTAAGGCAAAAGTAAAGATTGACAAAAATGAAATATATCTGCCAATGATTGGCTCCTTACCAAAAAAACCTGTCAAACGGTCCACATGAAATTTTTCATTACCAAAAAAATTTATTCCTACAAAATATTGATACAATCCATCAATGCAAACTAATGTAAGACAAAAAATTGACACTATTAACAAACATTTAGAAATATGAGAATTATTATCTAATAAATACCAAACGCCCATTGCGAAAAAAATATATCTAAAATAGAATACACTTCCTTCATTTGTTAAGGATTCAATGAGATTTTCAGAGAATAATGATCTAATAATTCCGTAAATACTAAAAATTAAAAAACCGTAAACTAAAGGATTTTTATAGTAATACCATTTTTTTTTTAATATCGAAATGACAAGAAAATAAAAAGCGATCAAAGATAAAAAAATATCAGGCAGCGCTGGTCCTGTTATTAAAACAATAGGAATAGCTATTAAAAGAATCGAAAAAAAAACAATATCTATCGACAAATTTTTATCAGTAATAAATAATTTAAAAGGTCTAATAAAATTCATTATAATTTAAATAAAAGTTATACATAGGTTTAGATCAAGTTTATTAAAAAATATTACTCAATTCTTCAATGTATACTTACATATCATTAAAACCTGTCCTCTATGCATATATTTTTCAATCTTTCCATTTTGGTAGTTAATAAAATATATTTTTTTTATTTGAATATTATTTTTTTTTAAAATTTTATTAATGTACGATTTCGTATAAAAATTCACTTGTGTAGTATTATTTAAGTTAGTAAGTTTAAATTTGAATACCGAGATAAAAAGACTCAAAATTATATTCTTTAAATACTTAAAGTAACCATATTCCTCAACATTGAATAAATTGTTAAAATCAAAAATTATATATCCATTATCTTTAATTAACCTGGTAACCTTTAAGAAAAAAGTATCAGCATCATTTACGTGACCTATGACATTCCACAAAAACCATATATAATCAAATTTTATTTTGTGATTAAAGTTTTCTAAATTTAAATTATATAAATTTTTATCTAATAATTTTGTTTTTGCTTTTAGAAACATTTTATTTGATGGTTCTAATCCATAGTAATTGTTTTTTTTTATATTCAATTGTGAAATAAAATGCCTGGCTCTTTCACCATCACCAACACCAATATCAAGTATATTTAAATTTCGGTTGGGATTTATAAATTTACATATTTTTTCATTAACAGTTTTTATATATGGTAAGCGATTTTTGTATTCAACCCTATATGAATTAGCTAGTTTATCATAATATTCGTCATTTGAGATCATGACTCGTTATTTAAAATTATTTGCCAATTATCTGGGTTAATAATAATACCAGGATATAATTTTTTTATTTTTTTTATTTGATTATTCGCGATATTAGTCAGCTCTTTTTTTATTTTATTAGTTTGATTTTCTGAAAAATTATTATGCTCTAAACCTGCTGATAATCTACTATTAACAAAATAATCGATACATTTTTTATCATTTCCATATGAAATCATATCTCGATCAGGATGCCATCCTTCAAAATCGTTTGAAATTTTTTTTCCATCTAACCATTTTAAAGCTTGATTTACTATTTCTGGTGCCCAAGTAAGACCAACTCTGTTTGTGCCGGTCGCAAAAAAAATATTTTGATATATCTGATGATTGCCAATACATGGGAAACCATCCATTGTTCTAGGTCTATATCCTAAAGATAAATTTCCATATAAAGGATAAGCTATTTTTTTACCGACTAATTCATCTGAAAAAAGCTCATATAGGTACCTAATTGTCTCTAATCTGTGAGCTCTTATACCAGGTCGAGAGATATAATTACCGGCACCTAAATAGAGGGTACCATTTGATCTTGGAACAGTATGTAATCCACACTGTGCTCCACCTCTATTAACAGTTCTAACAACATAATTTTGGAAGCTATTTGGTAAGTCATTTATATCATTTAAAATTATAGCACTTCCAACTCCTTGAAGCATAGGTATCAGTTTTAACTTCTTATCGAAAATTGACTCACTATTTGAACCAGCTGTAACAATAATATTATTTACTACGAGAGATTTATTTTCATTTTGTAAATCTATTCTGATTTTATTATTACTCAGAGTTTTAATCTTTTTCACATGTGAGTTTACAGAAATTATTCCATATTTTTTTTTAATTTTATCGAGGTGATTAAAGAGTGCAACTGTACATATTGCAAACTCATCTTTTAAGAGTGTAGCCTCTTGTATTTTATTATAAGTATTTGGAAAAAATTGTTTTACTTTATTTTTTACTAATAAATGAGCTTTTTTATCTGCTAAAGCTGCTTCTTTCATATTATTATAATTATAATTTTCAAAACTAGATGCATTTTTCTTTAAAAAAACAATAGTATCTTTTGCGGTAATAACTTTTTTAGTAATTTTCAATTGATCGAAAATTTTTAGCCACTTATGTCTTGCTTTCAAACCAATATTGAGAAAACGAGCTTCATTCGCATCTTTAAAAGGTCCGTTCTCGATTTCTGCATAAACGTTAGCCATCGCTCCTGCTCCTACACTTGCTGAGAAAGGTCTATTTTTATCACCAATGATTTGAATTTTAATTTTTGGATATTTTTTTTTTATTTCAATTGCACATAAAGTGCCAATTATTCCATTACCAACTATAGCTAAATTATCTAACATTAACTAATTTAAAGATCATTTCGATTACATAAAAAGTAATATGAATAACTTGTTATAAGCATAAATTTATACATATTTGTTAATACCCGATTTAAAAATTTAGTCAAAAAAAAAAACGCCAGCATAGGCTGGCGCTTGTATTAAATTATATTTAAAAATATTTTACATCATGCCTGGCATACCGCCACCCATTCCGCCCATTCCACCCATATCAGGCATAGCTGGCGTTGAGGATTTGTCCTCTGGCTTGTCTGTAATCATTGCCTCAGTTGTTGTTAAAAGAGCGGCAACAGACACTGCATCAATTAAAGCAGTTCTGACGACCTTTGTTGGATCAACAATTCCAGCTTTGACTAAATCGCAAAATTTTCCTGATTGGGCATCAAACCCATGAGAATTATCTTTGCTTTCTAAAATCTTTCCAGCTATTACTGCTCCATCAAAACCAGAATTCTGTGCAATTTGTTTAAGAGGTGCAGATAAAGCTTTCCTAACAATATCAACTCCATATCTTTGATCATCGTTATCAACTTTTAGATTTTTTAAAACGCTTGTAGCATAAAGAAGTGCTGTTCCACCACCAGGTAAAATACCTTCTTCAACTGCCGCTCTAGTAGCGTGCATTGCGTCTTCAACACGATCTTTTTTTTCTTTAACCTCAACTTCAGAAGCGCCACCAACTTTGATTACAGCTACACCTCCAGCTAATTTAGCAAGTCTTTCTTGAAGCTTTTCTTTATCATAATCAGATGTTGTTTCTTCGATTTGCTTTCTGATTTGATCACATCTTGCTTCTATATCTTTCTTTTTACCAGCACCGCCAACAATTGTTGAGTTTTCTTTATCTACAACAACACGTTTAGCCTTTCCAAGCATATCCATTGTAACAGACTCTAACTTTATACCTAAGTCCTCGCTTATGACTTGTCCACCAGTTAAGATAGCAATATCCTCTAACATCGCTTTTCTTCTATCACCAAAGCCAGGTGCTTTTACAGCTGCAATTTTAAGTCCACCACGAAGTTTATTGACGACGAGAGTTGCAAGGGCTTCTCCTTCAACATCCTCTGATATGATAAGTAATGGTTTAGTTGATTGAACAACTGACTCTAAAAGAGGTAACATTGGTTGGAGACTTGCCAATTTCTTTTCGTGTAATAGGATTAAACAATCTTCCATTTCCGCCTTCATTTTGTCTGCATTTGTTACAAAATAAGGGCTCAAGTAACCTCTATCAAACATCATACCTTCAACGACATCAAGCTCTGTATCTAAACTTTTAGCCTCTTCAACAGTTATAACACCTTCTTTTCCAACTTTTTGCATTGCTTCGGATATCATTCCGCCAACTTCGGCATCACCGTTTGATGCAATAGTTCCAACTTGTTGGACTTCTTTGTCTGATTTTACAATTTTAGAGTTTTTTTGGAGTTCAGAAATAATTGCATCTGTTGCAGCATCCATTCCCCTTTTTAAATCCATTGGGTTTAATCCAGCTGCTACCGCTTTCATTCCCTCCGTAGCTAATGCTTGACACAATACAGTTGAAGTTGTTGTACCGTCACCTGCAGAGTCATTGGTTTTATTTGCTACTTCTTTGATCATTTGAGCGCCCATGTTTTCAAATTTATCGGCTAACTCGATTTCTTTAGCAACTGTAACGCCATCTTTCGTAGTTCTTGGTGAACCAAAAGATTTATCGATAACAACGTTTCTACCTTTAGGTCCTAAAGTTACTTTGACTGCATCAGCTAGTATGTTTATGCCATTAAGCATTTTTGCTCTAGCGTCTGTACCAAATTGAATTAGTTTTGCTGACATTTATAAAATTCCTTTCAATTACTTTTCAATAATTCCCATGATATCTGACTCCTTCATTATCAGGAGTTCTTTACCATCTATTTTAACTTCTGTACCAGACCATTTACCAAACAAAATTCGATCACCTTTTTTAACATCAAGTGCAACCACTTGTCCGTTTTCATTTCTAGCACCACCACCTACGGATATAACTTTTCCTTCCATAGGCTTTTCTTGAGCAGTATCAGGGATAATGATACCACCTTTTGTACGATCTTCTTGCTCAACTCTTTCAACCAAGACTCTATCGTGTAAGGGTTTTAAATTCATTTTTATACCTCTGTATCTAAAATTTAGTTTTTTTAGCACTCAAATTTATAGAGTGCTAATAGTTATGTAAATGGTAATTTTATTCTTAGTTTCAAGCTAGATTATTTAAAATAATGAAAAATATTGATATTTTTCACTAATTACATAATTATCAATATATGCGAAATCGTTTAATTTCTAGGACCTTAGCCAAATTAGTTTTTACCCAAATTCATAATAAAAAATGGTTATTCTAATTGATTGAAAATAATTTCATTAAACAATTAGTATTATTAGGTGGGGGGCATGCAAATGTGCAAGTTCTAAAAAAGTTAAGTATGAATAACATTAAGGGGCTTAATACAATTTTAATTAGTGAACATTTTGAGGCTACTTATTCAGGTATGACACCTGGATATATTCATAAGGATTTTAGTAAAGATGAAATAAGTATAGATCTTCAGAGATTATGTTTTAACGCAGATGCAACATTTATAAAAGATAAAGTAATTAAACTAGACACAAATCGTAAAGAAATTACTTTACAAAATTTTCCTACAATAAATTATGATCTGTTATCAATTAATACTGGTTCAATTTCAAACACAAAAAAAATAAAAATTGAAAATTCATCTAAATATTTTTTTGTAAAACCTATTAGCTCACTAGTAAAAAATTTAAGTTATATTGATCAAATTGTAAAAAATAAAAGGAGTAAGATTGTTATTATTGGTGGAGGGGTGGCTTCTTATGAATTAGCTTTTAGTCTAAAAAGGAGATACGAGAGCCCTGTGGATATAACAATTATAGGAAAGAAAATATTAAAAGAAAAAAATTTAAATAAAAAAACAAAAAATAATTTAAAAAAAATTGCAAACAATTTAGGTATTAGTGAATATAAAGGAGAAGTTATTTCATTGTCAGAAAAAAATATTACCTTAAATGATGGTAATAAAATAGTTTGTGACTTAACTTTAGTTTCTACAGGTGCAAATATTGAGTCTTGGCTGTTTGATAGTAGTCTTAATAAAGACGAAAGGGGTTTTATTAGAGTAGATAATAATCTTTTGTCTATTAATGAGAAAAATATTTTTGTTACAGGTGATGCATCCAGTATAGAAAATATATCTAGACCAAAATCAGGAGTTATGGCAGTTCGCCAAGGTGAAATATTAAAGGAAAATATTTTTTTAAAATTAACTGGTAAAAATTTAATTAAATTTAAACCGCAGAAAAACTGGCTATATTTAATTGGTACATATAAAAATTATGCTCTTTTAAATTATTTTTTCTTAACGTTTCATGGTCGATGGTGTTGGAAACTCAAAGTATTAATTGATAAAAATTTTATAAACAAATTTAAATTTTCTAATAACTTACCAATGGCTAAAAGAAATTTTAAATTGGCAAATTTCAAAAATATTAAAATGTATTGTCAGGGTTGTGGTTCTAAAGTTTCAAAAAATACTTTAATAAATTATATTAAAAAAACTTCTGATAACATTTATTTAAGAGACTCTTCTATTATTTATAATAAATCACTAAAAATATTACAAACCATAGATCACATAAAACTTTTTTCATCTCTAAATCCTTTTGATTTTGGTAAAATTAGTTATTTACACTCACAAAATGATATTTTATCAGCCGGTGGAAAAGTAAAATCACTTAGTGTGTCTGTAGGTGTGCCCTTCTCTGAAAAGTATGTTGAAAAGTTTTATCTAGAATATTTTATGGAGGGAATCAAATTTGAATCAGATAAAGATGACTGTATTATTTCATCTGGTCATAGCTATCAGTCACAAGAGCCAGGTATAACGCTTACTTTAAATGGTGAAATAGAGAATAGTGTTTCAAAAAATTCTGCTAAAGAGGGTGATCTAATCTATTTATCTAAGCCACTTGGATCAGGTTATTTACTCGCCGCTTATTTTAACAACTCTGAAATGTTATCTGGTAACGATTTTGAAAAAATACTAGATAATCTAAAAAAAGGGAATTTATTTGTTGTTAATTCTGCTAAAAATTCTGGTTCTCAAACCATGACTGATATAAGTGGCTTCGGATTATCATCTCATCTAGCAGATGTATGTTTGTCCTCTAATCTATCTTCTAAAATAAAATTAAGTTCTGATATTTTAATAAATTCAAACATCGACCTGTTAAGAAAGTTTCAAAGCACTGGTTTTAAAAATAACCGTCAATTTTCAAGAGAATATATTAATATATCAGAGAACCATCCTTTTGAGAATATTCTCTTTGACCCACAAACAAATGGGCCGATGTTAATTGCAATTAGTAAACAAAATCAAAAAAAATTTGAAAATTGTTTTTCAAATGAAACTAATATTAAACCTATTTTAATTGGAAGATTTATAAATAAACTAGAAAAGGCTATATATGTAAGTTAATAAATTTTATTTATTAAAAATTAAGTTTTTAAAATGATTGATTATAATCAAATATTATTTGCAATTCTTATATCTTCTGTTGTTCAATTTACAATTTATTTTCTTATAAAATTTTTAAGTAGCAAAGGCGTAAAGTCGAATTATTTTGCAAAACAAAAAATTCATGAAGGAGAAGTCCCTAGAGTGGGAGGACTTTTATTTTTATCGTCTTTTTTAATTACTTTAATAATTGTTGAAATAAATTACTTATTATTAATTTTACCATTAATATTTGGTGGCTTAATAGTCTTTATATTTTCTTTTTATGAGGATCTAAAACAATCTTTAAGCCCTTATTTTAGATTGATAATTTTATTTATTGGATCTTTCGTGTTTATATTTTTTTCTGAACTTCCTGATATAAACATTTCATTTTTACAATTAATCAAAGATTATGAGGTCATTAAAATTTTATTATTTGTTCTAAGTTTAATGCTTTTAATGAATGGTTTTAATTTTATAGATGGCCTAAATGGTTTAAGTTCATTTAATTTTCTATCTATAATTTTGAGTGTATTATACTTAGGATATTTTTATGATGATATTTTTATTGTTAATTTATCAGTATTGATAATTGTTGTTGCTATTGTAGTTTTTCTATTAAATTTTCCTTTTGGGAGAATTTTTTTAGGAGATAGTGGGTCATATATTTATGCTCTTTTCTCAGGAGCATTAATTATCTATCTCTTTCAAAGACATACTCAATTACCTACATTACTGGCCATGGTAATATTATCGTATCCAATTACTGAAATGTTATTTTCAATATTCAGAAAAATATTTTTAAAATATTCACCCCTAAGACCTGATGTAAATCACTTACATCATCTAATGTTTAAAAAACTACATGGAAGTCTAAGATTTAGAAATAATTTGGCTAGTTTGATGATGCTGCCATTTTGTATTATTCCTTTTTTATTAACTTATTTTTCAATTAATTATAATCTGAACGACAATTTTATTAAATTTGTTTTTTATTTTATCTTTTATGTGATTTGTTACTTTTTTTTGTTTCGATCAATAAAGAAAATTAAGTCAGACCTTTAAATTTTTTTTAAACAATATAATCGTAATTATTAGAAAAGCGATAAAACCCAGAGGGATTAGGTATTCTGGTTGAATTATTAGAGAAAGACTTAATTCTGTTTTGTTTAAAAATATTTCTTCTAATCCTTGTCCAATACTACCAAAGATAAATGACCATGGAGCTAGGCCAAACATAGTAGTAAAAAAAAATTTTTTATTGTTTGCACCAAGACCTGCTAAAATAAGATTCTGTATAAAAAAAGGTGCCGCTGGAATAATACGAATTAGTATCATTAACTCTAAGTCGTTTTTATTAAAATAATTTTCTATATATGAGTATTTTTTCAAAAATTTATTTCTAATAAATTCTAAGAAATAAAATTTTGCAATTATAAAAATTCCAAAAGCACCAAGTGTTCCACCAACTATAGATATAGCTCCACCTATCCAAGTTCCAAATAAGAAACCATTTATCATTGATAATAAGGAAGCAAATGGAAAGTTACATAGAATTAAAAAGCAATATAAAGTTAAAAATATAGATATTGATAATAAGAATTTCTGAGATATGAAGTTTTGAATAAAGTCTAAATTAGAGAAAAAGGTTTCAAGTTGAAAAAAGTCTTTATTTAAAAAATATAATATCCATAGAATTGAAAAAAATATTAATAAAAATAAAATTGATATTTTTTTTGATAATTTCACTATATAAGTAGCATTTCTAGTGATGGTAAAATTGAATTTAGTTGAAACCCTAAAGATTGAATTGAACCATTAAAAATTAAAATACCTGTTAAAAGTAAAATAGCACCAGTAGTAAATTGAAAATAACGAATGTATTTATTTAAAAAACTAGTCATAATCAATATTTTACTCATCATTAATCCGACAATTATAAAAGGGACTGCCAAACCAATTGAGTAAAAAGATAATAATATGACTCCGTTTACACTATCCTTAATAGCAACAGCTAATACAGACCCTAAAATTGGTCCAATACATGGACTCCAACCAAAAGCAAAAGCAACTCCAATTATAAATGGGAAAAAATAATTATTTTGGAAACCTTGTAAATGGAACTTACGCTCAAAATCTAAAAAAGGAATTTTAATAATTCCAATAAAATACAGTCCCAAAATTACTATTAATATTCCTGATATGAAATTTAGTTGCCTTTTAAAATCAAATAATATGTCACTCAAAAAATCAATAGAGGCACCCATGATTATAAAGACAAAAGAAAAACCTAGAGTAAATAGTAAAATATGAGGTAATAGCTTTAATGTGTTAACTGATGTTGAATTTTGTAAATCTGTAAAAGATTTGCCAACAATATATGATATAAATCCCGGAACTATGGGCAGAACGCAAGGCGAGAGAAAACTTAGAATACCAGCTAAAAAAGCTATAGTTAGGGGGATATCTTGAACCATAAAATTATAGTAACATTATACTAACTATACAATAACACAGATGTTTGATCGCCAAATTCAAAATTTTACCCAAAAGCCATTAATAATAATAGCTAAACTTTTTTTAAAATTTTTAAAACCTAATCAAATGACAATATTAGGTTTTATATTAGGTTTTTTCATGTGTATTTTAATTTTTTATCAGTTCTATTTAGCTGCACTAACACTCTTACTATTAAATAGGTTTTGTGATGGCTTAGATGGGACAATGGCAAGACTTAAAACCCCCACTCCTTTGGGTGGATATTTAGATATTGTAAGTGACTTCACAATTTATTCCGGATTTGTTTTAGCATTTGGGTTAAGTAATAACAGTTACACAAATTTATCAATGATTTTACTTTTTTTATACATTGGTACGGGTACAACATTTCTTGCAAAAGCAGCAATTCAAACTCAATTAGATAAAATCTCAGAGGAAAATGATGCTATTGAAAAATTACCAAAAAGTTTTCATTACACTTCAGGATTAGTTGAAGGGACAGAAACAATTATTTTCATGGTTTTGTGTCTCTTATTACCAAATTTTTTTATTTTAATATCAATTGTTTTTGGGATTTTGTGTTTAATAACTTTTATATCTAGGATTATTGTTTGTTACTCTGAATTTAATTTATGAAAGTTAAATAAGCTTCAATAAAAACTTTTGAAATAACCATAGTGATTATAAAAAAAGATAATTTTAAAACGATTCTTGTTATTCTTCCAAGTTCAAAACCTGCATAATAAGCTTCAAATATATCAAAGTTATTGAAAAAACTCTTATTTACATAGTTTTTTAGTAAGAAAAATAATTTTGCTAATGGTCTTACGACTACGTAATTTCCAATTATAGAAAATACGATAACAATTATTAAACTTACATTCATTGCAAAAGACCAAATAATTAGTGAACCAATCCAGTATCCAAGGAATAGTAACCTCTCTTTTTGTTGAGGGTGAATATAAGCTTGAAAAAAATTCATTTTAATCCATCTAAAGCCATTTCACTTGCAATATGAGATGCTAAAATCAAATCTTTTCGTGATTTTTCTAAAATAAATTTTGTACGTGATTTTATTTTTTTTAAAAGCTCATCTACAATTTTGTCATCTGGTTCGAGATCCTCTTTAATACTAATTCTTGAACCTAATATGATTACACCACCAGCGTTGGCACAATAATCAGGACAATATAATATACCTTTGTTATATAAATCCTTTTCTATATCAATATTATCCAGTTGATTATTCGCAGATCCAGTAATCATTGATATTTTATTATTAGCAAAATTTAAAAACTCCGTATTCAAATCACTTCCCCCTGCACAAGGAGAGTAGATATCAATTTTTTCAAAGGATGTATCTTGGAGTTGGCTACAAAATTTATAACCGTCTCTTTCAATCAAATCTTTTTTATGTTCCAAGTCAGAAATTTCAATATTTGCACCGTCTTTTTTACATAAAGATGCAATTCTTGATCCAGTCTTACCATATCCTTTAATAAATATATTTTTATTTACTAATGAGTCCTGTCCGAATTTAAATTCGACACATCCTAACATTGAGTAATAAACACCTAATGCTGTGCCTAATCCGGAGTCAGAACCTATAGGGTTACAAACATGATCTGAGTATTCTCTAAATCCTCTTAAGTCCTCATCAACTGTTCCCATATCTCCAGCTGTTATATAGATACCATTAAGTTTGTTTAAAACTTCTCCAAATAAACTATATGCATCTTTTTTATTTATTTTAGAGTGAATAGTAGCCTTACCACCACCAAAGGGAAGTTCAGCTAAAGAATTCTTATATGTCATTGCTTCAGCTAATTTTAAAACATCTTCTTCTTGCTTATTTAAATCCTGATAATTGAAATATCTACATCCACCCAAGGCAGGGCCTCTTTTAGTATTGTGAATAGCAATTACTGAGTAGAAATTAAATTTATCTTCCTCAGCATAAACTACTCTTTCAAATCCATCTTTTGATTTATCTCTAATATTTAAACTCATTACTACTTATATAGTCAATTATTTTAAAGTCTCCCTCTAAAAAATCATATTCACGAATATCCTTAATTTCAATCCATTTTAGTTCTTTATGGAAATTATTTAAAACCTTACCACTGAAATTATTGACTAAATAAAAATATATAAATACTCTTTTGTTCAAGTCTTTATAATTGAAATTATAACTGATCATTTCCTTATAATTTATTATGTTAATTGATAGTTCTTCATTAATTTCTCTAATTAAGGCCTCTTCATTAGTCTCATCGTTTTTAATTTTACCTCCAGGAAATTCCCATTTTAATGGATGATCCTTAAAGTTTGGTCTTTGACATATTAAAAGTTTATTATTTTGAAGTATTAAGCCTGCTACAACTTTTATTTGTTTAATTTTCATATTTTGTTTTAGCAATATAAATACCAATTAAGATTAATGTACTTCCAAAAAATTGGATCAACGTTAATTTTTCTTGGAAAAAAAAATACGCTAATAAGGTTGCGGCAATAGGTTGAATCAAAAGACTTAAAGATGATAAGGAAGCAGATAAAAATGCTAGAGAATAAGCTATAAAAGATTGTCCAATAAATTGGCATACAAAACCTAATAAAAATAGAATTGCTATCGCGTAAAAAGACTTTGGCACTAAACTTTGTTCAAAAAATATCGCGACTAACAGTAAAATAATTGAACTTACACATCCTGAAAAAAACATAATCGTACTCGAATTTAAATCTTTTCTTAATTGGCTAATAGTAAGAATATAAAAGCCATACCAAATTGCTGTTAGAACTCCTAAAAGATCTCCCAAAAATTGTGATTTATAAAATTGAAAACTCTCACCTAATAACAAGGTCATACCACTCATCGAAATAAATATGGCAATAAAAAAAAACTTAGAAAATTTTTCTTTAAGAAATATTAAAGAAAATAAAATTACAACAATTGGAGCTAAATTAGATAAAAATGTTGCCTTAGAAACTGTGGTAAGCTTGATAGACAAATGCCAACAAATTAAATCTAATGAAAAAAAGACACCTGAAATAAAAATAATTAAAAATTTATTTTTTAAAACAGGAAAGTTTACTTTTTCAATAATTTTTAGTGACCCAAACATTAAAAAAAAGGGAAGGCTCACAAATATTCTAAAAAAAGCTGTCATTATTGGATCAACCTCTGAAAGTCGAACAAATATAGGGGAAAAAGCAATACTTACTGCGCCTATAATTAGAATAAGAAAAGGATTAATTTTTAAATTAGGCAAAAACTTCTTCGGATTTTTCTTTTTCTATAATTGGAAAATGGATTATTGCAGAAAATAGAGAAATTACTATCGCCATTATCCAAGCTATATCGAGTGAACCATAAATATCTATAACTAAACCACCAATAAAGGAGCCAAGAAATGCTCCTGCTTGATGGGAAACCATTACAATCCCAAATAAAGTCGATAGGTATCTTGTGCCAAATCTATTTGAAACAATTCCTGAAGTCGGAGGGACAGTTGATAACCATAAAAGACCAATACAACAACTGAAGGCTATAATTGTGAAATTGTTAGTAGGCAAAATTAATAATAAAAAAATTACTATGCTTCTTACAAAATAAATAAACGATAATATATATTTTTTTTTAATAATGCCTGAAACCTTTCCTGAAATTAAAGTACCAATCATATTAAATAAACCAATTAAAGTAAGTCCTGTTGCAGCTATTGTAGTCTCTAAACCTTTAATTTTTGCAAAAACTGGAAGATAGTTTGAAATTAAAGCAACATGTAAGCCACAAACAAAAAATCCTAAAATAAGATAGTTATAACTTTTATCCTTAAAGGCTTTTTTTATGACATCTGATATTTTTCTTTTTGTAAATTCTTTCTTATCTTTTTTTTGAGGCTTAGGTAAAAGAAATATAAGTGAAAGAGGAATTATGAACAGAAAAAACATAGATGTAATTTGAAATGAAAAACTCCATTTAAAGGTTGTGACTAAAAATTGGTTAATAGGTGTAAATATAAACATCCCTGTTGCAGCAAGAGACATAAGTATTCCTGTAACTGTGCTTTGTGTTTTATCATCTTCAAAATATTTTGAGACTCCTCCAATTATAACTGGTACAGAAATAACACCAGCTGAAATACCTCCAATTATGCCAATACCAAATAAAAAATGTAATGGGTGTATCGCTGAAGAAGCAACATAGAAACTAAGAGAGACACCAAAGAAACCAAAACAAAGAGTTTTTACATAACCCTTTTGTTCAGCAAATGCACCTGCAATGGGTGACATAGCTCCCCAGAGCAAATTAAAAAGACCATATGTTAGACCTATAATTGAAGCACTAAAAACTGTGGAACTTAAAAGATCTGGGACATAAATCCCTAGAGACATTCTAAATCCATTTCCAACTGACAGTATTAATCCAGCAACTAAAACTAATAGAATTGTTCTCATTTGCTTAAAATATATGAATCATATCAAAAAAATATGTTTATTTTTGAGGTTAAATATCTATTATACGCCGTCATGGGTTATCCTAAAAAACACAGAGGCAGAAGAAAAATCGGTTCACGAAAAAGAAGAGCTAAAAGAAGAGCTAAAAAGAAATAGTATTTTCAATTATTATAATTTATCCCTGATATTTTATGGTTGTTTTAAACAGAAGAAGATTTATATCAATACTTATTGGTGGATGCTTTGTTGGATATAAACCTTTAGTTGCGATGGAAAAATTAATTCTTTCAGATGAGGAATGGAAAATGAGATTATCAGAAGAGGAGTATTATATTTTGAGGCAGCATGGAACTGAACGACCCGGGTTTAGCGTGCTTAACAATGAAAAAAGGAAAGGTACCTACCATTGTGCAGGATGTGAATTACCACTATTTTCTTCGGATATGAAATATGATAGCGGAACTGGCTGGCCTTCATTTTTTGATTATCTTCCTAATGCTTTAGGTTTTAAAACAGATTTTAAATTGGTGTTTCCACGAAAAGAATATCACTGTGCTAAATGTGGCGGGCATCACGGACACGTCTTCAAAGATGGTCCAGAACCCACAGGTTTAAGATACTGTAATAACGGTATAGCTTTGAACTTTATACCAGATTAATTTTTTTTAATTAGCAAATGCGTTAAAGAAATAGCAAGTGCTATCTTTAAAAGTTCACTGTAAATAAATGGGTATAAGCCAGCGTTAATAGATTTCTCTAGTCCTATGAAGCTTGATAAATGGGCGATACCACAAACAAAAATAATTAACGCTCCTATAAAAATAGATAAAATAATTTTTATTAAATTTTTATTGAAAAGGTTTTTCGAAAAATATGCAATTACAAATGAAGCTAAAATCATTCCATAAAGAAATCCAAATGTTGGAGACATGACATAACCAAAACCCCCACCAGCAGCAAAGATGGGAAGACCAATAAGTCCAAGAATAACATATGAAACAGTTGCATAAAACCCAACCATACCCATTGAGGCAGCAATAAAATATACAACAAAGGTTTGTAATGTCATCGGCACAGGATAGAAAGGAATACTAATTTTACTAGAAACTGATAAAAGAATAATTCCCAAAAGAGAAAATACTATCTTGGATAAATTACTTTGAGCGTACTGACTTAAAATAGTTATATTTTTATTTTCCATATTAATTATTTATAATTTTGAAGTGATTTGTGCAATAATTATAATTGCTCACTAATCAATTCTTTTAACTTCAATAAATCCTTATTGAATAATCTAATACCCTCAGCTAGTTTAAAAGATGCCATCTGATTTTCATTTAAATGCCAACGAAATGAGCTCTCATTAACATTAATTCTCTCAATATCTAATAAAGATGAGTTTTCTTTTGATAATTTAAGTTTAATTTCATCATTGTTTTGGCTTAACTCCTCTAAAAGAGTTGGGCTGATAGTTAATTTATCACATCCAGCTAAATTAATTATTTCATCCTTATTTCTAAACGATGCTGCCATAACAATAGTGTTATAATTAAATTTTTTAAAATAATTAAAAATCTTCTCAACACTCTCAACACCTGGATCATTTGATGAGTCATAATCTTTTTGTGTATTTGATTTAAACCAGTCAAGTATCCTTCCCACAAATGGTGAAATTAAAAATGCTCCTGCTTCAGCACAAGCTATTGCTTGTGTTAAAGAAAAAATGAGTGTGCAATTACAAGATATTCCCTCTGCCTCTAATTTTTTTACTGCTTGTATACCTTCCCATGTGCCTGCAATTTTAATTAATATTCTATTCTTAGGGACGCCTGATTGCTCATAGCTATTGATTATTTGCTTTGCCTTTTCAACAGTAGCTTCAGTATTAAATGATAAATCAGAGTCGACCTCGGTAGAAACATATCCTGGCACGATTTTTGTTAATTCTATCCCAAAAGCAATAGTTAGTTGATCAGCTATGTAGTTAACTTGATCATCAGTTTGAGAAAATTTTCTACTTTTTGAGTTACTTATTACTTCATCAACTAGTTTTTTGTATTTGTTTGATTGAACAGCTTTAAATATTAAAGATGGATTGGTAGTACAGTCATCTGGGTTAAATTTTTGAATACTGTCAATATCTCCCGTGTCTGCAACAACTGATGAAAATTTTTTAAGACTATCTAATTGAGATACCATGAAAATAAATATTCTTTCTTAACGATTATTTAAGCTATATATTAATTGAACTTCTTATGCAAAAAAAAATAATTATTTGTGGATTAGCAGATATCCAAGAGTGTGTTGATAAATTCAGTCCAGATAAAATGCTTACCATCATTAATAAAAATTTTGAGCCTGAAACCCCATCAGGTATGGATAAAAATAGACATTTGAAAATGTTAATTGATGATATTTCTGAGCCAAGAGAGGGATTTATATTACCTGAGAAACATCATACTCAAGAATTATTAGATTTCACAGATGATTGGGATAAAACTAAACCTATTTTAGTCCATTGTCATATGGGTATAAGTCGATCTACTGCAACAAGTTTAGGCATAGCGGCAAAATACTCTCCTGAAAATATTGAGCTTATAATTGAAAACTTAAAAGAAATTGCACCACACGCTAGCCCTAATAAAATTATGATGAGATATTATGATGAAATATTGGGTTTAGATAACAGACTTTATGGGTCAGTTCCATACTTTGACCCTGAGCCGATAGAAGAAAGTAGAATAGTAGAGTTAAATTTTTAGGATAATTAAATGAATCATAGTTGTGAAGTATGTAGAAAAAAGATTGTGGAGCCTTTATATTGGGCTGATCCTAAGTTTTATGATATCCCAAAAAAAGTATTTTTTTGTGATGCCAAATGTTCACTAATTTATTACAAGAAAATTAAAAAATTATTTAAAAATCAATAAATTCAATACATTAAGCTGTGCAAAATTTGCACAGCTAATTTCTATTATCTGCAATTTGACTTTAGAAAAAAAATTAGTATAAATCACCAATCAAAAACTAGCTCCATCCTTATTCCTATCCTTACTTATTCCTCCGGGGCTAGTTTTATATAATCTCTCAAAATAATAAATTAAACTTAAACTTTATTATAATATTTAATTGATATAATTTTTTAATATGAGTGATCATTATATTTTCTGGGATCTCGAAACAACAGGTCGTAATGATAAATTTAATCAAATAACACAAGTTGGTGCTGTTTTAACTAATAATAAATTTGAAGTTAAAGACAAATTAGAAATACATAGTAAGTTAAGAGAGGGAAAATGGTTCGAGCCAGGTGCTTTAATAACAACTGGGGTAGATCCAACTAGTTTTATACTAAATAATTACCCAAATTATTATGAGGCTAGTGCTCAATTGTATGAGACATTTCAACAATGGTCATCCTCGTCAGCAATTTTTGTAGGTTTCAATAATATAAATTTTGATGAACCCTTTTTACGACAGGCACTTTATCAAAACTTGTTACCTGAAATTTATATGACTGTGACTAATAATAATGTACGCATGGATGTTCTTGACATTTTAAGACTAGTTTCAGTTTATAGCCCTGAACATATTAAATTTAATACTGACGATCAGGGATATCCAATACTTAAATTAGATGAAATTTCTAAA
The DNA here is from genome assembly GCA_902613185.1 of uncultured Alphaproteobacteria bacterium. GTDB lineage: Bacteria > Pseudomonadota > Alphaproteobacteria > HIMB59 > HIMB59 > HIMB59. The sequence goes on from CACMGP010000001.1 coordinate 500,194, forward strand.
CTAAATAATATTTCAATAAATTATGACGCAGGTCCTCATGATGCTGTTTTCGATAGCTTAATAACATTGGAACTTAATAAGATATTAAATATAAGGTGTCCAAAGATTTGGAACTCTGCATATGAGTTCCGACATAGAGAGACACCTAAGAGATTCATGCTAGATAATTTAGTTTTTACAAACACGACCTTTTGGAGAAGAAAACCAACAATCAAAGCTCAAACTTTAATTGGAGGCATTCCATCAAGAAATCATCATTATTTAGTCTATAATTTGATTTTTGATCCTATTAAGCTCATAGAATTAGAAGATAAAGATTTAATTAAGAAAATGAACGACGGAGCTAAAAAAATTTGTGAAGTTTTTGACGGATCAAAGTCAAAGACACTTTTAAATGAAAGTTATTCATTCAAAGATAATAAAAATGCAGAAATAGGAGTAGATGAACTAAGAAAAAGAGCAAATTTTATAAAGAAAAATGAAGAGTTTTGCTCTCGGCTAATTAAACTTCACCTCTCTAATCAAAAAGAATGGCCTGAACCGTTTAATGTTGAGGATAGGATATTTGAAAGTTTTCCCTCACATGAAGATAAAAAAATAATGATTGATTTCCATACAGCTCCTAATGAAAGAAAATATGAAATTTCAAAAAATTTTAAAGACGATAGATATAAAGAAATAGCTATAAGAATTATTTATGAAATTGCACCACATACCCTTCCTGAAAATGAGAAAAGGAACTATGAGTTTGAAATAAGGGAACGTTTTAATGATGATGATAAATCTAAATGGAATTCAAAAAATAAAATATTATCCAGTTTAGATGCTGAGTTGGAAAAAATAACTGACGAAAATGAAAAAATTCTCTTTAAGCAGAAGATTATAACATTCTTAAACAATGAGTCAGCTAAATGGGATAATCACGAAGATGATAATAATAACAATGACCATGAGGCCGATAATAAAGATGACGATAAATGAAATTAATTATTTTTTAAATATTCCTCAATATATTTTCCATAATCAGACTTAATTAATTTTTCTGCAATATCACTAAGATTGCTTTTGTTTATAAAGCCTTGTTCATAAGATGCTATTTCATAAGATCCAATTTTAACATTATTATTTTGTTCATATAATTTTACTTTTTGAGCTGCCTCTAGTAGAGCCTTTGCATTACCAGTATCATGCCAAACAATTGAGTCATCTAAAATTTCTAAAGCAAGTTTTTTTTCAGATAAATATATCTTTATTAAATCAGTTATTTCTAATTCGCCTCTGTTTGATGGTTTGAGTTTTTTTGCAAATTTTGAAGCATCGGAGTCAAAAAAATATAAACCAGGAATAATCAAATTACTTTTAGGTTTTGATGGTTTTTCTTCAATACCAACAATATTTTTATTGTTATCTAATTCAATAACACCAAATTTCTCTGGATCTGGAACTGGCAATCCAAATACACTTCCGCCGTTCTCTTGCATCTTAAGAAGAGCAGAATTTGCATAGTCAAAATAATTTTTGCCAAGAAAAACATTATCACTTAATGCTAATACTGATGGGCTGCCGTCTAAAAATTTTTCAGCAATAAAGTAAGCATCTGCTATACCCCTTTGAATTTTTTGAACCTCATATGAAAAATTAAGACCAACCACTGATCCTGTTCCAAATGTTTTTTTGAATATTGAAAGGTCGTCCTCTTGAACTATAAATAATATATCTTTAATTCCTAATCTTACTAAAGTCTCGAGTGGGTAATAAATCATAGGTTTATCGTAAAGAGGTAACAAAGGTTTTGAGGCAGGTATTGTTGCAGGCATTAATCTTGTACCCTTACCAGCAGCAAGAATAATACCTTTAGTTTTCATATCCAGCCAAATGACTTAACTAAAAAAACTATCGGAATAATCATACATATAAATGTAATTAAAATTATATTTAGTTTTGTGCTATCTCTAACAGAGCTTATAAGGTCTCTGTGAGAAATAAAATTTATTAATTTATTTTGATCATCGACTACCGGTAGGTGCCTTATATTATTTTCCCCCATAATTTTTATTGCGATTTCTGAGGAGGTTTTTAAGTCCACAGTTATAATTTCAGATGTCATAATATCTGATGCTGTGACCAAATCTGGATCTCTACCGTCTTTGACACATTTTCTGACTATGTCTCTTTCTGAAACAACACCAAGTAATATTTTTTGTTCATTCAGTATAGGAACAGCCCCTATATTTTTTATATCCATACTATCTGCAATTTCACTTACTATGGACTCAGGACCAAAAAATATATATTCATCATTAAGCTTAATCTTTTTAATGTCCTTAATACTTGGCATGAGATCATTATATAGGTATAGGAGGATTTAAATAAATTAAGCGTATTGAAGCACTTTTAGGTCTTCAAAAACTTTAATTTTTCAATTATTGTTGCAAAATAAAATGTTTAGATTTTTTAACTCAAAAAAATGGTTTCTATGGGCATGGGCAGGGTCAGCTGCCATATTAGGTAGTCTTTGGGTGCAAGTAGAAATTGATGTCAGGATTAATGAGTGGTTTGGTACTTTCTATGACATGATTCAAAAAGCTCTTGCTGAGCCAAATTCAATTACAATTGAAGAATATTGGGCGGGCTTACTATCCTTTATAACACTTGCAGGCATATATGTGGCTATTGCAGTTTTGGTAAGTTTTTTCACTGCACATTTCTTATTTAGATGGAGAACCGCTATGGTCGAGTGGTATCATAGTGTTTATAACTATGCCCGTACAATCGAAGGTGCTGCTCAAAGAGTTCAAGAGGACACTATTAAGTTTGGTAGAATTATGGAAGGTCTTGGAACAAGCTTAATTGAGTCGGTGATGATTATTGTTCAATTCCTTCCAATCTTATTAGGACTTAGCGCTGGTATTCCAATATTCTTTTTTGGTGATTGGGAGTATGGTTTAGTTGTTGGTGCATTAATTTGGTCAGTTGGTGGAACAGTTTTTTTAATACTCCTTGGAATTATTCTCAGACTTGTTGGTGTAGAATATGATTTACAAAAACAAGAGGCCGCTTACAGAAAAGTTTTAGTTATTGCCGAAGATGACGAAACTATTCGTCCAAAAACAATAGAAGAATTGTTTGATGATGTTAGAAAAATTCATTTTCTCTCATATATTCGGTACTTGTACTTTAATATTGGAAGAATTGCTTATTTGCAGGCTAATGTTTTAAGTGCTTATGTATTTTTAGCTCCTGCAATTGTTGCAGGTATTATTACCCTTGGTGTTATGCAACAAATTATTCGTGCTTTTGGCAGGGTTGAGGGATCAATGCAGTACTTGTTAAAATCATGGCCAACAATTATAGAGCTTGCAAGTGTTTACAAAAGATTAAGAGAATTTGAAAGAAAACTTAAGTCTACGACAGATACTGCCAAGGTGTCTGAATAAATATTTTAGACATCACATAGATAGAACTCAGAGTAATTAAAACAATTATAATCCAAACCCATCTATTGTTCTTATCGTAGTTTTCGCCATTTTTATTCGGGTCAACCATAATATTTAAATATAATAATTATTTATTAAAATCAATTATGCTTTTTTTAAGTATCTTGTTCTATTGACAACAGCATAATTTTTAAAAAGTTTCTGAGCGAGTAAGTTACTTTTTTCTACACCTTTGATTATCAGATCAAGATTTTTTTCTTTTGCTATTTCTTCAATTTTGTTCATTAATGCTCTGGCTACACCAATTTTTCTAAAATCTTGTAATACATATAAAACGTCTAATACTACGTTCTTTTCATAGTAGGTTTCGTTGATTTTAGCTACGACAATTCCCATGAATTTATCCTCGTTTTTTGCAGCAAACGCAAAATAATCATCTTGAAATATGCACGTCCAAAATAAGCTGAAATTTACTTTTTTAAACTGAAAAGAATTTGATGATGCACTTTCATTAATGATTTCTTTCCAACTATTCAGGTGAATTTCTTTAGGTTTTTCAATGGTGAACATCAACTATTAATCTAACAATTAATTTCAATCATTTACATAATTATTCAATAAAAGCTTGATCTTAGGTGGATAAGTCTTATCTGTATATTAATGTTTGAAAATTTAATGAAGTATTTTGAGTCAGTAAAGGCAAGAGATCCTGCTGCAACTTCATTGTTACTTGTGATATTAACCTATCCTGGTGTAAAAGCTGTTTTCTTCCATCGTATTGCAAATTTTATCTGGTCACTAAATTTGAAATTATTAGGAAGAATGATCTCTCAATTATCAAGATTTTTAACTGGTATAGAAATTCATCCTGCTGCTAAAATTGGAAAAAATTTTTTTATTGATCATGGGATGGGAGTTGTTATCGGAGAAACTGCTGAAATAGGAGACAATGTAACTATCTATCACGGTGTCACATTAGGAGGAATCATGCCTGCTGTTAAATCATCAGAACAAGTTGGTGTGAAACGTCATCCTACTCTTGAAGACGATGTGATTGTTGGCTCAGGGGCACAGATATTAGGACCAATAATTATAAAAAGTTGTGCTCGAATTGGATCTAATGCTGTTGTAACTAAAGATGTCCCAAAAGGGGGAATAATGGTTGGTATACCTGCAAAAAATATTCAATCTAAATCCAAAAAAACAGATAATACTTTTGCGCCATATGCCGTTACAAAAAAGTAACTATTTATATGTTCAAAATTAATTTGCATGATTATGTTTCAAATGTTTAAATAAATAATTCTTGGAGGGCAGAGTATTTATATAAATAATAAAATTTCTTGAATATCCTCTTTAAAATATGTCTGAAATAAAAATTCAAATTAAAAACTTATATAAAATTTTTGGTAAAAGCCCAAAGTCTGCGTTAGAGCAAGTAAAAGATGGCGTCAATAAAGATGAACTCTTAGAAAAACACAATCATGTTCTGGGTCTAAAAGATATAAATTTGGATATTAAAGAAAAATCAATTCAAGTTGTAATGGGCCTTTCTGGTTCAGGTAAGTCTACATTAATAAGACATATAAATAGATTAATAGAACCTACAGACGGCAGTGTAGTTGTTGATGGTGATGATGTTTTAAAAATGAATGATGAAAATTTAAGAAATTTCAGAAGAACAAAAACTGCTATGGTATTTCAGCGTTTTGCTTTGTTGCCTCATAAGACGGTTTTAGAAAATACAATGTTTGGCCTTCATATTCAAAATATTGATGAAAAAGAGGCAAATACTAGGGCACGAAGATGGATTGATCGTGTTGGATTATCTGGATATGAGGAAAAATATCCTCAACATTTATCTGGTGGCATGCAGCAACGTGTTGGACTCGCAAGAGCTCTTACTAACGATGGGGAGATCTTGCTTATGGATGAAGCTTTTAGCGCTCTTGACCCTCTAATTAGAAAAGATATGCAAGATATTTTGTTGGAGCTACAAGATGAACTTCATAAAACAGTTGTATTTATTACTCATGACCTAGATGAAGCTTTAAAAATTGGGGATCGTATTGCAATATTAAAAGATGGTATTATGGATCAAGAAGGTATCCCCGCAGATATTTTATTAAGTCCAAAGACACAATATGTAAAAGATTTTGTTGAGGACGTAAACAGAGCTAGGGTAATTAAAGCAAAACACATTATGTCAGAATTAAATGGACAAGACAGAGATAACGCTATGTTTGTAGATCAAGATGATTTTATCGATAGATTTATTGATAAAGTTATTTCTGATAAGCCAAATTGCCTGATAGTCAAAAATAAAAATAATGACGAAATAGGCTATTTATCAACAAAAAGACTCTCTGAAATACTAAAAAGATAGCTAAATAAACAATTTTCTATTTTTTGCGGCATTTAGCTTCCATTTTTTAGGATTTTTTCACTGTTAATGCAATATAGGAATGTTATCCTAGACTTTTATATCAGGGAGGATGTAATGAACTCTATTAAGAAAATACTTCTGAGCTCAGTTCTATTATTTGGAATTAACTCAGTTGCAAAAGCTGATTGTGGGACAATCACAATCGCTGAAATGAACTGGGCATCCGCAGAAATGTTTGCCCACGTTGATAAATTAATATTAGAAAATGCTTATGGGTGTGATGTTGAGCTTGTTCCTGGAGATACAATGCCAACAGCTACATCAATGATGGAAAAAGGCGAGCCAGATATTGCTCCTGAATTATGGATCAATTCTGTTCGTATTGCTTTAGACGCAGCAACTGCTGAAGGAAGACTTCACTATGCTGCTGAAGTTTTATCAGACACTGGTGAAGAAGGATGGTGGATACCTCAGTATTTAGCTGATGCAAACCCTGATATCGTCACAGTTGAAGATGCTTTAGCAAGACCTGATTTATTTCCTCACCCAGAAGGAGATGGCGCTGCTCTTTATACCTGTCCATCAGGTTGGAACTGCCAAATAAGTACTGGTAACCTATTCCAAGCTTACGACGGTGAAGGCAAAGGGTTTAGCCTTGTAGATCCTGGCTCAGGTGGAGCTCTTGCTGGTTCTATTGCTGAAGCTTATGAAAAAGGTGAAGGATGGTTAGGCTATTACTGGGCACCTACAGCTATTTTAGGTAAGTATCCAATGAAGAAGTTAGACTTTGGTGTACCTCATGACTTTGACGAGTGGAGCACTTGTACCTCTCAAGAGGGTTGTGCTGATCCACAAAAAAACTCATGGGTTGTTTCATCAGTGTTTACTGTAGTTACAGATAACTTTAAAAACTCATCTGGTCCAGGAATGGATTATATCAAAAAGAGAGCATTACCTAACTCAGTTGTAAACGAACTTTTAGCATGGAAAGATGATAATCAAGCAACTGGTGAAGATACTGCTATCTATTTCCTAGAAAACTACGGTGAGTGGAAAAATTGGGTTCCATTTGATGTTCAATTAGACATCTTAAACGCATTATAAAAATCATTTTATTTGGAAGTGGGCTTTTGCCCACTTCTTAATTTTAAGCCACTTATTTTATGGAAAAATTTTTCCTATCTGAATTTCCTGAGTTAAGTCGAGAAACACTTCGATTTATTAAAAAGGGTTTTGATGCATCCTATAGAGCTTTTTCCAGAGAATATGGCGATACTATTGAAGCTGTATTTGATCCAGTTTTGTATTTTTTAGTCTGGTTTGAAAAATTATTACAAAATTCACCTTGGCCCATAGTTCTAATTTGTTTTTTAGCTGTAATTTATTTTGGCAGTAGAAAGATATCAGTGACTATAGGTTCATTATTTGCTTTTCTCTTAATTGGAATTTTTGGAATGTGGGAAGACACCATGTCAACTGTAAGTATTATTGGTGTTTGCACTCTGCTATCTATAGGAATTGGTATTCCAGTTGGGGTGCTGATGGCAAAATCAGAGCGCGCTCAAAGGATCTGCACTCCAATTTTGGACATTATGCAAACGATGCCAAGCTTTGTGTACTTAATTCCTGTCGTTATGTTATTAGGTATTGGCAAAATACCTGGCTTGTTAGCCGTAGTAATTTATGCCATACCGCCAATTATAAGACTCACTAACTTAGGAATAAGAGAAGTCGATAGCGAAGTGTTAGAAGCAGCAGATGCTTTTGGGGCCAACCCTAGACAAAAATTATTTCAAATTCAGCTGCCATTAGCTCTTCCAACAATTTTTGCTGGAATCAACCAAACTATCATGATGGCACTAGCGATGGTTGTTATTGCGTCTATGATTGGTGTCAAAGGCCTTGGACAACCAGTTTTAAAAGCCATTACAAACCAATATTTTGCAATGGGTCTTTTTAATGGTTTGGCAATTGTAGCTTTAGCTATTATTTTTGACAGAGTTTCACAATCGTTTGGCCACCGTATTCAACAACATAGAAGTGGTGCTAGAGAGTAAATTAAAAATCAAATTATTACCTAATAAAATCTTTAAATTTTTTATTAATTAATCAATATGTTAAATAAAAGTCTTTTAGGCGTATTTTTTGTAACTTTTATATATCTACTAGCAATATTTCTAAAACAACCCTTAGAATATGTCTTTAATTTACAGTTTTTACCATTAAGTCTTTTATCACTTATTTTGGGAATATTTTTTTTTAATATATTCTCTTTATCCTCTGATATTGTTGAAGGTCGAGAATTTATTAAGAAAAATATACTTCAATTAGCAATTATCTTATTAGGTATAAAGATAAGTTTGGCTCAGTTATGGAGAGTCAGTATTGAGTCGATATTTGTAATAATATTAACAATATTATTGATTTTTCTTACATACATTTTGATAAAAAAAATTTGTCCAACTCAAAAAGACTTGTCAAAATTATTGGCAATTGGCACGTCCATTTGTGGTGTCACAGCTATTTTAGCCTCCTCATCAATTTTAAAATCAAAAGATCAAGATGTGGCTGTGGCTGTGCTAGTAGTAGTTTTATGGGGAAGTTTAGCTGTATTTACATATCCTTTTTTTGTTGAGTTATTTTTTTTAACAGACATAGCTAAAGGTATTTTTTTAGGTGTTAGTATTCATGACACAAGTCAAGTTTTAGCAGCTGCCATGGTTCATAATGATTTACATCCAAATCAAAAAACTTTAGAAATTGCTACGATAACAAAAATAATAAGAAATTTATTTCTTTTAGCTTTGATACCAATATTGATAGCATTTAATAAAAGTTCAAAAAATAATAAAAATAAAAGTAAATCAGTCTTTATTAAAATATTTAATTCAATTCCACTTTTTGTAATAGGTTTTATTTTATTTGTAACCTTTCGCTCAATTATGGACATATACTTTTTTGATAATGAGAAATGGATGCAATTTTTAGTAATGCTTGAAGAAATAATTTCAATTCTATTTGGCCTAGCTCTTACAGCTCTAGGAGCCTCTATTGATTTAAGAAAAATCTTTAATCAGGGTTATGCTGCTCTTTTAATTGGTATGACTTTTAGCTTTGTATCCCTTGTATCAGTAACTTTCTTAATATTTATTTTAGGGCTAAATGTCTTATAGAAATAATATCATTGCTTTGTAATAAGAATACATATTAACTACACTAAATTTTATGACCCACTTAATTGCTAAAAGTGCGAGACTTCGCTCTACTCCTTACACCAAAAGAATTGAGGAATATGGTGTACAATCATACACAGTTTATAATCACATGCTTTTACCTGCATCTTTTAAAGGTATAGAGGAAGATAGTAGGCACCTAAAAAAAAATGTTCAACTTTGGGATGTATCTGGCGAGAGACAAGTTCAAATTCACGGACCTGATGCAGCTAAACTCACACAATTAATTACGTGTAGAGATTTATCTGAAGCAAAAGATTATCTTTGCTATTACGCTCCAATTATTGATAACAAAGGTAAAATCATTAATGATCCACTGATAATGAAAGTTGGTGAAAAAACATGGTGGCTATCAATAGCAGACACAGATGTGCTTCTTTATGCAAAAGGAATTGCAATTGGTATGAACCTTGACGTTGAGATATCTGAACCCAATGTTAACATTCTTGCTGTTCAGGGACCAAAATCATTTGATCTTATGTCAAGAGTTTTTAAAGACATAGATAAGTTAAAATTTTTCAATTTCAAAAGATTTGATTTTCAAAATCATAAATTTTTAATTGCAAGATCAGGTTGGTCCAAACAAGGTGGATTTGAAATCTATGTAGATGATGATGAAATCGGCCTAAATCTTTATGATACCCTTATGTCTAAAGGTGAAGATTTGGATGTAAGACCAGGTTGTCCAAATTTAATTGAAAGGATAGAGGGTGGTCTATTATCATTTGGGAATGATATGAATATGAATGATACCCCACTAGAATGTGGTTTAGGTTCTTTTGTTTCTTTCAACCACAAAATAGATTATTTAGGAAAAGCTGAGTTAGAAAAACAGCACAAAGAGGGAGTCAAAAGATCTTTAGTTGGTTTAAAACTTAAACTAGATAAAATTGAAATCACAAAAGCGTTACCTTTAAAAATAGGCACTGACATAATAGGTGAGCTAAGAGCTGCATGCTTCAGTCCAGATTTTGGCTGTTGTCTTGGAATAGCGATGGTGCAAACCAAATATCAAAGCTTAGAAGAAAAACAGACACTTCTTGTTGATGGTGAAGAGGTTGAGTCTGTAATGACAAACCTGCCATTTAACAAATAATAATTGCTTTTTTAAACTAAAAGTTTAAAAAATCTCGGGTGTTAAATATCGTTTATAGCTCTTGGGCTCTATTTACAGGTTTTGGATTCATTATGCTTGCACACTCTTTGCAAGGAACCTTGTTAAATATTAATGCTGTATTATTTAATTTTTCCGATTTTGAAATTGGATATGTCTTTACAGGTTATTTTGTAGGCTATTTAGCTAGCTCATATATTTGTCCGAAAATTATCAAAAATGTAGGACATATAAGAGTATTTGCAGCATTTGCATCCATTGCTTCTATTACAATTTTATTTCATTGGATTTATGTTCACCCGTTTTTCTGGTTTTTTTTAAGATTACTTACAGGGTTTTCATTAGCAGCAATATATATCGTTTGTGAAAGTTGGCTAAATGATCGTGCTGATAATCAAACTAGAGGGAAGCTTATTGGGTTTTACATGGTGATATTATACTTCTCAACTAGTGGGGGTGGTTTGTTGATTAATATAAAAGAAACTACTGAGGCACACTTATATATTCTAACATCTTTATTAATTTCTATTGCTTTGGTTCCAATTTTACTTACTAAAAAATCGGCACCAGAATTTTCTACACCTAAGTTCATATCTTTAAAAGATCTATATAGAAATTCTCCCATGTCTTTTATCGGCTCTTTTGGCATTGGTATGATTTATGGAGCATCATTTGGATTAATTGCAGTCTTTGGAGCTAAATTAGGCTTAAGTATTTTTCAAATATCTATACTTGTTTTTGTAAATACATTCATTGGCGCTTTATTTCAATATCCGGTTGGCAAATTATCGGATATGTTTGATAGAAGAATAATTTTACTGATATTAAATATCATTGCCTTGTTTTCTTCTATTTGTGTAATTATTTTTGGATCTATTTCATTTAATATTCTTTTATTATTTGTTGGGATACATTCAGCTGTATCTCTTCCTTATTATGCAGTTGTTATTTCTCATCTAAATGATTTTTTAGAAAAGAACGAGGTTGTTTCTGCTAGCTCAACTCTGACATTAGTTAATGCATTAGGTTTAGTTTTAGGGCCAATTATCGTCTCTGGATTTATGTCTTATTTAGATGCTTATGGATTATTTTATTATTGTGCAATAGTTTATGTTTTTATAGCACTATTCACCTATCAAAGAATTAGGATTGGAAGAACTAGTGAAATTTATAATGAAAATACACCATCAATTATTGTGCCTCGCACCACTTCCGCAATAGGAATTCAAACTGCTACTGAACAAATGATTAGTAAAATTGATGAAAAAGAGTAATTTTTTAATTGATGGATTTCGAAGCCAAGATAGCTGAGTTAGGTCTTTTAATACCAAAACCTGCCAAACCTGCAGGGAGTTACAAACCCTGCGTTATTGTTGATAATTTTGCATATATATCTGGTCAAGGCCCATTACTTGAGGATGGGTCTTTTGCAAAAGGAAAAGTTGGGGCTGATGTTGATTTAGAGACAGCTCAAAATCACGCTAAGTTATGTGGATTAGCTATCTTATCTGCTTTAAAAAATGAAATAGGATCAATTAATAAAGTAGATCAATTAATTAAACTGACAGGTTTTGTAAATTGTATTGAGAGCTTCACACAGCAACCCTTAGTAATCAATGGTTGCTCAAATATGATGAAAGATATTTTTGGCGAGACTGGTGTTCATGCTCGAGCTGCAGTAGGAGTTAATTCTTTGCCTCTAGGTTTTACAGTAGAAATTGAGGCAATGTTTAAAATCAAGAGTTAATTTCTTAATTGACAATTAATTAAATTTAGCAAAATATTAATTTATTAATGCTTGGAGTTTGAATTATGGATTTTCATTTTGAAAACAATACTATTAGGATAATCCATCAAAATAAGACATTTCATTTGCATCCCATTTGGTTAAGAGAAAGACTACCGGGTGAAAAGTATTTTGATTTAGATACTAATCAAAGATTATATGAGCCATCCTCTATTAACTTAAAGTTGAAAATTGAAAATTGTAAATTAACAGATAACAAACTTGATGTTGAATTTAATGATGGGGCACAAGGTCAATATCGTTTAGATGATCTTTTAATTGAAATGGATGAAGAAAAAAATAAAAGAGGGCCCTTACCAAAAAGAATTTTATGGAATTCTCAACTAGAAGATTTACCTGAAGCTATTTTTGAAGTAGATATGATTGAACAAGAATCTATGTATAATCTTCTTATAGATTTTTATAAATATGGATTTGTTATTATTAAAAATGTACCAACTGAAAGTAAGTATATTTTAAAATTTGTAAATTCAATCGGCCCAGTTAAAGTCACAAATTTTGGAGAATTTTTTGATGTAATGTCTAAGCCAAATCCAAATGACTTAGCCTATAAACCTATTGCATTACCGCCTCATACTGATAACCCTTACAGAAAACCAGAAGCACCCGGGATACAGTTTTTGCATTGTTTAAAAAATGAAGTGAGTGGTGGTTTTTCTACTCTTGTTGATGGTTTTTCAGTTGCAGAATATATCAAATTAAATGAGCCAGAAGCATTTGAGTCTTTAACCAAAACAAATTTACGTTACCGATTTGAAGATAAAGATATAGTTTTAGAGAATTGGGGAGAGTTAATTGAATTAGACAAGGATGGCGACTATAAGCAAGTCAGGTATAGTACTAGAGTTGATTATGTGCCACCTTTAGAAAATGAAAAATTAGAGAGTTTTTACAAAGCGAGAAAATTATTAGGAGATTTATACACTTCATCTGACTTCGAGATAAAATTTAAGCTCTCACCAGGAGATGTCATGATGTTTGATAACCACAGACTTCTCCATGGAAGAACCTCTTATGACTCGAGTGAGGGAGCTAGACATTTACAAGGTTGTTATCTAGAATTTGATTCAACTGATGGAAAATTGAGACATTTACATAAAAAATATCATCTAAGTGGGACAAATTTATGACTGAGAAAAATGTAAAATTTAAACATATGAAAGATGGAGATAAAGAAGATTATCTATTGCTCCAAAAATATGAGGAAAAGTATGTTTCTTTGACATATGAAAGAATAATAGAAGAGCTTACAAGACAAGGAAAAAATACTATGGAGGGTTACAAGATAACAAGATTAGATCATGGCCTACAATCAGCTACTAGAGCTTATAATGATGGAGCTGATATTGATTGGATTGTTGGTGCCTTACTTCATGATATTGGAGATGGGCTTGCCCCTCAAAATCACGATAGGTTTTCTGCTGAAGTTGTAAGACCTTATGTAAGAGATGAAATAACATGGGTGATTGAGCATCATGGAATTTTTCAAATGATATACTATGCTCATCATTATGGATGGGATAAAAATGCTAGAGATAAATTTAAAGATAATATTTATTTCCAAACTTGCGCAGATTTCTGTGAAAGATGGGATCAAAAATCTTTTGATCCCGAATATGAAAATAAAGATCTAGATTTTTTTAAACCCTTGATTAAAGAGGTATTTAGCAGACCTCCCTACAAAGATGAATACATCAAAAAAAATGAAGTTTTAGGTTTACCAAAAGTTTAAATCTATAAATCCAGATAATTTAAAGTAAGTATATATTGTCATGAGAATTTTCTTGATAACTTTGAGTATTTTATTCACAAGCATAGGGAGCATTATGGCGAAAAACTTATATAACTTTAGTATTCAAGATATTGATGGAAATACAATTAATCTTGATAAATTTAAAGGTAAACCCATTCTTCTTGTTAATACGGCTAGTAGATGTGGTTTCACAAAACAATACGCTAATCTATCCAATCTTCATCGTGAGTATTTTAAAAAGAACTTAGTCATTATTGGAACTCCTTCTAATAGTTTTCATCAAGAGCTGAGTAATAATGAGGAAGTTAAAGAATTTTGTTTAGTTAATTATGAAACCAAATTCATTATATCAGAAATTATTAGTGTTGTTGGTGAAAATGCCCATCCGATATACAGTTGGATGACATCAGAGTATAACGAAACTCCGAAATGGAATTTTTATAAGTATCTTTTTGATGGAGAGGGTCAATTAGTTAAAAGTTGGTCCTCTATGACCAAACCTGACAGTTCGAAAATTACAAGTTTAATTGATGATTTAATATAGAAAAGGGGGCACGTAATGTGCCCCTTTTTTAGGAGTACTATAAATAAGATTATTTAAATTCTGGGTAAGCGACTGTTGTTAATTCAGCACTATCTAAACCAGATGCTTCGGTCTCTTCCGATACTCTTAAGCCTACAGTTCCTTTTAGAATATAAAAGAATATGCCACTTAAAGGTACAACTAAGACAGCTGCAGCAACAATTCCTATTAATTGCACTAGGAAATCGCCGCTACCAAAAATACCTACGGCCAATGTTCCCCAAATACCTGCAACTAAGTGTGCTGATATTGCACCGACAACATCATCGATTTTCATTTTGTCGAGCATTGGGATAGCGATAGTACAAAGAATACCACCTATTGCACCAACAATCATAGATAAGAAGTGGTTGCTTAAATCTGGACCTGCAGTAATAGCAACAAGACCTGCAATAGCACCGTTCAATGCAATAGATAGATCAATTTTTTTATACAATAGCTGTGATAAAATAATTGCAGCCACAACACCACCACATGCAGCAATATTTGTGTTTACAACAACAATTGACATTGCAGAAGCATCAGCGGCACTACCAAGTGCTAGTTGAGATCCACCGTTAAATCCAAACCATCCAAACCAAAGGATGAAGGTTCCTAGACATGCTAAAGGCATGTTCGCACCAGCGATTGGAGAGATCTTTCCATCTGCACCATATTTTCCAGCTCTAGGACCAAGAATTAAACAGCCAGTTAAAGCTGCCCATCCGCCGACTGAGTGAACAATAGTAGATCCAGCAAAATCAGAAAAGCCCATTTCTGTAAGCCATCCACCGCCCCAGGTCCAAGAACCATAGATTGGGTAAATAATTCCTGTCATAAATGCTGCAAATATCATAAATGGCCATACTTTAATTCTTTCAGCACATGCTCCAGATACAATTGAAATTGCTGTAGCACAGAAAACCATTTGGAAGAACCAATCTGACGCTAAAGAGTAGCCGCCCTCTTCTGTTGCAACTGTTAAATCATCAGCGGTATCATAAAAAGCACCACCTAATGAACCAATCCAACCTGAAACATCTACATACATTAAGCTGTAACCGATTAGATAAAACATTATTCCTGCAATTGAGTATAAAGCTATATTTTTTAATAAAATTGCTGATGTGTTTTTTTTACGAACAAATCCAGCTTCTAACATGGCAAAACCTAATGCCATGAACATCACTAAGACTCCACTAAAAACAAATAAAAATGTATTAAATACAAAGGCTGTTTCAGCAGATACTTCCGCACTTGCAACTCCAGAGAAAAGCAAAGTAGGGATTAAAAAAGTTAATATTTTTTTCATTGGATCTCCTTATTTAATTGCCTCAGCGCCACGTTCTCCTGTACGAATTCGGACAACTTCTTGCACTTCAGTTACAAAAATTTTGCCATCTCCAATTTTTCCTGATTTTACTGCCTCAGAAATCGTTGTTATGACTTTTTCGACGTCTGCAGAATCTACTAAAACCTCTGCTCGAGATTTAGGAAGAAAATGTACCTCATATTCTGCGCCTCGGTACAGTTCGGTATGACCCTTCTGGCGCCCATATCCTTTAGCCTCGACAATAGTTAAACCTTGGATGTCAACACCTGTAAGTGCTTGTCTCAAAGCTTCAACTTTATCGGGCTTGATAATTGCTGTTATTAGTTTCATAAATACCTCTCTTATTTTTGAGTTGTGAAACTTATAAATACTGAATCAGAAAAAAAATAATGCTAAGAAGTTAATGAAACTATGCATCTAGTGAATATCCAAGATTGCCCAATAAAATCAGTCATATTGGCAAAAAAAAATTAAATAATATTACTAAAATAATTAAAAAAGCTAGGCTATATATTAAATTAATTAGTTGGCGTTCATGACTTAAAGAGGATTCTTCCAACCGACTTGATAGATTGCTTCATTTCTTCGAAGATTAGGCAATGTAAAAGGGCCATCATAGGTAGCTTTAATAGCAGGTCCGATAACTTTAATATTATCGGTATTTAACTTACTTTTTAAAACATCTCGGTGTTTATAAAAATTTTTATCGGAAGCAAAACCAGAATATCTAATTACTGCAAAATAACCTGGCTCAATTGAAGAAATTTTCACTGAATTATCTGATGGCAAAGGTATTTCATTCAGTTTGTATTTATCTGGTAAGTAAAATTGCATGACGTAATCATTTTCAATTTGAGTAACATTCACAGGTGTGGTCATTGCAATTTTTTCACTTTGTTTATTATTGCCAGAAATATAATTAAAGAGCTTTCGAAATCCATTATTTTGATTAGTGTATTGGGTTTGAACCACTAGGCGCTCCTCATAAAATCTAATTTCATATGTATCTGTCTGATGAACTACTTTATAAAGAGACTCACTATAAGCCATCAAGTCTTGTACCACGAGTAACATAAATAGTAAGTATTTAATCATTTAAAATTTGCGTTTCTTTGTCAGAGACTCCCCATAATCTGTCATCTATGGGTATCCATCCTTTAACAGAGGATTTATTGTCCTCAGGTATACTTATTTTCACCATTGTTTCTTTTACCTCTAATAAGTTTACAATTTTTGGTGCAAGTATTACTCCTTTTTGAATAGTCGTCCAAGACTCAGGGTCATGAGACTTCAATGCATACAGCTCAATATCCTCTAGTATCAGCAATGTTCTTTTTTTAGATAACTGATTGTGAGCAATCCAACCTTGTATCCCATTAAATAATTCAATGCGGTACCAATCTGTATAAGAACTCCAACTATTTCTGAACTCTTCAATAACCTTTACAGGCATATTTTCCTCTGTAAGGAGAAATTTCTCTGTTTGTTTATTCAAATCTTGATTTTCTGGATAATGACGTAACCAAGACTTATCGTAAGCTAGGGATTTATAATATGGAATATGTTTATCAGAATATGAAGTTAATGGGAGTATCAGAAACAAAAGCACTAGCCTGATCATAAATTTTATCTTTGTGAATTTTGCCAATTTGGGTGGTTATAAGGTTGTAGATTTGATGGTGCTAAAAGAGGTTTTCCCAAGATATGATCTGAGGCTTTCTCACCAGTCATTATTGACGGTGCATTAAGGTTACCATTACATATTTGAGGAAAAATTGATGAGTCTGCAAGGTATAGATTTGAAAAACCCTTTACTTTACAATCGTTTAGAACGACAGAAGAAGGGTCATCTTCTTTTCCAATCTTGCAGGTACCACATGGATGATAGGCACTTTCACAATTATTTTTTATAAATTCGTCGAGACCTTCATCCGAAACAACGTCATCGCCAGGTTGAATTTCATCTCCTTTAAAAGGAACTAGGGCCTCTTGGCTCAATATCTCTCTACTAAGTCTAAGTGATTTTCTAAAGTTTGGAAAATCATCTTCATGAGACATGTAATTGAATTTTATCGTTGGTGAGTCAAATGGGTTGCTAGATTTTAATTTTACAAAACCTCTAGATTTTGAACGCATTGGCCCTACATGCAATTGAAAACCATGACCCTCGCTAGGTGCCTTTCCGTCATATCTAATAGCGACTGGAAGAAAATGAAATTGTATATCTGGATATGGTATGTTTTTATCAGAGCGAATGAAACCAAGAGTTTCAAATTGGTTTGTTGCTCCTGGCCCACTTTTAAAAAACATCCATTGCATGCCGATAAGTAATTTGGAGAAAGGATTTAAATATTTATTAAGTGTTACTGGTTGTAGACATTTAACTTGAAAATAAACTTCTAAATGGTCTTGTAAGTTTTTACCAACACCCGGTAAGTTTTTAATAACCTTGATCCCCAAACTATTTAAATCATTGCCCTCTCCAATGCCCGATCTTTGTAGAATTGTTGGGCTATTGATTGCGCCAGCTGATAAAACAACACCAATATTTGCACTAAAGGTTTTTTTTTGGCCCTGATGAAATACTTCAACTCCCTTAGCTTTGTCTTCATGAAAAATTATTTTATCGACTAGGACCTTTGTTATAAGTTGTACATTTTTTTTTGCTAACGCAGGCTTTAAATAAGCTTTTGCTGTTGAAAAACGTGAGCCTTTCCAAACAGTCATATCAGCTGGTCCAAAACCCTCCTGTCGAAAGCCATTGTAGTCATCAGTGTAGGTGTATCCCGCCTGCTCGGTAGCTTTTACAAAAGCATTGTGTAATGGGTTATCTCTTTTGCCATGGGTTATGTTTAGAGGGCCTGATTTTCCTCTAAACTCTGAATTGCCTCCATGGCTTGCTTCCATTCTTTGAAAATATGGAAGGACATCAGGATAATCCCAACCTTTTGCACCACTTTCTGCCCATTGATTATAATCACCAGCATTACCCCTAACATAAATCATTCCGTTAATTGACGAAGACCCTCCTATAACTTTACCTCTAGGGCAAACGAGAGACCTACCATTTAAGGTAGGCTCGGGTTCTGCTTTATAGCCCCAATCGAATTTATTCATATTCATTGGGTATGAGAGTGCTGCAGGCATTTGTATAAAAGGACTATTGTCATTGCCGCCAAATTCTAATACTAGAATTTTTAATTGAGGGTTTTCCCCAAGTCTGTATGCAATTGTAGATCCTGCTGATCCAGAACCAATTACGATATAATCAGGTTTTTCAAACATAGATTAGTTCAATTTCTTCCTCTACTACCATGTTTTAAATAAACATTTTTTGCAAGTATTTTATGTTCTTGTGATTTGCGAATATCAAAAATTTTTTTACTAGCATACTGAGCAGTTTCTTTAACATTAATTATTTCTTTTTGAAACTCATTATCGAACAAATTTACGTTCAAACTTTTTTTTGGGGGATTATGAAAAAAAGCAGGTGGGAAATTTTTTACTTCAGGAATTTGTGACTTAATAAATTTACCGAGAGGATCTTGATCCATAGCTTGCTTATAAGGATTATACATTCTAATAGTATTGATACCAGTTGTACCTGATTGCATTTGTATTTGACTGTAATGAATTCCAGGTTCAAAGTCTGTAAACAATGCTGCCAAGCGTGGAGCAAAGTATCTCCAATCAAGCCATAAATTATAAGAAGCAAATGAAGCTAACATTGCTCTCATTCTAAAATTGATCCATCCATGATTTCTTAAATAAATCATACATGCATCGATAAAATGAACTCCGGTCTTACCTTCAATCCAAGCCTCTAATTTCTCTTCATCTTTATCACGTATTTGATCATACACAGGAATAAAGCTTGCATGTTCAATTGATGGCTGATCCTCTAATTTTTGAATAAAATGTGATCTCCAATGTAACCTAGATAAAAATGAATTTATAGATTTAGCAAAATTTTTATTGGTATGCTTTATTAGATCTCTTTTTTTTGCGGCCTCTTGAAAAACTGTGCGGTGTGATATTGTACCGTATGTCAAATGAGTTGATAATCTTGAGCAGCTTTTTTCAGCAGTTATTGGGCTAGACATCTCAAATTGATAATTTTCACCTCTTTTATTTAAAAAAGACTGAAGTAATTTTTCTGCTTCGACAGATCCACCCTTTTGCCTATATGGACATGGTGTTGAGTCGTAAAAAAATTTTGGTAATTCATGGTTTGTTAATTCTAAATTAACTGATTGTTTTATGACGGGCAAATTAGACTTTTTAATAATCTCGTTTCTAAAATTTTTTGCCCATTGGTTTCTATCATGTTGTCCTCTTTTAACTCCTGGGTAAGAACACTCAATCCAATCAATTTTATTTTGAAAAAAAAATTTTTTTAATTTTTTATCTCTTTGGTAAGTCCATTGAATACCTGTTTCTTGTTCGCTAATTACGCTTGAAAAGCTATATTTATCTTTTAAAAACTTGAATATTTCAATCGCGTCACCAAAAAAGATATTTAAATATAAATTATTTTTTAATAATTGTCGTTTAAGCTCATTTACACTCTCTAATGTAAATTGCCACTGCCTTAAAGACATATCTTTTTGCTTCCACAGATCAGGTTCAATTATGTAAATTAATATAGATCTTTTATTTTCATCAATAAGAATTTCATTGTCTTTAAATCTTAAATTCTTCTTAAACCAGACGATCCTATTTGACATCTGTTTCTAATCTTTAATTTTGAAGCCTTTTGAAAAAATATAAATAATTGCAGAAATATTTAAAATTAAAAATGTAAATATCATAATCAAACTTGTTGTAATACTCACATCAGCCATTTCATAAAAACTCCATCGAAAACCACTAACTAAGTAAAGAACTGGATTTACCAAAGAAACGTTTTGCCAAAACTCTGGTAACCAGTTTATTGAATATAGCGATCCACCAAGAAATACGAGTGGAGATAAAATTAGTGTTGGAAATATTGATAGCTCCTCCCAATTTGATGACAACATCCCTATAAGAAAACCAAGTAAGCTAAAAGTTAAAGATGTTAAAACGAGCATTAAAATCATTGTAAAAGGATGCATAATATATATTTCAACAAAAAATAACCCTGTTGCTAATATTAAGCTTCCTAAAATTATTGATTTTGTAGTGGCCGCACCAACAAAACCAATAACAATCTCTGTTGTTGATAGTGGGGCAGCATATATTTCATTTATAGTTCCAAGAAACTTTGGAAAAAAAATACCTGAGGAAGCGTTTGAGACACTTTGTGTAAGTAAAGCTAACATTATCATACCAGGTACTATGAAAGAACCATAAGAGATATCTTCAATCACAGGGATGCGACTTCCTATTGCAGCACCGAAGACAACAAAATAAAGAGAGGATGATATCACAGGAGAAAATATACTTTGAACAGTTGTTCTTCTCATTCGATCCATTTCATGCAAGTAAATTGCCATTATACCTGTCCAGTTCATACACTCTCCTCCAAAAGTTTTTCAAATATCGTCTCCAACGATGTCTGGGAGGAATTTAAATCTTTTAATTTTAAACCAGCCGACTTTATGTCTTGAAGAAGTGCAGTAATACCAGTCGAAGATCCATGAGAGTCATATGAATATGTTAAAGAATTATTATTATTCATTTTTAAGTTATACGACTCTAAAGTAGATGGGATTTGACTAAAAGGCTCTTGAAATTCTATAGTTAAATTCTTTTGACCCATTTTTCGCATTAAATCATTCTTATTATCAGTGATTATAATTTCGCCATTATTGATTACAGATACTCGATCAGATATAGCCTCAGCTTCTTCGATATAATGAGTAGTAAGAATAATTGTTACTCCATTTTCTTTGAGTTCTTTCACTGCTCTCCACATATCTCTTCGCAAATTAATATCGACACCTGCAGTAGGCTCGTCAAGAAAAAGTATTTTTGGTTCATGACTCAATGCCTTTGCAATTAATGCTCTTTTCTTCATACCACCAGAGAGCTCACGAAGCTTACTATCTTTTTTATCCCAAAGGCTGAGATCTTTAAGAATTTTTTCTATGTATGCAGGATCTTTTTTCTTACCATAAAGACCTCTTGTGTAAGAAACATTTTGAAAAACTTTTTCAAAGGCTTCTAAATGTAGTTCTTGAGGCACAAGACCAATCATCGATCGAGTTTTTCGGAAATCTTTAACAACATCATATCCATCAACTGAAATGGTTCCTGATGTAGGTAAGACTATCCCACATATGGCATTAATAAGTGTTGTTTTTCCAGCACCATTTGGACCAAGAAGTGCAAGAATTTCACCTCTTTGAATTTCTAAATTGACTCCTTTAAGGGCTTCTAAACCTCCTTGAAAAGTTTTTTTTAAATTATCAATTTTAATTAAGATATCTGCTGACATAATTAGATTGCGTACAGTATATTATAAGCAAATAACATCAAGATAGTTTATCAGTAATCTTATTTTTTTTACTTTTTTCAATTAAGTAAGTGCTTATTAAAACAGCAATAAGGGCAACAATAATTTTATAAGTTATTTTTTCGTTTAAAAAAAGATATCCAAATATCAAACCAAAAATTGGAATGATGTAGGCAACTTGTGATTGAAAAACTAAGCCGTTATTTTTAAGAATATAAAATCTCATTAACCAAGCTATCGCTGTCGCAACAATACCAAGATACAGAAGAGAAATTGTAGCATTAAGAGAGGGTCTCAATTCTGTTGGATTTTCAAAAATGAACATAATTGGTAATAAAAGAATAACTGCCCAAATTAAAATACTTGATGTAAGTACTTCATTTTTTATATGTTTTAGCTTGAGTGAAAATAGTCCACCTATGGTGTAACAAACTGGACCCAAGATTACCATAAAAGCATAAAAGATATTTGACTGATTGATTAGAATGTTATCTGAAAATAAATAAACGATACCAAGAAAGCCGATTAATATTCCAACAAATTTTAAAAGATTAATTTTTTCATTTTGAATAAATAAATGCCCTAAGATTGTTGCTGCAATAGGTGCCGTAGACATCAAGATTGCTGCTAGATTACTTTGAACCTTTAATATGCCGAATGAAATAAAAAAAAAGGGGAGAACTAAATTCACAAATCCTATAGTTGCGTACCATAACCAATTCTCTCCAAATGCTTCAATTGAAATTTTTCTTATCCAACAGTAAACAAGCATTACTATTGCAGCAAAAAAAATTCTACCAAAGGCAAGTGCCATTGGTGTATAGCTTTCTGAGGCAATTTTGATGTTAAAGAACGCACTTCCCCATATACCAGCTAATAAAAATAAAAGTAAAAAATCTTTAAAAGATGCTTTGTGCATTATATGAGAGTAAACTGAACACGTTTATTCATTTTTCCTTTACTCTCATACTTCATAAATTTGAATTCGCCAATTTCATTTGTATTTGCTACGTGAGTTCCCCCACACGGTTGTAAATCAATATCTCCTATTTTAACAAGGCGAATTTTATCATTTGTTCTTGGCGGTTTAACTGACAAGGTTCGCACTAGTTCAGGTTTTTGATCTAGCTCATCATTTGTTATCCACTGATAAGAAATAGAATGAGATTGTTGAATAAATTCATTAATGATTTTATTTAAAGTTTCAAATTCAAATGTTTCTTCACCTAAATCAAAATCAATCCTACTTTTTTCTAAACCAATTGATCCTCCTGTAACATAATAAGGTAATGCTGCACACATTAAGTGCATTGTGGTGTGCATTTTCATTAAGCGATATCGATGATCCCAATCAATATGGCCTTTTATTTGCCCAGATAGATTTAGATTTTCTGAGTCAACAACATGGGCAATACCTAACTCATGTTTAACTGTGTTGATAACATTGAATTTTTTATCATTAATTTCAAGTACTCCCTTGTCTCCGGGTTGCCCACCACTTTGAGCATAAAAAGAACTATCTTGAGTAATGATTTTGTCACCCTCGACTAATAAAATTTTTTCTTCAAAGCTCTTTGTATAACTATCTTTGAGATAAATCATTTTTTTGCTTCCTCTATCATAAAATCAACACAAGACTCTATACCTCCTTGTGTGTTGCTTTGTTTTTCACATTCCTCATAGTATTCATGGTATTCAAATGTCGAAGAAATATATAGGCCTAAACCAATAATGCCAAAGACTGCAATACTATATAATATTTTTTTACCCATCTTAAATTAATCTGTCTTGGAAACCTATCAATTGATTGTTAACAATGATATCTGATTTTTTAATAGGTCTTAGCAGTTCTATACCTTCCAAACTTATACATCTACTTAGTGCAACATAAAGTTGTCCTGGAGCAAAAGAACCTTGACTCATATCTATAATAACTTTTTCAAATGTTTGTCCCTGGCTTTTATGAATTGTAATTGCCCAAGCTAATCTCATTGGATACTGTTTGAAAGATCCTGTTATTTCCTCTTGAACTTCTTGTTGATCATCATCATAGGTATATTGAATACGATCCCATTTTTCTTTTTTAACCTCATATATTTTATTATTGATTTTTACTTTTATTTTTTTTTGAGCGATATCATGAATTATACCAATGGATCCATTAACCCACCTTTTTTCAGGATCATTTTTAATCATAATTACTTGGGCTCCTTTTTTTAATTTTAAGATTTCATCGGTGGGAAATAATTCTTTATAAAATTGGCCAGTAGCTTGTCCCCTGTAAGAAAACTCCTCCTGATTTAACTGGCTTAAATATTTTTGATTAATGCTACTCGCTCTAGCATTAGTTGTAGTAAGTATGATTTTACCTTCATCCATCTCAATGTGATCAGTTAAAGAGTCGTTTATATTCTCGATCTGCGTGTGAGTAATTGAGCCATCTCTTACAGAGTTAAGCAAATGAATAAAATGGTCATCTTTTTGTCGATAAATATTATGTAGTTCAAGTGTTTTAAATTGTGCGTCTTGGAAAATATTTGAGTGAAAGAAGAAATGACCTTTAGGATAAATGCGCTGTAGAAGTCCTGACTCATCCATATTCACAACTGGTGGTAGTTGAAATAAATCCCCAAAAACTATTAACTGAACTCCGCCAAATGGTTGTGTAAGTTTTTTTCTGTGAACACGAAGGCTATAATCAATCGCATCAAAAACATCAGCACGAACCATAGATATCTCATCAATAATTAATGTTTCCAAATTTTGAAGAATTTCGATTTGTCTTACTTTTTTTATATGTCGTGTTTGAATAACCTTTGGTGGAAAACCAAAAAATGAGTGAACAGTTTGTCCTTTAACTCGAATTGCAGCAACTCCTGTTGGAGCAAGAACAACTGTATTCTTCTTTGTTATAGATCGAAAGTAGGCCAATAGTGTAGACTTACCACTACCTGCTTTACCAGTAATATAAAAATGATCTTTTGTGCTTTCTAGTTGCTCAATGATATTTTCAAATTCTTTACTGAGCTCGAAATCATCAGGTAGTAAACTATTATAATTTCGCTTATAGCTCATCTATAATATTATTTAACATGTGAAAACATTCTTTCACTGTGCCTTTTTGAATTTGAATTCTAGAAAGTTTTGGATTGAAATTTAATTGTTCGATATAAACATTTTTTTTAAAATATAATCCGATAAAAACTAAACCTACAGGTTTTGATTTAGTACCACCGTTTGGACCAGCTACACCTGTAGTTGAAAATGTTAGCTGACTTTTGGAAATTTTGTGCAAATGTAAACACATTTGAGCACATACTTGACGGCTGACTGCACCGTACCTTTTGATAGTACTTGGTTTGACTTTGAGATTTTTAATTTTTGAGTCATTTGAATATGTTATCAAACCAGTTTTATAAATTTTAGATATACCAGACACAGCTGTAAATTCTGCTGCAAGCAAACCACCAGTACAAGATTCTGCTGTTGAAACTGATATGTTTTTATCGAGTAAATATTTGATTGTTTTCGAAACAACGCTCATAAGCTAGTTATACTTATTATAAGGACGAAGAAATAACAATGGTGCTTATTGGTATAAAAAAAATGCATAATTAATCCCCATAATTCACAATAAATGTGGATAAATTAACAAAATTTGTCTATACATATGCAAATATTGCATATTACAATGAAATCCTATAACCTAATTAAAGGAATCATGGAGGTTTAAATGGCAGATATGTTTACAGGACACTACCCCTTTATAATTATGATTATTTGGTTCATAGCAGGTTTCATCGGATCAAAAATGTGATTGTTATGAGGGCAGTCCACGCTGCCCTCTCCCTACCCTAAAAGATGACATTATTACCCTTGCTGAAGCAATTGTGAGGGAATAATGTATCTTTATTAAAATCAAGAGAGAAAATGAATAAGCCAAATAATTTAGAACCGCTGTGGATGCCTTTCACTCCTAACAAAGTATTTAAGAAAGATCCAAGAATTATAGTCGGTGCTAAAGATATGCATTTTATTAGTGACGATAATCGAGAAATTTTAGATGGCACTGCAGGGCTTTGGTGTGTAAACGCTGGTCATGGTAGAAAAAAAATTCAAGAAGCTGTAAATAAACAAATTGAAAATCTTGATTACTCTCCACCTTTTCAATTTGGACATCCAAAACAATTTGAACTAGCTAATCGTTTAGCAGAGATTTTTCCTGAAGGAATGAATCATGTTTTCTTTTCTAATTCAGGATCTGAAGCAGTAGATAGTGCATTGAAAATTGCGCTAGCTTATCAACGTGCACGCGGACACTCATCTAAAACTAGATTAATAGGTCGCGAAAGAGGTTATCATGGTGTGGGCTTTGGAGGAATAAGTGTAGGTGGTATGGTAAAAAATAGAATGTACTTCGGATCAATGCTAAATGGTGTTGACCATTTACGCCATACCCACAATTTAAAATTAAATGCTTTTTCAAAAGGTGAACCTGAACATGGAGCAGAACTTGCCGATGATTTAGAGCGTCTTGTTCAATTGCATGATGCATCAACTATTGCAGCTGTAATTGTTGAGCCAATTGCTGGATCAACTGGTGCGCTGCCTCCGCCTAAAGGATACTTAAAAAGATTAAGAGAGCTCTGCACAAAACATGACATTTTATTAATTTTTGATGAAGTCGTAACTGCTTTTGGCCGTATGGGAAAAGCAACTGGCTCTGAGTTTTTTGGTGTAACACCAGATATTATTTCATGTGCAAAAGGCATTACAAATGCCACCATCCCTATGGGTGCAACCATAGTTCAAGACTTTATTTATGAGTCAATGATGGAAAATGCAGATGCTCCAATAGAATTATTTCATGGATATACTTACTCTGGTCATCCTGTTGCTTGCGCTGCAGCCTTAGCAACACTAGATATTTATCAAGAAGAGGGATTATTTGATAATGCTGCTCATATGGCTCCTATTATTGAAGAAGCCGCTCATAGCCTGAAGGGAACAAAACATATAATCGATATTAGAAATTTAGGAGTGATTGCTGCACTCGAATTAGAGCCTAAAGGTAACGCTGTTGGTGCAAGAGGGTTTGAAGCTATGAAAAAAGCTTGGGATCTTGGCTTAATGGTAAGAGCTAACGGAGATACGCTTGCTTTTTCTCCACCTTTAATAATTAAAGAAAATCAGGTCGATGAAATGTTTACGAAAGTAAAAAAAGCCCTGGAACAAGTAGACTAAAAACGTCCCCACTACAACCATACCCTGTTTCAAAAACGCCGCTTGGTTGGTAAAAACCACATAACATTACCCATCTATATAAAAAGACAATTCCAGGAACTAAAATAATCGCATTAATAAGAAAAAGAGCTATAGAAATAACTACCCTCATTGGTAGTTTTGTATTCATATACTGTTTATAAAAAATACGAATTATCAAACCAGTGGTTACAGCAGATAGCAATAGAAATGGTGCATCAAGGTATGTAACTAAAAATTCATAATACATTTCTTTAAAACTTAGCAATGATACATTAAGACTTTAAAAATGCAAAAATACATATCTGAATTTATAGGCACATTTATTTTATTAGTATCAATTGTTGGATCTGGCATAGCAGGACAGCAATATACGAATGATCAAATGGTAATTTTATTTAGTCATGCTGTTGTAATAGGTTTCACACTAATTTTTATAATTAGAATATTTGCAAATTTTTCTGGAGCTCATTTTAATCCTATTGTTTCAATTATATTTTTCTTACAAAAAGAATTGAGTTCTAGGGATTTATTTCTTTATATACTAATACAAATCATTGCAGCTGTACTAGGCACACTTTTTGCTAATTATATTTTTGGATTAAATGTAATTGAGATTTCTTCAAATATAAGAAGTGGGGCAAATATATATATTTCCGAATTTTTTGCTGCAACTGGATTATTATTGGTCATACTTTTATCTAGAGCAGATGGTAAAAATGTAGTTTCATTTAATGTTGGTATTTATATTACAGCAGCTCTTATATTTACATCATCTACAAGTTTTGCAAATCCGGCTGTAACAATTGCTAGAATGTTTACTGAGTCATTTACGGGTATCAATCCCTCCACTGTAATATTTTTTATTAGTTGTCAAGTTATTGGAATGTTTGCTGCCTACATTTTGTATAACCAGTTCTTTAAAAGCAAATAATTTCAAGGATTTTTGTAAATTATTAACAGAGACAATTCGTATTGTTGACTTACATACAGGTTAAATTTTAATGACTTCAATATTAATTAAGTAGGAGAGAAAAATGAGCGAAGCCAAATGTCCCGTTGCTCACGGAGCTAATTCAAATATGGAGAAGTCATCAACTGATTGGTGGCCTAAAAATTTAAATCTAGATATTCTCCATCAACATGATCAAAAAACAAAACCGTTTAATGGTACTTATAATTACAGAGAAGAAGTAAAAAAATTAGATTTTAAAGCATTAGAAGCTGATATGCATAAATTAATGAAAGAAAGTCAGGATTGGTGGCCAGCTGATTGGGGGACATACGCAGGATTAATGGTTAGGCTTGCTTGGCACTCTGCTGGTACTTATAGAACTGCTGATGGGAGAGGTGGCGGTGGAACCGGTGATCATCGATTTGCTCCTTTAAATTCTTGGCCTGATAATACTAACTTAGATAAAGCTAGAAGACTTTTATGGCCGATTAAGAAAAAATATGGAAACAAGATTAGCTGGGCTGATCTTATGATCTTAGCTGGAAACATTGGCTATGAATCAACAGGATTTAAAACATTTGGTTTTTCATATGGGCGTGAGGATATTTGGCACCCAAACAAGGATATATACTGGGGACCAGAAACAGAAGCATTAGCATCTGATAGACACTCAGATAAAGAAGATGCCTCTTCGTTAGAAAGTCCACTTGCTGCAAATCACATGGCCTTAATCTATGTGAACCCAGAGGGATTTGAAGGTAACCCTGACCCATTAAAAACAGCTCAGCATATTAGAGAGACATTTGCAAGAATGGCTATGAACGATGAAGAGACTGTTGCTCTTACTGCAGGAGGTCATACTATTGGTAAAACGCATGGTAATGGTAATGCTGATAATCTTGAAGCAGAACCTGAAGGGGCAGCAATTAACGAACAAGGCCTTGGTTGGATGAATAATACTTCCAGAGGAGTTGGAAGAGATACGGTGACATCTGGAATTGAAGGTGCATGGACTACTGAGCCAACAAAATTTGATAATGGATATTTTGACATGCTCTTTAAATATGAGTGGGAACTTAAAAAAAGCCCTGCAGGAGCTTGGCAATATGAACCTATCAATATTAAAGAAGAAGATAAGCCTGTAGACGTAGAAGATCCATCAATTAGATATAACCCAATCATGACAGATGCTGATATGGCAATGATCAAAGATCCAATTTATTTAGAAATATCCAAAAAGTTTCATAATGATCATGAGTATTTTTGTGATGCTTTTGCAAGAGCTTGGTTCAAACTTACCCATAGAGATATGGGTCCAAGATCTAGATACATAGGACACGACCTTCCAAACGAGGATTTGATCTGGCAAGATCCAGTTCCCGCTGGAACACCTAGTTTTGATGTGGAACAACTCAAAGAAAAAATCAGAAATTCTGAATTAACTGTTCAAGAACTAGTCTCAACTGCATGGGATAGTGCAAGGACATTTAGAGGGTCGGATTTAAGAGGGGGAGCTAATGGAGCGAGAATTAGATTTTCACCACAAAAAAATTGGAAAGGCAATGAGCCTCAAAGATTATCAAAAGTGCTAGATATATTAGAACCTCTTGCAAAAGAAGCAGGCGCTAGCATTGCAGACACAATTGTCTTAGCTGGAAATGTTGGTCTAGAAAAAGCTATTGAATCTGCTGGTTTTAACGTTCCTGTTCCTTTCAACCCAGGAAGAGGAGATGCCTCTGAGGATATGACTGACTCTGAGTCATTTTCTCAATTAGAACCCATACATGACGGTTTTAGAAATTGGCAAAAAGATAATTATGAAGTAAGAGGAGAAGAGTTGTTGCTTGATAGAGCTCATTTACTTGGTCTTACTGCAGTTGAAATGACTGTACTTGTTGGAGGTATGAGGGCTCTGGGTGCTAACTATGGTGAGAATAAGCATGGTGTTTTTACTGACCAGGTAGGTGCTCTTACAACTGACTTTTTTGTTAACTTGCTTGATATGAGTAATAAATGGAAAGCGTCTAATGGACATTATGAGATTATTGATCGAAAAACAAATAATGTTAAATGGACGGCAACCTCAACGGACCTTGTATTTGGATCGAACTCTATACTTAGATCTTATGCAGAAGTGTATGCACAAGATGATAACAAGGAAAAGTTTGTAATTGATTTTGTTAAAGCTTGGAACAAAGTAATGAATGCCGATAGATTTGAATTGAACAATAATTAATTAATGTTCAATTATGGTAATATCCAACTTAAAGTTTGTGGTATTACAGATCAAAAATCTTTAGAAGTAATTCAAAAGTACTCTGTAAGTAGGGTGGGCCTTGTAAGTGATTACTTATATGGCCCAAATACACTTAGTACTAAAGAAATTCAAGAACTGACTATTGCATCCTACAATTTAAAATTAAATCCAATTTTATTGATTGGAAATATACAGATACAAGAAGTAATTAGTATCGTAAATGATGTAGCAATAAAAGAGGTTTGCATATCTAATCAATATAAAAATGAAGAAATTGAATTGCTGAATAATAAAACAGATGCAAAAATTTCAATTTCGGTAAATTATGAGAATTTTGACTATAATTTCTTTGAAGAGATTTTAAATAATATAAGTAGTTTTTATTATGATTTAAATATTTACAGAAAAGATACTATTGAAAAAAAATCTCTTGTGGAATGTGAAAAACAAATCAATCAATTAAAGATCTTTGCGAAACCTCTCTACCTTGGTGGGGGAATAAATATAGATAACATAAAAGAGGCAATTAAAACAATATCTCCTCATGGAATTGATATTTCAACAGGCTTAAAACAATCTAATAGTGTGGATGAGGAAAAGCTTAAAAAAATCCTTGATAATCTTGGGTTTGACGAGATTTCTTAATAATAAATCGTTCCTCTAAGTTATTT
The DNA here is from genome assembly GCA_902613185.1 of uncultured Alphaproteobacteria bacterium. Classification (GTDB taxonomy): domain Bacteria; phylum Pseudomonadota; class Alphaproteobacteria; order HIMB59; family HIMB59; genus HIMB59. The sequence goes on from CACMGP010000001.1 coordinate 531,403, forward strand.
ATGAGTCTTTTGTAAGTATATTGGGTTTTTAAATCAATAAAATTAGGATTGAGGTCTAATACTGGCTGTATAACAAAATCTCTTAAATGTGAGGAAGGATGAGGAATTGATATTAAATGATTTTTAACTTTCAAGTTTTCGAATTGAATAAGATCTAAATCAATTCTTCTTGGCCCATTCTCTAGAAGTTTATTTTTTTTTATCAGCTTTTCTACAGCGTTCATTTTTATAAATAGCTCATTAAAAAATAAATTAGTGAGAAATAAAAAGGCAGCATTATGAAAATATTTTTGGGCGGTTAAACCAAAAGGCTTGGTAAAATAAACTCTACTAACCTTTTTAACATGACCAAATTTATTCATTAAATTTAATGCACTGTTAAAATTACTTCTCCAATTGCCTATATTTGATCCGATAGCAATATATGATTTATATCGATACGCTAACTTTTTTTGCATTGTATTTTTTAGCAATCTCAATTTTATTTATTTCTAATTTTTCTATTTGAATTGGAAACTTATCATCTAGTTGTTTTTTAAGATCTGTAATTAATTTTTCCAATGTTTTATATTGAGAGGCTGCAACAAATTTAATTATTTCATTTTTGATATCTGAATAACTTGTAACATTTTCAATATTGTCAAGATCTTGATTATGATCAATGTCTAACTGGCATTTTATACTTATTAATATAGTTTGGGGTTTTAACCTTTCTTCTTCGAACACCCCAATAATTGTGTCAACTTTTAGCTCTTCTATTTCGATAAAAAATTTCATTTATTTAATGCTTTCAAAACTTTTATCATTTGATTTGTCTCTTTGACATCATGAATTCTATATGTGTGAATATTTTGTTTGAGAGCATGCGCCACAGAAGCTAAAGATCCTCCAATCCTTTCATCGGCATTTGATGTATCAATATGATTTATCCAACTTTTTCGTGAGGATCCCAATAATACTTGGATATTTGCACTACTGAATTTCTTCAAAGATTTCATTAATTGTAAATTTTGATTTAGTGTTTTGCCAAATCCTATACCAGGATCAAACCATACCTTTTTGAGATTAATCTTCATTTTATTAAGTATTTTCAATCTTTTTTTAATAAAATAATCAAATTCTCTTACCATATTTACTCTGGAATTAAGTTTTTTTTGCATTTCCTTTGGTGTTCCTCTTTTGTGCATTAAGAAAAGTCCTGCGTTATATTTCTTTATAAGTTTAAATAGCTCTTCTGATCCTCCATTAATATCATTAATGATATGGGCACCTTTTTTCAGTGCATACTCTTGGGACTCAATTTTATACGAGTCCACAGAGACAAGGTATTTCTTATAGTTTAAATATGGTAAGATTTTGGATAAACGATTTATTTCTTCAATATATGTAATTGGCTCGCTATTTGGTCTAGTGCTTTCAGCACCAATATCAATAATTTGTGCACCATCTTTAACCATTGCATTTATATGTTTCAATGCAGTAGATCGTGAAAATGTTTTTCCCCCATCACTAAATGAGTCAGGTGTAAAATTACATATACCTACTAGTAAAGGCTTTTTCAAAGCAAAGGAATGTTGATTAAATTTCATAATAATTCCTTTTTATCATAGTTTCATAATCTTTTTTTAATTTTTGAAAATATTTTGTAGACGCTCTCTTCCATAAAACACTTTGAATTTTTTTTATTGAGGTAATACCTCTACCAGAGCCAATCGATAATATCTCACTGTATTCTTTTAGATCCTCTAATAAAATTTTTCTTTTAATAAATTTCGATTTTGATATTTCTTCAATAAGCTTCAATGTATTTCCATGATAATACCCAGTTTTGGGAATATAAATTTTATCTCTCTTTACAAAAACTAAATTTGTGACTGCTCCTTCTGTAATTTCATCGTCTCTTAGTAATATAATTTCATTTTCAGAGTAATTTATTTCACTCATGAATTTTAATAATTTTTTGTAAAATAAGTTTTTATTTTTAAAGTCTCTTCTTTTGTATTTTTTTATAAATCCAATGACACTGTCTTTAGTTGTTGTTCTCTTTCTAAACGAAATTGATAATGTTGTTCCATTAGTTGCTATTCTCAATAAGTGATTAAAATTTTTGATTTTCTTTAAATCCGCTCCTACTAAACTTCTGATAATGTTTAAATCTATTTTGGTAGCAAATTTATAATCCCGACATGTTGTGTTAAAAGTTCTCAAATATTTATTTAAACCTATTAACCTTGGTGTTTTTCCAATTACAGGTATGGATGTAAAAACACCTTTTTGACCCCACAGTGGCTTAAATTGTGAGGAGTAATATGAATTATTTTTTATATTGAATGATTTTTCGAATAAATTGTTTGCCATTTGGAGTCAAAAACGAGTCTGGGTGAAATTGTAATCCACAAATATCATATTTATGACTTTCCAAACACATTGCAACATTAGTTTCTTCACATCTCATTGTAATATGCATTGAAGAGGAATTAAATGGCTCTTTTAGTTTTAAAGAATGGTATCTACCTACTTGATATAAAGCATTATTAGGAAATCTTAAACTTTTTGAATTCGTTCTAATATAAGTCTGATAACCATGAAATATTTTTTCTTGCTTAGAAATAGTTCCGCCCTCTCCATTAGCAATAAGTTGAAAACCAAGACAAATACCAATTATTTTTTTCTTTGATTTATAATTATTATAAATATCAAGTGATACTGGGTAATCTGAGGGCTTCCCTGGTCCTGGAGAAAAAATAATGATGTCAGATTTTTTTATAGATTTTTCTTTAATGTCATAAAAATTTTTTACTTCTAAATTACCAAATCCTGATAACAAATGTGCCAGGTTATAAGTAAAGGAGTCTTCGTGGTCAATTAAAAGTAAGTTCATTTTAATAAATCCAATAACGATTTAGCTTTTAAGTAATTTTCATGGTATTCATTTTTTGCAGTACTATCTAAAATCACACCACTAGCAGCAAATACCTCATTATTTTTTTGAAAATTTAAAATAGATCTAATTATTATGTTAAAACTCATATCCTGTTTAGAGCGATAGTAACCAAAAGAACCAGTATAAATTCTTCTTGGTTCTTTCTCCTCTTTATTGAGTAATTTTAAAGTATTAATTTTTGGACAACCTATAACTGAGCCACCGGGCATCATCGCCTTAATCACTGCAGATAACCTTACATTATCAAGAAGTGTTCCTGAAATTTCAGAGACATTGTGGAAAATATATTGGTATTTTTGAACAAATTTTAAATTTTGAATTTTGACAGTGTTTGCCTTAGTTATACGACTTAAATCATTTCTTTCTAAGTCAACAATCATATTATGTTCTTTGTCCTCTTTTTGATTATTTTCAAAAAACTTTCTAGCCTCTTTTGTTGATTTTACCTTATCTCTACTTACTGTTCCTGCTATTGGGGAGGTGATTATTTTTTTTCCTTTTACCTTAAAAAGGTTTTCAGGAGAGCAACTAATTATATTAAAATCATTTGTTCTAATACAAAAAGACTCTGGACTAAGATTTTTCTTCATCAAATTGAAAAATAAATTCACTACATCTAAATCTTTTTTGTTCGAATATTTTTGAGCAATTTTTATTTGATAGGTTTCACCAGCCCTTATATTTTTTTTAAATTTATTAAAGATTTTTTCATATACTTGGACGTTTGGACTTACAGATATTTTATTGCTATTTGAAAAAGTAGTTTTATTTAAAGCTTTAAGGTCTTTTAGTAATTTTGATTTAGATTTGGTTACAATTTTAACTTGTTTATCTAAGATTATTTTAGTTTGTGGTCGAAAAAAAACTCCCTCAGGAAAAGATGAATTATCTTTGTTTACTTTTAAATTAATATTCTTACAAAGTAATTCATAACCGAAGAAGCCAATATAACAATCATAGGGTTTATTTGATTTAAATCGCTCTAATTTATTTAAAAACTTATCTAAATTACCTATATTTAAATTAACTTTTTCAGCAAAATCCGTATATATTTCGAAATTATTTTTATCTGAGTTTCTATAAATTATTAATTCTTTATCAGAATTTAATAAAACACTGAGTATTTCAGAATTATTCATAAGCAAATTTTAGTTATAAAGATTATTTATTCAACTGAAGCGATTGCTACAATTTCACATTCATTTATGAAAAATGCACCCTAACCAATGGGGTGCATCGGGCCTATTTGAAGCGACCAACCTTTGAAATATAAAAAATCTACTACTCGTCGTAATTTATTTTATTTAAAATATTAATAACAGCTTTTCGATTTTCAGCTATTTTTAATAAATCAATATTGTCAAACTTAGCACCTCCTGCTAATTCATTCACACCATCTGATAAAGGTACATCGGGTGAAACAGGAAATTCATTATTGTCATTTGCGTATATGGCCTGAGCTTTTTGACTAACTAAGAAATCCAAAAGTTTTTCAGATTTTTCTCTAGAACTTTCTTTAAGTAAAGCTATACCAGAAATATTAACATGAGTTCCTCTATCCTTTTGGTTAGGAAAAACAATTGTTGCTTTCTCTAGCCATATCTTTTGTTCTTCATTATTGAGCATCTTGAAATAATAATAATGGTTGCCGATACTTAAATCACAAACCCCTGCATATATTGCTTTGACTTGGTCTCTGTCGTTACCCTGAGGTTTTCTAGCTAAATTTGCTTTTAAATTAATCAAATAATTCTCTAACCACTCCTCACCATGATGAGCCATCAAAGATGCAAACAATGAAACATTATATGGGTGAAAACCAGATCTTGTACATATTCTTCCTTTATATTTTTCAGATACTAAATCCTCATAAGTAATATCATTAAGACCTAAATCTTTATTCACGTATATAATCCTTGCTCTTTGAGTAAGGCCTATCCAATTATCACTTTGGAGATGAGAGGGCACAGCAGAAGAATTATTAATTTTAATTGAGGCTCCTGCTTCAGCTACATCAATTAATCTTGATATATCTGATGCTAAGAATACGTCAGCTACAGGCTTATCTTTTTCTAAAATAATTTTTTGAACTAAGCCTTTCTTGGAATATATCCATTCAACATCAATACCAGTTTGACTCTCAAATTCATTTAAAAGAGGTTCAATTAACATTGGTTGTCTTTCTGAGTAAATTTTTAATAAATCATCCGCATGTGCACCACTAAAACCAATAAAGAAATTAATTACTAAAATCTTTATTAAAAAAGAAATTAAATTTTTCATATCATATTACTAATCTCGAATTGAAAAAATCTAAATACAAAAAAAAATGAATGTTACAAATGAATAAAAAAAAACTATTTCTGAAATGAACTACAGATTAAAAATTTACTTTTTTTTTAAATTTATAACTAGTGAATATTCTTCAAGAAGTGATAAGCAAGCTGGTATAGGAAGATCTTTGTGAAGCTCTTTGCAATCGTCATAATCATAGATTCGGTTTTCTTCTTGATTATAAACATGTATGTGATCGGTAGTATTAGTGTCGTAAAATGATTGTTTATCAACAACGATTTGTTTTAAATATCCTTTATCAACAAGGGTATTTAGATTTTCATAAAGAGTAGTCAGAGAAAAATAACTTCTATTGTCTTTTAAAATTTCATTAATTTGATTAATAGAAAAATGTTTATGATTTCCATCAAAAATTGACTTTAAAAGCACCACTCTCTGTTTGGTCTGTCTCCAGCCACAATTTTCTAAGACCACATCAATGTCTTTTTTACAAGCGTTTGATAAGTTCATCAGACTTAAACTATGTTAAATTTCATTATTTATCAATACTTTCAGGATAAAAATTAAAGACAAAATAGCACTATTAGATTGAAATGAGTTTTAAATAACTTTGTTTAGTTAGCTGTATCAAGGCTTACTCATGTTAGTGACATTCACTTTATTTTTTTTTTGAGAGTTCAATTGATAAATAACATTTACTCTATCAATAAATGATATTGGATAATATTTTTCCTCGACAAGTCTTTTTATTCTAAGATTACAAACTTTATTTTTAATTTTTCTCATAGGCATATAAAATGCCTATAAGAAAGACATGTAAATTAGTTTTTTTTTAGCCTTTAAGTTTCTATGAATATTTCAATTTTCTGAAACTTATTTCAAATTTTATTAGTGACAATCTTTAATTGAATTTGCAATTCCATTAATTAGATCACTATACATTGAAGGTCCAGCATCTATATAAGCTCCCAAAGGATCCATTACACCAGTAGAAATTTTCATATCATTCCCGATAGTTTCAATTATTTTTGGATTATATTGAGGTTCAGAAAAAATACATTTAATACCTTTGTCATTTATAACATCTTGTATATCTGCTATTTGTTTAGCTCCTGGTAAAACATCTGGATTTAAAGTCAATGCTCCAGCAGGAATTACTCCAAATCTATTCTCAAAATATTGGTAAGCATCGTGAAATACAATATAGCTAATATCTTTTGATAATTCTTTTTCTACACTATTGATTAAATTATCTAGTTCCAATGTTGCCCCTGCAGTATTAACTGAATATTGTCTTTGACCATCTGGATCTATTTTAATTAATTCGTCTCGGATAATTTTAACCATTTCTTTAGCATTTTCTGGGTCTAGCCAAATGTGTGGATCAAACTCACCGTGTGCATGCGCATGTGCGTCCTTGTGATCGTCATCGTGACCTTCATGTTCATCTTCATGGCCATCATGATCATCATCGTGATCGTCGTCCTTGTGACCATGATCATCTTCATCCTCATGGCCTTCATGTTCATCTTCATGGCCATCATGATCATCAAAAATATTTTTTTCTCTAAATTTTAATTTTTCTATAGATGATAGCTCCATAAATGAAATAACTTGTGCTTTCTCAGCAAGTGAGTCTAAAGGTTTTTCCATAAAAGCCTCTAAATCCTCGCCAATCCAAAAAATAATATCAGCTTCTTCAATCATTTTTGCATGAGATGGTTTAAAAACAAATGTGTGAGGATTATTTGTACCTTCAATAATTAATTGAGGTTCTCCTCTTGTTTCCATAATTCTTGATATCAAAGAATGCAAAGGCTTTATTGTAGTGACTACTTTAATGTCCGTTTTCACATCTGCATTAGAATTAAAACTTAAAAATAAAAAAGAAAGTCCGAAAAATATTGATCTTTTGAACAAATTCATATTAATTACCACCTCTAATGTTATACTATTACATATGTAATAATATAACACTATTAATAAGTCAAATTAAAAAATGAATAACAGTCTGGTTGAATTAAATAATTGTGGGGTCTTTAGAAATCAAAAATGGTTAGTGAGGGGTGTTTCCTTAAAAGTCTCACAAGGAGAAATTGTAACGCTAATCGGACCCAATGGGTCAGGTAAATCAACTACTGCTAAAATGTCTTTAGATATTTTAAAACCTGATGAAGGTACAAACACAATTAAAAAAGATATTAGAATTTCATATGTACCACAAAAAATTTCAATTGATTGGTCTTTACCCTTGAGGTCAATAGATTTTGTTAATTTAGTAACAAAACATAAAACTAGTGAAATCAATGATGCACTTGGAATTACTGGTATCCAACATCTAATTAATGAAGATGTAAGAAATTTATCAGGAGGTGAATTTCAACGATTACTTATGGCCCGTGCCATAGCTAAAGAACCCCATTTTCTTGTATTAGATGAACCTGTTCAAGGGGTAGACTATTCTGGAGAGATTGCTTTATACAAAACAATCCAAGAAATTGTAAAAAAAATTAATTGTGGCATTCTTTTGATATCGCATAACTTACATGTAGTTATGTCTCAAACTGATTATGTTATTTGTCTTAATGGGCATGTTTGCTGTTCTGGTATTCCCAGTTCAGTTATAAAAGATCAAGAATACATTAAGCTATTTGGTAGTAATATTGATCCTACTTTATCGCTGTATAAGCATAATCATGATCATCATCATTTACCTGATGGAAGCATAAAAGAGGCGGATAAAAATAAATAATGTTTGATGATTTTATTATCAGAGCGTTTGTAGCAGGTATTGGTTTAGCATTAATTACAGGCCCACTTGGATGTTTTATTATTTGGAGGAGATTATCTTATTTTGGTGACACAATCGCCCACTCTGCATTGTTGGGTGTAGTTATCGCTTATGCAATGAATTTTAATCTGATCATTGCAGTTTTTGCTGTTTCTTGCTTTATTGCTTTGTCACTACTTTTCTTACAAAAACGAACCAATCTACCTGATGATGCATTACTAGGTCTTTTAGCACATTCAGTTTTAGCAATTGGTTTAGTTTTATTAGGTATACTTTCGTTTATAAGAATTGATCTTATGGGTCTTCTTTTTGGTGATATTTTATCAGTAAACATCACTGATGTTTTGTTTGTTTGGGTTGGTGGAAGCATTGTTTTGATAGTGTTAATACTAATTTGGAGGCCTCTATTTGCTGCAACTGTAAATTTAGAATTAGCTAAAGCAGAAGGTTTAAATGCTGATCTAGCTAATGCTATTTTTACAATTCTAATTGCCAGCGTAATAGCAATTTCAATTAAAATTGTTGGTATATTATTAATTACAGGTCTTCTAATAATACCTGCTGCTGCCTCTAGAAATTTATCATCTACCCCTATACAAATGGCAATAATTTCTTCAGTTATAGGACTTGTTTCAGTTGTACTCGGATTACAAACTTCAATGATTTGGAATTCTCCGACAGGTCCAACTATACTAGCAATAACCTTAGGTGTCTTTATCTTAAGTCTAATACCTCTGAAAAAATTGCTAATTTCAAAAAAAAAAATAGAATTGTCAAATTAAGATGAGTTCAACACATACACATTCTAAAAAAAATCAAAGTTTGACCAAAAATCAAAGAATTGTTCTTGATCTCTTACAAAACAGTGGTGAGCCTTTAAAGGCATACTTTATATTAGACAGTCTGAAGAAAGAGGGTTTAAACTCACCTCTTCAAGTTTACAGAGCTTTAGATAAATTGGTTGAATTAGGAAAAATTCACAAAATTGAGAGTATTAACTCGTTTATAATTTGTAATAACTCAAACTGTGCGAGCAATACCGCTTTTACCATTTGCGAGAGATGTGGAAAGGTAAAAGAGATTAAAAATAAATATTTAAAGGATAGTGTCAGTGATCTGGTTAAGGATAATCAATTAGAAATCACAAGGTATAACCTTGAATTTTATGTTTTGTGTAAGTCTTGCAAAATAAATTAATCAAAAACTAATCCTCAAATAAATCCCTATTTTATTGCATTTTTGACTATTGACATAAATAAAGACCTATATATATTGACCGACTTATTATGTACGCAGTTCTTAAATCAGTTGGTAAACAATTTAAAGTGTCTCCAGGAGATGTTTTAAAGATTGATAAAATAGAGGGTAACGTTGGTGATACAATATCTTTTAAAGATATCGTTGCAGTTGGAAATGGAGATAAGTTTGAACTTGGTTCTCCAGCTGTAAAAGGTGCTGAAGTATCTGCAAAATTACTGTACCAGACAAGGGACGATAAGATTAGAGTTTTTAGAAAAAACAGAAGAAAACATTTTCAAAGAACTAAAGGTCATCGTCAATATATCTCTATATTAAAGGTCATGGCAATCAAGTCCGCCATTGGAGAAGAAAGCTTTAAAGAGCCAGCTAAGAAAGCTGCGCCAAAAGCAGAAACTCCAAAAAAAGTTGAAAACAAGGCTGAATCTCCAAAAAAAACTGAAGTAAAAGCTACAGAAACAAAAAAAGTTGAAGCTAAAGCTGAAAAACCTAAAAAGGTCGAGGCTAAAGAAAAAAAGACTGTGAAAAAAGAAACAACTGAGGTAAAAAAGTAGAAATATGGCAACAAAAAAAGCAGGTGGAAGTTCCAAAAACGGAAGAGACTCGGCTGGTAGAAGGCTTGGAGTTAAAAAGTTTGGTGGCGAACACGTAATTCCTGGAAATATTATTGTTCGTCAGCGTGGTACAAAATTTTACCCGGGCGAAAATGTTGGGATTGGAAAAGATCATACTCTTTTCTCCTTAGTTGAAGGCAAAGTTCTGTTTAAAAAATCTAGAAACAGACAGTTTGTTTGCGTTAACTAAACCCACTTAAAAAAACTTCAAATTAAACTGTTATGGCATTTATAGATAAAGCAAAAATATATATTAAATCAGGAAATGGTGGACACGGCGCTCTTAGTTTTCGAAGAGAAAAATTTGTAGAGTACGGAGGCCCTAATGGTGGAAATGGTGGAAAAGGTGGTGATGTTATTTTTCGAGGGAATAAAGGAATCAACACTCTTCAACGATATCGTTTTAACCAACATCATAATGCGCAAAATGGTATGGGTGGTGCTGGTCAATTAAAAACTGGCGCAAGCGGCAAAGATCTTATTTTAGATGTCCCTTGTGGAACTGAGATATACACCGAAGACATGAGTATTAAAATTCATGAGATATTAAAAGATAATGAAACTTATCATTTTTTAAGAGGAGGTCAGGGAGGCAAAGGCAATGCTCACTTTAAAAGTTCTACCAATAGAGCACCTCGTAAGTTCCAACAAGGAGAAAAAGGACAAGAGTCAACTGTCAGATTAAAACTGAAAATATTAGCTGATGTTGGTTTGGTGGGAATGCCAAATGCAGGTAAATCTTCAATTTTAAATTTTGTAACCAATGCTAAGTCAAAAGTTGCTGATTATGCCTTTACAACACTTCATCCACACATCGGAATGGTTCAAAAAGAAGATCTTGAATTTGTATTAGCAGATATACCTGGGCTCATAGAACATGCGAGCGATGGGAAAGGACTGGGTCATGATTTTTTATCCCATGTTGAAAGGTGTAAAATTTTAATTCACGTTGTAGATATCACTGAACAAAACCCTTTTGAGAATTATAAAGTTATTCGACAAGAACTTTTAAATTATGGAGGTAAAATAGAACAAAAAAAAGAAATTATTGCACTAAATAAGATTGAAATTGCTGATCAGAAAAGGGTTGAGAGAATTAAAAAAGAATTTGAGACTTTAAATCAAGAGGTTAAATTGATTTCAGCAGCAACAGGCCATCAATTAGATCAATTAACAAATTTATGTTTGGAATATTTACAAGATGAATAAAAAATTTCTAGAATTAGCTAAAAAATCAAAAGTTATTGTCATTAAAGTTGGCTCAAATATTTTAGTTAACGAAAAGCATGTGCTGAGGAAAAAATGGCTAAGCTCCCTAATTGAAGATGTAAAAGAACTCCAAAAGAGAGGTTCTAAGATAATCATTGTTTCATCTGGTGCAATCGCTTTAGGCAGGAATATACTCTCAAAAAAAAAGTTGACTAATTTGCATGAAAAGCAGGCTGCTGCATCAATAGGTCAAATACAACTCTTGCAACAATGGCAAAAAGCTTTTGCAAAATTAAATATTCAAAGTTCTCAAATTTTAATAACAGCTGAAGATTTAAACGAAAGAAGAAAATATTTGAACATCAGAAATACAATTTACTCTCTCATGGATTTAAATGTTGTGCCAATAATTAATGAAAATGATACTACCTCGACAGAAGAAATTCGTTTCGGAGATAATGATAAACTCTCAGCTATGATTGCAAATGCCCTATCAGCTGAGTTATTAATTTTATTATCTGATGTGAATGGTTTGTATACTGCAAATCCTAAAAAATCATTGCAAGCTAAACTTATAACATCTGTTGAAGAGGTTGATCAACAAATAGAAAAATATATTGATAAAGATTTAAGTGAGTTTGGTTCTGGTGGAATGTTGGCAAAAATCAATGCTGCAAAACTCTGTATTCAATCTGGATCCACCATGATTATATCTAATGGTTTGGTGAATAATCCATTGAGTAAGATTGATCCTCAATTTTCAACATGGTTTCATCCATCCAAAAATATTCTTACAAGCCGCCAACAATGGATTTGGAATAGACCAATACAAAAAGCAATTGTTCATATTGATGAAGGGGCCTCAAAAGCACTCAAGAAAAATTCAAGTCTGTTGGCAATCGGTGTAAAGTCAATCGATGGAAAGTTTTATCGTGGTGATACAGTTTCGATTCATTACAATAGAAAAGAATTTGCTAGGGGTATGATTAATTATGATTTTCAGGAAATGGATAAAATAAAAGGTAAAAAATCATCAGAATTCAGTGAAATTCTTGGTTTTGTCCGAGAGGATGAGATTATTCATAAAGATAACTTGGTGAGATCGAGATGAGTGACTATTTTCAAGAGATTTTAAACCATTCAAAGAGGGCATCGAGTGCCATGTCTAAACTATCTGCAGAGGATAGAAGTAGAATTTTAATGAATATTAGTGGTTTTCTATTATCTAATAAAAATGAAATTCTAAAAGCTAATCAAGCAGATGTAGAAAGAGCTAAATCAAATAATATTTCTGCACCTATGATTAATAGATTAGTTTTGACTTCAGAGAAAATAGATCAGCTTTCTCGTGACGTAGAGAAAATAGCTCAAATGCAAGATCCCCTTGATCAAACTTTAGAAAGTTGGACCAATGCCACTAATGGGTTGCAATTTACAAAAGTCTCAGTGCCTATTGGTGTGATTGGTATTATTTATGAGTCTCGACCTAATGTCACAATAGATGCTGCATGTCTTTGCCTTAGATCAGGAAATATTTCTATTCTTAGAGGAGGCTCTGAGTGTATCGAAACTAATAAAAAACTTTATGAGTGCATTCAAGATGCTTTAAAAGATTTAAATTTTGACACTCATCTTGTCTGTTTCATTCAAAATACTGATCGTAGTTTTGTTGAAGAGTTATTAAAAGCTGAAGGAGATATAGATGTGATTATTCCTCGTGGGGGAAAATCCTTAATTGAAACAATTTCTAAAAATTCAAAAGTTCCTACAATTAAACATTTGGAAGGTTTGTGTCATACTTTTTGGGATGAAGGATATGATAAAGATAAAGCCACTGAGGTCATCGCAAATGCCAAGCTGAGAAGACCAGAGATTTGTGGTGCAACAGAGACTTTACTTATACACTCTAATAATTCAGCAGAAGATGTTTCATCTGTTTTAGATAATTTAAAATCACAAGGATGTGAAATTATTGGATGTAGTCGCCTCAAAGATATTTATTCAATCGATCGAGATGCAACAGAAGAAGATTGGTCAACTGAATATCTAGATAAGAAAATTACAGTAAAACTAGTTGATAATATTGAAGAATGTGTAGAGCATATAAACAAATATTCTAGTGGACATACCGAGAGTTGTTTAAGTAACAATCAACAATCTATAGAGTATTTCTTTCAAAACTGTAAAAGTGCCATTTTAATGAATAATGCTTCCACTCAATTTGCTGATGGTGGAGAATTCGGATTTGGAGCAGAAATAGGTATTTCTACTGACAAGCTTCATGTGAGAGGGCCAGTAGGAGCAAAACACCTAACAACATTTAAATATCAAGTAATAGGCAATCACACCACTAGGCCTTAATGGAATTTCGTAATAATTTTCAAGAATTAAAATCTCAGATCGAATATCTTAGCTCTTTGAATAAAGAGGATGTTACTCATATAATCAAATCTTCAATATATGAGTTAGAAAGTTTAAAATTTTTCAATGAAGAAGAATTAAATAAAATTAATAAAGTGACTCTTATAAGTGAGCCCTTTAATAACCTTTTCTTTAAATATAACAAAGAGCGTTTGATAAACAAAGGTGTAGTTTACATAGAGGAAGAAAACGATTTGCAATTTATTATATCTTTACTTTATTTTTTTAAACAAAGAGTGCCGATTTTATTTCATACAAGTTCAAAATTACAATTACAATTTATAGATATTCTAAACAAATTCCTCGAGGAAAATGGTGTCTCTAAAAAATTTTTGAGGAAAATAGATGAATAGAAAGATTGGACTATATGGTGGATTTTTTAATCCCTTACACGAGGGACACGTTCATGTAATAGAAAGTTCAATAAAAAGTTTAAATCTGAAAAAACTATTTATCCTTCCTACTTATCAAAATCCTCTTAAAGCTAATCAAAATTTAAACTCAATAAATTCTCAATTATCAAATATCCGATCAAAAATTAAAGAGCCGTTAGTAAAAGTTTCTGACTTTGAACATCGTTATAAAATGAAATGTACCTATGATGTGTTGCAAAAAATTAAGACTAAATGTGACCTTAGCTCTTTTTATTTAATTATAGGGCTTGATCAGCTTGGTCATTTTCACAAATGGAAAGAATATGAGTGGATTTTAAAAAATATTAGTATTTGCGTTATTTATAGACCGAGATATGATGAATTTATTGAAAATTCAACAGTCCAAAAGCAATTCTCCCATTTATTTATGCCTAATTTAAATAGTTTTATTAACTGCTCTACTCCTTGTTTCCATATTCTTGATAATATAGGTGTAGAGATGTCATCTAGTGAGTTACGAAATTCTTAATCACGATAAAGACCCTTCTGTTAAGGCTATAGTCGACAGTCTTGAAGACAATAAGGCTGAGAATATCTCAGTTATTTCTCTCAAAGGAAAGGCAGAATTTGCTGAATTCATGATCGTTGCATCCGGGCGATCAAATAAGCATGTAGACTCAGTTTCAGATAAGGTTTACCGATACCTTAAGAAAAATAAACTTTATTGCAATAAACCAGAAGGAAAGCCCCTTTGCGACTGGACGGTCATTGATGCTGGACATGTTTTAGTGCATATTTTTAGAAATGAAGTTAGAGAAATATACGATTTGGAAAAACTATGGTCTGAAGACTTCAACACGATCAATACTGCCTCTTAAAAAATCAAATATGCTCAAAATATTTTTTATTTTAATTTTAATCTTTAATGTAAATGTCAGTTTTTCTGATACTAAAGAAACCTATAAACAATTAAGTATTTTCAACGAAGTTTATAACCGAGTAAAAAATCAATATGTTGAAGAGGTAACTGATAAAGAGTTAATAGAAAAAGCTTTGAATGGGATGCTACAGGCTCTGGATCCTCATTCAAGTTTTATGAGTGAAGAAATTTATAAAGAAATGCAGATGGACACATCAGGTTCTTTTGGTGGATTAGGTATCGAAATCACGACAGATAAAGGTTTCATAAAAGTAGTCTCTCCAATTGACGATACCCCTGCCTATAAGGCTGGAATTTTAGCTGGAGATTATATAACGCATTTAGATGGCACATCAGTAGTCGATATGACTTTAAAGGAAGCAATTGATATTATGAAAGGTGAACCAGGGACCACTATAACTTTAACAATTTTTAGATCTTCCGAAGATCCATTCGATGTCGATATTAAAAGAGATATAATTAAAGTTGCATCTGTTAAACATCGTTTGATTAACGATGTAGGATACATAAGAATAATTCAATTTAATGAGCAAACAACAACAGGATTAAAAAAAAGTATAAAAGAACTTGAAGATGGTACTGATGCTCCAATTGGTTATGTTCTGGATTTAAGAAATAATCCAGGGGGATTATTAAATGAGTCTGTATCAGTTACAGATATGTTCCTTGATAAAGGAGAAATAGTTTCAATCAGAGGAAGAGAAAAGAAAGATGTTCAAGTTTACTCTGCTAAAAAAGGAGATCTAATTAATGGAAAACCATTGATTATATTAATCAATGAGGGTTCTGCTTCGGCATCTGAAATTGTTGCTGGTGCATTACAAGATCATGATAGAGCAGTAATTATGGGTATAAAGTCATTTGGAAAAGGTTCTGTGCAAACCATTATACCTATTGACAGCGGTGCAATCAGACTCACCATCGCAAAATATTACACACCAAGTGGGGATTCAATACAAGCAGTTGGTATTGAGCCGGATGTTGTAGTGCCTAGAGCTGAACTAAATGTGATTGATAGTAACTTTACGTTTAGAGAGTCAGATTATCGAGAAGCTTTAGATAATGAGACAAATGAAGAAAGTGAGGAGGAAGAGTCAACTGATGATATTCTTGAAAGAGATTATCAGCTATCTCGTGCCATTGATGCAGTTAAAACCATAGCTGTATTAAATTAATGAAAATAAACCCCAAAGATTATCGACCAAATGTTGGTATGATGATTATTAATCAAAATAAAGAAATATTTGTTGGAAAAAGAATAGACCACCCTTCAGAATTTTGGCAAATGCCACAAGGTGGGATTGATCCCAAAGAAAAATCTGAAGTGGCAGCTCTTAGAGAAATGGAGGAAGAGGTTGGTATAAAAAAAAATAAAGTTAAATTAATCTCACAGAGCAAAGACTGGTATTACTATTCTTTACCTAAAGACTTATCAAAAACTCTTTGGAAAGGTAAATACAAAGGTCAGCGTCAAAAATGGTTCTTGTATGAATTTAAAGGCAGTGAGAAAGATATAAATATTGAAACATCTCACCCTGAATTTTCTGATTATAAATGGGTTAAACCGGATTTTTTGGTTCCCAACATAGTGCCTTTTAAAAAAGCAATTTACGAAAAATTATTAAAAGAATTTAAAGACTATTTATAAGGCGGATTATTTACCACTTGTTCAAACGTACCAAGAACAGTTTCATTACCCTCTAGTTCTTGATAGGTTTTAGATTGTTGGTAGTTAGAGCTATTAACATCAGACAATGGCTCTATTTGATCAACTAAGACCTCACAAACCTTTTCTTTTAGCATAACCAAACCACCTGACACAAAGAAACTCTCATCGACTTTGTTTGAAGACATAATTGCCATTTGACCAGGTCGCAAAGAACTGATGAACGGAGAATGATTAGGCATTGCAGCAAAATCACCCTCTGCTCCTGGCAAAACTGCCATTTCAACTTCTTTTTCAAAAATCACTTTTTGAGGGGATACGACCTTCAAATTAATCATAACTACTTCGTTGCTTCCTCAGCCATTTTTTTAGCTTTTTCTAATGCTTCTTCAATTGTTCCAACCAAATAGAAAGCTGCTTCAGGAATATGATCGTAGTCACCTTTGACCAATCCATCAAAACCTTTGATGGTATCCTCTAAAGAAACAAACTTACCTGGTGAGCCAGTAAACACCTCTGCAACATGGAAAGGTTGACTCAAGAAACGTTGAATTTTTCTAGCTCTTGATACAACGAGCTTATCTTCTTCAGATAATTCATCCATACCTAAGATTGCAATAATATCTTGTAAACTTTTGTAGGTTTGAAGAGTTTTTTGAACATCTCTTGCAACTTGATAATGCTTCTCACCCAGAGTTCTTGGCTCCAAGATTCTAGAAGTGGAGTCTAAAGGATCCACTGCAGGATAAATACCAAGTTCTGCAATTGATCTGTTTAACACAGTAGTTGCGTCTAAGTGAGAAAATGATGTTGCGGGTGCAGGGTCAGTTAAATCATCAGCAGGAACATAAATCG
Organism: uncultured Alphaproteobacteria bacterium; assembly: GCA_902613185.1. GTDB lineage: Bacteria > Pseudomonadota > Alphaproteobacteria > HIMB59 > HIMB59 > HIMB59. The sequence goes on from CACMGP010000001.1 coordinate 548,769, forward strand.
CTTGTACAGATGTTATTGATCCTTTGTTAGTAGTCGTAATTCTTTCCTGAAGTGCGCCCATATCTGTAGCCAAGGTAGGTTGATATCCCACAGCTGATGGAATACGTCCTAATAAAGCCGAAACCTCTGATCCAGCTTGTGTAAACCGGAAGATGTTGTCAACAAAGAATAAGACGTCTTGATTTTCTTCATCTCTAAAATATTCAGCTTGTGTTAAACCTGATAAAGCAACTCTTGCTCTAGCTCCTGGAGGTTCATTCATTTGACCGTAAACTAGAGACACTTTTGAAGTATCGCCTTCAAGATTGATAACACCTGACTCAATCATTTCATGGTAAAGATCGTTCCCTTCACGAGTTCTTTCTCCCACTCCAGCAAAAACAGAGTATCCACCATGGGCTTTAGCTACGTTGTTAATTAACTCCATGATTAAAACAGTTTTTCCAACGCCAGCACCACCAAAAAGACCAATTTTTCCACCCTTAGAGTAAGGTGCTAAAAGATCGATAACTTTAATACCTGTAACAAGAACTTCGGTTTCGGTTGATTGATCAACAAAATCAGGAGCTGCTCTGTGAATAGGAAGAGATTTTTTTGACTCAATTGGACCTCGCTCGTCAATAGGTTCACCGATGATGTTCATAATTCGACCTAACGTTTCTGGTCCGACTGGCACAGAGATAGGATTACCATTGTCTTGAACTTCTTGGCCTCTTTGAAGACCCTCCGTTGCGTCCATAGCAATAGTTCGAACAGTATTTTCACCAAGGTGCTGCGCTACTTCTAAAATTAAATCTTGATCACCTACTTTTGTAGATAATGCATTTAAAATTGGGGGTAATTCTCCTTCAAAGGCGACGTCAACTACAGCCCCTAATACCTGTGTGACTTTTCCTGCCTTATTACTTGCCATTTGTTGCTCCTTTCCTAAACAGCTTCTGCTCCAGAAATAATTTCGATAAGTTCTTTTGTGATGAATGCTTGTCTTGTTCGGTTATATGTTAGTGTCAACCGATCAATCATGTCTCCCGCATTTCTTGTTGCGTTGTCCATGGAAGTCATTCTTGCTGCATGCTCAGACGCAGAGCTTTCAAGAACACTTCTATAAATTTGTGTTAAAAAATTTCTTGGAACCAGATACTCTAAAAGTTCATTTTTATCAGGTTCAAATTCAAAAATAGCATTATTGGATTCACTCTCATCTTCACTAGTTTCATCATTGCTTAAAGGTATCAACGATTGATATGTAGGCTCTTGTGAAATCGCAGAAACAAACTTATTAAATAGAATAGAAACTTCATCTATTTCATTATTTTCGAATAGTTCCATAATTTTATTTTTTATTTCCTCTGAAACCTGAAGTTGTCTATCATTAGAATTTAAATCTTCAAAACTAGCCACGATATCTAAGTCTGTTTTTTTATAAAAACTGGATGCTTTTTTGCCAACAGTCATAATTTTGACAGACTTACCTTGTCCTTGTTGATCACTAATCCATTTTTTTGCGTTTCTAAAAAGATTTGAGTTGAAACCTCCACATAGACCACGGTCAGAAGAGTTTATTATTAAAAGACTAATTTTTGAATTTTCTCTACCAGTTAAGATTTCTGGTAAGTCAGCACTATTTTTAGTATTTCCAGCCAAAGATGAAAGAATAAAACTTAAGCTATCTGCGTAGACCCTCGATGACTCAGCTAATTCTTGAGCTCGGCGTAACTTACTCGCAGCTACCATCTTCATCGCAGATGTAATTTTCCGAGTGGATTTAACACTGGAAATTCTATTCTTTAATTCTTTTAAATTTGGCATTAACTATAATTAGCTGTGAATTTTTCTAAATAATCCTCGATTTTTTTATCAGACTCATCGCTGAAATTACCTGTATTATTAATTTCGTCAAAAATATCTGAATGATCGGCACGAAGTCCCTCAAGAAACTTAACTTGAAAATCTGTGATTTTGGATATTTCAATTTTATCCAAGAAACCCCTAACACCTGAGTACAAGCTTAAAACTTGATCAGCCACAGACATCGGGACGTATTGATCTTGTTTTAATAGTTCTGTTAACCTCTCACCTCTTGCAAGTAACTGTTTGGTAGAGGCATCAAGGTCTGATGCAAATTGAGAGAAAGCGGCCATTTCACGATATTGGGCTAACTCTAATTTGATTTTACCAGCAACCTTTTTCATAGCTTTAGTTTGTGCTGCGGAACCCACACGACTCACTGATAAACCAACATTAATTGCTGGTCTAATACCTGAGAAAAACAATTCTGTCTCTAAGAAAATTTGACCATCTGTAATTGAAATCACATTAGTTGGGATAAAAGCAGATACATCACCAGCTTGAGTTTCAATTACGGGAAGTGCTGTTAAACTACCTCCACCATTCTCATCGTTCATTTTAGCTGCTCTTTCTAGAAGACGAGAGTGAAGATAAAAAACATCACCAGGAAACGCTTCACGCCCTGGCGGTCTTCTAAGCAATAAAGACATTTGTCTATACGCAACAGCTTGTTTTGATAAGTCATCATAAACGATTAGACCGTGCATTCCATTATCACGGAAAAACTCACCCATAGAGCAACCTGCATAAGGAGCTAAAAATTGGAGTGGTGCTGGATCAGAAGCTGAAGCTGCAACCACGATAGTGTATTCCATAGCTCCATTTTCCTCTAAGGTTTTAACAACCTGAGCAACTGTTGATCTCTTTTGCCCAATAGCTACATAGATACAATATAATTTTTTTGATTCATCATCAGACTGGTTAATTTCCTTTTGGTTAATTATGGTGTCAATAGCAACAGCTGTTTTGCCAGTTTGTCTATCACCAATAATCAATTCACGCTGTCCTCGACCAACAGGGACTAGTGAGTCAAGGGCTTTGAGCCCTGTCTGCATTGGTTCGCTTACACTTTGTCTAGGAATAATACCAGGTGCTTTAACTTCTATTCTACTAGACTCACTACTTTGGATAGGACCTTTACCATCAATAGGATTTCCGAGAGCATCGACAACTCTTCCTAACAAGCCTTTACCAACAGGTACCTCAACAATCTTTTGTGTTCTTTTTACTGTATCGCCTTCTTTAATACCTCTATCATCACCAAAAATAACAATACCAACATTGTCCTCTTCAAGGTTAAGTGCCATTCCTTGGACACCACCAGTAAATTCTACCATTTCACCTGCTTGGACATTGTCCAAACCATAAACTTGAGCAACTCCGTCACCAACTTTTAGGACAGTTCCTACTTCTGAAATATCTGCTTGGCTTTCAAAGTTATTAATCTGATCTCTGATGATAGAAGAGATCTCCGATGCTTTTATTGACATTAAATGTCTCCTTTCACATTGTTGGTAAATTTAGAAACTTGATTAAGAATACTTAGGTCGATCATCTTTGATCCAATCACTACAGTCATTCCTCCTAGTAAAGAATTGTTTACGTGGAACTCTAAATTAATTTTGGAACCATATTGGTTGTGTAACAAATCCTGGATACTATTTTTTATTTCATCATTAATAGCATGAGATGTTGTTACTTTAGCTTTTTGGTATCCCCTTTTTTCAAAAAGAACATCCTGAAAATCAGACAAAACATTTTCAAATAGATTAAGTCTTTTATTTTTTTTTAGTGTATTTACAAGACTAGATAAAATTTTTTCAGATGACAATCCTTGGATTATTTTTAATAGAATACTTGATTTTAATTCATTTTTGGTTAAGGGTGATTTTAAAAGTGAGGATAACTCCTGGCTGTCGGCCATAGTCTCAGATAAACTTTGTGCATCTTTTAGCAAGGCATCTAATTCTTCGTTTTTGACTGAGTCAAACAAGGCAGTAGAATACCTTTTAGATGCGATTTTATTGGTCATTTTGTATAAGTAACCTCAATTTTTTATCACATCACTAGGCCAACCGGCATCATACAAATGACGCATCAAGCGATTGATAGTGGATCAATGTCAATATTTAGAAAACGCCTGTATTTTGGGGCTATTTTTGACATTAAGATATCTATTTTTTTTCTCAAAGCCTTATATGTCCTCTCTTTAAAATAAAAATTCTCATGAAAGTGCTTCATTTTATATGGAATCAATGAGGGGACAGGCCCTAAAATATCAAGTCTACTCTTTTTCGATATATCAAGAATTTCTTGGCAAGCCTCTCTTATAACTGAGACATTAGGGTGGATTAATTGAATTTGAACAATTTTGTAAAATGGAGGTAAATTGTTCTCTTCTCTTCTTTGAAGTTCTAATTTTATAAATTGATCTCTACTTTGGTTCTTAAGTGAATTGTATATCGAATGCTTAGGATTGTAAGTTTGAATTAAGACCTTACCCCTGTTACCCTCTCTACCAGATCTCCCTGCTACTTGTTGCAAAAGCTGGTATGTTTTTTCCATAGCTCTGAAATCAGGACTATACAGACTTGAGTCTGCATCAATAATATTTACTAATTTTAAATTTGGAAAATGAAAAGACTTCCCTATTATTTGTGAGCCAATCAATAGACTAGTATTTAAATTAAATATATTTTCAATGATTTCTTTTTTATTTTTTTTTGTTTTTAATGTGTCACTCGAAAATAATTGATTTGAGTATCCTGGAAAAAGACGTGTAACTTCCTCTTGAAGTCTTTCTAACCCTATACCAATTGATATAAATTTATCAGATGAACACATCTTACATATTTGGTCAGGCTCAAAATAATTTGAACAATGATGACAAATGAGTCTATCAATTTTTTTGTGATAAACTAAATTTGCTGCACAATTTTGACACTGTATTGGTGTATGACAACTTGCACATATTTTGGATGGGGCATAACCACGTCTATTGAGAAAAAATAAAACTTGTCCTTTTTGTTTTAGGACCCTATTTGTTTCATCAAATACTTGTTTTGATATCCAAGCCCTAGAGCTAGGTTTTGATTGATTCATGTCAACAATTTCAACTGATGGTAGTTGAGTTTTATGAAATTGATTGGAAAGATGATGAATATGAAATTTTCGCTTATTAGAATTATGAAGACTCTCTAATGATGGAGATGCGCTTATTAAAAGACATAAAGCCTTTGAACATTTTGCTTTATATATAGCCATATCTCTTGCTTGATATTTTGGGCCCTCTTCTTGTTTATAAGATGAGTCGTGCTCTTCATCGCATATAATTAATTTTAAATTCTTGAAAGGAAGCAAAACCGATGACCTTGCTCCAACTAAAACGCATGGTTCACCCGATAGAAGAGATCTGATTATTCTAGCTTTTTGAATTTTTGATTGTTTAGAGTGCCAAATAAAGGGCCTACAACCAAAATATTTAAAAAATCTTTTAGACCATTCTTCAGTTAAAGCTATCTCTGGTAAAAGTATTAAAGATTGATTTCCCCTTACTAAATTTGACTCAACAGCTTTTAAATACAACTCTGTTTTACCCGAACCTGTAACACCATCTATAAGGTGAACTTGAAAATCATTATGATTATTAATTTGAAGTGATTTAAAAATATTTTCTTGATCAGGGTTTAAAGAAATTTTTTGCGCCATGCCATCAAAAATAAAACTATCTTTAGTTTGGGAAATTTTTTTTTCTTCTAATAATTTCAGCCAATCTTTTTTTGATAGATTGTATTTATCAATGAGATTTTTTTGAGTTTCATAAATTTCATTTTCAAAAAGATAATAATTTTTTAATTGTGTATTAGGAAATTGTTGTATTGCCATCTTCAAAACCATACCTAAATCTATGAAGCAATGTAGTGACACATACTTGTAAAAATCAATATTTTCTTTGCAAACAGCAAATTGATAATAATTACTTATTGAAAGTACTTTTTTGAGATCAAATTTTAAATCTTTAATGTTTGTTTGAGATATAATGACTCCTGCTGATTTTCTTTTTCTTAAATGGATTTCAACGATAGAGCCTACCTCAATAGAATGTGAGTATTTATAAGTCAGGCTCTCATTTATTTGCCCTATCGGCATAACTTGGTAGTAATAATCCATTTTAAATTTTGATTCTAATTTATAATATAATGTAATGAATTTTATTGAACTGTTAGAACAGTTAAAAATAGATAAATCCTCAATACAAGACTTTGATAAATGGGCTAGTTATTTAAAAGACATAAAAGGCCACTCGAAAAATACATATAGATCATACTGCTTTGATGTATGTGATTTTTTAATTTTCTTTAAATTCTATAATGGAAATTCCGTATCTTTATCAAATGTAAAAGATTTAAATTTGCAGACATTTAGGGCTTGGTTGGCAGATCTCAGTGAGAATAGAAAATATAAAAATATTTATAAAAAACCATTATCAGCAAGATCAAGGAGAAGAGCGATTAGTTCTATTAAAAATTTTTTTAAGTATTCATCTCTAAATAATGATTTATATAAAGTTGCTTATAGCGAGGTTCAATTATTAAAAAATCCAAAAATTCCAAGAACCCTTCCTAAACCTATAGCAGAGGGAGATATTGAGCTTTTAATTGAAGAATTAAAAAAAATATCAAAAAAAAGCTGGGTTCAAAAAAGAAATATAGCTCTGCTTTATCTTTTGTACGGATGTGGGCTACGAATTAATGAGGCCCTATCTATTACTAAAAACCATTTAATTGATAAAAATTCTCTTACTATCTTAGGCAAAGGTAATAAAGAGAGATTAGTACCAGTTCTTGATATTGTAGCTAGCTCATTAGAAAATTATCTAAAAGAAATACCATATGATTTGCCAAGCGATGTTTCGATATTTGTGGGAGATAGAGGTAATCCGCTTAAAGCCTCGGCTTTCCAAAGAGATTTGAAGAATGCCAGAGTTAATTTGGGGCTACCAAAAACTGCAACACCTCACTCATTAAGACATAGTTTTGCAACTCACCTATTAAAAAATGGTGGGGATTTAAGAATAATTCAAGAATTATTAGGACATAGTTCGTTATCTACAACTCAAATATACACTGAAGTTGATGACATAAGTTTAGAAAAAACTTATAAAGAAAAAAACCCTAGTAAGTAAATTTAGATTTTACCTCTAACTATAAAATGAGGATTGATTATATCTTTCTTTGAATACTTCAACCTATTACCTTTTAGGTCTTTTACAGTACCACCTGCTCCCTCTACTACCGCTTGTGCTGCTGCAGTATCCCATTCAGAGGTAGGTCCCAGCCTAGGATATAAATCTGCCAAACCCTCTGCTATCATACAAAACTTTAAAGAACTACCGGCTTGTAGAGTATTAAAATTATTAAACTGAGATAAATAAGTTTTAGTCTCATTATTAAGATGACTTCTGCTCGTAACAATCTTTAATTTATCGAATGGTGATTGCACAGAAATAGATTTGATATTGTCATTTAATAACTTGTATGATCCTTTGTTAAGACCCCCAAAAAATAATGTCTTATCTTTTGGAATGTAAACAAAACCTTGGGTGGGATAATTGTTATTAATCAAAGCAATATTAATTGTAAATTCACCATTCTTATTGATAAATTCTTTAGTTCCATCCAAAGGATCAACTAACCAGTATTTTGGCTCATCAGTGTACTTTTGCTCACCCTCCTCTGAGATTATGGGGTAAGCTGAAATAGATGATAATAAATCAGAAATGTGTTCATGTGATGCTAAATCAGCTTCTGTAAATGGACTTTTATCATTTTTAAATTCAATACTTTGATCATAGTTATCATAAATATTTAGAATTTTTTGGGAACATAACTCAAGATTTTCACTGATTTCATTGAAAAACTCAAATTGTCGTATTATGTTATTATTTGTCATTTTTTTAAAATTTTACTTTTTTTTATATACATTTAGATTATTTTTTGTATTTTTCCAATAATACGACAAATGGTCAATTATAATGAATCATACTTTATTTTTTAAAATTAACCCATCAATAAAATTTCCTGCTTGGGATAGCGATAGTCATTATAAATTCCTTTTTAGTAAAAATTTATTTAAAACAAAAAGATCTTATGAAAGGTGGTTGGAAAAAATATCAATTTTTCCAGAGAATTTAAATATAGAAAGCATTTTAAACATACATGCAGGTGATATAAACAAATTAATTTATGAAGATTCTATAAAAAAATTTGAAAAACAAAGATCACTTATTTTGTTCATTCAATACGTTGAGGTGAACAATAATAAATTTTTATTTGCAAATGATAGACGTAATGGAAGACTATGGGTCAAAGTTAAATCAAATAAAATAAAAGATATCTCTGAGAGTTTAAAATATTTCTCAAAATTAAGAAAAAAAAATATTATTATTTTTCCAGATGCTTATCTTCTTAAAATTTTTCTCGATCAAAAAATTGATGAAAATCAAATTAACAATAAATCAAAATTCTCAATTCATTTTCCTGAGTATTTATTTTATATTAATAATCTCAAAATTAATGATACGAAACTAATCAATAAATTTAATTTAACTTCAAACAGTTATCTGTCAGATCTAGAAGCGGAAAGTATTCATATTATCAGAGAAGTAGTTAGTGAAACAAAAAATCCTGTCATGCTTTACTCAATAGGAAAAGATAGTTCAGTGATGTTAAGGCTTGCTCAAAAAGCTTTTTACCCTAGTCTTCCCCCATTTCCTCTACTACATGTTGATACTCGATGGAAGTTCCGAGAAATGTATTTGTTTAGAAATTGGGTAGAAAAAAATAGTGGTATGAAGTTAATAACACATATCAATCCTGATGGTATTAAATCAAATATTAATCCCTTTGATCATGGGTCTGCTCTACACACTGATATAATGAAAACTCAGAGTCTAAAACAAGCCTTGGACAAGTATAAATACGATGCTGCTTTTGGTGGAGCAAGAAGAGATGAAGAGAAATCAAGAGCTAAAGAAAGGGTTATTTCATTCCGAAACCCCTCTCATCAATGGGATCCCAAAAATCAGCGTCCAGAGCTTTGGTCTATATATAACTCTAAAGTCAATAAGGGTGAAAGCTCAAGGGTTTTTCCATTATCTAATTGGACAGAATTAGATATTTGGCAATATATATACCAAGAACAAATACCGATAGTTCCTTTATATTTTGCAAAAGTTAGACCTGTAGTCGTGAGAGATGGAATGATTATTATGGTCGATGATGATCGATTTAATATTCAATCTAAAGAGAAAATTGAATTAAAAAGTATTAGGTTCAGAACACTTGGTTGTTATCCCTTAACTGGTGCTATTGAATCAAATGCAAATTCACTTGAAGACATTGTTCTTGAACTTCTTCAATCCAAAACATCTGAAAGACAAGGAAGAGCTATCGATACAGATTCAAGTAGCTCTATGGAAATCAAAAAAATTGATGGTTATTTTTAAATGTATAAAGCCAGTACAATTAGCAGATACTTAAAAAGTCAAGCTTCCCTTAATCTATTAAGGTTTATTACTTGTGGATCTGTTGATGATGGTAAAAGTACATTAATTGGAAGGATGCTTTATGAATCTCAAATGATATTTGATGATCAAGTTGCTTCGTTAAAAAACGACTCAAAAAAATATGGAACACAAGGTGAGAATATAGATTTTGCATTACTGGTCGATGGTTTATCAGCTGAGAGAGAACAAGGTATTACTATAGATGTTGCATATCGATTTTTTTCGAGTAGCAAAAGAAAGTTTATTGTAGCAGATACACCAGGTCACGAGCAATATACTAGAAACATGGCGACTGGAGCCTCAACAGCTGAATTAGCTATTTTACTTGTTGATGCCCGTAATGGCATACTTACACAAACTAAGAGACATTCTTTTATTGTATCTCTTCTCGGAATTAAAAATATTGTCTTGGCAATAAATAAAATGGATTTAGTTAACTATGATAAAAATATTTACGAAAAAATAAGCTCTGAATACAAATTATTCTCAAAAAAATTAAATTTTGAAAATATTCAAAGTATTCCTATATCAGCACTTAAGGGAGATAATATTCACAAAAAATCTAAATACATGAAATGGTACAATGATAAAACCCTATTTGACTACTTAGAAACTACTAAAACTAAAATACAAAGCTCAGACAGTTTTGTACTTCCTGTTCAAAATGTCAATAGACCTAATTTAAATTTCAGAGGATATTCAGGAACCATCGCTGAGGGAAAAATTAGAAAGGGTGATGAGTTAATTTCTCTTCCGTCAAATCAAAAAGTAAAAGTAAAAGATATTTTTGTAGGCGAAAGATCTCTTAAAACAGCTCATTTAAAGCAAAGTATTACACTTACTATAGACAAAGAGATAGATACCTCCAGGGGCGATATACTCTGCTCAAAAAACTCCTCAGTTGATATGGCTGACCAATTTAACATGAATGTTATTTGGATGTCAGAGGATAAGGGTTTTACTGGAAGAACTTATTTAGCGAAAATTCATAATATCTCAACCAGTATTAAAATTATGAACATAAAAAAAATATATGATGTAAATACGCTAGAGTTCACTGCTGGAAATGAACTACAACTTAATGATGTTGCAGAAATTTCAATCTCATTTAATAAAACTGTTCCCTTTTCGACTTTTAAAGAAAATAAAATTTTGGGATCTTTAATAATTATTGATCCAATTAATAATCAAACTATTGGAATGGGAATGATAAACTTTTCTCTTCGTAGATCACAAAATATTCAACTTCAAAACTTAACCATCAATAAGAATTTAAGAGAGAAGATTAATGGTCATAAAGGTCAAGTGCTGTGGATGACTGGCCTCTCGGGATCAGGAAAATCCACTATAGCTAATGAACTAGAAAAAATATTATATTCTCAAGGTAAAAAAACATACATTCTTGATGGGGACAATATCCGACACGGATTAAATAAAGATTTAGGTTTTACAGACAAAGATAGAGTTGAAAATATAAGACGAGTTGCAGAGGTGGCAAAACTTATGTGTGACGCTGGACTAATTGTGATCACTGCTTTTATATCACCGTTTAGATTAGAGAGAGAAATGGCTCGATCACTTTTTGAAAAGAATGATTTTAAAGAAATTTATATTTCAACTCCTTTAAAAGTAGCTGAAAAAAGAGATCCTAAAGGTTTATATAAAAAGGCAAGACAGGGTAAAATACCAAATTTCACAGGCATAGACAGTATCTATGAAAAGCCTATCAATCCTGACTTAGAAATTGATACCTCTAAAGTTTCTTTACGTAAGGCTGTAAAAAAAATATTGAATATTATTAATTAAGTTGGATTTCCAATTGTTGAAATTTAGTCATATCAAAAACTATGTTTTCAAAAACAACATCTTCAAAATTTAAATTAGGATTTAATGAAAAACCAAATGGTTCCAGAGGTTGGCCTTTAAAGTCTCTTGAAAATTCTCCATTTCCATCAGTATCTTGAAAAGCAAACAGGCCAATGTTGATATGTGGAAATGCTTTTAAATTAATCTGATTAAATTTGTTTATATCCTTTTCTACGACAATGAATAGTGGTGCGGAATTTTCCTCGAAATAAAATTTCCTGTCATACCCTAAGATGTAAATTGAACTAGTAGCATCAACAAAACCCGTGATTTTTGCTGTAAGATGATCAGAATATGAAGTTTTTATTACAAAAAAAGCCTGAAAAATCAGGAAATAAATGATCAATTTAAAACTAGTCATATAGCTGTGCATAACTTTTGAAAGATTAATGTATTTTAACAAAAGTTGTACAAACAAATTAATTAGGTTTGGAAAAAAAGAACAAAGTACAAAAAAAACTTGATAAACATGGTTTTTTTTATTGTCGTTTGATTATGTCTTATCATCATTTAATTAATAATCTACGTGCACACCAAATTAATGTGGATAACTCTGTTTAAAAGTATTAATTTGTTCTACGTTATGAAGAAAGGATACATCATTGTAAGAGTATCAATTCTTAACAATGAACTATTTCAAAAATATCCTCCTTTATCAACTGAAGTGATGAAAAAATATGGGGGTAAATACATAATTAGGGGTGGAAAAACTGAAGTTTTTGAAGGGGAATGGCCTGTAGACAGAACTACCGTAGTAGAGTTTGAAAGCTTTGAAAGTGCTAAAAAATGTTATGAGTCTGTTGAATACTCAAAGGCTATAAAAATTAGGCAAAATAGTACAAAAAGTGACCTTATATTGATAGAGGGAAATTAATTCTTTTTAAAAAATTGATCGGCTAATTTGAGTTTGTCTTTTTTCTTTTTCAGTAAAATCTCTAGGTTTTTGATTTCTAATTTATGATTGCCAATCATCTCCTCAATTTCTTCAACACTCAAATCATCTAAGTCAATAGGTTTTGTTTTTTTAGGCTCTTCTTCATCAAACATTTGTTCTATATCCTCCCTTTGTCCAAATAATTGGAAAAAAACTTTCATCTAACTCATCTGTTTCTAATTTTTTATATTTTTTATAAATTCTCGCAGTGCCTCCTGTGTTTGTAGGATGAAACTTTGAGTCGGAGGGAACACAATGAGCAACTATTGCTCTTCTATTGCTATTTGTATTATTAATACCTGATCCGTGCCAAGTGTACCCATGATGAAATGCTGCTCCACCTGCTGGAACTTCAACATATTGAATTTGAATTTCTTTATTTAATTTTGAAGCATATTCATTTAACTCTTTTTTATAATCTTTAGGAGAATGAAATTGTCCCTTAGGGGGGCTTAATCCCCAAAGATGTGATCCTTTTACATATTCAAGTGTCCCTTTTTCTTTATCGACATTATCGATAGGCATCCAACATGTCATCATAGTCTGCGGTACAATCCAATCATCGTAAGCAGCATCTTGATGATAAGCCAAAGTTTTACCTCCAGGTGGTTTCCACAAAACATTGTCTTGTAAAAGTCTTGAACCACTCCAGCCCATTAGTTCAGCACAAGCTTTTCCTAAAAATTCATTGCAAACTATTTCCTTTATAGAATTATCTGATTTCCAAGCGTTACAAATTTGTCTAGTAACATCTTTCGGTCCACTTTCAAACTTCCAATTCCACTCGTCAGGCTCAATACCTGTTTCAAAATTTCCATTAAATAAACTCTGAAACCTCTCATACAATCGCTCAAAATGGGTGGTTTCGAGAAAACTCTCAATAATCAAAAAACCATTTTTTTGAAAATCTTTTTTTTGATCTTCATTTAAAGAAATTTCTATCATTACAAAAATTTTATCATCCTTAATCAAATATATTTTAGATTATAATTTAAATAAATTGACATTTTTGTTAGATTTCTGATAATCCAATGATGTCAAAAAAATTAATATTAATCATACTTTCTTCATTTTTTTTAATCACTAGTTGCGCAACTGTGAGCGAAAAAGCTAATGACGCTTACGATACTGTAGCGGGTGCCGTAGCTAAAGGTTACAACAAAGTTAAAGATACAGTAACCGGCGACGACGATTAAGTTTAGCGCTTTACAAGGCGTGTCCTTTAGTTAGATCAAATAAATTTAATTTAATGAAATTTATATCTCTGCAACATATTTCAATTGAAGATCCGGGGACGTTTAAAGATTTTCTTTTAGAAGATGGTCATAGCATTACAACTATCCAATTGGATGAGGGCGATAGTATTCCAAATAATTTAGATGAATTTGACGCTATGCTTTGTATGGGTGGGCCTATGGATACATTTATGGAAAATCAATACCCATGGTTAGTAACTGAAAAAAAAGCAATAGGTGAATATGTTTTAAATCTTAAGAAACCTTTTTTAGGGTTTTGCTTAGGATGTCAGCTTTTAGGTGAGGTATTGGGAGGAAAGGTAGTTGAGTCTAAACCACCTGAAATTGGTTTACTGGATATTAACATTGAAGCAAGTGCTAAAGAAGATCATATTTTTGATTTTCTTCCAAATAAAATAAAAGCATTACAATGGCATTCTTATGAAGTAGTTGGTTTGGAGACTAACTCTAAAGTTAGTGTTATAGGCACCTCACCCTCAACAAAATATCAAATATTTGGTTATGATAAGTACGCCTATGGAATTCAATTTCATTTAGAAATTCGAAAAACTACTGTTGATGATTGGGCTCAAGTTCCTGAATACAAAAATGCTCTCGAAAAATCTCTTGGAACCGATGCCTTACCTCAAATGAAAAATTTGGTAGCTAAAGAAATTGATACTATGATGATGCAGTGCAACCAAATGTATAAAAACTTCGTTAAAATAATTAATAATTAGTTTTTTATTACTTAATTTAGATGCACAGAAGAGATTTTATAAAAAAGGTTATACTTTTCTCTTTATCCTTTTTAATTCTAAAAACAAAAATTATGGCAAACACTCTCTTTAAACCTTTCAATCTAGTAGATGGGGTCTTTGTCAATAACTACGTTTCACATAAAAGTAGTTTCAAAGATTTTTGGAAATGGAGAAGGGAGTCAAGTAAGCCGGAACCGATTGCATTTCCTATGGTTGAAAATGACCCTGAATATTTAAAATCAAATAAATCTGAAAAAACAATTACTTGGATTGGTCATTCAACTTTCTTACTACAGATTGATGGTATGAATATATTAACTGACCCCCATTTCACTAAAAGAGCTTCTCCTCTAAGTTTCATGGGGCCTTCAAGAACAACACCTCCTGGATTAAAAATAGATGAATTGCCTTTTATTGACTTTGTTTTAATTTCTCATAACCACTATGACCATCTAGACTCAAAGACTATCCGGCTTTTATTAAAAAAACAAAATGTAAATCAACCTACATTTTTTGTACCACTAAAATTAAGAGATATTTTATCAAAATTAGGTGCAAGAAATGTTATGGAGCATGAATGGTGGCAAATGACTCAGTTCAAAAACTTAGAAATTCATTCTGTCCCAGTACAACATTGGAGTAAGAGAACATTTAACGATACCAATAAAACACTTTGGTGTGGTTGGGTTGTTAAAGCAAATAACTTTAAGTTTTTTTTTGTTGGCGATACTGGATATTCAAAAGATTTTAAAGATATTCAAAAAAAGTTTGGATCGTTTGACTTATCAACAATACCCATCGGAGCATATGCCCCAAGGTGGTTTATGAAAGACTCGCATTGTAATGTTGAAGAAGCAATTCAAATTCACAAAGATGTTAAATCTAAAAAATCTATAGCTATGCATTGGGGAACGTTTCAATTAACAGATGAACCGATGGACGAACCAATAAAATTACTCCAAGAACTAACTAAGCATTTAAAGATAAGCAAAGATGAGTTTTCTTATATGACTCACGGTCAAACAAGAAAAATTTAAGCAAAATAATTATAGGCCTGATATGACAGAGTTATTACAATTACTATTAATGCCCATATACTTAAATTACTTAAAAACTGTTTAAAGGAAGAGTTTGCATCCAAAAAATGAGGTCCTACTAAAATCAGTAGACATACAAAATAAATAATAGGCATTATGATTTCTGCTGACATTATTGATCTTTTTTTAATTTATCTAAACTAATCTCCTCAGAAAATTGTTCATTTAGCTTTTCAGCATTATTTCTGGTTTTTATTATATCATCTTTTTTTTCATTCTGGTTAACAACTACATCAACCAAAATTGCTATCAAAAGATTTAACATTGTAATGGCACAGACAATTATAAAACTAAAAAAATAAATCCATGCCCACCAATAAATATCTTGAAGAGGCAACATTACCTGTTCCCAAGATGATAATGTTAAAACTTGAAATAAAGTGATCATTGAAACCCCAACATCAGACCATCTCTCGGGTATGCTATTTGAAAAGACTATTGCTCCGATAGTTGCGTAAATATAGAGAATTATAAAAAGCAATAAACTTACATAAAACACTCTTTTTAAAGATCCAATCAAAGACTCAATGATTAATTTTAACTCAGGAATAATAGATATAACTCTCAAAACTCTAAACACTCTTAATAATCTCAAAAGAAGAAAACTGGAGTTGTTAGGAATTGGTATCAATGATACCAAAACAATAAAAGTGTCAAAAATATTCCAACCATTTTTAAAAAAATTTGATTTTCTAGGTTCACCAATAAAACGAATTGAAATTTCTATTACAAAAAAAATAGTTATCAAATAATCGAGATATTTAATGAGCTCTCTTGAGAACTCTCCTAAATTGTAAGTATTTAAACCGATAGTAAATGCATTAAATATAATGATAAATAAAACTGAGTATTGAAATAACTTGCTTTCTCGTATTTTAAAAAAGGTTTGTTTCATTTATTTCAAAAAGTTTATAGGTAATTTAACAACAGAATGATTGTGAAATTTTATATCATTTTTATCATACATAAATAATTCGTATTTTTCGATTGTTTGAGAAGTTAAATTATTACATTTAGGTTTATCTAGTAACTTTTCACATTTTGACTCTGCATTTACACCATCAAAATAAACGATACGCTGTGGAATTATTTCAGTATTAAATGCTTTTTTATAACGTGATATGGCAGAAGCGTACAGTCCATATCTAAGATTTAGCTCCTCACCCTTAGATGTATTGCTAGTTCCTTTAAAATCTATTTTTAAAATCCCATCAATCCATACCTTCATGAAACCTTTATCCTCATCTGGATGCCAATTTGTGTTAAATATTATTTCTGTCCATTGGCCTAAAAGTACATCATTGCTTTTTAAAATTATGTGGGAGTCCTCAAAAGAGTCTTTATTCCTGTTAAAAGTTAATCCTGCATGAGTGTGTTGAAACATGACTAAAACTTTAGATGGGTTATGTCTTTTCCATTGGATTAACGACATTTTTGCAGGGGCAATAGAATTGTAATCTTTTGGAAGAAAAATATTAAACTTATACCACTTCTCTTTTTTCCACTTTTCGTGGCTGTAATATATTTCAGACCTCTCTCTATCTGTATCACAGTCACTTGATTTAGGTTCTTCTCCGCACTCTCCATTATTAACTTCAAACTTTAAGGATTTATCTCCAATAATTGAATTGCCGCTAACTGATATAGGATTTTTTGCATTTGGAGAGATTAATGGATGAAGTTCTTCAGGGATTATTTCTCCAAAACCATCTTGTTTTAAAGCTTTTTTAATTTCACTAAAACTTGAGGCAAGCACTAAACTTGGCAAAAATATAAATAAAGTTAAGAATGTCTTCATAGTTTTGCCCGTATTGAGTCCCTAAAAACATTGTATTAAATTTTATTATTAATAAAAAGAGTATATAAATCAAGCTATTGGTTCTGTGGTGAAACGGATATCACACTTGACTACGGATATCCTACGTCTCTTTAATTCATTTATTATCAATACTATTCTTTGAGCTTTAACAACATTTTATCTATGTTGCCCGTAATAAGCCCGTAATGAAAATATAGCTAAAAATTTAGTTTTAAGGAGAGGTTGTAAATTTTATACCCTCTGCACCAATGCCCACTATCAGCGCTTTGAGTGTTATGTCACCTAAATTTTTTCCGTAATGAGCACTTTTACTATCCTCTATATATGCTTTACCAGGTTTGTAAATAGTAACTGTTCCGTCTTCCCAAGTATATGTCATCTCTCCTTCCATAATGTAAATATAAACAGGGTAAGAATGAACATGGTTTGGAGTTTCACCACCAGGAGGCACCTCAACTATAAATGACACTATTTCAGCTTTTCCATCAGGATAATATATTTCATTTCCTAATATTGTAGTTGCAGATTTTAGAACAGGGGAAATTTTAGTTTTGAGATGTTCCTCAGAATGTAAAAATCCAAAACTAAATAGAAAAATTGAAAAAAGAAATATAAACCTAAATTTTTTAGTATAAATATACATATAAACTCTTATAACATCTAAAAAAATATTATTTATTGCAAATGAGTAATATATATATTTAAAAAAAGAAATAATACTCTTAACAAGTAATTATTATAATCATTTATTTTATAAATTTTAGAAAAGGAGATTAACAATGCTTGGTGATAAAATTGGAACAATGACATTACAGGAAACTAATAAGCCAATGGACTCTGGTAAATATGGTTTACCTGCTATGGACATTACTGCTGAAGGGAGCGGAACGATGCTAGGTCATGATGTTCAGTCTATGGGCGCATTTACAGCCGAAATGAGACCAGATGGTTCATGGGCAGGAAATGCCTATGCTGGGGTTGTAATGTGTGCAGAAGGTGTCGCCACATATAAAGCTACGGGTGTCGGAAACCAGAGGAAAGATGGAGGCACTTCTTTTAGAGGCGGCGCTATATTCGAAACCACATCTGAAGCGTTATCTGAACTGAATGGTAAATTTTACGCATTTACTTACGAAGCCGATGCAGATGGCAAAGCAGTTTGGGAACTTTACCCCTTTAACTAGAGGTTTGAAGATTTCACACCTCTGCACTACTAAGGAGGGAAACACAACGTTGTTCCCTCCCCCCGACAAACAACCTCTACTGATTAATCCCTTTTGTTCGCTAATGTAAGCCCTTGCTTCCCGCATATATTGAAAAGCTCGGGAATATCTTTGTCCCTTCATGTTCACCTATGCTTGAAATAAGACATAGCGATTGCCCTTTACATCTTTCATCTTTCGTCTAGTTATTGTTCCCATTATATCCCTTCTTCATTCGTTGCCCGTAATGGCTCCGTAATGAGTTTCGTAGGATTAAGTACAACGATTGAATTATGGTGATATACTTAGATTAAGGTTCTGTGGTGAAACGGATATCACACTTGACTACGGATCAAGAATTCAGGGTTCGAATCCTTGCAGAACCGCCATTTTAAATTTTTAAATTATCAATGAGTCTAATTTTGCCTTTATAGATTGCATAAAAAAGTCTCGACTCAGAAACTTTACCATTGAAACTTAGGTCCTCATTATTTCTAAATTCGAAGTAATCAAATTCTTCAATATCTTGTTCAACAATAAAATCTTTAGCTTTTTGGTTTGCAGTATTAATATCAAATGATTTTTCTAAAGTTTTTAGAAAATTTTCTACTTTTTGATGAAAACTAACAAAATCTTGTATTTGTTTTTTACTTAATTTTTCATTTCTCGATGAATAGGCAATACCTTCTTCATTTCTTTTTGTTGGTACAGATACTATTTTTAAAGATTTATATTTTTCTTGAATAAATTTTTCAATTATCTTGAACTGCTGAAAATCTTTTTCACCAAAATAAACTTTATTACTTTTTACAATTGAAAAAAATTTATTTAGTACAGTGATTACACCATCAAAGTGTCCTTTTCTAAATTTATCACAAAGAATATTATTAAAGTAAGTATTTTTTAAAATAGTTTCATCTTTGTTGTAAATTTCTTCTGCTGATGGTTCAAATAAAAGATCTACGTCGTTGTCAGAACAAAAATCGTAGTCAAGGCCTTTATTCCTGGGATAAGAGTTAAAATCTTCTTTACTGTTAAATTGTTTTTCATTTACAAAAATACTTACAATAGTTTTGTGATTATCATTTTTTGATTTTTTTATCAATTCTCCATGTCCTTTATGAAGAGCGCCCATAGTGGGAACAAAACCAATTGAGTATTTTCGATTTTGATAAGCTGTCAAATATGACTGTAAATTAGAAATGTCTTTAATTATCAACATAATTTGTTTTTATTTATTGACTTCATATCAATAATTGTTAAATGTAGGAACCAATTTTTTAGGTGTATTAGCAATGAAAAGAACATATCAACCAAGTCAATTAGTTAGAAAAAGAAGGCATGGATTTCGTTCTAGAATGTCAACTGTTGGTGGTCGCAAAGTCATTAATGCAAGAAGAGCTAAAGGTCGATCTAGACTATCTGCTTAATTATTGAGACTTCCTACACTAAAAAAATCCTCCCAGTTTTCACAAGTCAGAAACAAAGGGAACTATTTCAAAAGTTTAAGTTTTAACGGCTATATTCTTCATGATGCAGATTTAGAAACTTTTCTAGTTGGTATTATAGCTAGTAAAAAGCTTGGTAATGCTGTGGAAAGAAATAGGGCTAAAAGAAGAGCTAGAGAGGCAATACGCACATGCAGTCTTATAAATACATTAAATCATGTAAAATTTGTAATTATACTCAAAAAAACAGTTTTGAAAGTACCTTTTATTGATTTAAAACAAGATATTGAAAAATTCTTATCTCATGAAAAATAATATTAAAAAGTTTTGGAAAATAACTTTTATTGCACCGATTAAATTCTACCAATTATTCATATCACCTATGTTGCCAAAAACTTGTAGACATCTTCCAACATGCTCTGAATATACAATTGAGGCTATTCAAGAATTTGGTGTTTTAAAAGGAATAACAATGGGAATAGTTAGAATTCTAAAATGTAATCCGTTAGGTTCATCTGGTTACGACCCAATAAAAAAATAATATGGAAAATCAAAAGAACTTATTCCTAGCTATTATTATTTCAATGGCAATTATTTTTGGTTTTCAGTTACTAGTGCCTCAACCAGAGAGAACACCAATGACTGAAGAACAAACAAATGATGAAAGTCTTGTTGATCTCAGTATTCAAAAATCTTCAACTACTGTTTTAGCTGATAGAGTGGAAGTAATAAATCAGACAGGTAGAGTGAACTTTGATAACTCTAAAATTAAAGGCTCTATTAATTTAAATGGAGCAGTAATTGATGATCTAACCTTAGAAGAATTCAGGGAGACACTAGATCCAACATCTGACTTAATTGAATTTTTGAATCCTTTAGGATCTGATAATGCCTATTATTTAGATACAGGTTGGGTAAGCTCTGACAGTACAATTGAGTTACCTAATAGTTCTAGTATTTGGATTGCTGATAAAAACACTATTGGTGTTAATGAACCTGTAAAACTGACTTGGACTAGTGATCAGAACATCACTTTTGAAAAGATCATAACTCTAGATGAAAACTATTTATTTAGCGTTGATCAAAGAGTTATAAATAATTCAGGTCTTTCTTTTGACCTATATCCCTACGGATTATCCAAAAGACAAGGAATTCCAGAGATGCAAAATTTCTTCATCCTTCATGAGGGTCCCCTGTCAATCACTGATGGAGTATTGGAAGAATATGATTATGACGATTTAAAAGACGATAAAAAAATTAAACATTCTTCTGTTGGAGGATGGATTGGGATGACAGATAAGTATTGGCAAACTGCAATAATCCCTAACCAAAACGAACCTGTTCAGCAGACATACAGTTACAGCTTTGTTGATAATATAGATAATTTTCAAACTGATATTGTTGGGGAAAGAATAGCTGTTTCAAATAATACGAGTATCTCCCATAATTTTAAAATTTTTGCGGGACCAAAAATTGTAAATATTATCGACAAATATATGGAAGAATATGGGTTTGACGGTTTTGATCGCTCTGTAGATTTTGGTTGGTTTTATTTTTTAACAAAACCCATTTTTAATGTTTTAGAATTTATATACGGGTATGTAGGAAACTTTGGTTGGTCAATAATTCTGTTTACAGTTTTGATGAGAATTTGTTTTTTTCCACTTGCTCAACAATCGTTTAAATCAATGGCAAAAATGAAAAAACTTGCTCCTGAGATGCAAAGACTTAAGGAACAATACGGAGATGATAGAGCTGGAATGCAAAAAGAAATGATGGCTTTATATAAAAGAGAAAAGGCAAATCCTATAGCTGGTTGTTTACCAATACTTTTGCAAATACCAGTTTTCTTTGCCTTGTATAAAGTTTTATTTGTAACTATTGAAATGAGACATGCACCTTTTATAGGATGGGTGCACGATCTCTCTGCACCTGATCCCTTAGGTGCTCTTACTCTTTTTGGATTTGTGGAATGGAATGTTCCAGGTATTTTGCAAATCCTAAATGTTGGTATTTGGCCAATTTTAATGGGTATTTCGATGTATATTCAATTTAAACTGAATCCAGCTCCGGTGGATAAAATGCAGGCAAAAATTTTTGGTTTATTGCCAATAGTATTTACTTTCATTTTAGGTGGCTTCGCAGCAGGGCTGGTTATTTATTGGACAACTAACAATGTTTTATCAATGGCTCAACAATACATCATACAAAGAAAAATTATGAAGAGTTAATGAGCCTTGTCTCAAATTATTTCAAAAAACAAACTAAGTTTTTACTAAGCGCTACACAACCTCGTCAATATCCTAATGTAAGTTTTCCTGAAATAGCTTTCATAGGTAGGTCAAATGTTGGAAAATCTAGTTTAATCAATGCAGTTTTTATGAAAAAACTAGCGCATATTTCTAATACTCCTGGTAAAACAAGACAAATTAATTTTTTTAATCACGGGGACTCAATGATGGTTGTTGATCTTCCTGGGTATGGATATGCAAAAATATCTCAAAAGGAGGCAATTCAGATATCAGATCTTGTCTCTCAATATTTAACATCTCGTGAAAATTTAAAGAAAATATTTGTATTAATTGATAATTCATTGGGGCCAAAAAAAATAGACATAGAAATGATAGACTCGATGAAACAAATAAAACAAAAAATTATTATTTGTTATACAAAAAGTGACAAAAAAATAAAAGAAAAGTCGGCTTTTTTAGACAATTTAAATACTGAATTTGAAAACTACATTGTAAGTTCAAAAACAAATGAAAATATATTTGAAATTCAAAAAAAAATTTTTGAATTTTTATAAATCTTCTTGGATTTTACATAATAAACATTAGTTTAACACGCTTATGAATAATATAACAAATTGGGTTTTTGACTTAGACAATACACTTTATAAAGCGGAGTGTGGTTTATTTGATAAAGTACACATACTTATGGGTAAGTTTATTGAGGAAAAATTAAACTTAAATTCTGGAGATGCACAAGCTTTAAGATCTAAATATTATCATCAATACGGAACAACACTCAGAGGTCTTATGATTGAACATCAAGTAAATCCTAATGAATATTTGGACTACGTTCATCAAATTAATTATGAAGTAGTTCAACCAAATACAACTCTTGCGGAAATATTAAAAAGCTTAAATGGAAAAAAGTATATTTTTACAAATGCTAATTTTGAACATGTGGAAAAAGTTTTAGAAAAACTTCATATGACTAATATTTTTGATGGATGTTTTGACATTTCTGAAAGTGACTATATGCCAAAACCTCACAAAGAAGTTTACGACTCATTCCAAAATAAATTCAATTTAGACAATAGTTCAACAGCTATGTTTGAGGATCTTCATATTAATTTGAAAGAGCCACATAAAATGGGTTGGCAGACAGTTTGGGTAACGAATAACCTTGAATACAACCTAAATAAGGATGTCAATCAGCAAGGAGATATTCAAAAAATAATTGATGAAAAAGGCTACATATCACACGTTACTGATGATTTGGAAAAATTCTTAAAAAACGTGATATAAGAGTATTATGAGCAATCAAGATATAATTGAGAAATTATGGGATCAAAGAGATCAGATTAACTTTATTGAGGATAGTGAAGCAAAAAAAAATGTTAAGAGTGTTCTTAACTTATTAGATGAAGGAAAGCTTCGAGTATGCGAAAAAAAAGAAAATGATTGGCATGTAAATCAATGGCTTAAAAAAGCAATTCTTTTAAGTTTTAGAATTCAAGATATGGAAATTATAACTGGCGGTCCGAGTGTAAAAGACGGGTCTACTTCATGGTGGGATAAAGTTCCCTCAAAATTCCAAGATTGGAAATCAGAAAATTTTCAATCAGCTGGTTTTAGAGCTGTCCCAAACTGTGTTGTAAGGAGATCAGCATTTATTGCAAAAAGTGCAGTTCTTATGCCTTGCTTTGTTAATTTGGGTGCATATGTAGATGAAGGAACTATGGTTGATACTTGGGCTACTGTTGGATCTTGTGCTCAAGTTGGAAAAAACTGTCATATCTCAGGTGGTGCAGGTATAGGAGGAGTCTTAGAGCCTTTGCAGGCAAATCCAGTTATAATAGAGGATAATTGTTTTATTGGTGCGAGATCAGAAGTCGCCGAGGGTGTAATTGTCGGAGAGGGATCAGTATTATCCATGGGGGTATTTATTGGTGCTTCAACAAAAATTTATAATCGTGAAACTAAAGAAATTTATATGGGGAAAGTTCCTCCATATTCTGTAGTCGTTCCGGGTAGTCTTCCAAGTTCTAAAGGAGATGCATCATTGTACTGTGTTGTGATTGTAAAAACGGTTGATGAAAAAACTCGTTCAAAAACCTCCGTTAATGAATTATTAAGAGATTAAAATGTTAGACACAATAGAGCTATCAAAAAAATTAATATCTTTTGACTCTGTTACACCAGCAAAACAAGATATTTTTGATTTCTTAATTGAAACATTTGAAGAAAATGGTTTTACAACAAAACAACTAAACTTTGATGGAGATGGGAGTTACGAAGTAATTAATATCATGGCTACGTATGGTCCAATTAATACAAATGGAAAACATTTTAATTTTTTATGTCATGTTGATGTAGTGCCCCCTGGTAACTTAGAGGATTGGGACACACCACCTTTTGAGCCAACGATTAAAGATGGGTATCTTTATGGTCGTGGATCAGAGGATATGAAAGGGTGTACGGCAGCTAGCATGGTAAGTGTCTTTAAATTCATTAAGGAAAATAAAGATTTTAATGGCACAATAAGTTTTATCATAACTGGAGATGAAGAAGCAGACTCCGTAAATGGTGTGAATAAAGTCGTAAAATGGTTGAAAGAAAATAGTATAAGAATAGACGGGTCAATAGCCACTGAGTCATCCTCTGAGAAAATAATAGGTGATCAGATCAAAGTTGGAAGAAAAGGAGCTGTAGATGTTCAAGTTGAAATTATTGGTAAGCAAGGGCATGCTGCGTATCCTCAACTAGCTCAAAACCCTCTCCATTGTTTGTCTAAGGTTATCTCTTTTTTTGATGATCAAAAACTTGATGATGGTGCAGAATATTTTGAACCATCTACTCTTCAATTTACTCAGATCAATTTAAATAATAAAGCAAAGAATGTAATACCTGAAAAATTGATAACTGTTGGCGATATGCGCTTTAATGACAACTGGGATCAAGAAAGAATAAAGAGCTATTTCAATGAACATTTATCTAAGATTTGCTCAGAAAATAATTGTGATTTTAAATTGAATTTGACTTTTAGAGGTATGCCTTTCCAGTCTTTCGATAATCCATTTACAAAACATTGTATTAAAGCAATAAAAGATGTTACAGGATTAGAGGCTAGCCAAGATACTGGAGGTGGAACATCAGATGCTAGATTTATGCAAGAGGTCTGCCCTGTCTTCGAATTTGGAACGATTAACAAAACCCTGCACAAAGTTAATGAGTGTGTTTCTATAGAAGACCTCAAAACTACTGAACAAATTTACTATAAAACTTTAGAAAACTTTTTTGATAATTGAAAGAAGGAGATTTAATTCCTGATATTACTTTAAGATCTGTTTCAGCAGACGGTACTAAGAATTTTGGATTACATGATAACTTCAAATTAAAAAGGACAATGATAATCTGTGTACCAGGAGCATTTACTTCGACATGTCACATTCAACATCTTCCTCCATTTATTAAAGGGGCCAAAAAATTAATGTCTGAAAAGCAAATTGATCAGATTTGTTGTATGACAACTAACGATCCTTATGTACTAGATTTGTGGAGAAAAGACTTTGGTAAATCAGAAATTTTATTTTTATCAGATGGAAATAATGAATTTTTAAAAACCTCTCAATTAATAAGAAATCATGAAAAAAGCTTTATGGGACAAAGACTTATTCGTTCAATTATCCTAATAAATAATCTTAAAGTTGAAAAATTAATTTGTGATGAGCCAGGTGAGTTAAAAAAAACGAGTTATGAGGCAGTATTAGATAGCGTTTAAATACTCTTTAATTTTTTTATTTGACTCAAATTTATTAGCAAATAAGTAACTTTGTCTACTATAGCTTTTATACGTTTTGAAAATATCGATAATTGATTTAACAAGTTGTTTGGTGTCATTTTCTTTTACAATTATACCATTGCGCCCTATCGACTCTGGAGTTCCCCCACTATTACTTACTATACAAGGTAATCCAAAAGATGCAGCTTCAACATTGGATATTCCAAAGCCTTCAATGCTGTCAGGTGTAGTTAAAGTTGGCATAATATGAACAGAGGAATTTTTAAAAATTTTTTCACTAGGGTAATCATAATATATAAAATCTACTTGTTCGATTAGTGAGTGTTTAATAACTAAATCCTTTAATCTCGATAATTCTGGTCCATCTCCTAGAATGGCATATTTGAGTATCATATTATATTTATTTCTTAGTACAGACATCGCTTCAAAAACTAAGTGATGCCCCTTTCTATACTCTAGTCTAGCTACTGTACATAAATCGTATTTTTTTTTTATTTTATTTTTTGAAATCTTTTTTGTAAAAGCAGGGTGGATTATTGTATGGTTAATTTTTTTTAAACTTTTAAAATTTTTTATAGCTTTGTTTTTTGTAAACTTAGAATTATAGATTACTAATTCTGCTTTATTTAAAGAATTCAAAATTCTATCTTTACTACTTAATTTTAGTATTTCATTACCGTGAACTAAACAAATTTTTTTCGCACCAATGGTATGGTTAAATGGTTCTAGTGATTTCCAACTATCAAAAAAAATAATATCAATTTTATTTTTTTTTAAAAAATTCTGAGCAAAACTTAATTTAATTTTTTTTCTTAGAAATTTGATTTGATCAAATCTGAAAATATCAAATTTACATTTACTATCAAAATCTGAAGAGGCAAATTTAGAACCATCAGATAAAACTATTACTTTATTTCGTGTGGCAAATGCATATTGAGCTATATTTGTCATTACAGACTCTATGCCTCCTACTTTTGGAGCAAAACATTGCGTGTATATAAGAATATTAATAAGAAATCTCCTTTAAAATCAATCCTTTTGATGGAACTGTTGGTCCAGCTAGGCTTCTATCTTTAGCTTCGATTAATTCTTTTATCCAATTAATATTTTTGTTTTTTAATCCAACTTCTAATAAAGAACCAACCATTATTCTAATTTGTTGATAAAGGAAAGACTGTGCTTTAAATATAAAGATAATTTTTTTACCTTTCACTTCAATTGATGCATCGTCTATAGTTCTAAGTGGTATGTTAGCTTGACATCCTTGTGCTCTAAATGAAGAAAAATCGTGCTTACCAAGAAACAACTTAACAGCTTTTTGCATTGAGTCTATATCCAAAAGTTGACGAATATGTATACTAAAATCATCCTCAATGACTGATGGTGCTTGACTATTAAAAACTTGATAATTATAAATTTTGCTCTTGGCTGTAAAACGTGCATTAAATTCTTGATCTACATTTTCTACTTTAGTAATTCTAATTTTTTCCGTTCCTAGATGAAAATTAATTCCATTTAAAATTTGATATTCATCAAATTTTTTTTCTAACTCAAAATTAGCACATTGTGCTAGAGCATGTACTCCAGCATCAGTTCTCCCAGCACCCTGAATAGTTTTTTTTTCTCCAGAAAATTTAAATATTGCTTTCTCTATTTCGCCTTGCACGGTTTTCTCATTTTTCTGATATTGCCAACCACAATAAGGTAAACCATGATATTCGATTGTAAGTTTTATATTAGTCATTATCGATCATTGCATTTAATTGAAATTGATTATTTCCTAAAACAAATTCTTTAATATCTAATGGTTTCTTTCCTTCAGCTTGAATTTTTAAAATATCTAAGCTGTCATTTTTACATGCTACAGTAAGAGGTAAATTAATTATCTTACCCTCATCATCTTGTTTGTTAGAAATTTTAGCTTTCAAAATTTTAAATCTTTGACCCTTGTATTTAAACCACATTGCTGGTGATGGGTAAAAGGCTCTTACTTTTTTTTCAATTATATCTGCGGATAGTCCCCAATCCACTCGTGTTTCAACTTTATCTATTTTTTTTGCATATGTGGATTGTGAATGGTCTTGTTCTTTTAATTGGACTTGGCCTAGAAAATATTTTTTTAGCGTGTTGAATAATAATGAGCAAGAATCATTACTGATTTGATCAATTAATTGCTTTCCATCAGTTAATTCATTAATTTCAATATTTTGTTGGGCTAAAATTGGGCCTTCATCAATTTGATCATTCATTTTCATTATACTAATGCCCGTTTCTTTATCATTATTTTCGATAGCTCTTTGAACAGGCGCTGCTCCTCTCCATCTTGGTAGAAGCGAGGCGTGTATGTTAATAAATCCGTGTAAGGGAGTATTTAGCCAATTTAGTGGAACTGTTTTCCCATATGCAAAAAGAATTGCGACATCAGGCTTTAATAATTTAAATTCTTTCAAAGATTTATCATCAAGTGTTTTGGGAGTAAAAACAGGAAGAAGTTGACTTTCTGCCCATTGTTGAACTGGTGTATTATATTTTTTTTGTCCTCTAAATTTTTTTTTTGGCTCTTGTGTGTAAATTCCTACTATATCGTACCCACCAAGGTAAAGTGTCTTTAAGGGAGGAAGAGAAAATTCTGGTGAACCAAAATAAACTATTCTTTTTTTTTTCATTTAAATTTTTTCTATTTCTTTTTTATACTTTCTCATCTTTCTAATAATTACATCTCTTTTTAAACGACTTAAATGATCAACGAATAAAATTCCATTTAGATGATCTAATTCATGTTGTATGATCCTTGACTCAAAACCTGTAAATGTAGAAATTTTTTTTGAGTTGTCTTCATCAAGATACTCCATTTTAATTTTTTCAGGACGGTCTATTTCTGCAAAATGCTCTGGGAAAGATAAACAACCTTCTTCGTATGGTACTTTATTTTCATCTAATGATATAATTTTAGGATTTATCATTGTCATAGGTTTTTTTTCATCGTCTCTAGAGCTAGCATCAAGAATAAATATGCGAATACTTAAACCTATTTGTGGAGCAGCTAAACCTACTCCATTTGCAGTATACATAATTTCATACATTTGTTTTATTAATTCTCTATGATGTTCGTCTACTTGCGGTAAAGATACACTCTCTTTTTTTAATATGGGATCAGGTGCATAAATAAGTTTTAACATGAAATTAAATATAGGTTAATTTATACAGTGATTAGTGGCAATAAATCAAACTTTTACAGTGTTACTTTAAAAATTTAGCTTAAGTTTTTACGCGACTCTAATGCTGCTCCTAGAGTATTATCATCTAAATAATGAATTTCGCTTCCTACGGGAACACCATACGCAAGTTGGGTTATTCTAATATTTTGATTTTCAAGTTTATCCTTTATTACTAATGCCGTGGTTTGTCCCTCAATTGTTGCGCTCAATGCTAGAATAATTTCTTGTACTTGATTGTTGATAATTCTTTCTTTGAGTTTGTTTAAATTTAAATCTTGTTCTGTGAAATTCTTTGAGGCTGATAGAAGTCCACCAATAACGTGATAGAGACCTTTATGATATCCAGATCTTTCAAATGCCCAAACATCAGCCATGTCTTCGACAATACATATAGTAGTTTTTAATCTATTATCTGAAGAGCAAATTTTGCAAGGAGCAATGACGTCTAATATTCCACAATCGGTACACTTTTTTACCACAGATGCAGTCTCTTTTATACTCTCTCCTAAAGGTAACATTAATTCTTGTTTATTCTTCATCAAATATAAGGCTATTCTTTGCGCAGAGCGCTGCCCAATTCCAGGCAGTCTAGAAATTAAATTAATAAATTTTTGAAGTTCGTCTTGTGACAATTTTAAAAAGGCATCTTCATTCCTGGAGGTAATGGTAATCCTCCAGTTATTTTTTTCATTTCTTCAGCTGACATTTCCTCAACTTTTTCTTTTGCTTGATTAAGAGCAGCTTTGATTAAATCCTCAAGTACCTCTTTTTCATCAGAAGATAACAGTGATGGATCAATATCAATAGATTGAACAATTTGTTTACCATTCATAATCACTTTGACCATTCCACCTCCAGACTCGGCTTCAACAGTTTTATTTTCCAATTCCTTCTGCATTTCTTGCATTTTTGTTTGCATTTCTTGGACTTTTTTCATCATACCGCCCATATTACCCATCATTTTCGTCACCTCTTTCTAATTCTTCAATATCTATAATCTTTGCATTAGGAAATTTAGCAAGAACTTTTTTAAACTCATCAGTCTTCATTTCTTGCTCAATTAACTCTTGTTTATATAGAGACTTAATTTTCTCTATAGTTGTTATTTCTTTTTTCTCAGTGACCTCAATCTGATATTCAGTCATAATATTTTTATATAGCTCTTCACTTCCATTAAAATTTTTATCAATAACATTAATATGGAGTATTTTATTTTTTTCTGAGAATTCAATTACTTGAATATTTTCCATAATAATTCCTGCCATTAAAGGTGAAAAATTTTTTCCATAATATTGAAAAAAAAGATTATGCATATCAATTTTATCTTTTAAAGACTTCTCTGGTAATTGATTTACTTTATTTTGAATTACTTGTTCAAGGTTAGGTGAGGCTTGACTTACATTTTGATTGATTTCAGACTTTTTTTTTTCTTCTGAGACTGTTGATTGATTATCATTTAATAGGAATGCGCACCTTAGAAGAACCATTTCTAAAGTTATGTGTGGTTGAGGTGAAATTTTAATTTCATCATATCCTTTCATTAAGCTTTGCCAAAAAATATTAAGCTTACCTTGGTCAAATTGAATAATGTACGAGGCAAAATTTTTATCTTCTTCAGTCAAGAACTCATCATTAAGAAGTTCTTTATTTATTTTTAATTTACATGACCAATTTATTATATTCATCATATCTTCTATAATTTTAGAGGTCTCTGATCCTCTTTGATACATTTCATCAAGCATAGCTATTAATTTTGGAAGATTATTATTTAAAATATGTTTAGATAATTCATATAAATCAGTTTGCTTTGCAAAACCAAGCATGTTGATGATTTCTTCTACAGTAATTTCTTTTTGAGATTTGAATACATTAGCTTGGTCTAATATACTAAGTGAGTCCCTAACTGAACCTTCGCTAGCCTTTACTATTAAATTTAATGCATTCTTCGATATCGATATAGCCTCTTTTTCAGCAATACCCTCTAGAAAATTTAACAAAGTACTCTTATCAACTCGTCTAAGATCAAATCTTTGGCATCTCGAAAGAATTGTTATCGGAACTTTAGATATTTCTGTAGTTGCGAATATGAATTTTGAGTGAGGCGGTGGCTCTTCAAGAGTTTTTAGTAGTGCATTAAAAGCACTTTTAGATAACATGTGTACTTCGTCAATTATATAAACTTTATATTTTCCAAGAACTGGATTATATTTTACGTTCTCAATTATATCTCTTGCGTTTTCTACACTTGTGTTCGACGCAGCATCAATTTCTATAACATCCGGGTGTCTATCCTCAGTGATAGCTTTAGCTTGTTCACAATTATCTAAATCAGGTTTGTTGTTGTTATCAAAAACTGTACAATTTAACATTTTAGCTACAATTCTTGCCGTTGTTGTTTTGCCTACACCACGAATACCAGTGAAAATATAAGCATTAGGAATTTTATTAAGCTCAATTGATTTTTGGATGGTATCAACCAAATACTCTTGTCCAATCAAATCTTGAAAGTTTGAAGGTCTATATTTTAATGCTAGGATTTTAGATTGATTTTTCATTACAGACTTGCAGGAGAATTACACGACCCAATTCTTTATGTTACGGCTGCTTTCTTTCGAACCTGACCGGATTGGCATAAAAAACTGCCCATGTAATTCTCAAATTATCTTATAGCAGTATTAAATGAAAATATGAAGTTATTGTCTTACCCGATATGGAGATTTTTCAAAAACTCCTAATTTTCTGACTTTTGAGCAGTAATGATACATATCATCTAAAGCAAATTTGGTATTATCTTGTTCAGGGTGTCCTTCAATTTCACAATAAAATTGTGTTATTACAAAGTCAGCTCCGTAATTATAACTTTCAAGTTTTATCATATTTACATTATTAGTTGCAAAACCACCCATTACTTTAAATAAAGAACCTGGTGTATTTTTTACGGAAAATAGAAATGATGATATATAAGTCTTTTTTTTGTCAAATTCTAAGTTTTCGTTTTTAGACATGACATAGAATCTTGTAATGTTATTTAAAGAGTTTGCAAAATTCTCATCAATTACTTTTAATCCATATGTCTTACCTGCCAAGCTTGAAGCAATTGCGGCAGTATCAAGTATTTTTTCATCAGAAATAGTTTTTGCAGAGCCAGCAGTGTCAGCTCCAATCAAAATATTTAAATCTAATTTTTGGATTTTATCACTACATTGTGCCAAAGCCTGTTCGTGACTTAAAATATTTTTAATATTTTCGATTTTACTATCTGGATGTATTAAGAGCTTGTGTTCAACTTTTTGGAAATGTTCGAAGTTTATATGCAAATTAGACTTAGGTATTAAACGATGAATATCAGCAACTCTCCCTGCAGCAGAATTTTCAATTGGAATCATAGCATAATCGACGTTACCCGACTCTGCTTCATTCAAAGCAATCTCAAATGTTTTGCATGGAAGTGTTTCTGCACCTGAAAAAAAATCTTTTACAGCCAATTGACTGTAAGCTCCATCAACTCCTTGGAAAGATATTCTTTTACTCATTTTTTAAAATTAATTGATTTACTCTATCTAAATCCTCTTTTGTATCAACACCCAAAATCTCCTCCTTTATTATAGAAATTCCAATTTTACTAGTATTGATTATCCGAAGTTGTTCTAATTTTTCATCAAGTTCTCTTTGGGTTTGAGGCATAGAGATAAAATCTAATAAGAATTTTTTATGATAAGCATACACTCCAATATGATGAAATACATTTTTATTAATTTTTAAATTGCTATCAAGTATTCTTGAAAAATTTGAAGCATAATTTAGTTGATCTATTGTGACTTTTACTCTGGAACTATTTTTAGCCTCATCAATGTTAATAAATGGGCACGCTAGAGTGCTAATTTGGAATTGTGATAATTTCTCTTTTAGTAATTGCAAGTGATTGGCACTAATGAATGGCATATCTCCCTGAACATTAATAACAAATTTAAATTTTTTCATTTTCTCTAATTTTCTTACTGCCTCTCCAATTCTATCAGTACCAGACATATGATTAGGATTTGTCATGATAAATTTTAGTTTCATTTCTTCGCAATATTCTCTTACTTCTTGATCACATATGGCTAACAATAAATTGTCCGTGATATCCGATACACGTTTGTAAATATAATGAAGCATGGGTAAGTCTCCAATCTTTGCAAAAGGTTTATTCGGAAATCTAGAAGCCTTTAGTCTGATTGGTATAACTATTATAGTATCGTTCATTAATGCGACAAAAATCCGTTTTAAGTGCTATATTTTTAAACATAGACTTCTCTATCAAATATGGAAACCAATAAAATTCTAGGGGCAATAATCCTTGCCCTTTTGTTAGCTGCTGTTTTCTCTAAAGTTGCGGATATGGCTATTCATCCAGAGTTTCCCGATGAACTAGCTTATAAAATTGAGGTCCCAGAGGGTGGTGTATCCTCAGAAATAAAGGAAGAGGTTAATATATTTGAGGTTCTTCCTGAAATAACCCCTATGTTAGCTTCAGCAAGTATGGAAAACGGCGAAAAAATTTTTAAAAAATGTGCCTCTTGTCACACACAAGTTAAAGGTGGAGAAAACAAAGTAGGTCCTGCTATGTGGGGAATAGTAAATAGATCAAAGGGATCTATGGAAGGTTTTGCATATTCTGGTGCTTTGGTAGAATTTGGTGGTGATTGGAATGTTGAAGAGTTAAACAAATTTTTGTTAAAACCTAAAAAGTATATAGTTGGAACAAAAATGAATTATAATGGTATAAAAAAAGACCAAGATAGAGCCGATTTAATTAAATGGCTAAGTTCTCTTAGCGATTAGAGTTTTCATTCATTAAATTTTCAATATCATATAAATAATGAGTTCTGTATCCATAGATTCTAGTAAATTAAAAACTTTATTTGGAGCCTACTATGACAGAAGAATGATACGTATTCTTCTTTTAGGTATAATTAGTGGTTTCCCTTGGGTGTTAATTGCAAGCGCACTATCTTTGTGGTTAAAGGAGGAGGGTTTAAGTAGAAGCACTATAGGTTGGGCTGGACTAATTTTTGGAGTATATGCATTCAATTTTTTATGGGCACCAATAATCGATAGATTAAGACTTCCTTTTTTGACTAATAAGATGGGTCATAGGAAATCAATAATTATATTGATGCAAACAGTCATCTTAATATGTCTTGTTATATGGAGTGTCTTAGAGCCAACACAAAACTTGGCTTTAATTATTGGAGTTGGGTTAGCTATAGCAATTTCATCTGCTACTCAAGACATAACAATTGATGCTCTGAGAATCGAACAAATAAAGAAAGAGGAGACATCAAGCATGGCCGCAGGTGCAGCAATGGCTGTTGTTGGATGGTGGACTGGTTTTAAACTTGGTGGATTTATTTGTCTTGAGATAGCTGAGAGACTTGAAATATCAGGTGTTGAGCAATATTGGCAAGTAACATTTATTTTTTTAATGGCAATTATTGTTTTATGCAACATAGGTCTATCTTTTATTCCGGAATCTAACAAAGAAAGATTTAAGCAAATGACTCAAACAGATATCAACAATACAAATGTGGAAAGTATAAAATTTGCAAGCTATCTTTTTCTTGTGACTGGTGCATTAGTATTAGCGGTTGGTGTTTTCTTTGAAAAAATATGGTTTTTTAATGCCAGTTTTCACTTTATTTCTATTGGGGTAATGTTTTATCTCGCTAAAATTTTCATAGAAAAATTTGGTGGTGTAAATCTCACAGGTTGTTTATTCATATTTTTAATTGGTTTGTGGTATTTATTTCTTTATTGGAGAAATGACCTAATTGGTGGCTTTCAAATAGGGATAGTTCTTGTTGCAACAAGTATTTTTTTTACAGTTCTCTCTATCTTTAGTAAAAATTTCAGAGATGCAAAATCCTTACCTAAATATTTCTACTACATAAACAATGTTGTAGCTAATCCATTAAGCAGTTTTCTGAGAAATAATGGTGTTAAAATAGGGATTTCTATTCTTGCTTTTGTATTTTTATTCAAAATAGGTGAGGCGTTTCTGGGAAGAATGAGTTTAGTTTTTTATAAAGAAATTGGTTTTTCAAAGGGCGATATAGCTATATTTTCAAAAGCATTAGGCTGGATTACAACCATAGTATTTACACTCATTGGGGGAGCTATTGCTATGAGATCTGGTATTTTTAAGACATTAATAATTGCAGGTATTGCCATGGCTAGCACAAATGTTTTGTTTTCTGTGCTTGCTTGGGTGGGACCATCAAAATTTCTTTTTGCCTTTGCCGTAATATTAGATGACTTAGCAGCAGCATTTGCAACAGTTGCATTTGTTGCATTTATATCTCTTTTAGTTGATCGTAGTTTTACTGCTACTCAATATGCTTTATTAGCCTCTGTTGGAACAGCAGGAAGAACTTTACTAGCTTCTTCTTCTGGAGCATTAGTTGATGGGTTAGGGGGTAACTGGGGATTATTTTTCATCATTACAGCTTTAATGGTAGTTCCCTCTTTAGTTTGTCTTTTATTAATTAAAAATAAAATTAAGTTTAATAAAGCTTAGTTAACCAGTGCAGAAGATAATTTATTATAACCAGCCGTAAAACCAGATAATGAATACGTAATAGTCGCTTGTCTGTTATCTAATAATAATACTTTTAGATTAACTTGATTTCCAGCTTTGAAAAAATTAACAAAATTCTCTCCAATTATTTCTGCAACAAAACAAGCACTTTGGTTACAGTATGCATAATCTAATTCCAAAGGATCCTTGTCATCAATTTGTAAAGAAACTGGGCTCTTTAGATTTACAGCATGTGGAAAAGCTATTTGCATTTGAGTTAAATTTTCAGGATTTATAGTAATTGATAAATAGCTCACAACCTCCTCTGTATTTGGATCAAATACTAATTCTCTTAGTTCACAGATTTTTTGTTTTTGCTCCTCAACACAAGAAAATTGCCAAGCATCAAAATTTTCTTGCTCTAAAATATGCTCATCAGCAAATAAAATTCCTATTAATAAAAAATAACTAAGTATTATTCTCATAAAAAAAGCATACATAATGTAAAATATTATCCAATAAGGAAATTTGTACTATTTTAATTCGAGATGAATAATTTCATTATTAGATCCAATTCTCATTTTTGGACCCCAAGTGGCTGATCCTGAGCTAACGTACAAATGGTTGTTATTATTTTTGTAAAGACCATAATTTTGTGGAAATTTAAGTTTTACTATTAAATTAAATGGAAAAATTTGACCATTGTGTGTATGACCCGAAAGCATTAAATTGGCTTTATATGAGGCTTTTTTCCAAATTGATGGTTTATGAACTATCAAAAGGTTGAATAAGTTTTCTTTAGAAAGTTTATCTACGTAATCCATTTTAGATTTATTAGAAATGTTATCAGAAAGGCCGATTAAATTTATTTCATCCAATTGTATTGACTCATTATCTAAAGTTTTTATTCCAACTGTGCATAATTCATCAAGATGTTTTTTAAAATTTTGGACATAATATTCGTGATTTCCTGTTACAAAAAAAATAGGTTTATTTATTTTCTTAAATTCTTGAAGGTCGGAAATTTTAAATGCACTACTGTCAATTAAGTCACCACCAATTACTAAGAAACTAAAATCTAATTCACCGATTTTAGAAACTAATTTTTTTAGTGATAATGGATCATTTGAACCAATGTGAACATCACTAATAAAAATAAATTTAATACTTTTACTAATATATTTCGACTCTATAGATAGTTTTTTAATTTTAAGTTTTTTGGAATTTACATATCCATAAAAAATTGCAGGTATTTGAAAAGTAAAAAACAGAAGTGCTAAATGAAAATCAATTAATATTTGTACATAGCTAATTATTATAAGAGGTAAAATAATAAAAAAAGATACTGTTCCAACTCCTATTCCCTCATAAACAAAAAACTTGATAATTTTATTAGTACTTTTTGATCTAAAATAATATAAACAAATTCCAAAAACTATAGTAGTGCCCAACAGGGCTTCAAATAATGAAGTTGGCTTACCCAGCCAAGTTGACAAAATATCAAACGGAAAAATAAAAATAAGATATGAAAATACAAATAAAATTATATAAGAAATCAATGCATTAATTATTTTTTGGACTTTTATCAAAATAAAAAAGTATTACTCCTGCCGATATGACTATTAGTATCCCTATATAATTATATAATGTTGGTAACTGTTTAAAAACAAACCAGCCTAAAATAACACCAAAAATTATTTGAACATAACTCGTTAAACCAAATACAGAAGCAGGAAGAGTTTGAGATCCATAAATTACCGCACTGATACCAAGGCCTGCAAATATACCACCAAGTAAAGAGAGTGATAAATCCCTAAATGGCATAAACTCAAAGTGAAATTTTATAGAAAAAATAAAAATTATAACACTTACAACCATGCTGAAAAATGATGCAGAATATGATGATGTTAAGTGATTATATTTTCTTGTAATCAAGTGGGTAATAGCTATACAAAAAGCACCCAAAAAAACAAAAAAAACTCCAAGGAATGAAACTACGTTAGTGCCAAATGGTTCTGCAGAAATCACCACACCTAAAAAACCTATTAAAATAGCTAAAACTCTTATTATATTAATATTATCGCTTAAGAAAAAATGAGACAAAACAAGCAACATTAATGGAGATGTAAAAAGCACTGGATAGACTACTGAAAGAGGAAGTAATAAAACGCCTTTTAAAACAAAAAGAAATCCAATTGTATGAACAATTCCTCTTATAATTTGGAAGAAGTAATTTTGTTTTTTATAAAAATGAAAGCCATGATTTTTACATATAAAAAAAAGCAAAGGTATTAGAGAAAATAATGCATTTAAAAATAATAATTGTAGGACAGAATAGGTTTCTCCTAGGATTTTAATAACGGAGTCCATTGAAACTAAAAATAAAAAACCTATAAAAGAGATTACCGAGGGAAGGAAAAATTTTTTATCTAACATTTTAAATGAGTTAAAACCTTAATCTTTTTTCAACGAAACACACTTTAAATCGTAAGCCCATTTTTTATTATACTCTTTATAAGATATTGAAAAAACTAAATCTAAATTTTCTTCGATTGAAATTGATGAAATGTAATCTTCTGTATCGTAATTAAATATTAAGCTTAAATTATCTTCATCAAATAATTGATAATTTTTTTCATCAAAGCTACTAAAGATCATAACATTTTTATTTTTTTTATTTTCAATTATATCTAATTGCGTTCCAGAAACTTTTTGCTTACAATCAAAATATTTTAGTGCATTTATACTTTTGTCACATATACACGCAAGAGGGAATTTTTCTAAAATCTCAGTAAATGCCATATTAGGAAGAATTAAAGAAAAAAAGATGATAACATATTTCATATCATTTAATTGTATACATCATGATAAATAAACAGTTAATCACAATTATTATCTTTTGTGGTATCGGTTTTGCGATAATAAGACTTTTATTAAACTTTTTTTTTCCTGGGGGAATTGCTTTTTGAATGAATATAATAGAAAAAAATTGTGGAAAAAAATTCAATCAACAGGTGACGAGCTTCAACCTCTTTTAAAACCATCTCAATTTCATCCAAATGGGAGAAATGCATATGCACATATAGCTCTAAGTATCAAAGAAAAATTTGGTAAGAGCTACAAAGATCTTTCTGATGAAAAGTTTGATGAAATAATTTCATACATCGAACGTTTGTTAAGAAATCCTGATTAAATTTACTTGATTTTTTTTTAATAAATAATAATTGTATTTTTTAAATATATGCCAAGAACAAAAAGTTTAGCCACTCTCATTAATCATTATGGTAATGAAAGAGAATTTAAGCTTAGGGCAAATAAAATCTCTGATGTTTATAAGATCTTAAATAGAGAAATTTTTAATAATCGTTTAAAAAAGCCCTATATCCTTACAAGAAGAATGCATGGTGCGCTGGGATTATTTGAATTCAACCCTTATGCAATAAAACATTGCTATAAAATAACCCTTCATAATAAATTTAAAAATTTCCAAGAATTTGTTGAAATACTTGGACATGAAATGGTTCATTATTATCAAAAATTAGTCCTAAAACAAAATTCAGCAAAACATAATAAAGAATTTTATAGTTTTAAAAAAAAATTTAAAAAAATTGGACTGAATTTAAAAAGAGTTTATCGTTAATCACTCATTTTTAAATTTTCTATTAAGTAATATCTTAATTTCTTTTTTCGGTGGACTTCCATTCATTATTTTAACAATAGAATTTATAATTGGAAACTTACTAATATTAATTTTTTTATTATTTTTAATGTTGAGACAGCTATTAATTCCTTCAATAGTCTTACGATTTAATGTTTTATATTTATTTTTTTTTTCAAAACAAAACCCAAAATTATAGTTTCTTGATTTATTTGAGCTGCATGAAAGTATTAAATCTCCTATGCCTCCAAGACTGTAAATCATATTAGTATTTAGCTTTAAACTCTTTAAGATACTTTTCGTCTCAACAATGCATCTTGCTATGTAGGCAGCTCTTGCGTTTTGACCTAATGATGTAGCATCAATGACTCCTGCACCAATCGCATAAATATTTTTGAGAATACCTAAAAATTCAAGTGTTTTATATCCTTCTGAATAATAAATTCTTATATTTGTATCTTTAAAAATATTACCAATATTTTTATTAATTTTATTACTTGATAAGCTTAAGGCTGTGGGTTTCCCATATAAAACCTCATCTGCAAAACTAGGTCCAGATAAAAAATGATAATTTTTCAAAATTAGTTTTTTCATTATTAGATTTGAGATGAAATCACCATTCTTACTGATACCTTTTGAGCATATTATTAATTCATTAATTTTTTGATTATTTAAATAATTATCGCAAAAATTATCAAATGCAGCAGCAGGTAAGACATAGAAAATATAATGATATTCATTAACACTAAAATTACCCGATATTGATTTCAGTTTTGAAGATAATTTGAAATTTTTATAATATTTTTTATTAATTTTGTTTTTATTTATTTGATTGGATAATTTTTGATCTCTTGCCCAAAGATAAACATTATTATTTTTCTTTGAGAGTGTATTTGCAATAGCTGTGCCCCAAGCACCTGCACCGACTACTAAAATTTTTTTATGCACTTTTATAATAATTTAAATCAATAGAGATAGACATTTTAATGGTATGTTTTGAATAAGAAAGAACAATATTTTTAATTAAGTCAATACTAAACTTATAAAAACTATTCAAAAAATTGAAAAAAAAATTTACTCCTACTTTACATTTTTGATTTTTTGTATGAACTTCATTTGAAATGTATGATGTTGTAATAATTGGTGGTGGTATTAACGGTGTTGGCATAGCAAGAGATGCTGCAGGAAGAGGGTTAAATACTTGTTTAATTGAAAAAGGCGATATTGCTTCCCAAACCTCTTCATGGTCAACAAAATTAATTCATGGAGGAATAAGATATTTAGAAAACTACAATTTTAAACTTGTAAGAGAGTCTCTCATAGAAAGAGATGTGATAAAAAAAATTGCCCCCCATATTACAATA
Source organism: uncultured Alphaproteobacteria bacterium (assembly GCA_902613185.1). GTDB lineage: Bacteria > Pseudomonadota > Alphaproteobacteria > HIMB59 > HIMB59 > HIMB59. Next base: position 589,375 of record CACMGP010000001.1, read on the forward strand.
CCTGTAAGATTTGTTTTACCTCATGTTCCAAGTTTAAGGTCAAGCTGGATTATAAGAATTGGTTTGTTTTTGTATGATAGATTGAGTGGCAAATCAACCTTTGAAAAATCAAAATTTATTTCTTTGAATGAAACTTTCAAAGAAAACCCAATAAAAGAGAATTTTAAAAGTGGCTATGTTTATTCTGATTTATTTGTTGATGACTCCCGTCTAGCTCTACTTAACGCAGAAGATGCTATAAATAGAGGTGCAAAAGTCTACTTAAACACAAATATTATCAAGACGGTCAGAGGTGAAGATAATTGGTCAATTTTTTTAGATAATGGTGAAGTTTTAAAATCAAAAGCTGTTGTTAATGCAACTGGGCCTTTTGCTATATCAGTTTTAAATAATATTTTTGGAATAAAATCTAAAAAAAAATTAAGACTTGTTCAAGGAAGTCATTTAGTGGTCAAAAAAATATATGATGGCGATCAAGCATACATACTCCAATTAAATGATAAGCGTGTTATTTTTATGATACCATTTAAAAAAAAATATACTTTAATAGGCACTACTGATCATGAAGTTGAAGATTTTGAAAATCCCAAAATTACATATGAAGAGAAAACCTATTTAATTAATTCAGTCAATTCCTTTATAAAAAATGAGATTGTCGATAATGATATTGTATGGACTTATTCAGGTGTAAGGCCGTTGATTGAAGACAATAATCAGAAGGCATCTAAGGTATCAAGAGACTATGCTTTTGAAATTGACGATAGAGATGGAGCTCCAATTTTGACAGTTTTTGGAGGAAAACTTACAACCTATAGAAAGCTTTCAGAACAAGTTTTGAAAAAGTTAAGCAAGTACATAGTAGTTTCAAATAAAACATGGACATCCGATGAAATTTTACCAGGTGCAACTGATATAAATATTAATAGCGAAAATATCCCTAAAAAAATATTACAAAGACTTATCGAAACGTATGGGGCTAAAATATCAAAATTAAATGAATATTATAATGAATTTAACGCAGGTGGAGATCTGATTTTTGAGGATTTTTATGAATTTGAAGTAAAATATCTTATTAAAGAAGAAATGGCTCGAACTTCTGAAGATATTTTATTTAGGAGAACAAAACTTGGGATTAATTTTCCTAAAGAGGCGAAGGATAAATTAGAAATTATTTTAAAAAGACACCTTTAGTTCTTATGTTATTATAAATTGGTGCAAAAATTTATTTTATCAATTGATCAAGGAACAACTTCTACACGTTCGATAATTTTTAATGATAATTTTGAAATTGTTTCTAGTGATCAGTTGGAATTTAAACAATACTTTCCAAAAGATGGGTGTGTAGAACACGACCCTCAAGAGATATTTAATACTGTTTTACAAACGACACAAAATGCAATTAAAAAAGCAAAAGTTAATTCCAGCCAAATATTAGGTATAGGAATAACTAATCAAAGAGAAACTGTAGTCATTTGGGACAAACAAACAGGTAAGCCTATTTACAAAGCTATTGTTTGGCAAGATAGAAGAACAGTAAATTATTGCAAAGATTTAACTAGGAAAGGATTTGCAAAAAAAATACAAAAAATTACTGGTCTTGTAATTGATGCATATTTTTCAGCAACTAAAATAAAATGGATACTTGACAATATAGAGTCATCAAAAAAACTTTTAAAAGAGGATAGACTTTTATTTGGGACAATTGATACTTGGCTTCTGTGGAAGTTAACAGAGGGAAGGTCTTTTTTTACTGAGGCTACAAATGCTTCAAGAACCATGTTATATGACATCAAAAAAAACCGTTGGTCAAAGGAATTACTAAAAATTTTTAATATCCCTTATAAAATTCTTCCCGAAGTAAAAGATAGTGCAGATGATTTTGGGTACACAACTCTTTTTGGAGATAAGATCAAAATAGGAGGTATAGCTGGTGACCAACAAGCAGCAACAATTGGACAGGCATGTTTTAAACCTGGATCTATTAAGTCTACATATGGGACTGGTTGTTTTATGATCATGAATATTGGACAAAAACTTAAAATATCAAAAAATAATTTGCTTACGACCATTGCATATAAAATTAATAATAAGACCACTTATGCCTTAGAAGGTTCTATCTTCATTGCTGGGGCTGCTGTTCAGTGGTTAAGAGACTCACTTAAAGTTATCAAAACAGCACAAGAGACAGAGATTTTTTATTCTAAGAGTGATCAAAGTCAAAAAATTTACTTTGTTCCCGCTTTTGTTGGTTTAGGGGCTCCTTATTGGGATGGGGAAGCCAGAGGTGCAATTTTTGGAATGACAAGAAATACTGGAATAGCAGAGTTTGTCAAAGCCGCTATAGATAGTGTTGCATACCAAACTAAAGACTTGGTCATTGCCATGCAGAAAGATAGTGGTGTTCCAATTAAACAACTTAAAGTCGATGGTGGGATGGTAGCAAATGAAGATTTCCTGCAATTTTTGTCAAATATTTTAATTTTAAATTGTGATAGACCAAAAGTAACTGAAACAACTGCATTGGGAGCAGCCTATCTTGCTGGACTTTCTTCAGGATTTATTAAAAATACTGAGGAAATCTCTAAAAAATGGCAAAGTGATAAAATATTTAAACCAAAACTTCACAAGAAAGAAGTTAAATATCTTTATGAAGGGTGGCTAAAAGCTGTAAAGAAAACAACAACAAAAAAGAATAGCAAATAAAAAAATTTTTGATATTTATGTTATATGCGCATTAATATTGAAATTGGTGATATTGAAGCATTTATTGAATTAACTGAGACTAACTCTTTTGCTAAAGCTGCAAATAATTTAAATTTATCTCAACCCGCTCTCTCAAGAAGAATTCAAAAGTTAGAGCACGAATTAGGAACTACTCTATTTGATAGGACCACTAGAAAAGTTCAACTTTCATATTCTGGGAGAAATTTTTATGATCGAGCAAGAGGAATAATAGAGGCAGTCAAAACAGCAACAAAAACTCTAAATGAAAAATATAGCTTTCCCTCAATAATTAAAATTGGTGTGGTTCATTCGGCGCTAAGAAATATTTTATTTTCATCACTCAAACAATTCAAAGAAATTGAACCAAGGTGTAAAGTTCAAATCATTGAAAGGTCATCTAATAATGTTGTTGATAGTGTTTTGGGAGGAGAATGTGATTTTGGTATTAATTTTACTGGTAAACAAGAACCTGGAATTAGCTTCGAAAATTTATTTGTCGAAGATTACGTCGTTGTATTTCCAAAAGGAGACAAGTTAGAGAAAAAAAGAAAAATAAAGATATCTGAAATCAAAGGTAGGAATTTTATTTCAATATGGAAAGGTTCTGGGAGTAGAATTTATATTGAGAATGCACTTGCGCTCCAAGAAGAAGATATCGATTGGGCGTATGAAGTGAGGCACATACCAACTGCATTAAATATGGTTGAGCAAGGTCTTGGAATAACTCTTGCCCCAAAATTGGCTATTTCAAAGGATTATTCTTCTCTGTCATATAGGCCTTTAATTGATCCCTCTGTAACTAGAACAATTGGATTAATAAAAAGATCTGGAAGAGATTTAAGCTATGACTCGCAAAAATTATATGACCTTTTAAAAGAAAAATTTAAAAAATAATTAATTAGTATAATGCATAAATAAATTTACTAATTAATGTTTATAATAAAAGTATGTTGTCATTAGATAGTTTTAAAACACTTGATCAATTTTCAAATAATGGAAAAAAGTACATTTTCTATAACCTATCTAAATTGGAGGATAATTTTCCTAAAATAAAAAATATACCTAAATCAAAAAAAATACTCATTGAAAATTTACTTAGATTAGAAGATGGCAAAGATGTGAATAAAGACCTTATCGAAAATGTATTAGAAAATCCTGAGAAAAAACATGAAATATTTTTTCTTCCTTCAAGAGTGTTAATGCAAGACTTTACTGGCGTGCCTGCTGTTGCAGATTTAGCAGCAATGCGTGATGCTGTTTCAAAAAAAGGTGGTAATCCATCAAAAGTTAATCCTATGTCCCAAGTTGATTTAGTAATAGATCATTCTGTAATGGTTGATTATTTTGCTAGCCCAAATGCATTTCAAAAAAATGTAGATATGGAATTTGGAAGAAATGCAGAGAGATATGAGTTTTTAAAATGGGGACAACAAGCTTTAAAAAATTTTAGGGTTATTCCACCTGGCACAGGAATATGCCATCAAGTAAATTTAGAGTATTTAGCTCAAGTAGTCTGGAGCAAGGAGCTTGAAGAAAAAGTTTTATTATACCCCGACACATTAGTCGGAACAGATAGTCATACGACAATGGTAAATGCACTTGGTGTTCTAGGTTGGGGAGTAGGAGGAATTGAAGCTGAGGCTGCTATGCTTGGCCAATCTGTATCAATGCTTTTACCAGAAGTTGTTGGTTTTGAAGTATCAGGGAAAATGAAAGAGGGTGTTACAGCAACAGATCTAGTTTTAACAATTGTACAAATGCTAAGAGAAAAAGGAGTAGTTGGAAAATTTGTTGAATTCTACGGTGATGGTTTGAAGAATTTATCACTCGCTGACAGAGCAACTATTGCCAACATGGCTCCAGAATATGGCGCAACTTGTGGTTTTTTTGCAGTTGATGATGAAACTATCAAATACTTGAAGTTGACATCTAGAGGCTCCGATCTGATAAATATTGTTGAAAAATATAACAGAATTCAAGGTTTGTGGGCCGATGACACATGTAATTATAATGATACCGTTCATTTAGAACTAGAAAATGTTCAAGCATCATTAGCAGGGCCTAAAAGACCTCAAGATAGAATTAATCTTGAAAGCGTGAATTTAAATTTTAAAGAATTTTCAAAAAACAAACCTATTGAAAAAGAAATTAAAAATCACAATTACAAAATGCAAGACGGTAACGTTGTAATTGCTGCTATTACTTCATGTACTAATACCTCTAATCCAGATGTTTTAGTTGCAGCAGGCTTAGTCGCAAAAAAGGCTTGTGAATTAGGTCTACAAGTAAAACCTTGGGTTAAGACTTCTTTAGCACCTGGTTCAAAAGTTGTTACTGATTATTTGGCTAAATCGGGTTTGAATAATTATTTAGACAAACTTGGTTTTCATCTAGTTGGTTATGGATGCACTACGTGTATAGGAAACTCAGGGCCACTTGATAAAGATATTGCTGAGTGTATCTCAAAAAATGATTTAACAGTTGCTTCAGTACTTTCAGGTAATAGAAATTTTGAAGGCAGAGTTAATCCTCACGTTAAAGCTAATTATCTTGCCTCACCACCTTTAGTTGTAGCATATGCTTTAGCAGGGTCTGTCCTTATTAATTTGACAAGTGATCCCATTGGTATTGACACAGATGGTAATGAAGTATTTTTAAAGGACATTTGGCCAAGCAATAGCGAAATCCGAAATGCTGTTGAAAAAAATGTATCGCCTGAAATGTTTAAAAAACAATACAATAATGCTTTAGATGGACCAAAAGAATGGCAAAAAATTAATACTTCTACGGGAGAACTGTATAATTGGAATTCTTCATCAACTTATGTACAGAAACCTCCGTTTTTTGATAATCAATCAAATGATGATAAAGAGATTAAGCCAATTGAGAATGCAAGACCTTTATTACTTCTAGGCAATAGTGTTACAACAGATCACATTTCACCTGCAGGGGCTATTAAAGTTGATAGTCCTGCTGGCAACTACTTCATGGAAAGGCAAATACGTCAAAATGATTTTAATTCATATGGTGCTAGAAGGGGCAATCATGAAGTAATGGTAAGGGGTACTTTTGCCAATATAAGAATTAAAAACCAACTGCTATCAAATGTTGAGGGTGGATACTCAATTTTAGAACCTGATAAGAAAAAAATGAGTGTTTATGATGTTGCTATGGAGTATGCAAAAAGGTCTGAAAATGTTGTAGTTTTTGCAGGAGAAGAATACGGAACTGGATCATCGCGTGATTGGGCTGCAAAAGGCACGAAGTTATTAGGTATTAAGGCGGTTATTGCTGAAAGTTTTGAGAGAATACACCGATCAAATTTGGTTGGAATGGGAGTTCTGCCTATACAACTTAAAAGTCACACAATAAATGATTTAAATATTCAATCGTCTGATTTAATAAATATAAAACTTACTGAAGACCTGAAGCCTTTACAAGAATTAGAAGTCATTATTCAAAGCAATGTGGGAAATATAAAAATAGATTGTATTTTAAGAATTGATACTATAAATGAGTTACAATATTATAAAGCAGACGGCATATTAAATTTTGTTTTAAAAAATATTCTAAAAAATTAAATAATTTTTGGATTTTCTAACAGTTCTTTCAGTCTAACTAAAAAAGTTACTGCTTGCTTACCATCTATTAATCTATGGTCATAACTTAATGCAATATACATCATTGGTTTTATAACAATCTTCTTTTTTACAGCAATAGGTCTATCAACTATTGAGTGCATACCTAATATGGCACTTTGAGGTGGGTTGATAATTGGGGTGCTCATCATAGAACCATATATTCCTCCATTTGTAATTGAGAATGTTCCTCCTGATAAATCACTCATGGAAAGTTTATTTGAATTTGCTTTCTCAGATAATTCAATAATATACTTTTCAATTTCTGCATTTGATAAATCTCCAGCATTTCTAATTATTGGAACAACAAGCCCCTTTTCAGATCCAATTGCAATGCCTATATCAAAGTAGTTTTTATAAATTATTTTATCTTCGTGAATTTCTGAATTAATCTCTGGTATTTCTTTTAAAACTTCTGTGCAGGCTTTAACAAAAAAAGACATAATGCCAAGTTTCACATCATGTTTTTTTTGAAAACTTGATTGTTCTTTTTTTCTAAGAGACATAATTGCTGACATATCGACTTCGTTAAATGTTGTGAGAATGGCAGCTGTATTTTGAGCTTCTTTTAACCTTCTGGCAATTGTTTGCCTTAATTTTGACATTGGGATAGTTTTTTCATCTAACGTAGAGTCATCTTTGTCGAAGTTTGGAAGATCAACTACCTTAGCTGGAGTTTTTGTTTGATTTTCGCTAACTTTAGAGACATTAGATGGGTCAATTGTTTGTTTTTCTTCATTTATTTCTTCGATTTGACTTGTTTCTAGTTTGGGTTTTTGTTCAGTAGTCGTATTTTCTGATATTTCAGCAATAGATTGACCAACATTCACAGTAGATCCCTCTGGGGTTATTATCTTTGTTAATTTTCCAGAGGTTTGAGCAGGAATTTCAATTGTGATTTTCTCTGTTTCAATTTCAGCTAAATTATCGCCAGACTCAAAGCTATCTCCCTCTTTGATCAACCAAGATGTAAGCGTGCCTTCAATGATCGACTCTCCAAGCTCAGGTACTGTTATGTTTTTCATTACTCTTTCGGTAAGTTTTTAAATTTCATAAAACTGACACCACTTCTTTCTTTTATAACACGTTTTAGTGATGATTTAAGAGCTAATTCTTTTATTAGTTGCTGATTAGTACTATGTCTTTTTGATATGCCTGTAGCAGGAGCTGCTGCAGGGCGTCTTCCAACATAATGAACTTTTTTGGTTAAATTATTTTTTACTAAAACATGTCTAATACGACTTTTAACAAAACTCCATGCACCCATATTTTTTGGCTCCTCTTGAACCCATAAAATCTCACTTTCTTTATGTTTTAATATAACATCTCCTATGGCATCAAATGGAAATGGATAAATTTGCTCAATACGAACTATTTTTACATCTTTAATATTATTCTTTGTTCTAAAATCATCTAATTCATAAAATATTTTTCCAGAGCAGAAAATTATCCTTTTTGGGTTTTTGATTTCATCTTCAATGAGGCGATGAAAAGATGAGCGTCCAGTAAATTCACTAATAGATGATACATTATTTGGGTGGCGCAGTGTGGATTTAGGGGTAAATACTATTAGTGGTTTTCTAAAATTTCTATGTATTTGCCTTCTCAAAGCATGAAAGTAGCTCGCAGGAGTGGTGCAGTTTACAATCTGAACGTTATCTTCTGCTGCCATTTGAAGAAATCTTTCTATTCTTGCACTGGAGTGTTCAGGACCCATACCCTCATGACCATGAGGTAATAACATGACTAATCCACTCATTTGCATCCATTTTCTCTCACTTGAAGCAATAAACTGGTCAATGATAATTTGGGCACCGTTGGCAAAATCTCCAAATTGGGCCTCCCATAAAACCAAAGTATTTGGGTCTGCTAACGAGTACCCATATTCAAAACCTAGGACACCTAATTCAGAGAGAAAACTATCAATTACTTCAAACTGTTTTTGATTTTTTGCAATGTGATTGAGTGGAATATATCTCTCTTCTGATTTTTGATCATAAAAAACTGAGTGTCTCTGACTGAAAGTTCCCCTTCCAGAATCTTGACCTGCAAGCCTCACTCTATATCCTTCCTTTAACAATGCTCCAAATGCTAAAGCCTCAGCAAAAGACCAGTCAATATTCTTTCCTGATTTTATTGAAGTTAATCTAGATTTATTAAACTTTTCTAATTTCGGATGAAGATTAAATCCTTTAGGTATTTGTGAAATTTTTGTGCCAATTTCCTTTAAGGATTTTTCTGACTCAGCTGTTCTACCTCTTCTAAGTGGATCTTTTGGTGCAAGGCTTAATCCACTCCATTGTCCACCCATCCAAGATTTTGTTTTTAATTTATAGTTTTTTGCTTTTTCAAATTTTTTCTCGAGATCAGACCATATTCTGTCTTTGATGAAGTCTACCTGTTTTGTATTTACTACTTCTTGGCTTATAAGTTTATCTGCATAAATACTAGCAACTGTTTTTTTCTTTTTTATAGTTTGATACATCAATGGTTGAGTGAAAGAGGGCTCATCACCCTCGTTATGTCCATGTTTTCTGTAACAAAACATATCGACAAGTGTATCTTTTTTGAATGTGTTTCTAAATTCTGTTGCGGCTCTTGAGGCTAAAACAACAGCCTCTGGGTCATCTCCATTTACATGAAATATTGGGGATTGAACAATTTTTCCTATCTCTGAAGAGTAAGGCGCAGATCGGCTATATTGAGGACTAGTTGTAAATCCAATTTGATTATTAATAATAAAGTGAATTAATCCACCAATTCTGTAGCCATTTAATTGTGACATAGTAAAGGTTTCAGCAACAATACCTTGTCCAGCAATTGCTGCGTCTCCGTGAATAAGTAGACCTGAAACTTTCGTATTATTTTTGTCTTGAATGATTGTTTGTTTAGCTCTTATTTTGCCGGCTACAACTGGATTTACCGCCTCTAAGTGAGAGGGATTAGCTGCCATACTCACATGAATAATCTTACCTCCAAAACTTCTATCAGAGCTTGCACCTAAATGATATTTAACATCACCAGAGCCCTGATCACTGAGGGCATTCTCGCCTCCATGGATAAATTCTCCAAAAATTTGAACATGAGGTTTTTTTACTATGTTAGCTAATATATTTAGTCTTCCTCTGTGGGCGCATGCAAAGGAAAAATCTTCTACACCATATTCTGAGGATCTTTTTAAAATCTGTTCAAGCGCTGGTATTGTAGACTCAGCTCCTTCAAGTCCAAATCTTTTGGTACCTCTGTACTTTGTATCTAGAAATTTTTCAAAATATTCTGCTGTAATTAATCTCTCCAAGATTGTCCTTTTACCTTTGGAGGTTAATTGCATGTCTTTTTTTTCTTCTATTCTATCCTTTAGCCATTTGTATTCTTCAGCGGACTGAATATGTTTATATTCAATTGCCAATGTGCCAGAATAGATGCTTTGAAGTTTTTCAAAAACTTCACGAACAGTAGCTTTCTGAAATCCTAAATATCCAAATAGAAATATTTTTCGATCATAATCTTTTTTTTGAAAACCGTAATACTCGGGATCTAAACCTGATGGATTGTTCTTTGCCATTAAACCTAAAGGGTCAAGATCAGCTATAAGGTGCCCTATCTCTCTGTAAGCTCTTATCATCATAACAAGTCGAAGAGAGTCAGTAATTGCCTGATCAAGGGAAATCTGATTAAAATCAATGTCTCTTGAGGTCTCTGACCAATTTATTTTTTGATAGTCAGCTAGTATAGAGATTTCCTCAGGAGCGAGGGCTTTAAAGAATTCATGCCAGCTCTTATCAACAAGACTTGGGTCTTTTATATAATCTCTGTATATCGCTATTACTTGAGAGGCATTATTAGTTGTGAGAAATGAATTATAAGATCTCATTAATAGGATTATGTATACGCCTATCTAATAAAGATGTCATTTGATTTTTGATCATAAAAGCTTATCAACAGCTGATACTAAACCCTGCACAGATTTGACAGATTTTTTTAACATTAATTTCTCTTTGGCTGTAAGTTTTACCTCAATAATTTTTTCAATTCCTTTATTTCCAATAATTGTAGGCACTCCCATATACATATTTTTAAGGCCATATTGGCCATTGATATAAGCAGCACATGGTAAAAGTTTTTTTTGATTTAATAAAAAAGCCTCTGCCATCTGAATTGCCGAACTAGCAGGTGCGTAAAAAGCTGATCCATTTTTTAATAACTTCACGATTTCACCACCACCCATTCTTGTTCGATCGACTATTTTTTCAATTTTTGAATAAGGGAATTTTTTGAGCTTTATAAAATCGGTTAAAGGGACACCTCCTATTGTTGTGTAATTAATTAGAGGCACCATGTCATCTCCATGGCCTCCTAATACAAATGTTTCAACATCATTCACTGATACCTTCAAAGCATCTGATAAGAAGTATTTCATTCGGGAGGAGTCCAATACTCCCGCCATGCCCACACACATGTTTTTGGGTAGTTTGGAATATTTCTGGAGAACGTATACCATCGCATCTAGTGGGTTTGTAATACAAATAACAAATGCTTTAGGAGCATATTTTTTTATATCTAGTGCAATTTTTTTTATTATTTTTCCATTGATCTCAAGTAAATCATCTCTACTCATTCCAGGTTTACGGGGTAAGCCAGCAGTTATGATGATAACGTCAGATCCCTTCATTTTTGAAAAATCATTGGTACCCTCTATTGACCCTGTGAAACCTTCGACTGCTGATGATTGACTAAGGTCTAAAGCTTTTCCTTGAGGCATCCCGGTAACAACATCAATAAGTGTTAGATTACCGAGTTTTTTTAAAGCTAATAAATGTGCGAGTGTGCCTCCAATATTTCCAGCACCAATTAATGAGATTTTATTCACTTATTATCCATTTTGGATATTTCATGTTTTATTTCAGCTATCGCTTTAGCTGGATTTAATCCTTTTGGACAAGAGTTCGTGCAATTCATAATCGAATGACATCTATATAGTTTAAAACTATCATCTAATTCATTCAACCTTTCTTTTTTTTCTTCATCTCTACTATCTTGTATCCAGCGATTTGCTTGAAGCAATACAGCTGGTCCCAAATATTTATCCTCGTTCCACCAATAACTAGGACAAGAAGTGCTACATGAGAAGCACATAACACATTCCCATTTACCATCTAACTTATCTCTGTCTTCGACTGACTGTAAGTTTTCACGTTTATTATTTGGGGACTTTTTATTTAACCATGGTTTTATAGATTTAAATTGTTCAAATGCTTTTTTTAAATCAACCACTAGATCTTTTAAAACCTTCATATGAGGAAGAGGATAAATATTTATTTCATCCGAACACTCTTCTATATGTTTTTGACATGCAAGTGTATTTACTCCATCTATGTTCATTGCACATGATCCACAAACACCTTCTCTACAAGATTTTCTAAAAGTTAAACTTGGATCAACTTCAGCTTTAATTTTATTTAATATATCTAGAACCATTGTTCCTGCTTTAGCTACATCAATTTCAAATCGATCGATTTGAGGAGGAGTATTTTCATCACCAGACCACCTATAAACATTTATAATTCGGATATCATGATTTTGTTGAGATTGCTCGTCAATGAGATCGACATTGGAATAAGATTTTCCTTTAACTGGAACTGAGTTTTTTGGAAGAGTAAGTTGTACCATTTAATAAACCCTTACTTGTGGTTGGATGACAGAAATTTGATTACTCAGTGTAGTCATTCTCACTGGTCTGTGGGTGACTTTATAATCAGTGACATCGCCCCAAAAAAGAGTGTGTTTTAACCAATTTTCATCATCTCTGTCTGGAAAGTCCTCTCTAGCGTGAGCACCTCTACTTTCAGTTCTTTGCTCAGCAGAAACACCAACACTTCCAGCAACTTGCATTAAATTATGTAGTTCTAAAGCTTCAACTAAATCTGTATTGAAAACATCTGACTGATCTTTGACTTTAATATGTTTTAAATCTTGTGACATTGAGGCTAATTCATCATTGCCTAATTTCAAAGTTTCACTTTCTCTGTAAACACCAAATCTTTTTTGAACAGTCTTTTGCATCCTCTCTCTTAGCTCACCGACTGAAACATCACCTTTGTTACTTTTAATGGACTCTAGTCTCTCTATGATAGAATTTGTTTGCGACAGAGATGGGGTTCTCAATGACTCTTTGGTATCAATAACTTGGCCAGCCTGAATTGCTGCGCCCCTTCCAAAAACTACGAGCTCAGCTAAAGCATTTGTTCCAAGTCGATTAGCTCCATGGACTGAAGCGCATGCAGCTTCTCCGATAGCCATTAGTCCCTCACAGACTTCTTCTGTATTAGAGTCATTTGGTTTCAAAACCTCTGCTTTAAAGTTTGTAGGAATTCCACCCATACAATAATGAACAGTTGGAATTACTGGGATTGGCTCTTTTGAAATATCTCTTCCACAAAAGGCTTTAACTGACTCAGAAATACCAGGTAATCTTTTTGCAAGCATATCTGCATCAAGATGTTCCAAATGGAGATTTATATAATCTTTGTTTGGTCCGCATCCTCTACCTGCGCTAATCTCTTTACTTATGAATCTTGATATAACATCTCTAGCAGCAAGATCTTTTGCATTCGGGGCATATTCTAACATGAACCTTGTGCCTTCGTTGTTCTTAAGAATGCCTCCTTCACCTCTAGCTGCTTCTGAAATTAAAACACCCACACCATATATTCCTGTTGGATGAAATTGAATGAACTCCATATCAGATAGAGGAAGACCGGCTCTCAGCGCTATGCCTGCTCCATCACCAGTGCAAATATGGGCACTTGTTGAGGATTGAAAAATTCTTCCATAACCCCCTGTTGCGAGAATTGTCATTTTTGCAATAAAACGATGCAATGATCCGTCCTCTATACTAATTGCTAAAAGACCACAAATTGTATCATTATCATCTTTTAGTAAGTCTATAGCGAAATATTCGTTATAAAAATCAACATTATTTTTGAGGCTTTGTTGATACAGAGTATGGAGTAATGCATGACCGGTCCTATCAGCTGCAGCGCAAGCTCGGCTTGCTGGCTCGCCTTTACCATTTTTTGTCATATGGCCACCAAAAGGTCTTTGATAAATCTTACCATCATCTGTTCTTGAAAATGGCATACCATAATGTTCAAGCTCAACAATAGAGTCGACTGCATTTGAACATAAATACTCAATACTGTCTTGATCACCCAGCCAGTCTGATCCTTTTACAGTGTCAAACATATGCCACTGCCAGCTATCCTCACCCATATTAGCTAAGGCAGCTCCAATTCCACCTTGGGCCGCAACAGTATGACTTCTTGTAGGGTAAACTTTTGAGACACATGCAGTTTTAAGGCCTTGTTCAGAGCACCCTAAAGCCGCTCTCAAGCCCGCTCCACCAGCACCTAAAACAACTACATCTAATTTATGATCTGTATAATTCATATTAAATAAATAACACCGGTAAAAAGAAGAGAAAGGAAATACCAATAATTCCGTCTGTTATTAAAGAATAAAGTTTCATTTTATTTAATTGAAAATAATCCTCATAAACTTTGCCCAGTTGAATTCTAATATGAAGCATTGATATGATAAAAAAAATTAATAATAAAATCTTATTAGTGTAAGTAGATAATGAGATATTGAGAGAATTTGCATCAGAGTAAGAACTTAAAAAAAATAAAATAAACCAATAACTAATAGGAATTAACGCTAGATATAAAATTCTTTCTATTTTCCATTTTTGAGAAGCTTTCATTAAAATATCATCCAAGTAAAAATCAAAGTCATTATAATATTCGCTACTAGAATAAGATATGTCACTAAGTAGACATTTTTAAGATCCATTCCAATTGAAAATGACCATAAGAAATATTTAAAACCGTTTAACAAATGATGATTAAAGATAAAAAACCAAAAGACAAATATTAGCTTTATAGGTAGCAAGTTTATCAACAATGTTAATACTTGATTAAGTTGAGGGAGAAAATTTAAGCTTCCTAACCAAATTGCAAAAAAAGGTAAAGAAAATGCAAATGCAATTACTCCTATCCTGCTGGAGATAGAAAATACCATTGTCAAAAAAGGTCTATATATTTGCAAATGGGGTGATATCGGAGCCATAGAAAGGCAATATATTTAAAAATGTCTTATAGTAAAAAACTATTATTTTATCAATTCATGCGTTACATGAATAAATAAGGCTGTGGAAAAAATGTTAATCAAATTGCCCATTCATTAAAATAAAGGTTCTGAAAAAGCCCTATATTCAATTAAAATTCAATTAGGTCGTGAACATTTTTGTTTAAATGTGCCGAATCTCACCCCGCATGAGAAAGCTTTATTCATATAAAGTTGGCACCACGACCTATCAATATACTCTCTTTCATATGTTTATTGTCTATATATAATCTGCTGCTATGTCTGCTTTGGCACAATTATCCAAATTTATTGATCGATTTAATACAATCATAGGATATCTATGTGCTTTTTTTGTTTTCTCTATGGTCATAGTTGTATTCACTGTTGTCGTCTTAAGATATGGGTTCAATATTGGATTTATATGGATGCAAGAAGTTTATGTTTGGCTTCATAGTTTTGTTTTTATGTTGGGTGCTGGTTTTACTTATTTAGCTAATGAACATGTCAGAATAGACGTCTTTTACCGAGAGGCATCAAAAAAGTATAAAGCTATCGTTGACCTGTTAGGAAATATTTTTTTACTTCTCCCATTTTTGTATATTATCTGGAAATACAGCTATCCTTTTGTCTATAGATCTTTTTTAATGAATGAAGTATCCAGAGAAGCCGGGGGTATGCCAGCTTTATATATTTTAAAAAGTGCGATTTTATGGTTTTGTATAGTTTTATTTCTTCAATTAATTTCAAATGTAATTAAATCAATACTAACACTCACAAATCATCAAGTGTCTGGTGAGAAAAAATGATTAGCCCTGAAATTTTAGCGATCGTAATGTTCTTAACAACATTGGGTTTATTGCTTTTTGGTTTTCCTGTAGCCTTCACACTTGCAGGAACAGCTCTTTTGTTTGGATTTTTAGGTGATTTTTTAGAAATCTTTAATTTTAGAATGCTAGGATTTTTTCCTCAGCGCATATTTGGAACAATGATCAATGAACCCCTCGTAGCGGTGCCTCTTTTTATTTTTATGGGAATTATGCTGGAAAAAACAAAAATTGCAGCTGGTCTTTTACAATCTATTGGTGAGCTTTTTGGGGCTACAAAAGGAGGTCTAGGTATTGGTGTTGTGATAGTAGGTATGCTACTTGCTGCATCAACAGGAATTGTTGGGGCAACAGTTGTTACAATGGGAATGCTCTCTTTGCCATCTATGATGAAAGCTGGATATGATCAAAAAATAGCTACTGGCACTATTTGTGCTGCTGGAACATTGGGACAAATAATTCCACCTTCAATTGTTTTAGTTTTATTAGCAACAATTTTACAAGGAGCAAATGAAGAAGCGGCAATGTTAGTTGGTAATTTAGCTCCTGATCCAGTAACTGCAATTGATTTGT
The DNA here is from genome assembly GCA_902613185.1 of uncultured Alphaproteobacteria bacterium. Classification (GTDB taxonomy): domain Bacteria; phylum Pseudomonadota; class Alphaproteobacteria; order HIMB59; family HIMB59; genus HIMB59. The sequence goes on from CACMGP010000001.1 coordinate 605,279, forward strand.
TTGCAGGCGCAATATTGCCTGGACTAATGTTGGTAGTATTATTCATTATATTCATTTTTTTTTACGCAAGAATAAATCCGCTATCCTGTCCTCCGGTAGAAACGACAAGGTCAAGAGGGGAGATTTATATTGAAGCAGCTAAATCTGTAATTCCTCCAATAACTCTCATTGTATTAGTTTTAGGGTCCATACTTTTTGGCATTGCAACACCTACAGAGTCTGCTTCAGTTGGTGCAGTAGGTGCAGCAATGATAGCACTTTTAAAAGGTGAATTGAATTTTAAGAACCTCAAGGAAACAGCAATAGGAACAGTAAAGCTTAGTTCATTTGTGTTTGTAATATTAATTGGAGCGTCAATGTTTTCATTAGTTTTTCGTGCTTTTGGTGGTGATGAAATGATTGAACATTTTCTCGGTAATTTGCCAGGTGGACTTTACGCAGCTCTAATTTTAGTTATGGTAGTTATATTTCTTTTGGGTTTCTTTCTAGATTATATAGAGATAATTTTTGTCATTGTACCATTAGTGGGTCCAATATTAATTGCAAATGGAGCTGATCCATTGTGGCTTGGTATTCTCATATCGTTGAATCTACAAACAAGTTTCCTAACTCCACCATTTGGTTTTTCCTTATTTTTTTTAAGAGGAGTAGCTCCGGACAATATTCAAACTAGAAACATGTATAAAGGTGTAATTCCATTTATTGGAATTCAAATATTAGCAATATTAATTGTTGGTTTTTATCCAGAAATTGCAACTTGGTTACCAAGTAAAATGTTTTAATGAAATAATCACCCCCGAATATTTCGGGGATGATATTAATATTATGAATTTATGCTGATGGGTAAGTAAATGGGAGACTTCTAACTCTCATGTACTCTTTCTCAGACGTATTTGTCCATCTTAGAATTGAGGATCTAAATTCAACAATATGTGAAAAAAGAGCCTGTGAAATTGGGTCTTCAGCAGCAATAGCGCTACAAACCTCACCTGCTCTTTGACCTAGAGCATTCATAACAGGATCTGGAAGTTGTCTCATTTGAACACCGTGTTCGTTAATGAGTTTTTGGTATGAACTATCATTAACAGCTTGGAAAAAAGATAGCACTTCCATATTGACAGCTTTTGTAGCAACAGTAATTAGTTCTCTTGTTGCATCATCTAGCTTCTCCCACTCAAACATATCTATTGAACAGTCTAGGATTGTTGCTGGCTCATGCCATCCAGGATTGTAGTAATATTTAGCTGCTTGATGTAAACCTTTACCTAAGTCAGCTGCTGGACCAATCCATTCTGTAGCATCGATAGCGCCAGAAGCAAGTGAAGGAAGCACATCCGCACCCGCTAAAAGAACAGTGTTAGCACCAAATGATTTTAATACTTCACCGCCAAGACCAGGCATTCTTATTTTTAAACCTTCAAAATCTGCGAGTGAGTTAATTTCCTTATTAAACCAACCACCCATCTGGTTACCTGTATTTCCCATTGGAAGAAACTTTACACCAATAGCATTGTATGCTTTGTCTGCTGCTTCAATTCCTCCACCATAATAACACCATGCATTTTGTTCTTGAGCTGTAAGACCAAAAGGTAAAGCTGCAGAAAACGAAGGTGCCATACTGATGTTAGTCCAATAGTAACCAGCGCCATAAGCCATTTGAGCAGCACCAGATCTAACTGCATCTAGTGACTCAAGAGGTGGCACTAATTCCCCACCATGATATACAGTGACTTTTAACTTATCAGATGCATTATTGATATAACTAGCAAATCTATCTATTGCTTTGCCAAGACCACTTGCTTTGCCAAAAGCAGAACATGCAATCCATTCCATGTGTCCACCTGATATTGCTGGTGCTGGAAATGAAGAAACTGCTGCGGCGCCCAGTGCTGCAGCACCTGCACCTTTAAGGAAATTTCTTCTTTTCATGGTCTTATTATTAGTCTTTTTTTTTGCCATAAATATTCCCCTCCTAAATTAAGAAATAATTAATTATTTTTTATTAGCTATCATTATACCAACAATCACAGATAAAATTCCAGCGTAATGATAACTCTGTAATGTTTCTTGAAAGACTAAATATGCAAGAATTCCACCAAAAATAGGCATTAAGTGGAGAAAAGGGCCTGATTTATTTGGTCCAATTAAAGCCACTCCAGTATTCCAACAAATATATGACAAGATGCTAGGAAAAGTTCCGGTATAGCCAATTACTAATAAGGTTTTGTGGTCAAATGTTATGAAATTATTTTGAATTATTATGTCATATAAATAAACAGGTAGGAGTAATATTACTGTAAATACGAATGATAAATATAAAAAACTAAATCCTGAAACACCTGTTTCATTTTTTTTTAGAAATATTGAATATAATGCCCAAGATATAACAGCTAGTAAGATGAATAAATCTCCAGAATAAAATTTTGAATCAAATATATTTTGATAGTTACCTTTTGTTATAACATAACTAACACCAATAAGAGATAAAATGACACCTAACATTTGAAACAAGTTTGTTTGATTTTTATAAATCAATTTGTTTAAAAGGATTATCAACATGGGGGTTGTCGAAATAACTAATAAAGAATTAATAACAGTTGTTGCTGTTAAACCAATATAAGTTAAAGTATTAAAAAGCGTCGGACCAGTTAGGATTATCAAAAAAACCATTCCTGGTTGTTTTTTTAAAAGTGGTAAATCAACTAGAGCATTTTTTAAACAAAAGGGAGTTAAAATAATTAAAGCAATTACCCATCTGTAAAAAGATAACGATAGAGGTGATACTAATTCCTCAACTGAGGACAATCTTCCTACTATAAAATTGCCTGACCAAAATAAGGAGGCAAAGCATAAAAATATGGCTGCTTTAAGAGAAACACTCACTATGATTTTTTATTTTAAATTTTCAATAGCAATTGCTAGACCTTGACCACCGCCAATACACATACTAGCAACACCAAACTTTTGTTTTGTCCTTCTGAGTTGATGAGACAAAGTTGTAATAATTCTTGCACCAGAACAACCAATGGGGTGCCCTAATGCAATAGCGCCTCCAGCAATATTTAATTTATTTGGATCAATCTTTAAAGATCTTTGGACTGCAACTGAAGTTGCAGCAAACGCCTCATTGACCTCAACCAAATTAAAATAGTTAATATTTACACTCATTTTCTTCATTAATTTCTGTATAGCTGTAATTGGAGTAACACCCATATAATCAGGATTGCCCGCCGAGGACGCCCAAGATAGTACTTTTGCTATTGGTTTAATTTTGTTTGAAGTTACATATTTTTCAGAAGCTAAAGCCAAAAAACTAGCTCCATCATTTAATGAAGAAGCATTTCCAGCAGTGACTGTTCCAGATTTTTTAAAAACAGCTTTTAATTGGCTTAATTTTGGCAAAGTAGTGTCTTTTCGAACTTCATCTTTAAGTGGTGTTTTTATCAGTTCGTTTTTGAAGTAATTATTTTTAATTGCCTTATAAGTTTTTAGATAAGACTGATAAGCAAATTGATCTTGGTCTTGTCTTGAAACATTATATTTTCTTGAAACGTTTTCAGCTGTTATACCCATATGTTCTTTTGAAAAAGCATCAGTTAATCCATCATTAACTAAAGTGTCTATAAAGATATTATTACCTAATTTTTTTTCTCCAGTTCTACTTAGGTATGCATGGCGTGCTCTTGACATACTTTCTTGACCACCAACGATTAATAAATTTGACTCTCCGGAATAAATTTTAGATGAGCCATCGATTGTAGCTCTCATACCGCTTCCACAAACTTGATTTACCACATAAGCAAAGGATGTCTGTTGCATTCCGGAACCTAGTGCAACTTGCCTTGCTGTATTCATTCCTAGTCCGCTAGTTAATACTTGTCCTAAAATTAATCCTTCAACTTCTTTAGTATTGATTATTTGATTTCTATCAAATAATTCTTTGAGACAAGAGGTTCCTAGTTCTACTGATTCAGTTTTTTTGTAATTACCTAAATAAGCTCCTATTGGTGTTCTAACTGCATCGATTATAAAAACATCACTCATTAATATTTATCTTTCTGTATTCAATTACTGACTCAGGATTTGCCAACGATCCCAAGTTCTGCACTTTATCATTATTGATAATTTTTTTGACAAGTATTTCAGAGTTTTTACCACTTTTTGTTCTTGGAATGTCTTTAACTATAAATATTTTCCAAGGAACATGCCTTGGACTAAGCGATGTCTTGAGGTGTTTTTTCAATATTGTATTAAAATCAACATTAATTTTTGTGTTTAACAACTTCAAAAAAAGGACAATTTTTTCATCATTTTTAGTCAAATAACCTGTTGCCAAACAGTCCTCGATCCAATGAAATTTTTGTAAGCAACTGTATATTTCACCTGTTCCTATTCTGACACCGCCTGGATTTAAAGTAGCATCTGATCTTCCAAAGATTACATAACCTCCATTTTTTGTTTTTTTTACATAATCTCCATGAGACCATATGTTTGGAAATTTTTTAAAATATGCTGATTTATACTTATTATTTAATCTGTCATTCCAAAAGTAGATAGGCTTAGAGGGGAAAGGGGTCTTGCAAACTAGCTCTCCTGTCTTTTTGGTTGGCTTACCATTATCATTGAAAACATCAATATCCATGCCCAAGCCCGGTCCTTGAATTTCACCTGAATAGACAGGTAAAGTTGGTATACCTAACATAAAACATGAAACTATATCTGTTCCACCGCTAACTGAATGTATAAAAGATTTTGAATTTAAACTTTTATTAATAAACTTAAAAGTGTCTGGACTTAGAGGAGAGCCAGTTGATATAAAACAATTAATTTTTTTTAAAATATCTTTTTTATTAGATTTATAATTATTTTGGATAGTTTCATAAACTTTTGCTCCCGCACCTAGCATTGTTGAATTAGTATCTTTTGTAATATTGATAACTCGATTTATATTTGGATAAAATGGGGAGCCATCATAAAGAACGATTGAAGAACCTAAAAGTAAATTTGAAACTGTCCAGTTCCACATCATCCACCCGCAAGTAGTTAAGAAAAGCATTTTATCTTCAGATTTGACATTTGTGTGTAATGCTAATTCTTTTAAATGTTGCAGGAGTGAGCCACCATGGCCGTGTGTAATACACTTGGGAAGCCCTGTAGTTCCACTAGAAAATAAAACATATAGCGGATGATTAAAACTCAATGATATATTTTTATTTGGTTTTGAATATTTTTTTTGATTGTAAATTTTTTTTAATTCAGATGTGTTATTTTTTGAAGGATAGCTAGTTTTTAAAATTAGTGGATTATTTAAATTTGCTTTTAATGTTCTTAAGTTTTTTGAATATTGAAATTTCTTACCGTTATAAAAATAATAGTCAGCAACAATTAAAAGCTTAGGCTTAAGCTGGGAAAATCTGTCAATCACAGCTTGTGTCCCAAAGTCAGCAGAGCAAGAAGACCAAACTGCACCAATTTTTGCTGCAGAAAGGAAGCTTATTACTGTATCAGGTATATTTGGCAGATATCCGACAATTACATCACCTTTTTTTATGCCTTTATCTCTAAAGAAATTGCTTAATGCATTAACTCTTTTATTTAAATCACTATAAATAATTTTTTCGCTGAATTTGTTTTCTCCAATAAATTCAATGGCCAAATCTGATGAATTATTTTTAAAAATTAAATTATAATAATTGAGATTACTGTTATCAAAAAAAATTGAATTCCAAAAAGATTTTTTTTTGTAAGCTTTAAAAAATCTTTTCCTCTCAAGATCGATATTAAAATACTCAACTATAGACTCCCAAAACTCACCAGGATTCTTATTAGTCCATAACCAAAGCTTGTTATAATTTAAGAATTTCTTAGAAAATTTTTGTTCTAAATATGTCTGAAATTTATAAAGGTTAGTAGTTTTAATAAATTTTCTACTTGGCTCAAATAACTTATCCATCTTTGTTTTTCATTAATCGTTGAAGGTCATCTGGTATTTTACTTGGAGCCCCTTGAGAATTGACGCAAACCATCAAAATTTTTGATTTAAAAATAATATTATTTTGTTTGTAAATATTTTGTTCGAGCTTAAATGATGCATTTTTAAGAGACAAAATATTGCTTTTAACAGTTAATTGATCCTCTAGTTTGCATGACTCAATATAATCACATTCGATCTTTTTTACTAAAAAAAGTCGATCATGATCTTTCAATAAAGAATTAAGTGTAAATCCCAACTCATTGATGATTTCAGTACGGGCTCTTTCAATAAATTTTAAATAATTTGCGTAATATACAACTCCACCAGAGTCTGTGTCTTCATAATATATTTTGAAGTTGTATTGGAACATTAAGTAGTCAGACCTAAATACAATATATAAGTTATAATAATTATAACTATTCCAAATATTAAATATCTATATTCATTCATTAAATTAAATACCTATTATAGAAATACTTAAGATATTTTTTCTCTCTTAAAATAATAAATCATTTTGTGTTTTGAAGGGATATCAGATTTATCCTTAATTACATTGACCAACTCCCAACCTTCTTTTCCACCTTTATTAAGCCAGTCATTTTCCGACTTTAATTCTTCATCATCTAAATATTGGGTATAAATTCTATACTCCCACTTTGAATGTTCTTTTTTATCAAAAGTTGGGTTAATCATTTCTTTATAACTTACGCATTTAAATTATAGAAAAACCATACTGCAGATAAACACCAAAGTGTTAAAAAAATCTTACCTAGTTTATCTGCCTTTTTAAAATGTGATTTCATTTCATTAAGCTGAGCTACATTTTGTCCGTCTTGTTTTTGAGAGTCCTTTAATTTTTTTTGGTAAAAGAATTTGTATATATTTATTGCACAAGTCCATCCTGTTAGTATGTAAAAAATAGAGCTAGATAAAGTTGTCATCTTTCTAATATAAACCTACTCCATAGTTCTTGCTAGTTTTATCAATCTTTATATTGGATAAAAGTAGGTTTTATAACCTGATTATCTTTATCCCCTAAAGAGTCACATGAGTATCCCAAGTTAGATAATAATTCAGAAAAATTTTTATCAGTGCATTTTTTTGCTCTGGCAATTCCATCATACCAAGCTGTGATTTTACCGTTAAAAACTTTTGGCGCATTATTTTGGTATATACCATATCGAAAAGAAGGTCCGTAAGATTTTCCATTGTAAGAATAAATATTAGTTATAAATCCCTCCTCAGCATATTTTAAATCACCATTTATATATAGTTTTAGAAATCCATCATTGCCCCAACTTGCATGAATAATTACATCATGCCATTGGTTAAATAAAATATTTTCTGGAATTACCGTTGCAGTCTCATCAGTCTCTACAACAGTTTTTTTTGTACAGTGCGTTCTATTAATGGCTAACCCTTTATATTTCTTCTTATATTGAAATATGAAAACATTTTCAGAACCATTATCTCTGCAGTGTGAAAAAACTTTATTTTCATATGATAATTTCATTTGTCCAAATTGAATTAAATGATTGTCAATTTCTTTATGAGAAGTTGACGAATAAGTAAGCTCAGAATTGTCTATAAAAAATGACCATGCATACCAATTTTCTCCTCTCTCTTTTGTATTTATATAAGTCTCAGTTCTTCCAAAAGAACCTTCAAATTTTCCCCTTTCACAATCAAAGTCTTTACAATCAAGTGCTCTAAACTCAAATTTGTGTGATGACTCACCAAGTCTTGAAAATTCAGTATCGATGCTTTGACTCCAATCTTTACCAGCATCTAATCCATGTTTTTCAATAGTTGGCCAACCAATACCCTTGTAACTTCCAACTTGTTCTCCATTTTTAAATGTTAAGCCCCAACACAAATTAGGAATAATTAACAACAAGATTAAGAGAGTTTTCATTAATAAAGTTATATCTTTAGTGTCCCATATTTGTCCCATATAATTTTAATAGCAATAGGGTTAAGAGTGTTTTCATTTTTCTTTTGCCTTCTCATATTCTAGTTTTCTTAAATTCTTCTTTAAATCATTAATTTTTTTTGATTTTTCTATGTCATAATTTTCAACAACTTCTTTTTTAAGTTTTGTAATCTTTTCTTCAATAAATTTAATTTCCTCATCAAGAAGTTCAATTGTACTTTTTTTGTAGAGATATTCTTGCTCACCTAACTGACTAAGATTTGAGTTAACCTCATCTTTAGTTTTGCCTATTCTAATCTCATCAAAGTAAACAACTGTAGTGCCACCATCAGAGCCCGTTTCCCATGTATGTTCCAGCCAGTTTCTATAAATTCCAAATTTAAAGTTTGCTCTAATATTTTTATCCCATAATGTTTTGCCACTATAATCATAAATCAAATCACCATTTGCCCATATTTTATAATAACCATCATTTTTGTACGACCAATTTACGTGCATTAATATGTCATTCCATCTTCCAATCATATCTGTCTTAGATAAAGACAGGCCTATTTCTTTATTAATATTATTAGAAGGTGTGTATGAACCATCTTTCGCCTCAAAGCTAAAATGTTGGTCAGGGAAAACATCATCAGGCTTACTGTGAAATTGCAGAAGTTTAAGACTAGACCTTGGATGTAATTCAGTAAATTCAGGTTGTAAATAAATTGACCATGCATACCACATCTCTCCTTTGCCCCATTCGTTAATAGAAGCTATTTCAGCTCTTTCAGATTTTCCGTTATTTCTATTACAGTCATTAATTTTACCTTTACCCCCACATTCACCTGGTCTTACTTCAAATCTAATACTTAGATTACCATCTCTTACAGGGTGTCCCTCATCTTTAGAAACTACTTGTATTTGATGTTTTAGACCTAAGACTCTTGAGCTAAGTCTCCATTCGCTCACTCCAGAGGAAACGTCCAACGGAAGGGTAAAATTTTTTTTACTAAGAGTGTATTTTTCAGAGATAGACTCAGTTAAGCCATCATTGACCTGCTTTCCATCTTTAAATGTTAATCCCCAACTCAAACTAGGGATTAATAACAACAAGGTTAAAAGAGTCTTCATTAATAAAAATTATATCTTTAGTGTCCCATATTTGTCCCTAAAAAAAATATATCCTCTATGAATTAATAAAAAAGTTAATAAAATCAAATAAAGGTTCCGTGGTGTAACGGATAGCACAAATGACTTCGGATCATTTAGTCAGGGTTCGAATCCTTGCGGAACCGCCAACCCAATATCATAAATTCAATAAAAATTTTCCAAAACTTATAATAAATTATAAATTTCAAACTTAAGTCTACTTAAGGGTTTTTGAGTGTAAGATCTGCCGCCTCTATCAAAAATATTAGTATTATCTATTTGTTTGCTAGACTCTATGTTATTAAATATTTTCATATAATATTTTTTAACGTCTTCATAATTTTTAAATTTTTCTAAAAATAAATCACTATTATTAGATGGATTAATTTTCTGGGAATTTAAATTAACTATGTTCCAATTTGATTTTTTCAATTCCTCCAAAGATGCAAAAGTTTTATCCTCATTAACAAAATAAACACCATAGTATGGATCTATCACTGACCACTTGTTATTAATTTTAAAAAAGGTAAGTGGGTGATTGATACTACCAAAATCTCTCTTAAAAAATGAGTCAATATTCTCGTAAACTAGAAAAACAGATAATATATCGTTGAATTGACTATGTACACCTAATCTTCTTTGAACAATAGTAAAAGGGTGATGATCTACAACATCAACCCCATCAGGAATTTTTTTTATATTCTGGTGTACCCACTTAGTGGTATTTATAACTATATTGTCTTTATTATTAAACTCTTTATTAATTTGTTTTGTAAGGTAAGAATAATTATAGTGACGATTAATAAAGTCATTTATTTTTAAATATATAGGTATTTTGTATTCAAATACATTATAATTGATTCCTATCCTTCTTGTTGTCTCTTTTGTTAATAATATAAAAGCAAAAAAAATAAGCATAAAAAAAAGGAAAGATAAAAATAAGAATTTTTTCATTAAATTAATTATATCAAGTAAAGTAAAAAATCATTAGTCTTAAAAATTCTTTTAACGATGAAAATTTATATATTACTAAATTATTTTAGTATTGGTTTTTTTACTTTGTTTAAATTTAAATCATCTGGGAATTTTTTGAAAATATCATATAAAGCTTTTATTATTACGTAGGTAATTATAAAGCTCATAATTGTATCGCTCAAAAAATGATCACCTTCCATAATTCTTAATAAAGAAATTAATACAATCAATGAGTAGGCAAAAATATTCCAAGAAGTTTTATTGAAGATTAGTAACAAAGCTAAAGATAAAGTGAAAAATGACACATCACCTGAAACAAAACTGCAATTAGCACTACAATAATCAACATTTAACCATGGAATTGTAAAAGGCTCTTGTCCTCCAAAATCTAGAGTGTCATTGGGTCTTGCCCTTCCCCAGAAACTCTTAAAGATTGAGTTTACAACAATCCCTGTACCAATTATAAGACATGAAAATAAGTAAACCCATTCTCTTACGGCAATATTTAAAATTTTTTCTTTAAAATAGATTTGTTTTAAAACAGCAGCAATTGGTACAAAAAAGACTAACAAAACCATAATCGGTAACAATATTTTACGAATAAAGTAAATAAACCAGTCAGATTCAGTAGCGATAAATTTACCATTCTGCCCAAAAAATAGACCACTGACAGTTGTGTCTAAAGAGGGGAATAAAAAAAATAAAATAGACAGTAAGAGTGTTATCGTAAGAGTTTTAAAATAAAAATTGAAATTTAAGTAAAGAGAAAAAATATTACTATAAAGGTTAGCTATGTAACTTGAGATCATATTAACATTTTCAATTGGAATTAATTTATTATTTTCTAACAAAAATAGCATTTTTTTATTTGCTAATTTTTTGGAGATAAATATTGTTGAAAGGTATGCAACAAGTGTGCCACCAAAAATATCGCTTATAAAATGGGCACCAACTATAACTCTTGTAGAGGCAATTATAATTGCAATGGCTATAAATGCATTTTTAATTTTCGGAAAGAGAAATATTATACAAAAGATAAAAGCAAAAATAGTTGCAGTATGACCTGATGGGAATGAATGCCATTTGGAGTCAAATTGTATTATATCTAACGATTTTAATTCAAAGCCATTATATAAAACTGGCCGTGGTCTTCCAATTATATGTTTTAATATTTGTGTAACTATGCCACTTAATAAGATATTTAAAAAAATAAATAGACTAATATCACTTACAGTTTCCATAATCTGATTTTTACTTTTAATAATTTTTATAAATCCCCAGATTAAAATAGTAGGTACAAAAAAATATAAAGAGTCACCAAAGTGAGTAAGTGTTCCAAAAAGAGACTTTGTTTGATAATTAATACTGTCAAAAAATGAAGCTACTGAGTAATCAAATAACAAGAAAAAAAAAGCTCCAACTAACAAATAAATACTTATTCTTTTTTCTTGATAGTTTAGCTGATTGAAGAAAGTCATAGTTTATTAAAGTTGATATTAATGAATGAGTTTGTTGTCATATCGAGAATGGTTTTATTTATTGAGTCACTATCTTCTATTGGAATTGTATCAAGGGAACTAAACTTTAATTCTATTTGGCAATCTGAAAAATAGTCTGGTTTCACTTTGTCACTAAAAAACAACATTAAATCTAGTGGATAATTTTCTTCCAATAAAAATTCGGATTTTTTTATATCACAATTTAAATCATTTTTTAAAGTATCATAGATAACAGGACTCAATGTTTTATTCTTATATTGTGAATAAAAAAAGACTGAAGTGAAAAATACAACTAAAATCATAGAAAATGAGATAGTTTTATATACTGTAGTTAAGGATTTTTCTTGCAGAGAAAAAACTGGATTAATTAATGATACTAAAATTATCATTAAATAAAAAATATAATTAACCTGAGGTATCTCTGAAGTGCTGTGATAAAGGGAGGTATCAAAATAAATTATGCCTGCTGGTATAAAAAAAAGGGTTACTAAAACTATTTTCGACCATTTTAATTCAACAAATTCTAGTGTTCTAAAAATATAAATAGACATTATTGGTAATAAAAAGATTAAAATCGATATATTTAATCTATTAGAAAAAATAAATATAAACCAACAAAGAATTATTGAAAAAAGGAATATAATCAATTCCTTATTCCAGTTAATTTTTTTTATGCCATTATAAAAAATAGAAATAATTAGCATACTTAATAAAGGTAGTAAAAAAATAACACTCATTGAAAGTTTCTTTAATAAAATATTCGGATCGAAATTAAGTATGGAATAGTAATCCGTTTTATTAATACCCTGAATAATCAGAAAAACTAAAAAAGATATATAAATAAAACTTAAATAAGAAATTAAGTTAAGACGTTTTTTTTTCTCTAGCTTTAAATTAAATAATTTTATGAATATCAAAAATGTTATTAATATAACAAAATAGAAATTATTGAGAATTAATGCTATTAAACTAAATAATATAAAAAAAAATACATTATAAAAATTTTCATCATCGAAAATTTTTAATAAATAATAGAATATTAATAAAGTCACCAAGCCTGAAATAAGCGAACCATCAATAGTTGTCATTGAAATTAAAATTGTGCCACTTAACATCACTGCTGTAAGAGGCATTAAATAATTGAGATCATAAAATTTTAATTTAATAATTTTATATGTAACAAAAATTAATAATCCTAAGTATATAAAATTTGCTAGTCTAAATAGAAAGTAATTGTTAAAACCAAAAAAATTCGTAAGCTTTGATGCGATATTTAGAAATATTAAATGTGGATTTAAAAACTCTGAAAAATTTGAAACTAATTCATTATCTTTAATTGCGATAAGTATTTTTATGTCTTCAATAGAAATATATGGTGCACCTAAAGTAATTGCACCAAGTAATCCAATCCAAATTATAGTGAAAAAAACAGTTGGAATATTATCTAGGAATCTAAAGATGCTCATTTTGTGATTTAACTAAGTTTAGTAGCATATAGATCTAATTTATTCTATATATTGTGGTTATTTCAATTTTCTTGATGTTATTTTTACCCATAATTATAATCATAAATAAGAGATTAATCTCTTTTTACAGCCTTATAGAAGCGGCTTTTTTCTTAGTGGGCCACTTCTTTCTCAAAGGGTTAGGACAAATTGTTCTAACCCTTTTTTTATTTCTATATTATCTTTTTAAAGATGTTGAAGTTAATTTTCATGATACTCTTCTTTTTTATTGGATATTTTCTTGCTGATACAAAATTAGTGGATATACCATTTAGAAATATTCCAATTTTAGAAAATTTATATGAGGTTGTAGATTAAATGATTAATACAGATAAAGTTTTGCATGGTTTTACCGATCTTAAAAATTTAAATGTACTTGGCCCTATTGTTTTAAACCAAGCGAAGGGGATATATGTTTACGATCAAGATGGAAAAAAATATTTAGATGCCAATTCAGGATTATGGAATTCTGTGGTTGGTTTCGATCATCCCAGAATGGTTGAAACAGCAAAAAAACAATATGAAAAATTTTCTGGTTACCACGCTTTTTTTGGAAGAATATCTGAACCAGCAGTAGAACTTGCAGATAAATTAATTGAGATATCTCCTTTCACAGATGGTAAAGTTTTTTTTACAAATTCAGGATCTGAAGCTAATGACACTACTGTAAAATTATTATGGTTTATTAATAAAAGAAAGGGGCATCCCAATCGGAGGAAAATAATTACTCGAATAAATTCTTATCATGGTGTAACGGCTGTTTCTGCTTCGATGACAGGAAAACCATACAATAGTGAATTTGGATTACCTCTAGATGGTTTTATACATTCAGCTTGTCCTCATTATTGGAAATATGGCTTAGAAAAAGAAAGTGAGGAAATGTTTACCAAAAGAATGGGTGAAGATTTAGAAAATTTGATTTTAAAAGAGGGACCTGACACCATTGCAGGTTTTTTTGCAGAACCTGTTATGGGGGCAGGTGGTGTGATCCCTCCCTCAAAAGGATATTTTGAGATAGTTCAAAAAATTTTAAAAAAATACAATATTCCATTTATTGCTGATGAGGTAATTTGTGGTTTTGGTAGAACTGGTAACTTATGGGGATCTCAAACATACAATATTGATCCCGATATTATTATTGCCTCTAAATGTATCACATCAGGTTTCTTTCCACTTGGTGCAGTTATTTTGGGAGAAAAAATGACAAAAGAAATGATGGAGGCTTCTTATGAAGCAGAGGAATTTTTTCATGGCTTCACAGCCGGTGGACACCCTGTAGGTTGTGCCCTAGCACTAGAAGCAATTGATATTATAATTAATGAGAAAATGATTCAAAATGTCAGACACCTTGAGCCAATTTTTATGGGAGGTTTAAAGAACTTTGAAAATTTAGAGTTTATAGGTGAGTCTCGCGGCATTGGACTTATGGGTGCTTTAGAGATGGTTCAAGATAAAAAAAATAAACTACCCTTCGATGGTTCAATATCCATTGGCGAGCGTGTTGCTAATAAGTGTATTGAAAATGGACTGATATGTAGACCTCTTGGCCCATCAATTGTGTTATGTCCCCCTTTTATTACATCAGAGGAGGAAATGGGTATAATATTTGATACTCTAGAGAAAACTCTTAAAGAAGTATTTAGTGAAGTTAAATCTTTAGGACAATAGATCCCGTAGTCTCTCTGTTTTCCATATCTGTGTGTGCGTCAGCAACATTATCAAGATCATATTTTGTAATTTTATCCAATTTAATTTTATCTTTTACAATCATCTCAAATAATTTATTGCTTGCAATTTCAAGCCACTCTCTATTAGCGTAAAAATGGAATAGTGTAGGTCGAGTTAAATAAAAAGAACCAAATGCTAGATCTGTCATTTGAATGTCTTTATATGGTCCAGATGATTGACCAAAGCTAACTAACATCCCATGTTTTTTTAAACATTTAAATGATTGAAACATTGTATCTTTACCAACACTGTCATAAACCACGTCAACACCTTTGTTATTTGTGACTTTTAATACTTCATCTAAAAAATTTTTTTCAGAGTAATTTATAACCTCGTCAAAGCCTCTTTGCTTTGCTAATTCACATTTATCTGAATTACCAGCTGTTCCTATTAATTTTGCACCAATGTCTTTTATCCATTGGCCTGCGATCAATCCTACGCCTCCAGCCGCAGCATGAAATAATACCTCATGATTACTTTGTAAGTTATAACTGTCACAAACAAGATACTTTACTGTTAGACCTTTAAGAATTGATGCGGCTGCTTGATCGAAAGATATGCTATCTGGGATAGAAACTACGAGATCCTCTGATATCATTCTATGTGTTGCGTATGCATTATTAGGTTGGGCATATGCTACGCGATCACCTATTTTAAACTTTGTTACATTTGAGCCTATAGCTTCAACCTCGCCTGCACCTTCCGAGCCTAAAACAAGATCTTTGTCAACAGGCCAAGGATATAACCCTGCTCTAAAATAAATATCGATGAAATTTACTCCAATTGCTCTATTTTTAATCAAAATTTCATTCGATTTAAGGTCAGTTAGATCAATACTTTTCCTTTGAAGAACGCTTGTATCTCCTGGCTTATTTGCAACAATTGAATACATTAAAGGAGCCTATCATCTAAAAAAATGATCCAACAGTCAATTTGAAAGTCTTGAAATTCACAATTGTAATCCCAAATTATTAGTAAGAGAAATTGCCATTTGGAATTTCTTTATTAACGCAGGTTTAAAAACTGCAATTAACAATTAACGCTTAAGGAGGTTAATTATGACTACATTTGACTTATCTCCTCTATGGAGATCATCAGTTGGTTTCGATGAGTTTGATAAACTTTTTGATACCGTCTTTTCTACGAACAATAAAGGTGCTTCTTATCCACCTTATAATATCGTCAAACATGACAAAAATATTTACCAAATTACCATGGCGATCGCCGGTTTTGGTGAGGACCAAATAGATATATCCCAAGAGGGTAATCTTTTGACTGTTAAAGGTGAAATGGGTGAAGATAAAACTATGAATAAATCAGAATATCTTTATCGAGGAATTGCCAACAGAAATTTTGAGAGAAAGTTTGAGTTAGCTGATACTGTAAAAGTTATAGAGGCTGATTTAAATAATGGTCTGTTAAGTATAAATCTTGAAAGAGAAATACCTGAACACCAAAAACCTAGAAAAATAAAAGTTAATACGAATTCTAAACTTTTATCAGCTTAAATAAAAAAATAGGGCTGTTTTTTTATAAGCAGCCCTAATAATTAATCTAATTGAGAAGCAACAAATTCCCAGTTTACAAGATTATCTAAAAAAGCTTTTAAATAATCAGGTCGTTTGTTTCTATAATCTATATAATAAGAGTGTTCCCATACGTCACATCCCAGTATTGGCTTAATCCCATCAACTAGAGGATTAGAAGCATTAGGTGACTTTGTGACCACTAATTTACCATTATCTATGGCTAGCCAAGCCCATCCAGAACCAAATTGAGTTGTTCCTGCCTGAATAAAAGCTTCTTTGAATTGATCAATCCCTCCTAGGTCTGATGTAATTCTACTTTCCAATTCGGACGGCATAGAGCCTCCCCCATTGGGTTTCATACATTGCCAAAATAAAATATGGTTCCAATGTTGACCTGCATTATTAAAAATTCCTGCCATCGATGAGTCTTTACTTGATTTTACAACTATTTCCTCAAGAGAAGAGTCTTTCATATCGGTGTCTTTAACAAGATTATTTAAATTTGTTACATATGTTTGATGATGTTTGCCATGATGGAAATCAAGAGTTTCTGATGACATATATGGAGCTAAAGCATCATTTGCATAAGGTAAGCTTGGTAATTCAAAAGTCATATTTATTTCCTTTAATTAAAATTCTTAATGCGTATTTTTTATATTATTGTGGAAACAATGACAACCTTTGAAGAAATAGATACATAAAATATGAGGAATATAGTTAGTATTCAGTCTACTGTCTTAAATGATAAAGTTGGAAATCATGCCGCTCGATCAGTCTTGAGTGACAAAGGTTATAACATTTATGAGATACCGACTGTAATTTTAACATCTCATAAAGCTGTAAAGGGCACCCTTCAAATCAATAACAACAGTTTAAATCCATGGGTAATTTTTAATAAAATCAAGAAAACATATAAACTAAGCTTAAATGATTTAACAATTATTGGCTACACACCAAACTCAAAGATTTCAAAATCGATAGGTAAAATTATTAACAAGCAAAATAGAATTGTTTTAGACCCTGTAATGGGAGATATAGGAATAGGTTTGTATGTAGAAAAAGACGTTGCAAATTTTTTTAAAAAAGTAATTACAAAAGTAAAATATATTTCAGCAAATTTTTTTGAGTGGTCATACTTAAATAACAAAGATGTAAAAAACTATAGTATTAGCGAGATCATAACCGACCTCAAATCATTTACGAGGAAGTTTAATAGTCAAGTATTAATAAGAAGCATTCCAAAAAATAAAAAAATATTAAATATTATTTGTAATAAAAGAGAGGTTTTTGTCATAGAAACACCTTACATAAATTTTAAAGAAAGATTTCATGGAGCTGGTGATCAATCTACAGCTTTATATGCTCACTATATCTTTAAAAAAAATACAACAAGAGAAATACTAGAAAATGTTACGAATGATATTTATGATATTTTGCTAAAAAATAAAATACGTTCTAAAATAAGAAAAAAAAGATTTAAAGCTAAGAGCTTAAATAATCTTTGATCAAGATTTCTGCTATTTGCACGGTGTTTAAAGCAGCTCCCTTTCTTAAATTATCAGACACGCACCAGAAATTAAGACCATTTGGAATAGTGGGGTCTCTTCTAATTCTGCTAACGTAAACAGGGTCTAAACCTGCAGATTCAATTGGAGTTACATACCCCTCATCAGCACGGTAATCAATCATTTTCAGTCCAGGGGATTTCTTAAAAATTTCTCTTATTTGGTCCTCATCATAAGGCTTTTCAAACTCGATGTTTACAGCTAGTGAATGAGATATAAATACTGGTACACGAACACAAGTTGCGGTTAGTTCAATGTTTTGGTCAAGAATTTTTTTTGTTTCATTGTACATTTTCCACTCTTCTTTAGTTTGACCATCCTCTAAGAAAACATCTATATGAGGGATAATATTAAAAGCAATTTGTTTAGTAAATTTTTCTTTCACTACTGCTTCGTTAGCATAGATTGATTTAGTTTGATTGAATAATTCATCTGCAGCCTCTTTACCTGCACCAGATACTGATTGATAAGTTGAGACGACAATTCTTTTAACTTTGAAATGATCATGCAAAGGTTTAATCGCAACTAGCATCCCCATAGTTGAGCAATTAGGATTAGAAATGATATTCTTTTTTCTAAAGTCTTTTAGCGCCTCAGGATTAACCTCAGCGACTACTAATGGGACATCTGGATCTGTTCGAAAATGAGAAGTATTGTCAATTACTATACAGCCTTGCTTGGCTGCTTTAGGAGCAAACTCACTTGAAACTTTCGCACCTGGTGAAAAAATAGCTATATCAGTATCAGAAAAATCATATTCAGCTAAATCTGCTACTACAACAGACTTGTTTTCTCCGTAATCAATTGTACTTCCTTTTGAACGAGAAGAAGCTAAAGCGATTAAATCAGAATATTGAATTTCTTTTTCATCAATAATATCTAAAACCTCTCTACCGACATTTCCAGTTGCTCCGACAACAGCAATTTTAGGTTTTTTGGAAGAAGCCAACTTAAATTCTCTCGATTATTAAATCGCCCATTTTAGAGCAGGAAACAAGAGTTTGGTCTTCATTTGTATAAATATCACCAGTTCTATAACCCTCAGAAAGAATTTGTTGGACAGCGCTTTCTACTTTATTTGACAAGTCTGGTTTATTGAGATTATATTTTAACATCATAGACAAACTTAAAATGGTAGCAATTGGATTTGCTTTATCTTGACCTGCAATATCAGGTGCGCTTCCATGAACAGGCTCAAAAAGTCCATGTCTTTTGCCATTTTTTTCTTCACCCAATGATGCCGATGGTAACATTCCAAGCGAACCAGTCAGCATAGCAGCACAATCACTCAGCAGATCTCCAAAAAGATTATCTGTAACTATTACATCAAACTGTTTTGGGTTTCTAACAAGTTGCATGGCACAATTATCTGCTAACATATTTTCTAGTATAATGTCTGAAAAATCTTTATGAGTTTCTTTCACAATCTCTCTCCAGAGTACGCCTGTTTCCATAACGTTAGCTTTCTCAACAGATGTTACTTTATTATTTCTTTTTCTGGCTAAATCAAAAGCAACTCTAGCAATTCTATCGATTTCGTAATCATGATAAATTTGTGTGTCAATCGCTCTCTTACCATTTGGTGTGTCTTCAATTCCTCGAGGTTGACCAAAATATACACCACCAGTCAATTCTCTTACAATCATAATATCTAAATTATTTACCACTTCATTTTTTAAAGTTGAAGCTGAAACAAGAGCATCAAAAACTAAAGCAGGTCTCAGATTAGCAAAAAGTTCTAATTCTTTCCTCAAACCTAAAAGTCCAGCCTCTGGTCTTTTTGATCTTTCAACGTCATCCCACTTTGATCCACCAACTGCTCCCAATAATATAGCATCTGAATTTTTTGCTTTCTCTAAAACAGAGTTAGTTAAAGGTTCGCCATTAACATCATATGAAGCGCCTCCAACCAAATCTTTTTCATAGCTAGCATTAAGGCCTTGCTCATTTAATTTTTCAATTACTCTAATTGCTTGATCAGCAACTTCCACACCTATGCCATCTCCTGGCAAAACTAGAATTTTAGAACTCATTTAAGTATCTTTAAATAACCAAGGTTTTTTATTTTTTTTATCCTCTTCATAAGCATTTATTTTGTCTTGGTAACCAAGAGTAATGCCTATATCGTCTAATCCCTGCAAAAGTCTTTCTTTTCTGAATTCTTCAATTTCAAAATTGATTGAATGATTGCCAGCTTTAATGATTTGCTCCGGAAGGTCAATATTGAACTCAATTTGATTTTTAGCTGCTGTCATTAACTTATCAAGGTTTTCAGGACTGACAACAATCGGTAAAATTCCATTTTGAAAGCAATTGTTATAAAAAATATCTGCAAAACTTGTTGAAATTACGCATCTTATTCCAAAATCTTTAAGAGACCAAGGTGCGTGCTCTCTACTTGATCCACAACCAAAATTATCACCAGCAACCAAAATTTTTGACTGATCAAAAGGAGATGTATTCAAAACAAAATCTTTAATGAGGTTTCCATCGTTATCATATCTCATCTCATAAAACAAACTTACACCAAGACCAGTTCTTTTAATTGTTTTGAGAAATTGCTTTGGGATGATCATATCAGTATCGATATTAACAATTGGTAAAGGAGCTGCGATACCTTTTAAAGAATGAAACTTATCCATTTTATGTAAAATCTCTTATGTCTGAAATATTTCCAGTTATAGCAGATGCTGCAGCAAGCTCAGGACTCATTAAATGAGTTCTACCGCCTCGGCCTTGTCTGCCTTCAAAATTTCTATTAGAAGTTGATGCGCACCTTTCACCTGGTTTTAATTGATCGGGATTCATACCAAGGCACATTGAACATCCAGCCTCTCTCCATTCAAAGCCAGCATCTTTTAAGATTATATCAATTCCTTCTTCTTCTGCTTGTTTTTTAACTAAGCCTGATCCTGGTACTATCATTGCTTGAACGTGTGAAGCAATCTTTTTGTCCTTAACAATAGATGCAACTTTTCTTAAATCCTCAATTCGACCATTTGTGCAAGAGCCAATAAATATTTTATCTAATTTTATGTCTGTAATTTTTGTTCCGGGCTTAAGACCCATATACTCAAGTGATCTTTCAATACTTTTCTTTTTATTTTCTGTTTTAGCACTACTTGGATTTGGCACCGTGCCTTTCACTGACACAACATCCTCAGGGCTAGTTCCCCATGTCACCATTGGGTCAATTTCTGAACTATCTATAACTATTTCATGATCGTAATTTGCATCATTATCTGAGGGAAGAGATGACCAGTATTCTACTGCTTGATCCCAGTGTTCAGTTCCAGGGGCATAAGGTCTGCCTTTTATATAATTAAAAGTTGTTTGATCTGGGCTAATTAATCCAGCGCGAGCACCAGCTTCAATGCTCATATTACAAATAGTCATTCTGCCTTCCATAGAAAGGCCCATGATAGATGAACCAGCATACTCAATTACATGACCAGTTCCCCCAGCGGTTCCAATTTTTCCAATTATGTACAAGATTAAATCTTTAGAATTTACTCCAAAAGGAAGTTCACCATTGACCGAAATTCTCATATTTTTTGCAGGATTTTGAACAATTGTTTGCGTAGCCAGAACATGCTCAACTTCACTTGTTCCGATACCAAAAGCGAGAGCTCCGAAAGCTCCATGGGTAGACGTGTGACTGTCACCACAGACAATTGTCATGCCCGGTTGGGTAATTCCCTGCTCAGGACCAATGATGTGAACAATACCTTGTCTTTGGTCCATTAAATCAAAATATTGAATTCCATGCTCTTTAGTGTTTTTTGCTAAAGTTTCGACTTGAATTTTACTTTGTGGGTCCTCAATATTTTGTCTATTTATAGTAGGAACATTATGGTCTGCGACAGCTATCGTAGCCTCTGGTCTATGAACAGGACGGTTGGATAGTTTTAATCCTTCGAAAGCTTGAGGGCTAGTTACTTCATGAACTAAATGACGATCAATATATAAAAGATTAGTCCCATCTTCTCTTTGACCGACAAGATGCTCAGACCAGATTTTATCAAAAAGTGTTTTTGGGCCTTGGTTGCTCAAGATAATACTTTTAGCTTTTAGTTTCTGCCTCTTCTATTTTTTTCTCTACAGGCTTTTCCTCTTTTGGCTCATCTTCAACTTTGGGTTCTTCTTGTGATAATGATTCCTCTGATTTAGTTCCTTTAATTTCTTCTTTAGAGTTGTCTTCAGACTTAGGGGCTTCTTGAGATGAAGTTTCCTCTGTTTTAGTCTCTTTAACTTCTTCCTTTGGTGTTTCGTCAGTTACAGGTGTATCTGATTTATTTTCTTCAGTACTAACCTCTGAAATTTCTTCAGCATCTTCGATTGTGGATACAAATTGGTTATCATCATATGATCGACCGTCAGTTCTTTCTGCAATTCTTGCTTTTTTACCAGACAAACCTCTTAGATAATATAATTTAGCTCTTCTTACATCACCAACTTTTACACGTTCGATTGAGTCGATAACATTACTATATAGTGGAAAGACCCTTTCAACACCTTCACCACTAGAAATTTTTCTAACAGTAAATGAAGAATTAAGACCGTTATTTTTTTTACCAATACAGACACCTTGAAATGCTTGCACTCTCTCTTTATTTCCTTCTTTAATCTTAACGTTAACTTTGACAGTGTCGCCTGGCGCGAAGTCTGAAACCTTAGAACTTTTTAAAATCTGCTGAATTTGTGATTGTTCGTAATTTTTAATAATTTCATTCATTGTGTGCTCCATCCAATATTAATATATGGGTGGTATCAGAGCGGCATATTCTACTCATTTTTGTTTTTTTTTAAATAGTTTTTAAATAAATCTGGTCTATTTTTTTCAGTATTTTCCAACGAATTTTGGTTTTTCCAAAGATCTATATCAGCATGTTTACCGCTCACGAGTATGGAAGGTACTTCTATTTCTGAATGATCAGGGGTTATCCATGGGTTTGGTCTAGTGAATTGATCATGTTCAACTAGTCCATTTTGAAATGACTCAATAGTGTGGGTATCATTATTTCCAAGAACACCAGGTTGGAGTCTCATTAACGCCTCAATAAATAATAATGATGCTATCTCTCCTCCGTTTAAGATGACATCGCTCACAGAAATTTCTTGAAATTCATAATAATCAATTACTCTTTGGTCAATGCCCTCATATCTACCATTTAGCAAAATAAAATCTTTATTTAAATTATAATTAGTTAATTTTTTTTGAGTGAGTTTTTTACCTTTGGCAGAAAAACATATTTTAATACAGCTATTTAATTCATTTTTATTAAAGTTTGCTTCGATAGATTTTGAAATTATATCAGGTCTTAATACCATACCTGCGCCACCACTAAATGGTTTGTCATCAACAGAGTTCGCAGATAAATCACTGTAATCTCTTATGTTAATAGTATTGATTTCGAAATGATTTTTTGACAGAGCTTTGCCCAACAAGCCATGTTGTAAAATTCCAGGAAAAACTTCTGGGAATAAAGTAAGGATATTGAATTTTACCATTAATTTTTAATTATAATTTTTTTTTCTTTAATATTTACAAATGGAAAGTTTTGTTCAGTAAATCTGAAAAATTCCTTTTTTTTACTTTTAATAAAATATATTTCCAATAAATCCCCTGCACCAAAATTTACAACTGAAGCAACTTCTCCAACTCTCTGGTCTTTATTATCAAATACCTCAAGGCCCTCTAAATCATGGAAATAATATTCATTTCCTTTTATTGGTGATAGTTGTTCTTTTTTTAAAAAAATTTTTTTATTAACAAACTTTTCAATGTCTGTTCTATTATTTATTTCGTCGATTGTTATAAGTGGGCTTTTTTTATCAAAAGATACTAGTTTTAAGTTAACAGTTTTTTCATTATCTAAATAAAATATTTTAAATTGATTTACATCACGATCATCATTTAAATAACTGTGAAACCTTAGCAGACCCTTAGTTCCTTTAGGTCTGCCAATTACACCAACTTGTATGAAACACTTCTCAAATGGAGTCACAAGTAATTACTCTTTAGTTTCGGGTTTATCCTCTGAAAACTCAGTTGAACCCTCTTCCTCTTTAGGCTCTTCTTTTGCAGGAGCTTCTTCTTTCTTTTCCTCCGGCTCAGAAGTCTCTTCTGTCTTTACCTCTTCAGCTGGTTTTTCAGATGCTGCTTTTTCAACAGGCGGTTGTTCTTCTGTGGTAGCTACCTCCTCAGTAGGTTTTTCATCCTCTGCTTTAGCTGCTTCTTCAGTAGCTTTTGCATCTTCAGCAGCTTTTGATGCTGCTTCTTCTTTAGCTTTAACTCTTTCTTGAGCCTTTGCCTTTGGTAAATGCTTTTTTGTTTTCTCAGTTATTTTTGGAGCTCCCATCATTCCTAATTCAGATAGAATTTTTTGAACTCTTTCTGTTGGCAGCGCTCCAACCTTAAGCCAATGTTCAACTCTTTCTTTGCTAAGCATTACTCTTTCCTTGTGATCCTTGGGAACCATTGGATTGAAGTTGCCAATTTTTTCAATGAAGTTACCATCTCTTGGTGCTCTCTCATCTGCAACCACAATTCTATAGAAAGGTCTTTTTTTTGAACCTCCTCTTGCTAGTCTTATTTTTGTCGCCATGATTTCTCCCTTCTGTATTTATTCAATCGTTGGCATTTGGTTTCCGCCTAATAAACTTTTTATTTTATTTGCAAAACCTGGTTTTTGAGCTTGTTTCATAAGTTTTTTAGTTTGCTCAAATTGTTTTAAAAGCCTGTTGACCTCGTGTACCTGTCTACCAGACCCTGTTGCTATTCTTCTTTTTCTTGAAGCTTTTAGTAAATCAGGATCAACTCTTTCTTCTCTTGTCATTGAGCAAATAATTGCTATTTGATGATCAATAACTTTTTCGTCAAAATCTCCACTCTCCATCATATTTTTAATTTTGCTGACACCTGGCATGTGTGACATTAGTCCAGACATTCCGCCCATTTTTTTCATTTGAGTAAACTGTTTTAAAAGATCATTCATATTGAATTTCCCACTCATCATCTGAGATTGGAGATTTTCCATTTCTTTTTGATCAAAATCTTTTTGTGCTTTTTCAACTAATGAAACAACATCTCCCATACCAAGAATTCTAGAAGCTATTCTCTCGGGGTGAAAAACTTCAAAATCTTCAATATTCTCTCCTGATCCGAAGAAACGAATTGGCAAACCTGTTTGATATTTTGCTGAGAGTGCAACTCCTCCTCTTGGATCTGAGTCTAATCTTGTTAATATGAATCCAGTAAGTGGTGCTGTGGAGTTAAAAGACTCTACAACGCTTAGGGCTTGTTGACCCATCATTGAGTCTAAAACAAGTAAATTCTCTTGTGGTTTTGCTAGATCATGAATTGTTTTAAGTTCTAAGAGTAATTCCTCATCTGTACTAATTCGACCTGAGGTATCTATAATTAAAACATCCGATAAGAGTTTTTTACTTTGTTCAAGTGCATTATTGACAATATCTTTTACATTTTCATTTATTGGCTCGATAAACTGAGTATTATTTTTTTGAGATAAAATACGAAGTTGGTCTATAGCGGCTGGTCTTCTTAAATCTGTTGACACAAGTGCTACAGATTTATTAAGAGAATTTTGACAGTAATGAGCGAGTTTTGCAATTGATGTTGTTTTACCTGCACCCTGCAGACCACACATTAAAAAAGTTGAGGGTTTATTTTTAAAGTTTAGCTCGCTACTTTGAACACCAAGTATTGCTGTTAGTTCATCGCTTACTATTTTAATTATTTGTTGTCCTGGCTGGACGTTTTCAATTACTTTTTGACCAAGTGCTTTTTCTTGGATTTTTTTAATAAGATCTTTAGATGCTTTAAGAGAGACATCTGCCTCTAACAAAGCAACTCTAACCTCTCGCAGGGTTGTCTCTAAATCTTTTTCAGTGATAGCACCTTTATTTGAGAGACCTTGAAAAATTCCGGTTATCTTATTTGTTATATTTTCTAACATTTAAAAAATAAAAAAAATCGGCGAATGATACTCATCGGCCGACTAATTTTTCCTTTATTTAGTGAGGAATTTATATCACTATAGCTGGTCTATGAAAATACCTTTTATGAAAGCTCAAGGAGCAGGAAATGACTTTATTATTGTGGATAAAAACGTTGATTTCATTAGAAAGTCAAAAAAAGTTATTAAAAAACTTTGCGACAGGCGTTTTGGGGTAGGTTGCGATCAATTAATTTTATTAAAAAAAATTAATTCATATTATCAAGTTACATTTTATAACTCAGATGGCTCACTTGGTAAAAATTGTGGGAATGGATTGCGATGTGTCTACAAATTTTTAGTTGAAGTAAAAAAAGTTAAAAGGGCAGTCATAAAAACGCATAAATTTTTACATTTTGGTAAAAAAACTCAAAAGGAATACAAAATCAATGTTGGGGAAGTAACTTTAGATTGGAAAAAAATTCCTTTATCAAAAAAAATGGACTCTCAAAGTATTCAAATTAAAAGAATAAAGATACCTGGGTTAATAAAAATAATGGGGGCAAATATTGGAAACCCTCATTGTGTAGTATTAGTAAAGAATTTAAAGCTAATTAAATTAAATATGTTAGGGCCTTCACTTGTAAAAAATAAATTATTTCCTGATCAAGCTAATATTACTTTTGTAGAGGTATTAAAAAAATCTAAAGTGAAAGTATTATTTTGGGAGAGAGGTGGCGGACATACACTAGCATGTGGTTCAGGAACTTGTGCTACTGCTTTTGTTTTAAATCATAATGACTTTGTGTCCTCTAAAATAGAAGTGGTTACTGAACGATCAGTATTAAAAACAGAAATCAAGGACAAGATGGTATTCCTTCAAGGCCCTGCAGAGTTAGTTTATCAATCATCGATTAATATTTAAATGTCTAAAGTTGTTAATTTTGGATGTCGACTAAATAACTTTGAAGGAAAAAAAATTGAAGAATTATTAGCAAATAATAATGAAAATATGGTTGTTATAAACTCTTGTGCTGTCACAAATGAGACTGAGAGGCAGGTAAGACAAACTATTAGAAAAATTAAAAAAGAATATCCCGATAAAAAAATTGTAATGACAGGTTGTGCTGCACAAATATCTCCAGATAAGTATTCTTCAATGACTGAGGTCGATAAAGTTGTTGATAATATAAGTAAACTGAAATCAGAAACTTGGACATCTTTGCTTGATGAAGAGCTCGGAGTAGATTTTAAAGAAGACATATTTGACTCTCCTCAAGATATCCGCCCATCTTTAGATAATAAAAACCTTAACATCAGAGAAAGCCTTGTAATTCAACAAGGATGTAATCATAGGTGCACATTTTGTATTATTCCTTTTGGTAGAGGTAATAATAGGAGTTTTGATCCTTTTTACTTAATTGATGAGGTGGAAAGAGTTGTAGATAATGGTGTCAAAGAAATTGTTTTAACAGGTGTTGATATATCAGATTATGGGAGAGATTTTGATCACAAATATAACATGAGCAATTTAATTTTAGATATTTTAGATAAAACTAAATTACAACGTCTTCGACTCTCCTCAATAGACTGTGTTGAAGTTGATGAAAATTTTAACGAAGTACTAAAAGATCAAAGAGTAATGCCGCATCTTCACCTAAGTATACAGTCTGGTGATGACATGATACTGAAAAGAATGAAAAGAAGACATAATTCGAAAGATGTATTTCAATTTGTTGATCGTTGTAAAAAAATTAGAAAAGATATTTCATTTGGTGCAGATATTATTGCAGGATTTCCTACAGAAACGGATACGATGTTTGAAAATACATACAAACTATTAAGAGAAAATGAAATTTCTCACCTCCACATATTTCCTTTTTCTCCAAAAAATAATACTCCTGCTTCAAGGATGCCTCAGATTTCTAAATCAATTATTAAACAGAGAGCAAAAATTTTAAGAGATCTTGGTGAATTAATTTTAAAAAAAGTAAAATCCAAACTTTCATTACCAAGGGAGATCCTTATTGAAGAGTTAAATTCAGGATTGGCTATTGGATATGATCAAAATTATATCAAACATAAAGTACCCTTAGTAGGTGTACCCGTTGGAGAAGTTATCAGGGTATAATGTTTTTTTTAAAAAAAATCTTTCAAAAGAATTTAAATATAGATGAGATAGAGGATCTTTTGTTTGATAATGGTGTAGAACCAAAATTTGCTGATTTAATTATTTCAAGAGTAAAAGAAAATAAATCACAAGAAGAGGATATTAAAAAGGTTATTAAAGATGAACTGCTTACCAAATTCAAAGAAAAAAAATTTGGTGGTTTTTCTCCTAAAATTAAAAGCTTATATATTATTGCTGGAAATAACGGCTCGGGAAAAACAACATTCATAGGTAAATTTATAAATCTAATTCAAAAAAATGGCTTAAAGCCTGCTGTAATTGCAGCAGATACATTTAGGGCTGCCGCAATCGATCAACTTGAACATTTCACAAATCAATTTGAAGTGCCCATTCATAAGGGCGATAATATGGAAGATCCATCTGCGGTTATTTTTCAAGGTATTGATAATCTGAAAGAGAGTGATGTTATTATTGTTGATACATCTGGGAGACAGCATAACAACAAAAACTTAATGGCTGAGCTAAAAAAAATCTCAGATATAGTTTCAAAAAAATCTTATCAATTTAATTTAATAAGGGCTTTTTTGACATTGGATGCTAATACTGGCCTTGCATCAAAACATATAATAGAAGGTTTTCAAGAATATATCCCTTTAGATGGTATTATTTTAAATAAGGTAGACTCTAATGCCAAGTATGGAGCTCTGCTAACGATAATAAATGATTTTGATATTCCTGTAGTATTTGAAGGATATGGCGAAGGCATGAATGACTTAAGAGAGTTTCAATTTGAAGGATATTTAGATAGACTATTATAAAATGAAACAACTCTTTGAATTTTTTCCCTTAATTGTTTTTTTCGCAGTCTATTATAAATCAGATAAAGATCTTTATTTAAGTATTGCTGCTGTAATAGTTGCAACATTTATTTCCCTTATAGCCATCTATTTCAAAGAAAGAAAAATTTCAACAATGATGTTAGTAAGTACAATTATCTTAATTGTTTTTGGTGGTTTAAGTATTTTTCTAAAAAATGAGATATTTTTTAAAATGAAACCAACAATTATAAATGCTCTTTTTGCTGCAGTTTTGATTGGAAGCACATTAATTAATAAACCTGTTTTAAAAATGTTATTAAACTCATCACTAAAATTGACTGATGAGGGTTGGGGATTAATGAATAAAATGTGGTCAAGCTTTTTTATTCTTTTAGCTGTTTTAAATGAAATAGTTTGGCGAACTCAAACTACTGATGTTTGGGTAAATTTTAAAGTATTTGGGATAATGGGAATTACTATTGTGTTTACAATAATTCAAATTCCATTGCTAAAAAAACATTTTATTAATCAGCCATAAGGGCTTGAATTCCAGGAAGATCTTTATCTTCGAGTGCCTCAAGAAAAGCACCGCCAGCTGTTGAAACAAAGTAAAAATTTTCAAATTTTTCCTCAGCCATGTTAATTGCTAAAATTGTGTCTCCACCACCTATGACAACATCTGCTTGAGATTTTGCAAGGAGATGTGCTAAATTTACTGATCCCTTTGAAAATTTATTGTCTTCAATCATTCCCATTGGACCATTCCACAAAATGATATCACTGTTACCTATCAGTTTTTCTAAAACTGCGTGTGAGGAAACTGATATATCTAGTATTTTAAAATCGGAACTTGTGGAAAGCTCATTTATTAATTTATTTTCATTTGAGTCAAGTTTAACATCTGATGGAAGATGAATTTTACAATTTGTTGATTTTGCAGAATTGTAAATCATTTCAATCATACTTTCTGTGCCCTCTTCAATTAAAGAATTGCTTACATTTATACTATTATATTTAAAAAAATTATTAGCCATTGCCCCTCCAATAAAAATATCTGAGCAAGAGGATGTTAAAGATAGAAGTGTTTTTATTTTAGTTGAAACTTTTGATCCGCCAATAATCGCTAATTTTTTCTTTGAAGATTTTTTTATATTTTCTATTGCTAAAATTTCTCTTTCAAAATTAAATCCAGGTGCTGACAATATATTTTTAGCCATTTGATTAACTGATGAGTGAAATCGGTGAGAGGCAGAAAAAGCCTCATTAACATATAAATCTAATTTATCTGTAATAGATTTACTAAAATTTAGATCATTTTTTATTTCACCCTCAAAAAATCTTATATTTTCTAAAAGGCTTATAGTTGGCTTATCAACATCTAACTCATTAAGACCGCTTTCTAAAAAACTATTATAAGTAATAAAATTTAATTTTAACTCCAATATATTCTCAAACTGATTAATTAATTTTGAGAAAGAGTACATCTCATCAAAATTTTCTTTTGGTCTTCCAAAATGTGAAATAAGAAAAATATTGCATTGTTTATTTTTAATAAAATTGATGGTCTCTTTCGATCTATCTAATCTTGTTTTGTCTGTAATTCTAAAATTTTTATCAATGGGAACATTGAAATCGACTCTAACCCCTACATTTCGGATTTTTTCAAAGTTCAGATTTTTAAGAGATTTCATATTTATTCACATTTTTTTAATCATTTTAGGCTAGATTACTACTACTATATATAGTATAAAACTACCCATATAAGGAACTAAATAGAGTAGGTATATAAAAAATGTCTTGGAATAACCAGAAAGTAGAAGATCTTAAAAAACTTTGGAATGAAGGGGTTGCTACAAGCCAGATTGGCGTGCAGCTCGGATTTACAAAAAATGCCGTTATTGGTAAGGCTTTTAGGTTGGGCCTAGAAAGACGTCAAAACTCCAGAAAAAAATCAACTCAAAATCAACAATTTTCATCAGTGACTATGTATAGGGAATCCAGTAATTCATCTTCCCAAAATACAGTAAGAAAAGAACCTGTTCGAAGAAGAGAAAAATTTAGTTTTAAAAAGAGTATTGTTGGCTCTGGTAACTTTAAATCCTGTCAATGGCCAATTGGTGATCCACTTGAAGAGGGATTTCACTATTGCGGTGGTCAAAATATTCCAACAAAACCATATTGTATTGAACATTATAAAAAAGCTTATAATGTTGATGAGAAATATTTAGACAGACTTTTAGACTTCTTACACGAGAAAAATTAATATTAATTCTTTGGCGCGCTTGGCAGGAATCGAACCTGCGGCCCCCAGATTAGGAATCTGGTGCTCTATCCTACTGAGCTACAAGCGCCTTTATAAGTATACTTAATAATAATAATTCATAAAATAATATAAACTATGAAAAAAAAAGCTGATGAATACTTATTCAATGAAGCAATTAAATATTTAGGAAAATATCCAGCCACTAAAAAAAAGATTTCAGAAATACTTGAAAAAAAACTAAGAAACAAAAAAACTTATCAAAAGGTCATTTTTGCAGAAAATATCTCTAAACAAGAACTTATTAATAATATTATTCAAAAATTAGATGAGCTGAAGATAATCAACGAGAGGCACTTCATTGAAACAGTATTTCATTATTATGAGCAATCCTTATTTTCTATCAAAAAAATTAAAAATAAACTGTTTCAAAAAGGTTTTGAACAAAGCTTAATTGATGAATATATCTCTAAAAAAGTATCTGAAAACCCAGATTTAGAGCTGGATATTTTAAAACGATTTATTTTAAGAAAAAAACTATCTAAGTTAGAAACTACTGAACTTAAAAAAAAGCTCTATCAGCAAAGCTTTTCAGAAAATTCAATTTATAAAGTAATTAGAGATTAATTATTTAGGAGCAGGAGCTTCAATAGTTTTAGTTGTTTCGTCAGTATTAACGGGTGCTTGACCCTCGGCATCTTTGTCTTTTTTGGTTTTTTTAATAATTATTTGTTTATCTCTGTACATGCCAGTACTTAGATCAATGTGATGAGGTCTTCTTAACTCACCTGATTTTTTGTCTTCTGCGAATAGTTGAGTTCCTGCTCTATGGTGAGAGCGTCTCATATTCCTTTTTGAAGGTGTGGTTTTTCTTTTTGGAACTGCCATATTAGAGCGATAACATAATAAAAATTTGTATAAATTACAATAATAATGTATAAATCTGCCCACAATGCAAGAAGAGCAAATCGATTTAGGCCACAAGAGAACATGCCCCTGTGGTAGCGTAAAGTATTATGATTTTTATCAGGATGTAGTTAATTGTCCAGAATGTGGTAAATCCATTGAAGCTGTAAATATTGCTAAACCTAAAAGAGGAAGAAAAGCGGGAATAAGTGTTGCAACACCTACTAAGACAGCCAAAGAAAACGATGAATTAAAAGACCTAATTGAAGAAACAGAAGATACTGATACTCAAACTGAAGATACCGATAACCTAGCGGAGGATATCAGCATTGATATCCCAACTGATAAAAACGAAGAAGAAACTAATTAGTTTATCTTTTATTTAAAATTTCTAATATTTTTGTTGATGCTTCTTCGAACTTTAAACTTGTAGATATGGCAAATTCTCTAGTATATCTTTCGAAAGCTACCTGAAACATCTGGCGCTCACTATAAGACTGCTCCGTTTGATCATCTTTTCGAAATAGGTCTCGAACGACCTCTGAAAGAAGTTTTATGTCACCAGAGTTTATTTTTTGGTCATACTCTTGAGCCCTTCTACTCCACATTGCCTTTTTAATTTTAGGCTTTTGCTTTAGAACGGAAAGTGTTCTAGTCATAGATGGTTTGCTAGTAATATTTCTTAAACCAATCAATTTTGCTTTAGCAAAGGGGACTCTGATTGTTAACTTATCTTGAAAAAACTGTATTACATACAGCTGTTCTTCCACTAAATCATATCGGAACTTTTCTATAGTGAGAATTCTCCCTACGCCGTGCGTTGGGTAAACAATGTTCTCTCCTGCTTTAAACTCTTGAGGGACTATTACTTTTTTGATCTTAGGAGCTTTTGGGGTAACAATTTTTTTAACTACTTTTTTTAATACCTTTTTTGCTACTTTTTTCTTAGCTATTTTTTTTACAGGTTGTTTTTTTTTGGCAGATGACTTTTTTTTAACTTCAACATTTTTTTTTGTTATATATTTTGTAGTTTTTTTTATTACTTTTTTTGTCGTAGTTTTTTTTTTAGCTGGCATTAATCAGCTCCTTTTTCACTGAAATGATTTTTAAATTTATCTTCTACCCCTTCCCACTGTTTTGCATCAGCAGGTGCATCTTTTTTTGTAGTTATATTAGGCCAAACTTGTGAATATTTTTCATTTAAATCTAACCACTTTGTACCATCGTCCAAGTCATCTGGGATAATCGCTTCAACTGGGCATTCCGGTTCACATACTCCGCAGTCAATACATTCATCAGGGTTAATAACAAGCATATTTTCACCTTCGTAAAAGCAATCCACGGGGCATACCTCAACACAATCCATGTATTTACACTTGATACACTTATCATTCACTAAGTAGGTCATAGGCTGTCTTTTACTCTATTTCTAATCAATATAAAATCTTTATCTTCTAGGCCAAGTAAAGTTGATATTTTTCTTGCAGTAGAAACTTCAAGCTGATCCTCTTTGCCATCAACCATCAAAACTTGCCAACAAATTAAAATTACGTCCATTCTCTGTTCATAAGTAAGTGATGTTTTTAGTCTGTATGAAAACTGAGATAAGTCAGTATTGAAATGTTGTTGATTGGCTAATTTAGTAAATTGATCTTTATTACTTTGAATCGGTATCTTAAAGTAAAACTCCACTAGTTCAGAGGCAAAATTAATTTCTTGTTCCGAAATTTCGTGATCTGCAATAATTATTTCGTAAATCAAGTTATATAAATCTGACTCAAAAGAGTGATCATCATTTTTATCCTTCTTTTCATTAAAGGATTGGAAGAATTTATTTAACATTTATATTTTTTAATTGGTCAAAAGGATTATTAAATAATTTTTTTGGTGAGGGCTTTTTTACTTTTTTTGATGGTTTTTTCAATACTTTTTTGTTTTTATTTTGTTTTAATTCTAATGTTTTATTTGCATTAATTTTTTTAGAAATAATTAAATCATTTTCTGCTATCTCTTGAATATTAAAAGATCTATTTTTTAAAATACTAATTAGTTTATCTTTTTTAATCCCCAAAAGATTAGATAAATCCATAGGAAGTGAGAATGGGCCCCTATTTTCTCTTTTGAATAATTGTTTTTCAAATTCGTTAAAAATATCAAGTCTGATTAGTAAGTCATTTTTGGAAATAAATCCCAAGAAAGTTAATAGTTCTTCATTTAACTTATTTTGAATATTAAGAGTTGCATTGCCATCTTTTGGTATATATTCATCAATATTTAAACATTCATTATTATACAAATTCCATAAATTAAACTTTAACTTCATGTATTCTGGTCTTATTAATTCAGAATTAAATATAACATTCTTTCCTAATCTAAAATTTAGTGAATGAATTTCTTTTCTTTGTGTTTCATCAATTAATTTAAATTCATCTAATATATTTACTTGGTAAAGATTGTATTGGCTTTCTATGATCTTAAAAATAAAACTTCTTTCCTCAGGTTTTGAATTAAATTTTTTTAGTTTGTCCGATAAATCCAGTTTTGAGAGATAAGTATCTTCGAACCATTTTTGAATTTTATCCTGAATTTTTTTAATGTGATCAGGTGATACTAGCAAGTCATCTAAGATTGGTTCTAAAATAGGATGAATAATATCACTGCCTTTTTTAAATATTGCTACATTTGCATCCCCCCATTTAATATATAAATTTTGGAAATTTCCATTCTCATCTACTTTTGAATCGATTTTCAAGCTTTCATTCGGTGCTGCTATAAAATTATCAACGTTAAGAGACATATTTGGGAAAATTTGTTCTTTAATTATTTTGTGGTAGTTGTTATTTAAAATATCTTTATATTTTTCATCAAAAAAGATTTTAAAACCTTTTATAACTCCTATTTTTTCATCTTTTATCATAACATATCTATTATCGGTTAAAGATATATTTTTTTCACTAATATTTAAATTTTGTATCATTTCACTTTTATTTTTGTCGACAAATTTTTGCATTAAGCTTAAATGTATCTCCTCAGACAGTTTGTTTTCAATATTTTTAACAGTTTCAACCCAAATAGAGTTACTTATCCATTGTTTCTGGTTAGTTATGTATAGCCAGGTTCTTGTTTCATTTAAGTTGTATATTAGGTCGTCAATGCTACCGTTGTAATTCTGTAAGTAAGAAATTTCTTTTTCTAAAAATTTATCACTAAATACCCATTGATTTTTTATGAGTTCATTAAATATTTTTGTTAGCAATTCGACATGTTTTTCATCTGAAATATTTTGATAATCTGGTATTCGACAAACATCCCATAATTGTTTTAAAATTTCAGGATTATTAAATTTAAAATTTTTTTTATTATCTTTTAGAAACCTAGATAAAAATTTTTGATCCCCAGCATCTTTTTTAAGAATTAATCGGTGGTTATCAGGTTTCTTTTTTAGAGAGTTTACTAATTCATATTCAGACATAAACGATAAAAGATGATTTCTCCAAAATATTTTTTTAACAGGTTCGAATTTATTTGCTTGAATATTTTCTATTGACTTTAGATTTGTAAATTTAGCTCCAAGAGTGCTTCCGAAATAACCAGATTTTGTATAGCGACCTGCTCTTCCTGCTATTTGACCAATTTCCATATCATTCAAAGGTCGAACATATTTTCCATCAAACTTTTCAAGACTAGAGAAATAGACTTGGTTAATATCCAGATTCAAGCCCATTCCTATAGCATCAGTGGCTACAATATAATCGACTTCTCCATCCTCATATAATTTAACTTGGGAGTTTCTTGTTTTGGGACTTAGTGCACCAGCAACAAGTGCCACACCTCCTTTTAAGCTTCTTATTTGTTCAGCTATTTCGTAAAGTCCTATTAAGTTAAAAGCAATAATTGCTGATCTGGGTTTTACATTTTGAATCTTTTTATGACCTATAAAATTTAATTCTGAAAACCTATTTTTAAAAATTATTTTTGCTTCGGGAATTAATTCTCTAATAATCTCTTCCATTGTAAGAGAACCAAGGAAAATAGTTTTTTGTTCTCCACGAGAATATAAAAGTCTTTGAGTAAAAATATGTCCTCTTTCATAATCAGAGGCTAATTGAATTTCATCTACGCAAACAAATTCAAAAAAATCGTCTGGCATTGATTCGACTGTACAAAAAAAATATTTCGCATTTGAGGGGATTATTTTTTCTTCTCCAGTTATTAATGCAATTTGATTTATTGGATAAAGTTTGCATGCTTTGTCATAATTTTCTCTAGCTAAAAGCCTTAAAGGGAAACCAAAAACACCGTTTTTAAAGGAAAACATTTGTTCAAAAGCAAAAAATGTTTTTCCAGTGTTAGTTGGGCCTAAAATTATTTCAATTTGATTCATTCAATGAAAAGAAGTTACCATAAATAAAATGTTGACTTAATTAAATACTTTCTTAAGTTTTTTTTAAGAAAATGAATATTATTAGATATTCGTTTTATA
>CACMGP010000002.1 GCA_902613185.1 uncultured Alphaproteobacteria bacterium
AAATGATACATTATAAATTGATGAGATATATTTTTGTACTTCTTCTAAGTTTGCCATTATTTTCGATGAATTTGAATGCAGAGTATGAGATGCATATCCCAAATTGTACTCAAAAAGGTGTTGAAAATTGCGGAGGTTTTTTATTTGATAATGAAACTGGGGATGTCCTTTTTTGTGGTTCTGAGAGTTGTATCGATTTAAAACTACCAAAATCTTGGAAGGCAAAACAGAAAGATAAACTATCAAAACAAGATCAAATATTAGAAATGCTCTCTAATATTCAGGTTGGATCTGTCAACACAGTTCAAAATGTTGAGCCTTCCTCAGATACAAAAATTGTAAATCAGGAAGTAAAATCAGAAGAAAAGAAAGAAGAAAAAGAGGTTGTCAAAAAAGAAGAGAAAAAAGAGAAGAAGATAGAAAAGTGTGACAAAGAAAAGAAAAGTTTGTGTAAAGGTTCTGGTGGCATGCAACTTGGAGGAACCGGAATGAAACTTAAGAAACCAACAAAAAAATAGTTTGAAAAAAAAACAAAAGAGATCATTAGCTTCTTTAATATTAATAAGAGAAAAACTTGCCCATGACTTATGTAATGAGATTTATATGAGTAAAGATGAAGCTTATGAAATTATAGACTTTGCTTTCCAGCTTAGTGATAAATTACCTGAAACCTATGATCAACTGAAATCAGAAATAAAGTCTTATATAATTATTAATATGTTATCTCTAGTTACTAAATTCCACTAGTATCAATTTCTTCTTTTGAAATATTTTCTTTATTTTCATCAAGTAAATTTTCATAGTTCGAATTTTCATTACTCAAATAAGCACTATCAGTTAAAATTATATCCATTCTCCTATTATTAAAGCTATAATCACAAGTAACTGAGAAAATTAACTCACTACTATTAGATTTATTGCTAAGATAAATTTCCCAAGTTGTTTTACTTTTAAGTTTATTTGGAAATTGTTTAACTTCAGTTTGAAATAATTCGGTGTTTTTCTTTTGAAATGAATTAATAAAGCTATCTTGAATGTCAAGGCACTCAACAGGA
This sequence comes from uncultured Alphaproteobacteria bacterium, assembly GCA_902613185.1. Classification (GTDB taxonomy): domain Bacteria; phylum Pseudomonadota; class Alphaproteobacteria; order HIMB59; family HIMB59; genus HIMB59. The sequence goes on from CACMGP010000002.1 coordinate 1,056, forward strand.
CTGAGTTGCAATTGATTATTTGAGCCGTGAATTTCGTAAATATTTCCTGTTTTTGTTGATTTTAATGTGTATTCATTAAGATATTTGTTTGCTATCAAGACGTTGTCCTCTTTAATAGAAATGCTCTCAATATTACCTTTCTTTAATTTTATTCTACCATCATTTTCATACCTGAGAATGTCCTCATACAATTTATAACCAAAAAGCTCAATTGATTGTGCATTCAAACAAAAAAACATGCTTACCGTGAATAATGTCTTAAACATAAGGAATTTTAACATTGATTTAGTTCTTTAAAATAGTGTTGAGCGGATATGGAACATCTTTGATAGAAAATTTATGACAATATTCAACACCCTCTAAAAGTTTTGACCATAGTTCGTTTGCATCCTTTTCTAATTCTGGGATCGAATATGATGCTAAGCTTAAAAACCATATCTTAAAAGAGTCCTTTGATAGTCTATCGACATTTGAATTAACTAATGTGGAAAAAGTATCTTTCCACTGTAGTAAGAGAACATCAGCTTCTTTTTTTGATAAATTCTGTGGTGATATAAAGTATTTTTTTTGAAGTGTTGATTTATCTTGTTCTAGGATAGATGTTTTAAATTGGAATGCATTATCGAGAATTGATGCTTTTTCTTTGCTATCATTTATTTCAATCCAATTAATAAAACCTTTCAATAATCTTGAGCATATGTCATGGAGTTGTTCATTATCTATTTCTTCATTCATATAATTTATTAAAATTTAAAATTTCAAGAATGACTGTATCTCTTTTGCTAGAGCCAACATTTCTAAACACCCTTTTCCAGTTCTTTGTTTTTCTACTACTGTTAACCCTAATCCCATAGTTGATACAAATATTTGTCTATTACCCAAAATCGTCTTTGCTTTTTTAACATTCATTTTATTAACAAATTTATGTGCTTCTTGAATAAGTTTAGATTTTGCATTTGCTCTATTAATGAGTATTAATATCTCTCTTTTTTCTCTTTTCGCTAATTCAATTATGGACTCCGTGGCCCAAAAATCCACTTGAGAGGGAGATATCGGTATAATGACAAGGTCAGCTATTTCAATTGCTGGTCTTCCATCAGCGTCAATTTTGGGAGGAGTATCAATTATTACTAAATCAGATTTTTCTTTAAGCGTTTTTGCCTCATACTGTGCGCCCCAGAGGCTTGCTGTTTTAAACTGAATCATGTTTTTATTTTTAAGTTTTTCATTTCTGGTAATAAACCACTTACCTAAACTGCCTTGAGGGTCTGTGTCGAGTAATGTCGTGGATAAATTATTTTTTAAAGAATAAACAGCAGCTAAATTTGCAGCTATAGTGGTTTTTCCAGAGCCTCCTTTTTGTTGAGCGATGGTAATAACCTTAGACACAATTCAAGTATAAAAATAAAAAACTCTTAAGAAAGCTTTATTAAAAAAAAGTTGTGGGTTGATAGGTACTTAGAATAGGTTTGGTAAAATTATATAGGAAATAAACCTCATATCATCTATATTGCTATCGTGAAAGCGTTTCAATTCAACACTACTCCTGGAATAAGATTTGGAAGTGACTATTCAATAGGCACAGCAGAAGAGGTTTCTAAAAAACTTGGTAACAAAATACTATTTGTAACTGATCCGGGTTTAGTAAAAATTGGGTTACACGAAAGAACAATTACTGAGCTTCAAAAATACTCTGAAATTTTAATTTTTGATAATGTTGAAGCTGACCCATCTATAAAAACACTTATGAGTTGTGTACAACAGGGAAGAGATTTTGATGCAACAGGTGTAATTGGATTTGGTGGTGGATCATCAATGGACGTATCGAAATTAACTGCACTTTTGATTGGCTCAAACGAAAATATTCATGAAGCTTGGGGAGTGGCTAATGCTAAAGGGCCTAGGCTCCCTCTTGCACTTTACCCAACAACTTCTGGTACTGGTTCTGAAGTAACTCCAATTTCTATTATCACACAAGAAGATTTAGAAAAAAAAGGAGTCTCCTCTCCTATTATACTTCCAGACCTTGCAATTCTTGATCCATCATTAACGCTCGGTCTTCCCCCTCACATTACTGCTGCTACCGGTATTGATGCAATGGTCCACGCGATAGAGTCTTATGCTTCAAAAAGTGTGAACAATAATTTGATCTCCCAAACACTTGCAAAGGAAGCATTGAAGCTTTTAGGTAGTTCTATAAGACAAGCTGTCATTAACGGAAAGGATATTGAAGCAAGATCAAATATGCTTGTTGGCTCTATGTTAGCAGGTGTCTCCTTTGGAAACTCTCCAGTTGCTGGCGTTCATGCTTTAGCATATCCGATTGGAGGCACTTATCATGTCCCTCACGGTCTTTCCAACGCACTTGTCCTGCCATATGTTTTAAGATTTAATATATCTGATCAAAATGCATCAAAACTATACAGTGAAATAGCCCCGATTGTTTTTCCAGATATTGATACAAGCACCAGCACTCAAGATATTTCTTCAAAATTCATTGAAAAGTTGTCAGATCTATCAAGTGAATTAGGTTTAGAACAAAGATTAAGAGATCTCGACATCCCTGAAACTGCATGCGAAACAATGGCTAGAGATGCTATGAAACAAACCCGATTACTAATCAATAACCCAAGAGAAATATCTGAAAAAGATGCTTTTGATATTTATAGGTCTGCATGGTAAAAACTTCATCTGATAAGAGATGGTAAATTTATCATCTTGAATTATTAAGATTTTAAATTAAATAATATGAAAAATGTTAAGTGTAATAGATATTTCTAAAAATTTTGGCGATTTTACTGCCATTAATAAACTCTCTTTTGAGGTCAAAGTTGGTGATGTGATGGGGTTCCTTGGACCTAATGGTGCTGGCAAAACAACTTCCATGAGGGTAATAACAGGTTATCTTAAATCTGACAGTGGAAACGTTATCATAAACAATAAGGACATTGAAATAGATCCCATTCACACAAAGTCAATGATTGGCTACTTACCTGAAGGTGTTCCACTTTATTTGGACTTTTCACCATATCTTTACCTAGACTACGTTTGCCAGGTAAGAAATATAAAAAACTCAAAAGTAGCAATAAAAAAAGTAATTAATGATCTGCAATTAAATGAAGTAAAAGATGTTCCTATTGAAACTTTATCAAAAGGTTTTAAAAGACGTGTTGGAATAGCACAGGCTCTTATTCATAATCCCAAATTACTGATCTTAGATGAGCCAACTGATGGATTGGATCCCCTTCAAAAGTTTGAAGTAAGAAAATTAATTAAAAAATTATCTAAAACGAAAGCAATTATAATTTCTACACACATTCTTGATGAAGTCCCAGAGGTTTGTAATAAGTGTCTTATTATTAATGATGGACAAAAAGTCTTTGAGGGAACTCCAGCACAGCTTAAGAAAAAAATTGGTAAATCCCTAGATGAAAAATTTAGAAAGTTAGTAAGCTAATGTTGGCGCTAATTAAAAGAGAACTTAAATTATATTTTATTACTCCTGTCGCCTATATTTTTACTGCAATATTTATTTTGACCTCTATGTCCTTGACATTTTATTTTGGCTCGTTTTTCTCCTCAGGAGTTGCAGACTTAACAGTTTTTTTTAGTTTTATCCCATGGGTTTTTATTTTCTTTGTCTCTGCAGTTACTATGAAAAGTTGGTCCGAGGAAAAAAGACTTGGTACTATTGAATTATTAATGACTTTGCCAATTCCTTTGTGGAAGATAGTGTTGAGTAAATTTTTTGCAACTTGGGCTTTTGTTGTATTCTCAGTTGTTTTGACGTTTCCTATTTGGATTACAGTAAATTATCTTGGAAACCCTGATAACCTTGTAATTATTGGCCAATATCTTGGTGTTATTATCATGGCAGGTGCTTATGTCTCTCTTGGAATTTTCTTTTCTTCGTTAACTAACAATCAAATAATTGCTTTTATTTTATCTATTTTAGTCTCATTTCTTTTTACCATAAGTGGGTTTCCTCTTATGATTAATTTTATAACTGGGATTTTACCTATTGAAATAGTAGAACTCATTTCTAGTTTTAGCTTTTTGACTCACTTCTCAAGTATCCAAACGGGTTTCTTCTCAATTAAAGGATTGTTTTTCTTTTTATCCTTTATTGCTCTTTGGAATTATTTAACAATTATAAAATTTTTAAATCGAGACTAATGAATAAATTTTTACAAAAAAACTATCTTATAGTATCTATATTAAGCACTGTTATTTTATTTTTGTCCTTTAATTTTATAATCCAAAAAATCAATTTTAATTTAGGAGTTGATTTTACCTCTACCAAAACTTTTACTCTTTCAAGTGGCACTAAGAGAGTTATAGACGAAATAGAAGAGCCATTAAAAATTACTTTTGTGTATAGCAGAGACTTGTCTAAAAATATTCCAATTATTCAAAATTATGCTAATCAAGTTCAAGGTCTATTAAACAGATATTCAGATCTAGCCTCAGGTAAAATTGAATTAAACTTTATTGAACCAGAGCCTTATTCAGATGATGAAGATTATGTAAATAGATATGGTGTGCAGGGTTTTCCTATAGATCAAGAAGGGTCCAAAGTATATTTTGGATTAATTGCTTCAAATACAACAGATGACATAGAAACTGTTCCCTTTTTTGATCCCTCAAAAGCTGGCACATTAGAAAAACAATTAACTGACATTGTATACAAACTTAATAGATCAAAAAAACCAATGATTGGTTTTTTATCATGGGTGGACACTACACCACCAATGATGCCAAATAATCAACTTGGACAAGGAGAATACACAATACTTGAGGAGCTTAGTTATTTTTATGATTTTGAGTTTTTAGATACAGACATAGAGAGTTTTGAGGGTATAGACTTATTAATAGTTTATCACCCCTCTGATATTAGTGACAAAACTGAATATGCAGTTGAACAATTTATCTTGAATGGGGGAAAATCAGTTATTTTTGTTGATCCATTTTTTGAGAAAAATGACCATTCAAATAAATCATCAAATTTAGAAAATGTCTTAAAAACCCTCAATATTAACTATAATAGCAATGTTATTTTAGATGGTGCTCAAGCAACAAGACTGCAAACACAACAAAACATAACTGAAAATACATCTTTGCAAACTATGTTGAAATTGAATTGGCCTGAAGTCAGAGGACAGTTCATCAATCAAGCTGAAGAAATTGGAGACGGTTTATCTTTAATTAGACTTGTGTCTCCAGGTGGTCTTTCCCCATTAAATGATGAAAGTGAAATTTCTTACACTCCTATTATGTCCTCCAGTGAGGTAACAATGGATCTACCTATGAAAGAGGTACATGATCCAATTAAGCTCATTAATAATTTTCAGCCAACAGGTATTAGCTATGACTTTGGTGTAAAATTAAGTGGTATTGCAAAAAGTAATTTTAATGATTTTGAATTTAAAAATGATAATCATTTAGAAATATCCTCAAAAAATATAAATGTGGTAGTTTTCAGTGACGCTGATTTTATAAGAAATGCCTTTTGGGCAAGAATTCAAAAGTTTTTAGATACCAATGTAATAGAGGCGACATCTGATAATGGAAGTTTAGTTACAAATGTGTTTGACTCAATGACAGGTTATGATGAATTTATTGATCTAAGAAACAAAGAAGCTCCATTTAGACCGTTTGTTGTAGTTCAAAAACTTCAAGCAGAAGCAGAACAGATGTATCTAGGACAAGAACAGCAATTACAAGCTCAACTTGATAATACATTAAATCAAATTCAAAATTTATCAGGCGGTAGAGATGTAGAAAGTGTCAATTTATCTGACAAACAATTAATGGAATTAGCAAATTTTCAATTACAAGTAGAAAATACTCGTAAACAACTAAGAGAAGTTAGAAGAAATTTAAGTAAAGATATAGATCGATTAGCAAATCAAATAAACATATTAAATACTTTTTTAATCCCTGTTCTTTTAATTCTACTAATGTTTTTTATTCCAAGACAACTCGGTATCAGAAAAAGAAAAAGCAGATAAATGTATATTAAAAATTTAAAAATATTGGTTTTACTATCTTTTGGTTTTTTAATTATTGCCCTTGGTATGTATTTTGATGGCAAAAATATCTCTAATAAGTCATCATCTGAAGTATTATTTCCTAGTTTTGATGATGTTTTACCAGAAATAGCATACATTGAATTTTCTAATCAAAATGGAAAATCTGTTATTGAAATCATTGAAAATCAATGGCTTATTTCAAGCTCAAATAATTTTCCGGCAAATACTGAGCTTTTAAGTAGGTTTTTTATTCAACTTCGTGAAGCAAATATTTTAGATGCTAAAACTAATCGTGAAGATCTTTTATACAAATTGGGTCTAGATGATGAAAATAAAATGCAATTAATATTAAAATCTGAAGACGATGTAGTATTGTATTCACTAGATATTGGTATTTATAATTATAATATCCCAGGATCTTACATAAAGGCCCCTGAGTCTAATCAATCTTATTTGGTTTCAACAAACTTAACCGCCGATGTATCTGATTTCTACTGGGTGCCCACCGATTTAATAAATATTGGTAAATCTCAAATTCAATCAATTCAAATTTATAATCAAAATATGATTAACTTAAGTGTCAAAGAAGGAGAGCTAAAACATACAAATTTGACCTCTCAATTTAATGAAATTGATAATGATAAAATTATTGATGCTCAAAATATATTAACTGATCTTCAACATAATGGCTTTATACTTAAGACAGAATTACCTAACTCTTCAGATTTAAAAGCTAGGTTTACACTCAATAATGGAACTATAATTTTTGTAAATCTTTACGATATTGAGGGTAAAGGTGTTCATGCTACTTTTGATTGGAATTATGTCGATGAAAAAGTTCAAATATCAAAGTTTATAGATCCATTGCTAGATGGAAATCAAATACAAGTTAGTTCGGTTGCTTTTTTAAATAATTTTGCTTTTAGCGTTCCTCAAATATTTTTTGATACATTGAATATAAAATTAAGAGAAAAAACCGAATAATTATTCTATTTCTCCAATTTCAAACTTAATTTGGTGTTTATAGATTTGTGATGGGTTTAATTGCGTTGAAGGAAATTTTCGATTATTGGGTGCGTTTGGAAAACCCTGAGTTTCAAAACACATACCTTGATATTTTTTTATTTTAATACGATTACTGGAATATTTTAAATGCTGACCAGTATAAAATTGAACACCAGGTTGATTTGAAAAAATTTTTAGGGATATATTGCTTTTTGGTGATTGTATTTTAGCTGCAAACTTAGAATTTTTTTTTATGATGAAATTTTCATCAAATCCCTTGAATTTATTAGTAAATTTATCGCGTATCCTAGTTGATTTTTTAAAATCAAAACGTGTTCCTTTTACATTCATTACCCTACCAGTAGGTATATTTTCAGAGTCATTTTCTAAGTACTGATTTGAATTGATTTGGACGTGGTGATCAAAAATATCTTTTTTAATTTTATCTAAATTCCAATAGGCGTGATTTACCAAATTAACGTGAGTAGTTTTTGATGTTTGTGCACTTATATTGATTTTGAGAGTCGAATTTGCAATTGAGTAATCACAACTGGAATATAATTCTCCTGGGAAACCCTGATCTTTATCTGGTGATATACAATAATAGCTAATATGAGATTTGGAGAAGCTCTTAACTTGCCAAATTTTTGAGTCAAACCCTTTTTTACCACCATGTAGTATATTTTTTCCCTCATTTCTAGTTAATTTGTATTTTACTCCTTTGATCTGAAATTGAGCTTTTTTTATTCTATTTGCATACCTGCCACATGTTGCGCCTAAGTAATTTTTATTATTTTTATATGATGAGATATTTCCTAAATTTAGAATTAAATTGATTTTTTTCTTTTTATAAAAAACTTCAAATAATGTTGCACCAATATTGAGAGTCTTAACTCTTAAAAACTTATTTTCAATTGTGTGCGATTTAATCATGAATGATTAAATTTTTGAAATATTCTCTAAAACTTTTTTTGTTACTTCTTTTAATCTTGGAATAGTTGAATTGATTAATTTAATACGGTCATAAGTATTTGGATCTTTTGCAATTTCCTCTCTTAAAGTATCGCCGAAAGTTTTTCTGAGTTCAGTGCCGATATTAAACTTACAAACATTCGTTGTATTTGCTATCGTTCTTTTAAGTGTATCGTCGATACCGCTACTTCCGTGAAGCACCAATGGTACTTCGGTTAAGGTTTCTATCTTCTTTATGACTTGCATATCAATAGAAGAGGATTTGTTTGTCTGTAAGTGTACGTTTCCTGCACTTATCGCCATAGCATCACATTTGGTTAATTCAGCAAATGTCTTCGCTTCTTCTGGATCTGTGCTTTGTGACTTAGCACCATCATTGTAACCAACAAATCCAATTTCTCCCTCAACGGAAATATTTTGTTTATGAGCTAATTCAACGATTTCAATTGTTTTATCAACGTTTTCATTAAGTGAAAGCTTGGATCCATCAAACATTACAGATGTAAATCCGTTGTCAATTGCCTCTAAACACTCTTCTTTAGTATAACCATGATCTAAATGACAAACTATTGGACTAGATGATTGCTCAGCCAAGTATCTAAACATTTTACCTAAAACTGGCAGAGGTGTATTCGCTCTACAACCTGGTCCTGCTTGAAGAATCACAGGCACCTTGAGCTCTTCGGCTGTTTCTGCATAACATCTTGCATCCTCCCAACCTAGTACCACTAATCCTGCAATGGCATAATTATTTTTTTTTGCTTCTTGTAAAACTTCTGAGAGGCTAGCTATCGTCATTTATATTTTGCTATCATATCCTTAATACCTGGGATTGTTTCTAATTGGTAAGCATGGGTTTTTTGGAAAGATTGAATAAGTGATCTTTGAGAAAGACCTACTAGGATTGTAAAATAATACATCTCATATCCTGGGGCAACCACACATGGATGATATCCTTTATTTATTGCAATAGTAGAGCCATTAAAAAGTTGATAACCGTGACCCTCTTTTTCGTCTTCTGATTGCATAATTTGAACACCAAAACCATGTCCTGGTTTAAATCGATAATTATAAACTTCATCATGCCGTGTTTCTTGAGGGAGATCATCTGTGTCGTGTTTGTGAGGAGGGAAGCCTGACCACCCTCCAGCGCCAACAGTATATAATTCATTTACTAATAATCGACCAACTTGATCATGATGTTTCGCACCCAAGATATGTTTAATTTTTCTGTGAGTTTTTGTATCGTCTGAGCCATATTGAACAACATCTAGTTCTTCTTTTAAAACGAGAAATGGCTCTAATTTTTTTTCATAAATTCCACCAGCTATGAAACACTCAGAGGAGTCAGATAAACAAGTAATTTTACATTTTGAATTTGTAGGAATATAACTACCCTCAGGTTCACCATCCCATACGTCAGTTGTTCTTTTTCCAATCTGTCCTAACTTATTATCCTCCACAGTAATCTCGACGATACCTGTTGCTGGAACTACGCTACTTTCATGTTTTGATAGTTGGTATTCATAGGACTCACCTTTTTTTAAATTGATAATATTAAAATAAACTAAGGGTACTGTTTCATTTGTTTCTCCAAATAAAGCTTGATTTTTATTATCTGAATAAGGGATGTGCATCTATAACTCCTTTTGATTTTGGTTAATAAATTTTTCTAATTCCTGATTGTTGGGCATAGCTGAGGAACAACCTACTCTTGTTACAACTATTGCAGCATTTGCGGAACCCCGAATTACTGCATCCTCTAAACTAAGGCCATTGTATAGGGAGCTTATAAAACCTCCATTGAATGCGTCGCCTGCACCCGTGGGTTTAATAGCTTCGACATTGAATGTCCCGTATTGGCTCTCATTTTCTTTAGTAAATACTTTAGATCCCTCTTCGCCCATTTTATAGACAATCACTGATGGTTTTTTTTTAATATACACTTTTGCTAATTCAAGTCCATTTGTGGAATTATCAGCCACATTAAATTCCAAATCGTTTCCAATGATAATATCCATTTCATTCATAATTTCCTTATAAACATCTGATTTGATTGTATCAGACTCCCAGTTGTAAGGCCGATAATCAAGATCGATTATTAATGGTATCTTGAGATCTGAAGTTAGTTTTGAGGCAACCAAAACAGCATTCCTTGAAGGTTCTCCTGAAAGCGCAGTTCCAGAGATGAATACTGCAGAGTAATTATTAAAATTAATTTTATTAATATCCTCCTTATTAAGTTGTAGATCACAAGGATTACTTCTGTAAAGAATAGATTGGTTATTTTTTAAAATAGTTTCAACAACAGCTATTTGTGTTTGAAATGATTTATTAACTTTTCTGCAGTGTTCTACACCAACTTTGAATTCATTAAGTTTGTTAATTATGTATTCTCCGATTGCATCGTCAGATATACAAGTAAGTAAATCAGTGCTGACACCCAAGTTCGATAGAGCAACACAAGTATTTGCCGCCGAGCCCCCTAAATGAGAAGAAAAGTTATTTACATCGGAGATTTTTGTACCGGGTGGCTCTGGATAAATATCTAATCCTGCTCTCCCTATTACAAGAATTTTTTTTGTATTATCAAATTTCATTTAATGAAAATTAAGTCTAGAGGAATTATTGTAATTACTTAAGAATTTTTTGTATTTCCTCTTGTGAAAAATAATCTGTCTTCTTAAAAGTAGTCTTTATCTCTTGGGGTGTTTTGGTGTCTGCTGCCTTCATTGTTGATTGAATAATATCCAAAACGTGTAACGATAATTCTCCGCTACATCTGTGTTCAAGTTCATTATCAATACAGTATGCCATTTCAGCTAATCCGACACCACGGTAGTTCGCATTAGTTGGCGACTCATTAGCCCTACCGCTATGAGATGTAATATTAATTTTACCAAGGGGCATATCATCAGTTTTGTGTTCTTGCCAAACACCACTATCATCAGTACTTGTGTATACTGAGCCTCCAAACATATTTGGATCAGGCACAATCATAGAACCTTTATCGCCGTAAAGCTCTATGTGATTACGTTGGTGAGCTACAACATCAAACGATAAAGTTATTTGAATTAAAGCCCCATTATGAAATTCTAAATTAACTAAATAGCTAGTTTGACATTCCACATCAAACTCCTGATCTTTTTTTGGACCTATGCCTATAACTCTTTTATCGAAAACTTTGGTAGAAATACCATGAACGCTTTTAGCAGGGCCAAGTAAATTTACTAAAGCTGTTAAATAGTATGGTCCCATATCTATAACTGGGCCACCTTCATTATTTGCAAACCATGGTTCAGGATTGGGATGATAAGATTGAACTCCTGGATAAGCAAAAATCGCATTTCCAAGTCGAACATTTCCAATTTTATTATCGTTTATTAATTCAATAGATTTTTGAATTCCACCACCCAAAAAAGTATCAGGAGCATTGCCAATGTATAAGTTTTTACTTTTAGATAATTTTAAGAGATTTTCACCATCTAAAAAATTTACAGCCATTGGTTTCTCACTATAAACATGTTTACCACTCTCCAGCGAATTTTTTGCTACCTCGTAATGAGCCTTTGGAATAGTTAAATTTAAAATAATATCGACTTCACTATCATTTAATATTTCATCAACAGAACAAGAGTTTATATTATAAGTTTCGGCACATTTTTTAGAATTTTCATGATTAATATCAGCACATTTAATTATGCGAAAATTATTAAAATAATCATGTCCTCTAAAATATGTTTCAGAAATATGACCACATCCTATTAAGCCAACATTAAAGACTTTGTTCATAAATATGAATTATTTGTCTAGGCCGCACATATTGATGTATTTTATTTCAATAAAATCATCAATTCCATACTTTGAGCCTTCTCTGCCAAGACCAGACTCTTTTATTCCTCCAAATGGTGCCTCTGCTTTTGAAGTTAATCCAGTATTGACTCCAACCATTCCGTATTCAAGTGCCTCAGCAACTCTCCATATTCTTCCGATATCTCTGGAATAAAAATAGGATGCAAGTCCATATGGTGAGTTATTTGCGAGTTTAATTACTTCTTTTTCATCTTTAAATTTGTATATTGGAGCCACTGGCCCAAATGTTTCTTCAGTTGTAATTTTTGCTTCTGGTGGGACTTCAGTGAGGATTGTAGGCTGATAAAAGTTCATTCCCAAAGAATGTTTAGATCCACCAATTGCAACTTTTGCGCCATATTGTAATGCATCTTGGACATGCTCCTCTACTTTACTTAAAGAGTGCTCATCAATCATGGGTCCAGAGGCATTTTCCTCATTTAAACCATCTCCTACTTTTATTTTAGAGACAGCATCAACAAATTTTGAACAGAACTCATCATGAACTTTTTCTTGGACATAAATTCTATTTGCACAAACACAAGTTTGTCCTGTATTTCTAAATTTGCTTTGGATTGCACCCGCAACTGCATCATCAATATTTGCATCATTAAATACAATGAAGGGTGCGTGACCACCAAGTTCCATTGAGACTTTTTTTACAGTTCCAGAACATTTCTGTAAAAGTATTTTTCCAATTTCTGTTGAACCTGTAAAAGATAATTTTCTGACAATTGGATTTGTGGCTAATTCCTCTCCGATTTCAGAGGCCTTTCCTGTAATTACATTTAAAGTTCCTTTTGGGAAACCTGCCTCCTCAGCCAAAACAGCTAGTGCGAGTGCAGAATAAGGAGTTTGACTTGCTGGTTTAATTACAACTGGGCACCCAACAGCTAAAGCTGGTGCACATTTTCTTGTAATCATAGCATTAGGAAAATTCCATGGTGTAATAGATGCCACTACACCAACTGGTTGCTTCAAAACAACAATTCTTCGATCGGTCATGGGATCTGGAATTGTATCTCCATAAACCCTCTTTGCTTCTTCTGAGAACCATTCTACAAAAGAGGCTCCATAGCCTATTTCTCCGCGTGACTCATTTATTGGTTTTCCTTGTTCAACTGTCATGATTTGAGCTAATTCCTCTTTATTTTCAATCATTAAATCAAACCATTTTCTGAGTATTTCTGATCTTTGACGTGCAGATTTTGCCCTCCATTCAGGCCAGGCATTATTTGCTGCTTCTATAGCATTTCTAGTTTCAGATGTTCCGCACTTAGGTACAGTGCCGATCTCTTTCAAGTTAGCTGGATTGTTAACAGATATTGTCTCACCTGAGACGGCATTAACCCATTCACCGTTAATGTAGCACTTATCTCTATAAAATTTTGAGTCTTTAATTTCCATAAATATTTATAACAGTTTTAATTCTTATTCTACAGTGGCAATTTTACCACCTACAGGGATCATGTCTCCTTCTTGTGCAATTATCTCTGTTAATTTTCCATTAACTGTTGAAGGTATCTCAGCAGCTGTCTTATCAGTCTCAACTTCGCAGAGTATATCTCCTTCTTTTATTTCATCTCCGACTTTTTTAAGCCACTTTACTACTTTTCCCTCGTCAACAGTTTCTCCAAGGGATGGCATTATTATTTCCATAATTATTCTCCTTTTAGTTTTTTTATAACCTCATTTACAATTAGTTCCACTGAGGGAATTGTATTATCTTCGAGTATGTCAGCACTTGGTAAAGGTACATGTGGTGTAGTTACTCTAGTGACAGGGCCTTTTAAATTTTTAAAACAATGTTCTGAGATTAAAGATGATATTTCCGCTCCCCATCCACAAAGTCTTGGATTTTCTTCTACTGTCAAGACATGACCAGTCTCGATTACAGATTTTTTTATTGTTTGTAAATCTAGGGGCACTAGAGATCTCAGATCGATTACCTTTGCATTAATATCGTGTTTGTCTTTCAAAATTAATGCAGCCTCTTTTGCTCTTTGTGCCATTAAAGCTAAACCAATAATAGTAATATCTTTTCCCTCGTGAAGCGTATTAGCCTCCCCGATAGGAATGGATATATCAGTTTGTTCAATTTCTTCTTTAAATGCATAAAGTGATTTATGTTCATAAAATATAACGGGATCAGGGTCCTTTACAGCACTATCCATCAAACCCAACACGTCACTAGGGCAGCTTGGTGCGACTACTTTTAAACCTGGTATCATCATAGACCAATTCTCTAAACTTTGAGAATGTTGTGCACCAAATTTTGACCCTCCACCGTTTGCGGTCCTAATGACCAATGGAATGTTGATTTGGCCATCTGACATATATCTAGTTTTAGCAATTTGATTTGCCACAATATCCCAACAGACAGCTAAAAAATCTGAAAACATTATTTCTGCTATTGGTCTTAAGCCTGTCATTGCTGCACCCATAGCTGCACCTAAAATCGCCTGTTCTGAAATTGGTGCATCCATGACTCTCTCTTTACCAAACTCCTCTAAGAGACCGACGGTCGCTTTAAATACTCCACCCGCAGCACCTACGTCTTCGCCAATAAAAAAAACTTTTTGATCTTTTCTCATGGATTGAGCTATAGCGAGTGAAACACTTGCTCTGTATGTTAATTGTGCCACTCAGAACCTCCATTAGCCCATACATCAGTATATATTTCTTTAATTTCTGGAATTGGAGAAGTCATGGAAATTTCAGTTGCTTTTTCAACTTGATCCTTAATTTTCTCCTCAATTTCAGAAATTATTTTTTCATTGATATTAAAATCTAACAACTTTGCTCTGTAATTTTTTATTGGGTCTTTGTTTTCCATCCAATCTTTTACTTCCTCATCAGGTCTGTACTTACCTGGGTCAGCTCTTGAATGCCCACTATGTCGATAAGTCTTGGCCTCAATTAAACTTGGACCTTTACCCTCTCTCGCTTTTGAAATAGCTTTTTCTGCTGTTCTGAGCATTTCATCAGCATCATTTCCGTCCACAATAATTTTATCTAAATCGTATGCACCTGCTCTATCAGCAGCTGGGTGCTCAACAGCAGTAACTTCATGAATTGGTGTATATTCCATATATAAATTATTTTCACAAACAAAAACTATGGGTAAATTCCAAATTTTTGCCATGTTCAATGCCTCATGGAATGCTCCGATATTCGTAGTACCGTCTCCAAAAAAGCAAACGCTTACCTCATTTGTTTTATTATATTTTGATGCTAAAGCAGTGCCATTGGCTATAGTTAAATGAGCACCTATAATAGCATATGAACCCATAACTCCATTATCTACATCTGTAAGATGCATGGATCCTCCTTTACCTTTCATCAAGCCACACTGTCTACCCATTAATTCTCCTAAAACTCCCTCGATTGAGGATCCTCTTGCGAGTGTATGTGCGTGCCCACGGTATGTGCAAAATGTATAATCGCCCTGTTTCAAGGCGACTCCAAAGGCACCTGCAATAGCTTCCTGACCTAGAGCTAAATGGCTAGTACCTTTGATAAGATTTTGAAGAAAAAGATCATATGCTTTTTTTTCGACTAACCTTAATTTCAGCATCATTTCCCATAATTGAAGTCTTTTCTCTTCTCCTATATCGTCATTTAATTTATCTACCATTAATATTTATTAGCTATAGGTAGATCTTCAGCGGGAAACAAGGAAATCACTTGGCATCCTTTATCAGTAACAATCAATTCTTCTTCAATTCGCGCGGCAGAATAACCATCTTTTGCAGGACAGTAGGTTTCAAGAGCAAAAACCATTCCTTCTTTAATTTCGTCAGGTGAGTCCATTGAAACCAATCTACTGATTATTGGTCTTTCATGAATTGCCAAACCTAAACCATGTCCAAACTGTAATGCGAATGCTGACATTTCATTTGCAAAACCAAATTCCTCAGCCTTCGGCCATACTGATGCAATTTTATCTGTAGATACTCCAGGTTTTACAAGTTCAATGGCTTTGTCTAGCCACTCTCGACATTGCTTGTAGGCATCATTTTGAGAGTCTGATGCCCGTCCAATATTGAAGGTTCTATAATAACAGGTCCTGTAGCCCATATAAGATTGAAGTATGTCAAAGAAAGCTTGATCACCAGGTCTAAAAATTCTATCTGTAAAATTATGTGGATGCGGATTACATCTTTCGCCTGAAATGGCATTTATTGCTTCAACATCATCTGAACCAAGTTCGTATAAAAGCTTATTTGCATTGGCAACTATTTGGGCTTCACTAACGCCAGGCTTCATAGTCTCATAAATTTGATGATAAGTTGCATCAACCATCGATGCAGCCTGGTTTAATAACATTAGCTCATCTCTTGATTTTATTTCCCTGGCTTCAAGAAGAATTTGCTGTCCATCAATTATCTCTAAACCCTCTGCTTGAAGAGCAAACATCATTGCTGGTTCAACAAGATCCACACCTACGGGTTCATTTGCTACTCCCTTCTCATTTAACATTGATTTTATTTCTTTTGCAGCATTTTTCATTAATCCTGCATCAGGATGAACTGTACCCCTTAAGCCTACCATCCCTGCCTTCCAATTTTCTTTTGGAAGCCAAGGCGAAAATAATTGGTGATGTTTAGCAGCTGAACCGAAATCCCACAGCACAGGATCATGGTCTTGAGCTAATAGAGAATATCTACATATTTTGTCTCTTGACCACTCTCCAATAACTGTGCTTGTGAGATATCTGATGTTGTTATTATCAAAACAAAGGAGTGAACCGGCTTTTGAATTTTTTAGAGCCTCTCTAGCTCTTCCCAGTCTATATTTGTGAAGTCTAGGAAAGTTAATTCTCTCTTCATAATCTACATTTGTTCTTCCATGTGATGGTACTCTTCTATGCCAATCGTAATTTGGATTTATATCTTCAGGTTTTATGATTGAAGGTTCGCTCATTTATTGAATTACCATTCCTCCATCAATCATAAGTATTTGTCCTGTCATGTAATCAGACTCACTAGACGCTAAAAATGATGCTGTGCCCACGACGTCTTCAGGATAGGAATACCTCTTCATCAAAATCATATTCTCTGCAATTGAGTCCATCGACTCTCCGGGTTTATCGAATTTTCCAATTGCAACTAAATCTTTATCTAGTTGCTCCCATAACTCTGTTCTTACTACGCCAGGGCCATATCCATTAACGGTAATGCCATGCTCAACTAAACTTTTTGCACCACCTTTTATTAAAGCAGCTATGGCATGTTTGCTCATTCCATAAACCACAACATCATCAAAAGTTTCCCTGGATAAAATAGAAGCTACATGAATAATTTTATATGGTTCTTTTTGTTTACCTTGTTTAATCATTTGCCGAGCTTGTTCTTGCATACCTAAAAGAGCTCCTCGAACATTTATATCCATAATAAAATCATAATTTTCCTCAGTTATATCCATGAAGAAGAGTGGTTTGTTTACTCCAGCATTATTTATAGAAACATTAAGACTACCAAAATTTTCAACTGTTGCTTTTACAGCAGCTATGTGATCTTCACGATTTCTCACGTCTACTTTACATGAAATAGCCTCACCTCCAGCTGACCTAATTCTCTCTTCAACCTCTTTACAACCGTCAAGGTTTACATCTGTTAGACAAATTTTGGCTCCTTGGGCAGCAAAGTGCTCACCTACTGCAGCGCCCATACCTTGTGCAGCTCCAGTAATTAGGACATTTTTCCCTTTTAGTCTCTCTTTATCCATAAATTTCCTCCGAGTTTATTATATAATATGTATTTGAATTACTGACTTCAAATATATTCAAAATGAATATTATCTACCTAAAGCCGATCTCTTTTTTTCCAGCAAAGATGTTTTTCGTTCATCAATTGTGGCAAGCAGACTTTTCCTAGCTTGCCGCGAGTCAAATACCCTAGACATAGTTTGGAAAACTATAACGATTACCAAAAGCACTGATGTAAATAATTGAACAAAATGAACCTGAAGTGCATAGAATACGAGACCAGTATTTAAAAAATTAACTGTTAAAGCTCCGATAGCAGCTCCTAAAACACCACCCTTTCCCCCTAGTATACTCACACCTCCAACAAAAGCTGCTACAGTTCCTGCTAAAAGAAGGTATTGCAGTCCTAAGCCTTGAGCCGTTCCTGATTTCAAACCAATTACAGTTCCAGCAAAACCGGCACAAAAACCTGATAGCGCAAAAGCTATAATCATTGGGCGTCTTAAAGGTATACCTGCAGTAAGTGCTTCTTTTCTTGCACCACCGATCGCATATATTTCTCTTCCATATTTTGTGTAACGCATAAAAATTCCTACACAAATGAATATGAAGATAACCGTTAGGCTAGCAGGAGAAAAATACATTAAAACTTTAGTAGTAATAAAATCAGGAACTCTAAAATCTGTTAACATAACCGTTTTTTCTTCAGCAATTAGTAAAGCCACACCTCTAAGCAACATTAGCGTACCAACTGTAATCACAATCGCTCTTATTCTTATGAAAGCTATAACAAAACCTTGTGTTGCACCGATTAAAGTTGAAACTGAAAGTCCTATAATCATCGCTAATGGGGCGCCTAAGGGGTCTGTTAATTTTACAACTATCACAGCGCATAGGGCTGCGTTGGACCCAATTGATAAATCAATTTCTCCAGCAATTATACAAATTGTTAATGCTAAACCTACAAGACCCAAGACTGCAAACCTTTCAAGAATAGCGAAACTAATATTGTGGCTAAAGAAAACTTCAATATTAATTGCAAAGAATACGTAAACACAAAATGATAATAAGATTGCAAAAGAGAGATCTACATCTTTAGTAATCTTTTTTATAAAATTTTCCATTATTCCTGAGCCCTACTTCCTTTAGCAAATAAACCAAAAACAATGATACTAAACACGATCATTAAGCCCACACCAACTATTCTAGGTCCACTATTAAATCCTTGTAAAACCATCATATTATCAACCATAGCAATAAAAATTGCTCCCAAACTAGTTCTTAAAGTAGATCCATAACCACCCATTATTGAATTTCCACCAACCATGACAGTTGCTATAACGAGTATTGTCATATCACCTGATGATCCAAATTCTGCAGAAAAATAATTAGATTGAGCACTATCCATTTGAGCAACAAAAGCTACTGCAACAAATGCACAACAAACAGAACAGATTGTGAAAACAATTATTGCCATGGAAAAATTTTCATGGCCAGTGGCTTTTCCAGCAGCTTTGTTTGCTCCAACTAAATAAACTTTCCTTCCAAAATTTGTATGTCTTAAAACTATCTCAGCTGCAATGGCAATTAAAATAAAAGACCATGTGATACTTGGAAGACCCAAAAAAGAACCAGTTCCTAACCATTCTGCATCATGAGGTCTAGTAAAGTTTATTACAAGGTTATCACTCCACCATGCACCAATACCATATAGGATGCCTGCTCCACCTAATGTTACTACAATTGGGTTTCCTCCCATTCCAACAAAATATCCTTGTATTACTCCACTTACGACACCTACTGCTAAAGCAGCTAATAGTGAAACTAAAAAGTTTCCTGCAAGATCCGGTGATCCAAAACCAGTAGCCATACCCATGGCAAACGTAACACCACAAATTGATGCTGTTTCTTTTAATGACAATAAAAAAAAATTTCCTGACAAAGTTACAAATGTAAGTCCTATAGCCATAATGCCATATAGTGCTGCATCTCTGATAATTGCTTTAAAATTGGTTATTGTTAAATAATTTTCTGTGAAAAAAATTCCATATATAAACATCACAGCAAAAAGTGACAACAAAATAGCAAGAAGTGTGCGATCTTTATAGAATTGTAGAAATTTTGCAGAAAAAGGTAATTGATTATTTTCGATGATAGCACTCATAGGTTTGTCTCGTTAAATGGGTCAGTAATCTCTTTAAGAATAAGAGGTGTTTTAATTTTTTCTAATCGGTGTTCATCAATCATCATTCCTCTATAAAATGTAATCACCCTGTCAGGAAGATATGTGATTTCTTGGATATCAGTTGAGGCAAAAATAATTGTAATTCCCCTTGCTGCTAATTCTCTCATTCTTTGATATATCTCTGATTTAGCACCAACATCAACACCTCTTGTCGGCTCATTCACAAGCAATACATCGGGCTTAATTGAAAGCCATTTTCCTAATGCTACTTTTTGTTGATTTCCGCCACTTAAAAGACCTGACTCATCGTGCATTCTTTTGACATCAATTAAGAACTCTTTTGCTAAATTTTTGGAATAATTATCCTCAGAACTGCCAAAGTTAAAACCATATTTTGATATAGCACCAAGTGCTGGGGATGTTAAATTCTCAAATATTGGACGTCCAAGAAAAAGACCATCTTTTTTTCTATCGGAGGAGCAATATGCGATTTTTTTCTTTATAGCATGACTTGGTGATTTTGGTAAAAAGGTTTCACCGTTCAAAGTGAGTGAACCTGATCTAGATTGAAGTGCGCCTGCTATGGAGGCTAATACTTCACCTGCTCCACTACCAAGTTGCCCAGAGAGTCCAAGTATCTCTCCCTTGAAGGCTGAAAAACTAACCGGCTCTAAAACGCCATCAGGCCAAAGTTCTTTTACTTCTAATTTTGGATCATCACTTATATGGTCAGCTTTTGATGGGAACATATTTGCCAATTCTCTTCCAAGCATAATTTCAACTAGTTTATTTACATCAATATCTTTAGTTTCTTGAATACCTTGACTTACTCCATCTCTTAATATTGTTATTCTTTTTGTAATCTTAAAAATTTCGTCCAGTCTATGACTTACATATATTATTGATTTACCATTTGCTGCAAGACGCTCAACCATTTCTAAAATTCTTCGACTCTCTGCTTCACCCAACGCAGCTGTAGGCTCATCTAAAATTAAAATTTTTGCTTCTCTCGAAATTAATCTAGCTACTTCTACCAAATGTTGTTCACCAACAGATAATAAATTTATTCTAGTAGTTGGGTCTACTTCAGTTAATCCAACTTCATCAAGATATGGGCGTGCCATCTTTGCTAATGTATTAAGAGTGGCAAATTTTTTTACTTTAGCCCCAGTAAGAAAAATATTTTCTGCAACTGACATATTAGGAATCAAGCTTAATTCTTGTTGAGCAATAGCTATGCCAGACTCCTCTGCTTGTGAAGGCGTTTCAAATTTTACTTCTTTACCATTGATTTGATAGCTGCCTTTAAAACCTGGGTCAAATCCACTTATAATTTTTACAAGAGTTGATTTTCCAGCTCCATTTTCTCCAACTAGTCCCATAATTTCACCTTCATTTATCTCAAAATTTGCCTCTTTTAGAGCCTGTATTGCACCAAAAGTCCTGGAAACTTTTGAAATTTTGAGAATTGGATTTGTGGACATATTAAAAGAGATTGTACACCTTTTTTATTTATTAACTACACACAGGGATGGTTCCCCTGTGTGTAAAAATTATTATGAAGAGACTAAAGCTTAGTCCCAAGCACCTGAGCAAAGCTCGTTGATGCCATATAACTTACCATCAAAGCCTCTAAGTGCTGTGAAGTCCATAGTGGCACCAGTCACTGAAGGGTTAGGCGTAAAGTTAATGTAGTTTGCTAGCTTACCGTTCTCCATGTACTCTTTAACAAGAGCTATAGCTAATTGACCTTCATGAAGAGGTGATTGTAGAGTAGTACCAAATTGCTTTCCATCAGTAATCATCTGCTTATCACCGTTACACACAGTACCAACTGTAATGACAGCATCACTATCTACACTGCCACTTTTGCCAGTACCTGCATACCAGTCAACATTATAACCAGCTTCTTCTAAAGCCTTAATACCACCAGTTAAGATAGCGTCGTCCATACCATATACAAAATGAATTCCCTGATCTTTAACTTTAGCTATTAGCTTAGCTGCTCCTTTATAACCGTTAGCCTGTCCAAATCCCTCACCGATGTCACCGATAAGATTTAAGTCAGTTCCAGCGATAGCTTGTTTGAAAGCATTTATTGATAAGCCATATCCACCGTAAGAATGAGGATATGATAATGCAATTACATTATATCCATCTCCACCAGCAGCTTGTTTCATCTTCATAGCTTTAACCATCATCTCACCTGCGTTATAAGCGCGAAGACTATCATCTGGTCCGGCATATCCAAAGATGAATGCTTTATCTTGCTCATTAGGTAACTGATTGATTTTTAAAACTGGTACTCCAGTTTTAGCAAGCTTTCTTAACGAACCTAAACCCGCAACAGCATCAGGTGGCCACCAAATAAATACATCAGGTAGTGCGCCACTTGACAAGTATTGTTCTACTTGTTGGTTTTGCTCTGCTTGGTTATAGTTGTTTTCAAAAACAGTAATATCATAGCCATATTGCTCTGCTGTAGCTTTAATACCTTTAACGAACGCACCAACATAAGCCTCAGATGATGCAGCATTAAAAGAAACGATTTCAACTGCTTTAGCTGAACCGAAAGAAAAGCACATTAGAACAGCTAATACTTTTATTAGTTTGTTCATATTGATCCTCCTAATATCCTTATCTTTAAATTATCTATGATTTATTAAGAGATTTAATCTCTAATATATTCAAATTGAATATTTTAATGAATTTATAATATAATCCCCTCAAATGAATAGAAACGAGATAATCACTCTTTTAAAATTCGTAGATAAAACGAGACTTTTATTTAACAGATCTATTTCAATTAAAACAATTGACGCTGATTGGAATATTTTTTCTTATGTCATCATCAACCATCTTGACAATAAAATTACCACTACTACGAGTATCATACAGGCATCAGGTTTGCCATTTGCAACTGGTTTGAGAAGAGTAAAAAAACTCATTCAAGAAAAAAAATTAATTCAAAGATCAAAAACTAAGTCAGGTAAATCTTTCTCTATTCATCCAAGTAGTAATCTTATTAAAGAATTCACAGATTATTTACTTTCAATCAAAAAAGAGGTGGCCTTGAACTTAGGTTACAACGATTTTAATGACAATTATTTTTTTGGAACATCATTATCCGCAGGAAATATTATACCTGCTCCAAATGTTATAATTAATCAAAATAAAAAATATAAAAAAATTAACTTTCTTGCCAATGATAATCCCACATTTAAAGTAATAAATAAGAATATTGATTTTTTTGAATATATACTTGATTGTGAAATTGAACTTACTATAGAAGGTGATTTGAATAAACTACTTAATGAAATAATTAAAAATTCCTCATCAAATAAAAAGTCTAAATTTGACATTGTTGCTTTTAATATTCCATGGATTGGACAGTTAACTAAATTAAATTGCCTTCTTCCTTTAAATAATTTTGTGAAAGATGTTGGGATAAATTTAAATGACTTTCACTATTCAGGAGTAAGATCAAGTTCTTTTAATAAAAAACTTTATGGGATACCAATCGAGGCAATTCCTGATCTATTATTTTATAGAACAGATATTTTTCAAAAATATGCTTTGAGTCCACCAAAAACATTTCAGGATTTGCTCCGTGCCTGTGATGTATTAAAAGCTGATAAACAGATAGAAAGTCCTATTTCTTGGCCAGCTAAAAAAGGACAACCACTTGCCACTAGTTTTATATTAGCTATGGCAAATTATGGAAAACCATATGTAAACCTTAGGTACATTGGAAAAAATATTTATGATTTGGACGTAGAAAAAACACTTTTAAAGGCAAATTTTTTATCTGATGCATCTTTTGAGGCAGCAAAAATGTTGAAAAAATTGACAGCATACTCACCAAACGAGCTATCTGCTCATTCCAATGATGAATGTGTTGAATATTATAGTCAGGGTAAATCAGCAATGGTAATGAATTGGAGTAGTAGAGCACATTTGTTTGAACTAAATGAGGCTTCACCCGCATACAAGAAAACTGGTTATTTACCAAGACCTGCTGGAAATTCCTCTTTTCAAGTATCTCCAATAGGTGGGTTTTCGTTGGGTATACCTTCAAATATCTCTCCTGAAAAAATACCTTTTGTTATGAAAAATATTCGAAATTTTGTCTCTCCTGAGTTTATAAAATATTATATCGAACATGGCAGTTTATCATCTCCCGTTTTTAGTGTCGTTAATGATCCTGAAGTAAGAGCTCTTAGTCCAATATTTAATGAAATTGATAAAATGGAAAAGGAGGAAAAAATTATAGAGTGGGCAAGATATCCTCTACCGACCTATTCAAATATTATTGAAGATGTTGGTCATAAAATTTATGAGTATATTTTTTTGAATAAGGATTTGGAAGCTACACTAAAAAGTTGTCAACAAAGTGCCGAAAAATATTTAAATTAAATTATTTTATTTCCATTTTTTCTGCAGGCTGAGGTGGTGCAAAAGGATACCCTCCCCACACCGACTGATCAAAGTTTACAACAGAACCTGTCATCATACCTGAGTCATCAGATGCTAAAAATGTTACTGCTTTAGCTACCTCCTTTGGATCAAGCAATCTTCCAAATGGTTGAGCTTTACCAGCATCTTCTAGCCAATTTTCTGAGGCGCCATGATATTTTGTTTGAATCTCATGCTCTCCATCCGAAGCCATCCAACCAATATTTAATTGATTAACTCTTATTTTATTTTTTAATAATGCGAATGCTGTATTTCTAGTTAATGTTGCAAGAGCCCCCTTTGATACACAATAAGTTGATATGAATGGTTGGCCAGTCATAGCTGCTACAGATCCAATATTAATTATTGAACCTTCTATGTTTTGTTCAATCATAATTTTCACAGTATCTTGAATTAAAAAATAAGGACCTTTTAAGTTGGTACCTATCATTTTATCGAATAATTCTTCGCTCGTATTAACAATATCTCCCCTATCAGTAATACCGGCAGCGTTAACAAGAACATCCAATCTCCCAAATTCTTGTTTGGCAACTGAAACTGCATTTCTACACTCTTGGACCTCTCCTAGGTCTGTTTTTACAAAAATTACTTTACATCCAGTTTCATCTTGAATTTTTTTTGCTACCTCATTTCCTTTATCTTCTTTTCTACCAATTGTGACAACACCTTCAGCTCCGCTATCAGCAAAATTTTTTGCGATTGCTGCCCCTAAACCTTGTGTTCCTCCAGTCACTAGTGCAAACTTTCCCTTAATACTATTCATCTCTATAATCCTCTATCTCATATCCATACATACTTAAGCACTCTACAAGTTCTTTATTTCCAATTTTAGCGTATTCAAATGGGTTTGCTTTGGCAGGATCTTGCTCTGCCTCGACAATGAACCATCCCTCGTAGTTATTATTTGATAATGTCTCAACTACTTCCTTAAAATTAATATTTCCATCTCCAGGTACTGTGAAAGCCCCTTCTAACACAAAATCTAAAAAACTTTTTTTTGATCGATCTAAATCATTTACAACCTTTGAACGAATGTCTTTAGCATGAAAGTGATTTATTCTTTTTGCATATTTATTTATTACTCTCAAAGAGTTGCCTCCTGCAAAGGTCATATGGCCTGTGTCAAATAAGATTTTTACTGCCTCACCTGTGTGGTTCATCAATTTATCAAGCTCATCCTCAGTCTCAATCGCTGTACCCATGTGATGATGAAATGAAATTGGCACACCAAAATCTGCGCAAAATTCTGCAAATAATGTTAGTTTTCTTCCATACTCTCTAAAGTCCTCACTGTGTATTTTTCTTTTTGTGTTTAAAGGAGCATTTCTAATATTTTGGATAGTTCCAGATGTTTCTCCATATGCTAAAACTGCTGCGCCTAGGTCTCTGAAGAGAGTGAGTTGTTGAAGGACTTTATCTTTTTCATTTTCTAGGTCATTATCGAGCACAGTTCCTGAATACCACCCTGATGCCAGGTATAATTTGTGATTTTTTAAAATTGGACCTAGTTTTTCAGGAGTTTTTGGAAATTTTCCACCTGTTTCCACACCTGTAAATCCAGCAAGTTTTGACTCACTAAGGCAGGTATCCAAGGAAGTCTCTCCTCCAAGTTCAGGTAAATCATCATTGGACCATGCTATGGGTGCTATTCCCAATTTTGCTTTCATAAACCCCTCCTCAAGAAAGATTATAAATAAATAAACCTTTTAAAGAATACTTAAATTTTATTCAAAATGAATTTTTTTTTATTTTTTAAATTAAAAGAATACTATACTTCTGTGATATGAAAAAAGTCAGTATTGCAGTTATTGGGTGCGGGCGTATTGGCCAAATGCATGCTAAGAATATTCAACTTCATGAACAGACAAATTTAGTATGCATTTATGACCCAAATGAAGAATTTGCAAAAAAAGTATCAAATGATTTAAGCGTACTTGCTGTGAAAAGTGTTGACGATATTTTTAACAATAATGATATTGATGCTGTTCTTATATCTTCCCCAACAAATACACATATTGATTTCATAGAAAGATCTGTTGCATCAAAGAAACCTGTTTTGTGTGAGAAACCTATTGACCTCGATATAAAAAAAGTAAATGAGTTTTCAAAAAGACTTCTAGGTAATAAAGTTCCAATACAATTAGGCTTTAATAGAAGATTTGATCCTGGTCATCAGGCTGCAAAAAAATCTTATATTGATGGTGAAATTGGTGAGCTTCATCAATGTCTGATTACATCTAGAGATCCTGGTCTGCCGAGTTGGGATTATTTAAAAGTGTCTGGTGGGCAATTTAGAGATATGACAATTCATGATTTTGATTTAGCCCGTTTTATGCTTGGTGAAGAACCAGTTAAAGTATTTGCAATTTCTAATGCTTTAATAGATCCAAAAATAAAATCTGAATTAAATGATAGTGACACCTTGATGATCATAATGGAAACAGCCTCGGGGAAACAATGTCACATAAACAACTCTAGATCAGCAACTTATGGATACGATCAAAGAGTTGAGTTGTTTGGAAGTAAAGGGATGGTTATATCTGAAAATAGAAAGCCACATGAATTGAAAAAATATAATTCAGAGTTTGTTGATAAGAGTGAGCCCTATTTAAATTTTTTTATTGAGAGATACCAAGAGTCTTATATGAATTCTATTAGCTCATTTGTCGAAACAATTTTGGAAAAAAAGCCTGTATCTGTTGGCTTTGAGGACGGAAGAAGAGCTCTTCTCTTAGCCGAAACTGCCTATAAATCTGTCAAAAGTGGGAGGATGGAAAATATTGATTAAATTTATGCATTTATTCATGAATAATAAAAAATTGTTATAATTATATTTTTAAATAATTTTAGTATCTAACACTCAATGATTGAAAACAAAGTAAAAACTAAATGGCAAAAAAAAGAAATAGTTCTAAATAGTTTTTTATCAATACCCAATACTTTTACTGCTGAAATTATGTCTGAGCAGGGTTATGACGCCCTGACCATTGACTATCAACATGGGATGATTGGCTTTAGTGATTTATTTACAATGTTGCAAAGTATTAGAAATAGTGGTGTCACTCCAATCTGTAGAGTTTCAGGACTAGATCACGCCGTAATATCTAAAGTCATGGATGCAGGAGCATTGGGAATAATATGTCCTATGATTAATAATAAAGACCAAGCGCAAAAACTTGTTCAAGATTGTAAATATCCACCAGTGGGTATCAGAAGTTTTGGTCCAACGAGAGCTAACTTTTCAGTTAGTTCAAATTATTTTTACGAGTCAAATGAGGGAACCTTTTGTCTAGCTATGATAGAAACTCAAGAAGCATTTGATAATCTTGATGATATAGCATCCACACCTGGTCTTGATGGACTTTATATTGGTACAGCAGATTTAACGATAGGACTGAACAAAGGAGAGTTAACACCTGGATTTGATCGAACAGAACCTGAGATGATTGAGTCTAAAAAGAAAATTTTAGAAATTGCTCATAAACATGGGAAAGTTGCATGTCTTCATTGTGGAACTCCAGAGTATGCTGCAAAGGCTACCGAATGGGGTTTTGATCTTGTTACCATTACTAATGATGTAAGGTTGCTATCAGGTGCTGCGGCAACTCATGTAAGAAAGTTTAAAGAGCTAACTAATCAAAAACACGATGAGTCTGATAAAGATAATAATCCTAGCTCTTACTAGTAAAAAATACTATACGGCCTCAAGCTCTTTTGCTAGATCACCTATTTGAGCGCCACCAGCCATTAAACGCTTAACATCATCTCCGCCTAATTCTGATGACTTTCCAGATCCTATTACTTCACCCAAGCTTAAAAATGTAAATCGATCAGCTATTAGCCTCGCATGGATTTCATTGTGAGTAATCAAAATAATTGCGATATTCCCTAATTGTTGGACTTTTTTTATAGTCTTTAATACTTCCATTTGTTGTTTTTGTCCAAGAGCCGATGTTGGCTCATCCAAGATTAATATTTTAGCTCCAAAGTATATCGCTCTAGCAATCGCCAAAGTTTGTCTCTGTCCTCCAGACATCGTACCTACTAACTGAGTCGGATCAGAGATATTTATTCCTATCTTGCCCATCTCAGCGATAGTAATTTCATTCATATTTTTAAAATCTAATATTCCAAGAGGTCCTGGGCCTTTTTTTAACTCATTACCCAAAAAAAAGTTTCTAGTAACCGATGTAAGTGCGTTCAATGCTAAATCTTGGTAAACAGTTCCTATGCCTGCGCTTGTAGCTTCTCTTGGGGATCCAAATTTCACTTCATTTCCATCAACTTTAATCACACCAGATGTAGGTTTGTGAACACCTGATAAAACTTTTATCAGAGTTGATTTTCCGGCACCATTATCACCAAGAAGTGCGTGAACCTCTCCAGGCAAAACATTTAAGGAGACACCGTTCAGTGCTGTGAATGTACCAAACTTTTTAACTAAATTTGTAATCTCAATAAATGGGGCTTGATTATCTTGACCCATTATATACTACCTATAATTCTTTTTCGGATATTTTCATTTGTTAGCGCAGAGGCTATGATTACTAAACCTAAAAAGACTCTATAAAATGATCCATCGATTCCAGGGATATAGAAGAAAGCCTCTTTTGCTATTCCAAAAATAAATGCACCAACACATATACCTAAAATTGTTCCAAAGCCACCTGTTAGTACAACACCGCCAATAACAGCAGCAGCAATTGCCTCTAATTCTTTTAAATTTCCTTTAGCCGCATCTGCGGTATTAACCTCGAAAACTTGGCAAGTTGCAAATACAGTTGCACAAAAAGCAGAAAACATAAATAGAGATACTTTAACTTTATCTGTAGGCACACCATTAGCTTTAGCAGCACTTAAGTTTCCACCAGTAGAATAAATCCAGTTACCAGCCTGTGTTCTACTTAGAACAACATAACAGATTATGGCTATAATAAGCCAAATCATTACACAAGAGTACAGCCCTGGAGCAAATTGGTTTCCAAAATTATTGGTATTCCAATCAATTGGAAAATATAGCCAATCAAATACAGGCTCTAAAATATCTCCACCAAAAAAGTTAGCGACAGGTTGAGCTGAGTATAATGAATCTATATAAACCCTTGCTATATCAACATCTGTGACAGTTTTTGCAACTACAGGATCGATTTTAAAGTTAGCAATTTTTTCTTGTATCATCCCGACCATATATTCGTTTCCAGTAGCCTGAGCATTTGCTAGAGCTTCTTGCAAAGGTTTGGTGCCTTTATCCACCAAAATTTGAGTTTTGGCATCTGCTACCCTTTGATATGTATATTCGAGTCTTTCAGTTATTGCTGCTACTGTATCAGCTGGTAATGTTTGAGCTAAAGATACAAGGTCAGCTTCTGGAAGAGCTTTTGCTTTTTCACGAACCATTTCACCATGTCCGGGAACATTTACAATATTTTTAATATCTGGGATTTCTGTAACTGTTGTAGCGCCTTTAGCTTGATCTGGTCTATGATTGAAAGAGCGAAGAGAAACTTCTGTAAGTCCTCTTAAAAAAAATAATCCACCAAGTGTAACGATGAAAGAAGGTAAGCCTGATCTAACTACAATGGTACCTTGTATCCATCCAAAAAAAAGTGTGAAACATAAAGTAATAAATATTGCTAGTATTGGGGAAACATCAGCAATGTGGAAAACCGTATAAAATTCTATATGGAAACCTCCCTCAAAAGATATATAGGGAACAATAAATGAAAAACCCCACCTTAAAATCATTGCCATACAGGCTCCTGCGAAACCAATCATAGATCCAATAGATAAGTCAAACTCACCAGCAATTATTAAAAGCCCAGCACCAATTGCTATGATTCCAAGTTGAGATATAACTCTTAGAAAGTTTCTAATACCTAGTGCATTAAAACCCTCACCTGTAAAAGGGTTCCAAGACATTTCACCAGCAGGGATGGAGAAATAGCCAAGCATTCCAAATAAAAGCAGCATAACTCCAATAGGTCCAATTTCTGGTCTTGAAACCAGTGTGGTAAGCCAAGTTTTCTTTTGGTGCCTATCAGACTCTTGTCTTTGGGGAGTTGAGGTTTTAGCCATTATTTAATTTATATAATTTTAATAAAGATCATTCAGTTTAATTATACTTAAATATAAAAAAAGTGGGCAGTTTACTACCCACTTTTCAAGATTTATAAGATTATACTATCTATCAATACCTGCTAAAGCAGCAACTGATGAAGCATTTGACTTGTCAACAAATCCTGGACCTGATGGAATGTTTGCACCAGGTAAAAGGCCAGCACCGTTGTTGTATAAGTGTAATACTACAACAGGCATATAACCTTGTAGACGTTGTTGTTGGTCAATTGTGAAAGCAACTTTACCCTCATTGATTAAGTCCATAACAGGTGGGCTCAAGTCAAAACAAGAGTGGTGTACTGACATACCTAACTCATCGATAGCCTGTTGAACTCCAACACAAACGTGCGGACCAACTGATAATACTGCATCAACATCTGGGTTTGCTTGTAAACCAGCAGCAGCTCTTGTTGGGATAGTAGCAGGATCGTTTGAGCTATCTACTAATTCAGTAGGAATAGCTTCACCGTAACCACCACATCTATCTGTCAAAGCTGTGTTGTAAGCTTCTTGAATCATGCAAAGAGCTTTTGTAGCACCTTCAGCTTTTGCTCTTGCACCAGCAGATTGACCAGCAAGGTATTCAGGCTGACCAACGTGCATTAGTGCACCAAGTGAAGCAGAAGACTCAAGACCTGAGTTCATTGTGATGACTGGAATACCAGCAGCAACAGCGTCTTTAATTGCTTGACCTAAAGCTTCAGGATCTGGAAGTGAAACTACCATTCCATCAGGCTGAGTTGCTGCAGCAGCAGCAATTGATTTTGCCATGTCACCCATGTCACCTGAAGGGTTGAAGATATATTCAAAATCTGCACCTACGTGTCTAGCAGCATCTTCACCACCTTTTTGCACAACAGGCCAGAAAGGGTCTTTACCCTCACCGTGTGTTACCATTACATATCTTTCAGCAAATGCAGAAAGAGATAAGAATGATACAAGAATTGTAAGAATTATTTTTCTCATAAATTCCTCCTTAATTATATTATAACGAGAGCATAATATTAATTTTTTCAAGCAAATCCAAAACATTTGTTACTTAAAATCATGCAATTTGATCATTTGCGACAAAAAAAATCAGAGTAAACATCAAAAAGTTTCAATAATCAAAAATTTTAAGTATTTCTGGTGTTTTACTTATAATAAATCAAAGCACATTAGTTAAATTAACTATGAATATAAGTTTCCCAATTTAGATAATTACCACAAGCCTCATTTAATATTTCACCCGTTTTTGAAGCATTCATCACTACATGGTGTTCATAACCGTGTCTACAAACATATTGCATTAATTTTTGAAGCTTAGGTACTTTTGCAACAGCTCTTGTACCAAAAGTGTTTAAAGGATCATCAGTTAGCTCTCCCTCTCCAAAGTAGCATTTTATTTTACCTAAGTTATCATCAGTGGAAATCCTTCCATAAGTTAGAGGATTGGATGGGGTTCTACCTTCAAGTGCACCATGGGTTTTTTCCTCACCAAAAACACTTCCCAAAATAGGTGCTGTACTTATTTTCAAATCAGGGAGGAAACTTTTAGCCCAATTTCCACAGTGAAATAAAACACACTTTTCCTCGTCTTGGTCATAATTATTATTCCAATCAACTAAAGCACTAGGACTGTTTGAGGCTAATTGCATAGCATACATCGTTAAAGTTCCAGTGACATCTACTTCACAAGCACTTGGAAGCATATTTTCGCTCATCATACTCATTGACGTACAAACATTACATCCATAATTTTCTTGAACACTTGTCCAACATTGAATAGCAGTAGCATCGAGTTTGTTTGTTTCAACAAAATCATTTAAAACAACATCGAGCCTCGCAAGCTGTAATAATTTTTCAGATGGGGTAGCAGTAGTATCTCCATAACCTGAAATTCTATTCATCGAGTCTTTAACTTTTTTGCTATCATCATTAAGTTCTTTAGCTTTACCAAGGACTTCTGACAAATCGATAGTGGTGACACTAATACCATGGCGTTCTAAAATTTTTTCACTGAACCTGACTGTATTAAAAGCTTGAGGTCTTGCTCCAACAGCTCCTATTCTGACTCTCCTCATACCTTTCACTACTTTACAAATTGAAATAAATTTATTTAGCTCATGATCAAATTCATTTCCGGACAAACTTACAACATGGCTTTTTGTTAAAGAGTACTTTATTCCATATTGATAAAGATTATTACAAACAGATATTTTACCACAATAAGCATCTCTTCTATTCGAGGGTTGCATTTTATCTAAATCATCTGGAGTTGCTTGAACGAGAACAGGCACATCTAAACCTGATAGTCTAATTGTGTCAGCTACTCCTTTTTCATCACCGAAATTAGGTAAGACCACTAATATACCCTCTATTTCATCTTTATGGGATTTAAAAAGATCAGCACACTTTTGAGCTTCAAGAAATGTTTCCACTCCACCCAGCTTGGTGTCTGAGTCTTTTAAAATAATAGGTTTTAAACCTTTATTCTTGAAAATATTTAAAACTTCATTTCGAGCCTCAGTAATAAGATGATCTGGAAAAAAATCTCTATTACCTATTATTATACCTAATGTTGATGACACGTCTTATTACCTCCTACCTTACTAAATGTAATATATAATAATTGATCAAGCCTAGAAAGGGGATATTCTTTATCTATTCGCTATGAATGAGAAAAATTTAAAAAAGAAATCATTAGAGTATAGAAAGACTATTCTTGAAATAATTTTTCAATCTGGTGCAGGTCATACTGGGGGGAGTCTTTCTTGTATTGATATTTTGAATGTTCTTTACAATTCAGTTATGGACATTTCTCCCAAAAATTTTCCGAACTTGGATCGTGATCATTTTATTCAAAGTAAAGGACACTCTGTGGAAGCATTATTCACAGTATTATGTGATTGCGGTTTTTATTCAAAAAAAGATTTAAATACCTTGAATCAATTTAATTCACACTTTATTGGTCACCCTACAAAAAAGGTACCTGGGATTGAACATAATACTGGAGCCCTTGGTCACGGTCTTTCAGTCGCTGTGGGTTTAGCAATATGCAAAAAAATTGATCAAAAAAACAATAAAGTGTTTTCTTTATTGGGAGATGGAGAGCTGTCAGAGGGTTCCGTTTGGGAGGCTTGTACTACTGCCTCAAAATATAACTTAGATAATTTAATTGTAATTGTTGATAGAAACGATTTACAAATAACTGGAAAAACTGAAGATGTAAATCCTATTGAACCAATTGATAAAAAATTTAAGTCTTTTGGTTTTGAAACTATTTCTACTAATGGTAATAATATTTCTGATCTTTTATATGTATTTCAGCATGTCCCCGTTAAGGAAAATAAGCCAACTGTAATAATTGCAAAAACAACTAAAGGATCGGGTGTAAGTTTTATTGAAAATCAGATTAACTGGCACCACAAAGTACCGAGTAAGGATGAATATGAAAGCGCTATCTCAGAGTTAAATGAGAAACTAAATTCTTATGAATAAAATTGGTAAACCAAATCTTGAGGTCTTTTCTGAGACACTACTTAAAGAGGCAAGGAAAAATAAAAATATTATAGTTGTTACAAGTGACTCGAGAGGATCAGGTAAATTGGTTCCTTTTGGTAAAGAATTGCCTAATCAAATCATTGAAGTTGGCATTGCTGAACAAAATTTGGTTGGAGTTTCATCAGGATTGGCTGCGGGGGGAAAGATTGTATTTGGAGTATCACCTGCAAGTTTTCTAACTGCTAGGGCTTTAGAGCAAATAAAAAATGATGTTGCTTACTCTGACCTAAATGTTTCGTTAATAGGTATTAGTGCAGGAATAAGTTATGGACAGCTAGGATCTACGCATCACTCCATCCATGACTTTGCTACTTTAAGAGCAATAAATAACATGACAATAGTTGCACCTGCGGATAACTTTGAGGCAGCCGAAGTTATAAAACAAGCTATTTCATATAATCATCCCCTATACATTAGGTATGGGAAAAAACCAATGATGGATATTCATCCTCCAGGCACAAAATTTAAAATTGGAAAATCTATTGTGGTAAAAAAAGGAGAGGATTTAACAATTGTAGCAACTGGTGAAACTTTGCAACGAGCATACTTGGCTAGTGAAATTTTAAAAAAAAGTAATATTCATTGTTCAATTATCAGTATGCATACAATAAAGCCCTTTGATAAAGAGACATTTATAGAATTTTCTCAAAACTCTAAAGCAATTTTAACAG
Organism: uncultured Alphaproteobacteria bacterium; assembly: GCA_902613185.1. Lineage (GTDB taxonomy): Bacteria > Pseudomonadota > Alphaproteobacteria > HIMB59 > HIMB59 > HIMB59. The sequence continues at coordinate 35,619 of CACMGP010000002.1, forward strand.
TCGAAGAACATAGTATATTTGGAGGACTTGGTGAATGTTGTGCGAGCCTAATTGCTCAAAACAATATAAATGTAAAACTCAAAATACTTGGAATACCTGATGAATATATGATTAATGGATCTCAAGCTGATGTATTAGATCATTATGATATGAGTCCGGAAAAGATAGCTGAAATATCAAAAGACTTACTTAACAAATGAGTTATATAACTATTGACTCAAGTACGTCATCTACAACAGTTATTGTTTTTAATGAAAAATTAGAGATCGTAAAAAGATTTCAAAAGGGACACCGGCAAATAATTACAGATGAAGGTTATATTGAACACGATTTAGAAGAAATTTATCAAAACTTATTAGAGTTAGTTAAAAAGGCATCAGAAATTATGTCAAATCCTAAATTCATCAGTCTAACTAACCAAAGAGAAACATTTACACTTTTTAATAAAAAAGATGGAAAACCAATACATAATGCAGTTGTTTGGCAGTGCACTAGAGGTCAAAAAATTTGTGAGGATATTCTAAACGATAAGTCAAAAAATAATGAAATTATTGATAAAACTGGTCTTAAACCAAATACTTTTTTTTCTGGCAGTAAATTAAAATGGGTTTATGAGAACAAATCAGAAGTTAAATCGAAAATTGACAATGGGGATATCTTATTTGGAACAATCGAAACATATCTCATCTATAGACTTACAAACCTAAATTCTTATGTGACTGATACTACAAATGCATCAAGAACCTTATTATTTAATTGTTTAGAAAATTCGTGGGATCAAAATTTATTAAATATTTTTAATTGCAATAATTTGAAACTTCCAAAAATACTCAATAGTTCAAATATTTTTGGAGAGAGTGATTTTAATAAAGCATTTAAAAAGTTAATACCTATAATTGGAGTTGCTGGTGATGCGCAAGCTTCATTTTTTGCAAATTTTTGTTTTGATAAAGGTGATACTAAAATCACGACAGGAACTGGTTTTAACATTCAAACAAACATTGGCAATGAGATGATTATCGATGAAAATTCATTAACCTCCCTGGCTTTCACAAGTGATAAACAGAATATCTATGCATTAGAGTGCCTAAACTCATTCGCTGGAGGAACGATTACATGGCTTAAAAACAATTTAAAATTAATTGATAAGCCTGAGGATAGTGAAGTCTTATCAAAAAAAGAAAAAGATAATAATGGAGTCTATCTAATACCTGCCTTTTCAGGGCTAGGTCCTCCATTTTGGATATCAGACGCTAGGGCTGCATTCTTTGGAATAAGTGCATCTACAAATACCAATCATTTGGTCAGAGCTGGATTAGAGTCTGTTGCTTATCAAGTGGTGGTGTATTTAGAGTTTATGAAAAAATCAAGAAATCTTGATTTAAAAAATTTGTCCATTGATGGTGGTATGATAAAAAATAAGTTTTTCCTTCAAATTATTAGTAACCTTTTAGAAATTGAGTTAAATATCCCTGAAATGGAGGATATGTCATCGTATGGTGCGTTACTTTTTGGAATGCAGTATTATCATAATTTAAAAAATACCACTGGTTTAAACGATTTTAAGGTGAAAGACTCTAAAATTATTCCTAATAACGATGACTCTATAAGAAATTCTTTTAGTTCATGGAAAGAAATAGTTGATAAACATTTCGTGAAAAATCAAGACTAAAAAATTAAAATTTAGCTAGCATGTTGACGTGACAATAGGATATTGTAAATGTGACTATATATAGGAGGAAATAACTATGAGAAAATTATCTCTAGTTCTAGCTTCACTTATGGCTGTTGCTTTTACTTTTGCTACTATGCCAGCAAAAGCAGGAAGCCACGCTGTTGAAGCTTGCTTAATTACAAAAACAGACATCAACCCTTTCTTCGTTAAAATGAAAGAAGGAGCTGAAGCGAGAGCTAATGAATTAGGTGTCAAATTATCATTCTTTGCGGGTAAAGTTGATGGTGACCATGAGACTCAAGTAAGAGCTATTGAGACTTGTATTGCTTCAGGTGCAAAAGGTATTTTAATTGCTGCATCTGACACAAAAGCTATTGTTACTCCATTAAAAAATGCTCAAGACAATGGTTTACTAGTTATTGCTCTTGACACACCACTAGAGCCAATTACAGCTGCAGACTCTACTTTTGCAACTGATAACTTCAAGGCAGGTGAGTTAGGTGGAGCTTGGGTTGCTGCAAAGTTAGGAGCAGATGCTGCTAATGCCAAAATTGCAATGTTAGACCTTAACGAGAGTCAACCTTCTGTTGGTGTTCTTAGAGATCAAGGTTTCTTATCTGGATTTGGAATCGATGTAAAAGATGTTTCCAGATGGGGAGATGAGGATGATCCAAGAATTATCTGTAATGAAGTTACAAACGGTAACGAAGAAGGTGGAAGAACTGCAATGGAAAAATGTCTACAAAAAGATCCAGACATAAACGTTGTATACACTATTAATGAACCAGCAGCTGTTGGTGCTTATGAGGCATTAAAAGCAGTTGGAAAAGATGATGGTAGCGTTCTTATTGCTTCAGTTGACGGAGGTTGCCCAGGTGTGGCTGACGTTGAAAGAGGAATTATAGGTGCTACATCTCAGCAATACCCATTGTTAATGGCTTCACTTGGTGTTGAGGCGATTAAAGCTTGGGCTGAAGATGGTTCAAAGCCTGAAAATACTCCAGGTCTTGACTTCTTTAACACTGGTGTGAACTTAGTTACAGATGATGCTGCTAGCGGAGTTCCATCAATTAGTGTCAAAGAAGGCATGGATAGATGTTGGGGTTAATCCAATAATTTTATTATTCAGGGCAGATTATTCTGCCCTGAAGTTATGATATTTTTTAAATGAATAAAGTTTCTGATGACATTTCTAAAGATCTAAAAGATCAACCTAAATTCACAACTGATATAGGTGAAAAAGATCAAGATCATCACTCTTTTGATTTAGGTGAACAAACTACACTAAAAAAAATTCAACATTTTCTTCACGGTAATCCAACAATAGTTCCTGTTATTATTTTAATATTAAGCGTTATTGCATTCGGCTTCATCGCTGGAGGAAAATTTTTCTCTGCTTTTAATTTATCTCTGATTGTACAACAAGTTACAATTGTCGGTATTCTTGCAGCTGCTCAAACTTTAATAATATTAACTGCTGGAATTGATTTAAGTGTTGCTGCAATGATGGTTTTAGCATCAGTATTTATGGGTAAGCTTTCTGTTGAAATGGGAGTTCCAACCCTCCCAGCAATAGCAGTAGGGTTTATCTCTGGTATTGCAACAGGTGCTTTCAATGGGTTACTGGTAACCCGCTTAAGATTGCCTCCGTTTATAGTTACTTTAGGAACTTGGAATATATTTTTTGCACTAGTAATATTCTTTACTGGATCTCAATCTATTAGAAGCTCCGATATTGAAGTAAATGCTCCTCTTCTGCACTTTTGGGGTGAGAGAATAAATCTTGGGGGTTTTGTATTCACTTACGGTGCGTTTCTCATGATTGGTATTTTCGTTTTTCTCTGGTTTTTACTCAATAAAACTGCTTGGGGGAGGCATGTTTACGCAATTGGCGATGATAAGGAGGCTGCTGAGTTATCAGGTATTAGAACTGATAGGATGTTAGTTTCAATTTATGCTGTTGCTGGTCTTGTTGTTGCTATTGGAGCATGGGTTTCCATAGGTAGAGTTGGTTCAGTTTCTCCAACATCTTTTTATGAGGGTAACTTAGACTCCATCACAGCTGTTGTGATAGGTGGAACATCTCTTTTTGGTGGAAGGGGCACTATAATTGGATCTTTATTTGGAGCTTTGATTGTGGGTGTATTTAGCTCAGGTCTGTCCATAGCAGGTCTTGATGTATTGTGGCAAAGATTTGCTTTAGGTTGTCTTATTATAGTAGCTGTTGGAATAGATCAATGGATAAGAAAGGTCTCAGCATAATGCAGCCAGTGCTAGTAGCAAATAAGTTGTCAAAAAAATACGGTAAAGTTGTTGCACTCGATAGTGCCGATTTAGAGCTTTATCCAGGTGAGGTTTTGGGAGTAATTGGAGACAATGGTGCTGGAAAATCTACACTAATTAAGGTTTTATGTGGTGCTGTTATACCTGATAGTGGTGAAATATTGCTTGATGGAAATAAAGTTACTTTTACATCACCCATAGAAGCAAGAAAATTAGGTATCGAAACTGTTTATCAGAACCTTGCACTTTCACCTGCTTTATCAATCACTGATAATATGTTTTTAGGAAGAGAAATTAGACAAAAAGGCTTTATGGGTAGTTTTTTAAAATTTTTAGATAAAAAAGCAATGGCAGATGAAGCTAGAAAACGACTGTCTGATCTTGGTCTATTAACCATACAAAATATAAATCAATTAGTTGAAACATTGTCTGGAGGTCAACGGCAAGGTGTTGCGGTTGCAAGAGCAACATCATTTGGTACTAAAGTCGTTATTATGGATGAGCCTACTGCCGCTCTAGGTGTCAAAGAAAGTAGAAGAGTTTTAGAATTAATCGGTGAGGTGAGGTCTAGAGGAATTCCCATCATATTAATTTCTCATAACATGCCTCATGTGTTTGAAGTAGCTGATAGAATACATATTCATAGACTTGGAACCCGATTATGTGTAATTGACCCAAAGAAACATGAAATGTCTGATGCTGTCGCATATATGACAGGTGCTAAGCAACCACCTCAAGATTAGTTTATTAAATTAAATTCAGCAGAAATACTTTTACTAATAACATTTAATCCATTTGGAAGATCATTTTTATAAACTTTATTTTTAATTTGATCATTAGATAGCCCATAACTCTCCCATCTTTCAATTAATCTTTTTTCTAAAATATCTTTATTACAATCAATCATTATAGTTGTGTCAAAAAAATTATGAATTTTTCTCCATGGTTCTTGATCAAGCAATAAATAATTACCCTCTACTATTATAATTTTTGTATTCTCAGATATGACTAATGCAGATGATCTTGATAGTTCTAATGATCTATCGAAGATAGGAACAATTACTTCACCCTCATTTTTTAATCTTAATAAACAATTTAATAAACTTAGTACATCAAATGTTTCTGGTGCCCCTTTTCTCTCAATCAATTTTTTTTTCTCAAGAATATTATTATCTAGATGGAAACCATCCATTTGAAGAACACTTGATTTGTGGTTTTTAGATATTAGTTCGGACTTTAATTTTTCAGATATTGTGCTTTTTCCAGATGCTGGCGCTCCTGCAATTGCAATAAAATAACGACTTTGATTAATTTTAATAACATTTTCTAGTATTTTGTTTACTAATTCAGGGAATTCTATTCTTTGGTTACTAGACATTTTTTCCTAAATAAAAGCTTTTCCACCTTAAAAATCTGTCTTTTAAAATATCCGTTTGAATTTCATTCTTGCCTATAATTTTTTTGACTTTTGGAAGACTAAGGGCTTCACTTGGTTTTAAATTATTGTAACCAAGAAATGCTATTCTAGCAGCCCCAAAAGCAGCCATTGTATCTGAAGCATCCGTTATAGATAAATCTCTCTCCATCAATGAAGCAAGTATTTGTATCCAGCTATCATTTTTAGAACCACCTCCTATTACAAAGATGTTATCTAACTTTATACCTGTCTTAACTAAGGAAGAATAATTATCATATAAACCAAAAGAAATACCTTCTATTAAACTATATATTAATGTATCTCGATGAGTGTCAATACCCATTTCGTGAAAACTTGCTCTTATATGAGGGTCATTAATTGGGGTTCTTTCACCTGTGAGATAAGGAAGATAATAAGGGTATCTATTTATATCTGAAAAATTATTTAAAACAGAACTTAACACTTTATTAATCTCATCAATTGATGAATTAAAATTATTTATAAACCAATTAACATTTGAGGTACAAGAGAGCATCACTGACATGAGATGCCATGTTTCTGGTAAGCAGTGGCAAAAGGAATGTATCGCATCATCATAATTTTTTAAAAAATTTTTTGTTGAGCCAAAAATTACACCAGAAGTACCTAAAGATAATGAAGCATTTCCCTCTTGGTAAAGCCCTAATCCAACAGCGGCGGCAGCATTATCTCCTGCTCCACCAAATACTTTGCAAGAGTTATTAAAGCCATATCTTTCTGCAATCTCTTTTTTTATTACACCTGTTTGATCGGTACCCTCACAAGTTTTAGGCATTTGCGAGATATCCATTGAGCCGATGTCTAAAAGTTTATTAGACCAAGTTCTATTTTTTACATCTAACCAATAAGTGCCTGCTGCGTCTGACAAATCACTAAAAAACTCTCCTGTTAAATAAAACCTTAAATAGTCTTTCGGCAATAAAACCTTTGCAATTGAATTAAAATTTTTACTTTCGTGTTCTTTCATCCATAAGATTTTTGGTGATGTAAAACCAGGCATTGCTATATTTCCAGCTATATCCATAACAGTCTCGTCAGCCATAATATGACTGCACTGCTTAAAACTACGTGTATCATTCCAAAGTATGCATGGCCTTATGACCTTATAATTTTTATCAATACAAGTTGCACCATGCATATGTCCGGAAAAAGATACAGCTTTGATCTGAGATAAATCAAATTTCAAAACAATTTGTTTGATACACTGATCTAACGCTTTTATCCAAAATGATGGATCTTGTTCTGACCAGCCATTTTGAGGAGTGGACAGTGGTATATCTTCGCTATTTACACTAAACAAAATTTCTTGTTCTTCTCCAAGTAGCAAACACTTCATCGAAGAAGTACCAAGATCAATACCTAAATACATTTTTATATTATATAGAGAATAAAACTATTTTCTATTTTTAGAATTGAGTATAATCAAATTATGAAAAAGTCTTTAGATCAAAAAATTCTTAGAATAAAAAATAATAAATATTCTCCAAGAGACTTCATTATAGCAGATGCTAAAGATGGCGATCTAGCAATGGGTATCACAACACCTGGACCAAAAAGAAATGAAAATGGAAAAGTACTAAAAGGATATAAAAATCTAGTAGATTACAAAAATGCAATGATATCGATGACTAAATCTAATTTAGTAGATATTATGCTGATGTCTGCATCAGTTGGTGAAGATCTTGTAAAAAGAAATTTATTTAAAAATTCAAGTATTACACCTGCTATTAGAATGAATGATACGACTGATATCTGGCTGATGAGAAATGGAAATTATAGAAAAACTAATCCTAGACCTTTTCGGTCTGCTCAAATAAACAAAGTAAGTAGATTAGTTAATCTTGGTTTATTTTCTATAACATTTTCTAATAATGTTGACTATGACCTTGCAATGTTAAATGCCTATAAAGAATATAGAATTGAGGCTTCTAAATATAAATTTAAACATTTTTTAGAAGTATTTAATTCCCCGATTGATCTAAATATGAACATAAGACAAATGGGTGACTACATTAACGATTGCATTATAAAAGCAATAGCTGGGCAAACTAAGGATGAGAGACCTCTTTTTTTGAAAATAGCTTACAATGGTCCAAAAGCAATGGAGGAGCTAGCCAGCTTCGATCCTGAAAATCTTATTGTTGGTATTCTTGGGGGTAGCAAGGGCACGACAAGAGATTGTTTTGAATTAATTAAAAAAGCCAGTCAATATGGTGCAAAAGTAGCTTTGTTTGGGAGAAAAATTAACTTAGCTGAAGATCCTATCTTATTAGTAAAAATTATGAGAGAAGTTGTTGAAAGTAACATTAAACCTAAGGATGCTGTAAAACTTTACCATTCTGAATTAAAGAAAAATAAACTCATACCCGACAGGAAACTTTTAAAAGACCTTGAGATCACTGAAAAAGTTTTAAAATTATAATTTAGATATATTGGGTAAATTTCCAGAAGAGGCATTAACTTTTATCATAGATGTCCCAGCTGCATGAGCTTTTTTGAGAGTTTTTTTTATGTCCCAATTTTCATGTATTCCAAATATAAATGCTGCACAAAAAGCATCTCCAGCTCCAACTGAATTTATTACCCTGCTTTTTGGTAAAACCTTTGATTTAGTGTAAATTTTTTTTGATCTATCAAAATAGAGCGACTCAGTTGGACTATGAATAACAACTCCTCTAATAATACCCTTTTTGAAAACTTTACTGATTAACTTGATTAAGATTTTTTGATTAAGTTTTTTATTGAAGTCGTAAATTTTTTTATCAAATAGTATCTCTGCTTCAATTTCATTCAAAAGCAAATAATCGGTGAATGGCAATGAGCTTTCAATAATATTTTTATATTTAGGGTGCTTATTTGAAACTAAATCTAAAACTGTTATCACATTTTTACTTTTAGCTTTTTTTAAAACTTTTGATAAACGAGTTTTTTTGTCAACATCAAATTTGTCCAATTTACCTAATAGTGTAATATATCCGACATAAAGAACTTTAGGTGAAATTTTTAATTGGTTAATTTTAAAATGTTTTTTATCAAGTAAGCTGTTTGCCCCTGGATAATATAAAAAAGTTCTTTCTTTTTGTTTTTCAAACATACAAACGGTATGAGAAGTAGAAATTTGCTTTGATACAATTAAATATTTAGTCTCTATTTTATTTTCTCTACAATGTTTTTTTATAATTGATGCATCTGTATCAAGTCCAATTGATCCCATTGCGTACATTGGATGTTTAAATCCTAAAGAATTTAAATCCGTCAAAACATTTGATGGACCTCCACCTACGCATTGAAAAGTATTAGAAATTGCTTCTAATTTACCTCTATCAGGTAAATTATCTATTTTGTATGTGGTATCTACACACCACATTCCAAGGCCAATTATACCTCTTTGCATTATATTTCATTCCAGAGAGGATGTATCGCAACTTCATCTTCTTCAACTTCAGTAAACCTTCCCACACTTTCTAAAAAATAGTTATCTTTATTATCATCGTTGACTTGAGAAACCTCTCCTGCCATAACCATTCCTGAACCCTCAGCAGAGTAAAATTTATGATATATGTTTCTTTCAACAGTGACGCTCTGACCTCTTTTTAAAATTAAGGGTTCTCTTGGTGCAACAGAAACTATTTCACCATCAACAAGAACATCAATTTTAGAGTTTAATTCAATTTGATTTGAGTCGACTTCTAAAAATTCAATTACTAATTCCCCGCCTCCCCGATTAATTATATCTTCTAGTTTTACATTATGGCTATGAAAAGGAATTTCTTGACCTTCTCTCATAAACAATAACTTTTCTGCATAGGGTTTGTCATCATTATTACCCTGTATTCCATTCCTTATACAAAATAAGGTGATACCTTTTTTTTCAAATTCGCCTTTACCAAAATCAGTAACATCCCAGCCCATTTGATGATTTTTTAAATAATTTTTTAGGTCAGGATTATTGTTGTACTCTTCTTTAGACCAATAGCCCCATTTAGGTAGAACCCACGAATATCTATCGATCATATCTTTAGCTTCAGATATTGCAGCATTTATTTCAGATCTTTTCATTTCAACTTAGATTATCAAAAAAATAAATAATTGATATAATCAAGTAATGAAAACAATAATTGTTGATCCTTTTCCAAGACAAATGGATCTTATTTTCTCTAAAGATAAGCTTGTTTATTTAAAAAAAAATTTCAAACTTATTAACGCTCCAATAAAAAATAAAAAAAATTTTTATCAAAACAATATATCAAAAGCAGATTTTATAATTGGACAACCTGACCTTCCAAATTCAATTTTAAAAAAGGCAGCAAAACTTAAAGCTATATTCAATGTTGAGAGCAACTTCATGGACAATATGGATTATGAGTATTGTTTTAGAAATGGTATCTATGTTCTCTCCACTGCTCCTGTTTTTGCTCAAACAGTTGCTGAAATTGCAGTTGGTTTTACTTTATCTCTCAAGAGGGAAATTCATCAATCACATATAGATTTTATTAATAATAAAGAAAAATATGGATTGGAAAGTAATATGAATGCTAGTTTATTGCAGAATAACACTGTCAGCTTTATTGGTTTTGGAGATCTAGCCAAAAAGTTAAAACCCTTGTTAGAGCCATTCACAAATAATTTTCTTGCATACGACCCTTGGCTTCCAAGCAAGTTGCTTGAGGATAATAATTGTAAAATTAATTCTCTTAATGAAATATTTAAAAAATCAGATGTGATATATGTTCTTAGTTCTATCACAACAAAAAACAAACATATGATTGATAAAAAGCTACTGAGTCTGATGAAACAAAATTCTTGTTTACTAATTCTAAGTAGGGCTAATGTAGTGAATTTTAAAGACCTACTAAAAATTTCAAAAAAAAGAAAAATAAAAGTTGCAACAGATGTATTTCCTGAGGAGCCAGTAAAAAAAAATGATCCCATACGTAAATCTAAGAATATTCTTTTCTCAGCACACAGAGCGGGAGCTCTAGAGTCTGTCTTTTATGAAATGGGCGAAATAGTGTTTGAAGATTTAAAACTAATAAATAAAGGTCTCCCTCCAAAGTTATGTAGAAAAGCAGAGCTAGAGACTGTCGGAAAACTAAGATCAAAACCAGTAAAGATTAATTAATTAAGTTGAATTTAACGAATTAATTTAGTTCTATATTATATGCTTATTAAAATTGATCCTATTCTTAGTCCAGAGGTTTTGCATACTTTAAGAGCGATGGGACATGGAGATAAATTAATTTTATGTGACTCAAATTTTCCCGCCTATTCGATGAACTCCAGAGTTCATCGTATTGATGGTGTAAATGCTGCAAGAGCTGCCGAGGCTATACTCTCCGTATTTCCTCTAGATAGCTTTGTCGACTCTCCTATTCAAAGGATGGAAATTGATGGAAATCCAGATCAATTAAATGAAGTTCATCAAGAAATAATTGACATAACTAAGAAAATCTCAGGAGAGCATTGGAAAATTTCATCTATTGAAAGGTTTAAATTTTATGATGAAGCCAAAAAGGCATTTGCCATAATAACAACAAACGAAACAAGACCATTTGGATGCTTTATCTTAACTAAAGGAGTTGTTAAACCTGATGGTACTGTTTGGGTACTAGATCATTGAGTATTTGTGTATTTGGGATATTCGTTGCAGATCTGTGTTTCTTTGCAAATGATATTCCAATACCAGGTCAAACCATATTAGGAAAAAAATACATCATCGGACCAGGTGGTAAAGGGTCTAACCAAGCAATAGCAGCAGCTAGAGCAGGAGGTAATGTATCATTTATAAGTAAAGTAGGTAAAGATAGCTATGCCGATCTTGCAATCTCTTTATACAAGAGAGATAAAATAAATTATGATGGTTTGGCTATCTCTGAAAATGAATCAACTGGGGCTGCAGGTATATTGATTAATGAAAAAACTGGGCAAAATGCAATAAATGTTGTTCCAGGAGCTGCTGGTACAATTGATGAAAATTTAATCGACTCAAAGTTAAATATAATTGAGTCTTCTAATGTTTTTTTAACTCAGTTAGAGACACCAAAAGAGGTAACACTCTATGCTCTAAAAAAAGCGAAAAATTTTAATTGTACAACAATTCTAAATCCAGCACCCGCCAGTGAAATAACTAATGATAACTTTCAATATTTTGATTTTTTTACCCCCAATGAAACAGAAGCAAGTTTTTATTACGGTCAATCAATTAAAAATGAGGAAGACTGTAAAAAAGCAGGAAGTTTTTTTTTAGACAAAGGGATAAAGAATATAATTATTACACTTGGAGAAAATGGTTGTTATTTTAAAAACAATAAAGAGGAGTTTATAGTACCTGCTTCAAATCTAAAAAAACCAGTAGTTGACACAACAGGTGCGGGAGATGCTTTTAATGGGGCTCTAAGTGTGGCAATCTCACAAAATAAAAACTATAAAGAAGCTATTGAGTTTGCTAATCTTGTGGCAGGTGTTTCTGTTACAAGGGAGGGAGCAGCAAATTCGATGCCATACAAAGAGGAATTACTTTAAAAATGCCATATATTTCAGACAAAAATCGCTATCAAAAAATGCATTATAGAAACTGTGGTGATAGTGGTTTAAAACTACCTGTCTTGTCAATAGGGTTATGGCATAACTTTGGTGGCAATGGAATGGCTTCTGAGTCTAAAAAAATTCTTTTTGAGTCTTTTGATGCAGGAATTACTCATTTTGATTTAGCAAATAATTATGGACCACCTTATGGCAGTGCTGAGTCTAATTTTGGAAAAGTCATGAAAAGTGATCTTGGAAAATACCGTGATGAGTTAATTATATCGTCTAAAGCAGGTTACGATATGTGGGATGGACCCTATGGTGAATGGGGTTCAAAAAAACATGTAATTGCTAGTTGCGATCAAAGTTTAAAGAGGATGAAACTGGATTATGTAGATATATTTTATTCTCATCGTTTTGATCCAAATACACCTCTTGAGGAAACAGCTGATGCTTTAGAAAGTATCTATAAAGCTGGTAAGGCCCTGTATATTGGAGTCTCTTCTTACTCCTCCAATAAGACAAATAAAATGATTTCAATTTTAAAGAGCAAAGGAATCAAATTATTAATTCATCAACCTTCTTATTCATTAATTAATAGATGGATTGAAAAAGATTTAACAAAAACTCTCATAAAAAAAGGGGTTGGTTGTATCGCCTTTTCTCCACTAGCCCAAGGTTTTTTATCTAATAAATATTTAAAAGGAATTCCCAAAGTTTCAAGGGTTAATGAGAATAGCTCTTTCAGCAAAGATTTAATAACGAAAAAAAATACTAAAATTATTAATGAACTCAATAAAATTGCAAAAAGAAGAAATCAATCTCTATCCCAAATGGCTATAGCATGGGTATTAAATAATCGTGCAATAACCTCTGCTTTAATTGGGGCTAGAACAGTAAAACAGCTTAAAGAAAACTTAGCTACACTTGATAATTTAAAATTTTCAAAAATAGAAATAAAAGAAATAAATAAAGCTGCAAAAGAGGGTGATATAAATATATGGGCTCCTTCTAGTGCCCATTGATTAATTGAAATTTTTTATTATCTCACTAATAAATTAAATTTTAATCCACTTTTTTTTCTTAATAGACATAAAAATTGCATCTAAGACTTTCATATTTTTTTTTGCATCTAATAATCCATAATCTATTTTAGTTTTATAAATTAACTCATTAGAAAATTTTGTAACTTGATGTTCATATTGATCAGTCGCTGGAAATACTTTTATTGTATTGTCTTTTCGATAGATTGATTTTCCATTGTAGATAACAACTGTAGTTGGTTTATTCGCAATTGCGTTGAAAGGATTTTCAATAACAACTGTTTTTTTTGTGCCAAGAATTACTACTTGTTGTGAATATGTGCTTTGTGTAGCAACTGTAAAAGTTGAGAAAATATCTCCAAAATCTAACAATGCGGATGATAAAATATCTGTTTTAAATTTTTTATCATTTTTAGAAGTTGCAATAACTCTTTTTGGTTCTTTATCTAAAAGAAATCTTGATATGACAGTCGGATAACATCCAATGTCATAGATGGCCCCTCCACCAAAGTTTTTGATATTTCTGATATTTTTTGGATTTTTATTATTGTATGAAAACACTGTTGATATACTTGATATTGATCCGATCTTACCTGATTTTATATATTCTTTAACCCATCGCCATTGAGGATGATGCCTGACCATAAATGCTTCTTTAACAATAACTTTATTTTGTGAGGCAATTTTTATTAATGGGTCTATATCTTTTGATTTTAAAGATAATGGTTTCTCTAATAAGAGATTTTTTTTATTTTTACAGGCCTCAATACTTGATTTTATATGTAAGTGGTTAGGAAGAGGGTTATAAATTACATCTACATCTTTATCTTCATATAACTCTTTATAAGAACCATAACTTTTAGGTATTTTAAATTTTTTTGTTAAAGCCGTTGCTCTGGATAAATTTCTACTAGCGAGCGCTATAACCTGACTATTTTTAGATTTTTTTATTGCAGGTATTACGTGCTCCCAACCAATTTTAGCAGTGCTTAATATGCCCCAATTAATAATTCTTTTTTTCATAAAAAAAATTTAAACCTATTTGACTACAATCCATACATATATTTAAAAGATTTCATACATATATTTTATAACTTATGGTATCTATTTAAAAATGAGTGATTTTAAAATAGGCATTGATTACGGTGGTACCAAAATTGAGGGTATTTTAATAGACTCAAATGGTAAAGAAATTCTGAGAAAAAGATCTACTTATGAAAAAAATTACGAAAGTGGTTTAAATACCGTAAAATCTTTAGTTTCAGAATTTGATAAATTTACAGATCAACAAAATTCTGTAGGGGTTTGCATACCAGGATTTTCTTCATATGAAACTGGCTTAGTAAATAATGCTAATTGTATATGGATTAATGACAAACCATTTCATAAAGACTTAGAAAAAAGTTTAAATAGAGAAATTCGAATCATGAATGATGCTAACTGTTTTGCATTATCTGAAGCTATCGATGGTTCTGGGGCAAATTATAAATCAGTTTGGGGTGTAATTATTGGATCTGGTTTTGGCGGATCATTTGTTTATGAAAAGAAAGTCATTGAGGGCGTTAACCAAATTGCAGGAGATTGGGGACATCAACCATTACCTTATCCTACTGAGGAGGAAATTAATTCTGATGTCCAATGTAATGTAGGTAATTGCAAAAGACCCTTATGTGCTGAGCAATTTATATCAGGAATAGGTTTTACAAAATTATTTAACGAGAAATATGGCACCAGTTTAAGAACAAGAGAAATAGTTGCTTTGGAAGCAAATGGTGATGAAAGAGCAAAAAAAGAATTTGAATTATATGAAGATCGTTTTGCCAGATTAATATCTGTAATGATAGGTATCGTTGACCCTGATGTAATAGTTTTTGGTGGAGGTATGTCAAACGTTGGTAGACTTTATGACAATATACCTAAATTACTTCCTAAATACACATTTAGTGATAAGATAAGAAATAAGATCTTACGGAATACTCACGGTGACTCCAGCGGTGTTAGAGGGGCAGCGTGGTTGTGGGACTCAGATAAATTTTAAATGAAAAAAATTGGAATTCTTACTAGTGGTGGAGACTGTGGTGGTTTAAACGCTGCAGTTAGATCGATATTTTTCAGAGCTAAAAATACATATCAGATGGAAGTTATGGGTATTCGTGATGGCACTGTTGGTTTAATGCAAAGACCAGTAGCTTATGTTCCATTAGACTATCAAACTTTTAGCGGTTCTCTTCTAAGACAAGGTGGGACATTTTTGGGAACAACAAGTAAAGGTAATCCTTTTAAATTTCCCATGCCAGATGGTAAATACAAAGATAGATCCCAAGACATTATTGATGGTTACAAAGAATTAGGTCTTGATGGGCTAATTGTTATAGGCGGAGATGGAAGCATGTCGATTTTAACTGAAATTGCAAAAAGAGGTGACTTAAATATTGTAGCCATACCTAAAACAATTGACAATGATGTGGGAGCCACTGAGAGCTCCATAGGGTTTAATACAGCTGTAAATGTTGCTACCCAAGCACTAGATAACTTACAAACAACTGCTGCAAGTCATCAAAGAACGATGATTTTAGAAGTAATGGGGAGAGACGCAGGACACATAGCTATTAACGCTGGCATTGCAGGTGGAGCAGATGTAATCCTAATTCCTGAATTAAATTACTCTATCAAAGGAATTGTCAATAAACTCACTGAAATGAAAAATAGAGGAATAGTTCATTCGCTGATTGTAGTAGCAGAGGCAGTAAAAACAGAAAGCGGAAAAAGTTATACTGTTGAATACGCTGATGGTCAAAAAAGATTAGGCGGTATAGGTAATTATCTTTCAGAGGAAATAATGAAAAGTACTGATATAGAGTGTAGGGTTACTTCTTTGGGGCATGTTCAACGAGGTGCGCCCCCTACTCCACGTGATAGAATTTTAGCAAGTGCTTTTGGAGTTTATGCTGTTGATTTAATAGCAAAAGGAAAATATGGAAGAATGGTTGCATGGAGAG
This sequence comes from uncultured Alphaproteobacteria bacterium, assembly GCA_902613185.1. GTDB lineage: Bacteria > Pseudomonadota > Alphaproteobacteria > HIMB59 > HIMB59 > HIMB59. The sequence goes on from CACMGP010000002.1 coordinate 51,600, forward strand.
ATAGAAAAGTTGTTGATGTTCCAATTAGTGAAGGAATTTCTACTTATAAAGTTGTAGATAGATCCGATCCTCTAATTGAAACTGCTTTAGCACTTGGGGTATATGTTGGTGATATAAAGTGAATGTTTATACCAATAGAAAAAATTTCAAATCTTCAAGAATTTAAAAAAGATATTTTTAGTGGAAAAGTTTTTGTATTTCAAAAATCAAAAACTTCAAATGATTTAATAACCCAAATTAAAAATAAAATACAAAATATTTATGATGGTGAAATAGAAGAAATACACCATTTAAAAAATTCTGAGGATATAAGTAAGGATATTGTATCAAAATTAAAAAACCATGAAGATTTCAGAAAACTATTTTCAAACTTTTTATATGAAATTGGATATAATAAAGGTGAAACTTTTTGGGATCGATTTGTTGTAAGAGTAGCACCAGCAGAAAATAACTTACCTTACAGAGAAGCATCTAGAATAAATATTCATCGTGATACTTGGGGCACAAATTTGTATCAACAAATTAATTGGTGGGCACCAGTAAGCAATGTAGAGGAAAAAAATACTATGATTTTTTATCCAGATTATTTTGATGTTCCAGTAAAAAATACTACTTCGACTTGGGACTTAAACATTTATTTAGCCAATAGAAAAAAAGGCGATTTTTCTTATCCCTCTGCTCCACAATTAAAAGAGGACTTGCCCAGCAATATTAAGAAAATACCAGTAACTATAAAACCAGGAGAAATTTTATGTTTTTCAGGTGCTCACTTACATAGCTCATCAAAAGAAAAGTCTGAAAATACAAGGATAAGCTTTGAAATTAGAACTATTTGTGAAAACGACTTAAATAGTTCAGCTCAAGCCCCAAATGTAGACTGCGATTTGCAATGGAAGTTCCCTAAAATTTTTAAAAAAATTAATGACAATTCGCCGCTGAAAATAACTAGCTGATTATTTTATTTTTTGCTAATTTGCTGATGTGAAGAAAAAATATTCAATATTTAGCCTTGCTAAAAATGCACTATCTGGCCATAAAGACTGGCCAAAAATGTGGAGAAGCCCCGAACCCAGAGAGTTTTATGATGTCATAATAATTGGTGGTGGGGGTCATGGACTAGGAACTGCATATTACTTAGCAAAAGAACATGGATTAACAAATATTGCCGTAATAGAAAAAGGTTGGCTTGGTGGAGGTAACACAGGTAGAAACACCACTATCATTAGATCAAATTATTTATGGGATGATAGTGCTCATTTGTACGAACACTCTTTAAAGTTATGGGAAAACCTATCAAGCGAATTAAATTACAATGTAATGTTTAGTCAAAGAGGGGTTATGAATTTAGCCCATAACGAACATGATATAAAAGAAATTAAAAGAAGAGTTAGTGCAAATAATTTAAATGGTATTGATTCATTTTGGTTATCTAAAGAAGAAATTCAAAAAAAGGTTCCTATAATGAATACTGACAATCTTCGATATCCAGTGCTAGGTGCATCTTACCAACCTCGCGGTGGTGTAGCACGACATGATGCAATAGCATGGGGTTTTGCAATGCGCGCTGATGAGATGGGAGTTGATATAATTCAAAATTGTGAGGCACATCAAATAAGGACTAAAAATGGAACAATAGAAGGTGTCGAAACTTCCAAGGGTTTTTTAAGGGCAAATAAAATTGGAGTTGTTGCTTCAGGTCATACTGGTGTTTTAGCAGAGAGTGCGGGTATCAGGTTACCTTTACAAAGTAAGCCACTTCAGGCACTTGTTTCTGAACCAATCAAACCTATTATTGATACAGTGGTAATGTCCTCTGCAGTTCATGCTTATGTCAGTCAATCTGATAAAGGTGAATTAGTTATTGGAGCAGGAACCGACAGTTATAATTCTTTTACTCAAAGAGGTGGTTTTGACATTATTGAAGATACTATTCGAGCTATGGTCGAGCTTTATCCAGTATTTGGCAAAATGAAAATGCTTCGTCAATGGGGTGGTATTGTTGACATCTGCCCAGATGCTAGTCCTATTATTAGTAAATGTGACATTGAGGGTTTATTTTTTAATTGTGGCTGGGGCACAGGTGGTTTTAAAGCTACACCTGGAAGTGCAAATGTTTTCGCACATACCATTGCAAAAAATGAACCTCATCAAATTAATAGTGCGTTTAATCTTGATAGATTTGCAAGTGGAAGATTAGTAGACGAACACGGTGCTGCAGCCGTAGCACATTAATAAATATGCTCATAATTAATTGCCCTTATTGCGGCCCGAGAGATCAATCGGAATTTTCAAATGGAGGAGAAGCACATGTAAAAAGACCCGATGGATCAAAAGAAATTGGTGATCGTGAGTGGGGAGAATACGTCTTTATAAGAGCAAATCCAAAAGGTTTGTTTTATGAGCGCTGGGTACACACACATGGTTGTCGCAAATGGTTTAATTGTGTAAGAGATACATCTACTGATGAAATTTTGGTGACCTACAAGCTCGATGAAAAAAAACCAAATTTAAATAATTTTAAAAGTGTTGTTAAAACGCCCTCTGGTGAACCAGAAGTTGGGTCGGGTAATTTTACGGTTGAAAAATGAAATCTATAAATTTAAAAGAAAATCAATTTATTCAGTTTCATCAAAAAATTAGCTTCAAATTCGATGGGGTCAAATATTTTGGCTACAAAGGCGATACTATAGCCTCAGCTCTATTAAGAAATAATATTAGCATTGTAGGAAGAAGTTTTAAGTACCATAGGCCAAGAGGAATTTATACTTGTGGTATAGAAGAACCAAATGCTCTAGTCCAAATAATTAGTGAATATTCCGAACCAAACACAAGAGCAACTATAAAAAAAATTTATGAAGGAATGGAAATTGAAAGTCAAAACAGATGGCCTTCTCTTGAAAACGATTTTGGAAGTATCAATAACTTATTTTCTCCAATTTTTACTGCTGGTTTTTACTATAAAACGTTCATGGGGCCGCATAAGAAATTTTGGAAAAATTTGTATGAACCACTTATTAGAAGAGCCGCTGGATTAGGTAAACCTCCCAAAGATTTCAAAGGCATAAGCAATCATATCCATCACAATGTCGATATTACAATTATAGGAGGAGGATTAAATGGACTCCTCGCAGCTAAATCTTTCATCAACTCAAATTATGATGTGTTGTTAATTGACTTTGAGGAACAACTTGGTGGCATTATAAATAATTCAAACAAAATATCATCAATTGATAACAAAGAGCCTAAAGATTGGTTAAAAGAAACTATACAAGAAATAGAAGACTCTAAGAATATAAAGATTTTAAAAAACACACTTGTTACTACTTATAATTACATTAATCATCTTATAGCCATTGAAGATAGATTTGTTGGCTCTAAACCGATAGAAGGAAAAGTTAATAGCACTTTACATAAGATACGCACAGGTCACACAATATTATGTAATGGACACATTGAGAGATTTTTATCTTTTCAAAATAACGATCTCCCAGGCATAATGCTAAGCTCTTCCTTTGAAAAATATATGTGCCGATATGGACTAGCACCTTCTAAAGAACCTGTTATTTTCAGTAATAATTCGAATTCAAACAGCTTAGTTTATAGTCTTATAAAAGCTGGTTTAAAACCAAAAGCATATATCGACTCACGATCCGGGGAGGAAATTGAGCCAAATTTGTTTGACTTGATAAGAAAAAATGATGTTCCTCTTTACACAAATTCACAAATAAAAGGAGCATTTGGAAACAAAAAAATTGAAAAAATTCTTGTTGAGGATAGTTCTGGTGCCTTGAATGAAATTAAATGTGACTGCTTATGTTTGTCAGGTGGAATAAATCCAGATGTTCACTTGTTTACTCAATCAAAAGGTTTATTAGATTGGGATGAGAAAGATTTAACTTACAAACCATCAAAACCTTTTCAACCTACCATAACTCTTGGTTCTGCTTCAGGACAATTTAATTTTGATAATTTAAATTCTGATATAAATGAAAAATTGAAAACTTTTAAAGTCAAAAAATTAGACGTTAAACTCGAATTAAATACAAATGCTAAGTATAACATTGAAAAATTATGGGAGGTCTCTCCGCAAAAGAAATCATTATGGGCTAAATCATTTATTGACTTACAAAATGATGTAACAACTAAAGATATCCGTCAAGCAATAACAGAGGGTTTTGATAGAATTGAACATTTAAAAAGATATACAACAAATAGTATGGGAACCGATCAAGGTAAAATTAGTAGTATTAACGCACTGGGAATAGTTTCTGATCTTCTTGATAAAAAAGTAAATGAAGTTGGCACAACTATTTATCGACCACCCTATGCTCCTTTAAGTTTTTCTGCAATAGCTGGCAGAAATTGCTATGAGTTTTATGACCCAGAGAGAAAATCACCAATACATAATTGGCACTTAAAAAATGGTGCAATTTTTGAGGATGTCGGGCAATGGAAAAGGCCATGGTATTTTCAAATTAATAAAGATGAGTCGATGCATGATGCTGTTCAACGAGAGAGCAAAAATGTAAGAGAAAACGCAGGTATTTTAGATGGGAGCACATTAGGAAAAATTGAGATCAAAGGTGAGGATGCGTTAGAATTTATGAATTTAATTTACACAAACAGTTTTACTAAGATGAAACAAGGTTCTGCAAGATATGCTCTTATGTTGGGGGAAGATGGGATGGTAAAAGATGACGGGATAATTTGTAAAATTTCTGATCAGCATTTTATTGCCACTACAACTACTGGAGGTGCTGCTACTGTTTTAGGTTGCATGGAGGAATATGCTCAAACCGAGTGGCCAAATTTAAAAGTTTTTATGAACTCGATTACAGAACAATATGCAACTTTCAACATTAGTGGACCAAAAACAAGAGAAATTATGAAGAAAGCCTTTCCAAATATCAATTTTAGTAATGAGGAGTTTCCATTTATGACTTTCCAATTTCATGAATTTAATGGTGTTCCAATACGAATTCTAAGAGCAAGCTTTACCGGGGAGCTAGGTTACGAAATATATATTCCATCAAATAGTGCCCCTAAAATTTGGGATAATATTCAAAGTTTTGGAAAAGAATTTGGTCTTGCTCCCTACGGCACGGAGGCAATGCATCTTTTAAGGGCAGAAAAAGGTTACATTATTGTTGGCCAAGACACAGATGGTTCTATAACACCAATAGATTTGGGACTTAGCTGGATGATTGGTAAATCAAAAAAAGATTTTTTAGGCAAAAGATCACTTACTCGGTCTGATACTATAAGAGAGGATAGGAAACAACTTGTTGGTATCATTCCCTCGAATAAAGCCGATAAACTAGAGGAAGGACAACATATCATTCTTGATAAGGAAATTAAGTCTCCTGTCCCGATGCTTGGTCATATTACATCTTGTTATTATAGTTCTACTTTAGGTCATGATTTTGCATTAGCTGTTATCAAAAATGGCCACTCTATGATTGGAACAAAAGCTTACGCTTCCACATCAAGTATGAGTACAACTGGTGTGGATATAGTAAAACCCGTTTTTTATGATGCGGATAATAAAAGGTTAGTTTCATGACTGAAGTTATCCGATCTGATGGTATTGAAATTAAAAAAAAAGTTATTCAACAAATTCTGTTAAGAGGATCTGGTGACTCAAAATTTAATAATCACATAAATAAATCTTTAAAACTTTTGCCGCCATTAGATAATTTAAGGATAATTTCAAATGATAATTATACTTTAGCGAAAATGTCTTTTGATCAATGGAATTTGATATTTGAAAAAGAAATTGAAAATAAAAAACTCAACAAAATCTTAGCTGACTTAAATAAATCACCCTTAATATTGGCAACAAATATTTCTGACTCACAAGTTTTTTTTGAAATTCAGGGTAAAAATAGTTTTGATATATTAAATAAATTAACGCATTTTGACTTTAGAGAAAAATCCTTTAAAAAATTCACTGCTGCACAAACATTATTAGCTAGAGTAGACTGTTCTATTTTTAATCTTAATCTTAAATTGTTACTAAGTTGTAATCGATCATTTGCTGACTATCTTGAGGATCGTCTTATTGACGCGGTTAACTATTAGGTTTTTTTTCATATTGACATCAAATTTTGGAACTGATTAGGTATTTTTAGAGGAATAAATGGCAAGAAAATCAAGAATAATAATCGTTGGTAGTGGTATTGTTGGAGCGAGCACCGCCTATCATTTAGCTCTATTGGGTTGGAAAGATATGGTTATACTCGATCAGGGGCCATTGTTTGAAACTGGAGGCTCTACAAGCCACGCACCAGGAGGTGTGTTTCAAACTAATCCTTCACGAATGATGTGTAAATTTGCACAGTACACAGTTGACTTACTTAGATCCTTATCATTTGAGGGAAAACCTTGTTTTCATACTGTTGGAGGAATTGAAGTATCGAAGACAAAAGAAAGACATCAAGACCTTTATCGAAAACTAGGTATAGCACACAGTTATGGATTAACTGATGCAAAAATAATCACTCCAGATGAAGTTTTAAAAATGAGCCCCTATATTGATCCAGAAAAAATTCATGGGGGATATTATGTTCCAACTGATGGTTTAGCAGCACCTGTAAGAGCAGTTAGAGCAATGGCAAAATATGTGACTGATTTAAAAGCAGGGGAATTCTTTGGTGATACAGCAGTTAATGGTTTTAAAATTCAGAATAATCAAATTCGTGGTGTACAAACATCTAAGGGTTATTATGAAGCTGATATTGTACTTGTCTCAACTGGTATCTGGGCTCCAAAAATGGGAAGACTCGCGAATATATCATTACCTCTAGTTCCCTGCGAACATCAAATGGTGTGGTTAGAACCGTTTGAAGAATTGAAAGAATTTAAAGCTGATCACAAAGAAGCTTTGGTTGAACATGCATTGATGCGTCACCAAGATTACAGTCTCTATTTCAGACAATGGAATGATACTTATGTTATTGGAAATTATCGACATGAACCAAGAATTTTAGAGTCAGAAGAATTAAAGAAACCTGAAGATGCAGAAGAAATGCCCTCTTTGGTGGACTTTAGACCTGATGATTTTGAAGGTGCACATAAAGAGTCGAATTGGTTGTTCCCAAGATTTTCAGAAAAAAAACTTACAAAAAAAATTAATGGAATTTTTTCATTTACAACAGATGGTAACCCTTTGATGGGCGAGACAAGTGTAAAAGGTTTGTGGACCGCTAATGCTGTATGGATAACACATGCGGGTGGTGTTGGAAAAGCTATGGCAGAGTGGATAGTTAATGGTGAGCCTGAACTTGATGTTCGTCAAGGAGATATCAATCGTTTTCATCAACATCATCATGTCAGGAAATATCTAAGGTCAAGAGGTAAGCAGAATTATAAAGAGGTATATGATATTATTCACCCACTTCAACAAATGGAGCAGCCAAGACCACTAAGAAGAAGTCCATTTTATGCAAGGTTAGAGGGACAAAAAGCATATTTCTTTGAGACTATGGGCTGGGAAAGACCTCAATGGTATGAGTCAAATGCTGAATTAATGAAAGGTAAAAACTTTCCAAATAGGACAGGCTGGGCTGCAAAATATTGGTCACCAATTCAAGCAGCTGAACATCTTGTAACAAGACAAACGGGTGCCCTGTTTGATATTACAGGATTTGTGAAAATTGAAGTAAGTGGAAAAGGTGCTCTAAAATTATTACAAAAAGTTTGCACAAATAATATTGATGTTGCCGTAGGTAAAGTTGTTTATAGCGTAATTTCTAATATGTATGGTGGTATAAAGAGTGATCTTACTATTAGTAGACTTGAGGAAAATAAATTTTGGGTCTTGGCAGGAGCTGGGAATGGAATGATTGATATTAGTTGGCTTCGAGCAAATGCTCCTGATGACGGAAGTGTTCAGATCATAGATTGGACATCGGCTTTTGCAGGTATCGGCTTATGGGGGCCAAATTCAAGATCTGTTCTTGAAAAACTGTGTGATGATGATGATGTATCTAACGAAGGTTTTCCATTTTTCCATATTAAAAAGATTTCAATCAGTAACATCCCTTGTGTTGCTGTAAGAATATCTTATATAGGTGAATTAGGTTGGGAAATATATACACCTACGGAGTATGGACTATCACTATGGGATGAACTTCGAGAAACCTCAAGAGAGTTCAACATGATTTGCTCAGGTGCTGGTGCTTTTGAGTCACTCAGATTGGAGAAAGGCTATAGATCACTGGGTACAGATATTCATACTAATTACAATCCTTATGAGTCAGGCTTAGGCTTTACGGTAAAGCTTAAAAAAGATGATGAGTTTATCGGTAAGAATGCACTTCAAAAAATAAAAGAAAAACCAATTGAAAAGAGACTTACTTGTATGATTATTGATGACCCTGAAGGAATGGCCTTGGGCACAGAACCGATTTATTCAAATGGTAAAGCTGTAGGGTACGTTACAAGTACAAATTATGGCTATTTTGTTGATAAACACATTGTTTATGGATATTTACCAACAGAATTGTCAGAAAAAGGAAATAAGTTAGAGGTCGAGTACTTTGGCAAAAGGTATCCATTAACAGTTACAGAGGAACCTTTGCTCGACCCAGAAAATCGTAGATTAAAGTCTTAACTATTATATTTTAAAAATATGATCAAAGAAAATATTGTTTCTTTAGTTGATGGCTTTACCGTAGAGCTTAACCCAAAAGTAAGACACAAACTAAAGTCTATCCCTCTAGATAAAAAAAATAATGTCTACATAACATATCTACCTGATGCTACGGAAAACGATATTTTAGAAACTGTTGATTTTGTATCTAAACAAGAATTAACTCCTATTACTCATTTGCCTGCAAGGACAATGAAAGATTTAGATCATGTTTCAGACTTCCTAAAAGAACTTAGAAATAGAACAGATAGCAAAAAAATTCTTGTTATTGGTGGTGGAGGTAATCAAAATGGATCAATATCATCTTCGCTGGAAATACTAGAGTCTGGTTTATTAAAGGATAATGATTTTGAAGAGATAGGAATAGCTGGACACCCAGAAGGTTCACCTGATATTGATCAAAATACTGTCAACGAATTTTTAGATAAAAAATATGAGTTATCAAAAAATAAAAATTTAAGTTTAGAACTTGTTACTCAATTTTTTTTTAATGCCGAACCATTTATTGAATGGTGCAAATTTTTAGATAATTCAAATATAAAATTACCCGTCAGAGTAGGCTTTCCAGGCCCAGCATCTTTTAAGACACTTCTTAATTTTGGAATAATGAGTGGTGTTGGAAATTCATTAAGTTTTCTTAAAAAGAACTCATCTAAAGTAACTGACCTTCTAACAAAAACTTCAAACGATGAAATGTTTATTGAGTTAGCAAATTTCTCTAAAGAACAAAGTTCATTTAAAAATTTTCACTGCTTTCCTTTTGGTGGCTTCGAAAAGACCTGTCATTGGTTAAATGCTCTTCAAAATGGTGATTTTATCATGGAAAATGACAAAATAGTCCTCCACAACAAAATCTTTTAAGTTCAAATTTTTCGATTGCATAGACCTTAAAAAGAAATTAATTTTCAAAAATTGCTACTGCATTTTTTATAGGAGGATATATGAAGCTAAAGCAACCAAGTTCAGTGGACCAATCTGACAGAAAAGTCCCATTTAATTTAAGGCAATCAGGACCAACACCTCAACAAATGCTGATTTCTACCAGAGTTAGAAAAAACCCATATTGGCATTTATCAGTTGAGGCAGGATGTTGGAGATGCACTGTGTACAATAGAATGTATCATCCTAGAGGTTATGTAAAACCTGAGGATGGTGGTGCAATGGTCGAATATGATGCATTAGTAAATCACGTAACTATGTGGAATGTTGCAGTAGAAAGACAAATTCGTGTAAAAGGACCTGATGCCTTAAAATTTACAAATTTCGTTATCACAAGAGATGCAACAAGAATTGATGTAATGAAAGGAAAATATGTAATCCTTTGTAATGACAAAGGAGGAGTATTAAATGATCCAATATTACTCAGAGTCGCAGAAGATGAGTTTTGGTTTTCACTTTCTGACTCTGATATTATGTTTTTTCTTCAAGGGGTAAATCACGATAAAAAGTTTAATGTAGAAATTGATGAAATAGATGTATCTCCTGTTCAAATTCAAGGACCAAAGTCAATCGATCTTATGGCAGATTTAGTTGGAGATGCTGTTAGAGACATTCCTTACTATGGATTAATGGCAGCAAAAGTTGGAGGGAGAGATTGTATTATTTCCCAAACAGGTTTTACTGGGGAAAAGGGATATGAAATCTACCTCAAAGATGCAACTTTGTATGCAGATGATATGTGGAATGCTGTTTTAGAGGCTGGAAAGAAACACAATCTAAAAGTAATTGCACCTGCACACCATAGAAGAATAGCTGCAGGAATTTTATCTTGGGGTCAAGATCTTGATGCCGAAACTTATCCATTTCAATGTAACCTTGGCTATCAGGTTCCAAGAAAAAAACAAGCTGACTATATTGGTAAAGAAGCTCTAGAGGCAATGAGAACAAAAATTGAGGCAGGTGAGAAACCATATAGCAACCAACTAGTTGGATTTAGATTAGGTGGTAAACCCATTGATGAATATGCTCCAGACTTTTGGCTTATATCTGAAGATGGATCTACACCAATAGGGTATCTAACATCACCTTGGTATTCCCCTGAATTGGGAACAAATATCGCAATGGGATATGTACCTTATGAGAAAAAAGACTTAGGTAATAAATTTAAATTTCATCTACCTGATGAGTATTGTGAAACTCCAGGGTCACCTGTAGATGGTGAAATAGTTGAAATACCTTTTAGGCCATCAGTAAATCCTAATGCGCGAGAAATTGCAAAGGATGATGGAAGAGATACGGCATATTAATTTTATTTTTAAAAAGCCTAGATAAATAAGTATTTAGGCTTTTTTCATTTTAAAATTTCTTTGACATATCGAAAGTATCTAATGTAATCTTTCTACATGAATATTCCAAAAGTTATAAATTCCCAAAAACTTTACGATTTGTATGAACAAATTTTTGACTATTTTAGTTTAACTGTTTATGACTTGGAGTCTAAAATTGATACTAATTTAAATATCTCAAATATTAAAAATAAACTTGAAACTTTTTCTGATAAGCATTTTAAAAATGCACTTAATGATTTCAATCAAGAAGTAAAAAAAATAAAAAATCACATACCTGATGATTTTTTAAAAATCGAGCAAATCTCCCATGAGATTAAACAAAGTTATAATAAGTTTTTAGAACAGAATTTTTTTGATTATGAGTCATTAAATATATTAAAGAACAAATTAAAGAGTAATATTGATAATATTCATAAAATTTACTCTTAAATATTAATAAAACTGTTATGAATTTGGATTTTTTAATAATTATATTTTTAATTATTGTAATCGTTCTTTTAATTTTTGTTTTATTTAAGACGAGTACTAAGACTAATGATAACAAAGATTTAGATTTAAAAAGAATTAACGAAAACCTCGCAAACCTATTTGATAAAACTGTTGAACAAACGGGATATGTTAATTCCAAAATAGATGAAATTGGAGTTTTAACAAAAAAAATGACTAATGCTATGACAGCAAATATCTCCGATATGGGTGACATGGGTGAGGCTATTTTGGAAAATATCTTACAAGATTGTGGAATGACCAAAGATAGAGACTACAAAACGCAATTTACTGATAAAAATGAGAGTGGGCAAATTTTTAGGCCTGATGTAGTAATTTTTCTTCCAGAAAAAAGGAATATTATTATTGATTCAAAATTACCAATGAAAGATTGGTATGATTATCAAAACACTGATGATGAAAAGGCAAAAGAGGTGTCTATAAAAAATTTCATAAGTTCAATGAAAAGTCATATAAATGCTATTCACAAAAAGGATTATACAAACCTCATAAAAGTGAATTCGCCAGATTATGTCTTTATATTCATGCCTCATGATTATGCATTGATCACTGCTCAAAAGTACGATCAGAGTATTTCAAACTATGCGCAGCAAAAACAAGTAATAATTGTGGGACCATCTACTCTCATTATGTGCATGAAACTCGTCGAGAGTATTTGGAGACTTGAGAAACAAAATAAAAATTCAAAAGAAATTGCAGAAATTGCAGGTAGCATGTTTGACCAGATTGCAAAAACTTTAAATTTGCTAGAAAAAACTGAAGCAAGTTTAATTAAATCAACTGAAAATATAAATCAGTCAAAAAAATATATAACAGATGGTAAGGGTAGTTTATTAAGTAGGGCTAATAAAATTAAAGATTTAGGTGCCAAAACAAAAGTGGAGTTAGATATTAATGAATGAATATTCTTGTATATAGTTTTAATGATAAAATTGGAGATGGCTTACAAAAGGTAACTTTTTTACAAACTTTAAAAAACATATACCCTGAGTCAAAAATTTATTACACGACCACCCATACAACAACTTTTAAAGATAAATTAAATCCATTAGTAAAAGATACAATTTTTGAAATTATTGAAAATAATGGCATACAGTCATCAATATCAAATCTATTTAGAAAAAATACTAAACTTGAAAATCAATATTTTGATTTAATCATAGATTTACAAAAAGTTGTTTTAAGGACATTAAGTCTAAAAAAAATACCACATAAATATTTTTTTAGTTCATGTGCAAACTTTTTTTTTTCTGATATTAAAAATAAATACAATTTAAAATTTAAAGATGTTTATATTGAGCAATTTTATTTTAATATTTTATCAACCCTTCAAAAAAAAGTTATTAAAGAGATACCTAATATAAGACTTCCAAAAAATATTAAGTTTTCATTTAATAATGAAGAAATTAAAAAAAATATTGCAATCTCACCAGGTGCTGGCAATAAAATAAGACAATGGGATTTTGAAAAGTATTTAATGATTGCACACAAATTGCAAAAAAATGGCTATAATATTTTCTTTTTTTTAGGTCCTGATGAAAAAGATCTCTTAAATATTTGTCTTAAAAACGGCTTTAACTGCCCAGAATGGAAAAATGGTGAGTTAATCTCAAACGATATAACTTTCACTATGAGTTTAGCAAAACAAATGAGTTGTTTGCTTTGCAATGATAGTGGCACTGCTTGGATGTTTGAATTTGTGGGAGTAAAAACACTTAAAATATTTGGAGTTACTAATGAAAAAAAATTTTCAAGACCTGGTTTTTCAAAGACAATTCAAATAAAAGATTATGGTTTTAAAAATTTAAAAGATTTCCCATTGAATATTTATGAAAATATTTTACGAGAATTTCTTAAATCAATTGATGCTAACTAACTATTTTTGAGTTTTTTTGATAAGTATAACTAGGGACTATATAATGTCTTACAGAGGATCCCTTTAATTTAAATATTCCATTGTTATTAAACTTTATATCTAATTCAGACATGTCAAAAATATCATTATTTGAAATATAATTTCTCATTACTTTTGTATACATACCAGGTCCAGTAAAATTTAAAATAGCTACCTTTGGATTTTCAAAAACCTTATCTCTATAATATTTATAGTCTGAACAAATATTATTAATTAAACTCTCTAAAAACAAATTTTTTGATGAAAATGCAAGTCCCCATTGCAAAAAATGGTTAAAAGGTCTGAGTAGTGAGAAAAGTTTCGGATCATTTGGTGGGTAATAGCAGATTGTATCCTCATAAGTTAAGACTCCTATGTGATTACTATCATGAAGTTGATTAAGTGGGCATTTGCAGCCTTTTGCTATATCGAAATAATAACCACCTAACTCATACAATATACAATAACGGAAAATATCAGCTTTCATTGGACCAAAAATACTTTTGAAATATATTTTTGAAATATCTTCCTTGCCCCAACTAGACTCCATGTAGCTATCTCTTTTCTCCTTATCATATAAATAGAAAGAGAAAGTTGGATTTTTTTCTCTAAATTCTTGAATTGATTTAGCGTGAGTCTTTCCAAGAGATCTAGTCTCCCATGTTTGATAGACATTTTGGGGTATTTTATTAATTGATTTGTAGTTGCTTATTTTGTCTTTTATTTCAACTAATGGAAACTCAGTAAATTTTCTGGCAAATTTTCTAAGATTATATCCTATTGACTCACTCATTTTATTGGCGGAGAGAGTGGGATTCGAACCCACGATAGAGTTACCCCTATACACGCGTTCCAGGCGTGCGCCTTAAACCACTCGGCCATCTCTCCATTATTATTCATTATCACCTATTTTTAATGCCTCAAAAAAAGCAGTCTGCGGAATTTCAACATTACCAAATTGTTTCATTCTTTTCTTTCCCTTTTTTTGTTTTTCCAAAAGTTTTTTCTTTCTACTCACATCTCCGCCATAAAGTTTAGCAGTCACATCTTTTCTAAAAGCTTTAATGGTTTCTCTGGCTATAATTTTTCCATAAATTGCAGCCTGAATTGGTATTTGAAAGTTTTGTCTTGGAATTAAATCTTTTAGCTTATTACAAATCCTTCTACCAATCGTTTCAGCTCTTGATTTATGAACTATATTTGAAAATGCATCAACAGTTTCTGAATTAACAAGAATATTTAGTTTTACTAAATCTCCTTCAAAATAATCGTAGACCTGATAATCAAAACTAGCATAACCTTTTGAATAAGATTTTAATTTGTCATAAAAATCTATAACGATTTCATTCAAAGGTAATTCCATTTCTAAGATAGCTCTGTTGTTTTGTATATTTAAGTTTTTTTGTTTACCTCTTTTTTCAATACAAAGTGTTATTACAGTACCCAAATAATCCTGTGGCACTATTATAGTAGATTTAACCCATGGTTCTAAAATTTTATCTATTTCAGCTGGATCAGTTAGTTCAGAGGGATTTCTTATTACAATTTCGTTTTTATTTCTGTCAATTACTTTATATACAACTCCTGGAGCAGTAGTAATTAAATCTAAATCAAATTCTCTTCTAAGTCTTTCTGTTGTAACCTCTAGGTGAAGCAAACCTAAAAAACCACACCTAAAACCATAACCTAAAGCAGCACTAGTCTCATTTTCATATGTAAAACTTGAGTCATTTAAAGCAAGTTTTTCAAAACTCTCTTTAAGTCTCTCATAATCTGATGTATCAACAGGATATATCCCACAAAACACGACTGGTAATGAGGGCTTGAAACCTGGAAGTGGTTTTATTTTTTGATCATTTAATTCTGCTATTGTGTCACCGACTTTACAGTCAGCAACTGACTTTATACTAGCATTAATAAAACCTATTTCTCCTGGACCTAATTCATCACAATAATTTATTTCAGGTGTGAAATATCCAATTCTATCGATATTGTATTGTTGATTATTAGATAAAAACTTAACCTTCATACCTTTTTTCATAACTCCATCAAGAACTCTAACCAGAACTGTTACTCCTAAATAATTATCGTACCAACTGTCCACTAAGAGAGCCTTGAGATTTTTTTCATTTGTATTTGGAGAAGGTAGTTTTTCTACAATCTGATCTAATAAATCTTCAACTCCAAGTCCAGTTTTTGCAGAAACGAGACGAGCTTCTGAAGTATCTATTCCTATTGTTTGTTCAATGTCTTCTTTTACTCTTTCTGGCTCTGATGCTGGTAAATCTGCTTTGTTGAGAACTGGAAGTATCTCATGATTTACATCTATTGCCTGATAAGCATTTGCGAGAGTTTGTGCCTCAACCCCCTGTGTGCTGTCAACAACTAAAACTGAGCCTTCACAAGCTGATAGTGATCTTGAAACTTCATAGGAAAAATCAACGTGTCCAGGTGTATCAAGTATATTAAGTTGATATTCATCACCTTTTTTATTTTTATAGTTTAATCGGACTGTTTGAGCTTTTATAGTGATCCCCCTTTCTCTTTCAATCTCCATTGAATCCAAGACTTGGTCTTTTTTAGTCCTGTCATCCATCCCTCCACAAATTTCAATTATTCTGTCCGCTAGAGTGGATTTACCATGATCAATATGAGCTATTATCGAAAAATTTCTAATTTTAGAAATTTCCATTAGCTTCTAATTTTTGCTTTAAATTTATTTGATACTTTTTCTAAAATATTTTTATGTAATTGTTCTAAATCTTTTTCTTCAAGAGTTTTTTCTTTAGATTGAATAGTAACCCTAAATGTTACACTTTTACTGTCATCACCTAAGTCTTTTGCTACATATAAATCAAAAAATTCTACATTTTTAATTAAGTTTTTATCTAAACCTTTGACGTATCTCTGAACTTCATAGAGATTTTGCTCCTTTTCGAATAAAAAAGAAAAGTCTTTTTCACTGAACTGAAATTGGGAATCTAAGATATTTATATTATTAGCTCTACTAATTGAATCAATTGGAAGGTTTTCAAAAAATAATTCAATTGCATAACAATTTTTAAGTTTAGGAAATTCCTCCATAATTAGTGGATGAACTTTTCCATATCTAGCTATTAATTTTTTTCCCATAAATAGTTCAGCAGACTGACCTGGGTGATAAGTATTTGAAGTTGATCTTAATATGTTAAATTGTTTTATGTCAAAATTTAATGAACTTATTAATATTGAGGTTAATTCTGTTAAAGAGTAAAAATTAAATTCTTCAGATTTGTAAATAGAGTTTGTATTTTCTTCAGTTGAAATAAGCAATGATAGAATATTTTCTTGAGATTGAGATGAATTATAAATAGGTCCTATTTCAAATAATTGAATATTTTTAAAACCTTTTTTAAAATTTAATTCTGCACTTTCTAAATGGTTAAATATCATAGAATTTCTCATATAAGATTGATCATCACTGATTGCATTTGAAATTTTTAAGGATTTATCTCCTTTAAGGATTTCTTGAGCTCTAATTGAGTGAAAAGAAAAAGTTATAACTTCAGAAATTCCATTAGATATAAGGGTTTTTTTAAGTTTTTTTATTGATTTAAATTTCTTATTTGATGATGAATTATCAATTTTATCAATCTCATCGATTGTTGCAGAGGGCACACTTTGTTTAATATTTTCATATCCATAAATTCTTATAATTTCTTCAACTATATCGATTTTGTTTTTAACATCATTCCTCCATGATGGAACTAAGACTTCACATTCCTTTTCATTACTTTTATTAATTTGAAATTTGAGATCTTTTAATATTTTGATTTGTTTTTGTGGGTCTAGTTCTAAACCAATAGTCTTATTAAAGTAATCAAAATTATAATTTATTTTATGCTCAAAATTTTCTAATTTTCCAGCTTCAATATTTTTACTTACTAAGCCACCACATATTTTATTTATTAAATATGATGCATATTCTAAACCTTCAATGACCATATTTTTATCTAATCCTCTTTCAAAACGATACCTAGCATCTGAATTTATTCCAAGAGATCTTCCAGTTTGTGCTACGCTATTCGGATTAAAAAGAGCAACCTCAAGAAATACATTTTTAGTATCATCTGTGCATCCGCTGAGGTCTCCTCCTATAATTCCTGCTATGGCAAGTGCATTATTTCCATCAGCTATTACAGTTGTATTTTTATCTAATGTGTATTCTTTGTTATCTAAAGCAAGAATTCTTTCTTTCGCATTTGCAAGCCTCATATCTAGTTTTTTTCCAATTTTATCTGCATCAAAAACGTGTAAAGGTCTGCCTAAATCAATAGTGATATAATTTGTTATATCTACTAAAGCGTTTATGGGTCTTAGTCCAAGGCTGATAAGTTTTTTTTGTAACCATTCTGGAGATTTAGAATTATTTACATTTTTAAAATATCTACTTACTACATATTCACAACTATTATCATCATTGTTAATATTCCAAATGATTGGGCTTGCGAATTCTAACTGATTTATTTTTTTAAAATTTAAAGGCTTTAGTTTACCAACACCTTTAGCTGAGAGATCTCTAGCAACGCCTCTAACACCAAGGCAATCTCCTCTATTAGGTGTAATACCTATCTCGAAAATAGGATCATTTAATTTCAAAGCTTCAACTGCTGAGGTGCCATTTTCAAAATCATCAAGTAACTCAATAATACCCTCATGATCATCACTTAAGTTAAGCTCCCTCTCAGACAAAAGCATACCCTCAGATATTTCACCTCTAATTTTTCCTTTTTTTAAATTTATCTGTGTTCCTGGAATATACATGCCATCTTTGGCAAATATTCCTTTTAATCCCTTCTTTACATTATTTGCTCCACAGATTACCTGATAGGTATTGGTTCCATCGTCAACTTTACAGATATTTAATCTATCTGCATTAGGATGTTTTCTAAAATCTTTTATGGTTGCAACTACAAACTTTGAGTATTCTGAATAGTCAGTCAAGCTCTCAAGTTCAAGACCTAAATTTGTAAGAGCTTCACCAATTTCATTTGCATTTTTATCTGTCTCTAAATGATCACACAACCAACTATAACTAAACTTCACTAAAATTCTCCTATGGTAAAGCCATTGCTAGCTATCCAATTTAAATTTCCACTAAAAAATGATCTAATATCTGTAAGCCCATACTTTAACATTGTGATTCTGTCTAAGCCCACTCCAAATGCAAAACCTTGATAGGTATTCGTATCCACATTGCAGTTCTCTAAAACTATTGGGTTCACCATTCCACATCCAAGAATCTCAAGCCAACGATCACCTTGACCTAATTGGATCTTGTTATTAACTATTTCATAAGCAATATCCATTTCAGCAGAAGGTTCAGTAAAAGGAAAGTAACTAGGTCGAAATCTTACTTTTAGATTCTGTACATTAAAAAATTGTTTACAGAATTCAATTAGAGTGCCCTTCAAATCTCCCATATTTGCATTTTCATTAATAAACAAACCCTCAACTTGATGAAACATTGGAGAATGTGTTGAGTCAGAGTCACACCTATATGTTCTTCCAGGAGCAATTATTTTGACTGGGGGTTTTTGATTTAATAACGTTCTAATTTGAACTGGGCTAGTGTGTGTTCGTAAAACGTAGGACTTACCTTCTTTATCCTTGTCATCTATATAAAAAGTATCCTGCATTTCACGTGCAGGATGATTTTCAGGAATATTTAACGCTGAAAAATTGAAAAAATCTGTCTCAATATCAGGGCCTTCGGCAACAGAGTAACCCATTGATCCAAAAATAGTGATAACCTCATCAAATGTTTTTGATATTGGATGAGCCTTTGAAGCTATAGAATTTGGTGGAGGGAAACTTATATCTAAATATTCGTTTTTTAATTTAGAGTTTATTTCTTCAATTTTTAAATCGTTAAATTTATTTTTAATAAGATTATCAACTTCAATTCTTAGTAAATTTAATTTTGAACCTGAAGATTTTTTTTCTTCTAAAGAAAGATCCTTAAGACTTTTCAATAACTCAGTTATTTTCCCCTTTTTTCCTAAGTAAGCTACTTTAACGTTTTGTAATTCTTGTTGGCTAGAGCTTTGCTCTATTTCTTTCGTAACTTCATTTAGGACTTTTTTAATGTCCATTTTTAATCTAGTTGGCTAAATTAGCCTTGGCTTTCTCAACAATTGATTTAAAAGCAGCGGGTTCATGAAATGCAATTTCAGAGAGAATTTTTCTATTGATTTCAATGTTTGCTTTTTTTAATCCATCAATAAATTTTGCATAAGTTAGACCATGCTCTCTAACTCCGGCATTAATTCTTTGGATCCATAATCCTCTAAAATCTCTTTTCTTATTTCTTCTATCACGATAAGCGTATTGGAGAGCTTTATCCATACTTTGTGTTGCTACTCTATAAACATTTTTTCTTCTACCTCGATGTCCTTTTGTAAATTCAAAAACTTTTTTATGTTTGGCTCTTGCTGTAACACCTCTTTTAACTCTTGGCATAATATCTCTCCTTTACCTATTTAGAATATGGCATCATTGACTCAATTATTATTGATGCAGATTTTGATAAGACCCTTGTACCTTTAGAATTTCTGATAAAAGAGTTTGTTCTTTTAGACATGCCATGGCGTTTACCAACGTTTCCGACAACTAGTTTTCCTGATGAGGATTTTTTAAAGCGTTTTTTGGCGCTACTTTTTGTTTTTAGTTTGGGCATTTCATCTCCTTTTGAGTAAGTTAATAAGATCTTAAGGCATACCCTTTAAAAGCCTTTTCGATCAGTTGATGTCAGTTAAATATCATAAATTTTATTTGGGTGCAACTACGAGAAAAGCTTGTCTTCCCTCGATTTTAGGTTCCATTTCAACTCTGATAAGATCTCCCAAATCTGTTTTAACCCTTTTGAGCATATCAATACCTAAATTAGAATGCTCCATTTCTCTACCCTTAAATCTCAAGCTGAATTTCACTCTGTTTCCCTCTTTTAAAAATTTCTGAGCATTTCTGATTTTAACTTGGTAGTCGTGCTCTCCTGTACCCGGTCTAATTTTAAGCTCTTTGGTTTCAATTACTTTTTGTTTCTTTTTTGCTTCATTTTTTTTCTTCTGTTCTTGATACTTAAATTTTCCATAGTCTACTATTTTACAAACTGGAGGATTATTATTTGGAGCTATCTCTACTAAATCCATACCTCTACCTTTAGCAATGTCTATAGCTTCATTTTTTTTCATAACTCCTAATTGCTCCCCATCATCAAGAATAACCCTAACATCCGCCGCAGAAATAAAATTATTTATCTTATGGAGATCTTTTTTGCCACGAAAGTTATTATTTCTTTGGTAAGGTTTATTCAAAATATTTTGTGTGATGGAAAAGAAAGGAGGTTTGCAATTATAAATGTCCTAGTGATTGCTTTAATAAAATCATCTAAGGATTATTAGCAAAGATAGATCAATTGTAAATATAAATTATTTTAATATTTGTTCTATTTTATTGATAATAATGTTCACACTAATATTTTTTACGTTAGATGCCGTGATTTTATGTAAATTATTCCCTAGAGGGTAACATGATCGAGAAATTTCGTTATCATTTGCTAACCAAATTACGTTTTTATTTGTTAAACCTGCAATATGGGCTGGTCCTGTGTCATTTGTAATGACTAACACAGAAGAATTACATAATTGATAGAAATCCTCAATCTTTGATTCATTGATTTTATTTTTAGACTCTGGACACAATTTAATTATTTCATTAATTGTATCTAAATCTAAATAAGAGCCTGTTAGATAAACTTCATAGTTTCTAACAACTAAATACTTTGCTACTCGGGCATATTTATCCGAAGGCCATTTTTTATATTCTCCAGATTTAGATGTCCCTGGTATAAAAATTACTTTATTTGATGGTTTTGTATTACCTTTGAGCATCCAATTTAAATCAGGTTGTGAGTAATTATTTATTTTCAGATATTTTAATTGTTCTTGATGGTTTTTAGTGATGTGTTGAATACCAAGTTTTTTTTGCTTATATTTGAAACTTGAAAATTTTCTTGCAGATAAGATTTTACATTTAGTAAACATCTTTATAAAAAAATTATAAATTTCTGTTCTATTTGAATTTTGTAAATCAATTAATAAATCTATTTTTTTTTCTTTAACTTTTTTCAAAATATTTTTTATTGAAGGGAAAATTGATATCCTATTATCAACTAAAATTTCATTCACATAAGGTAAGTTTTTAAAAATTTGTTTATAGTTAGACTGAGTAAGTAAGTATATGTTCGAGTTTGGATAATTTTCTCTTAAAGTTTTAATAGCTCCAAATGATAAGACTAAATCACCAAGTGAACCATGTTTAATTACTAGAATATTCATGAATTTATTAAATGATTATAAATGTCCAAAGTTTTTCTGCACATAAGATCAGATGAGTAATTTTTTTCTACATAAGATCTTCCGTTTTTTGATATTTCTTTATAATTTTTTAAAGCATATTTAAAAGTTTTTTGGAATGATTTAAAAGAATTAACATCAAATAACAAATTTTTATTAAATTTAAGAAGTTGCTCTTTAGTACCACCTTGATTAGGCGCTATAACAACTTTAGATACGGATAATGCCTCAGAAACAGTTCTACCAAACCCTTCGGGTCTCTTAGAGATATTTACAACCAAGTATGCCCCTTGATACAGTTTTTTTACATCTAATGTAGGTTTATGAATTATAATTTTTTTTGATATATTTAATTTATTAATTAGTAATTGTATTTTTTTTTCTTCTTTACTTTTATTTAAAGATACAATGTGAATATTGAATGTGTCTTTGTGCTTTTGCTGCAATAATGAGAAGTAATTTAGTAATAATTCATGCCCTTTCCAACTTGAAATCCTCGAGGGTATGAAAATACTTTTACTAACAAGTTTTTTTCTCGATGGTGAAAAGTAATTTGTATCTACGCCCCTTGGAATAACATGTAGTTTATTTTTATCATTAAATTTATGCTCATATGTTTTTTTGACAAAATTTGAGTTAAAAATTATAGCATCGCCCTTCAATAAAAAACTGTTATACCAATCTTTTAAAAATGATTTTGACTCATATTTGTTGTGAACACTTGTAACAACTTTTATATTTAAATTTTTAATATATTTAATAAGAAAAAAAGCTGGTGCTCTTGAAGAGATATGAACTAAATTTATTCTTTTTTTTTTTATTAATTGTTGTATTTGCATTTTGATTTTGTTTTGATCGAAAATGTTTTTAAATTTTAAATTGTCTAATTTTATTATTTTTAGACCTTTAATTTTTAAATTTTTGTTGCTGCTTTCACATAAAATATAGTTATCAATTTTTTTTTTATTAAGGTAATTTGCAATATCTCTCACACCAGTCTCAATACCTCCAATACCCATGGTTGGAATAATTTGTAAACAAGTTATTTTTTTTGTATTTTTAATCTGTGTCAAAACTAAGCTTTTATAAAAAAGATGATGTTAAAATATCTTATAGATATTACAAAAGAAGTAAAAAAACTCTGATTTTTTTACATGGTTTATTATCGGATAAGGATGGTAAAAAGTCTAATTTTTTAAATAATTATTGCAAAAAAAATAAAATTTCATATTTGTGTTTCGACTTTCAAGGGCATGGTAGATCTAGTGGTAAATTCACTAACTTTGGTATTAGTGATTGGTATAATAATCTAGTCAATATTATAACATACTTAAAAATAAAGAATTTCATTCTGGTTGGCAGTAGTATGGGTGGATGGGTTGCGATCATATATGCTTTGATACATCCAAGCAAAGTTACAAAACTTATAGGTATTGCCCCTGCACCAGATTTTACTACAAAGTTAATTTGGAAAAATTTTAATATTCATCAAAAAAATAAAATTAAAAACAATAAGATCGTAAAACAAAAAGTTAGTTCTGATTTTGCGTATTATTATTCTCCCGCACTATTTAAAAGAAGTAAAAAATATCTTATTAAAAATATTAAGGGTAATTTTTCAGGTGAAACTATTTTCCTTCATGGGGGACAAGACAAAGCTGTTCCATATGGATATAATGATAGTTTCAATTTTAATAAAAAATTTAAAAACTTTAAAAATATTTACATTAAACATGCAGATCATAGTCTATCTGATAAAGATAGTTTAATAACCCTATCTAAATTTATTTAAGCAATTTTTGATTTTTTTGTAACTGGAAATTCTAATTTATCAATCACTTCATTAGGAACGACGTGAGCAAATTTTTTTATCTCAGATTCATAATTTTCAATAATAAACTCAGCTCTCTTTGATTTAGTCTCTTTGTAGAAATCTTTTAAAAGATCTAGAAGATGGTTTTTCCAATCTTTGTTATCTATTTCATAAAGCCCTATCGTTTCCATGTTCATCAAATCAGAAATATTCTTTTGTTCAGAATAAATAAATGCAGAACCACCAGTCATCCCAGCACCAAAGTTATCACCAACATCTCCTAAAATAATTGCAGAACCACCTGTCATATACTCACAGCCATTAGCACCACATCCTTCGACAATTGCTAGTGCACCTGAGTTTCTGACACAAAATCTATCCCCTGCTTGGCCAGAGGCATATAACCTTCCATCAGTAGCTCCATAAAGGGTGACATTTCCAATGATTACATTTTCATGACTAGGTTGAGTAAATGAGTTTCTTGGCTGAACGATAATCTTTCCTCCAGAGAGACCTTTGCCTACATAGTCATTCGCATCGCCAAACACTTTTAAAGTAAGACCCTTGACGGCGAATGCTCCTAAGGACTGACCAGCTGAGCCTCTTAGTTTTAGAGTGACATGATCTTCAGATAAGGTATTCATTCCATATTTTCTTGTAATTATAGATGAAATTTTAGTTCCTATTGTTCGTAATGTATTTTGTATATTGTATGTTAATTCAATTTTTTGACCTGAGTTAATAAAGTCTTTTCCATCTTTTTCGAACTGATCATCAAGTGTTTTTGGTACGTCGTTTCGTTTTTTTATAGAATGGTAATCATAAATTTTACCATCATCGATCTTTGTTAATATAGGATTTAAGTCAAGATTATCTAAATCACTAGATCCATAATGAATTTGAGATAATAATTCTGTTTTACCAATAATATCCTTTAAGGATTTGTAACCTAAAGATGCCAGAATTTCTCTGACTTCTTCGGCAATAAATGAAAACAAATTTACAACTTTTTCAGGAGTACCTCCAAATTTTTCACGAAGTTTTTCGTCTTGGGTACATACACCGACTGGACAAGTATTTGAGTGACATTGTCTGACCATAATACATCCCATAGCAACTAATGAAGCTGTACCAATTCCGTATTCCTCAGCTCCTAATATTGCAGCAATAACAATATCTTTTCCTGTTTTGATACCTCCGTCTGTTCTAAGAAGAACTTTGTCTCTCAAACCATTTAAAGCTAAAATTTGGTGAACCTCACTTATTCCCAATTCCCATGGAAGGCCAACATACTTAATACTTGACTGAGGACTTGCCCCTGTACCGCCTGAGTGTCCTGAAACTAAAATTACATCAGCTTTGGCCTTTGCAACACCAGCAGCAACAGTTCCTATTCCTGATTGCGCGACTAGTTTTACACAAACCTTTGCAGTTGGATTGATTTGTTTTAAATCGTAAATAAGTTGAGCAAGATCCTCTATAGAATAAATATCATGATGTGGCGGGGGGCTAATAAGCGTTACACCTTTTGTACTATGTCTTAATTTAGCTATTAAATCAGTAACCTTAAAACCAGGTAATTGACCACCCTCTCCAGGCTTAGCACCTTGGGCTATTTTAATTTCTAATTCTGAACAGTTATTCAAATATTCTGCGGTCACACCAAATCTTCCGCTTGCAACTTGTTTAATTGCTGAACTTGGATTATCACCATTTTTTAATTTGGAATATCTTCTTGCATCCTCTCCTCCTTCTCCGCTATCTGACTTTGAACCTATTCTGTTCATTGCAATAGCTAATGTCTCATGAGCCTCAGGGCTAAGAGCACCAAGTGAAATTCCAGGGGATACAAAGCTTTTTCTTATTTCAGAAATACTCTCTACATTATCTAAATTTAGAGAATTGCTACTTTCATTAAATTGAAGTAAATCCCTTATTTGAATTGGTTTGGAGCTATAAATTCTTGAAGTATATTTTTTATAAAGGTTATATGAGTCTCTGGTTACAGCTTCTTGAAGCATATGTATTGAAACACCCTCATAAGCGTGTGCTTCGCTATTAGCTCTGAATCTATACTCACCACCTATATCTAAAATTACATTATCAGATTTAAATGATACCTCATGCTGTCGCCTTACTCTTTTTTCTAAACCGTCTAATCCGATACCAGAAATTCTAGAAGACATTCCTGGAAAAAAACTCTCAACCATGCTTCTACTTAAGCCAATTATTTCAAAATTTCTTCCACCGCGATATGAACTAATTACTGAAATTCCCATTTTACTGATAATTTTTCTTAGTCCTTTCTCTATAGATTTTTTAAAGTTTTTAATTAGTTGAGGATAATCAGTATTCTGATAAATATTTTTTTTATACCTATTTGAAATGAGTTTTTCCACTAAAGAGGCATTAACAGTAGTAGCACCAACACCAATAAGTACTGCAAAGTAGTGTACGTCAAGACACTCTCTAGAAGAAACGTTTAAAGAAGTAAAAGTCCTTAAATTATTTTTTATTAAATAACTATGTACAGCACTAGTTGCAAGTATCATTGGTAAAGCTATTCTTTCTTTATTAATATTATTATCAGTAATAATTAGATGTTGAGAACCAGACCTAACTGCCTGTTCAGCCTCAGAACATATTCTTTGGATTTCATTTAAGAAGTTAGTCTCTTCATTTAATTTATAAGTACAGTCAATCTCTGTTGTATGCTTTGATAAATGACTTTTTAATGTCTCCAGTTCATTATCTAATAATAAAGGGCTCTCTAGAAGTACCAAATTACATTGTTCAGAGTCTTCTTCTACAATATTTCCAAGGTTTCCAAGCCTAGTTTTTAAACTCATTACAACTTGTTCCCTCAGGCTATCAATTGGAGGGTTTGTTACTTGAGCAAAATTTTGTTTAAAGAAACTATGAAGACCTCGGTATCTTTCAGTGAGCACACTTAAGGGTGCGTCGTCTCCCATTGATCCAATAGCCTCTTGTCCTGTTTTAACCATAGGATCTAAAATTAAATCAAGAGTTTCTAATGTTAAATTAAATGATTTTGCAATTTGAAAAACATTTTCTTCATCCTCTGGTGATGGTTCGTAAATTTTGTCATTAGATAAGATGTTATCTAACTTTATAGTTTTTTGATTCCAATCTGAGTAATTATTACGTTTACTAAGTAATTCTTTTAACTCAAAGCTCTCATAAAACTTATTCTCTTTATAATTGACTGCTATAAGTTCACCAGGCCCAACTCTGCCTTTTTTTGTAATATTTTTCTCATCTATATTAATCATTCCAACTTCAGACCCTGAAATTAGTAAGTCGTCATCAGTTAGTATGTATCGAAGAGGTCTTAACCCGTTTCTGTCCATGCCGGAAATTATCCAATCTCCAAAATTTCCGCAGACAGCTGCAGGCCCGTCCCATGGCTCAATGACAGCGTTACAATAAGCGTACATGGCCTTTAATTGATCAGATAAATCAGATCGATTAGACCAAGACTCAGGAATTATCATTGATTTTGCCATCGGCAAGTCCCTATCAGTTTGAACAAACAGTTCAAAAGCAGCATCAAGCGAAGCAGAGTCAGAGGCATCTGGATCGAGTATCGGTTTCAAATCGTTAATTCTCTCGTTAAAAAAGGGGTGTGTAATTCTTGGTTCGTGTGCACTCATCCAATTTATATTTCCCTTTAGAGTATTAATTTCACCGTTATGAGCTAAAACTCGAAATGGTTGCGCCAAGGACCATGTAGGAAATGTGTTGGTAGAATATCTTTGATGGTAAATGGCAAATTTAGATGTAAATTCATTATCAAGCAAATCTGGATAAAACTCTGATAACTGTTCAGCTAAAAACATACCTTTATAAACAATTGTTTGTGTCGATAAAGAGCAAACATAAAAATCATTTATACTCTGTGCTTTAATCTTGTTCTCTATCCTTTTTCTTGTTAAGTAAAGTTTCTTTTCGATATCAGGTGTTTTTTCTTTAGGTGAGAAAATTATTTGTTCAATTTCTGGTTTAGTATAGTTTGCTTTTTCACCAATGATTTCTGTATTAACAGGAACCTGTCTCCATCCGAACAGATTCATTCCAGATTTTATTATTTCATATTCAACGATAGCTCTGCATTTTTCTTGGGCTCCAAAATCTCTTTTAGGAAGAAAAATCATGCCCACACCTAACACAGAGTCTTTAGTTGTTCTGTGACCCATTTTTAAAACTTGTTTGCTGAAAAAAGAGTTTGAAACCTCTAACATAATACCAGCACCATCTCCAGTTTTGCCATCAGCATCGACCGCACCTCTATGGAATACTGCCTTAAGTGCCTCAACTCCTTTTTCGACTATATCTCTTCTTGACTCACCACTTATTGAGGCAACTAAACCTACACCACAATTATCATGTTCATATTTTTCATTATAGACGTAATTATCCTTTAGTTTTTGTCTATTTATTTTGAAAATTTCTAATGGATTATCTTTCATGATGCTTTTTTAATTTTCGAATTCTGTAAAAAATTATGAATAGATTTTGCAACTTCTCGACCATCATGTATCGCCCAAACAACTAGAGAAGCACCTCTAACAATATCCCCTGCAGCAAAAATCTTTGGATTGCTAGTTTGAAACTTTTTAAAATCAACTTTAACTGTTTTCCAACTAGTTAATTCAATATTTGTTTTGAAATTATGGTTCAAATCTTCGGGCTCAAAACCTAGAGCTTGAATAATTAAGTCACTTTTTATTTGTTTTTCAACACCTGTATCAACTGGTTTTCTTCTTCCACTTTCGTCAACCTCACCTAAAGTAGCAATTTTATATGTCATACTTGTTGCAGTGGAATTATCACTAATTATCTTGGATGGAACAGATAACCAATTAAATTTAATACCCTCTTGCTCTGCATTTAACACCTCTCTTGCTGACCCAGGCATGTTTTCTTTGTTTCTTCTATACAGACACGTAACCTCTTTAGCTTGCTGTCTAATAGCTGTTCTAACGCAATCCATAGCTGTATCACCTCCGCCAATGACAACTACATGTTTATTTTTTGCTGAGAGGAATTTGTTATTTGAAGGATTGTCACCTAAACCGGTTCTGTTACTCTCAATTAAAAAATCTAAAGCAGGAATGCTATTGTTTATTGATGTAGTATTAATGTCTAGTTGTCTTGCTTTATATACTCCAGTTGCAATTAATATTGCGTCGTAGTCTTTTTCTAAATCTTGAAATGAAATATTTTTTCCAACTTCCATATTTAAATTAAATTTTACACCACTTTCTGTAAGCCACTCTGTTCTTCTCTCAACAATTTTTTTATCTAATTTAAAATTAGGTATGCCATAAATCATCAAACCCCCAGCTCGGTCATTTTTTTCATAGATATCTACTTGATATCCATTTTGAATTAAATAGGCTGAAGCAGCCATTCCTGCAGGGCCCGATCCTATTATTGCAACTTTCTGCTTGTATTGATTTTGTGATGATAGATTTTTAACCCATCCTTTTTCCCATGCTATTTCTGTTAGGTATTTTTCTAAATTACCAATTGTAATTGCTCCAAATCCTGCTTGTTCGACAACACAATTACCCTCACACAAACGATCTTGAGGACAAACTCTTCCACATACCTCTGGAAATGCATTTGTAGATGCAGATACTTGATAAGCTTCCTCTAATCGGCCTTCTGCAATATAGCGTAGCCAATCTGGTATATTATTGTTTAAAGGACAATGAATTTGACAATATGGGATTCCGCATTGAGAGCATCTTGATGACTGCTCAATAGAATCATTTTTATCAAACTGACTATAAATCTCCTGAAAATCCTTTATTCTTTTTTCAGGTTCAGTTTTTGAGGGATTCTTAGATTTTTTTTTGTGAAACTCTAACATGATAATAAAATATTACTTTATTCTCCTACAAATAAATGGACTGTATTAATACAAAGGTTTATCAGTTAAGTAAACCCATAAATGATAATAAATTATGACTGATAGTAGTATTTTTTATATTTTTTATGGCTTAATTCAGGGAATTACTGAATTTATCCCCATTAGCTCCAGTGGGCATCTTAATATCTTAGAAATCTTCTTTAAAAGCTTAGAATCTAGAAATTATCTATATGAAACATCAGCACACTTTGCATCTTTATTAGCTTTATTATTATATTTATTCGCAAACAAATATTTTTCAAAATCAAATATCAAAGCTTACTGGAAAATATTAACCTATGCGACCATACCTGCAATTCTTGTCGGTTTAATACTCAGATTTTACGACGTAAGTTATATTAGTTTAGAGCTAATTGGATACACTTCGATTACTGGAGCAATCTTACTCTATGCATCAGATAAAGCAAAAAAATTTAAGTTAGAAATCAAAAATAAAAACACAAAATTTATTTTAGCTGGATTTTTTCAATGTCTTGCTTTTTTACCAGGTTTCAGTAGAGCAGGAAGTTGTATAATTGCATTCAGACTATTTGGAGAAAGCAGAAAATATTCATCTATTTATAGTTTATATATGGGTATACCTATAATTTGTTTATCTTTTTTTTCAAATATTAAAGAATTTGAAAATTTTATTGTAGATAAAAATATATCTTTAATATTTATTACTACGTTTTTTGCAGCATATTTTACAATAACTGTATTTATTAAAGTTATAAATAAAATTGGCTTTACACCTTTCGTGATTTATAGAATTTTACTAGGTTTAATTTTATTAATTTATTTATCTTAATTAAACTTTATCGATAAACTTTTTTAGATATTCTGAGGTGATAACCTTCATATCTGATAAATCTTGTTTCAATATTTCAGT
Organism: uncultured Alphaproteobacteria bacterium; assembly: GCA_902613185.1. Taxonomy (GTDB): domain Bacteria; phylum Pseudomonadota; class Alphaproteobacteria; order HIMB59; family HIMB59; genus HIMB59. The sequence goes on from CACMGP010000002.1 coordinate 81,981, forward strand.
TACTAATTTTTGACTTCCCTTTGAGATACTATCATGAGAAAGAGTCACATATTGATCATATGTGAATAAAGGTTTTGGAAATTTTTCTAATAATTTACCTTGAACAATAGCCAAAAAAGAAGGTATATAAAAATATCTCTCTTTTTTTTTCAAAGAAAAAAATATATGACTTAAAATTTCTTTAAATGTAAATATTTCATTACCTACTGCAGCAATATTAGAGTTTTTGTAATTTTCAAAATTATTTAACAAATTAAAAATTAAAAGAGATAAGTCATTGACATAAATTGGCTGAAATTTAGTCATTCCGTTTTTAATTAGAGGTAAGAATGGTAAAATTTTAGCCATCTTTCCAAATAAATTGAAAAAATTATCTTCTTCACCGTAAACAGTACTTGGCCTAATTATAATATGATTAGTATTGTTGTTTTCTATGAATTCCTCACCCATTTTTTTGCTAATTAGATAATTTGATTTTGTTTGAAAAGTAGAACCTAAACCAGAGACATGAAGAAAAGGTTTTTTGTATAATTCACAATAATTAGCGATTTTTTTTGGTAATAAATAATGAACAAGTTCAAATGATAAATTATTTTTTTCAAATAAAATGCCAATCAAATTAATTACTAAGTCTGAATTTGCAATTAAGCTTTTAATTTTATCTAAATTATGAATATCAAATTCTATTATTTCTATCTGCCCAATATCTCCTGAAAGTATATTTCTTTTTACTCTACTAGCATTTCTTACAGGACATATTAATTTGCCTCCATTTTGTAATAGTCTTTTCGTTAAACTTCTTCCTATAAAGCCTGTGGATCCAAACACTAAGATATTTTTGTTTTTCATTGTGATATCTATCTTATATAAATATATGTTCTACAATGTCAAACTATCAATTATTTCAAAATGATCTCCCAAGTAAGATACTAAAATCTTTTAAAGGCGATGTTTCTATTGATACTGAAACATTGGGTTTAAATATCAAAAGAGATAGGCTCTGTCTTATTCAATTGAGAAATGAAACCGATAAAAAAGTGTATCTGATTAAATTTGAAGAGGACTTATCTCCAAAATTTTCGAAAAATATAAAGATATTACTAGAAAATAATAATCTCACAAAAATTTTTCATTTTGGAAGATTTGATATGGCAGTTTTAAAAGAAAATTTAAAAATAAATGTTAAAAATGTTTTTTGTACTAAAGTGGCATCAAAATTAACACGAACTTACTCTTCAAAGCACGGGCTTAAAGATCTTGTCAATGAAATATTAGATATACAATTAGATAAAACAGAACAGTCTTCAGATTGGAGTAAGAAAAAGCTTACTAAAAAGCAAATTGAATATGCAATGAATGATGTCTTGTACTTGTCAGAAATTAAAAATTCACTTAATAATAAATTGGTTAATCAAAAGAGATTAAAATTGTTCAAATCAATTATGAAATTTATGGAAATAAGAGTTGATTTAGATTTACAAGGATGGGAGGGAATAGATATCTTTGCGCATAAGTAATTTAAAAATGAATAAATCTAAAATCAAAAAAGTTGGTGCAGAAGTAATAAGTTTAGAGTCCTTAGCACTAGGAAAACTATCTAAAACTATAAATGAGGATTTTGTGAAAGCTGTTGAATTAATTTCTCAGCAAAATGGTAAGATTATTGTTTCTGGAGTTGGAAAAAGTGGAAATATCGCTGGCAAAATTGCTGCATCCTTTACCTCAACTGGAATGCCAGCGGTATATTTAAATCCTGTTGATGCAAGTCACGGTGATATGGGCATAGTCGAAAAAAATGATGTTCTTATAATATTATCTAATTCTGGAGAGTCTCATGAACTTACGGATTTAATTAATTTTAGTAAGAAAAAAAAAGTTAAAATTATTTCTATTACATCCTCAAAGGAAAGTTTGTTATCTAAAAATTCTGACATCAATTTAATTTTACCATCTCATGTTGAAGCCGATAAATTAAGGATAATTCCTACAACTTCTACTACTATGTCTCTAGCATTGGGTGATGCTCTTTGTTGTTCTGTCTTAAGTTTCAGAAGATTTGATAAAAAATCTTTTAGAGAACTTCACCCTGGTGGAAAAATAGGAAAAAAATTAAGAACTTTAAATGATATTATGGATACAGACATACCTGTAATTAATAATAACTCATCAATAATTGACGCGGTATTGATTATGACAGAAAAAAAGTATGGTTGTGTTGTTGTATTAGATAAAAATAACAGAATAAAAGGTATCATTACTGATGGAGATTTAAGAAGATCAATAGCTAATATAAATATTCAAGAAAAGGCTATTAAAATCATGAAAAGTAAGCCTATAGTTGCAACAAAAGAACTATTAATTTCTTCAGCTATCGTCCTTATGAATAAATACTCAATCACAAGTCTAATAGTCGCTAACAAAAATAAACCAATAGGTATTGTTAATATAAAAAAATGTCTTGAAAATGATTAATTATTTTAAAATAAATATTTTTAATTTTCTAATAATTTTTTTTTTAGGTATACAAGTTTTTATCTATTTTTTTAATCAAAGACCATTAACTAAAGATTTTAGTAAGATGGCAATGTCAGTTGAAAACTTTTCAAGTATAGTTTTGAGTAAATCTGGTATAACAAAAATTGGATCAGAAAAGCTTAAGAAAATTGATGATAAAAATATTTATTTAGAAGGTAAATCCTATTTAGAAAATAAAGAATATAAAATATATGGTGAAGATATTTCTATAAAACTGGAGGAAGAAATATCAAATAGTAATAAACCAGTTAAGGTGTTAAACTCAATGGGTATTTTAAATGCTCAAGGTTTTCAAAATTTTGACAATGAGGGTATTATGACATTTAAAGGTAAAGTGGAGTTTTTCATTGATGATTAAAATTTTATTCCAAATTATATTTTTGATTTTTTTTTCAATAGCGCACTCAGAAAGTTTCGTAAAGGCAAGTGATAGTCTTATTTGGGACTCTGAAAATCAAAACTATACGGCAAATGGAAATGTAATTTTCAAAAATGAAAAATTTATAGCATATTCTGATAAAATGATTGCTAATTATATCGAAGAAAATAATAAAGAGATTTTTACTATCGTTGAATTATTTGAAAATGTTGTCATTGAATTTAAAGATGAAATCTTTAAAGGAAATCATGCTATATATACCAGAAATAATAATTTAATTAAACTTACTGGTGACGTTTCTATTGAATCTCCAACAAGATTGCTTACTGGATACGAACTAATCGCTGATATTGACAATAATAAAAGAATTTTAAACTCAGCTGATAAGGACTCTCTTGTTGAAGTTTTATTAGAAAATGACACAAATAATTAAACTTATTGAGCTTAGTAAAAGTTTTAAATCAAAAAAGGCTCTAAATAAAATAAGCTTAGAATTCAAAAGTAATAGGATAAATGGTTTACTTGGGCCGAATGGTAGTGGTAAAACCACGCTCTTTAATATTATAGCTGGATTTTTAACGCCTGATTCAGGAAAGATTTTATTGGACGAATTCGTTTTAAATCAGAAAAATCTTAATTTTAGAACAAAACTTGGAATTTCTTACTTGCCACAAGAGGCGTCAATATTTAGAGATTTAAACGTCTATGACAATATATTTTCAGTTGCAGAGTTATTTCATAATAAAAATAAATCTTCAGAAATAACTAATAATCTAATTAAACAATTTTCTTTGACTAATTTTCAGAAAACAAAAGGTAAATTATTATCTGGGGGTGAGAGAAGAAGAACTGAAATAGCAAGGGCATTAGCAAGCAATCCTAAATTCTTGTTACTTGATGAACCTTTTGCAGGTATCGACCCTATCGCAATTGAAGAAGTAAAGTCTTCTATCTCATTACTGAAAAAGATGAATATAGGAATAATAATTACTGATCATAATGTAAAAGAGGCGCTAAGTGTTGTCGACTTTGGATATATAATTTACAACGGTGAAATTATTAAGTCTGGAAGTCCTGTGGAAATAACCTCTGATAAGTTTGTAAAAAAAATCTACTTAGGTAAAAATTACAACTGAATATATGAAGCTAAACAATCAAAGTATAATTCAAGGAACATATTTACCTCCCGGTGATAAATCAATTAGCCACAGAATAGTTATACTGACTGGACAAGCGATTGGTAAATCAGAAATTTCGAATTTATTAGAGGGCGAAGATGTAATAAACACAATAAATGCTATGAAATTATTTGGCGTTAATATTAAAAAAAAAGGAGATAAATATATTATTTTTGGCCTACCAGCAGGCGGGTTATTTCAACCAAATAAAACAATTGATTTTGGAAATTCTGGAACAGGTATTAGGTTGATATCTGGATTAGTTTCATCAAACAATATTTATGCAAAGTTAATTGGCGATCATTCTTTGAGCCAGAGGCCAATGAAAAGAGTCACAAAACACTTATCCAGAATTGGTGCTGTCATAAAATTAAAAAAAGGATCATATCCACCAATTTCGTTAAAAGGAACTGGAAAAGCAATACCTTTAACTTTTGATATAACTATTCCATCAGCACAAATAAAAAGTGCCATTATGCTTTCAGCATTAAATACGATAGGGACTGTAAAAATAAAGGAAAAAAATTCAACAAGAGACCATACAGAGAATATGCTAAAAAGTATGGGATATAATATCAAAGTCAGAGAAAACACAAAATATCGATTTATTGAAATGAGAAATAATAAAGAAATTAAAACGATTAATTATAATGTGCCAGGTGATCCGTCATCAGCTGCATTTCTTATAACAGCAGCTTGTTTAAAACCTAATTCAAATTTAATAGTTAAAAATATTCTTTTTAATAAAACAAGAATAGGATTCATTAAAACTTTAAGATCAATGGGCGGGAATATTAAGGTAATTAGAAAAAGAAAAATACATAATGAATTTATTGCTGATCTTTTGATCAAGCAAAGAAAAAATTTAAATCCAACCATATTGGAGTCATTTGAAATACCATTACAGATTGATGAAATTCCAATTTTATCTATTGCGGCGTCTTTTGCAAATGGCTTGACTGTATTTAAAGGTTTAAAAGAATTGACATTTAAAGAAAGTAACAGGCTAGAACTTATACATGAAAATTTAAAAAAAATTGGTGTTAAAACAAAAATTAAAAATTTTGACTTATATATCTATGGTAATTACGATCTTAAGAAAGGAGCAGCTGTTATAAAACACGATAATGATCATAGAATTTTGATGTCTTTTTTTATTGCAAATATGATATGTAAAAAAAACAATATTATAAAAGATAAATCTTGCGTAAAAACAAGCTATCCAACGTTTTTCAAAGACATATCAGAATTTAGTAATTAATTTTTCTTGAAAAACATTAATAAAACTTTAAAAGAACCGTACTTATTTTGAAAGGTAACTTATGACTAATGATATCTAATGACGAATATAGCAAATTGCTAGACAAACAATTCGAAACTAAAAGCACAATCGCTGCAAATAAAATTATATCTGGAACAATTCTAAAAATAAGTGATCAACTTATTACTGTTGATATTGGATACAAAAGTGAGGGTCAAATACCTAAGGAAGAATTTCTTAATACTGGATCATCCGATGATTTAAAAACAGGGCAAGTAATTGAAGTATTTGTTGAAAAATTAGAAGATAAAGAAGGCAACATTAAGGTTTCACATGAAAAAGCTATTAAAATGAAATCGTGGGAAAAGCTTCAAAAGCTTTATGACAACAAAGAGAGAGTCAAAGGATTTATTGTTGGTAAAGCAAAAGCTGGTCTTTATGTAAAAATTATGGGAACAAATGCATTTTTACCGTTAAGCCAAATTGATGTTCGTCCTGTAAGAGACGTGAGTCATTTAATAAAGACTGAGGAAACATTTGAAATTCTCAAGATGGATTACTCTAAAGGCAACATTGTTGTATCAAGAAAAGCAATACTTGAGGAAAAACAAAAAGAAATAAAAAATCAAATTTTAGTAAAGTCAAAAAGTAAATCTGTTGTAACAGGTAAAGTAAAAACATTTACAGATTATGGCGCTTTCGTTGATCTTGGTGGTATAGATGGTTTGGTTCATTTGAGCGATATTTCATGGAGTAGAATTAGTCATCCTTCGGATGTTTTAGAAGTCGGTAAAAAATATGAGTTTAAAATTCTAAAAGTATCAGATGACTCGGATAAAATTAGTTTAGGATATAAACAGCTTAAAGATGATCCTTGGGAAAAAATAGAAGAGAAAATTTCTTTAGATGAAATCTATGATGGAAAAATTACGCACATAACTGATTATGGTGCTTTTGTTCAACTAACTGACAAAGATCTGGAGGGGTTAGTCCACTCAAATGATATAAGCTGGACTAAGAAAAATATCCATCCAAATAAAATCTTAGAAGTTGGATTTAACATCAGAGTTAAAATTTTAGAAATTGACAAAGAGAAAAAAAGGATAAGTCTTGGAATTAAACAAACTGAGCCAAATCCTTGGGAGAATATCCTAAATGAGTATAAAAATGATCAAATAATTGATACAGAAATCAAAAATATTACTGAGTTTGGTATATTTGCAAAGCTAAATGAAAACATTGACGGACTGATCCATAAAAACGATTTATCATGGACAGACTCTAATGGTGATAGAACTTTAAAGAAATATCAAAAAGGTCAAGGTATTAAAGTTAAGATTTTGGAAATTGACCCAGAAAAAGAAAAAATAAGTTTTGGTATAAAACAATTATCTGCAGATCCATTCAACGAATTTTTTAAAGATAAATCTAAGGGTGATGTTGTCTCTGCTACAATCACTAAAGTTAACAATAATGGTATTGACGTTGAAGTAGCTAATTTTATTGAGACTACGATAAGAAGAAAAGAGCTCTCAAAAAATAAAGAGGAACAGAACATTTCCAGATATAACGAGGGTCAAAAAATAGATGCTAAGATTAGTTCTATAGATCTCACAAATCGAAAATTTTCTCTTTCAATTAGACAACTAGAGATAGACGAGGAACAAAGCTTGTTAGAAAAGTATGGATCTAAATCTTCTGGTTCGGTTTTAGGTGAAATTCTTGGTAAGGCTTTGGATGAGGATAAGGACTCCAAAGAAGAATAAGTCTCATATTTTAAAGACTTTCATAAAATCAGAAACTGATTTAACACCTAAAATTAACAAAGAGATATTTAATAGTTTTTTTGATATTTTAGAAAAAAATATTTCTAACCACATTTCTATAGAGTTAAGGAACTTTGGTATTTTTAAATCTAAATACATGAAATCTAGGTATGGTTCTGATCCAAGAAATAAAAAAAAAATATATATTCCACCTAAGTGGAAGGTTACATTTAAAATTAGTGAAAATATTAATAAAAAATTAAATGAAAAAATTTAAATCTTTTATAGCTCTTGATCTTAAATCAAATGCTCAAAATATCATTATAGTAAAAAAACTGTATCGTCATGTATATGGCTTTAAAGTAGGATATAGATCTTTCTATAATAAGCGATCAGATGAACTTATCTCAGAAATCAAAAAGAAAAAAAGCAAATTATTCCTTGATTTAAAACTTCATGATATACCTAATACAGTTAGCAGCGCGATAGATTCTTTATCGAACATAAATCCTGATTTTCTTACCTTGCATATATCAGGAGGTAACGAGATGATAAAAGCTGCAATTAAATCAATAAAGAAAAATAAACTTAAAACTAAAATCCTAGGGGTATCCCTATTGACAAGCTTAGATGGTAAAGATAGTGAAAAAATATATAAAGAGAAAAATACAAAAAAACTTGTAAAAAAATTTTCTGAAATCGCAAATAATTTAAATATTCATGGCCTTATTTGTTCAGGTAATGACTTGAGAGTTTTAGGAAAATATAAAAAATTAATTAAAATAACACCTGGTGTTAAAATGTTTGCTAGAAATGATGATCAAAAAAGAGTTACTTTTGCTCACAATGCTTTACAAGATGGTGCAAACTTTGTTGTAATAGGAAGGGAATTAATAGAAACCAAAACACCTTTAGATTTGTTAAAAAAATATGGCGAACAACATAAAAATAAAAATTTGTGGACAAAATAATCCAGCTATAATTAATCACTGTCTTGATTTAAATATTTCTTATCAAGGATTAATTTTTTATAAAAAGAGCCCAAGGTTTATAGATATGGACACACTAGCTCTTATTAACCAATATTTTGTATCACATAAAGATAAATTTGTAGGTGTTTTTGTTAACCCATCAATTGGTGAAATTAAAAATAAATTAGAAGTTTTTGATTTTGATACAATACAACTTCATGGGAATGAAGATCAAAACTTTATAAGTGAAGTTAAAATTAAATTTAAGAAAAAAATATATAAATCAATATCTCCAGAAGATTTTAAAACAACTGAATTAGTGGATGTAGATCAGTTCCTCATCGAAGCGAAACCCTCTTTAAATCAGATGCCTGGAGGAAATAATAAAACTTGGGATTGGTCTGATTTTAAAAATATTAAAAAACTTCCTTATATTTTATCAGGAGGTCTAAATGTCACTAATATTAAAAAGGCAATAAGCTTAACAGGTGCGGATTTTGTTGATATAAATTCTGGTGTAGAGGAACAACCAGGTGAAAAAAGCCTAGCTTTGATAGATGGTATTATTTCATCAATTTATAATTAATGAAAACATATAAACAACCTAGTGCCGTTGGAAGATTTGGTGAATTTGGTGGCATGTATGTTTCAGAAACATTAATGCCACTATTATTAAATTTAGATAAATCTTACAAAAAAATTCAAAAGGATAAGAAATTTAAAAAAGAGCTAAATGATCTTTTTAAAAACTATGTGGGCAGGCCCTCGTCTTTGCACTATGCTAAAAATTTATCTAAATATATTAATGGACCAAAAATATATTTTAAAAGAGATGAGCTAAATCATACAGGGGCCCATAAAATCAATAATTGCTTAGGACAAATACTACTAGCAAAAAAAATGGGCAAAACAAGAATAATTGCTGAAACAGGTGCTGGACAACATGGAGTTGCAACAGCAACTGTTTGTGCTCTTTTTGGTCTTCCTTGTTATATTTACATGGGGTCTAAAGATATCGAAAGACAAAAACCTAATGTTTTTAGAATGAAGCTTCTGGGTGCCACCATTATTCCTGTTGAGTCTGGCAGTAAATCGTTAAAAGATGCCATGAATGAAGCTTTAAGAGATTGGATTAAAAACGTCAGAGATACTTTTTATATTATAGGTTCTACTGCAGGTCCTCATCCATATCCGAAAATGGTAAGAGATTTTCAATCTGTAATTGGAAAAGAGGCGAGAGAGCAGATATTAAAAGTAGAGAAAAAACTACCAGATTATTTAATAGCTTGCGTTGGAGGCGGATCAAATGCAATGGGTTTATTTTATCCATTTTTAAATGATAAAAAGGTAAAGATTATTGGAGTTGAAGCGGCTGGGAGAGGTGCTAAAACGGAAGAAACAGCTGCCACAATGACCTCTGGAACCCCAGGTATTTTACATGGTAGTTTCAGTTATGTCTTACAGGACAATGATGGACAAATAAAAGAAGCTCATTCAATTTCTGCCGGTCTCGATTATCCTGGTGTGGGGCCCGAACATTCCTACTTAAAAGATATTAAAAGAGTTAAGTACTATGGAATAACTGATAAAGAAGCTCTTGAAGCATTTCAAACATGTTCAAAACTAGAGGGAATTATTCCTGCACTGGAACCTTCCCATGCCCTAGCCTACTTAATTAAAGCATTTAAAAATAAACATAAAAACAAAGTTGTAATTTTAAATTTGTGTGGACGAGGTGATAAGGATTTATTTACTGCCGCTAAAGCAATAGGATTTGATGCGGATGAGTAATAATCTAGACTCTCTTCCTAAGAAAAAAATACTCTCATTGTTTATGACGTGTGGGTTTCCTACACTAAATCAGAGTAAAAAGATTTTTATTGAAATGTTATCTCATCAACCAGATATTATTGAGTTCGGACTCCCATTTTCTGATCCGATGGCAGATGGTCCTATTATTCAAGAAGCAAATAAACTTGCACTTAGATCAAAATTATCAACACAGCAATCACTAGATTTAATTAAATATTTGAGTAAATCTAAAAACAATACTTCATTTATTATCATGTGTTATTTAAATACTGTTCGTAAATTTGGATTAAATAAATTCATCAAAAATATTAAAAGTATTGTTGATGGTATAATAATTGTTGATTTGCCTTTTGAAGAGGAAGGTGCAATCAAAAAATCATTGTCTAAAAATAACATACACTTGATCAAGTTAATCTCTCCAATGACTGATAAAAAAAGATCACAAAAACTTTTAAAAAATTCAAAAGGATTCATTTATTATATATCAGCAACTGGTATCACAGGTTCAAATAAATTAGATTACAAAGAAATAAATAAAAATGTTAAATCTATAAAAAAAATGTCTTCTGTACCTGTTTTAGTTGGATTTGGGATCAAGTCTAAAAAAGATGTCATTGATATATCCAAAAAAACAAATGCAGATGGTGTTATAATTGGCTCAGCTCTAATTCAAAAATATTTTGATATAAAGATGGATTTTAATAAGTACCTTAAAAGCCTTAAAAAATTTATTCTAGAGGTTAAGATCTAAAAATGAACTGGCTCACAGATTACGTAAAACCAAAATTAAGCTCTCTTGTTAATAGAAAAGAGCCTCCGTCTGATTTATGGACTAAGTGTGGATGTGGGGAAAGAACTCTGTATGTAAGTGATTTAAAAGAAAATCTTAATGTTTGTTCATATTGTGACTTTCATATGGGGATGGATGTAAATAGTAGATTAAAAAATTTATTCGATAATGAAAATTATGAATTAATAGAGGTGCCTTTTGAAAATAATGATCCTCTAAAATTTAAAGATCTTAAAAAATACTCAGATAGGATGAAAGCTGCTCAAAAGAAAACTAATCAAAAAGATGCCGCTATTTTAGCTAAAGGTGAAATTGGAAGCACTATAGTTGTAGTTTTTATATTAGATTTTAATTTTATGGGTGGTTCAATGGGTCAATTTGTTGGTGAAGCATTTAAAATTGGTTGTCAAAACGCTGTTAATTTGAATTGTCCATTTATATCAGTTGCTTCCTCAGGAGGTGCAAGAATGCAAGAAGGTATTATAAGTTTAATGCAACTACCTAAAACAGTTGCAGCAGTGAATATGCTAGACCAACATAAAATTCCTTACGTGAGTGTTCTAACTCATCCTACTACTGGAGGTGTGAGTGCTTCGTTTGCGATGCTTGGAGATATTATTATTGCTGAAAAAGGAAGTATGATTGGTTTTGCTGGAAAAAGAGTTATCGAAGAGACTATCAAAGAACAATTACCTGAGGATTTTCAGACTGCCGAATATCTTCTTGAACACGGGATGGTTGATATGGTTGTCCATCGAAAAGAATTAAGTCAAACACTTTCAAAAGTTCTATCATTCGCAAAAAAATAAATTCTTGAAAGATCCCATTTTTCAAAGGCTACTAAATCTACATCCAAAATTTTCAGATTTATCTTTAGGGAGAATTAAAAAACTTTTAAAAAAAATAAATTTTGATGAAAATTCACTGCCAAAAGTTATTCATATAGCTGGTACAAATGGAAAAGGCTCAACAGCAGCTATTTTGAAATCAATTCTCAATCATCATAATTATTCAACACACGTATACTCCACACCTCACCTAGTAAAATTTAATGAAAGGATTCAATTAAGATCAAAAGAAATTTCAAATCAAAAGTTATTAAAATATTTGAAGTATTGCGAAGATAAAAATGAAGGAAACTTGATAACATTTTTTGAAATTACTACTGCGGCAGCGTTTAAAGCTTTTCAAGATCATAAAGCTGACTATCTAATATTAGAAGTTGGACTTGGAGGAAGATTTGATGCTACAAATATTTTAAAAAAAACAAAGTATGCAGCTATTACTCCAATTTCCTTAGATCATCAAGATTATTTAGGAAATTCATTGGATCAAATTGCTTTTGAGAAATTAGGAATATTGAACTCAAAAAGTACGATTTTTATTAATCGACAGAAAACAAATGTTATGAAATATATTAAGTCACAATTAAAAAAAAGAAAATTAACTGCAAATCTATTTAATATTCATTGGAAAATAAAATCTAATTTTTATTTATCGAATGATATAAGAGTTAATTTATCAAAATTAAGTTTATTAGGATCACATCAATTAATTAATGCTGGATTAGCAATACATTTAGCGAGGAATATATTGAAAGAAAAGTTTTTAATAGAAAAAACAGAAAAAGCGTTGATGAATTGTGAATGGCCTGGGAGATTGCAGCAAATTAAGAGCGGACTTTTAAATAAAAAAATAAAGAAATATTTGAATATTTACTTAGATGGCTTTCACAATATCGATGGCATGAAAGCATTAATTAAATCATTACCAAAAAATAGGAAGATACTCATATGCTCTTTTTTAAAAAATAAAAAATATATTCAGATGCTTTCTAACTTATCAAATCATTTTAATAAAATAATTGTTGTTAAAATGAACGAGGAAAACTCTATCACTGAGGATTTGCTGCCCAAATACCTTAAGCTCTATTTTGCAAATTCCTTAACAGATTCATTTAAAATGATTAAAAAATTCTCATCAAATCAGACCACAATTTATTTTGGAGGATCATTATATTTTATTGGTGAAGTGATAAAATTAAATCGTTTAAAAAATTAGATTTTCTCACTATATAGTGCCAAATAGCAAAAATATCCGCATTTATAAAGATACATTGATTGATCTAAATTTTCTCAGAAAAGTAGAAATTAATAACTAACCTTAATCCTCCAGAACCATTCTTGTGGTTTTCTTCAAGAATGGTTCTACTAAATTTTCTTTTTGTTTTTCAAATAAAGTAGTAAAGCTAGTCCTTCGTATGCAATTTTCCATAATTGTCTAAATAATGGTAGCTTCAACAATAAAGACAGGTATCTCCATCTTGGAATTGTATCCCATAAAACTAAAAAGGACTCTGATCCAGAAAAAATTTTTCCATCATGATATACATGCATTCTTCTAAATAAATCTTTTTTGGAGAGATGATTTATATGCTCATCTTTATTTTTTGAAATATCAACATAATTTATATTACAGGTTTTCTTTTTATAGTGACTTATCTCTGCATTACAAATATTACATGAACCATTAAAGTATACTTTCATTTTGATTATGCGGGTGGTGGTATTGAGCCATCTTTAAATAAATCATATCCCTTTAAGACAGCAGGTCTAAGTGATATTTGATTATACCAACGCAATAGATTGATATATTTATTCAGACCTATATCATGAATTGGATGTCTAGCGATCCAAGGAAATGTTGCGATATCTGCAATTGAATATTCATTTGCCAAATATTCATTTTTAGACAAATGATCATCTAAATTTTTGTATATCGTTTCTGCAATTTTAAAATATCTATCTTCACCAAAATCACTTTTACCGGGATTATAATGATGAAATTGATGATGCTGACCTAACATAGGGCCTATATAACCCATTTGAGCCATCAACCACTGGGTCGTTAAACTTTGATTTGAGCCATAAAATTCTCCTGATAAATTTGCCAAGTAAATTAAGATAGCACCAGACTCAAATATGGTCTTATTATCATGTCTTAAAACAGGAATTTTTGAAAATGGAGAAATTTTTTTAAACTCATCGTTGAATTGTTCACCCTTATTTAAATTAATTAAAGTCAAATCATAACTCTCATTAATCTCCTCTAACATTATTGAAATTTTTCTTGCATTTGGAGTTGAGTCTGCAAATAACTCAAACATTCAAATTAAACTCATAATATATTTATGAACAAAATATCCTATTACGAGTAAAGTCAATCCAATCAAGTAAATTAACCAAAAATTCATATTGAGATTTTTTGCAAAGAAAAAAGGTAAGAAAAATAAATATGAGACAGGTACTCCAATAAGAATGCTTTTTGCAAATATTACAGTATTTTCAGTATTTTTATGCTCTAAGAAAGAGAAGGCTATGGCTATTATACTTGCTATTGGAAGAGCAATAATAAATCCAGATAGCTCAGGTTTTTTACCGGAAAGCCAACTTGCAAATGCAATCACAAGAGCAGCTAATAAAACTTTTAAAGCAAAAATCATAATTATCTATTTTATACTAATTAATAATAATTAAAGATTATTTTCAGGTATTAAGAAAGTTGTTGATGCCCAATCACTGTGCCAGATTGGCTCATTTTTTTCTGGGTCTGCTTTTAATGGATAAATCACAACTGAGTCTAAAAGATATTCCCTTCCTGGTTCAATATCAAAAGTGAATTTTCCTTTATCATCCGTTATGGTATTTACAATTGATAACTTTGTATTTTTATATTTCGAAAAAACTGTAACAAGATTTTTTTTTAGTGGTTTTTTTTTGTAATATAAAGTTCCACTCATTTGCTTTGAATTCAATTCTTTGTAAGGATTTTGGTCTAAAACAAATTCAAATAGAAGTCCTGTTTTTTTATCCTTCCCCTCACTGCCATTTAGTGTAATAAGAGATTTTGCATAACGACGATAACTCTCAATAAAATTACTTTCGGGAAATCCTTTCTCAAAATGAGTATCGATTAGTTGCTGGTAACCTTTTTCATTAACAAAATCCTCGAATTTTTGAAACTTTTTATAATCAACATATTTATCTTTAGTTTCATGATAAATAATTAATAAATTGTCTAAATTAGTCGTTATATTAATTGCAGGCACATCACCTAGTATGCCCTTTATTTTTTCTTTTTTATTTTTGGATCCAGATAAAATTTTAAATGTTTTAAAATCTTGTGGATTATACATTAAAACCATACCTTGAAATTCTTGTCCTACCCTCAAGTGAGCATTTATTAAGTCATCATTAAGTTGATATTGCGTAGGCTCGATCCAAAATTCATGAGCGTTTGCTCTAATAGAATAAGCAATAAGGAGCAAAAAAATATAAAGAATTTTTAGATGAATTTTGGTAAACATGACCGAATGATTAAGTACTTATTTTTTCTAATTTTAATATTGGGCTCTCCTCTGCATTCACACGAAATTAAACCCGCGGTGATGGATATTACCATTATTGAAGGAAATGCATCAATCGAATTTAAATTAAATGCAGAAACTGTTCTTTCTGAAATTGATGCCTCTTTATATCAGGATACCAACGACTCACCTCAATCTCAAAAATATGATGCGTTACGGGCCCTTTCCACTGAAAAGATAGAGAAAATGGTCATAGAAAATGAAAACAAATTTACAGATAAGATTAAAATCAATATCGGAGATGAAACTATTCCGCTTTCTTTAAGAAATGTAGATACTTTTCAAGAAATAAACGATGAATTTCCCAGAGATACAACTTTAAACATAGGTTTTGAAATAAAAGATGAGTCTTTTACCATTCAATTTGAAAAAGAATTGGGTCCCGTGGTAATTAGACATTTTGAAGATTTATCAAAAGAGTCTGTTTTATTTACAACTTATTTACAACCTGCTGAAAGATCATCGCTCATATCTCAACAGACACGGTCTTCAGCTTTAAGTACAACAATTGAATATTTAGTTTTAGGGATAGAGCATATTGTTCCTAAGGGACTTGACCATATCTTATTCATAATAGGTATCTTTTTTTACGCCATCAAATTTAAACCTTTATTACTTCAAGTCACAATGTTTACAGTTGCGCATTCGATCACACTTATTCTAGCTAGTTTTAATTTAATTTTTATACCTGCTACTATTGTTGAACCGTTAATAGCATTGTCTATAAGCTATGTTGCAATTGAGAATATATTTCAAAGACGTTCAACTTTACTTCGGTATTTAATAATTTTTATTTTTGGATTAATTCATGGTTTAGGTTTTGCGTTTGTGCTGGGAGATATTGGGTTAAATACTAGTCAACTTGTTTTAAGTTTAATCTCATTTAACATTGGTGTAGAAATAGCACAGATAGCAATTATTATCTTAGCATCAATTATCTTTATAATACCTTCACGTCAGAGTTGGTATAGAGCATTTTTGCAAATTCCTATTTCGATTATAATTTCAATGATTGGTTTATATTGGTTTATTGAAAGAGTATTCTTTTAAAAATTTATTTTAATAGTGCCAAGAACTGATAGAGATTTATCTGTTATCACCATTTCTCCTGAACTTGGATAATAATCAAGAAAACCACCAACAATTACATAATGGGTTACAAAAATTAAATTACCTTGACTGTCGTCCCAATTTTTAATGAATTGATTTAATTCATACATTTGTTTTGAATGGTTTTTTTGATAATCAGCTGAAAATGTTGAATTTAAGGCACTTAAACTCTCAAAATTTCCAAATGCCAGACGAGCGGTTTCTTTGCAGCGACACCATTCGCTGGAATAAACAGAGTCTATTGGAATAGAATATTTAGAAAATAATATACCCATTCGTTTAGATTGATTAATTCCTTGTTCATTTAAATTTCTTTGTGTTGAACAATCGTATAATTCAAAATTATTGGGATCGCCGCCTCCAGGAGCATATGCGTGACGAATAAAAACTACTTTGCCACCCTTTTTTAATAATTCCCAACTTGTTGTTTCATCAGATAAAGAATTAAATGTAAAAAAAAGAGAAATTAAGAAAAAGAAATTAACAATTTTCATTGTTGTGAGAGGTATTGATGATATGCCTGCTTTTTTACGTCATTCCAATATTGATCTGCCTCTTCAGCTGTATATTTTCCGTAAAGTTGCATCCAAAGATCAGTTGTCACTAAAGATAAAGCTTCCTCTTTTTCTTTCCACTCATCATAGAACCAAGGATCTAAAGAGGGCTCAACTCCTTTTTGTGAAAAATAATTAACCTCTTCATGAATTCCCCCTATGTCTATAATCATTGTTTTAGGAGAAAACTCTACATCCTCGAAAAAACGTATACGTGCTATATCTTCTTCGGTTAATCCTTTAACCACTATACCTTCAACGCCAGAATAATTTTCACCGAAGATTATTACAGGGAAGTTTTCATTAACGACTAAACGCAATTCACTTTTTGGTGCAAAAGCTTTAGTTATTTTTAAGTGATCAGTTTTTCCTCCTATAACCTTCTCTAATATTGCAATAGAGCGAAGTGTACCGTAAAAAAAATAATTATTCATTTTAGTCTTAGAAAAATTCTGGAAGAGCTGCTTTTTTTATCTTCATTTCATGAAGGAGTATGCAAATTTGTTCAGAAATTTCAACACTATTTGGCGTATCACTATGAACACACACTGAATGAATATTTGTTTTTAGAGTATTCCCATTACGTGAAATAATTCCTCCTTGAATAAGCATAGCTTTTACATGTTCCCTGGCACTGTTAGGATCTGTAATCAGAGATTCATTAATATAACGAGGTGTTAATGTAGCATTATCATCATATGTGCGATCTGCAAAAACCTCAAGGGCAGTGGGTATGTTGCTGCTCATACCAATTTTAGCAAGTTCACTTAAAGCTGGTGCAAGTAATATCATTGATGGATAATTTCTCTTTAAAAAATCTACTATTTCACTGGAAAGGTCTTGATCAACGCATGCCATATTACTTAAAGCCCCGTGAAGCTTAACATGTGTTACTGGAAAATTAATATCAGAGGCAAGATTATGAATAAAAATTAATTGATCTTTGATAATTTCTTGGATTAGTTTTTTGTTCCAATTAATTTTTGTGCGACCAAAATTATCTCTATCTAAAAAAGAAATATGCGCACCAACTGAAACATGTTTTGTTTTACAGTAATTTAGTGCTTTAAAAACAACGTCTTTTGACCCTCCATGATAAAGACAAGAAAGATTAGCTGAGCTAATTTTATTTATTAGCTGCATATCAACAGTCTCAAAAAAACTGAGATCTTTTTCTGCGATATCAGAATTTAAATTAATTTTATTCAAATGCACCAAAGTTACATTATGATATTAGAGTGTATTTCAAAGGAATAAATTCTTATGGGGATCGGGGTTTGGTCTTAGATTTTGGAAATGAAACCTCAAAATCTATATCACAGGAGGTAAACGACGTATTTTTGAGTATTTCAAACCTTAATCTTCAATCACTAAATATTGTCCCCTCATTTAATAAAATTGTTGTAATTTTTGAAAATTCTCACATACGAGATCAAAACAAAGACAAAATTAATATAAAAATAAATGAAACAAAATCTCAAAGTAACAAAAAAGCTTCTAAAACATGGAAAATACCGGCATGTTATGATGAAGATTTTGCCTTAGATATAAAGATAATCCAAAAACTTCATAAAGTTTCAAAAGAAGAGATTATCAATCTTCACTCATCCGTTAATTACTATACATATTATATAGGCTTCATGCCGGGGTTTCCATATTTAGGGGATGTTCCCTCCCAATTAATCACACCGCGGTTAGCTACTCCAAGGGTAAAAATTCCTGCTAGATCCATTGGCATAGCAAAAAACCATACCTGTATATATCCAAAAGTTTCACCTGGTGGTTGGAATATTATTGGACAAATACCATTTGATATTTTTGATTTGCAAAGTTCTTATCCTTCCCTTTTTCTTCCAGGTGATGAAGTAAAATTTTACTCCGTATCACTTTCAGAGTTTCAAAAAATAAAAAAACATAATTTTTCATTAAATAAATTGATCAAGGAATACTCGTCATGAACTCAATCATAATCACTCGTGCAGGAACTCATTCAACTATTCAAGACTTTGGTAGATTTCAATATCAGCACTTAGGAGTTTCACCAAGTGGAGCAATGGACCAAAGAATTATTATAGAGTTGCAAAAAATTATACCCAATCATCAAAATCAATTTATAGAATTTGCTTATGTGGGGCCATCAATAAAAGTAAAAGAGGGATCAGTTAAGATTTGTGTTGGTGGTAATTGTAATATGAGTATTCAGAAAAATAACAACAGCCAGCTTGAGTGCCAGCCCTATAAGAGTATTAATTTATTTGAGGGTGATGAATTGATTATTCACAATACAATAGACTCAGTATATGGATACATAGCTTTTGAGCATGGACTTGGGTTAAAGCCTTGTCTTAATAGTTACTCCACTGACACAAAAGCAGGAATAGGTTCTATTAATCGACCTCTTAATAACGAAGATACATTTCATATTAGCAAAGATGTCAGCTCTTGGGATCTTATCTCTATACCAAAACCTAATTTAGAGAAAGTAACTAACTTCAAAGTATATCCCGGCCCTCAACTTCAATATTTCTCAGACATTACTCTACAATCTTTTATTAGCAGTGTTTTTACAATAACTAATCAAAGTGATCGAATGGGTATCAGGCTCAAAGGTGAGAGTCTCATTAGTTCTAAGTCTCATGATATTTTGTCTGAAGGAATATTGCCTGGGTCTATTCAAGTACCAAGTGATGGGCAACCCATTGTATTAATGCGGGACATTCCTTGTACTGGGGGATATCCAAAAATTGCAATTTTAAACGAGGTAGATATTTCAAGAATCTCTCAACTCTCCCCTGAAACCAAAATTACCTTTGATTTACAAACAATCTATTAGCACAGATTTTATGTATAATTAAAAGTGAAAATCTCAAGTATTCAAGATCTAATACCAACATCAAAAAATTTGAATAGTGCTATGTTATCAAGACAAAATGCGCTGGAAAAATTCAATTCTTTTAATCCTACACTCTACGCAAAAACAAGAAACTTTTTGAATGGACAAATTTCAAGATTATCAGCACATATAAAATATGGAATAATCACTAACAAAGAGCTCTATCAATATATTCGAGACAAATATAATTTTGTTGAGAGTGAAAAGTTTATTCAAGAATTAGCATGGAGAGATTTTTGGAGAAGTTATGCCTATCATCATCCTGATCAACTATGGACAGATGTAGAAGAATATAAAACTGGATTTCAAGCTCAAGAATATCAAGATAACTTGCCTGAGGATGTTATATCAGCAACAACACCAACGCAGATTATTAATATTTTCATCGAGCAACTCATAAATACTGGGTACCTTCATAACCATGTACGTATGTATTTGGCTTCTTATATTATTCACTTTAGAAGAGTGAAGTGGCAAGCTGGAGCGAAGTTTTTTATGAGTCATTTACTGGATGGAGATATTGCAAGTAATAACTTCTCTTGGCAGTGGATCGCGAGTACCTTTGCAGGAAAACCTTATATATTTAATTTAGAAAATGTTCACAAATACTGTCACCGAAGCATAGATATTATACCTGAGAAGAATCGAGAAATAGATGGCAGCTATGAAGAAATTGGTTCGAGGCTCTTTCCCAATTTATGAACTTAATTTATTTATATGACGAGTTCATGAGAGTGCCAGCCGGTATTGAGGGTAATCCTGTTTACATCTTTGATGATACTTTAACTGAAGGCTATGAGCTTAGTGACAAAATCATTGAAAATAGATACTTTTTAGCCAAAGAGGCAGGGGCTGAAATCTATAGAGGTAATACATATGAAATATTGCAGGAAATTCATAACCAAAACACCATATTCAAAATTATAACAAAATCTACTTTTAGACCTATTTACCAAAATTTATTTCAAAAATTAGGTGAAAAATATGATTTAGAGCAGTTACCCGATTACTTCTTATTGCAGGAGAATTATCTTCATCCAGCAAAAAGATTTTTTCAGTATTGGAACAAAATAAAGAAAAATTTAAAATATTAGTCATGGCTGAGAAATGCAAATATTGCGAAGGAGAATTATCAGTCATGGACAGTGTGTATATTGAGTCTGAAATTCGAACAGCTCCTAAGAAAGTTCAAAATTTAATTAAAAGTCATCATAACCTTGTCTGTTACATGTGTTATAAAAAACTAAAAGCTATTAAAGTGATAAACACGAAAGATAAAAATAAAAAATTAAATTAAAGATTTTTTACTGTTTCTCTTAACTCGTACTTTTGAATTTTACCAGTTGATGTTTTTGGTAGAACCTGAAATACAAAAGTTTTAGGCATTTTAAAACCAGCTAAGTGCTCTCTGCAAAATTTCTTTAACTCATCTTCTTCTACTGTTTGACCTTCAATTAACTCTATAAAAGCACAGGGTGTCTCACCCCATTTTTCATCAGGTCTAGCGACAACTGCTGCTAATGATACTGCAGGGTGCTTTGTAATAATATTTTCAATTTCTACAGATGATATATTTTCACCACCACTAATAATGATATCTTTTGATCGATCTTTAACTTGAATATACCCACTAGGGTGCATTACTGCTAAGTCGCCTGAATGAAACCATCCACTTTTCATGGACTCTTTAGTGGCTTCTTCATTTTTGTAGTACCCCATCATGACAGTATTTCCTCGGATCATAATCTCCCCCATGGTTTTCCCATCTGAAGGGACGGGTTCGAGGGTTTCTGGGTTCATGACCGATACCATTTCTGTGTGTGGGTAGCGAACTCCTTGATAGGCTTTTAGCTCAGATCGCTTTTCATCTGCTAGATTATCCCAGTCCTTATTCCAAGCACAATGAACAACATGACCGTAAGTTTCAGTCAGTCCATATACATGCATAACCTCAAAGCCTAAAGACTCCATTTTTTGAAGAATTGAACTAGGGGGCGGTGCACCAGCAGTCATAACATAAACCTTATTTTTCAGTGCTTTTTGATCATCTGAAGGAGCATTTGCTATCATATTTAATACGATAGGAGCACCTCCAAAGTGAGTCACCTCATATTTATCAATTAAATCGAAAATTTCTTTAACAACAATATTTCGTATAAATATTACACGGGCATGGAGCATCGCCAAAGTCCATGGATACCCCCAGCCATTACAGTGAAACATTGGCACTGTATATAAATAGGTGAGCCGGTTAGGCATATTCCATGCAGTGATACTTCCCATTGACATTAAATAAGACCCTCTGTGATGGTACACAACACCTTTTGGGTTTCCTGTTGTTCCAGATGTATAGTTCAGTGAAATAGCCTGCCACTCATCATCAGGTCTTATCCATTCAAACCCCACATCACCTGTTTGTAGGAAACTTTCATACTCTAATTTTCCGATTGATGGAATATCTCCTAAACCTGCTTGTTTGTCATCAATATCAATAACGACGATCTCTCGATTGACTTGAGCAATAGCATCAATTGCTACATTGTGAAATTGTCGATCCACTATAAAAACTTTACAGTCACTATGATCTAGTATGTAAGCAACTGTTCTGGTGTCTAAACGAGTATTAATTGTGTTAACAACACCTCCTGTCATAGGAACAGAATAATGCGCTTCAAATAATTCAGGAGTGTTTGCTGCCATAATAGAAACAACATCACCTTTGCCAATTCCAACTTTTGTTAAAGCACTGGCAAATCGAGTGCATCGATCGTAAACTTGTCTCCAAGAGTACTTTCTTTCTTTATATACTATGGCTTCATAGTCGGGGTATACGTCTTTTATTCGATCAAGGAAACTGATGGGAGTTAAAGGAACAAAGTTTGCATCATTTTTATGCATTCCCTGTTCAAAATTATTCATTAGTTTTTTAGTCTTCTCCCCGTAGACAGCATTGCATGGATCCTATCCCTCGTCTTATTGGATTGTATTAAATTTATCAAAGACTGTCGCTCTAAATCATATAGATCGGCTTCTGACAATTCTTTTGATTTAGTTGTATCACCCCCGCTAAGTACGGTTGCTAAATGAAGACCAATATCAACATCGTAGCCAAAAATGATCTTTTTTTGCTCTAAATCCAATAAAACTTGGTGCATTTTCTCTTTTACCTCAGGTCCGCTTAGTGTGAACTTTGGCTTTTCAGGAGCCGAATATCCATTCTTTAATAATGATACTTGATTAAAGGCCTCCACAAGAAGATTATCTCTGTTCAAAACGAAAATATCATCATCTAGAAAAAATTTATGCTTTTTAGCTTGCAATGGGGAATGGGCCATTAGGCCATATCCTATAATATCAAATACTTGAAGAGCTGCTTGATCATGGTCATTTACATATTTTTTGTCTTGCACCCATCTCCATAATAATTCTTTACACCCACCACCACCTGGAACAAGGCCGACACCTGTTTCTACTAAACCTAAAGTGCTATTCATATGTGCAACCATCTTAGAAGTTTGACATGCTACTTCAAAACCACCTCCAATAGCTAAACCTGCAACAGCACTAACTGTTGGTTTCGATGCATATTTCATTTTCATACACGCGGATTGAAAATCAGATAGGTATTTATCGATACCTTTCCAGTCTTTCACGTCAGCTAAACCAATCATGGTATTTAAATCAGCACCTGCAGAAAAATTCATAGCCTCATTATAAACAACTAGACCTTGATAATTATCTTGTTCAAGACGGTTAACTGACTCCTCTAGAATTTTCATTGCATCAGCGTTTAAAGCATTTGCCTTGGTGTGAAATTCGCAACACAGTATCTTTTGTTCTCGAGGTTCATCATTAAATTGCCAAATAGTTGCAGCAAAATTTCGAGATAATGGATTTGCATATTTTTTGTGGTCACCTAATCGGCGAACTCCCACTCCTCTAGAGATAAACTTCATACCTGTCTCATGATTATAAGCTCGTGAGGAAGCTGAGTCATAAGGCTCTTGTTTTAATCTAATCATAGTTGTAAGTAATTCTGGTACTTCTTGTTTTTCATCTTGAAGTCGTTGGACAAATTTGGTGAGTCCGTACTCATTTAATAATTCAAATGGCCCTTCATTCCAGTTAAATCCCATACGAAGTGCATCATCTATATCTGTTACTTTTGATGAAACTTCAGGAATGCAAAAAGCGCTATAATTGATGATTTTAGCTAATACTGCAAAAGCATATCGACCATAATCACTATCATCATCAAGAAGTGCTTTGATACCCTCTTTCTCAACTCTTCTTGCGATTTCTAAATCTACTTTATCAAAATCGTAATAACTCATATCTGAAGTGTTCATCGCCTTGACATGTTCATCGCCCTCAACAATTGTTGTTTGATAAAAACCCCCAGGGCCCTTATTTCCATTAAAACCTTTTTCAAGTAACTGCTCGACTAAAGGATGAGGTTTCACTACATCCATAAAAGGGTCATCTTCTTGTAATTCTTTTTTAAAGCTTGCAAGCACATCTTTCATCAAATCAATACCAATGAGATCATAGAGTCCAAAAACACCTGTTTTAGGAATTCCTAATGGTCGGCCAAATAAGGCATCTGCAATTTCTACTGGAAGACCTCGCTCTAATGATTCATACATCGCAACCTGCATTGCGTACACACCAATACGATTACCGATAAAACCTGGAGTGTCGTTACAGTTAACAATACCTTTACCCAGTTCGTTTTGACAAAAGTTGCGAAGGCTACTTATCTTGTCTTTATTCATCGTTGGTGTTTCAACGATCTCTAATAATCTCATAAATCGGACAGGATTAAAAAAGTGAGTAATACAAAAATCTGCTTTCATACTATCAGACATCTCTTGTGTCAGAATTGAAAGAGGAATTGTAGAAGTATTAGATGAAATAATAGAATTGGGGCTGCGAACTTTATCAATTTGGGAGTAAAGTTTGTGTTTGATATCAATACGCTCAACAACAGCTTCGATAACCCAATCTGCATCTTTGATTTCATCAAAATCGTCATCGAGGTTACCTGGTTTGATATGATCAATTCTAGATCTTTCCACTAATAGAGGTGGATCTGACTTTTTGATAATATCAATTGCATTTTCAGAAATTTGGTTGGGTTTGTCTTTGCCTTTGAGATCAAGCAAAACCACTTGGCGGTTAGAATTAGCCAAATGGGCAGCAATACCTGAGCCCATCGTACCAGCACCAATTACAACGATTTTATTAAAGTTACTCATAATAATAAGACAGGGATAATAGCAAAAACACTAAAAGAGCAAACAATAAACTTTAATTAACTTGAAAAGGCCAGTGTTTTATTTAGTTCATTTATTTTACTTTCCAAACCAATAATAAATAACCTATTCTTAGCCCTTGAGAGACCAACATATAATTTTTCTATTTCAATAGGAGATACAAAATTTGTAAAGAATAATATTGGCACTTCGAGACCCTTTATTCTATTTATTGTTTCAAACATTAATTGATCTGGTTGTACATATTCAGCAGGACTTAATTCCAAATGACTAATATTAGGTATTATTTTGCTGAGGTTTTTAACATTTGTTGATTTTAAACCATCATATAATAATACTCCCATCTCTCTTACTTCAATACCCTCATGCTGTCTCAAATGATTAATTTTATCGGCAATCCATTTAAATTGTTGTTCATAATTTCGAACCGCAATCAACTCAGGTTTAGAGCCAATTACACCTCTCGAGGAGTATTTAGTCTGTTTGTTAAAACCTTTAAATAATTCGAAAATTTGTTTGGTATTCCTAAAATTCTCTTCTAATTCCAAATGACTGAATTTTTCTTTTAAAAAATATTGTGACTTTCTCTCAAAAATAGACTGTTGTTGATCATAGAAAACATAAAATTTGCCATTTTTTCTTAATATTTGTTCGATACTAATCATCCACTCATCACTGAAGTCTTGTGCTTCATCTATAATTATTACATCATATTTTTTGTCATCATTCTTTAGCTCAGATACCACAGTTTCAATTTCTTGATCTAAATCAAGTGAATTATCTTTTGGATGATCGAGGCCCCTTTTCATAGTGCTTACCCATTGATGTATGTTATGAATATATAATTTTTCATTAAATCCTTTAAATGAGTATCGAATATAGCGAGCTAAAGGTTTATTAAAGCATAAAAATAAAATTTTATGTTTTGGTGCCATAGTTCTCATTAGTTCAATAGCTAATAATGTTTTCCCTGTGCCTGCCCCTCCGTTTAGAGCTACGTAATTTAGATTTGGAATTATATTAATGAAAAAGCTTTGATTACTTGAAAAAGACATTTCTTCATTTTCAATTTCAATTGATTTTTTAAGGGGAATTTTTACAGGTAAGTCATTTCCAATAATTAATTTATGAAAATTTTTTTGAAATAATGCGTCTAGAGTATTAAATTCCCTATCTCCTTTGTGCCAATCTAAAATTTTATTTATATTTTCTCTAATATTGTTCAAATCATCTTTGAAAATAAATAAATTCTGTGGTTTATCAGGACCAAAGGGCCTGGGATCGAGTGGTCGAGGCGTGTCTGGAAGACAGGCAGCGTAAGACAAGTTCAAAAATTTTCCTTTGAGTTCAGGATAATCGTCATAAAGCAAATCTCTTATTGCAAACATTGCCTTTTTAGACTGACTTAAAGGATCTTTAATTTTATATTTCTTATTTTCATCTCTTCTCAATGAAATCCATTGTTTATCTCTAGCATTAAAACCAACTATGCCCCCTTTAACTTCTAAGAATAAAATACCTTTATTGGGAACCATAATAATAAAATCGCACTCGCCATCGATCATATTGCCTTCGATAGAAGTTTTTAAAAAATTACATTGTGAATATATTTTTGATTCTTTACTTAATAGATCATGCATAAATAAAAAAACTTTTTTTTCTGATTGGAAGTTATTTTTATCTAATAATGATAGTATTGTAGGTGGAAAATATTCTGGCATTGTTATTATAATAATAATAATTAAAATCTTACTAAAGTATTTTATGAAATTTATTGATTTATTCGCAGGTTTGGGAGGGTTTCACACCGCATTAGGTCGTTTAGGTCACAAGTGTGTTTACGCAT
Organism: uncultured Alphaproteobacteria bacterium; assembly: GCA_902613185.1. Classification (GTDB taxonomy): domain Bacteria; phylum Pseudomonadota; class Alphaproteobacteria; order HIMB59; family HIMB59; genus HIMB59. Next base: position 108,778 of record CACMGP010000002.1, read on the forward strand.
GTGAAATTGATCCTGCACTTAACAAGATTTACGAAGATATATATGGTATTCAACCAGACTTTGATATTTCAAAGGCAGATTTAAAGAAAATACCCGAATACGACATCTTATGCGCTGGTTTTCCGTGTCAACCTTTTTCAAAAGCGGGTTCTCAGTCTGGGTTTAATCATAAAGTTGCTGGGGATATGTTTGATAAGCTTTGTAGTTTTCTAGAGGCTCACCGGCCAAAGTTTTTTTTTTTAGAAAATGTTCCAAATCTGCTAACTCATGATAAGGGATTCACTTGGTTATATATGAAATCTAAGCTTGAGGGTTTAGGTTATAGTATTAGTCAAGATTTAATTTCTCCTACCGATTTTAATGTTCCTCAAACAAGACAAAGAGTATATATACTTGGATCCACTGACGATGATCCGATAAGATGGCCAGTCCCAGAAATTAAAAATAAAATCTCAGCCAAAGACTTTATTGTTGAAAAACCATCAAAAATAAAAAGATTAAGCAAAGATAAAAGAATAGTCTTAAAAATTTGGGAAGATTTTTTAAGTCAAATAAATAATAAAAACTCAATTATTAGCCCTTTATGGTCTATGGAATTTGGGGCAACATATCCTTATGAAGAAACTACTCCTTTTGCAATTGGTCAAAAGAAATTAAAAAAATATAAAGGAAGTTTTGGCGTAAATTTATCAGAAGTAGAAGATGACAAAATTTTTAAAAATATACCTCCCTATGCTCATTACAGTAATAGAAAAAATGAAAGTGATGAAAAAAAACTTAAGTTTCCTGATTGGAAAATTCAGTTCATAAGAAAATCTCGGGATTTTTATAAAAGAAATAAGAACTGGATTGATCCATGGATAAAAAGAAGTTTAAAACACGAGCAATTCAAAATAGCAACTTATCAGAAATTCGAGTGGAACTGTCACGGTGATGAACTTAGGCTCAAAGATAAGTTTATAAGTTTCCGGTCATCTGGTGTCAGGGTAAAGAGGATTGATAATTCTCCAACACTTGTAAATTTAAGTTCATCTGGACTACCTTATATAACATCAGAAAAAAGGTATTTTACTCTGGAAGAATGCTTGAAATTACAAGGTTTCCATGAAAAAAAATTCAAAATATTGCTCGATGAAAGTTATATAAACAAGTTAAATAGAGAGTCTGATGCATTTCTTTTCAGAGCCCTCGGAAATGCAGTGAATGTCGATGTCATTGAAAAAATAGCCGAAACATTTCTTTCAAAATCTAAAAACATTGTGTTTAGAAGCATCAAACAACAAATGAGTTTAATCTATTAAGTTATATCTTCTGAATTCCAATCCAAGGAGATACTTCAGCAAACCAACTTGTTGGTGCATAAAAGAAAAAGTAACTGACATTTTTTTTTAATATTTTATTTGGTTTGATATTTAAAGATTGTTCATAAACATCAAAGTTATGAATTTGTAAAGTTGGCTGATTTTTTGCATATAACTCATTAAGATTAAAATCATCTGGATTTTCCAAATAATCAGTAAAATAAATTTTATCTTTTGACTCTATTGGACCTTTATCTGGATTACTTTCAATAACAATTTTAAATTCTTTGTTTCTACCTCTTCTTTTCTTTTCATCACTATTTTGATACTTATCATTCATTATCATAATTGGACAGGGTTCTTCTTCGAGTTTCATTTTCTCGATAATATTTGCTATAAAGTTAAACATATTTACATCTTCAGTAGAAAATCTCGACCTATCTAAAAATATATTTTTAACTTCTCCTAATTTTTTTTCGAAAAAAAAATGACCCCTTGAGTCAAAATTTTTGAATATATCTGTTAATTCTACTGCATCTTTTTTAATTTCATAATATAAGTCTCTATTTTTTTTTAGACCCTCATCAGAGATATTATGCATAGATGTACCTTTTATATGACAAAATTGATTTCTTCGTCTTAACATGTCAAAACCAGTTCTAGCTGGATTAGTCAAATCATAAGATGCATTAGTTCCTCCCATAAACGTTCTTGGCCAATCAACTAAATCGTTTTTGGGATCTTTTAGATAATTAGTTATGTCATTTCTTAAAAAATACTCTGTTTTTGAGCCATCTGAAAATACGTTACTTGAAGTAATAGGCATGAAAATTCTGAATAAATCTAAGTTATTTTTGTGATAACCAAAAAATCTAGCTCTTTGTAAAGTGGTATCAAGTCTTTCACTGGCTCTTCTAAGAAGGTAAGATACAGTAAGTCCCTCCACAGTATAGCCCCTATCAAGTCCTGCGCCCCCTATAAGAATTCTTGCATACCCTTCTTCATACCATTTAATTACTGGAATAGTGGATTTTTCAAAAGCATTAAACTCAACTAATTCAATGAAAGAGATGGCTTTAACGAAATAAATAATATTATTTTTATCAAAATTTATTAAATTACTAGAAAATTTTTTTAAATCTTCGTATTGAGATAAAAATTCATCTAAGATTTTTTCGAAATCTTGTTCTTTTTGTGAATGTCTAAATTTTAATAATTTATTTTTTAAAATTTGAAGGTCTTCGTTAACAAGTTCGATAATATTTTGGTGTGAAAGGAAATTATCACCATCAATGTTTTCAACTTCAGAGCAAATATGAATAAACATAGACCTGGATTTATTTTTTTTATGATGTTCTTTTTTTATTCCATCCGCAACTCCAATTATAAAACATCTTAATGCTTTTTTTAAACTTTTTGGGTAATCATTGTGATTTTCAAGTTTTGAAAATTCAATTGGATTAATAGATCTTACATATTTACTCTTATTTTCAATATTATCAAAAAAAAATTTACTTCCTGTATAACCAGAACCTGGATTTAATACTTTAGCAAAATTAGGTGATAAATTATTCCAAGTATCAATTAATAAATTTGCATAAGGCGTTGCTGTATAACCAATATAGGAGGAGTTTCGAAAAAACTTTCTGAGAAATTTTATTCTTCTATGCGTAGCGCTTTCATTAGGAGCAACTTGATAAGTTTGATTAGACTCAAGATCATCTATTGATGATATTTGATCTTCATTTAACCAAACAAGTTCTTCTGCTGATATTGAATTCTCACATAAATAATCATCAATAGTTTGATCCTCTTGAAACTTTGCAAATTGTGGTGGGTAACCTAAATCAACAAGACTAGCATCGTCATTTTTACTAGGACGACGCCTATTTAAAGAAGCATGGTCACATTCGTCATCTATAATTAAAGTCGGTATTGTGCTTAGTCTTTCATCTCTTTCATTGAGGGTTTTAATTAGCCTATGAAGCTTCTCTAGTCTTTTTACGCCTTTCATAGATAAAATAAATACAGTTCTTTTTTCTTCATCATTAAATATGTTATCTTCCCATGTATCAAAGGAGGAGCTAATATCAGATGAGATATCTTCCATTCCTTTGCCTCTCCTTAGTTGTTCTTCGTCATTAGAACCTGGTATGTATATTCTCTTCCAACAAATTCCATTTGTGCTCTGATTGAGCCTTTGTTTAGTTTGTTTAGTTAACGAATTTACAGTTCCTGATAAAACTATAATTAGTTTGTATCCATTATCCCTTGCTAAATTACAAATCATTTCCATAGAAGAGGTTTTACCACTTTGAATTAAACCCATTGCTAGACCTGTAGAAAGAGAAGAATTAATTCTTTTTGGGTCAATGCATCTACTCAAAAGTTCCTTATTTTCTTTTAATCTTAGATTAAATTCCTCATGAATTTTTGACTTGTTCTCCTCACCCAATTTTTTCAAAAGATCATTAATGTATTGTTCCTTAAATTTTTTTAAACTAAAGCCCTGATCATTTACTTGCCAACTCATTTAAGATAAGTTTCTTCTATTTTCTGAAGGTGGTAACTCCCTAAGTATACTGTTTAGATTATTAAGTATTGTCTCTGCCTTTGTTACACCCATATCTGATGCTGCGATAATCGTTGATGTGATTAAGAACTCAGCAAATATAACAATGCCATCACGAATTAATGATTTCCCATCTTCATTTGTAGCAGCATTTAAAAAATATTGAGTAAAAAATACATGGGATAATGCTATCTGAATAGTAAGCGTTTTAGTTTTTTTATTTATCTGGTATTGAAGCCAAGAGTCAAAATAGTCTTCATCCCAAGTTGTCTTAACTACAACCTTATATCTAGTTCCACCTATAAGAATTGATTTATCTTTGTTGATAGTGATGGCTCTTTTATGTCCCATTGAAACAGGATCCTCGGGTGATCTATTTAAATCTTTATATTTTTTTCCATTTTTAACTGCTTTTATTTGTTGACTGTAAGAAAAAGATCTTTTTTCATTTTGAGATATGATATCTGGGTGAATTCCTTTTGCTAAAAGTTTTTCCTTTTCAATTAATTTATCAACTTCTTTCTTTATCTCTGTTCTAAGTTGCTCCCAAAGAGAGTTTCCATCAAATTTATTGGGATCTTGCATTTCTTTTTGTAGTTTTTCCTCGAAATCATGCAAATCATCATCATTTAGAACTAACTCATCCTTCGTAAACGTGGAGTCAACGTTACTAAAATGTATTTCTCCATACAGACCTTTGTTTAGATGACTGCTATCCATTGATGAAATTATAGACTCAGGAAATGTTGGTCCTTGCAAAAGTTTATTATATCTAAAATAGTATAGGCCCCTACCTTTAAAAGAAGTCTCTAACTTTGCAACATATCCTTTTGCCGTGAATTTATCTTCATTTTTTTCAACACCGAATTTTATATTTATTGGTAACTTCCAAAGAACAGGTTTTGGTTTATATTTTTTTGCTTTTTCACTTTTGTAATTCCCATGATAATTGTCTAACCAACTCTTGTATGCAGTAATTGGGTAAGAATTTCTAAATACTGGCTTTTTAAAAGATAATTTATATGGTGGATTAGAGAAATCTTTAGATCCTTCAGCTTCATAGTAAATTTCAATATCATTACCTAAAAAATTTCGAAAAACTGACTCTAATGACTCTACAAACTCTTTATGTTTTCCAATAGGTTTTTCACAATTCTTTAGAGTAATCTTTGTAAATGACTTTGTATTTGGTTTGCTAAAATCTCTGTGAACAATAACCTTACCATCATTTGAATTAGATATTTTGCCTAAATCAAGGTTTACAGTTTTTATTGCTTTTTCGTTTAATGCTTTTGTTTCAATACTCCATTGTCTTGTGAACCAATAAGATGCACATTTCATTCCCATACCAAACTCATTAAGGCTACCTTTTTTTGGTTTTACTGGTTTGGCTGCAGTTTTAAGTGCTCTTGACCAGTCTTTATCAGATATACCTCCTGCATTATCCCTAATTGATATGACTCTTTTATTTTTACTTACAAATATATGAATTTTTAACTTATAATTTTTAGATAGTGCTTTTAACTGAGCTTTTTTATCGAAGTAACTTTGTACAGAGTTATCTATGTACTCTGCCAAAGCTGAATGAGTTTTATAACCAAGATAAGGTAAAGCCTCAAGAATACCGTGATCAGCACCTGCGTCTATCTTCTCAGTCATGGTTTACTACTTTTCCATCATCTATCCAGATGTATCTTATACCAAGGTAATTTAAAAATTTAAAATATAAATTTAGATTGTTCAATTTATCATACTTGATTGGGTTTTCATGAAAAATTAAATATTTTTTTATTACTCTGTCAAAACCCGAGGATCCGATTTGTTGATGAAAAAATATATAAAAAGATAATTGAGTAATCGCAGACCTTATTTGAGAAATTATATTTTTACTAGTTATACTTTTTGCCTCATAAATATAACCATAATCATCATTGTAAGCAAACATATCAAATGATTTAGGATCCTCATAAACTATTAGTTTTTTTTTTCTCAAATACTTATCTAAGATATTTAATGTTCTTTTGTGCAAGTAAGAGGCTCTATCTTTTAAATTTTGGATATCATACATATCTAAATTTTTAATTTTTAAATTAGAATTTGATATTTCTTTTTGAGGAATATATTTTCTAATATTTGGTAGTTTTGGGATCACTAATTGTTTAGATTTTTTAAAAATATTATTTAATTCGTTATTATGAAGGCTTGATATAACGTTTGTAATTTTTTTATAATTTTTGTTGAGAAAAATATTTTCAAAATTCCTGTATTGAAAGATATCATTTTTAAATTTTATTTTAACTTTTTGATTATTTGTAAGAAAATAAGATAAAAATTCAGATTTAAAATGAAATAATTTTGACATAGGAAAACTTTTTAAATTTTCATTGTCAACAAAATTAAAGCCATGATTTAAAATTTCATTTAAATCGTAATAGATTTTTACCTCATCCTTACTATTTTCAGTTTGTAATTTTAACTTATTAATTGAATGATAATCATTCATTTTTTCAAGTGGTGAATAACTAATAATATCTAACTTTTCATTAATCAAAAACAAAGCTGTTATATATTTTTTTGAGAAATTTATAAAATTTCTATTGTAATATAAAATTAAATTTAAATAGTCTTTGATTTTAATATTGTCATGATTGTTAACGTAGCAGCATAAAAAGAGAAAATTTTGATTTTTAAATTTTACTTTTATACTAATATTTTTATCAATTACTTTTAACTTACATTTTTTATCGTCTTTATTTAAAATATTTTCAAAATATTCAAGTTTTTTAGTATTCATGTTAATCTAAAAACTTCTTTATAATCTCTTTATATCTTTTATCTTCATGAATCTTAATCACCTCGTTGATAATTAATAGTTCTAAAGCTTCTTCAAGCGTTTCATTAGAGGGAGTCTTGTTAAAAGTTTTAATAAAATATTTATCTTTTATTATTTCTTTTAAATTCTCTAATGGGCAGTACTCGCACCACATTTTATCTCTCATGATCTCAATATCTAATTGCGATCGAAATATACTCATTTCCCCAAATTTATCTAGAATAATATCTAATTCATCATCAGTGATATAAGTAAGGTTTTCTTTTTTATTTATGAATAATTTTTTAAGACCTTCATATTTACAGACTTCGTACAAATATCCTAATAAATGGTCATAATAATTGTCTTTCCATTCGCTATATTCAAATAATTTCATAAAAGGAATTTATGTTTAGAGTTCAATGTTAAACAAAATTTGGAGATAAATTGTAGTGAAAAAAAAAGCTCAACATTTCACTAAATAATTATAATAAGAGAAGTATTTTAGAATTGTCTTTATGTTTATTGTTTAGCATTTTGACTCCTTTCTGTTTGTTAATGAGCCGGATCAAGCACCCTTTAAAAGGGTGCTTGATATTTCAATTAAATTTTTTTAATTAGGTTTTTCTGAATAAATAATCTAAAAAAAATTAAGATTAATAAAAAAGATAAAATTTCTAAAACAATAGAAAAAAGTAAGTAAATTTGTTTATTATTATTCGCATTATTAATTTCAATATTTAGATTATCAATTTCTCCTAAAGTGGCACCTGCTTCTTTTTGCAAAACTCTATAAAATTTCATAATTTCGTATAAATAATCTTCGAAAACGGAATAACTGTTTAAATTTTCAACTTCTAATTCTTCAACATTTTTTTTTAAATTCTCAAAATTTTTAATTGGATCTGGATCTATGAACTCTTTTACATATTTATTTGAAATCACTATTTCCATAAAATTTGAAGTATAAAATTTCAAATTAAATAATAAATTATCACTATATAATCCAAAATTTATTGACATTTGAATTGACTCTAAATACTCACTGTTTAAAGATGTAAGTGAGAAATAAGAGGATTGTATATTTTGAAATTTATTATTTAACTCTGGTATTCTTTCCTGCATGTTTCTAATATTCCCCTCTGCTTGAACAACATATTGTTGAATTGCCAAAGATCCAAATTGTAAAACACCAGCAATGATCAAAATTATGAAACCTCTTTTGCTAATTTTACTAGACTTCTTCACTGCTTCTAATATCCACAAACTGAATTACGATGAAAATTAATAATTGCAAAACAAATGAAATTAAAATGATATTTGTCGATAGTTGAGATGTTTCATTTTTTTTTAAATTAAGATCTATTATTTTTTTATCGACTTCATTTTTAGCAGATTGAAATATACTTAAGGCATTTTCAAGTAAGCCCCTAGTTTCAAAAATAGAGTCTATTAAATTTCTTTGAAAAGTTCTGAAATCAGTATTAGGATCTTCACTATTAAAATCAGTACTTTTAAGAACTTCAACTGCTTTATTGTACCCCTCCTCTAATTCTTCAATGTCATATTTAGATAATTGTTCATTTGTGAAATTGTATTTCATATCTCTAGCTGAATTTTTAAGTTGAGTTGGCATTTGATTAAGAATTTGGAAAATTCTAAATGTTATTGTTTGTTCTCGATCAATTTCTTTTTCGAATGTTTCATAAGTAATATTTATAATGTCAGAAGTTTGGGTAAATCTCCTGTCAGACTTATGGAGATTTTCACTAATCAACTGTACCCATTGATTATAAATTCTTTGTTTTGTTTGCTCTTTAGATATTTGCAAAGAAATATCATTTATTTTTATTTCATAACTAATCGAGATTACTGAAGCTATTAGTGCAAAAATTGTTAAAAAAATTGCGAGATCAACTACTCTTTTTAAAGTTGAGTAATCAAAAAAATTGATAGAGTTCTTTAGATGAACAAGCCTTAGTCTCAAATAATTACTGTCTAAAAGGATCCCTGGTGGATGGTTTTTTTAATTCCCTTTTCATACTTAAACTGTTTCCTGAAGACGCAGCTTCAGCAACTAATTGCTGGCACTCTACAAGAGAAACCGCTGCATTGTAACTACCATCCAAAATTAAACCTAATAAGTCTCTGTCATTATATGTAAATCTAATTGAGTCCATTTCTGCAAAGGTGGTAAGGAATTCTGTGCCAACTATGAATTCAATTCCTTTATGATCGCCATAACTCACAACTTCTGCTTCACCAATCCATTTATCAGAAAATGGTTCGAAAATTACACCCATTTCATGAATATCGCCAACTCTTAAACTGCTCCACAAAGGGTTAACAAGATGCAAGTAAACGTTTTTCGCGTTTTGTCTGTTATCTACATAAACTGATAACATTTCGCCGTCTTCATATATTGGTGACGATGTATAGCAACCAAAATTTAGGTGCGGAAGGATACCAATTTCCCAGCCACCTACCTCATCATAGAAAATAGGATCATCTTTGCCTGCAAAAGAATTTGTGGATATGTTCAATATAACTAAAAAAAATATACATTTGATTAGTTTCATAACTAAATGAAACCAAAAAATATTGCTAATATCAATGAAAAAATTAAACCGCAAAAAGAAATCTTGATATAGTCGCCATAAATTGAATTTTTTTCATATCTAAATTTATAAGTCTCTAATTTTGGTAAAAATACTAAGGAAAGAAGAATAACAAGAAAATAAAATATTAGTAAATAAAAATGAATATTGTTTTCATAAAGTATTTTACTATCATACGTATAATTGTGAAGTCCATGTAAAAATATTGGGACACACAAGGATGAAAATAACGTTAGGTATTTATTGACATTTAACAATCTTGATTTAGCTAGAAGTATTCCCATAATAATGCCTAGAGTTACATGTGCAATTAATGCCCACCATCTGTCTTGAATAAAATAAAGCATAGGTGTGTCATATAAATAATAATTAAAAAGATAATTATAGTTTTCTACAACAGCATAACCCAAGCCTACTGCTGCACCGTAAATTACACCATCAGATAGTTCATCAAAATTAGTATTTTGATAAATAAATAAAAATAATACTGAGAATTTCAAAAATTCTTCAAGAAAAGCTGCTCTAAAAAAAGCAAAAATAGAATAATAATGTTTATAAAAAACCTCATCTGTTAAAAAAGGGTTTGCCTCTTTATTTTGAAAGTTGGTATCAAGAAAAGGATCTACAATGCTAATTAGTATATCTAATGGTATGACTATAATATAGGTCAAAGCGAAAGCAGATAATACTATTGATATAGGCTCTTTTTTTTTCTCTCTAAGTAAAAAGATTCCTAGAATAAAGATAGCTGGTATAGAGTTAAGAGATAAGTAAAAGGCTGTACCCATAAAAAATTTTTAAAATAAAACTATATTAGTTATTGTATATAATAAACGACGTAGTGAGAATAATTAAAAAATATGATATTGGTGCTATATATCGCAAGTTTATATCTAATGAATTAAACTCACCTTTCTGGCCATCTCTTCTATAATCGTAATAGGAGTATATTGAAACAATCGTTGCTGCACCAGAGTACAAATATGAAATGAAAACTAATGAGTCAATTATTGTGATAAAGTTTAATTTTGGTAATTCTGAATTGTAAACAAAGTTATATGCAATAAGAGCAAGTAAACTCACTATAGACACATTAAGTTTTGCTTCGATCTCCTGATTTTTAATCCAAAATACTGAAAAAGAAATTAAAACTATAAAAATGACGGGAAAAATTATCTTCATAAAATAATAAAGCGTATTTCTCTCTAACTCAAATTCCAAATAATGGAGTGGATAAACAAGATCTCCTCCAATATCATATGTGTCTTGATCATAAGTTAATTCGGCATCTACAATTTGCCACTCATAAAGATAACGGTTAGTTCTATAGACACCATCATCTAATTGTTCTAACCAATCATCAGCGAGAAATAAATCTCCACCTGAAAAATAACTGAAATCAAAAAAAAATGACATGTTGTCAAAAGGAAACTTCTTTAAATTTGCATCGGTGGGTACAGAACTTTCTATATCATAAGTAATTGAAAAAGGATCCTCAAGAGATGTGTCAATACCAACACCAAGAATATCTACAAGGGAGAATGTGCTACCGGTCTGATCAACTCTGGTAATCGGATACCAAAATTTTTGTAAAAGCTTTTCAATATTGTCTTTATTTGTGTAATAGCATGAAAAATCTTGATTATTGTTAAAAGATTTTTTTATATAATTCAAAAAATTTGGATTTTTCCAGTCAGTCCAAATTCTAAATCTTGCCTTTGCTTCTCGGTTTAAATTAATAATTTGAATTTTATCAATATAATAATTACTTATAACTTCTGGTTCAGATTTATATGTGAACTTAGTTATATCATAATTAATAATTTCGGAATTTTCATCGACGACCTTGATAGAAAAACTATTTTTGTCCATTAGATCGTAAATATAATCAATTGTGTCCTCAAAGTTATCTTTTAGATTATCGTGAATTTTTATATTATCAATCGAGTGAATTTCTAAAAATTTTTCAAGGCCAATTTCTTTTGCAGGGGAAAAGTTTTCAATAGATAAAATAAAAATTTTATCAGAGTTTGGGTCATCATAATCCTCTAAGCCTATTCCATGATCGTATTTGTCAATATATCGATCTGAAAAAAAGTAATTAACATTTATAAGTTTATTACAAATTTCACTAGCTTTTAAATTTGTAAATGTTCCATTAAAAAAACACAGACTAACTATAAAAATTAATAAATATCTAAGCTTTGTTTCCATTTTATAAACAGTAACAAATATATATTAAGAATTTAAGTTAGTTTTTTAGTGCAACCAGGAATTATCGCATCCAGATACCCAAGACTTTACCTCATCCCCAGATGATTGATAATCAGGGAATATTTCTAAAATCAAATTATTATTGAATATTGCCTCACTTTGCAAATTGCAAATTTCCTTTGTTTTATATGAATCTGGGAAGTAAATTTTATACCAACTGTTTGTTCCTTGGCAGTTATCGCCTGCCAAGGTTGAAGACACGTAATAATTACATAAAAATGCTTTATATTCTTTTGCGTGAGAATAAGAATTTAAAGAAATCATAATAATTATTAGAGCAAATATTTTTTTCATGACTTAAAAGCTTGTAATTGTTGCGAACAAAAATACAACTGCTTTGATAAACCTGCTAAGAACACAAAGATGTAATATAAAAGTGATAAATCCATGTGACTCATGCTTAATATTTGATTGGTACATACCTACACATGTGTAAATCATAAAGGCAGTCATCAAAGCAAAAGATATTTGCTCTGGTACATAGTCCATAGATATTCCAAGCAAACCAGTAACTATGATACTCAGGAAAACAAAAATCCCCCAAAAAGAAGCGCCTAAACTTAATTCTCCTCTCCAGTAAGACAAGAAAAAATTTTCAGCAGGTTTATTCATAGAAATATTATATGTCATTGACATCCTCCATTTTCAATAGATTTATTACAGTAGGTATTAATGTCATCAACTAAATACCTAACCCTCCCATTTGGTAACTTTATAAATTCTGGACCTTTACCAATTTTTCTCCAATACTTTAAAGTATGATGAGAGGTATCTAAATAAGCAGCAAGGCTTTTTTCATTAAGATATTTTTTTTCAAGATTAATTCTCATATTTTCTCCTATAATCTATATTTAGATATTAAGTAAAAAATTTTTAGTGAAATGTTTAATTTTATTTTTCACTAATTAATTGAGATTAATTCTTTCTCAAGCTGATGTATGTATAAGTCAAATTCATCTAATACTTCATCAAAAAGATTTTTAACGTACTTTCTAGAGTAAATATGATTTTTCTTTAATTCTTTTTCATTATGTTTTTTTATGTATTTATTTGCCCTAACGGCAAGTAAATAATAAAAATGATATTTAGTTAAATAGTCATACAAATTATTTCTATGACATACTTTAGTTATCACGATAAATAACCAACTAAGTTCTTTGTAAAAATGTGTAACAATATAATTAAAACCCCTGGGGTCATTTTGAAATTTTTTCATGTCATTAGGAGATATAATACAAGTATCAGCACCACCCCATTTTTTATCATGCTTATTTTTAGACTTATCAATTTCTTTATAAACCACGTCAAGATTTATTTTGGAATTTAAAAAATTTAAATCTCTTTTTGCATTTGTTATTTGAGGTATGTATTGAGGATTTTTTGACTCGTCTCCTTCTTCAAAATAATCAGTAATATCAATAATTTTACCCTTTTTCATTTAATCAGTCCCAGTTGAAAGTATGTGTCAAAGATGATTAAATTAAAGTGAAAAAGATTATAAATTATTTCACATAAGAATATGTCTGGATATACAAGAGAGTTTTTATCAATAGAGCAAGCTCTAAAAGAGATTGTAAGAAAAATTGATAAAGAAGATATTAAGAGTGCGACTGGTAAGTCAGAGTCTTTTTTTCGAAAGTGCAGTGATGAAAGTGATAATGAACATAATCTTCACTTAAAAGATGCTGTTGAATTAGACATTTTGGCTTTTAAAAAAGGTTTAGGGACACCTCTCATGTCCTGTATCGAAGCCTTAATAAAAAGCAAAGGCACAGTTAATGAATATGAAGCCATAACTACATCTTTATTGAATATAGGCGGTAGGATTGGATCATTGATGGAGAAAATAAAAGATTTTACTCATATTCATAGTGAGGGTGGTATTAGTTTATCAAAAAGAGAGAAAGACGAAATTTATAAATCGATAGCAAGCCTTGAAGAAAAGATAGTTAATTTAAAAATATCAGTAGATAAGAACTAAATATTTTTAGATTTATCAATTTTAAGAATTTTTTCTTTTTTTAATATTCTGATATTTCATTTAAAAATTATTCCTGTTTTATACTTTAGTCTGACTAAATCCTCAGGCTTTCAGGCAATTATGCCTTTTATGATTTTAACCATTTTTAATCTCTTTTGATTTATTGGCTGCATTTAAAAACTTTTTAAGTTTTTTATTAGATAATGGTTTTTGATGAAATTGGATATAAGAGCGATGAATAGGTATTCCTAGTTCTCTTATTTCTTTTAGAGTTAATTTTTTCATTGGCATTGTTAACCTCCATTGGTTTGAAAAAGACAACTAATGTGGGAATTTAAGACTCACCGTTTTAGCTGCATTTATTAAGCACCCGCAATATTGTGTAAGTAAATCGGTGCTTATAATATTTCTAACATAAAATAGGTTAATTTAAAACATTACCAAACAAGTGTTAGGAAATTTTAAACTTGATTAGCTATACAGATATTATGAGCTTCGTGCATTTTGTCTCCAAAATTTTCAAAACTCCAATTTTCTTCAGGGATATCAAAGTACTTTGCATGCTCTTTTTGTATGGTCATGGTCATTAAATTGTCTTTGAGCATCTCTTTATTCATTTGAATGAAATCTTTTGATAGAGGGATATTTGTAGCTACGTAGATGCCCGCAATTTCTCCTAAGCCAAATGGTGAAGTAAAACCAACACTCGCAAGTATATCTTGACCACCAAAATTCAGATAAATTTTTGGATCTTCAAAGATTTCATTTAAAGGTGATGGGTTATCTTGCATCGTATAAATAAAGAAAAAAACATTAAACCTACAACCATTATCCTTATCAAAATTAAAGTGGATGTTATTTCCATGTTGGATTTCACCATTTTTTTTTAAAGTGATGAAATTTTCATCATGATCAATTTGCCATGGATCAGCTAAGGCAAAAATTGGTGTCAGCCAAATTAAGAAGAATATAAAGTATTTTAAATTCACATTTGAATAGTACATCAGTCCCACAGTATACCTAGCAAGACTTTAAGATCCTGCTGATGACATTTAGGACAGCACAGATCTGGAATAGTTTCATTATCACTATCCTCTGGCATATACTCTCTTGCCTTTTGACATGACCTACAATAAGACTCTGTTTGAAATATAAGATCTCCTTGTTGGTTGTACAATGTAAGGTGACACTTATTTTCTAATGAGTGGCATTTACTACACTGATAAAGAGAATAACCTCGTGAATAATGGGTATGAATTTGTTTTCGGTGCTTTAGGAGTTGTACTGTTTTTTTGTCATTACCTCTAAGTGCATGGAGTATGTCATCAATATTTCCAAATAAAAAGCCAACTCCCATTGTGATCTCTTCAGATTTGTAATCACATTTTTGACATTCAATAAAATAGCTATGACCCATAAGAGGTATTATAAGTTTTTTTGAAAACTCCCCAAATAGTTTTGGTGCAGCCGGATCAGGAGTCGAACCTGCATCTTCCCTTCCCGCAAGAAATCTCAGTGTGGGACGCTTTTCCATTTAAGCTAAGGCCGCATAAGTAAATTTTAATTTCATGGAAAATATTATTTTCCATATTTTGGAACTATCGGGGGCTCGGGCTCCTCTGGCAATGTACATTGCTCTTTGTTAGCAGGTAATTCATCAAAAGGTCGTGTTACCCAAATGTGAGAAAAAATAATGTCCCCATTTTCATTTTGAAAGCACTTCTTACCAAAATGAAGTTGACTGTGATTTTGCTCATCTGCAACATACAAGAATATAACTGCAGCTAAAAAATGTAAAAAAGTCATGTTTTTAGTCCTTTCTGAGAATTGTTTAGGCTAGCTGAAATGGGATCAGGTATTTTTTTACAATGCCTATGCGCTCTGTCCATGGCTTCCTCTACTTGAGGCATAGCCCACTGTATTGTAGGTAAGTCTATGAATGTTCTTAAAGCTACTGGCTCCTCGAATGAGACATCTGTGACTGTTAAGCGAGAGCGTTTATGAAAAGTATAATATTCTTTAATCGTTTCATGATTATATGAACCCATGCCTATTAAAATCATGTGTCCATTCTTATATGGATATATTTCATGCACCGTTCCGGTGGTTGAATGACCATTTTCCTGGAGCTCAATTTCTTTATCTAATAATTTTGTAAGATCTGGGTGAACTGATAAGGTAAATAATTCAAAGAATTGAAGCACGCGATCACAATTATTTTTTGTCATAACAAAAATAATATTTTCTGAGTCTTCAACATCACCACTGCGTTCGATTGCAATCATTTCCTCCTCCAATAATTGAATATTCCAACCGTGGAATTTTTCTAAAGTCATCGCTGAGCTTAATGAGGCAATAAATAGAGAGGTAATTATTAGTATTAAGTATTTTCCTCTTTGCACCACGGCTAATGTACAGGAGGATGGGATTAGCCGTAGCACAGAAAGGAACCATGAAAAAACCACCTCAATTTTTCCTCTCTCTTTTTTTTGTTTGTCATTTATTAACCTGGTAGGAAATGACTTAGAGAAGGAGTAACTAGAAAACAGAAAGGAAGAGAGAGGTCTTTGCACTAAAGGCAAAGATATTAATTTTTAAAAATAAAGATTGGGGAGAAATTAATAAATTTTAGACAGGAATACTTGTCCCATAAAAATTCCAATTTTTTGTAATCCCCCACCATAAAATAATCAAAAAAAGATGGTAGGTTATTGGGACAAACCACCGAAGTTTACTATCGATTGTATTATAGAGACCAGTTTGTTTATCCCTATGATAGTCCCAATAGCTCCATATAGTTATCATTGTAGATAAGCCAGCAAATAAATATGAAAGTAAAATCCAGGCATCTAAAATAGTGATATAGTTTAATTTTGGAACATCGTCTCCAAATACAAAGTTGTAGGCAACCAAAGTTAACAAACTACCCATTGAAACTGCCAGTTTCGACTCTAACTCTCTTGCCCTGATGTAAAAAACACTAAAGGATAGGTAGACTAGGAAGATCACTGGAAGAATGATCTTTAAAATATAGTAGAAAGATTTGCGATTGAGATCAAAACTGTATTCGAGTGTTTGAAGCACTCCTTGCCCATAAAGTTGAGTATCACAACAGTTTAAACGGTGGTCATTAATTTCCCATTCATACAAAATTTCATTACCCTCCATCATACTAAACTCTGGGTTGTATCGAGGAGAGGTACTTAAATCAACATCTTGAAATATAAAATCGGCAGATGTTGAAATATTATCAAAAGGGAATTTTCTAAAATCGGAGGAATTAGTTACCTGATAATTAATTTGTTGTTTAAGAACAAAATTAAAAGGATCAGATTTATCATTTGTAATAAGTAAGCTTTTAAAAGTAATATCATTTATAAAAGATCCTGTTTGCGTAGTTTCAAATGTAGGATACCAAATTTTTTGTAGGATATTTTCAAGTTCAGCTGATTTTCTGAAGATACATTTGATAGGTGACTTATCAAGATCTGTTAAATTGAAAAAATTATGTATTAAATCTTCATTTTGCCACTGCAAATTCACCTCTAAATTCAAATTTGATTTACTACTTTGCTGAGTTACCTCAAAATCATTTAATATTATATCTGCCTCGACTATAGGATGGCCTAGATACGGAATTCTTTTAAGATCAACTATCTCCTCTTCCCCGTCTAAATGTTGAACAGTTAATGAGAGATCTCTCATTGCTGAGGTTTCTAGTAAGTTGGATAAATACAGGTAAGCATCGGTATCATTGGAGGCAACCGGTTTTTGATCAACAGCTAAGATACGGTCTCCCACCTTAAGTGGGGTATTAAAAGCGAAGGAACCAAAGCGTTTTTTGTTGATAATAGGTTGATTTTGCTCAAGAACAACACCGCTGTCGTTATAAGCTAGCCTAATGTTAGAAGTTTCCCTGAAGTCTTTTTTAAGAAGTCGTTCACAAATTTCTGCTCCCCAGCTAACACTGGAAAAGAAAACCCAAAATCCTAAAATTACCCCCCTTAAAAACAAATTAGAGTGATTTTAACACACTCTTAATTTTACTCAACTGATCATCTAGTTTTTGGATGTCTTGGTAAATTTTTTCTTTTTCATGAGGGACTATTTTTGTTCCTCCTGAACTTTTCTCATCCATTGACTCACGCACAGCATCCATTAAATCTCCCAATCTTCCGCCTATTGCTAATATCTCTGATTGTACTTCACTCTCACTAGCAGGTTTTTCAGGTTGGGCGGTTGCTAGATAATCTTTCAAAAAATTGCTAAAAGGAGTTTTTTGGTAAATTTTATGCATAGCATGCTCTAACCGAATGACAGTTCTAAATTGTATATTCCTATCACTGTCGTCAGGATCAGCACATTTGTATATATAAGACTTGGACTTCCCAGTGATATCTTGAATGTCTTGATCACTTAAATTTTTAAGAACCTCTTTTAGGGTATGTTCAATGGTGATAATTTCTTTTGTTTTAGACATACCTTACTATAGCAATTTATGTTAAGCGGGTAATCAATAAACTATGTCCAAAAGTAAAAAAGCTTTGGACTATTTGTAGAAATAATAATTCCTCATTATTGTTACCATGAAGTCTAATTATATTACTCCTACTTTAGGTAGAAAGTTATCCCCTAATAAAAAAAATGAACCACAATCCTTAAGAGATATTGAAGAGTATTTGCGTTGTTTAGCACAAATCAGACAAGAAAATAATATTTCAGTTGAGGATGTAATGCAGCATTTGAATTATTCTCGTAGCACTCTTGATGCTCTAGAGAATGGTAATTCAAAATTTATTCAGTATCCCCTAAATTACTTTTTTACAAGGCAATATGCCTCTTATCTTAAAGTACCCTTTCCTAAGCAATTTTTAATGAGCCATTTCAAACCAGGAGAAAAGAAGTAATGAGAGCATTATTATTGTTATTTATCAGTGTTTTTTTAACGAATTGTTCTCTAAAAGCAGAGAGCAGTCCTATGCATCATGAATTTGATAATTGGATACATATGGAGGCTAAAGAGGAAAACTTAGACTTAGTCTTTAGTTTGGAAAACCAGGATCAAATGATTATTTTTATTGTCGATCCAAACTTAAGTTGTGATGCTCGTTTAGTTTACACCAATCGAGAATTTGAGCCTAAGGATTTTGACGTTATGAGTGGTGAAACATTTGATTGGAAACTCTCAGGTCAATCTTATGGAGGCAAAGATGCTAGCCGATTGAATGCCGATGGATACGTTCGTTGGGAGTTAATGAGTTTTTATAAACACCACTTCTCTAAGCTTGAAGAGCTATTGTCCAAAAGAGGACAAATTTCATTTTCTATCAATGATCCACTCAACAGGTTTGAAAAACAAGAGATAGAAATGAAAGCTAACGGACTCAGTTCTGCTCTTAACAGCGCTTTGGATACGTGCCAGGGATGGACATGATTAAGAAATTATTATGTGTGGTCATGCTCCTAACCTGGTCTTTACCGATTAAAGCAGAAATTAACCACTCAACGATTTTTGTGCTAGGTAGTTTAGATATAGAAACAAAGCAATTATTTAGAGAAACAATTTATGACCAAATACACATTAACGCTCAAACAATTAGTTTAGAAACACAGTCGAAAATATATGTGTTTCCCTATCAAAATCAGAATCAATGGCAGGTTGTGAGTTTGCATGTCCAAGGAAATGAAAACCATTCATATCTTCTCGATCTCTCTTTAGAGGGTCACCCTCTTCGGTCTTTAGATGAAATCCGCCAACTCGTTGGTCTAGATGGTTCTCTGAAATACATCGGTTGGAGCAGCTATGATGAGCTACCACCAGAAAAGGTTTTTATTGCTTCAAAAATTATCGCTCAAGATTTTCTGTATTTGTATTTTTAAAAAAAGTTCTATGAGTGTTTTAGTCTTTGTTTCTTTGATGTCATATCAAAGCGGTTTCATTCCTTTAGTGATAATAGTAGGAGTCTTATTGTATTTGTTTATAGTCTTATTTTTTTTCTTAAACTACAACCATCAAAGGTCGTCAACTCCATCAATAGCAGAAACCACCATTAACGACTCTATATAGCGCTTTTTGCTACAATCGTAGCAAATTGTAATCATTTCATCGTTGATTTTATTGATATATTTCTTTGAGACTTCCTTGAAATCACCACATTCAGTGCACTTGTTATAAGGAATTTCATTATTTTCAAATAAATCCTCTTTTTTATTCCACCAGCCCATTGATGATAAATATCATATATATGGACCAGTCTTTTATAGAAGTTATGCATAAATTAAAAAAGTTGTTAATAAATTATTTGGTTAATTCATTAATTAAAATATTGAGATCACTTATAAAAGTCTTTTGATCAATAGAGGTATCAAGATACATGGTGCAATGGTGATTGATGAAGTGATCTTTGAGAAATTTCATTGCATTGTCTTCGCCACTCCAAGATTGACTAAAGTCTTCTGAGGCTTGAAAAAAAGACTTCAATGACTCCTCACTGCAATTATCCCAAAACGCAGGACAATAGTTTATTCCATCTCCCTTAAATAAATTGATGTATGCATCTAATACTAAGATTTCAAAATTAGGATAATTAACTTTTTTATATTTATTTATATCTACACCATCCAAATCAATTAAAAACTGCTTTGATTGCGAGTCATAATACAAGTCATAGTTTAAGTTTTCTGCACCTTCAAAATTATCATCAAAAAATTTAATTATTCTTTCTCGAACTTCAATCTCTTCGATAGGGTCCAAGGACCAGTAGACTTCCTCTAAGTAGCCGACACAGTAATCTTGGTCTAGTGAATTAGAAAGTAGCTTTGATGGAATTAAAAAAGCAACTATTAGAATTAAAGGTTTTAAATTCACTATAGATACCTATCTATCAAGAAAGCTGGATTATGTGTTGTCTCACCGTTCACTAGCCCAGTAATTACTTTTCCAGTTATTGGGCCTAAAGTCCAACCTAAGTGATTATGTCCAAAACCGTAATAAAGATTTTCAAGACTTGGGGACTTACTAATTATTGGCAAACAGTCTGGGAGAGTTGGTCTATAGCCTAACCATGAATTTTGATATTCTTGAAGTCTTGGAATTAATTGTTTGGCATAGTGATGAATATAATTCAGCCTAGATTTATTTAACTTTTTTGAAGTACCGGCTAGTTCCACTGTTCCTGCAGCTCTAATTCCATATTCAAGAGGAGTTAAGTACATGCCTGAGTCGACCAAGCAGGTCGGACGAGTTAAATATTCTTGAGTTCCAAGAAACTCTAAATGGTAACCTCTTTCTGTTTCAAGAGGTATACTTTTATTTTCTAGTTGATTAACTAAATCTTTTGAAAAAGCTCCTCCACAAACAATCAAACAGTCATAATTTTTATTATTGATGCTGAATTTTCCAAAACTATGATTTAATGATACTACCTTTTCCTTTAAAAATTTTCCCATTTTTTCAGTGAACTTTAAAAATAACTTATTTAAAATCTTATCTGGGTTTAAAGTATGATGTGCACGAGGAAAATACCAACCTCCTTTAATGCTGCTACTTAAATTTGGCTCGAGACCTAAGATCTCATCTTTGGAAAGACTAACTTGCTCAATATTATTTTTTTTTCTTATTTCTATTTGGTCATAAGTTGGTTTTTCTTTTTCATTAATCCAAACATATAAAACTCCTTTATGTGTCACTAAATCCGTAGCACCAATTTCAAGAAGCAATGTCTCATAAGACTGTAAAGCATCCTTTAAAAGGCTTGTCATATGCTCTGCTGTATAGTTCATTGAGTTTAAATTACAATTTTGAAGAAATTTTAAGATCCAAGGAAACATTTCAGGTAAATAAGACCATTTCATAGAAAGGGGAGAGTTGTTAGAAAAAGTATATCGAAATAAATTTTTCCAAATATCAGGCTGATTTAGTGCAGGAATACCGTAATCTGCAATCACACTTGCATGTCCTCTCGAAGTTCCTGAGCCAGGATCATTCTGATCAAAAATTGTAACCTGATGGCCTGATGACTGTAAATAATAAGAGGTGCAAAGACCAACAATTCCAGCGCCAATTACTGCAATTTGCTTATTATCTCTCATTAATTACTTTTTCGATAATCCCATGGATATTGAAATTTCATAGACCACATACCAAGCCTATTTGATTTAGAATACTCCTCATCTGAAATAAATTTGTCTGAATATTCTCTATATGCAAACGCAAAGCCCTCTCTAACTAAATATCTACTTAAAGACTCTCCATTTACAAAGCACTCACCTAATACTCTTCCATAAAAGTCTTTTCCCTCATCTGTACAACTAATTTTATTATTTGTAACTTTTGTAGTTAAAATATCTCTTGATATCTTTCCACACGCAACCTTCCCTTCACTTGCAACACATGTCTGATTAATTTCAGGAGCATCTATTCCACTAAAGCGTATTTTAACATCACCTATTTTAATTGTGTCTCCATCAACTACAGTGACGTGTGAAGCAAATAGGTTATTTACCAATAAAAACAGTGAGGAAATTAGGTAAATAATAGAAAATTTTAGTGACACGCAATATTGTATTTTTTTAAACGCCAATAATTATAGGGCCAAGGAGTAATAAAACCTACAAAAAGCATTATAGGAACCACCCACCAAGTGAGCATTGCTCCTCCAGTTAAAATTACATCTGTAACATTCATAGCAATTTCCATTGATATCATAGAAATAAAGCTCATACCAAGAGCAGTGCTAATTGCCTGTCTTAAAGAAAAATTTTGTCTTAAAAGAATTATTGTTTCAAGAACAATGCTAGTAATCAGTCCATTAATAATTGCTAAAATCATTATATTTAAGGTAGGCCAAGCAATTTCATTAACTTGAAAGTAGAATATCGTACCAAGATCTCCTATAGCACATCCGATTAAACACCACTTGGTATTATGAGCACTTTTTTTCCATGTGTGTTTACATTTCCAATTAAAGTTGGTGAGAGTTGATACAAGCATTATTTTATATTTACTATATACTGGTATATAGTATAGTACTTTTATGTCAAATATTATTAAAATAAATAAAAATCCAGATCATATTAAAAATATTCATCGCATTAATCGAATTCATGGTCAGCTTAAAGGCGTTGAAAAAATGATTGTTGAAAAACGATATTGTCTTGAAATTTTACAACAAACAAGAGCCATAACTTCGGCAATAAAATCTCTAGAAAATAACATACTTAATAAGCACATTGACCACTGTGTTGTAGATGCTATGAAAAAAAACGATAAACAAAAAAAACAAAAAATAGAAGAATTACAAGATTTACTTAGAAAATTTAATAATTAAAGACATTGTCATTTCTTTTAAAAAGAATTTTAGTATTTGTTATTGGTCTCGCAGCAATAATAATTTCTCTTTTGTATTTTTTAAATCCTAACAAAAAGGAAAGCGGTAATATAGAAACTACCAATATAGAAATAGATGAAAAATTAATTAGTCAAATTATCCTAGGTAAATCTCTTTATGTGACTCACTGTGCGTCATGTCATGGTGACAACTTGCAGGGTCAACCTAACTGGAGTACAAAAAAAGATAAAGATGGTCATAACCTCTCCCCGCCCTTAAATGGGACAGGTCATACATGGCATCACAGTCAAGAACAACTCTTTAATATAATTAGGTATGGATTTAAAATTTATAATGAAAACTACGATGGTAAAATGCAAGGTAACGACAAATTAAATGACGATGACATATGGTCTATTTTAGCTTACATGAAATCTGTTTGGCCTGCGTCAATACAGAAAAAATACGATACCATAAGTAAACATTAATTTTAAACATAGCTAATCTATTAAATATCCCTAAAAAGTAGAATTAATATGATTAAAGGTTGATAATATTGATTTTTTGATATCAGTAAATTGCATATTATTTGAGCTTTTAATGTGTTTGAAATCACTCTCATTTTGTTAGATTCAACAGTAGATTTTTTATAGGAGGAGGATTTCTATGAAATTAATAAAAACACTTACGGCTTTGATAGCTTTATCTTTGTTTGGAGCAAGCTATGCAAATGCTGGTTCTCACGCATATACAGGCCCTGACCTGTCGGGAGAAAAATTAACAATCTTTGGTCCATGGTTGGCACCACAAGATGATGATTTCAGGGATGTCATATCAATTTTTGAAGCAGCAACAGGAGCGACTGTCGAGTACGGTGGTTCTGATGAATTTGAATCAATTATTAATATTGACTGCCAAGCGGGTAGTCCAGCAGATATAGCTGTATTCCCTCAACCAGGATTAGCCGCAAATATTGCAGCAACTGGTTGTCTATCTCCATTAGGAGACGATGTCAAACAAATGGTTCTAGACAATTATGCTGCGGGACAATCTTGGGTTGATCTTACAACATATAAAGATCCAGTTGGATTTGAAAAATTCTACGGAGTCTTTTATAGAGTCAATGTTAAAAGCTTAGTTTGGTATTCACCAGATAACTTTGAGGACAACGGTTATGAAATACCAGAAACTATGGAGGATTTATTAGCATTAGCTGATCAAATGGTAAGTGATGGTAATACTCCTTTCTGTATAGGTTTAGGTTCTGGTGGAGCTACTGGATGGCCAGCCACAGACTGGATGGAAGACATTATGTTGAGAACACACTCACCAAACACTTATGATCAGTGGGTTTCAAATGAAATGAAGTTCAATGATCAAAGAGTTATTGATGCTATGGATTTCTTTGGATCAATTGCATTAAATGACTCATATGTTAACGGTGGTACAAAAGCTGTTGCAACGACTGACTTCAGAGACTCTCCAAACGGATTGTTTACTTCTCCTGCGGAGTGCATGATGCACAGACAAGCTAGCTTTATTCCGGCTTTCTTTCCTGAGGGCGCAGAAGCTGGTGTGGATTATGATTTCTTCTACTTCCCACCATTCGCTTCACAAGACTTAGGTAAACCTGTGCTTGGAGCAGGTACTTTAATGGCCCCTACTAATGACAGACCAATTACTACCGAATTCATGAAGTTCTTACTTCACCCTGAAGCTAACGAAAGATTCATGGAAAAAGGTGGTTTCTTGACACCTCATAAGTATGTTGATACTAGCAAATACTCAAGTGATACATTTAGAGGTCTTCATGAAATCCTAATGAATGCAACAACTTTCAGGTTTGACGGATCAGACTTGATGCCTGGTTGGGTTGGAGCAGGATCTTTCTGGACCGGAATGGTTGATTATACTAATGGTAAATCAGCTAAAGATGTAGCAGACGAGATCCAAGCTAGCTGGGAAGCTGGTCAGTAAATAAAAAAATAATTTTCTTATCTAAGGGCGAATAGTATATTTGCCCTTAGTTCCATAACATTTAATGAATATATTTTCCTTAGCAATTACCGTTCTTATTGGAGTACTTTTTTTTGTTATTTTCTTTCACTTATCAAATTTTTTATTAGATTATTTTCGAGTAAGAGCTACAAAAAAATTTGAATTAGAAAATTCAATTAGAGTTATTATTTTTATCGCACCTGCTTTTATAGTATTGTTTATCTTTATACTTTACCCAGTTTTTGAAACTATCAGACTCAGTTTTTATGATAAACAAGGAGAGAGCTTTGTGGGGCTCTATAATTATGCATGGGCTATAAAGGATCCTGATTTTAAGAGAAGTATCATTAACAACTTAGGTTGGTTATTGGTTGTACCGACTCTCAGTACATTTTTTGGTTTAGTAATTGCAAACTTAGCAGATAGGGTTTGGTGGGGATCAATTGCTAAATCAATTATTTTTATGCCCATGGCTATTTCATTCGTAGGTGCTGGAGTGATTTGGAAATTTATGTATGATTACAGAGGTCCTGGTGACCAACAGATAGGCCTACTAAATGCGATAACTGTAAATTTAGGTTTCGAGCCTCAAGCTTGGTTAACAATACCAATCTGGAATAATTTTTTTTTAATGGCAATAATGATATGGATACAAACTGGTCTTGCCTTAGTAATTTTTAGTGCTGCACTAAGAACTATACCTAGTGAAACTTTAGATGCTGCTAGAATTGATGGAGCAAGTGAACTAAAGATTTTCTGGAGAATAATCATTCCATATCTGGAACAAACTATCTTAGTAATTTGGACAATAATCACACTCTTAGTCTTAAAAGTATTTGACATAATCTATGCTATGACCAATGGACAATGGCAAACAGAGGTTTTAGCAAACTTAATGTATGATTGGATGTTTAGAGGAGGGGGCGATACTGGCAGAGGGAGCGTTCTGGCATTTTGTATTTTAATTGGCGTAACTCCCATATTGGCTTGGAACTTGTATAGACACAAGCAAGATCAAAAAGTATGAAAAAGTTAACATTTACCTCAATTTTTTCTCAACTATTATTGCTAATTTTTGTAATCGTATGGATAGTGCCCACATTTGGTCTTTTTATCAGCTCTTTACGAGACAAAGATGTTTTGGCAATTAGCGGTTGGTGGACATCTTTCACAACAACAGAAGTTAATGAAATATATCGAACCGAAGGTAATGAGTCTCAAATTAAGGAGGGTGATCATTACTATATAAAGGGGAATCTTTTTGGCGAAGATAAAGGAAAACAGATTTTCCGATTTGGTGTAACTTCTAAAAATATTGATGAGTTTGAAGTTGGTAGTACAGCTATATTCAAAGATAAAACTAAAATTACTGTTTTTGAAAACGGAGACTATATTTGGAAATCTCAAGAGGAATTTAAAAAGAAAAAAGGTAAAAGAGTCTTTGTCTCTGCAAAGAGTCCACCAAGTTTTACATTAGATAATTACAAAGAGGTTTTATTTAAAGAGGGTTTGGGACAGGCTTTTTTAAACACATTTGCTGTTGCCCTTCCCTCTACATTAATTCCATTAATCATATGTTCATTTTTTGCATACGCCTTAACGTGGATGAAATTTTATGGAAGAGATATTTTATTGGCTAGTATAATTGCATCACTAGTTGTTCCACTACAAATGTCATTAATACCTATACTAACAGTATATAATGACTTTGGAGCTTTATTTGGAGTAGCTGCTAAGTCTTATCCTGGAATTTGGATGGCTCATACTGGATTTGGACTGGCATCTACAACTTTTTTGTTATGGAATTTTTTAAAATCTCTACCAAGTGAAATGATGGAGGCAGCTAAAGTTGATGGTGCCACACACTATGATACTTTTCTAAAAATTGTTGTTCCATTATCGATCCCAGCTTTTGCATCAATCTTTATTTTGCAATTTTTATGGGTCTGGAATGATTTATTAGTTGGTTTAGTTTTCCTAGATAAACATCCAAGTGAAATCATTCTTACTGCGAAATTGAAAGAATTACTTGGCTCCAGGGGAGAAAATTGGGAGATACTTACTACAGGTGCATTTGTCTCAATGACAGTGCCGTTATTTATTTTCTTTTCATTACAAAGATACTTTATAAGAGGACTTGTAGCAGGATCAATAAAAGGATGAGAAGGAACAGTAATGAATAATAAAATAGTAATTATAGGTGCAGGTAGTACTAACTTTGGTTTAGGACTTGTTGGAGATTTTTTTAAATCTAAAATCCTCAGCGGTTCAACATTAGTACTTCATGATATTAATTCTGATACTTTAAAAAACACTCATAAAATCGCAAACGACTATAAAGAAAAACTTGGTGTTAACTTTAAAATTGTGTCGACAACTTCAAGAGCTGAGGCGCTTCAAGAAGCTAATTTTTGCTTAATTTCTATAGAAGTAGGAAATAGATTTGACCTCTGGGAGCAAGATTGGAAAATTCCCCTTCAGTATGGCATCAAACAAGTCTACGGAGAAAACGGAGGTCCTGGTGGTCTCTTTCATGCAATGCGTCAAATTCCAGAAATTATTAAAATTTGTGAGGATATAGAGAAAATTTGTCCAGAAGCATTTATATTTAGTTATTCCAATCCTATGCAAAGAATATGTCATGCATTAACAACACGTTTTCCAAATTTGAAAATAACAGGCTTATGTCATGAAATTGCTTCAATGAGTCGACAACTTCCATCTTTAATGGAAACAACTCAAGAAAATATTGAGTTTGAGGCAGGAGGTTTAAATCATTTTAGTATTTTATTAAGAGCGAAATATAAAGACTCAGGGGAAGATGGATACCCACTTATTAAAAAAAATTTTAATGATTATTATTCTAACTTAGTTAATGATCATGAGGGTTTTTATTCAAATCCAGGAGCAGAAAGAGGCTTGTTTTTTGAACTCTTTAAACAATACGGATATTTACCAATTACAACAGACAGTCATTTAGGAGAGTATTTATCTTGGGCATACAATGTTGTTGATCATGATGGTATTTTAGATTTTTATGATAAATATAAAAAAAGATGTTTATCATTTTATTCAAATGATGGTTATGATCAATTTTTTGATATGAATCACCCTGATCCTCATGAAAGGGCAATACCAATTATTGAAAGTATTGTTGATGACTCCAATATGCTAGAACACGCTGTAAATATTAAGAACGATAATCTTATAAATTGTCTGCCAAATGATATAGTTGTAGAAGTGCCGGCAACAATTAATAAAACAGGGGTTCACGGTAAAGCACTCGAGGATTATCCTAATTCTTTTGGAGCTCTACTTAACACACAAGTAGGGGCCATTCAATTAACTACAAATGCAATTTTGAATAAATCAAAACAAGAGGCTAAATATGCTCTTTTGGCTGACCCAATTGTTGGAAATTCAAATACAGTCGAGTCTTTAGTGGATACAATGATTGAATTTCAAAAAGAATATTTAGGATATTTAAAATAAGAAATAGTAGATATGCTCAAATCTATCAATAAATGTAACAATGTTAATGATTTTAGAAATATAAATAAAATGGCATAATAAATATTTAAATGGCTTCTATAAACATTAAATCCCTTAATAAATTTTATGGCAAAACACACGTTATAAAGGATTTTTCTTTGGAAATAAAAGATCAATCTTTTACAACTTTAGTTGGTCCTTCTGGCTGTGGTAAATCAACTTTACTTAGAATGATTGCTGGTTTGGAAGAAATAAATTCTGGAACAATTTCAATTAATGACAAGAGGGTTAATGATTTATCACCTAAAGATAGAAATATTGCTATGGTATTTCAATCTTATGCTCTATATCCACATATGACTGTTTTTGATAACATGGCTTTTGGATTAAAATTAGAAAAGAAATCCAATGAAGAGATTAATGAGCGAGTTTTAGATGCTGCAAAAACACTTCAAATCCAAGATTATTTAAAGCGCAAGCCTAAACAATTATCTGGTGGGCAACGTCAACGTGTTGCCATAGGAAGAGCTATCACAAGAAAACCTCAAGTTTTTCTTTTTGATGAACCTTTATCTAACCTTGATGCTGCCTTAAGGGTTCAAATGAGAATTGAATTAGCAAAACTACATGAACAACTTAATACTACAATGATTTATGTTACTCATGATCAAACTGAAGCGATGACATTATCAAATGAAATTGTTGTTTTGGATGAAGGAGAGATTTCTCAACAAGGAAATCCTATAGAACTATATAATAATCCGAAAAACTTATTTGTTGCGGGTTTTATTGGATCTCCAAAGATGAATTTCATAAATTCTAAAGTTTCATCAATAGATGAGAGTAGAGTTGAAATAAGTGTACTAGGATCAAATATCACAATTCCAAAAAAAATTAATAAATATGATGATGATGATATTATTTTTGGTATAAGGCCTGAGGATATCACTATTACAGATGGCTCAGATTATGATTTTCAAGGTAAAGCCTATGTTGTAGAAAAATTAGGGTCAAACACATTTATTTATTTAGATAACGAGGGTGATCCTATAGTAATTGAAGCATCGGGCGATAGCTTAATAAAAGTTGGTGATGGTGTTAAAATAAAATTTGATTTAAACAAAACAAATTTATTTAATTCTAAAAATAAATTCAGAATTGATTAGTTTATCTGACCTACAAAACTTTCCTAAAGATTTTAAGTTTGGAGTTGCGACCTCAGCTTATCAGATTGAAGGAAACAATTATGGGAATTGTGGTGAGTCTATATGGGATGACTTTGCTAAAAGGAAATTAAGCGGAATTGATGGCAAAAATGCCTGTAATCATATTAAATATTTTACAGAGGATATAAAACTCATAAAAGAAGCGGGGTTTAAAGCCTATCGTTTCTCGTTTGCATGGCCTAGATTGTTTCCAGACAATGACAAGGATGTAAATTTAAAAGGTGTAGATTTTTATAAAAGGCTTTTGGATGAGATAAATAATTCTGATTTAGAGGCTTTTCCAACAATTTATCATTGGGATCTTCCATTACGATTTCAAGAATTGAAAGGTTGGGAAAATCAAGAAACTTGCAAACGTTTTGGTGATTTATCCTTTTTCATTTCAAAAACATTTGGTGATCAATTTGAAAATATATCTACAATCAATGAGCCTTGGTGTATTTCTTGGTTAAGTCACTATCTTGGAGAACATGCGCCAGGTATGAAAAATATCCAATCAGCTGCTAAAACTATGCACAATATTTTATTTGCGCACTCGCAATCTGTTGAGGCATTAAGATCCTGTAATACTCATCAGATTGGAATAGTTTTAAATAATCAGTTTGGTCAATCTATAGATGGCGATGAAGAAAATATTCAAGCAACAAAACTCTTTGATGAAATTCACAATAAATGGTTTTCCGATGCAATTTTTAAAGGTAAATATCCAGAATTAGCTTTATCTATCCTAGAAAAATATCTACCAGAAAATTATAAAACACAATTAGAATTAATATCATCACCAATTGATTGGATAGGATTGAATTATTACACCCGCTCTTTAATCAAATATAAAAAATCAGAAGATGGTGTAAATTATGAGTGTAATAGTGGAACACTAAAAAAAACAGATATGGGATGGGAATTTTACCCTCAGGGATTAAGCTACTTTATTAAAAGAATTAATGAAGAATATGATAATAAAATTCCTATTTATATTACTGAAAATGGAATGGCAAATAACGATAAACCAACCTCAAAAGAAGAAGTTCATGATAAAGATAGAATAGAATTTTTTAATTTACATTTAAAACAAATATTAAGTTGTTTAAATGAAGGTTTGTCAGTTAAGGGATACTTTGCATGGTCATTACTTGATAATTATGAATGGGCATTTGGCTATTCCAAGAGATTTGGATTAGTCTATGTTGATTTCGATAGCTTTAAACGAATTCCAAAAAAATCTTATTATGAATTCTCAAAGTATTTAGCCTAAATTAAAACTATAGTCACTGATGTATATTTATACAAAAAATGCTAAAGTTTTCAGGGTATTATGGCAAATTTAAACCTTAAAAATGTAAAAAAAACTTATGATAAAACTGAAGTAATCCATGGTGTGGACCTTGATATCAACTCTGGTGAGTTCATTGTTTTTGTTGGACCATCTGGTTGTGGTAAGTCTACACTCCTTAGAATGATAGCCGGACTAGAAGATATAACAGAAGGAGAAATATCTATAGGTGGAGAGGTTGTAAATAAAATTATCGCAGCAGAGAGGGGTGTTGCGATGGTTTTTCAATCATATGCATTGTACCCTCACATGACAGTTTTTGACAATATGTCATTTGCATTAAAACAGGCTAAAACTCCTATTGATGAAATAAAAAGTCGAGTTTTAGAGGCAGCAAAAATTTTGCAAATTGAAAGTTTATTTGAAAGACTACCTAAACAGTTATCAGGTGGTCAACGACAACGTGTTGCTATTGGAAGAGCTATAGTAAGAAATCCAAAAGTATTTTTATTTGATGAGCCCTTATCTAATTTAGATGCAGCACTTCGTGTTCAAACGAGAATAGAAATAGCTAAACTTCATAATCAATTAACTGCAACTATGGTTTATGTAACACATGACCAAGTTGAAGCGATGACCCTAGCAGATAGAATTGTTGTTATCAATGAGGGTATTATTGAACAAGTTGGCACTCCTATTGAACTTTATAATTCTCCAAAAAATCAATTTGTGGCTGAGTTTATCGGCTCTCCAAAAATGAATATGGTTGATATAAAAGATGGCCATAAATTAAATTTGATTAATTTAAAAGTTCCAAGTGATGCCACCAAAATAGGAATTAGACCTGAGCATCTTAGTTTGTCTAATGATGAGACTTGTAAGCTCAAAGGAAACGTTAGACATATAGAACATTTAGGCGAGCACTTATTATGTTATATAAACTTAGAAAAGAATGATGAGATCGTAGCTAAACTTGGTGTAAATAGTAAAATTAAAATTAATGAAAATATTTGTCTAGAATGGCATCAAAATCACCAGCATTTTTTTGACTCCTCTGGTGTTTCAATCGGCTAAAGATGTCTAAAAGTCCCGAATTGGGGGTATGTTATTACCCAGAGCATTGGTCTGAAAAAATGTGGATAACTGATGCTGAGAATATGCACAAAAATGGTATCACTTGGGTAAGAATTGCTGAATTTGCTTGGTCTCGTATCGAGCCAAGTTCTGGTGTTTTTGACTGGAATTGGCTGGATAAGATTGTGGATATATTGGGAAATAATGGTTTGAAGATTGTAATGTGCACTCCAACAGCCACTCCTCCTAAATGGTTGGTTGACCAGATGCCGGACATGGTTGCCATAGATGAAAATGGTCAGGCTAGAAAATTTGGATCTCGAAGACACTATTCCTTTTCTCATATTGGTTATCAGAAAGAAAGTCAGCGCATAACTAAAGCTATAGCAGAGAGATACGGACAAAATAATTTTGTGAAAGCATGGCAAACGGATAATGAGTTTGGTTGCCATGAAACTACATACTCTTGGTGCTTGTCTGCCTTGCGAGAGTTTAGAATTTGGCTTGAAAAAAAATATCAAAATATAGATGATTTAAATAAATCTTGGGGAAATGTTTTCTGGTCTATGGAGTATCGCTCCTTTGAGGAAATCGAACTTCCTAACTTAACAGTTACTGAGGCAAATCCTTCTCATAATTTTGATTTTCGAAAGTTTAGCTCTGATCAGGTAAAAAATTTTAATTATCAACAAGTGAAAATATTAAATGATTACTCTCCCGGAAGGCCCGTTAGCCATAACTTTATGGGTCATTTTACAGAATTTGATCATCGTGAAATATGTGAAGATTTAAATATTGCTGCTTGGGACAGTTATCCTTTAGGTTTTCTTCAAAATATGCAAACAATCGCTAGAAAAGACAAAAAACTTCTTGAAGACTGTTACAATATTGGTGATCCTGATTTTCAATCTTACCATCATGACCTTTATCGAGGGATGGGTCGTCTTTGGATAATGGAACAACAACCTGGTCCAGTTAATTGGGCAAGATACAATCCTATTCCTTTAGCTGGTGCTGTAAGGATGTGGACGTGGGAGGCATTTGCTCACGACGCTGAGGTTGTAAGTTATTTTCGCTGGAGACAAGTGCCATTTGCACAAGAACAAATGCATGCAGGACTTATGTACCGTGATAATACACCAGCAATAGGTAGTCACGAGGCCATGCAGGTAAGTAATGAGATACAAATGCTCAATTTACCAGAAACACAAAAATCCGAAATTGCGTTATTGCATGATTATGAAGCTTGTTGGATAACTGAACTAGATGGACAAACAGAAGATTTCCACTACACGCGCATGATGATCGATTTTTATAAATCAGTCAGAGTTAATGGTGGCTCTTTGGATATTGTTGGAAAAAAAGCTGATTTTACTGGTTATAAACTAATTATTGTTCCCTCTTTTGTAAATCTTGAAACTGACACTTTTAAAAAAATGGTTTCTTCTGGAGCAAAAATTTTAGCTGGTCCCAGGACAGGAATAAAAAATAGAAATTTTCAAATTCCGGAAAACTTAAGCTTAGAGGGACTTGGTTATAAAGTTAAAAGAGTAGATGCCCTTCCCTATGAACTTCCAGTTGAAGTAGAATGGAAAGGCCAAAAAGGAAACTTACACGTTTGGAGAGAACAAGGAGACAGCTCAGGTGTGTCTGAGGGGAAATCAGAGGATGGCTTTCCTGTTATCACTAGCGGAAACCAAGGAAGTTATTTGTGCGGATGGCCGGATGAGACATTGTTGACCTCAATAATGAAAGAACAAATGACTGCAGCAGGTTTAAAACCAATCACACTTCCGGAATATTTAAGAGTAAGGCAAAGAGGTGATCTATTATTTTTTACTTATTATGGAAAAAAAAGTGTTTCTATACCTGACGCTTTTCAAGGCGAAATTCTCCTTGGATCTAAAAAAATGAAACAAGCAGATGTAACTATTATAAAAATTAATAAATAAAAATTATCTTATGCTTCTACCTCCATCTACAGGGATGGTCAATCCTGTCATGAAAGTTGAATCTTCACTTGCAAGAAAATAAATTACACTTGCCACTTCTGCTGGTTTTCCAATCCTTCCAATAGGATGATTTTCTTTCATCCTTTTTTCAAATTCCTTTTTTGTTAAATCCTTTTTAAAGGAGGCTAGCATTGGAGTATCAATAGCACCTGGGGCAACAGCATTAACTCTAATATTGAAATTAGATAAGTCCAAAGCCAAAGATGCCGTAAAAGATATTATTGCACTTTTTGATGTTGCATAAGCCAACATATTTTTTGCTCCTCTTATGCTATTAATTGAAGCTAAATTTACTATGCAAGATTTCTTACTTTTTTTGAGCAATGGTAATGCATATTTGCATGCTAAAAAAGTGCCAGTCACATTGTTATTAAAGTGATAAGTCCATTCATTCATCGAGGTTGTTTCTAAATTTCCGCTTAGTCTCACACCAGCACTATTAACTAAAACGTCAATTTTTCCGTACTTTTTTTTGATAGTGTTGGATAATCTTTTCCAATTAGAATTATTGGTTATATCTATTTGAAAGTATTCAATGTCTTTAATTTTGTAGTTAATTTTTTTGAGTGAAGTTCCGAGTACTATATAACCATTATTGGCAAATATTTTGGATGTACTTTTTCCAATACCAGATTCAGCCCCAGTTATCAGGACAATTTTTTTTTTGGAAATCAAGATTAAACGCCTTTACGTTGTTTACTCTTTCCCGTTTCAAAGTCATCTAACGCTTTTTTGTTTTCTTCAGTTATAGGATCTTGAAGTGTAGGGCTTTCCCAAAAAGCTGTCCCATCTAACCATTCATAGCCATGAGTTTTTATAGCTATGACATATGTTTTATCAGACTCTTTGGCTCTTTTGAAAGCAGCCTCTAACTCTGAGGTTGAACTTACTGTCTCAGCATTCGCTCCCATACTTTTAGCATGGTTTTCGAAATCTACGAATTTAAGATTGGTAGCTCTTGCAGCGCGAAGATTACAAATGTATTCCTTACCTCCTTTAGCTAATTGAAGACGATTGATAACCATATGTCCGCCATTATCACAAATAATAATAATTAATTTTTGATCATAGAGAACCGAACTATATATATCACTATTATTAAGAAGATAAGAACCATCTCCAACAAATACAACGACATCTTGATCGGGTTTAGCCATTTTAATTCCCAGTGCTCCTGATATTTCATATCCCATACAGCTAAAACCCCACTCAGTCTCAAAGGTGTTAAGTTCCTTTGGCTTCCAAACTTGAACGACCTCTCCTACAAGGCCTCCGGCTGCTGTTACCACGATATCACTTGGATCTGAATTTCTATAAATTGCACCAACTGCATGAGCGTAAGATGGCTCTTCTTGATTTGTAGGGCCACTTTGTTTTGCAACATATGCTTCCCATTCGTCTCTCTCTTTAATTGCTCTTTGATACCAAGTATCAGGGGCCCTCCAATCACCGAGGGCTTCAGATATTTGTAGCAATCCCACTTTTGCATCGCTAATAACAGGAGTGGCTAAATGCTTGGTAGTATCATAACGGGCTGTATTAACTGAAATTAGTTTAAAGTTAGGATTTTCGAAATTTGCCCATGAACCTGTCGTAAAATCTGCGAGTTTTGTACCCACAGCTAAAGCTAAATCAGTGTCTTTAGATAAATTGTTTGAGGAACCCTCTCCTAAAGCCCCAACAGCACTAATGTAGTAAGGATCATCTTTGGTCATACATCCAATTCCCATTACAGTTGAAGTGACAGGGATATTATGTTTTTTTGCAAAATTAGAGAGAGTTTGTTCTGCCTCAGAATATAGAACGCCACCCCCTGATATTATTATAGGTTGTTTTGAATTTTTTAATTTATCAGCTGCTTCTTGAATTTGGTTTGGGTCAGGGTGAACTCTTCTAATATGATGGATTTTTTCTTCAAAAAAAATTTCAGGATAATCAAATGACTCTCCTTGAACATCTTGAGACATAGCAATTGTTGCAGGGCCACAATCTGATGGGTCAAGCATCACTTGAATTGCTTGAGGAAGAGATGCCAGAATTTGCTCTGGTCTAGTAATCCTATCAAAATATTTGGACACAGACTTAAAGGTATCATTTGCAGTTTCAATAGGAGAGTTGAAATTTTCAACTTGTTGTAATACAGGATCAGGAAATCGGCTTGCAAATGTATCTCCTGGAAGAAGTAATATTGGAAGACGATTACTCATAGCTACTGCTGCAGCTGTTACCATATTTGTAGCTCCAGGACCAACTGATGAGGTAGCAATAAAAATTTGCTTTCTTCTCATAGCTCTTGAATAGCCAATACCAGTCAATGCCATACTTTGTTCATGATGCCCTCTGTAACCTGGGAGATCAGATTGAAACTCTTCCATTGCTTGGCCTAGACAAGCCACATTACCATGACCATAAATTGCAAATGCTCCAGGAAATAATGGTAGTTTTTTACCATCAATAATAGTTTTTTGTGCAATCAAATATTTAAAAAGTGCATGTGCACAGGACAATTTGATGGTTTTCATTATTCCTCCATAAATAAACCTACTATAGATCTTACATGATAGAAAAATAATTTGAATGAAAAACCTTTTAAAATTGAGACTTTTTTGACATAACTTTTAAACAGAGAATAAAATGAAAATTGCAATATTAGGAACAGTTCATTCAAAAGGGTTAGAGTTTTTAAAAGAAAATGAGCTAGAAATAGTCGAGGTAACAAATTTTAACAATCAAAACCTACAAGAGGAATTAAAGTTTGTAGATGCAATCCTTCTAAGAACATCAAGGCTAGATCAAGATATTTTAGAACATTGTAAAAATTTAAAAATTATTTCAAGACATGGTGTTGGTTATGACAATGTTGATTTAGATTTTTTAAATAAGAATAAAATTGCCCTTTGTATTACATCAACATCCAATGCCGTAAGTGTTGCTGAACATGTAATGTCGTTTTTTTTGTATTTAACAAAAAATTTATCTCTCTCTGATAAATTAGTGAAAGGAGGGAATTTTACTCAAAGGTCTGAACTGCCAAACTTTTTTGAATTATATAAAAAAAAATTACTTATAGCTGGTTTTGGCAGAATAGGAAAAGAAGTTGCAAAGAGATGTCTTGGTTTTGATATGGAAGTATATGTTTATGATCCATTTTTAGATAGTGATTTAATAAAAAAAAGTGGCTGTATACCCATAGAAAAAAATGATGGTTTAGCACTTGCAGATTTTGTTAGCATACATTTGCCATTGAATGAAGACACAAAAAATTTTATATCACAAAAAGAATTAGATCGTATGAAAGAAAAAACAATTCTAGTAAATACATCTAGGGGTGGGATAGTAAATGAAAATGATTTACATCAAGCCCTTAGCTCAAAAAAAATCTTAGGTGCAGGAATGGATGTTTTTGTCTCTGAACCTCCAGAGCCTAATCATCCTTTTTTTAAGTTAGATAATATTTTATTAACGCCACATAACGCTGCATTAACTTTGGAATGCAGAGAGAGAATGTCTCTAGAAGCCTCACAAAATATATTCTACTATTTAAAAAATATGACTAAATTAAATATGGAAAATTTAGTTAATAAGAAATTTCTTTAAAATCAAATATCAGTTAAAAGTTGAACACGGCCTTGAGTACCAGTTTCAATTTTATGAAGATTTCCACCTTCATTATCACTTGTCGGATCTGCCCTTAAAGATGTAATGTAGAGACTGTTTAGATTAGCACCACCAAAAGTTACACATGTGGGCGTATTGGTCGGAAGACTAATTTTTTCTAAAATTTTTTCATCTTTTGTATCAATACAAATAATACATTTCCCTCTTACTCTTGCTGACCAATAATTATTATCAATATCTACAGTAGCTCCATCGGGTTCACCTACATTTTTAAAGATCATATTTGATTCTAATTCATAAAACTTATAGAAATTTTTAGTGTACTCGAATTTTCGTATTCGACCAGTTGGAGTATCAGCAAAATACATGATATTTTCGTTTTCTGAAAAGGCTATTCCATTAGAGACTGTGATGTTTGACAAAAGTTTTGTTAAAGATAAATTTGGCGCAATTCTGTAGAGATTAGCAATAGGCTTTCTTTTTGCTTTATCCGGATCTTCATTATAAGTACCAAATACTATGCCTCCATAGGGATCTACTTTTGCATCATTAATTCGAGTTTGATTATTTGTGATTTCAACTTCGCATATTTTTTCAAATGAAGAAAAATTTTTATCAGTGATAGCAATAAAGTTGGGAAATCCAATAATAAATCCCTCTTTTTTCCTTGGAAGAATAAACCCTGCCCTATCTGGTAAATTAAATACAAAGCTTTGATTGTTATCATCAAGCATCCATGCCTTCTTTGCTTCTATGTCTGTCCAAACTAAGCAATTATATCTTGGGTCCCAAAAACAACTTTCGCCAAGTAAATTTTTGCATTTAAGAATTGTTGTAACTTTTACTTTATTCATTTTAACTAGGTGTAATATTTTTTTCCTATATTGGTAACTAAATATGATTTAGGACAATGTTCTAATATTTTTTTGATAATATCATCTCTTCGAGTATTTGACGACAAAACTACAGCACAACCTCCAAATCCAGCTCCCGTAAGTCTTGCGCCTAAAGCACCGTATGACTGAGCAGTTTTAACAATATGATTTAATTCAGGACTAGATATTTCATAATCTTTGTCCATGGAAATATGGCTTTCGTTCATTAAATTTCCAAATGCTTGCGCATTATTATCTTTTAAAGATTGTACAGCCTTTAGCACTCGATCGTTTTCAGTAATGACATGTCTAGCTCTTCTTAAAATTTTAGGATCTTTAATAATATCTAAATCAGAAATTTCTGCATGGCGTAATGACGGGATATTAAGAGATTTACTAGCTATTTCTGTCTCTCTTTTTCTTTCATTATACAACCCTTCTGAAAGTTTACGTGTACTTCCAGAATGAATAATTATGAAAGTATAGTCTTTAAAGGTAGGTACTATTTCTGTATTCAAATTTTCACAATCCAAGAATAATACTTGTCCAAATTTAGATTTTGATGATGACATTTGATCCATTATTCCACAAAAGGTTCCTATAAAATGATGTTCTATCAGCTGTCCTATTTTTGCTATTTTAGTTGATGATAGTTCATGTCCAACCATTTTGCACAAGGCCCTCAAAATTGCTATTTCAAGTGCGGCTGAAGAAGATAATCCAGACCCTGTTGGAATACTAGAGGCAACCGCAATATCTAAACCTTTAATTGGTTGCCATTCCTTTGCCATATAATATAAAGCTCCTCTGACAAAATCTATCCAAGTACCATCAGTATTAGAGTCAGATAATACAGTCTTTTCACCAAATTCTTCAGAAATTCCAACTATTTTAGAATCTAATCGAGGACTAAGACTTACTTCAATTTTCTGTTCAATTAATGTTGGAAGTACGAAACCTTTATTATAATCGGTGTGCTCACCAATTAAATTTACTCTTCCATGTGCCTCTGATGATGATACTGCAGAATAGTTGAAGTGCTGCTTAAATAAAGACTTACTATTCATCAGGAAGTTCTTCACCTCTCAAGATACGAGCTGAGCGTTCTGGAGGAAGATCTACTAAAAAAAAACCTGTAATTTGCTCAACACCTGATAAATATTTTAATTTTGTTTTTGATCTGCGTATAGGTTGAAAGCATACATGAAAATGGTGAGAATTCTCATAACCTTTAGGAGATAGTTGCCATGCAAGAGTATACGGCATAGGATCATCAAATACTTTGTCTAAACTTTTAGAGGCATCAAGCATAAGTTCAGCAAGATCTTTTTGCTCATTTTCTGAAAGTTCAAAAATATTAGATGTCCTTCGGTAAGGTACTATCCAAATCTCAAAGGGGTATCTAGCCCAACGAGGCACAAAGGATATAGCAGAAGAATTTTTTTTTAAAATTAATTCTTTTGGAATATTCGATAAATACTTTTTGAGAGGATTTGATTTTTGTACTATAGCTTGCCTTTTAATCAATTCTGGAATATGTCCAAAACTATATATTTGTCCATGAGGATGATCTAAAGTTACCCCGATATCTTTTCCTTTATTTTCAAATGGTAAAATAAATTTAATTTTTGAATTATTATATAATTCTTCAGAGCGGTTAGATAGTGCTTTAATAATTAGCTCAATTCTTTCGATAGGTAACTTAGAGAACTCATCATTATGTTTTGAACTATAAGAGATTACATCACAAGTTCCTACTGCTTGATTAGTTTCTACTTCTAAATGAGGTATATCAGACTCGATTAATTTGAATGAGCTAAAACGATTTGTAAAGATGGCAACTTCATATTGGTCAACAGGAATGTCACTCGGTGCTTCATCATTTATCATTGGACATAATGGACATTCAAGGGCCTTAGGTAAAAAGGTTCTGTTTTGTCTTGATGTTGAGTATCCTACCCATTCAGAGCGAGTTGGGTGGTACCTAAGATGAGTTTTGTTATCAGAGATTGGGGGTAAGCCTTCAAAAACTCTGTATTTTATGGGGTTTTGACTAAATAAAATAAGTTCTTTTCCATTACCCCTGTAAATTCTTTTTATCGATAGATTAGCCATCATTTGAAAACAGGTAACATTGAACCATGAGCGTCAAGTAGCTCATCAACCATTTTCCAAATTTGATCTAAATTAAGTTCACCAGCGGTGTGTGGGTCTAGCATGGCAGCATGATAAATACTCTCTTTCTTAAGAGTTTTAAGAGCCTCAACTGTTAATTGCTGAACATTAATATTGGTCTGAATTAGATTTGCTAAGTGCATAGGTAATGGTGGTACTGATTGTGGGGTAAGGTTATTTTTTTGAACAGTACAAGGAACTTCCACACAGCAATTGTTTGGTAAATTAGGTATGAAATTTTTATTAAGAACATTACCGTAAATAGTGTCTTGATTTCCAGTTACCATTGATAAAATTATTCGCGAAGCATACTCGACAGATTTATTATATTCTATTTGAGGTTTGCTAATTAACTCTTTTTCTTGCGTTTCCCATTCTTGAATTTGTTTTTTACAGCGACGAATATATTCATTAACTGGAATATCAAATTTTGAGATTAATTCTTTTTGGTGATTTTTAATAAACCAAGGTGTATATTCTGCAAAATGTTCCGATGACTCTGTAACAAAATAACCAAGTCTTTTCAATACTTCATATCTAACGTAATTTGAACAACCATCCCAATTGGTGCCAAAATTCCCTTCCTCTCCTGCCTTAAAAATTTTAGGGTAAAGATCTTCCGTTAAACCATTATCTAATTTTTTTTCAAACTTTGTAAAAAATGACATATGATTTATTCCAGAGCATTCATATTGAATTTTGCTTAAATCTTCATTTATGTCTCTCGCTAAATCAGCAGCTGTACCCTGTACAGAATGACAGAGTCCTACATATTGAAGCTCAGGAACAAAGTCTGAGAGAGCTAGACAATTGATTGCCATAGGATTTACATATTGAAGCATCCATGCTTTAGGGCATTGTTCTATTATATCTTTGGCAATTTCAACTAAAACAGGAACTGTTCTCAACCCGCGCATAATGCCTCCAATACCTAGCGTGTCTGCAATTGTTTGTTGAAGTCCATATTTAGCTGGTATTTCAAAATCAATAACAGTTGAGGGTTCATAACCTCCAACCTGTATCATAACTATAACAAAATCAGCGCCTTTAAGAGCCTCTTTTCTATCTAACGTAGTATTTATTGATGCCGGAGCTTTTAACGACTTACATATGTTATCAGCTACTATTTGTGATGTTTTTAGTCTTTTTGGGTCTATATCATGTAAGGCAATATCAAACGAATTTAACTCCGGCTCAAGTAAAATATCTGCCAAAATACTTTTCATGAAGACAGTACTGCCCGCACCTATAAAAGTAATTTTAGCCAATTCTATCCCTTACTAGCGCCTAGTGTAAGACCAGCAATAAAATGTTTTTGCATTAGAAAAAACATTAT
Source organism: uncultured Alphaproteobacteria bacterium (assembly GCA_902613185.1). GTDB lineage: Bacteria > Pseudomonadota > Alphaproteobacteria > HIMB59 > HIMB59 > HIMB59. The sequence goes on from CACMGP010000002.1 coordinate 150,744, forward strand.
CACAGGAGGAACTGCTGCGATTATTGATCCAGCAGATAGAAGATGATATACAGTAACCCATTGACCATTTAGAGATTTCAAACCTGCAGTAATTGGCATTGCGTGTTGTCCTTGAATTAAAACAGTTGCCCAAAAAAAGTCATTCCATATAAATGTAAATATTAGCACAGACAAAGCAGCAATAGCTGGTCTTGTAAGGGGAACTACTATTTTCAAGAATATATTAAACTCCGAAGTACCATCAATCCTTGCGGCCTCAAATAACTCATTTGGTAAAGCTTTAATAAAATTTCTCATAAATAAAGTACAAAAGCCAGTTTGAAAGGCGACATGAAATAAAACTAATCCTGTAACTGTATCATACAAACCCATTTGGAAAGTAAGGTCTCGAACTGGTATCATTAAAATTTGAAAGGGAACAAAATTTCCAGCAATAAACGTGAAAAAGATAAAGAGATTTGCTTTAAACTTATATGATGCTAATGCAAAACCTGTCATACAGCTTATAGCGACAGCACCTATTACAGTAGGGATGGTTATTTTAAAACTATTAATTATGTAAGACAACATTGGGGTATTTTGAAATACATCTTTAATGTTACTAAATAATAAAAATTCACTAGGTATGCCCCAATAATTTCCTGCGGTGATATCTCCTAAACCTCTAATTGAAGTAAGCATAATCCCTATTAGAGGGATCAACCAAACGAACAAAGATACAGGTACAAGTATTTTGTATGAAATCCTGTTAATTAAAGGTCTTTTTTGAATTGGTATGGGAAACATTTAAAGTCCTTTTTTCTCACTTTGATACATCCGATAAATAAAAAATAATATATAGAACATCATTATAGTGAATAAAACTGCTGCAATAGCTGAACCATAACCCATCCTATATCCATATTCGCTTAAAGCGGTCTCAAACATATAATATGCTAAAACATTAGTTGAACCATATGGGCCACCTTGTGTCATGATAGCAACCATGTCAAAACTTCTCAGGGATCCGATCACAGTTACAACAATTGCTAGAAAAGTGGCTGGCTTCAATTGAGGTAAGATAATATTTTTAAATAAAGAGAAGCCTTTTGCGCCATCCATTCTACCTGCCTCAATTTGATCTGTATTAAGATTGTTTAAGCCTGTTAAATACAAAATCATACAGTATGCAATTTGTGGGTAAATTCCTGCAAAGATAATTCCATAGGTAGCAAAATTCTCATCTGCTAATATGGCATAATTACTGAGTCCTAATTTATCTAAAAAAGGCCCAATAACACCTCTTGGATTGTAAAACCATGAAAATATAATTCCGATAACAACTTGGGAAATTACAAAAGGGAAAAAGAAAAGAGATTTGATGAGTCTTATACCAAAAATAGTTTGATTTAAAAATATTGCTAAGCCTAATCCTATTGGAACAGCTAACATAAATAAGATTAACCACTTAAGATTATTCATTAACGAAATATAAAAATACTCATCGTCCAATAATTCTATATAATTTGATAATCCAACGTAAATTGCTGGAGATAGCCCGTCCCATTGTAATAAAGAAATATATAAAGAATTAAAAATTGGCCATATTACATAGACTAAAAATAGTAATAAACCTGGAAACAAAAAAATCCATGGTGTTAACCTTTGTTGATTAAGTTTCCACCATGATGACTTTCTATATGTAATTTGTATTGAATTAGGCACGTTAAGAAATGGGGTGGTTGAAAACCACCCCAATTGAAATTGATTATTTATAAACTCTTTGGCGTACTTTTTCTAAACGCTCAAGAATTTTATCTCTTCTATCAGGATTAACCATATATTCTTGAAAACCCTTCATTCCTTCAGAGGCCATTTCAGCTGGGGCATCCCTGTCGTAGAATTGTGCCATTGCATATGCGTTATTTAACATATTCAAACCTGCTTCTAAAAATGGATCTGGATCAACTTTAGAACCACTATTAACTGGCAGTTGTCCTAGAGTCTTATTCATCTCCTCTTGAACATCTGCTCTACTTAAAAAGATCAGGAATCTTTTAGCATCTGTCTTATTTTTGGCTCCCGATGCAATGTGCATCGTATCAGTTGGTGCCTCTTCAGCCATAGGAATACCAGGAGTTATTTCTGGAAATTGGAAAAAGCCGAGGTTGTCATTTGTTAATCCACCCTCTTTGAATAATGCAACTGAGAAGTTACCCATAACATACATCGCCGCCTCTCCATTAATCATTGGAGGAATTGCTTCTTGCCAAGCAAGTGAGGCATGATTTTCAAGAAAATATCCTGGTTTAACTAATTCATCCCACTTGTCAAATACAGCATGCACCCTAGGGTCAGTGTATGGTATTTCACCTTTTGTCAAGGCCATGTGGAACTCATAACCATTTGTTCTTAAGTTTAAATAGTCAAAGACACCTGCTGTTGTCCAAAGGTATTTTGATCCAATCGTGATTGGTGTAACACCTGCGGCTTTCAATGTTGCGCATGCAGCAACAAATTCATCCCAAGTTGTTGGTACTGAAATTCCGTTGGCCTCAAAAATATCTTTTCTGTAATAAACACCCCACTGGTAATAGGTGTATGGAATACCCCATTGTTTGCCACCAATAGTCATTGGTTTCTTAGCGTGAGACATGCCCTCTGTTAAGTTTCCATCAACCCATCCGGTGTCTGACCAGATATCTGATACATCCTCTACAAGCCCTGCTCTTACAAATGGAAGCATTCTGTTTCCTGCATACCAATTGAAAACATCAGGGGGGCTTGTGGTTAAAAAATTTCTAATTGCTTGTTTATATCCTTCATGATCGAAGTTATTAACTTCAATTGTGACGTCAGGGTTTTCTTCTTGGAATTTATTAAAAGCCCATTCAAACGCTGCTTTTGGAGCTGGATCAGTTAAATCAGTATTAATGACTAATGTCCCTGCGAATGAAGAAGAAAATCCCATAGCTAAAATAGCTGTTAAAGTAGCTATGATTTTTTTCATTTTATCCTCCTACAAATCTAAATTAGATTGTATTTAATTAAGCATTCTTATTATAATAAAATAATTATATTGATACAGTAAAATAGCTAATTTACTTTATTTTTCGCTTTTTTTCCCAATTCCATGCTGATTTGACGATGGTCTCTAAGTCAGAGTATTTTGGGTTCCAGTCTAATAAATTCATTATTTTTTTATTATCAGCAATTAACTCTGCTGGGTCTCCTTTTCGCCTTCCTTGAATCTTGAAGGGAATATCGACTTTAGTAATTTCTTTGGCCATCTGGATAATTTGATTAACACTAAAACCTTTTTTGTTGCCAATATTAAAAACTTGAGATTTGTTTGTATTCGTTAAATTTTCCATAGCTAATATATGAGCCTCTACTATATCCATTACATGAACATAATCTCTCACACAAGTGCCATCAGGGGTAGGATAATCATCACCAAAAACACTAATATGTTTTTTTCTTCCGGAAGCAACTTGAAGCACAAGAGGTATTAAGTGTGTTTCTGGATCGTGCATTTCACCTATTGTACCATCGAGATGAGCGCCACAAGCATTAAAGTATCTCAGTGATACATATTTTAAACCACAAGACTCCTCGTAACTTTTTAAAATGTTTTCAACTTCTGCTTTTGTATCACCATATGGATTTACTGGATTAAAAGGATGTAGTTCAGTAACTGGAAGGTGCTCAGGTTCACCATAAACAGCAGCAGATGAAGAAAATATAAATTTATTAATTTTTAAATCTCTCATACACTCAAGAAGGTTGATTGTATTGATAACGTTATTTTGTTGATATTTTTTTGGATCATTATACGACTCCCCAACATTAATTGATGCTGCAAAATGCATTACAAGATCATAGTTTTGCTCAGACAATATTTTATAAACTTTTTGCTTATCTGATAGGTCACAAACATGAAGTTTGTAATTTTGAGTGTTCTCTTTTTGTCCACTTGATAAATTATCAAGAATTTCAATGTCATAATTTGTTTCTTTGAAACGCTTTAACATATGTGAGCCTACGTATCCGATGCCACCCACAACCAGAATTTTCATATTTTAATTTTATACAGACAGCAGAAAAAATTCATAGTAATTATCTTATTTATAGAATTGTTTTACTTAATATTTTGGACACAATTTTCTAAAATAGGAGGAAGGAAATCAAAATTGTTCGACCAAGCATAGTGTATTTCTGTTTTCATAAATTCTATATCTTCTAATGGAAAATGACCATCCTCGTATTAATCTAGTAATTCTTGTTTTTTTAAAAACATCTCCTGTGAGGTTTTTTCATCTTTCATTGATGAAAAAAAATCTGTAGCTAATTCATAAGTTGCTATACAAATTATTTCATCTTCATTATATGCATACAAACTAAAATTAAAAAATATGAAAATTAAAAGTAAAATGTTTCGCATTTGATTAGGATAGATTAAAGCTATGGTTTTAAAACAAATAAATTTGTGCTATTCTCGTCAGCAATAATATATATATTTCCCAATCTATCTATTTCCATATCTCTGACTCTCCCAATTTTATCTTGAAATATAATTTCCTCTTTAACAAATTTATTATTTTCTCTATGCAATACAGATAAATATCTGAATTTTAATGAAGACACCAAAAGAGAATTTTGCCATTCTGGAAAAGCCTCTCCTTGATAGAATTTGATACCACTAACTGCAATTGAAGGTACCCAAATAAATTCTGGTTTTAAAAAACCAGGTTCCCAAGCATTGCCATCTCCAATTTTAGTTCCAGAGTAATTTGTTCCTCCCCATCCTATTTTTTTCCAACCATAATTAGTACCTCTTTCAACTTTACCAATAAAGTCTCCTCCTTTAGGTCCATGATTAGATATATAAATAGATTTAGTATGAGGATCCAAAGTCATCCCTTGAGGGTTTCTAACACCAATTTGAAATAACTCAGGAAGCCAATCATTACCCGATGTGAAAGGATTATCTTTAGGGTAGTCACCATTTTTATGTATTCTGATTATTGAACCAATTGAATTTGAGGAGTCCTGAGCAATCATGCCTTTTCCTCTTTCACCAATGCTTACATAAAGGTAATCATCAAGAATTTCTATTCGAGAACCAAAGTGTTTACCATTACCAAAATATGGTAAAGCCTCATATAAAAGATTTTCATTAATGAGCTTATTTTCTTTTAGCTCAGCAGAATACACAGCAGTTGTGTATTTGCCATTTTTCTTAATTGAGCCAGTAACCCATATAAAATTCTTTTCACTTACAATATCTAAAAGCCCTCCTTGGCCATGTTGAACAAAAGGAATGTTGTGATCAATTTTTGTATGTGAGTAATCATTTGTATTTACAAGGAAAATTTCACCTGATTTTTGAGTGATCAATAATTGATCATCTATCCAACTCATCCCCCAAGGATTTTCCAGAGAAACTCTAGTTTTTTCTAAAGTTTTTGAATATAAATGGGTGCTGAAAAGTATTAAGAAACAAAAAATAAATAAAAAAATAGTTTTAGAAAAAATAATTATCTTCATACAGTCAGTAATAAACCGCCGGTTATAAACATTTTAAAAGTTATTTTACACCAAGTTTTTTTTGAAGATCACTTGAAGAAGTAGTGTATCTAAACACATATTTTTTATCACTATGGCAATATTCAAACATTTTTTTTGCTGCAAGAGCTGCTTCATGAAATCCACTCAAGATTAACTTTAATTTACCAGGATAAATACAAATATCTCCAACAGCAAAAACTCTTGGAACAGAAGTTTCAAAATTCTCAGTATTCACTGATATTAAATTTTTTTCTAAATTTAAGCCCCAATCTGCTATTGGGCCCAACTCTATTTTTAATCCAAAAAACGGAAAAATAGCGTCAATATCACTTAATGTTGTCTCATCATCAAGTGTCACTGTGACTTTATCGTTATCATTTTTTTCAACCTTTTTTAAACTTCCCATATTGAAGTTTACATCGCCTTTATCAACTAAAGACATAACTTTATTTACAGAGTCTTGAACTCCTTTAAATTCTTTTCTTCTGTGGACCAAAGAAACTTTTTTGGCTATTCCTTGAAATCCCATAACATAATCAAGAGCAGAGTCACCACCACCAATTATTAAAATATTCTTATCTTGAAAATCAGATCTTTTTTTAACAGAGTAAAAAATGTTTTTATTTTCTAGCTCCTGTGAGCCCTCTGCAGGAAGCTTTCTTGGAACAAAACTGCCAGCACCTGCTGCAATCACTAAAGACTTACATTTAATGGATGTGCCCTTATCGGTTTCAACTAAAATATCATTATCATTTAAAGAAATTTTAGAGGTTAATTGATTGAGATGATAAGAGGGATTGAAAGGCTCAGCTTGTTTTATTAAATCATCAGTTAGTTCTTGGCCGGTAATAGCAGGCCTACTTGGAATATCATATAAATTTTTATCAGGATATAATTCTGCGCACTGCCCTCCTATTTTATCAAGGTTGTCGATTAAATGAGCCTTCATATCTAAAAGACCCAATTCAAAGACTTGAAAAAGACCACATGGGCCAGCACCAATAATAACAACGTCTGTTTCGTGGCTTCCACCTGATTTTATAATATTGGTCATGTCTTATTTTATAATAAATGTTACTTGAATTAGATTATTTGTTTCTTTTGTAAATATCAAAAACCATTATTGCTATTACTAAAACTGCGCCAAATATACCCAATAAAAGCGAGGTTTCTAAAGTCATATTTATAAACTAACCCGTTAACTCTATTATGGTAATCAATGCATTTCTAGTTTAAAAAAAACTAGGAGAAATAAAGTGGGGGCAAAAAAGTCAGATTTTTTTGATTCAAGAGATAAATATTTATCATTTGTAAATTCTACCAACGAAAAAAGTCGAATAGCTTTTCAATTAGCGAAGTATTTAAAAAATTCTAAAATTACTAAAGATTCATTTAGAATTTTTGATGCTGGGACAGGAGATGGCTCAGTTATCTGTACATTGCTATCGGCTGTTCATGACAAATTTCCTGAAGATCCAATTATAGTTGTTGGAAAAGAAATTAGTATTGATGATATTAACAGTCTTCTAAATTATCTTGGTTATAGATTTTTTGAACATAAGAATTTAGTTTTCTGTATAACAAATGCATCCTACAGAGAAATTAATGATAATCGTTTCACAGATTGTAAGTTAATTAAAAAAGAATTAGTTGGAAATTCAAGTTTTAGTTTCAATCAGCAACTCATGAATATGGGTGAGATTATAAGAAAAAATTGGGATATAAAAGAAGATACTTCTTCAACCATATTGAGACCGAAACAAAAGACACTGATGGTTATTTATAGGAAGGATCAAAAAATTGCATTAAAGCATTTGATACCAAGTAAGTTAGAGAGTATTCCAAAGTTTTACGACTATATAATTGCATCTCAAGCTTTCAGGCTAAGATCTCCTTACGACAGAACTCTTAAGCTAGTACTTATTCCATTATTAAAAATGTTGGATGTAAAAGGTCAGCTATTTTTTATTTATTCATCCGGAAATGATTTTTCAAAAAAGCTTCTCAAATTATTCTTTCCAAAGATTAATCCCTATCAATTTAGTGATCCCAAAAAATTTGTAGAAAGCCTGAATAAAAAAATACCTCATTTTAGAAAAAAATTTAAAGTATCCGCATCTTCATTTTTATTTTCATTTATAAACCTATCATTATCCTCTAAGAAAAAATTTTCACCGATGAACTCTCTTGGATTATGGAATGCTATCACCTATGTTGGTCAAATATCCGAAAATGAACAAAAAAGTATTAAAATAAGTATTAATTTTCTAGATAAAATTAGCAATAGTGCAAAAAAACTTAAATTGCAATTTAGTGATTATCTTTTAAGATTTGAAAAGAATAATTTTAAAAGTCATTTGGATGAGTAATTTTACAAGTAAATTTGCTGACCGTAAAATTGGCCCAAAGTTTTTCGAAACAATTAACCAAAATTTTGAAAATCAAGTTTATAAACCTAGACTCTACGAAGAAAAAATAGACTTCGACCGTTTACGTATGTATCGACTCAATAGAGTTTTAGAGCAACTACGATTAAATAATGTTGGTGCTTGCATATTATTTGATCCGATCAATATAAGGTATGCAACCGACAGTAGAAATATGAGTTTATTTACAATGCATGAACTCGTGCGATTCGTATTTATTTCTGCAGAGGGAAAAGTAATACTATTTGATTATCCAAAGAGCGAGCATCTCTCAGAACATTTATGCACGATTGATGATATTCGAGCAGTTGATAGTTGGGATTTTTTTTCAGCAAATAATTTTGTTGATAAAAATGCAAAAAAATGGGCTTGCACTGTTCAAGATTTAATGAGAGAGCATTCACCTGATAATAATTGCCTTGCAATAGATGTTTCCGATCCAGTTGGAATACAAATGTTACTTAAACAGTTTAATGTTAAACTAGTGAACGCCCAAAAGTATATTGAGCTTGCAAGATCTATTAAATCTGATGATGAGTTAATTTGCATGAAAGCTTCTATTGAGACTGCTGAAAAAGGAATGTGGCTAATGAGAGATAAACTTCAGGCAGGTATTACAGAAGAAGAACTTTGGTCATATATGCATAAAGTCAATATTGAAAATGGTGGGGAATGGTTTGAGACTCGTCTTTTAGTATCTGGACCACGAACAAATCCTTGGCTTCAAGAATGCAGTAACAGAGTCATTGAGTCTGGAGATTTAGTCGCTTTTGATACAGATATGGTTGGACCGTACGGTTACTGTGCTGATATCTCTAGAACCTTTGTTGAGGGCAATCGTTTAAATGATGAACAAAAAAGGCTTTACTCAATGTCTTTAGAGCATATTAATCATAACAAATCTCTGATTAAAGCTGGTTTAAATTTTAGAGAATTTGCAGAAAAATCCTGGAAATTACCTGATAATTGTTACGATAATCATTATCCATGCATTATTCATGGTGTCGGTCTTTGTGATGAATGGCCACTTGTTGCTTACCCAAATAGAGATTTTAGCAACGCGGATTACTCAGCCAATTTTGAGGAAAATATGACTATCTGTGTAGAGAGTTATGTTGGTGAAGTTGGCGGCAAAGAAGGAATTAAACTTGAGGATCAGTTCGTTGTAACTAAAGATGGCTTGAAGCAACTAAGTTCATTTCCTTATGAGATAGATATCTAAACTGATTGGATATTTTTATTTAGCTGCAGCGGTCTTCTTCGGGATACTTTCAAATAATTTTGCAAAAATATCAAATGGATACGAGAAATTCATACCAACCTCACTAAGTGCTATTTCCATAGTAATCGCGGTCTTTTTTATTTCTAAGGTAATGAAGTTTTTACCAATGGGAATTGCCTATGCCTCTTATGCTGGTTTAGTGATTTTTGGAACGTTCATATTAAGTATAATTAAGTTTGGTCAGATTCCAAACTTATTTGGAATACTTGGTTGTGTTCTAATTATACTTGGTATTGTAATGGTAAACGCTCTGGGTAAATAATTACTTCATTCCAGTCATAGTAATACCTTCAACAAATCTTTTTTGAGCAACTATGAAAGCCACAATAAGTGGAATGGTAACAGTAACAATCGACGCCATCATGGGTCCAAATTCATCGCTATCTATACCACCTCTAAATTCTCTAATACCAAGTGGTGGTGTAAATAAATCACGATTACCTGTGATAACAATCCTAGGCCAAAAATAATCATTCCAGTGAGCAACAACTGAGAAAATTGCAAAAGCGAGTAACGCTGGTATGGCTACAGGAAGCATAACTTTCCAAACAATAGAATATTCTCCCATACCATCCATCCTTGCAGCATCAATTAGTTCATCTGGTACTGTCATAAAGAATTGCCGCATTAGAAAAATTCCAAACACAGATATCGTCCACGGTATTATTAAGGCTGCATAGGTATCCACCAGTCCAGCTTTTGCTAACATGACATACAACGGTAAAGCGATTGCATGTACAGGTATTAATAAACAGAACAGAACCATTGAAAATACAAATTCCCTTCCTTTAAACCTAAGCTTGGCTAGTGCATAAGAACATGGAAGTGCAATCAATACTTGTATTAAAAAGATTGAAACAGTCACAATCAAACCGTTCATTAAATACCTTGGAATTGGGGCTTTTTTGAATGCAAACCAGAAATTGTATTTATAAGGTCGCATTGTGCATACCTCTTCAGTGTATCCGTGCTTAGTACAAACTGGGAATGTTTGAATCTCCTGTGCTCCGACTAAACCTCCAGATATTGACTGAATTTCTTGTTGAGATTTAAGTGACATTGAAACCATCATGTAGAATGGGATCAACACAATTAATGCTCCAATGATGAGCAGTCCATGCTTCCATGACTCTCCAATATAATGTCTAGCTAACATTTTAGTAATGTACCCTTTTCTCAATCACATATCTTTGGAAGAATGTTAGCAAGATTATAAATATTATAAACACAACAGTAATCGCTGCACCAATACTTGTAATATTTTGTTGAATTGCTTTTTCAAAAATTGCGTACATCATTACATACGTTGTTTTGGCAGGACCACCTTTTGTAAGAATTTCAATTGTGTCAAATACTTGAAATGACCTTATTGTCGTTATGGTAACCACAAAAAGAGTTGTAGGACCTAACATTGGCCAAGTTACAAGTTTAAATTGTTCCCAAGTTGACTGAGCACCATCCATTTCTGCAGCATGATACAATTCTCTTGGTATACTTGTTAAACCAGCTAAGTATAACACCATATTAAATCCAAAGGCTTGCCATACTCCAATAAAACAAATTGTCCAAATCGCTGTTTTTTTATCTTTGAGCCAATACGGGAAATCCATATTGTTAGCACAAGCAACACTGTACCAACTGTCCTCGGAACTAACCCACGGTAGCCAATGAAAACCTAAAATAAATTCTCTAATACCTCCGCATCCATTGGCAAGAAAAGAATTTATTATTCCAAGAGTTGGATGAAGAGTAAATTCCCAAGCAATAGCCATTGCCAATAAAGTAGCCATCACCGGAAGAAAGAAAATTGTTTTATAAATATCAGCTCCAAATCGAAGAGAGTTGAGCATAATGGCTGCAACTAAACCTAATACCACTGAAACAGGAACAACGATCAACACGTAAGTTGCCGTTGATATAATCATTTTTATGTAAGTTTTTCTGGAGAACATTTTTTCATAATTCTCCGTACCTACCCATTCGAAACTAGAATTACCAAGATTGTAATTAGTAAATGAGATACCTCCGGCTAAAAAAATTGGAAGAATTAATATGACAATCATTAGTATGATTGCAGGCCAAACAAACCAAATATGTGCTTTAGAGTGGTGCATATTTATCGGATACGCTCACCAGATGTTTCAAAAAGCATAGCCTCTGCATGAGAGAGACTTATTCTAACTGTTTCCCCATTTGAAATTAGTCCAGCTGGTGAGCCTCTGACTATGATCTTAAAGTCAGATTGATCAACTTGAACATGGTAAAATATATCCGAACCAAGGTTTTCTCTGTATGAAACTGTAGCCTCAAATGCAGGTTTGTTTGAGTCTTTTGTAATTTCTAAATGTTCTGGTCTCACAGCAACTAAAGCTTTTTGACTATTAGTATTAAATTTTCTTTCAAGCTTAATACCCGTAAATTCAACAGAACCATCAGAGGTAATCTGAGCAGCAAATGTGTTAATCTTTGGGCTGCCGACAAATTCTGCAACCCTTAAAGATGATGGATTATTATAAACCTCACTTGGTGTATCAAGTTGCAAAAGTTCCCCATCAATCATTACCGCCATTCGAGTTGACATTGTAAGTGCTTCAGCTTGATCATGCGTCACATAAATGAAAGTGGTCTTTAAAGAATTATGAAGCTCAGATAGTTCAGATCTCATATGAACTCTTAATGCAGCATCAAGATTTGATAAAGGTTCATCCATTAAGAATGCAACTGGTTCTCTTACCATCGCCCTTCCTAATGCCGCTCTTTGTCTTTGACCACCAGATAGTTGACCTGGCTTTCTATCAAGTAGTTCTGTTATTTTTAAAGTTTCAGATGTTTTAAAAACAAGGTCATCAATTGATTTCTTTTTTTCTTTTCTACTAGGTACAAAATTACCAACAAGAGGCAACCTCTCTACAAAACTATAGTCTCTTAATTTCAAAGGTGTTTCTAGATTTTTTCTGACAGTCAGGTGCGGGTAAAGAGCGTAAGATTGGAAAACCATTGCTAAGTCTCTCTTGCTGGCTCTGGTGCTGTTAACATTCTTATCATCAATAATTACATCGCCACTATTTTGTTGCTCTAATCCAGCAATAATTTTTAACAAAGTGGATTTGCCACAACCGGACGGACCGACTAATGTTAAAAATTCACCATCTTGGATATCAAGGCTTAGTTGTTTAAGTACCTCAGTTGAACCAAATGACTTATTGATGTTCTTTAAAGAAATTGTCCCCATCTATTTTTATTCCTCAAAACTAAAATAGTTCTGATTAAGACATTTTAAAAGTAAATTTGTAATATTTATGTTAAAACTTTATGAACAAATTTTAAAATAATCAAAAATTTGTTCTTTATAGAGAGCAGTTATAATTATGAGTGATAAAATTGACATTAATAAAAGACATTATAATAAGTCACTTACTTCAACTGTAGTAGTTATATGCCTCGATGGTAGTCAAAAAGAGTATATTGATATCGCCTCTTCAAAAGGATTGACACCAAATCTTGATAAAATATTGGAAAATGGCCAATATCTGATGGCTAACAGTGCTATTCCCAGTTTTACAAACCCTAACAACATTTCGATAGTCACAGGGCAGCCTAGTGATGTTCATGGAATAAGTGGTAATTTCTTTTATACCCCATCAACCGGTGAAGAAGTGATGATGAATGATCCACAATATTTAAGAGCTCCAACTATTTTTGAGAAATATTATAATGAAGGTTATAAAATAGCAGTAATCACTGCAAAGGATAAATTAAGAACTCTTTTAGGTAATGGTTTAAAATTTAATGAAGGAAGAGCAATCTGTTTTTCATCAGAAAAATCAGATCAGGCCACTCTCAGTGAAAATGGTATAGAAAATATTAATGACTGGATTGGAATGAAAGTACCTGAAGTATATTCTCAGGATCTATCAGAATTTGTTATGGCAGCTGGGGTAAAATTACTTGAGGAATTTAATCCTGACATTATGTATTTATCTACCACTGACTTTATTCAACACAAATATGCACCTGGAGATAAAGAAGCAAATGATTTTTATCAGATGTTTGATAAGTATGTCAGTAAAATTTGTAGTAATGGGAATTCGGTTGTCATCACTGCAGATCATGGAATGAAGTCTAAAGCAAATATTAATGGAGAACCTAATGCCATCTTCCTTCAAGATTATTTAGATGACCAAATGGGTAAAGATGAGGCTAAAGTAATACTTCCAATTACTGACCCTTATGTAGTTCATCATGGTTCACTGGGATCGTTTGCCACAATATATGTAAAAGATAAATCAAAAATTGATGAAACAATCATCAAAATATCATCAATTAAAGAAATTGAAGTAGTTGTTAAACAAGAAGAAGCATGTAGAGAATATAGGCTACCTTCAGATAGAATAGGTGATATCGTATGCATGTCATCCGAAGATATGACAATTGGTACCTCAAAAGCTAATCATGATCTTTCAAAATTAAAGGAACCCCTTAGATCTCATGGAGGCCATCATGAAAGAGAAGTTCCTTTTATTTCTAATAAAAAACTAAACATTGCCAAAGATCAAAGTTTAAATAACTATGATGCATTTTTTTATGCTATTAATGGAGCTTAATCATGGCTGATAAAATTATTAATGAGGGTATGAGGATTGGTGGAAAAACTGTTCACACCGATAACAAGATTGATGTTATCTATCCCTTCACAGGTAAAGTTATAGGCACAGTACCAGCTGGCACAGCAGAACATGCTCAAAAAGCCTTTGATATTGCTGCAAATTATAAACCCAATTTATCTAGATATGATCGTCAAAAAATACTTCAAAAGACTGCTGAAACGCTTGTTGAAAGAAAAGAACAAATCTCTGATCTAATTTCACTTGAGTCTGGGCTATCGAAACAAGATACGCTTTATGAAGTTGGTAGGGCCTTTGATGTATTTTCTCTTACTGCTCAGCTTTGTATCCAGGATGATGGAGAAATTTATTCTTGTGATTTAACACCTCATGGAAAACAAAGAAAAATATTTACAATTAGAGAACCGCTTAACACAATATCTGCAATCACTCCATTTAATCATCCTTTAAATATGGTTGCTCACAAAATTGCTCCATCAATAGCAACTAACAACTGTACTGTTTGTAAACAAACAGAATTGACCCCTTTAACAGCTATGCTACTTGCAGATATTTTATATGAATGTGGCCTTCCTCCAGAAATGTTTTCAATTTTAACAGGATGGCCTGAAGACATTGGGAATGAAGTAATTAAAAATAAAAATATAGATTTGATTACTTTTACAGGAAGCGTTGGTGTTGGAAAACTGATAGCTGAAAATGCAGGTTACAAAAGAACTGTTTTAGAGTTAGGTGGAAACGACCCTTTAATAGTTTTGAGTGACTTAGATGATGATGATTTAAATAAAGCAGCTGATCTAGCAATCATGGGAGCAACAAAAAACTCTGGCCAAAGATGCACTGCTGTAAAAAGAATATTAGTTCAAGAATCAGTAGCTGATAAATTTGTCGAGCTTGCTTTGGAAAAAGCAAAAGCAATTAAATATGGTGATCCTATGGATGTTAACAATCAGTTGGGTACAGTAATTAATAAAGAGGCAGCAAGTATGTTTAATGACAGAGTAAATAAAGCTGAAAAGGATGGTGCAAAAATTCTTTATAACCCTGGGGTTCAAGAAGCTCTTGTGCCACCAATTTTTTTAGACAACGTTAATTATAAATCAGAACTTGTTGTTGAAGAAACTTTTGGTCCAATTGTGCCTGTCATTAGAGTTCCCAATGATGATGAAAAAGTAATGGAAATTTCAAATTCAACGGCCTTTGGTTTGTCATCAGGTGTTTGTAGTAACGATTTTAGAAGAATTAAAAAATACATAAGCGGTCTTAATGTAGGCACGGTTAATATTTGGGAAGTGCCCGGTTACAGAATTGAGATGTCCCCATTTGGCGGAATAAAAGACTCAGGATTAGGCTATAAAGAGGGTGTAATAGAGGCTATGAAAAGTTACACAAATGTAAAAACTTTCTCATTACCCTGGTAATTAATAGCTTTTAAGAATTATTCACAGATTTTTTTTCACACATACTGAATATTTCTACTTTGCTTTAAGAATTTAACATATTCTTAACATTAAGGATTTAGTAATTAATTATAATTATTTTTAGGAGGGACTATGAAAAAAGTAATCTTAGGATTTTTTGCATCAGTTTTCGCATACAACGCTAATGCAGTAGAAATTGAATTTGCATATCCTTATTCAGGTTTGTTCGATGTGACATACCAGGCAATTATGCCAGAGTTTGAAAAAGCTCATCCTGACATTAAAGTTAAGTTCAGAGCAACTTATGAAAACTATGAAGATGCTACTGCTACTATACTAAGAGAGTCAACATCAGGAAATTTACCTGATATCACAATGCAAGGTCTAAATAGACAAGCACCTTTAGTAGACAAAGGTATCGCTTTATCTTTAGAACCTTTCATAGCTAATGAGCCAGATTTTGCAAAAGACGGTTATCATGAAGCTATGTTGAGCTTATCTACCTTTGGAGGAGAAGTTTATGGCTTACCATTTTCAGTATCAACTCCAGTTGGTTACTACAATATGGATCTTTTAGCAAGTGCAGGTGTTAGCAGCATTCCATCAAATTGGGATGAGGTTATTGACGCTTGTAATAAATTAGAAGCTGCAGGACACGGTACTCTTTACTTTGGATGGAATATTACAGGAAACTGGTTCCATCAAGCTCTAATGCATAGCCAAAATGTTCCAATGGTTAAAGATGGTGCTGTTAACATGGGAGGAGATGCAGGTCTAAAAACTCTAGAGCAAATGCAAGATATCATGGGTGGCTGTAATATGCCTAACTATTCTATTGCTGACGGACAGGCTGCGTTTAATGCAGGTACTATTGGTATGATGTTTTGGAGTACTAGTAGTTTAGGCTCTGTTGAAGCTGCTAAAGCTGACTTTGAGCTAAAGACTGCGCCTTTCCCAGGAATACCAGGTGTTAATGGTGGAACTCCAGCTAGACTACCTGCTGGTGGTAACGCAGCGATGTTAGTTACTACATCAGATGACCCTGAAAGAGTACAAGCAGCATGGACATTTTTAAAATTTATCACATCAGGTGTAGGAGCGGCAGCTGTTGCAGAAACAACAGGTTACGTTCCTCCTAACAAAGCCGCGAATGACCTGCTAGGTGATTTTTATGATGCAAACCCAAACAAGTTAACTGCTGTTAATCAGTTGCCTTTGTTAGCTGATTGGTTCGCATATCCTGGAGAAAACGGTCTTGCTGTGACACAAGTAATTTATGACTACACCGAAGAAATTGCTACAGGTGATGCAGACGATATGGGTGATCTACAGGCCGAAATGATGGAGGAGATTGAAGACTTAATGTAAGTCTTTTTAATACCTTTTATCATTAGATTTTTAAACAGCAGTCATTATACTGGCTGCTGTTTTTTTTTAAATGAGCATTAAAACTACAACTATTGGAGCTTATCCAAAACCTAATTACACCCCTATAAGAGATTGGTTTCTTCAAGATAAATCAGACGAAGAAAAAAAACAATCTAAGGGATTGTTATCTAATTGGGATCCCAAAAGTGAAGATCATAAAATTTACGAAGAGAAAGATGAGGAAAAAGAAAAACTATTCTTAAAAGCTATTGAAGAGGTAATTCTTGATCAGACAAGTAGCGGAATAGATATCCCCACAGATGGTGAAGTAAGGCGAGAAAACTATATTTTTTATCAATTGAGGTTTTTTAATGGGGTAAGTTTTGAACACTTAACGACTAAATCAGTTAGGAAAGGAGCTTTTGAAGCAACACTCCCAACAATTACAAGTAAGGTTTCAAATAAATCATTACGATTAGTAGATGATTGGAAATCTGCGCAGCAGTTTACTGATAACCCAGTGAAAATTACTATACCTGGTCCTATGACAATAACTGACTCCATTGCTGATGACTATTATAATGATCCCAAAAAAATGGGTTATGATCTAGCTTTATGTATTAGTAATGAAGTTAAGGCTCTATCCGAAGCTGGTTGTCAATACATTCAAATTGATGAACCAGTGTTCGCCAGAAAACCAGAAGAAACACACGATTATGGTATGGAAAACTTAGAAAGAGCAATGCATGGAATACTAAAAGAAACTCAAAAAGCTTGTCATATTTGCTGCGGTTATCCTAACTCGCTTGACTCAGAACACTACAAAAAAGCAGACCTAGATGCATATGATAAAATTGCTGACTTAGTTGAAGACTCTAGTATAGACGAAGTTTCTTTGGAAGACTCTCACCGACCTTTAGATTTAAAATTATTAGAAATATTTAAAAAAACCAAAGTTATTATGGGTTTGATTGATGTAGCTAAAAGTCGTATGGAAAGTGTCGAGGAAATTCAAAAAAGGATCAGAGAAGTTCTTGAGCATATTGATGAGGAAAGATTAATTGCTGCTCCTGATTGTGGTCTAGGGTTTTTTGATAGAAATCAAGCAAAACAAAAAATGCAAATTCTCTCAAAAGCTGTTAAAAATCTCTAAATCTTATGTGGGAATATTATAATCCAGTAAATGTTATTTTTGGTTCGGAAAAATTTAATGAAATTGAACATATAATAAGTAATCGAAAGTACATTCTTATTACCCATCCTGATGATAACTTTGATACGTATAGAGAGTTTTTTAACAATTTATCAAATAAGCCTTTAGAAATCTTTGATGATGTTCAACCAAATCCAGACTATCAAGATTTAATTTCTGCAGGGGAAAAATTTTCAAAAATAGAAAGTCGAATTGATACAGTTGTTGCTCTTGGGGGCGGCTCTGTCATGGATACGGCCAAATTACTTGCGGCTTTTAAAGGTGAAAATAAATATTTAAATGATTTTGTAAGAAATAAAAAATCAGCTTACGTTCAAGATCCAAAAAAAATTATAGCTATACCTACTACTTCGGGCACATCGAGTGAACTTACGTGTTGGGCTACAGTCTGGGATAAAGAATATAAAAGTAAATTTTCATTAGCAGATAAATCTTTATATCCTGAAATATCAGTTATTGACCCTAAGTTAATGATCAACAAGCCAAAAAATCTGACTATTTCTACTGGTCTTGATGCATTGTCCCACTCCTTAGAAAGCATTTGGAATGTAAACTCAAATCCGATTTCAACATTTCATGGAATTGCAGGTGCTCAAACCGTGATCGATACTCTTCCAAAACTTGTAAATGATTTAAAAAACATAGAGTTGAGAACTTTAATGGCTAAAGCTTGTGTTCATGCAGGTCTAGCTTTTTCAAATACTAAAACTGCAATAGCACATAATATTTCATACCCGATAACAATAAATTTTAATGTTCCACATGGAATAGCTTGTTCTTTTACTTTGCCGACAATAATGAGGAGTCTGATTGGCCAAGATGAAAAAACAGAAAAATCCCTAGAAAAAATTTATAATGTCGATCTCATTGAGAGTTCAAAAAGACTATCTGAGACATTGAGAATTCTTGAAGCACCATTAAATTTAAATGAAATTGGAATACCAAAAATTGAATGGGATAAATATGTTGAGGATGCTTTTCAAGGTGAAAGGGGAAAAAATTTTATTGGAAATAAAATCTCATTTGATAAAGCGTGTTCTGAGATGAATTTCTTCTAAAGTTTACTGTTAATCCAACTTCTTAAGTCTGCTTCTGAGCCTAAGCCAATCTTTGCATCAGCCATTGATCCATCTTTAAAGAGTATCATTGTAGGTATACTCCTAATACTAAAGTTTGCTGGTGCTTGAGGATTTTCATCTATATTAATTTTTTTTATAGATATCTTATCGCCCATTTCAGAGGCTAAATTATCCAAAATAGGAGCAATAGCCTTACATGGACCACACCACTCAGCCCAAAAATCTACCAAAACAGGCTTATCTTTTGATCCTTCAAGAACTTTTTGATTAAATTCATCGTCACTTATTTGTTCAACTGTCATATATTTAATATGGTTATTATTATTTGTATTTCAAATACTCATCTTTAGTCCCAACATGAGCATTGATTTTAGTAGTCTCATATCCATAGATTTTTTCATTTAACGAACAATCTTTCCAAAAGTCTTGAATGTTAAAAATTTCAGGGTAAGGATGCAAAGAGTTTTTTCTAATAATATGACAACCTTGAAATGAAGTATTGCATAGTTTTGATGGAAAGTTAATAAGCCCTTCATTATTTACTTCAAGATCAAAATTATTATTTTTAGAATTTATAAGAAGGACGCTATCAAAGCTTTTATTTTCATCAAAAAATTTGATTGACTTTTCTAATTCATTTTCAAAGGACTGGTCCCATAAATTATCTGTATTTAGAACTACTGTATCGTTTGTTTGTATGTTTTTTATACCACCTCCTGTTCCTAAGATAGTTTCTTCATAAGAAATTGTAATATCAGGGTAATTTTCAGAGATAAATCTTTCTAACATATTATGTTTATAGTGGGTATTGATATAAATTTTATCAAATGACATGTTTTTAATGAGATCGATTGCATAGCTAATAAGTGTTTTATTTTTTATTTTTAATAAGGGTTTAGGGATATCTTTGGTTAAGTTATCCATTCGCATTCCATAACCTGCAGCTAATATTAGAGCGTCCATTTAACTTGTTTTGTTATATATCTCCATAAATATTTCTCTTAAATCCCAAAGTCTTAAATATTCGACATGTTTAAATATTTGAGCCCATGTATTTTTTCTAAAGACTTTAAGATATTTTGGTTTTCCAGCATTATATAATTGCACCCAATTACCAAGAATTCTCAGATTACGTAAAAGACTAATCATATGAATGTCTGACCTAAGCTGCTTGAGATTAAGTTTCATTCTTCTTGCATAAAGCTTCAATAATTTATCTTCGACTTTGGTAGAATAAGATCTCCTAGCATCAAAAATCAATGAAGAAATATCTAATAATGGATGGTTGTAGTGAGTATCTTGATGATCAATAACATAAACTTTTTGATTGTAATAAATTAAATTATCTAAAAAAAAATCACCGTGAGTTAAAGTTGGCTTAAATTTTCTATATTTTTCAGTACTTTTTTTCAAAGATACTTTCACAAGTTTATTGAGATAAAAACCAATTTGGATCTTATGATCATAGTGGTCAATAAAAGTCTCAATACCGTTCAATGCATCCTTGAGTAAATTATTTTGTGATTTTACTTGAACGCCTGAAAACTTTTTCTTGGGTTTTTGAAGATTTGTAAGAGCTCTCACAGCCAATGGAAGTATTTTTTTAATTTGTGGTTTTTGGAAATATTTTGATGCATTTGTAATAGGGAAATAATCCATGATTACAAACTTATATAAATTACTTTGGTCAATTATTTTTGGTGTATTAACATTTTGAGAAATTAAAATATCAGTTGCTTTAATATATTTTTTATAATCGCTAGGTTTGTTTAAAAAAGAAAGGACAAGCAATGATTGATTTGCTGTTTTACATAATTTGAAAATTTTTTCTGATGCATCAGACTTGAAATTTAAAAAGCCCCCTATTTTAAAATTTTTATTTTGAAGGTGGTTTTTTATTTTGATTAGATTTATTTTATTTTGTGAAGCCATTTTTTATTACTTGATTTTATCTCTATATTTCTTTTCTCACCAGTAACCGAAATATTAATAGATAAAGCCATATGATTATATCTTTTAATAAGGTTTTCTAATGGCCACTCAATAAGAACACAATTATCATTAAAATACTCATCCAAATCTAGTTTGTTATTTTGAACTTGATAAAAATCAAAGTGAATAATATTAAACTTATTAAAATTGTAAATATGTTCTCTTTGATACGTGGGGCTCCCTTGGAAGGAAAAAGTTTTTTTTTCTGACTTGCTAATTTCACTTAAGATATATCTGATTAATGTTGTCTTACCAGAACCGGCCTCTCCCTCAAAAAAAATAATCTGGTTTTTAGATAGAGACCTAGATATATTTCTAGCTAAAGGTTTTAACTCAATTTCATTTGAGACTGCAAATCTCAAACTCAATTAAGCTAGCGATTTGAAATCGGACACTAAATCTAGAGCTTCCCATGAAAAAGCTCCTGAAGAGCTGTCATGTGTTCTACCAAAATGACCGTAAGCTGCTGTTTGTTCGTAAATTGGCTTATTTAAGTGTAATTTCTCTCTGATTCCTCTTGGAGAAAGATTCATAATGTCAGGTATCGCAGACTCAATTTTTGCTTCATCTATTTTATTTGTGCCTTGAGTATTCACATATATTGACAATGGTTTGGCTACACCGATTGCATAAGACAACTGGATAGTACACTGATCACATAAACCAGCAGCAACAATATTTTTTGCTAAGTATCGTGAAGCATAAGCAGCAGAGCGATCGACTTTTGTAGGATCTTTTCCAGAGAAAGCCCCTCCACCGTGAGGTGCTGCACCACCATAGGTGTCGACAATAATTTTTCTTCCTGTTAATCCTGTATCACCATCTGGACCTCCAATTACAAAATTACCTGTTGGGTTTACGTAGTATTCTTTATCATCTAAATTTTTTAATAACTCTTCAGGGATAGATTCTTTTAATGCTGGATTTACTATTTCTTTAACATCAGCAGGAGACAATCCGTCAGCATGTTGTGTTGATATCACAACAGATGTAACTGCACTTGGTTTACCATCAACGTATTTAAGAGTTACTTGGCTTTTTGAGTCAGGCTCTAATCCTTTTAAGCTACCGTCTTTTCTTCCCTTAGCCATTATCTCTAAGATTTTATGAGAATAAAAAATTGGTGCTGGCATCAGTTCAGGTGTTTCCGTACAAGCGTATCCAAACATAATTCCTTGGTCACCTGCCCCCTCGTCTTTGTCAGATGATGAGTCTACACCCATTGCAATATCTGCAGATTGTCCGTGAAGTAAATATTGGATATCTGCGGTTTGCCAATGAAAACCATCTTGCTCATAGCCGATGTCTTTTATGCACTCCCTTACTTTCGAAATAATTTCATCTTTGTCTTCTTGGACTGGTCCTCTTACTTCACCAGATAAAACAACTTTGTTGGTTGTTGTTAATGTTTCACAAGCGACTCTAGCAAATGGGTCTTTGGAGATAAAATGATCGACAACTGCATCAGAAATTCGATCAGAAACTTTATCTGGGTGTCCCTCAGACACTGACTCAGATGTGAAAATATAATTTTTTCTCATTTTAGTACCTATATGTATCTTTCTTAAATGGACCTTGTTGCTCAACTCCTAAATAATCGCTTTGTTCCTTAG
Organism: uncultured Alphaproteobacteria bacterium; assembly: GCA_902613185.1. Taxonomy (GTDB): domain Bacteria; phylum Pseudomonadota; class Alphaproteobacteria; order HIMB59; family HIMB59; genus HIMB59. The sequence goes on from CACMGP010000002.1 coordinate 173,313, forward strand.
ACATTTCAGTCAGTTTAGCACCAACTTTTTGTAAATGAAACATTGCAACCATTTCATCTAGTTTTTTAGGAAGGACATAGACTTTATTTTCATAGTTTTTGTAATTCTCCCAAATTTCGATTTGAGCTAAAACCTGATTTGAGAATGATGCACTCATCACAAAACTAGGATGGCCAGTGGCATTACCTAGGTTCACTAACCTTCCCTTTGAAAGAATTATTAACTTCTTACCATCCGGAAATGTTACTTGGTCAACTTGAGGTTTTATCTCCTCCCATTTATAGTTTTGCAAATCATCTATTTGAATTTCATTATCAAAGTGTCCGATATTACAGACAATTGCACGGTCTTTCATTTCTCTCATATGGTCTTGGGTAATGATATCTTTGTTGCCTGTTGCAGTTACAAATATATCAGCATACTTACATGCATCATCCATAGTGACAACCTCATAGCCTTCCATTGCTGCTTGAAGTGCACAAATAGGATCAACTTCTGTTACTTGAACTCTAGCCCCGGCCCCTCTTAATGAAGCAGCGCTACCTTTTCCAACATCTCCAAACCCAGCAACAACTGCAACTTTACCAGCCATCATTACATCAGTTCCTCTTCGAATTCCGTCTACTAAACTCTCCTTACAACCGTATAAATTATCAAATTTACTTTTTGTTACCGAGTCATTCACATTTATAGCAGGAACTTGAAGAGTTCCTTTAGATGCCATTTGCTCTAAACGAAGAACGCCTGTGGTAGTTTCTTCAGATAGTCCTCTAACATTTTTTAATAGCTCAGGGTACTTCTCGTGCATTCGAAGTGTTAGGTCTCCGCCATCGTCTAGGATCATATTAGGCTCCCATCCATCTGCCTCAATTGTTTGATCAATACACCACCAAAAATCCTCTTCATTCATACCCTTCCAGGCAAAAACGGGCGTACCGCTTTGGGCAATCGCAGCAGCTGCATGATCTTGAGTAGAGTAAATGTTACAAGAACTCCATCGACATTTGGCACCGAGTGCTACAAGTGTTTCAATTAAGACAGCAGTTTGGATGGTCATGTGAAGGCAACCCATAATATTGGCTCCAGCCAACGGTTTTGACTCTCCATATTGTTCACGAATAGCCATTAATCCTGGCATTTCAGTTTCTGCTATTTCAATTTCTTGTCTCCCGAATTCATGTTGGGAAATATCTTTTACTTTGTAATCCACTTAACCCTCCTTTTAGATAGACTATTTAAAATAAAATATGATTTGTTCTTCATTATCAAGCTCTTTTTATCCTTGGTCCCAGCTGCTGAATAACTTCTTCAGCCTTTCTATTACCATTTTTAAGCGCTTCATCGACAGGTTTTACAGATAAGTAAAAATCTAAAAATCCTGCAGCAAAATTATCTCCTGCACCTGTTGTGTCCAGAACATTTTCTATTTTTTGAGCAGATTGATGTTTTACATCGTCTTCAAAAAAATAATATGCACCCTCAGCACCAGAGGTCATAACAATTTTTTTTCCAAAATTTTTAAAAAAAGAACTCACATCTGCCATTGAATCAGATTGTGTAAACATCTTTGCTTCATCAAAATTACAAAAAACTAAATCTACATTATCAGTTATAAAATTTTTTAATTCATCTCTGTGTCGATCAACACAAAAAGGGTCTGACAATGAAAGAGATATTTCTATGTTTTTTGATTTTGCAATATCTGAAAATTTTTTAAGTGTTTTTTTTGTTAGTTCATGATCCCAAAGATATGACTCCATGTACACATGATCAATTGAATTGAGTATATCCTCATTAACTTCGTCTGGATTTAATTGTGAACCTATTCCGATGTGTGTGGCCATTGTTCTTTCACCATCGGGTGAAACTAAAATATTACAGCAGCCAGTTGGAAGATCTGTTTTATTGGAGACACCTTTAAACGAGATATTTTCTTTTTCTAAATCTTGAACAAAAGCATTTCCATACTCATCATCATTGACCTTGCCGTAAAAACTTGCCTCATGAGAGCCAAAGTTTAATTCATGGATAGTATTACATACCGACCCTCCCGAAGTAATTAATGGATTATCGAAATTTGACCTAATTTCCTTAATTTGAGACTCCTCAATCAATGTCATAGAGCCTTTAGTTAATTTCAAATTATTGATGACACTGTCCTCTACCTGGCATATGACATCAACCAAAGCAGTTCCTACCCCTAGAATTTTTTTCACCACATGAAAGTAAGGGATTTTAAACGGAGGTCTATTAAAAAATCCTGAATTCCTTATGAAAGTTGAACATAAATGTGAATTGTTTTTGATGTGCAAAATGCGAATCAGGTTAGAATTAGGACTATTAAAAATGGACCTAAATAATATTTTTTAAGAGATATTCGTAGTTTTGAAAAATTTGATAAAAACCTGTGAATATTTTCAAATTACTTGTTAATTGAATCTTTAATTTCCAATTGAATTTATTGGCTTTTCAGAATTTAATACAAAATAAATTGACTAAGATTGTCTATAGATTGTATAGTCACTAGGCAATAAACACTACATCTAGTGATTATTCAAAAAAGTACACTTAAACTTGGTAGGAAGAATGGAAACAAATAACGCAGAATCACTTGAAAATTCAACAAAAAACACAGTTATAAATAAGCAAAACGAAGAAATAAACCTGCTAAGTCTCAGTGTTGTAAGGCGTGATGGATCGATAACACCTTTTAAATCTGACAAAATTGCAAATGCTATAAGAAAAGCATTTTTGGCACAAACTGATCTTCGTGATAGCAAACAAATTGACAAAAATGTTTCAGTGTTAACTGAAACAGTCACCGCAGCTCTGACTAGACGTATTGCAAACGGTGATATGATTCATATCGAGGATATCCAAGACCAAGTGGAATTGGCCCTCATGAGAGGTGAGCATCATAAAGTAGCTCGCGCCTATGTACTGTATAGAGAACAAAGAGCTAACCAACGTTATAAGACTGCTCAACTGAATGAACAAATTGGTGCCAAAGTATCAACAATGGCTGTTACCAAAAGAGATGGTAACAAAGAGGATATCTCTTTAGAAAAAATTACAAATCGTATTTCTATTTTGTCAAACGGTTTAGAGATAGATCCTATTACAATTGCTCAAAAGGCAATACAAGGTCTTTACGATGGTATTACAACAAATGAAATTGATACTTACCTAGCAGAAACAGCTGCTGCTCTGACAGTAGAACATCCCGATTACTCATATCTAGCTGGAAGAATTAAAGCTAATGCTCTTCATAAAGAAACACCAGGTTTTATTATTGCAACAAAAAATCTTTATGAGGATGGTTTATTACGTGATGAATACTATGAAAAAGTAAAAGCTAACGCTCAAGAGATTGAAAAAATTATTGACTACGATCGTGATTATTACTTTGATTATTTTGCACTGACTACTTTGTTCAGAGCTTATCTTTTACAATCAAACAATAAGACAGCAGAAAGACCTCAGGATTTATGGATGAGAGTAGCTTTATGTGTGTCCGGAGATAAGTTTGATTTTTATCAGGTTAAGAAAACTTATGACAGCCTATCTCAGGGTTTCTACACACACGCAACCCCCACTCTATTTAATAGTGGTTTGAAGATGCAACAATTGTCGTCCTGTTTTTTAATTGGAATGGAAGATGACTCTATCGAAGGAATTTTTAATACTGTAAAAGACTGCGCTTTAATTTCAAAAACCGCTGGTGGCATTGGTCTTCATGCTCATAACATTAGAGGTGGCGGTAGCCGTATTAAGTCAACCAATGGCAAGTCTAATGGATTGATACCTTTCCTTAAAATTTTTAATGAAACAGCAAGGTCTGTTGATCAGGGTGGAGGTAAAAGAAAGGGTTCTTTTGCTGTCTATTTGGAGCCATGGCACGCAGATATTGAGGCTTTTTTAGAGCTTAGAAAAAATACTGGAGCTGAAGAATTTAGAGCTAGAGACTTATTCTATGCCTTATGGATCCCTGATTTATTTATGGAAAGAGTCGAAGAAGATGCCGATTGGACTCTAATGAGTGAACACGAATGCCCTGGTTTATCGGATACATATGGCAAGGAATTTGTTGATCTTTATACAAAATATGAAAATGAAATGCCTGACTTAAAAAGAATAAAGGCAAGAGCTTTAATGTCTAAAATAATCGAAGCCCAAATTGAAACTGGTCAGCCATACATGCTTTACAAAGATGCAGTTAATAATAAGTCTAACCAAAAAAATATTGGTGTTATCAAATCTTCTAATCTCTGTGCAGAGATAGTGGAGTATTCTGAAAAAGATGAAACTGCTGTTTGTAACCTTGCATCAATTGCATTACCAAAATTTGTAACTGATGAAAGTAAATTTGATTATCAAAACTTATATCAAGTTGCAAAACTGGCGACTAAGAATTTAGATCAAGTTATTGATATAAATTTCTATCCTACTAATAAAACTGAAAACTCAAATAGTCGTCACCGTCCTATTGGTCTTGGTATACAGGGTTTAGCAGATGTTTATTTTAAAATGAATATTGCTTATGACTCTGTTCAAGCACAAATAATTAATAAACAAATTTTTGAGACAATTTATTTTGGAGCTTTAGAAGCATCAATGGAACTTGCTACTGATAAGGGGCCTTACTCTACTTTTAAAGGTTCCCCTTTATCTGAAGGGAAATTCCAATTTGATCTTTGGGGTGTTAAACCGTCAAGTATGTGGGACTGGAAGGGATTAATGGAGAAAATCCAAAAGCATGGTGTTCGAAACTCTTTGACCACTGCATGTATGCCTACAGCCTCCACTGGTATTATCCTAGGAAATACTGAAACGTTCCAAGTACAAACATCAAACATTTATAAAAGACAAACTCTCTCAGGTGAATTTTTATTAGTAAATCGTCACCTTGTTAAAGAACTTATGAAGAGAAACTTATGGAGCAAAGAATTACGTGATCAAATTATTTTGGAAAATGGTTCTGTACAAAATATTGAAGGATTTCCTGAAGACTTAAAAGATGTTTATAAAACTGTTTGGGAAACATCTCAAAAAACAGTTATAGATATGGCAGCTGATAGAGCGCCATTTATTGACCAAACCCAATCCATGAACTTATGGTTGGCAACACCTACTTTTGGAAAAGTAAACTCCATGCACATGTATGCATGGAAAAAAGGCTTAAAAACAGGCATGTATTACCTGCGAAGCCGATCAGCCGTAGACGCCGTTAAAGTAACGGTGTCTTCTGAAAAAAAAGCAAAAGAGTCTTATGTCAAAGAGGCGCAATCTAATGAACCAGAAGATTGTGTAACATGTAGTGCGTAAGATTTTCAATCAATTTAATTTAAGGAGCAAGTCATGATATCTAAAGGATGCAAATCAATTTTCCCTATACAACACCAAGAAATTTTCGATCGTTACAAGCAACACGTTCAAGCATTTTGGACACCTGAGGAGGTGTCTCTGCAAGATGATTTAAGAGATCTAAAAACACTAGGAGAAGGGGAAATACATTTTATCAAACATGTGCTTGCATTTTTTGCAAATTCAGAGGCAATGATAAATGAAAATCTAGCATCCAGATTTTATAATGAGATTTTAATTCCTGAGTCTCGATTGTTTATCACCATGCAAATGCTAAATGAGTCTATTCACGCAGAAATGTATGGTTTACAAATTGAAGCTTATGTAGAGGACCCATCAGAAAAAGATAAGTTATTTTCTGCTATTCAAAACGTTCCTTGTATTAATAAAAAAGCACAGTGGGTTTCAAAATGGTTGAATGGGAATCAAAATTTATTAACACGCTTAATTGCCTTTGGTTTAGTTGAAGGGTTATTTTTTGCTGGATCCTTTTGTGCCATCTATTACTTTAGAAAAAGAGGTTTACTTCCAGGCTTAGCCTTATCAAATGACTGGATAGCCAGAGATGAAGGAATGCACTTCAGTTTCTCAGCTTTGATGTTTAAAACGTTAAGTGAAAAGTTTAATAAAGGAACCTTGTCAGATGAAGATATTAAATCGATGGATTTAATCCCTAGTCCTGTCGCACAGTCTGAGTTCGAAGAAATAGTCAGAGAAGCAGTAGAGTTTGAAAAAGAATTTGTTACTGATGCACTTCCTGTTGATCTCATTGGTATGAACAAGGAAATGATGTGTATGTATATTGAGGCTGTTTCAGATCGAATTGCTGATCTTTTTGGATTTGAAAGGGTATTTAATACTGAAAACCCATTTGATTTCATGAGAGCTCTTGATGTTCAAAATGTGACTAATTTCTTCGAGAAAAGGGTATCTGAATACCAGCGTCCAACAGATCGTTCTTTGTCTTTTGACGAGTCTTTCTAAGTGGAAGTCAAAATTTATAGTAAAGACAACTGTATTTTTTGCACTAAAGCCAAGGCAGTTTTATCCTCACATAACCCCCAAGTATTAATGCTTGATGAGGATTACAGCCGTGATCAGTTTTTTGAAATATTTCCAACTGCCAAAACGTTTCCCCAAATCATAATCAACGGTGAAAAAATTGGTGGCTACCATGAGCTAGAACGTTGGATGGCATTTAATAAACCTGACGATGATTTTTAGTTTTAATTAGTGAGCTAATCCCCAGTTCAAGCCGCCACCGAAGTCAACTTTTATAGGAGTTTTAAAAGATTTATATTTTTGATGTGATGTTTCCATCAATTTAGTTATTTGTGGAATAATATCTTTTTCTTTTTTATGAATTTCAAATAAAAGCTCGTCATGAACTTGAGATGTCATCTTAGATTTACATTTATTTTTCTCTAAATAGCTATGAATATCCAACATTGCAATTTTAATTAACTCAGATGCAGTGCCTTGAATAGGTGCATTGATAGCTTGTCTTTCAGCAAAAGATCTGAGCATAAAATTTTTAGCATTGATGTCTTTAATGTGAGACTTTCTTCCAAAAAGGTTTTCAACATAGCCTAGTTTTTTTGCTTTATCGGTAGTTGATTTCATAAAGTCACTAATGTTTGGAAATTTTTGAAAATAGTTATCTATGAAAAGCTTTGCTTCAGCATTGCTAACACCTAACTGTTTAGCTAAACCATATTGGCTAATTCCATAAATTATTCCAAAATTAATAATCTTGGCCATTCTTCGATCATTAGCATTAATTGTTTTTTTGTTAAAAACTAATTGGCCTGTACTTTGATGAATATCTTGATCCTCTTGGAAAGCTTTTAATAAATTAGGGTCTTCGCACGCTTCACAAAGCACACGAAGCTCGATTTGGGAGTAATCGAAGCTATATAACTCATGATCTTTTTCTGCAATAAATGCTGTTCTAATTTTCTTTCCGATCTCAGTTCTAATAGGGATATTTTGTAAATTAGGTTCAGATGAACTTAATCTACCCGTAATAGTAGCTGCAATATTAAATGTGCTGTGAACTCGATCGTTATTATCAGCATGTTCAGCTAAAGAAGATGTATAGGTCGACACGAGCTTGGAGTATTGACGCCATTGTAAAATATGCGAGGCAATCTCTACTCCCTCAGATTCTAATTGTTCTAAGACTTTGACATTAGTTTGAAAATCTCCTGCTTTTGTTTTTTTTGTTACCTTCACATCAAGTTTCTTGAAGATTTCGGTAAGTTGCTTTGGCGAACCAATATTGAACTCCTCACCTGCGATTTTGAAAATTTTCTGTTCAATTTTTTCAATTTCTTTATTTAGATCTTTTTCAAGTTTTGTTAAAAATTTAAGATCAATCTTACAACCATTGTTTTCAACCTGTTGAAGGACTAAGCTTAATTTTTTATCGATATCAAAATATATATAACTATCTGGGGCATCTAATATTTGATCGTGTAATGTTTCATATAATTTATAAGTGGCATAAGCATCATGAGCAGCGTAATTTGTTGCAGACTGTAAAGGCACTTCAGAAAAATCTTTATAATTTCTTTTAGATTCATTTTTAATGACATCTTTAAATTTTTCTTTTTCTTCTCCAAAATAATAATAATACAAATCCTCAAGATTGTGTTTTGTTAAACCGTTATTGACAAAAAAAGACATTAATAAGGTATCTTGAAAAGAAATAGTATTTACATTAAAGCGTTTTAAAATAACACTATCGTATTTAGCATTATGAAAAATCTTTAAAATTGAAGGATCTTCACATAATAAATTCAACTCTTTCAATATTTTTTTTTGATCTGTCTCAGATATTGCATTTTCAGGTGATTTAAAAGGTAGGTAATAAGCTTGCTGTGCATTAGATAATGAAATGCCAATGATATTTGCTTCATTTACGTCTAAACTATCTGTCTCTAAATCTATCGCTAAGGTTTTTTCGGATTGAAGAGACTTTAGATATTCAATTATATCTTTTGTCTTAATAAGTGATTTAAATTCTAAGTTTTTTTTGGCCGCATGCGGCTTTGTTTCATGAGCGCTATTTCTAATTAATGATTTAAATTCATATTTTTTAAAAAAGTCATTAAGTTTTGGTGAGTCCTCAAAATCTTTTAACTTTTCGATTGTAATAGGTAGCTCAAGATCATTTTTTAGAATTACTAGTTGGTGGCTTATTTTTGCTTTTTCCTCATGATCATGTATAAGATTTTTAATTCTTTCATTTGATATTTTCTCTTTATTTGCCAGAAGGCCCTCAAAAGAACCAAATTCATTAATTAATTTAGAGGCTGTTTTTGGTCCGATGCCAGGGACGCCAGGAATATTATCAACACTATCACCAATTAGAGCTTGTACATCTGTAATCTTGTCAGGGCCAACACCAAATTTTTCCATTACCTTTGCTTCGTCAATTTCAATATTTTTCATTGGATCCATGATGCGATTATTAGTTGATAGCAGTTGAAAAAGGTCTTTGTCTGAACTAAATACTGTGGTTGGTATTTTATTGTCTTCACCATATTTAACGTAACTTGCTATAACATCATCGGCCTCAAAGTCTTTTTTTTCAATAACATCTAAACCAAACGCATCAATAGCTTCACGAATAATAGTAAATTGAGGAATCAAATCTTCTGGTGCCTCGCCACGATTTGCTTTGTATTCAGGAAACAAAGTATTTCGAAAAGTATTCCTTCCTGCATCAAGAATGATTAGTATTTTGTCATTTGGATGCTCTTCAATAAGTCTAAGCATCATATTGCAGAACCCATAAACTGCATTTGTGGGGATGCCTTTAGAATTATTCATTGGGGGTAAGGCGTAATAAGCTCGGAAAATATATCCGGAACCATCAACAAGTATTAGTCTTGGCTTAGACATTTAAGCAGAATAACAAAGAATGTAGTGAGTTTCTATTCTTTAGGTGCGTGCTTATTTAAAATTCTTTGAAGAGTTCTTCTGTGCATTTTTAATCTTCTAGCAGTTTCAGATACATTACGGTTACACTGTGTAAAAACTCTTTGAATATGTTCCCATCTTATTCTGTCAGCAGACATTGGGTTCTCAGGTGGTGGGGGCAAGGATGTAGCGGTAGCAGACATTAATGATTTTTCGATATCATCAATGTTTGCAGGTTTAGTTAAGTAATCATCAGCGCCCAATTTAACGGAGGATACAGCTGTAGCTATGTTGCCATAACTTGTCAACATTACTGTTCTACATTCTGGGTTTTGCTCCTTGATCACCTTAATAACATCGAGTCCTGAACCATCACCTAGACGAAGATCAACTATGGCATAATTAAAATTATTTCCAGCTAAAACATCTAAAGCCTCTTTTTTTGAAGCTGCTGCTGTTACTGTGAAGTCTTTACGTTGAAACGAAGTGGTTAAACGCTCACGAAAGGGTTTATCATCCTCAATAATAAAAAGTGTTTTATCTTTGACTAATGTATTTTGCTCTAAATCCGCCATGTTAAAGTTACTTCTGCTCCATCATTACTTTGTACTAATATTTCACCATTTAGATTTTCAATCATTTGTTTTGTTATGAACAGGCCGAGGCCCATATTTACCCCTTTTTCAGATCTGCTAGAATAGAATGGTTTTCCAAAATTAGCTATAAACTTCTTATCAAAACCGGGACCATCATCTCTGATTTTAATTGAGTAAGAATTTTTCGATGTCTCTGAGATTACTAATATTTGTCTATAAGCGAAACTTATGGCATTTTTTATAATATTATTCATCGCTATGTTCAGTTCGGGTGTGATTTTAATGTTGATATTTTTTGAATTTTCATCAGATCTATAATCTAATTTCACAGCTCGATAGTTATTTGAAAATTGATCACATAAAGATTGCACATAGGCATCTAATGACATATTTGTAATTTCAGAAGAGAGTTCTTTTGACTCTGGGTTTGTTGAGAGCTCTTTTAGTATTTCCTTACACCTGTCTAACTCTAATAATAGAGTTTTAATATCTTTCCCATAATCATCTTTTAATTTTTGATCTTTTTTTAAATCATCAACAATTAAATTTATGGTATTTAGTGGTGTACCTAATTCATGAACAGCTGCAGCTGCTAAACCTCCAACTTTTAAAAGCTCTTTTTCATTTTGAAGTTGTTTACTAGCTAACTCATATGCTTTTTGGGTGCTTTTGTAATTTAATGAAAAGTAATAAAGATAAAAAACTAAAAAAATACTACTTATGAATAAAGAAATCATAATAGCTAGGCTGTATGTAAAATTAATATTAGGATGCACAGACAAAGGAAGATTAATATAAAAATTAAATATCAAAGCAAAACAAACTAATGCTAAACTTAAGATAATTATTATTCTTTCTATCGTGAGATATGATGCTGCAATAGCAATAGGAGCTAAGATAATAAATATAAAAGGATTAGTGTGTCCACCATTTAAAGCAATCAAACTTGAAATTTGAACAATATCAAAACATAAAAATAAGAAGACTTGTTTTTCAGAAATAATTTTATCTCCTTTATTTAAATAAAATCCTAAGAGAATACTAGCCATTAAGATAAAAGCTATTATCCAAGAGCTCATTGCTACTGTCTTAGAAATTTCGAAAAAATACTGTGTTATGAATAAAGTGGCGGCCTGACCTCCAAAAGCTATTGCACGTATGATTAAAAAATCTGAAGAATTAACAAAAAGAAAGTTTTTTTGATTATTCAACTAAATATCTAAATTTGCTACTTTGACTGAATTATCTTGAATAAAGTTTTTTCTATCAGTCACATCATCGCCCATCAGCATGATCAACTGTCTTTCAGCATTGATTTGGTCTTCGAGCTTAACTTGAAGCAATTTCCTATTAGTTCGATCCAATGTTGTTTCCCACAATTGATCAGGGTTCATTTCACCTAAACCTTTATAACGGCTAATTGATTGGCCTTTTTTACTCATTTCAAAAAGAGTAGTAAAAAATTCAACAAGTCCATTACAATTAAAGTTTTCTTTTGAAGAAAGTTTAGAAATACCAAAGTAAGTATCAGTTGATTTTGCAAAACCCATTTTATTATAAAGAGATATACTGTCTGAAGAAATAAACTCTCTTAAATGTAATAATTTATCCAAAGCGACCTTTACAATTTTATTGTAACCCTCTTTTTCTTGTAAAAAAACTAGTTCATTACTAATCATACTTTGGAATGTAAATTTAATATTTTCTGATTTATAAACTTGATTTAAATTAGATAAGAAAATTTTAAATTGTGACTTTTCTATCTTATTTAGATGAAAATCCTGAAAAAATAACCCTGTATTTAGAATTTGATCAAAAAACTTTGCATCTAAATATGTAAGATCTAAGTTTTGATAAGCAGAATTTGCACGAGAAGCTAAATCTATTAATTCGTTTAACTGTTCCTCTTTTAGCTGAATTTTTTTCTTTTTATTGTAAATGTTGAAATCAAGATCATCCTTGTTATTTAACAATAAAAACTTTGTTAACTCTCTATCATCTAACAAGTAATTTTCAGCATTTCCTTTTTTTACTTTATATAGGGGTGGCTGAGCAATATATAAACGACCTGTGGTTATAATATCTCTCATGAATTGATAGAAAAATGTTAGTAGCAGCGTTCTTATGTGACTTCCATCAACATCAGCGTCTGTCATGATAACAATTTTATGATATCGCATTGATTCAGGATTGAAATAATCAGAAGGATTGTATTCTTTATCTTTTGGTGGATTACCATATCCAGCACCGATGGCTGTTATAAGTGCAGAGATTTCATTATTTTCTAAAATTTTATGAGGATTTGCTTTAATTACATTTAATATTTTACCTCTTAGTGGAAGTATAGCCTGAGTGACCCTATCACGGCCTTGCTTGGCTGAGCCTCCAGCTGAGTCACCCTCAACTATAAATAATTCTGAATTTGATGGATCTTTTTCTTGGCAATCAGCTAATTTTCCCGGAAGTGATGATGTCTCTAATACATTTTTTCTTCTTGTAAGCTCTCTTGCTTTTCTTGCAGCCTCTCTGGCACTTGCTGCCTCAATAATTTTTGAAACTAACTTTTTTGCCTCTCCAGGTGTTTGCTCTAACCAAGCACTTAATTGTTCAGATATTATTTTCTCAACAACTGGTCTTACCTCAGACGAAACTAGCTTATCTTTTGTTTGGGATGAAAACTTAGGGTCTGGAACCTTTACAGATAATACGCATGTCATGCCCTCTCTAGCATCATCTCCTGAAATGGTGATATTGCCTTTTTTAGCAACTGCAACTGTATTTGAGTATCCAACTAATGAGCGTGTTAGTGCTGATCGAAAACCCTGTAAATGTGTTCCTCCATCTCCTTGAGGAATGTTATTAGTAAAGCAGAGCATATTTTCATTGTATCCATCATTCCATTGTAAAGCACCTTCAACTTTAATTCCATTTGACTCGCCATTAAAAGGTATAATTTTATTTAAAGTTGATTTTCTTGAATTAAGAAATTGCACATATGCCGTTAAACCTCCTTGATAATAGAATTCAATAGGTTCTACTTTTGATGTGCGCATATCAGATAATGTAATGTGAACGTTAGAATTCAGAAAAGCTAACTGGCGAACTCTATTTTCCAGTGTTTTAAGAATAAGAGTTGTATTGGAAAAAATTTTTTTTGATGGCCAAAATTGGACAGTTGTTCCAGTTCTCTCCGTCTTTTTCATTGAACCGATCTCTTTTAATTTTTTTGTTGTAACACCATCTTTAAATTCCATTGTATAAATTTTGCCATTTCTGCGAATTGTTAAAGATAGTCTTTCTGATAAGGCATTTACAACAGAAACACCAACCCCATGAAGACCTCCAGAAATTTTATAGCTATTTTGGTCAAATTTACCACCTGCATGTAATTGGGTCATGATTACCTCAGCTGCTGGGACTTTTTCAGTTTTGTGCTGGTCAACTGGAATACCTCTACCATTGTCTGATATTGTTGCTGACCCATCTTTATTAATTATTAATTGAATACTGTCACAATAACCTCCTAATGCCTCGTCAATAGAGTTATCAAGTACCTCGTAGACCATGTGATGCAAACCTGTGCCATCATCGGTATCACCAATGTACATACCTGGTCTTTTTCTGACTGCCTCTAAGCCTTTTAGAACTTTTATCGAGGATGCTGTATATTGATCTGTCATTAAAATATTTCTTTAATATCTAAGTTATCTATATTCCCTTGAAGTGTGAAGTTATCAGTGGTTGAAAAGAAAGTCTGAAATTTATTTTCTGCACAGTATTGAATAACTTTATCAACATTCATCATATCAAAGTTATCAAATATTTCATCAATTAAAAAAACGGTAATCTTGTTACGATTAAGAAATTTTGCACAACTAAGAAGAAGGCTTAATATTAACATTTTAGATTGAGCAGAAGATAGCTGAGAAATATTTTTTTGATTGTGTAAAATTTCAAAAACTGATTTTTTTGGATCATGTTGTGATTGAAGTTTATGATCATTTGGCCATTGATTCTCATCAGAGAGATCTTTTTGAAATTTTTCTAAAAAACTCTCTGTCTCTATAAGGCCAAAACTTGGCTTAATTTCAAAGTCAAAAAATAGTTTATTGTTACTTGATAGAAAATTTTGGTATTCAAAAAGGAATTTTTTTTTAATCTTAATAATTGCTCTGCCTATGTCAATCAGTTGTCTATCCAGTGAAACTAGCCATGAAATATCTTGAGAGGATTGTAATATTCTTCTTTTTTCTCTTCTTAAAATTGTATATTTGCTTAGAAAACCAAATAACTTTGAATCAAAATAACAAATTATTCGATTGATAGTATTTCTTTGATACTGGGCATCCTTGATAAAATAAACTTTATCTGTTTCTGTTAGCCAAAATAATTGAAAAATATCTAAAAGTTTTTGCTGTTGTATTTTTTTATCATTTAAAAAATATTGTTTTGTCCATCTTTCATCTTTATTACTCAATATAATAGTTAAGTGATTTTCTAAACCCTCGTGAATAAAATCAAAGGTCATAGAAGCTTCTAACTTTTCCTGTTTTTTAAAAATAAAATTTTGTATCACGTCTTTTCTAAAACCTGTGCCAGGACTTAAAAAACTTATAGACTCTAATAGGTTTGTTTTGCCAACGGCATTCTTTCCTTTAAACAAAGTATGATCAAAGTTAAAAATTTCTTTTTTGTTGATGAAATTTCTATAGTTAGATAGCTGTATACCCTTTAATGGTGGGGGCAATTAAACTCTCATAGGCATTAAAATAAATAAACTTGTTGTATCTTTGGGGTCCTTTACTATTACTGGTGATGATTGATTTAGTAACTCTAAAATCAAAGTGTCTCCTTCAACAACATCTTGTAAATCCAATATATATTTTGAATTAAAAAGAATTTCAAGACCATCGGCAGCGTAATTTGCTGCAACCTCTTCATCGCCTTTGTTACTGTCAGTGCTAGTGGCCATTATCTTAATGCTATTATTTTCAAATTGTAACTTAACAGTTGGTGTTTTGTCTTGATTAACAGTTGAAACCCTATCAATGGCATTAAAAAAAGGCTCTGCCTCAACTTGTAATAATTTGTCATTGGATACAGGTATAACTTTTTCATAATCTGGAAATGTTCCATCTATTAGTTTACTGATTATAATGAAATTATCTGCTTCTAGACTCACTTGAGTGTCAGTACATATTATTTTAACCTTACCTTCAAAATCACCTAAAATACGGTCTAATTGAAGTATAAATTTTCTTGGGAGTATAATTCCAGATATATTTATGACATTTGTTAAATCTAGCTCTGTTTTAGCAAGTCTATGGCCGTCAGTAGCAACACACCTCAAAGTTGACTTTGATCCGTTAGTAACAGTATGGAAGTATATGCCATTAAGGTAGTATCTCGTCTCTTCAGCAGATATTGCAAATTTAGTTTTATTAAAAAGTCTTTTAATCTGAGAGATTGTTAGTTCGAATGAGTTTGTTTGTTCTAAAGGAACAAATTTCGGGAATTCATCTGCTGTTAATGCATTTAACTCAAAGACTGAGTTATCAGAATTTATTATTAATCTATTTCCCTCTAATTTACATTTTACAATAGAGTTTTTTTTTGTCTTGCGAATTATATCAGTTAAAATTCTTGAATTTACAGTTGCTTCGCCATTTTTTGAAGAATCGGTTGATACAAATTCTCTGATAGAAATATCCATATCTGTCGATCTAATTTCTATTTGGTTATTATCACATTTTATATAAATGTTAGAAAGAATTGGAATTGTGGATCTACTGTCCACAATTGAACTAACGTGAGTTAAGACTCTTAAAAAAGCCTCTCGACTTACTCTAAAATCCATTTAAGAAGTTTGCAATATTCTAGTCAAAAGTTCAATATCTTCTGCAAGGTTAGGATCATTTACCATAATTTCTTCGATAGTTTTAATAGCATGAATAACAGTGGTATGATCTCTACCACCAAATTTTCTACCAATTTCAGGTAAAGATCTTGTGGTAATTGACTTAGCTAAATACATTGCAACTTGTCTTGGACGTGCAACAGACCTTGATCTTCTCGGTGAATGCATATCTGAAAGTTTGATGTTGTAATGCTCAACAACTTTCTTTTGAATTTCATCAATTGTAATTTTTCTTGAATTAGTCCTGAGTAAGTCTTTTAAAACATCTTTTACTAGGTCAACAGATATTTCTGAGTCCTGAATTGAAGCATGAACTGCTAGTCTATTCAGGGCACCTTCCATTTCTCTGACATTATTTGTGATCTTATTTGCTAAAAATTCCATCACTTCTTGTTTTAGATTAAGTGATTTTTGTTCAGCTTTAGCCTGTAGAATACCTAATCGTAATTCATAAGTTAAGGGATGTATATCCGCTACTAATCCCCAGCCTAATCTGGACTTTAATCTGTCCTCTAGTCCATCAAGATCAGCAGGGGATTTATCAGCTGAGATAATAATTTGTCTTTTTTTGTCAATTAAAGTATTGAAAGTATGAAAGAATTCTTCCTGTGTGTTATCTTTACCGATAATAAATTGCACATCATCAATCATTAAAACATCTACTGATCTGAATTGTTCTTTAAAACTCATGATATTTTTAAATCTTAAAGCCTTAATAAACTGATACATAAATTTTTCAGCTGTTAAATAGACAACATTTTTTTTAGGATTTCTTTTTTTTATATTCCAGGCAACTGCATGCATTAAATGTGTTTTTCCTAATCCAACACCACCATACAAAAATAATGGATTAAAGCTTACAACTTCTGATTGTGCTACACGTTGAGCTGCTGCGTATGCTAACTCGTTGGGTTTACCAACAATAAAATTATCAAAAGTAAATTTTGGATCTAATGGTGCAGAAATATCATCATAATATGTGTCTTCGTCATCATCTTTATCCTCATAGATGACTTCTGTGCCAGGAATAATTCGATTATTATTTTCTTTGACGAGTATAGCTAATTTATCAATGCTATGACCTTGGTCCATATAAGCTTTTTTAATAACAGAAGCATAATTTTTTATGATCCAATCACGTAAAAACCTGGTTGGAACTGAGAGAGTAAGAGAAGTGTCAATTAAAGACTCAAAATAAATCGGTTTAATCCAGTTTTGGAAGGTATCTTTATCAAGTGATTTTTTTAATTCAGATGTGATCTTCGGCCAGGACACATCTATGCCACCTTGATGCTTTTCGTCTTCCACTAACTTAATTCCTTCCTCTAAAAGATGCGCTATTTAAGCATGAAAAGTAAAAAAAGAAGAATAAAAAAAATGTTTTTTTTAAAAAAAATTGCTTGAAAAAAAAAATTATTTTGAAATTGCGGTTATGTCTTTTTGTAGTTTTGAGATGGTTCTAGATGCCTTATTGAGGTGCATGATTTTCTTTTTAGTAGATTTATGCAATACAGACATAACTACTTTTAGTTTCGCCATTGATTCCTCTACCTTTTTATCTTTAATGAGTTTATCAATTGCCTTTAGCTGGGTTGAAACATTTGATTTTACAGCTTTGTTAACTGTTTTTTTTCTATCAGACTGTCGAAGTCTTTTTTTTGCTGATTTATGTTGTGGCATATAAAAGTATTATTAACAGGTTGTTCGTCTAAAAGCGTTAATAACTTATACACATTTTTTTATTTTTGTAAAGCAGGCGAAAAAAAAGTCGAGCGACCATTTTGGATGATTTTTTTTATTTTATAAGTCTTTTTTTTGTATATTACTTGTTTCTTTTGATAGACCTTAAATAAACTCTGAAAACTTCCGAGGGTTCCATCTGGGGATTTATAATCATTTATTGAAGAGCCGCCATTTTTTAAAGATAGTTTCAATACAAATTTACAAGAACTTAATAACTTAGATATTTCAGCTTTTTTAAGTGTGTGTGTAAGTCTTTGAGGATCTAACCTTGAGTGAAAAAGAGCCTCATTAGCGTATATGTTTCCTATACCCACTATTAAACTTTGATCTAGAAGAGCTTGTTTCAAAGAAATTTTTTTCTTTATAAGTTTATTGTATATCTTATTTAAATTAACTTTGTTGACTAGTAAGTCAGTGCCATATTTATTAAAAAAAAATTTAACTTCTTTTGAGTCTTTAAGCCTAAAAAACATGCCAAACCTTCGAGGATCATTATAAATAATTTTAAATTCGTTAAATTGTAGAACAACATGGTCATGTTTTTCTTTTTTATAATTCTCGTTTAAATAAAACTTTAATCGACCACTCATTCCCAAATGAATAATTACGTAATTATCATTTTCTAATCTTATGATTATGTATTTTGCAAAACGTTCAACGGATGTTATTTTTTTTTGAGATATTTGCTCAAGGTCTTTAAAGTTTAAATTTTTCCTTAGTTTTTTTTGTGACCTATTGACAGAAATAATTTTTTTTCCTTTAACTTTTGACTTTAAATATCTTATTGTGGTTTCTACTTCAGGTAGTTCAGGCATGATAACTAAAAATAATTCAAATAATTATAATATTACAGATATTTTTGAAAATGTATCTCATGCAAAATATGATTTAATGAACGATATTATGAGTCTTGGCATACATAGGCTTTGGAAAAAATATTTTGTTGACCTTGTATTGTTAAATTATACCGATAATGAGAAAATTTTAGACATTGCTAGTGGTAGTGGAGATATTTTTAATTTGCTTCCTATTGCAAAAAATCTTTATGCTTTAGATCCTGTTTCTGAAATGCACAATATATCCAGAAAAAAAAATAGTTCTAAAAAAATTAATTACGAAGTTGGTTATGCAGAAAATTTGCCTTATAAAAAAAATTTTTTTCAAATTATAACATGCACTTATGGTGTAAGAAATTTTAAGAGTCGAAAAAATGGTTTTTCTGAGATTTATAGATGTCTTAAAAAAAATGGTTATTTTTTTATTATGGAATTTGGTATTCCAAAAAGAGATTTATTAAAAAGTCCATACAAAAACTTTTTAAAATATATTTTACCTTTTACCGGTAGCATCATCTCCAATGATAGACATAGTTATAAATACCTAGCTGACAGTATTATTTCTTTTCCTAATCAAAATAGCCTTCTTAAAGAACTGAAAAATACAGGTTTTTCTCATATTAAAACTATTGATTTCATTTCTGGAGCTAACAGCATATATATAGTTCAGAAAAAATGAAAATTTTAATAATAATAACGGGGAGTGTTGGCTGTTATAAATCTTTAGATCTAATTCGTGAGTGCCAAAAAAAAGCCATTGAATATGAAGTTATTGCAACAAGAAATACTTATGAGTTTATTTCTAAACTACTACTTGAAACAATTACCAATAAGCCAGTGTATTCAGATCTCTTTGATTTGGATATGGAAAAAAAAATTGGTCACATAAAATTAGCACGAGATAATACTCATATTATTGTTTACCCTGCGACAGCTAATATAATTTCAAAATTTGCAAAAGGTTTTTGTGATGACCTAGCTCTAACATGTATGATTGCTGCAAACAAACCTATATATTTTGCGCCTGCAATGAATAAAGAAATGTGGGCTAATCAAATTATTCAAGACAATGTGGATTATTTAAAGAAAATTGGTCACCATTTTATTGGCCCAGATGATGGGTCTTTAGCTTGTGGTGAGTATGGTAGTGGTCGATTAGTTGATCCTAGTGAAATTATTAGCCAACTTAAGTAATTGAAACGCGCATTAATTACTATTGGGTGCACTCGAGAGTATATAGATCCAGTAAGATATATATCAAATGAGTCATCAGGTCGACAAGGCATAGCTTTAATAAAAAGCCTATTAAAATTTAACTATAAAGTTATTTGTTTACACGGATATCTTCAAACAAAACAAATAGTTTCAAAAAATGTTAAATTTATCTTCACTCCAACAGCAGATATAATGTTAAAAGAAGCAAAAAAATATAAGTCTATCGACTTAGGAATTTTTAATGCTGCGGTTAGTGATTATAAAGCTAAAAAATATAACGAACTGAAAATAAAGAAAAAAAATGGAATGTCTTTAAAATTAATTAATAATCCTGATATTTTAAGATCAATGTCATTTGGAAAATATAAACCTAAGATTACAGTCGGATTTGCTTATGAAACAAATGATGTATTTCAAAATGCAAAGAAAAAATTGCTTTCCAAAAATTGTGATTATCTAATTTTGAACTTTCCAACAGTGGAAAATAAAATTTTTAATTCAAAATACAATAATGGTATTTTAATTGGAAAATCAGGTGACTTTTTAAATTTAGGAAATGTAAGTAAAACAATTTTTGCAAATAAAATTATAAAATACATTAGCAATAGAGAGAATTAGAGTGGTTTGTATAAAAGTAAAAAAGATAAATGATAACATTATTCTACCAACTTATGAGACATCATCTAGTGCAGGAATGGATATAAGAGCATTCTTGCCAAATGGAAAAGTTAGCATATCACCAAAAGAAACAAAATTAATTGAAACTGGATTATTTTTTGAAATTCCAAATGGATTTGAAGTTCAAATAAGACCTCGAAGTGGGCTAGCTGCAAAAAACTCTATTACTGTTCTTAATAGCCCGGGAACTATAGATGCGGACTATCGAGGGGAAGTAAAAGTGATTTTAATTAACCATGGATTAGAAATGTTTGAAGTTGAAGATAAAATGAGAATTGCACAAATGGTTGTGTCAAAATATGAAAAGGTCAATTTTGAATTAGTAAGTGATTTAAGTGAAAGTGAGAGGGGGGGTGGTGGTTTTGGATCCACAGGAACAAAGTGAAAAACTGATTGAGGAATTTGGAAGACAAATTTTAGTCCCTGGGATTAATGAGGAGGGGCAAAAAAATATCTCTAGGAAAAAAATTTGTATAATCGGCTTAGGTGCTCTAGGAACTGTTGCATCTCAATATCTTGTTCGAGCTGGGGTTGGTGAAATTCATCTTGTTGATCATGATATAATAGAGAAGTCAAATTTACATCGTCAAATTAATTATGATAAAGATGATGTTGGTAAATCTAAATCAAACACTTCAAAACATAAACTTAAAAATATCAATGACTCAACAATATTAAAAGAGCATTCATTAAATTTTGAGTCTTTCATAAAAAAAAATCCAGATAATAATTTTGATTTAATATTTGAATGCACGGACAATCATCAGAATAAAATTTTTTCTTCAAAATATTGCAAAGCTAATAAAATCTCATTTGTATCTATATCAATAAGCTCTTCAGAGGGCATATACTTTGCACAAAACAATGAAGAAAATAATCCATCATGTTTTGAGTGTCTTTTTCCTAAAGTTGATCAGAATCACCGTTGCCTTAACAGTGCGATGGTAGGTCCAGTTGCAGGGTTTGTTACTAGTTTTGCTTGTATGAAAATTATATTCGCCCTTACCAAAATAAAAACACAATTGAAAAGTGAAATCAATTTGATAGACCTTTTGACTTCAGACATAAACAAACTACAATTAATTAATAAAAATTGTCCTCATTAAGATGAATACATTTACACCTCAATCTAGTTATAGTTACGAAGAAATTATTGAGTGTGGGAAAGGAAATTTATTTGGAAAGGGAAATGCCCAACTACCAGCACCTCCTATGCTCATGTTTGATCGCATCACTAATGTCAATAAAGATGGCGGAGTACATGGGAAAGGAGAGATAACTGCTGAACTAGATATAAATGCTGATTTATGGTTTTTTAAATGTCATTTCTTGGATGATCCTATAATGCCTGGATGTTTGGGTCTTGATGCTTTATGGCAAATGTTGGGTTTTTATCTGGGTTGGCTTGGTTATTCAGGAAAAGGTCGTGCTTTGGGTGTTGGGGAAATAAAATTTGTTGAAGAAATAAAACCAGACAAAGAATTAATAAAATATAAAGTTAGCTTAAAAAAATCTTTAAATAAAAAAGGGTTATCAATAGGGTATGGAGATGGGCAGATAATTCACAAAGAAAAAATAATTTACCATGCCAATGATTTAAGAGTGGGTTTATTCAATGAGCAATAAAAGAGTTGTCGTTACTGGATACGGTATTGTTTCTTGTATAGGGGATAATAAAAGAGAAGTTTTGCAGAGCTTAAGAGATGTGAAATCTGGGATTAGTCATTGCAAGGAATATGAAGAACTTGGAATGAGAAGTCATGTACATGGAAAACCTAAAATAAATATTGAAGAAAATGTAGATAGAAAAATTTTACGTTTTATGGGAGAAGGCGCGGCATACAATTATATTGCAATGAAAGAGGCAATTGAACATTCGGGTCTCGATGAGGGACTTATATCTAATGTTAATACTGGGATAGTGATGGGTTCAGGAGGGCCTTCAACGTATCAACTGCAACAAGCATTTGATATAGCAAGAGAAAAAGGTGTTAAAAAAATTGGACCTTATATGGTTACTAGAACAATGGCATCAGGAAATTCTGCTACTTTAGCGACTCCTTTTAAAATTAAAGGTGTAAATTACTCCATTAGTTCAGCTTGTTCGACAAGTTTGCACTGCATTGGCAATGCTTATGATCTCATAAGACATGGGCAACAAGAAATTGTATTTGCTGGTGGTGGCGAGGAAACCCATTGGACAATGTCAATTTTATTTGATGCCATGGGTGCTTTGTCAAGCAAATATAATGAAACACCAGAGGTTGCTTCTCGAGCATACGACTCTTCAAGAGATGGGTTTGTCATTGGGGGAGGTGCAGGTGTCTTAGTAGTTGAGAGCCTTGGTAGCGCAAAAGCAAGAGGGGCCAATATTATTGCAGAAATTCAAGGTTTCGGTCAAACATCAGATGGATATGACATGGTTCAACCCTCCGGAGAAGGGGCAGTAAGGTGTATGCAGATGGCAACACAGGGTAGAACTGTTGATTATATCAACGCACATGGAACATCAACGCCTGTCGGGGACATGATTGAATTACAAGGTATAAAAGAAGTTTTTGGTGATAATATTCCTCCAACTAGTTCTACTAAATCATTAACGGGTCATTCACTCGGTGCAACTGGTGTACAAGAAGCTGTCTACTCACTTTTAATGATGGAGAATGATTTTATGGTTGAGTCAGCCAATATTTCAAACTTAGATGAAAAGGCTGATGGAATGAATATTCTCTTAGAGAATAAAAATGATGTTAAGATTAATTCTATACTATCGAACAGTTTTGGTTTCGGCGGAACGAATGCATCTATCTATCTAACTAGCTTTAATGAGTAAGATTCTAGCTGGTAAAAAAGGATTAATTGTTGGTATTGCTAATGATCACTCGATTGCATGGGGTATTGCAAAGTCTTTGAGTGATGAGGGTGCAAGTATGTATTTAACATATCAAAATGACTCAATAAAAAAAAGAGTTGAACCGTTATCTGAGAAAATTAATTGCTTAGGAATAATGCCTTGTGATGTCTCTGACACTTCCTCTATTAAAAAAGTTTGTGATGGTATTAATGAAAATATTGATTTTTTTGTCCATGCCGTAGCTTACTCAGATAAAAATGAGCTATCAGGTAAATATTTAAATACATCAAGAGAGAACTTTCTTAAAACATTACATATTTCTGCATACTCTTTAACTGAAATGCTGAGATTACTGTCACTAAAGATGAATAATGGCGCTTCTGTAATGGCGCTCACTTATTATGGTTCAACTAAATATATGCAAAGTTATAATGTTATGGGCGTTGCAAAAGCTGCTTTAGAAACATCTATAAAATATCTTGCTGTTGATATGGGTGACAGAGGAATAAGAGTAAATGCAATTTCAGCAGGACCTATGAGAACTCTTGCAGGTGCTGTCATCAATAAATCGAGAAAGATATATAATTATACGATTGATAATTCTCCTATAAAAAAACCATTATCTCTAGAGGATATTGGCAAATCATCAGTTTACCTAATGAGTGATCTGTCAAAAGGTGTAACTGGAGAAATACTTTATGTTGACAATGGTTACAATAATGTTGGAATGAGCGTTCAAGATTTGTAATGAAAATATTTTTTATATCTATGTTATTGTCTTTAAGTCTATTTACTAGTTCATGTAATACAATTGGGGGGTTTACAAGAGGTGTCGTTGACGATGTTAGGTCTGTAATACCTGGAATATGAGGCTAATACTGATTATATTAACAGTTAGTGCATTTACTCTTACTAGTTGTAACACGGTCATGGGTACAGCCAAAGGAGTAGGTAGAGATGCAAAAGCAGTATTTATTTACTCTAGAGACGCTGTTACAGGTAAACCAATATCAGATTAAATTAACACACTAGCATGGATAAGTTAATGTCCATGCTAAATAAATACTTTTATACTTCCTTCATGCTAAGTTTTACCTTACCAGCACGATCAATATCAAGTACTTTGACTTGAACTTCTTGTCCCTCGGATAAAACATCAGATACATTCTCAACTCTTTTTTGTGAAATTTGCGAGACATGTAGCAAACCGTCTCTAGCGCCCATAAAATTTACAAAAGCACCAAACTCAACAATTTTCACAACTTTACCAGTGTAGACTTTGCCAACTTCTGGCTCCGCAACAATGTCTTCCACCATTTGTCTAGCTTTGTTAATTGACTCTTCATTGCTGGATGCAATTTTTACAACTCCATCATCGTTGACTTCTAGTTTTGCTCCAGAGACTTCGACTATATTTTTAATCACCTTACCACCTGAGCCAATAACATCTTTTATTTTAGCTTTATCGATAGTGATAGAGATTACTTGAGGTGCATGCTTAGAAAATTTTGTTCTAGCCTCTGGTAAGGCGTCCGACATAACACCAATAATATGCTTTCGTCCACCTGATGCTTGATTTAAAGCAATTTCCATTATCTCTTTAGTAATACTAGTAATCTTAATATCCATTTGAAGAGAAGTAATGCCATCCATAGTACCAGCAACTTTGAAGTCCATATCACCTAAGTGATCTTCATCACCTAAGATATCGCTAAGCACTACAAAGTCCTCTCCCTCTTTGATTAGACCCATCGCTATACCACCAATATGTTTTTTAATTGGCACACCCGCTGCCATCAAAGCAAGGGATGAGCCACAAACTGTAGCCATAGAACTAGAACCATTGGATTCAGTTATCTCAGATACTAATCTTAGTGTGTATGGGAAATCCTCTTTTTTTGGTAACATTGGATGAACTGCACGCCATGCTAGTTTTCCATGACCAATTTCTCTTCTGCCAGTTGCTCCTACTCTTCCTACTTCTCCTACAGAGTAAGGAGGAAAATTATAATGCAACATAAAATGTTGTTTATGCATAGGATCAAGAGAGTCAATCATTTGCTCATCATCACCCGTTCCTAATGTGGTAACAACTAATGCTTGAGTTTCTCCACGAGTAAAAAGACTTGAACCGTGAGCTCGAGGAAGAATGTCTAATTCACATGTTATTTTTCTCACTTCATCCAATTTTCTTCCATCAATACGGCTTTTATTTTTGATGATATCGCCTCGAACTACGTCTTTTTCAATGTCTTTAATGATTGTTGTAGCAGCTAAAATCTGATCATCTTCAACATTATCGATAATAGAAGATCTGATCTCTGTCAGTTTTTGAGATCGCTCTTGCTTATCAACTAAACCGTATGCTTCACGAATAGGATCTGAAATTTTACTTTCAATGTCTTTTTGCAAACCTTCATAAAAATCAGGTAGGCTTGGGACTTCAAAAGTCTTAATTTCTGTTTTGCTTGCAAAGTTTTGAACCTCTTTAATAAATGTCTGATAAAAATCATGTCCGAACATTACTGCCTCAAGCATGGTGCTCTCAGAGAGTTCTTGGGCTTCAGACTCAACCATCAAGACACCCTCATCCGTTCCAGCTACAACAAGATCTAGTTCAGAGTTTTCCATATCTTGGATAGATGGATTTGCAACTAGCTTGCCATCTATATATCCAACTCTAGCGGAACCCAAAGTACCTGCCACAGGAAGACCTGAAATCGCTAATGCTGCGCCGGTTGCATACATTGCAATAATATCAGGATCAACAACGCTATCGTAAGATAGCACAGTTAATGTTACTTGAGTTTCATTTTTAAAGTTTTTGTGAAATAGAGGCCTAATAGGTCTATCAATCAAACGACTTGTTAATGTTTCTCTTTCAGTCGGTCTAGCCTCTCTTTTAAAAAAACCTCCCGGTATTTTACCTGAGGCATAATATTTTTCCTGATAGTTAACTGTTAATGGGAAAAAATCAATATCAGGTTTTTGTGTTTTTGCTGCACAAATATTAGCCATAACCATTGTTTCACCACAGGTTACAACCACAGATGCATCTGCTTGTTTTGCTATTCGATTTGTTTCTAGTGTAATTTGTTGGTTACCCAACTCAAATTTATGTTCTATTTTCATCTTCCTCTTTCTTTATAGCTAATTAAAAATTATTTTTTTCTTAGCTTTAGTTTATCTGCTACTTCTGTGTACTTTCCTACATTCCTCTTCTTTAAATACGCCATCAATCTATTTCTTTTACCAACCATCATCAGCAGACCTCTTCGAGAATGAAAATCTTTCTTATGGATTTTGATATGTTCTGTTAACAGATTAATTTTTTTTGTGAGAAAAAAAATTTGGGACTCTGGCGAACCAGTGTCATTATCAGCACGAGCTATATCGTTTATTTGTATTTCCGACATCAATACTCCTTTCAAAGTAAACATCATCTGACCAGGATGTCGCCCAGTTCAAATGGTAATCAGATTGGTATGTAAATCATTTATACTTGAGAAATCAAGGATTTTTTCATAAGGAATAGCTTGATCTATATCAAAAGTCCCTATTTTCAATCTTTTAATCATACTTGCATAAGCTATATCACCTAGGGAATTTGCAAATTCTTCTGCGAATGCCCTCACATAAAACCCTGAATGGCAATACAACTCAACTCTCATTTTTGAGCTATTAGAAGATAGAATTTTTAAACTTTGAACTGATACTTTTTTATAACGATCTTCTACAGCTTTATTATCTCTAGCGAGTTCATAAAAATTTTTACCATTTAATTTATGCGCAGAAAAGTCTGGTATTTTTTGCTGATATGTTCCTATGAACTTTTTTAAATGTGAAACTCTTTCATTTATATTATGCGAGGACGACTCCATTTTAAAGAATCTACCCTCTGAGTCTAAAGTATTTGTTGAAGCACCAAATCGTATCTCAACCTCATAACTTTTTTTTTCTCGATGTATATTTGGTATTTTCTTCGTAGCTTTATTAATACCTACTAATAATAAACCAGAAGCTAAAGGGTCCAGAGTTCCAGCAAAGCCAATTTTTTTAAACGAATAACGAAATTTTAATTTTCTAATAACTCCAAATGACTCTATGCCCTGTGGTTTATTTATTAATAACCATCCATCACTGTGAAAGTTTTCTTTTACCAAGATCTATAATTTATCTAGAAGTGATTGTACTTTTAAAGACTCTTGAAAAGATTCATCAAAAATTAATGATATTTTTGGAGTATATTTACTTGTAAGAGTTCTTGCGATTAAACTTTGTATTTCTCTTAGATAAAGTTTATTAAATTCTTTAAAATCCTCCTCTGAAATATTATGAATAAGATAAATTTTTGCAAATCTTAGATCTTTACTTACTCTAACTTCAGTTATTTCGAAACGAACAGTTGGAAATTTTAAAAGATAATCTTTTTGAGTTACGAGATATTCAGAGACAAGCCTTTTAATTGAAAGTTCAACTTTTTTGGTTCGAAAACTTGGCTTATTGTCCACACTATAATTCTTTTTGAACTTCCTTAGTTACATAAAATTCAATTTCATCTTTTTCCAAAATATCTGAATAATCTTTGAATGAAATACCACACTCATAGTTTTCTCTAACCTCTTTGACATCATCTTTAAAACGCTTAAGGGTTCCAACTTCTCCTTCGTGTATGATTTTACCTTCTCTAACAAGCCTGATTTTAGCAGAATTTTGGACTATACCGTCAGTAACAAAGCAGCCTGCAATTGTACCAAACTTTGAGGATTTGAAAGTATCACGAACCTCGGCATGACCAATAATTTCCTCTTTAGTGTCTGGAGTGAGAAGACCAGAGAGCATTTTTTTCATATCATCGATTAATTCATAAATAATTGAATAATATCGTATATCTACTTTATCACGTTTTGCGATTGTTCGGGCTTGTGGGATGGCTCTGATATTAAAACCAATTACTAACCCTTGTGCGGAACTCGCTAAACTCACATCACTCTCATTAATTGCACCAATAGCGTTATGGACGACATTTATTTTAACTTCTTCATTACCGACTTTTTCTAGTGAGGAGACTATTGCTTCAAGAGATCCTTGAACATCTGCTTTGACGATGATTGGAAGTTTTTTCATATCTCCCTTTGATACATTAGCCATCATTTCTTCCAGTGATGATTTTTTAACTGCTTCTGTATTTTCTAATTTTTTTTGTTCTTTTACTTTTTCTGTAATATCTTTTGCGATATCCTCATTTGGCATAACATAAACTGTATCACCTGCTTGTGGCACTGAGTCAAAACCTAATACTTCAATCGGCATTCCAGGACTAGCTGATTTAATCCTACTACCATTTTCATCGAGTAAAGCTCTAACTCTTCCATAAGATGAACCACATGTAAAATGATCACCTTCTTTAAAGGTTCCATTTTTTACTATCACAGTTGCAACAGGTCCTTTTCCCGTTTCAATTTTGGACTCAACTACAATTGCCTCAGCGAGTTTGTTATGTTCGACATTAAGATCTAGGATCTCTACTTGTAATAAAATGTTATCTAATAATTTTTCTAGATTTGTTTTTTTAATTGCAGATATTTCAGTTTCTAATACATCTCCACTATAGCTTTCTACAACTACCTCGTGAGTTAACAAATCATTTCTAACAATACTTGGGTCAACATCTGGTAAATCCATTTTATTAATTGCAAGAACAATAGGAACTTTTGCTGCTTTAGCATGTGAAATTGCTTCAATTGTTTGAGGTTTAACACTATCGTTAGCAGCAACTACTAATACAACAAGATCTGTTAAATTGGCTCCCCTCGAGCGAATATTTGAAAAAGCAGCATGACCAGGTGTATCCAAAAAAGTAATAGAATTGTTTTTATGTTGAATTTGATACGCACCAATATGTTGAGTAATTCCACCAGACTCTTTTGAAGTTACATTTGTATTTCTAAGTGCATCCAACAAAGATGTTTTGCCGTGATCAACATGGCCCATTACAGTTACAATTGGAGGTCTTGGCGAAATTTTGGATATTTTTGTTTTTTGGTGATTAGCGATTTCATCTTTTAAACTGATCGCCTCTTCTCTTTTCGGTGTATGCCCTAATTCTGTAACTATAAGCTCAGCTGTATCTCCATCTATATATTGATTAGCCGTAGCCATAATTCCACTTTTCATAAGAGCTTTTACAACATCACCTGTTTTCTCGGACATTCTACTTGCTAATTCCTGCACAGAAATTTTTACAGGTATGTCAACTTCACGGACAATTTTTTGAGAGCTAGTTAAATTTGGTTTAAATTTTGTTTTTTGTTTTTCTCTATTTCTTTTAGTCTTTGCAAGACTGGGCATTTTTTCGTAGTCTGGTTCTTCATCTAAAAGATTATTAACTGAAATGGAAGACAGTTTTTTTTGAAATGCTGTTGTATTGAGAGTCAGTTTTTTTCTGGGAGGAGTAGATGTTGTAGAGGTAGGCGTAGAAGGTTTAGCCGAAGATGTATTTGTGTTCTTTGTCTCTTTTGTCATTCAAAATTAGCTATTAAGATAAATCTCCCTAGCATCCATTATAATTTTTTCGGCAGCAGATTTTTCAACTCTTTTTTGTAGTATGCCGTCTCTACCCACTAATTCATCAGTTGCTAAATCTGCAAGGTCTTGGCGTGAAAAGATATTGTTCTCTATCAATGTAGCTAAAATTTTATTATCAAACTCTGAAATTCCTTTGACATAATCATCTAGTTTTGAAGATTGTATTAATTTCTCAAGTTCTGCCTTCTCGTTTTCCATATACTGCGTTGCACGAGCGTATATCTCAGCAGCAAGTTCATTATCAAATCCTTCAATTTTTTCTATATCTTGGATTGAGGCATTAGCAATTTTTTCAATACTTGTGTATCCCTCGACTGCTAATAACTGTGCGATCATATCTTCGAGATCAAGTTTTTCAGCAAAAAGAGAAGTGATTTTTTTAAATTCCTCTTGTCTTCTTTCTGCGTCTTCTTTTTCAGTTAGTATATCAATTTCAAGATTGGTAAGTATTGAAGCTAATTTTACATTTTGACCTCTTCTACCAATAGCAATACTTAACTGATCCTCAGGTAAAACTATCTCCACTCTATTAGAGTCTTCAAATTCGTTAACTTTTGCAACTTGTGCGGGTGCAATAGCATTTTGAACATACATCGACTTTAACTCTGACCAATTTACGATATCAATTTTTTCACCTTGTAATTCATTAACAATAGCCTGAACTCTTGAACCTCTCATACCTACGCATGCACCAACTGGATCGATGGACTTATCGTTCGCACGAACTGTAATCTTTCCTCTACTACCAGGGTCTCTTGCAACAGATAAAATTT
Source organism: uncultured Alphaproteobacteria bacterium (assembly GCA_902613185.1). GTDB lineage: Bacteria > Pseudomonadota > Alphaproteobacteria > HIMB59 > HIMB59 > HIMB59. The sequence continues at coordinate 203,804 of CACMGP010000002.1, forward strand.
CTATTTGACCTTCATATATTTCAGGTACTTCCTGTTCAAATAGTTTCGCCATAAACTGAGGGTGAGTTCTTGAAAGAAAAATTTGATGTCCTTTGGCTTCTTCTTTTATGTCGAAGAAATAAGCTCTAATACGATCACCATTTTTAAAATTCTCTCTTGGAATGAGTTCATCTTTTCTTAAAAATCCCTCAGCTTTACCAAGATCAACAATAATATTTCCAAATTCAATTCTTTTAACAATACCCGACAAAACTTCTCCGACGCGATCTTTGAAATCATTAAATTGTCTTCTTTTTTCAGCTTCTCTAACTCTAGAGTAAATAACTTGCCTTGCCATATTGGCTGTTACTCTTCCAAAGTTTACGGATGGTAAAGGTATTGTTATTTGTTTTCCAATTTCAGTATCAGCATCATATTTTTTAGCATGATCTAATAAAATTTGATTTGCCTGCAAAACAGGATCAATTTTTTCAACCACATCTTTAATATGAGATAAACTTATATTTCCTGTGAGACGGTCAATAGAGGCTTTAATGTTATTGTCCATTCCATATTTTGATTTTCCAATAATTTCAAAAGACTCCTCAAGAGCCTCCATTACTATATCCATTTCGATGCCCTTCTCTTGTGAGACGACTTCGGCAACTTTTAATATTTCTGTGTTATTTAGCATTATCTTTTCTAGTTAAAAAAAAAGGCGGGATAACCCACCTCCTCATCGTTGGTTAATAATTTTTAAGAACGCTAAAATAGAATAATTTATGATTTTTGTCTAAGGCTTTTTTCTCAAATTTGGTGTGCAAAGCGTTGGAATCACTATATTTCCAACATTTAGGGCTAATATCTGGCATGGTGTATTTGAACTTTTTCATCAAAGCCAAAGCTTCAATAAAATAGTCACCGTGATCAGTAGCAAAACAAATAACTCCTTTTTTTTTTAATTTTTTTGTGAGTTCTTTTACAAGTGTTTGGTTAACAGTTCTTCTTTTTTTATGCTTATTTTTGGGCCACGGATCTGGAAAATATATTCTTATTTCCTGAAGATAATTGTTTGGTATGAATGGTAAAAGATCTTGAATATTTAAATGAAAGACTTGAAGATTTTTCAAATTATCATCAACAGAGTTTCTGATAGCTCTTAAAACTCCATCAGCAAAAATATCACAACCAATAAAGTTTATTTTTGAATATAATTTTGCATCTTCACTGATTTTTTCTCCATCACCAATTCCAATTTCTAAAATTCTTGGTGTTTTTATTTTATTAAATAATATTTTATTTGGTTCTTTAAGAAATTTTGAGTATTGCTCGAGTCTTACAAATGACTTTCCTTTTTTTCTACCAAAGTATTTATTTTTTGATTCGAACATATAAAAAACTAAGTAGAAATATTAAAAAAATCAAAAGACTTACAGAAAATAAAGTTGATGAACAATTTGATTTATATTTATTAATTGGATGTTGATAATAAAGATAACCTTTTTTATTTGTTGGAAGAGTCCCAATAATTTTGCCCGAATAATCAACAACAGATGTAATACCTGAAGGAGTTGATCTTATGAGAGGTTTTTGGAATTCAACACTTCTTAAAAGGGAATTAGCCAGGTGTTGATGTGGCCCGTACCATTTACCAAACCAAGAGTCATTTGAAATTTGTATCACCATATCTGCATTACAAACCTCAGTATTAATTGATTTGTAATTAAAAATAGACTCAAAACAAATCATTGGAACAGCATTTATACTTTTTGGTAATTTTAAAATTTTTTGATTAGTTCCAGGAGTATAGTTCATTCCTAAATTTAAAAATTTGCTTACAATAGGTTTAACAAAAGGTATATATTCTCCAAACAAAACCAACTTTTGCTTATCGTAAAAATCAATGGTCTTTCCTTGATGATCAACGACATATAGACGATTAAATAATTGGTTTTTCTCGATAGCACTCGACCCAACTATTATTTTTTGATCCTCGTTAATTAAAGATGATAATCTACTAATAAGTCCGTCCCTGTTATTTAAATCAATTGGTAATGAGCCTTCAGGCCAAATAATTAAATCTGCCTTTGGAGTATTTGTAAGAGCTTCTAGGGTTAATTTTTCATATATTTCAAGGTTTCTTAGAACATCAAATTCTACTAATGACTCATAAAGATTAGGTTGAATTAAAAGAATGTTTAGAGTTTCATTGTTTGTTTTTCTCTCAGTATTATTTTCAAAAAAACCAAATGCATAAATTAAAACAAGTACTAATGACAAACTAAAAATTACAACTTTTTTTTTGTAATAGAGAAAATAAATAATTAAACCCACAATCAAATTGACAACTAATCCTAAACCATAAACACCAAAAAATGGTAGTGATTTTAAGATCCAAATATTTTTGTAATATATGATTGCACTAGGATTCCAAGGGAAGCCTCCTAAAATAAATTCCTTTAGTATTTCTACTATAGATAAACCTAGTGGTAATAAGAAAATCTGTAGTAATTTTTTTTTAAAAGTTACTAGGATTAGAATTGTTGCTGAATAATGTAAGAATGCAATAAATAAAGAGAGTACGCCAACTAAAATAATACCTAAGAATAAATATCCAAAACCTCCTGAATAAAAGGACTGTGTGATCCAACTTAATGTAATTATTTGAGTAAATAAGAAAAAATAAAATATATATTTTTTCGAAAAATTATCATTGGTTAGAATATTATAAAAAACGATTGAAAATGATATATAATAGAAAATAGATACTCCAAATGGAGGAAGAGAAAATACATAAACAATAGAAAAAATAATTATTATGTTTATTGGCCTAGAGAGATAGGGCAGTAGATTATTGAGATTTGACACCACTAACCACAACTTCAAGAATTTTTCTTGTTGATACCTTGTGAATGGTGAAAGATAATTTTTTATTTATTGTAAATTTTTCTTTTTTCTTTGGTATACGACCAGCTATATTAAATATGATACCGCCTATAGTTCCTACATCCTCTTTTAAATCATCTGGGATATTGACATCAAATTCTCTTTCAAAATCATCAACAAGCATTGCGGCATCCATAATTATATTATTGTTTTTTTGTCGAAACATTGGTGCTTCATCCTTATCGTGTTCGTCTTCAATCTCACCCACTATTTCTTCCACTAAGTCTTCGATGGTAACCAAACCAGTAACACTATTAAATTCATCCATGACAATTGCTAAATGGATGTTTTGTTTTTTCATTTTTTGAAGAAGATTAAAAACAGGTGTAGCAGAGGGAATATAAATGACCTCTCTTAACAAACTCTTAATATTGAAGGACTTATTATTGATTTTCTTGAATAAATCCTTGATATGAACCATTCCCAAGCAATGTTCTAAGTCCTTTTTTACGACTGGCATTCTTGAGTGAGCTTCTTTATTGATGATTTTAATGATGTTTTCTTTATCAATATTTTGATCAATAAAAATTATTTCACCTCTTGGAACCATTACATCATCTACAGTTTTTTTGTGAACCTTTAAAAGATTATTAAAGATTTTTTTTTCTTCATTCTTGGCGACCCCTGAACTATCTGAAGTCGCTGAGATAAGATCAATAATATCTTTTTTAAAATTCTCGTCTTGAATTAGTTCTTTGACTAATTTTATGGCTAAATTTTTTTTAATTTTCATGTACTTTTTTTAAACCTAATAATTTCATCAGTGTGTTTTCTAAAAATCTCATATTACTTCTCGATTGTTTATCGTAGTGATGATAACCAAATAAATGATGTAATCCATGACTCACTAGCATAAAAAAGTTTTGTTCGTTAATTTTTTTATTGCGATTTAAAATATAACTATCTGCAATAGCAATATCACCAGAAAAGTCTCCATCGGGGAAAGATAACACATCTGTGATTTTATTTTTATTTTTAAATTTTTTGTTCATGCTTTTAATTTCTTCATTAGAAACTATTTTTATTGTCAGTTCTGTTTGATGATCAGCTTGGTGGATTGTTTGAAAATATTCTGACAACTTTTTTAGCTTTTCCTTGGAGGATTTTAGAAATTGCTCTAAATTCTTATCTCCAATTATCTCAATCACAAATTTTTTATTACTAATCCTCAAAATTACTTATCGTAAGCATTAATTATTTTTTCTACTAGTGTATGTCTGCATACATCGCTACTATTTAAATGAATAAAACCGATGTCTTTGACTTTTTCTAATTTTTCCATTGCGTCCTGCATTCCACTTTTTGCATTATCGGGTAAATCTTTTTGACTTAAATCTCCCGTGATAACCATTTTTGAGTTTTGTCCTAATCTAGTTAAGAACATTTTCATCTGTGTCGATAAGGTGTTTTGTGCTTCATCTAAAATTATAAAAGATTTATTTAATGTTCTTCCTCTCATAAAGGCAAGAGGAGCTATTTCTATTAAATTATTTACCATTTTTCGGTCAATTTCCTCACCTGGCATCATCTCATACAAGGCATCGTAAAGTGGTCGTAAATAGGGGTCAATTTTCTCTTTCATATCTCCAGGTAAAAAACCTAATCGTTCACCTGCCTCAACTGCTGGTCTTGATAGTATTAATCGATTAATTTTTCCTTCCACAAAAAGACTAACTGCATATGCAACAGCTAAGTAAGTTTTTCCTGTTCCCGCTGGACCAACAGCAAAAACAACATCTTTTGATCTCATTTCTTTTAAAAAGAGCTCTTGGTTTTTTGTCTTGGGATAAATTGTTTTTAATTTTGTATTGATTTGAAATTTCTGATCTTGTTCGATTTGTTCTTTGATGTATGTAGGTTTTGCTAAATCAATATTGTTTTCTATTTCTTCTGCAGAAATATCATTGTTCTTTAATTTTTGGTATAAGCCTTGAATAATAAAGTAGGCTTTTTCAACTGGATCTCTATTACCTTTTATAGACAAAAGGTTGCCTCTTGTGTAAAGCTTTACTTTAAATTTATTCTCTAAGACCTTTAAATTTTTATCATGATAACCAAATAGACTTGATAGAAACTGATTATCCTCAAACTCAAGTTGTTTTTGATGGGAAGAAATATTTACAGGACTCATCTAAATTTTTTCTCCTAATAATGAGTGTGTTAAAACCTCCTTTATTTGTACAGGAATTATTTGACCTATTATTTCTTTATCTCCCTGCAAGGCTACACTTTGATTAAATTGTGACTTGCCTTTGATTTGTCCTATGTGTTTACCAGCACCATCAATTAATACTTGCACTGTCTTTTTTACAAACTGGTTGTTGTATTCAATTTGTTGTTCATTGAGTAAATCTTGTGTGATCTTTAAACGCTCGTTGAGAATTAATTGATCTATTTCTTCACGATCGGCAGCAGGCGTACCTGATCTTGGGCTGTACTTAAAAGAGTAAGAGTTCATGTATTTAACTCTTTCGATTAGATCGATTGTGTCTTCAAAATCTTTGTCTGTTTCTCCAGGAAAACCAATAATAAAATCCGAGGAAAGTGCTATATCGGGTTTTACTTTTCTGACCTTTTCGATGATTTCAAAATAATAATCCCTAGTATGTTTTCTATTCATTAATTTTAAAACTTTGTCAGAACCTGATTGAACAGGAAGGTGAAGATAGGGCATAAGTTTTGAGTTTTCACCATGAAGGGAAATTAGGTCATCAGTCATATTCACAGGGTGACTTGTAGAATAGGTAATTCTCTCAACTCCATCTATTAAACTAATACTGTTAATAAGAGATGCTAGATTATTTGATTGACCTTGAGTATCTAAACCATGGTAGGCATTAACATTTTGACCTAAAAGTGTGAATTCCACTACACCCTGATCAATTAAAGTTTTAACCTCATCAGAGATTTCCTTAACTGTTCTTGAATATTCTGATCCTCTTGTATAGGGAACAACGCAGAAATGGCAAAACTTATCACAGCCTTCTTGGATAGTCACAAATGCAGATTTATTCGATGTATTCGTTTTAATATGATTAAGCGTGTCAAATTTTTCATTAACATCAAATTCAGTAATAGATGTTTTAGGTAAATTATTTTTATCTAAAAATTTATTCAATGACTGAATAGATTGAGGTCCGATCACTAAATCTACATACGGTGCTCTTTTTTGTATTAACTCACCTTCAGCTTGAGCTACACAGCCTGCAACAATAACTTTTTGATCATCTTTTCCTTTTTTATGAATTTTTCCTAAATCTGAAAATGTTTTTTCCGTTGCCTTTTCACGGATGTGGCAAGTATTTAAAACTACATAGTCTGCATTTTGAAAGTCATCGGTTTGATTAATATTATGCGATAGAAAAATATCTTTCATTTTATCAGAGTCATAAACATTCATCTGACAACCAAATGTTCTAATATAAAATTTCTTATTTGATAGCATTAAGGGATTTTGCAAACAAAATTGCGTCTTGCGTATTTGGAGCGTTTATAGACTTACTCCGATAATAGTTTTTTCTTTCATTGTAGGCTTTATAGCCTAATTTTTCATAAAGTTTAATAGCAAAATTATTAATAGCACTCGCTTCCAGAAAGATTTTAAATGATTTTCCAGTACTTTTGAGTTGTTTTTCAAGCTCTTCTAAAATCATTCTTCCCAACCCTTGGTTTCTAAATTCAGGCAAAACAGCAATATGTAAAATTTCAAATTCACTGACCTTTTGATCTTGATATAAAAAATGTCCTATCAAAGCACCTTTGACGTTAGTTTGATCTAGAAGATAAATATTAAAACTTGTTTCTTTATTGAGGTGAAGCTCAATATCTTTTTCACTCCAATTAATCTCTAGTTGGTCTTTATGATTGATAATCCAATTTTTAGAATCAGATAGAGTATGTGTAAAGTTCAAGCCACAATATTATCATAAAAAACCTTGGAACACTCATACCAGTTAAATTTTTTTGTATATTCTTGACATTTTTTTCGATCGATAGTCAAACAATTCAAAACATTATCTTTTAAGTTATCACCAATAAAACCGTTGACCCCATTAACAATAATATCTTTAGGACCTGTTACATCATAAGCAGCGACTGGTGTGCCGGTTGCATTTGCCTCAGTTACCACATTTCCAAAGGTATCAGTCTTGCTAGGGAAAACCATTACATCTGAACTAGCATAGTAATTCACTAAATTCTGGCCAAACTGGTAACCAACAAATTTTATATCTGTATATTTTTTTTTTAGTTTATTTAACTGTGGTCCATCGCCAACGACAACTTTAGTACCTTCTAAATCTAAATCTAAAAAAGCTTGAATATTTTTTTCAGTAGCCACTCGACCGATATAAGAAAATATTGGTCCTGGGCCTAAGTCTAATTTTTGATAGTTGCAAAATTTTTGATGATCGACACCTCTTGACCAAACAACGGTATTTTTAAAATTCATATTTATTAATTCAGCCTGCATGGATGGGGTAGGAACAAGAACTTTTTTCGCTTTATTGTGAAAATGCTTTATGAAGAAATAAAAGAAACTTGCAGGTATTTTTATACGTTGTTGAATATACTCAGGGAAACGAGTATGAAATGAAGTTGTAAAAATAATTTTTTCTGAAAGACATATTTTTCTGGCCAAAAAACCTAGGGGGCCCTCTGTAGCAATGTGAATATGATCAGGATTGATCTGATCCATCATATTTTTCAATGTTTTTTTGCGAGTAATCACAACTTTAATCTCATTATACGAAGGAAGGCCAAAGCGAACTTTAAATAACTCAGGGTGTATTACCTCTACCTGCATACCCATTTTTTCCAATTCCGGTATGGTATTCAGATAAGAACGGACGACGCCGTTTACCTGAGGTTTCCATGCATCTGTTACTAATAATAATTTCAAGCTGCAGATACCTTATTAAGAGTTTGTTTTTCTAAAGACTGGATTTTTTTTTCATTCCAAAAGACTAACTCCAAGTTGCCTTTAAAGTCCTCAACCATTGCACTACAGCTATCTACCCAATCTCCTAGATTATGATATGTCTTATCACCAATTTTTTTTATTTGGGGATGGTGAATATGACCACAAACAATTCCATCACAATTATTTTTTTTTATTCTCTCAAGACATGCATTTTCAAAATTTTCAATATATCGTTGAGCATCTTTTACTCGTGTTTTTAAATATCCTGATAAAGACCAATACGAAAGACCAAGTTTTCTTCGACAGAAATTTAAAATATTATTAAACCAAACAGAGTAGTCATAAAGGACGGCACCTATCTTTGCTAACCATTTTGAATTTAGAACTATTCCATCAAATTCATGCCCATGCATTAAGAGAAGTCTTTTATTGTTCGCTGTTGTATGAATTCTATTTTTTCGAACTTTAATGTTTGCAAATGAAAAACCACAATAATCTGAAAAAACTTCATCATGGTTTCCAGGTATATAATAGACTTTGGTACCTGAGCGTGCTTTTCGTAAAACTTTTTGTATGAAAGTATTAAAATCAGGATTCCAAAACCAATTTTTTTTTAGACGCCATCCGTCTATAATATCTCCAAGTAAATAAAGATGATCACAATCATTATATTTTAAAAAGTGTAAGAGCTCCTTTACTTTTGAAGCACGTATGCCAATATGAATGTCTGAAATGAATATGGATCGATGTTTTTTGATTTGCATAGAATCTAAAAATAGATATATCTACGATTGATAGTATTGAGGATTGTTAAAGTTTTATTAAATGGGCTCTTCACAAAAGCTTTATATTAGAAAAAATTCTAAAATTCATGCATCTGGTCTTTTTGCAAAAGCTGATATCTGTGCTGGCACTAGAATCATTGAATATCGCGGGTTAAAGATAACTAAAGCTCAATCCGACAAGATTGCTGATGTTCACATAGAGGCAAACAAAAGGGCTAAAACAGTCGGGTCAGTGTACATTTTTACACTAAATCAAAAATACGATATCAATGGAAAAGTATCGTGGAATTTAGCTAAATATATTAATCATTCCTGCAACCCTAATTGTGAAACTGATATAATTAAAGGAAGAATTTGGATTAGCGCAATTAAAGATATAAAAAAAGGAGAAGAGCTGTCATATGATTATGGTTATGATATGTACTCTTTCAAGGATCACCCGTGTAGATGTGGATCTAAAAACTGTATTGGATATATTGTTCGAAGCAATCTCAGATGGAGAATTAAAAAAAAATTAATGGAAAAGAGAAAGTGAATAATAAACAAAAACTTCATATAATTTATTGAACTTTAGCTATGGATTTTAAAAATAAAAATATAGTAGATGCTTTTTGGTGTTCAATTGAAGGCCTAAAAATTCTCCTTCAAGAAAAAGCAGCAAGAAGAGAGCTATTATTGCTTCCCTTGTCTGCTCTATACATCGTAATTTTTCAACCGGCTCTTTTGTTCATACTTTGGCTGATAATTTTACCTTTGCTCATACTTAGTATTGAGGCTCTAAACACTGCAATAGAATATACCTGTGATAAAATTACTATGGATAAGTCAAACAAAATAAAGAAAGCTAAAGATTTGGGCTCTGCTGCAATTTTTTTATCTCTAACAGCCTATGGAATAGTTTTAATCTTAGGTTTATTTAATTAATTTGGGAAGATTGACATGATTTTTCTACAAGTAGAGGAGGTCTATGTTTCAGTCACAGGGGAAATGCCAATCTTCCACCTAATAAAATAATCATTTATATTAAATTAAAGTTAAATTTAGATTAAATTTCCAATTTCTTTTATTTGATCGATATTTAATAAGTTGTTTTGCTTATAATTTTGAACTAGTGCAAGACATCTTTTTTTAAGAACATTGAATACTTTTAAAAATTCTATCTCAACTTCCTCTTCAGTGCCTTTAAATTTTGCAGGATCAGCTACACCCCAATGTGCCTTTAATGTATTTTTGAGATACAGGGGGCAAGTTTCTCCAGCTGCATTATCACACACAGTAATAACCAAATCAAAATTAATATCTGAAAAATCATTCCATGATTGACTTTTAAAATTGTCTAGGAAAATTTTATTTTTTTCTAATGTTTTGATACTTAATGGATGCACATATCCTGCAGGGTGGCTTCCTGCACTATAAGCATTAAAAAAGTCTTTACCATAATGGTTTAAAAGCCCCTCTGTTATAATTGATCGACAAGAGTTACCTGTACAAAGTATAAGAATTTTAATCATTTTAATTTTCTGAATCGATAGAGTAGCCAGCGGATCTAACTGTTCGAATGAAATCTTTTTCTCCTGGTAAATTCAGCTCTTTTCTGAGTCTTCTTATGTGAACATCAACTGTTCTAGGTTCAACGTAAGCGTCATTTAACCAAACATTATCCAATAGTTGCTGCCTAGAATAGACTCTACCTTTATTTTCAATAAAAAATTTTAAAAGATTAAATTCAGTCGGTCCTAAATTTAATTTTCTCTCACCCCTTGATACCCTTCTGTTGGTAAGATTAATGTTAATATCATGAAACTTGAGTGAGTCGTTCTCTTCTCTTGCTTTTGTTCTTTTAAGTAATGATTTAATTCTAGCAAGGATCTCACTTGGAAGAAAAGGTTTGGTTACATAATCCTCCACACCTAATTCAAAACCTCTAATTTTATCATCCTCTTGACCTTTAGCTGTTAACATTATAATTGGAATTTTTTTTAGATTATCTTTTCTTTTAATTCTCTTTAAAACTTCAATGCCCGATATATTTGGTAGCATCCAATCTAATAAAATTAAATCAGGCAGCCAATGTTCGATCTCTTGGATTGCAGATTCTCCGTCGTATGAAAATTTTATTTGGTAGTTTTGTTGTTCTAAATGAAATCCAATTAATTCTGAGATTGGTTTTTCATCCTCTACAACTAAAATCTTGTCTGTCATTCAAAATCAGATTTTTTTAAATCAATATAATGACCTGTAATGTTAAAAATGACCTCTTCAGCTATGTTAGTAGCATGATCACCTATTCTTTCTAAGGACTTTGCAATTAAAATTGGCTTAGTGCCTTCATCAACAACACTTGTTTCTTTATTGTGCATTCTTTCTATTAAATCAGATAATAAAGATTTGTACTGCCTGTCAATTTCTGCATCTTGATTCCATGAGATCCTTGCCTGTACCTCATCTTTTTTAAAAAAACTCTCAAGTGTTTGATTAACCATTTTTTGGACACCTTTACCTAAATTATGCATTTGGTCCGTTAAATCCTCGTCAAATGAAGAAGAAATTGAAATAGCTCTTTTTGCTAAATTTCTAGAGTGATCTCCCATTCTCTCAAGCTCTTTTGAAACTTTGAGGGCAGTGAAAACTAGTCTTAAATCACTGGCAACGGGTCTATGTAAAGTCATAATTTCGAAACTTAAATCCCTAACATCTCTTTCCACTTCATCAACTTGTTCATCAAGATTCTGTGTTGTCTGTGCATCAGATGAGTCTTTAGATTTAATAACATTTACTGCAATTTCAATTTGTTTCTCAACAATATTACTCATTTTAATTAAATTATCTGTAAGATGATTTAACTTTTGTTCAAAGTTTTTATCTGTGTGTGCTGTTTCCATTTTAACCAAACCTTCCAGTTATGTAGTCATTTGTTTGTTCTTTATCAGGTTTTGTAAATATCTTACCAGTTTCTCCATATTCGACAAGGTTACCTAAATGAAAAAACGCAGTTTTAGATGATACTCGTGATGCTTGAGACATAGAATGAGTTACTATAATAATTGTGTAATTTTCTCTCAATTCGTTAATTAAATCTTCTATTTTTGCGGTTGCTATTGGATCTAATGCAGAACAAGGTTCGTCCATCAAAATGATTTCCGGTCTTATAGCAATCGCTCTTGCAATGCACAATCTTTGCTGTTGTCCTCCTGATAAACCGGTAGCAATATCATCCATTCTATCTTTTACCTCTTCATAAAGACCCGCTCTGTGAAGTGAGTCTTTTACTATTTCATCTAATTCATTTTGAGAAGAAGCAATACCATGAATTTTTGGTCCGTAGGCAACATTTTCATAAATAGTTTTTGGAAAAGGATTGGGTTTTTGAAAAACCATTCCAACTTTTTCGCGAAGAGTTTCTACCTGTATATCAGGGCTATATATATCAACATTGCCATTCAACAAAAACTTACCTTTAACATTACAAATATCTATTACATCATTCATACGGTTTAAACATCGCAAAAATGTCGACTTACCACAACCTGAGGGTCCTATAAGAGAAGTTACTTCATTTTTTGGAAAATTAAGAGCAACGTTATTGATTGCCATTTTTTTTCCATAGTGGACATATACCTCACTTGTTTGCAAAGCATAATTGCTGTTTTGATCTACCATTTCACCTCCAATTTTCTTCTTACCAACACTGCCACAGTATTCATTATAATCAAAAAAGATAAAAGTAGCATTATTCCTGCAGATGTTTTTTCGAGGAAACCTCTTTCAGCGCTCTCAGACCATAGATATATTTGTGAAGGAAGACCAGTGGCAGGGTCGAATGCCCCTCCCGGTATTTCCATCACAAAAGCAACCATACCTACCAATAATAAAGGGGCTGTCTCACCCAAAGCTTGTGCCATTCCAATAATTGTTCCAGTAAGAGTACCTGGCAAAGATAAAGGGATTACATGATGAAATACAGTTTGCATTTTAGTAGCCCCCACAGCAAGTGCTCCCTCTCTAATTGAAGGGGGGACGCCTCTGAGCGATGCCCTAGATGCTATAATAATTGTTGGTAAAGTCATAAAACCTAAAACTAATCCTCCAACTAAAGGGACTTGATATGGCATCCCAAAAACTCCAATTAGCATACCTAAGCCTAAAAGTCCGTAAACAATAGAGGGAACCGCCGCAAGGTTATTTATATTTACTTCAATAATGTCAGTTATTTTTCCTGGTTTAACAAATTCCTCTAAGTACACAGAAGCCAAAAGTCCGATTGGAAAAGCAAAACTAAAACAGATCAATAAAGCATAAAAAGACCCCATAAGTGCTCCAAGTATTCCGGCTGTTTCTGGATCTCTTGAGTCTCCATTTGTGAAAAACCAAAAATTGAATGTCTTAGACATTTTACCTTTGGAGTCTAAAGAGTCTAAGATAGAAAGTTGATAATCATTTATTTTTCGTTGTGCTTCGGGAACATTTCTTGGATAGTTTCCTTTGACAATTTGGTCAAGATCTGATGAGGCAGATATATCTAAATTGACAGTTTTTCCAATTACATTTGGATTGTTTGCAATATAATCTCTCAGCTGATAATCAAATTTTCTTGTGTACATTTCTCTGACTTTAATAAAATTTTCTTCATCTAATCCAGGATGGTTTTGGTTAATCACTTGATCAGCAAGATCAACATAAGATGCTTTCATTATTTCTTTTTTGGAGGAGTTACTAGAAACCTCTATAAAATTTGGGTCAAAATAAACATCAGCATTAATAGTTGTTCTAACAAAAGCACCACTGCCGGTAGAAAAAATTTTATACATTAAAATAAGCACGAAGAACAAAGAGAGAGTCATCGCAAACATTCCATAAAATTTGAAACGTTTCTCTGCTGCAAGTCTCTTTTCTAAACTACTCATATTTTTCTCTGTACTTTTTTACTATTGTTATAGCAGCAATATTAAGAATTAATGTCATTACAAATAAAGTTAGGCCTAAAGCAAAAGCAACTAAGGTTTTTGGATTATCAAACTCGACATCTCCTATCAAACTTGTAACAATCTGTGTTGTTATTGTAGTCGCTGGCTCCAAGGGATTAAAAGTAAGATTTGCTCTTAGGCTGGCGGCCATAACGACAATCATTGTCTCACCTATTGCCCTAGATATGGCTAATAAAAATGAGCCCATTATTCCAGCTAGAGCTGCTGGTAAAATTACTTTTTTAATAGTTTCTGATTTAGTTGCTCCAATTGCATAAGAACCCTCTCTTAAAGATTGAGGAACTGCTTTTATGACATCGTCACTAAGAGAGGAAACAAAAGGTATGATCATAACACCCATCGCTAAACCTGCAGCTAGAGCACTTTCAGCGGACACCGGTAATCCAACGCCTTCACCGACATCTTTTATGAAAGGTGCCAGTGATAAAGCAGCAAAAAATCCATAAACAACTGTGGGTATGCCAGCAAGAATTTCAATTATTGGTTTAGCTATATCTCTTACTTTTGATGACGCATACTCTGCTAAATAAATTGCTGTTAGCAGTCCTAAAGGAACAGCGACTAACATGGCAACAGATGCAATTAAAAGCGTTCCGGTAAGCAAAGGTACAAAACCAAAAGCCTCTTTTAAAGCCTCTTGATCGAAGCCTTCTGATGCATTGATAACAAAAGCTCTATTGGGATTCCATGCCGTATTAAAGAAAAAGTCCATAAAATTTACGTACCGAAAAAAATTAATGGCCTCGAAAACAAGAGAAAAGAAGATTCCAAAAGTAATGAATATTGCAATATAAGAACTGCCCTTGATAACATATGAAATTATTTTCTCAACAATTGGCTGTGCATTTAGTTTTCCTGATATTGATTTCGTAGCCAAAAATCCTAAAAGCACAGGTAGAATAATAAATAGAGTTAAATTCGACCATCCGTAGATCTTGTCAAAATTTGCTAAATTTTTTGCTGCAATTATCTCACTCTCACTGGCCATTTTTAAAATTGATTTATCGCCTACGGTCAAATCAATTTCTGATAAATTAACAATTATAGATAGGTTGCTAATCTTATTCATAATTAAACCGAATTTTCCAGAGCTCCATGTAGCGACATCTGGAAATAACACAGGGGACATTACAAACATCTCTTGAAAGTTTGATTTAAAAATAAGTAAAAAGAACCAAATAATTATTGCTGGAAAAAAAACTAAAAGGACAACGTAATATCCATAATAATCTGGAAGAGAGGAAAGATTTTCATTTTTTTTAAATTTTAGGCTTAATGCTCTTTTTTTACCATAGAAGTAAAAAGAGTAAGAAAGTATAAAAACAAAAACAAGTGATAAATAAAGCATACTGTCCTATTCCTCTATAAACTGATTTTGTCTTAGGGGCAAGAAATCTTGCCCCTAAAAATAAGATAATTAATTAATGCTTACTTACAAAGTCCGCTTGAAAAAGCGTAACCAGCATCTTTTAATGGATGTTTTTTTTCAGCACATGCTGCAATATCAAATCCCATTGCATCTAAGCTGTCAGTAACGTTTCTTACTCTATTGATAAGGTCTGGTACCATAGGTGCAGCACCAATTTTTGTTAGGTAACCGTTATCACCAATTGCTTCATCACTTACCATCATTTGTGCAAACTCCTGAATGCCAGGTACAACCCCGATGTGATCTGCTTTTAAGTATATGAAAAGAGGTCTTGCCATTGGATACTCATAAGTTGCAATGGATTCAGCAGATGGTACTACTCCCTCAACAGTAGATGGTTGTAATTTATCTCCGTTGTCTTTTAGATAAGAATAACCAAAGTAACCAAAACGTTCTGGATCCTCAACTAGTTTTTGAACAATAAGAGTGTCATTCTCACCCATCTCGATGATTTTTCCATCTTCTCTGTAATCAGTACATCCATCGTCACTGCCAGTTACTGCTTCTAATGTACATCCAGCTTCCATTACTTTACCATCAAATGCATCTCTTGTTCCTGAGGTTGGAGGAGCTACTAATACTTCAATTTTATATGCAGGAAGGCTTGGGTTAATTTCGTTCCAAGTTTGATATGGATTTTCGACCACTTCACCATCAACAACAACTTTTGCAGCCATAGCTGTAAAGATTTCTTCTCTTGTTAGAGAAAAAGGTTCTGCTTCGTTGGAGTGAGAAAAAGTAATACCGTCATTAGCCCACATCACTTCAATTACGTTTGTTACACCGGCTTCAAGACATAATTTAGCTTCTTTAGCTTTCATTGGTCGTGACGCTCCAGTAATATCTGGAAATTCAACTCCCACACCAGCACAAAATGCTTTCATTCCACCACCAGTTCCAATTGGATTGTAAGTGGGGGTTTTAAAACCTGACTCGCCGAGTCTTTGTGCGTTTACTGTTCCATATGGGTATACTGTTGATGAGCCAACAATATTAATTTGATCTCTTGCAAAAGTTTCAGCAGAGAAAAGTACGCTTACTGCTAGAGCAAGAAAAGTTAACATAGATTTTTTCATAGTTAAGTTCCTTTATGTTGTTTAAATTGAGCTAAAAATATCCATTAGAAGTAAATCTTATGTTACAAATATGTTAAAGTTTTATTAAGCATGCTTTGGAATTGTGATTAAAAACTCTGAGCCTTTTCCAACTTCACTTTTTATGTCAATAAAACCCATGTTTTTATTCAAAATATGTTTCACAATTGAAAGGCCTAATCCAGTACCACCAACCTCTTTGGATCGAGCACTGTCCACTCTGTAAAATCTCTCGGTAAGCCTTGAGATGTGCTCTTCTGCAATGCCTATGCCATTATCCTTGAAGGAAATTTCGACATATTCAGTCATATTGCTAGTATTCATTTTTTCACGAGCTTTAATTAAAATTTTAGCACCATCTTTTGAATATTTAACAGCGTTGTTAACGATATTGACAACCACTTGAATAAATTCTTCATGAGGACATCCAACTAAAAGAGATTGGTCTAAATTAATATCAACATTTATTTTTTTCTTTAAAATTTTTGACTCCAATGAGTTTATTCCAATTTTAACGGTATTTAATAAATTACAAAATTGGTCATTCTCATTAGTTTTTTTATTCTCGATGGAACTTAAACTTAATAGATCATCAATCAAAGAGTTCATTCGATTTGACTGATCTTGAATAATTGAAATAAATTTTTTTTTATTTTTTTCATCGTCAACAGTTAAAAGTGTTTCTAAATATCCTATTATTGAAGAGAGTGGAGTTTTTAATTCGTGACTTACATTAGCTACGAAGTCAGTTCTTACCATCTCAAGATTTTTAATTGCAGTAATGTCTTTAAAAGCAACGCAAAAAAAATCGTTAATTGGAAATCCTGTAACGTCGTAATATCGGTCATTTGGTATTAATCTGTTCCACTCAAAATTTTTTTTTGATTTAGTTTTAAGTGCGTTACTTAGATTTTCAGACAAAGATAAGTCTCTTAAACCTATTTTAAGGTTATCTGCATTTTCTAAATTAAATGTCTCTTTGAAAATATTATTAACGAATATGATATTATAATCGTAATCTATAATAACTATTGAGAGGTCTAAGGAGTTAAGAATGTCTTGATACTCCAAACTTTGTTTGTCACCAACTTCGATGCGTCTTTCTTTGTCTAAAAGAGTCTCTTCTAAAATATTTCGGACTTTTGTAAATAACATATTGTCAGATTTTCTTAGGTCAAAAGTTTTTTTTTCAAGATAGCTCTCAAAGAAATAATAAGAAATGAAATAAACTAAACTCTGAGAAATAATTGATATTAAAAAAATATTAATTGAAGTACTAAAAAACAAAAATAAGTTTAATGAGAGAACAGCAATAGAAAATACAAATAACATTTTATTGTTTTTCTATTTTTTTATAGACCTTTTTGGCAGCAGTGCCTCTCCCTGAGAGACTAGGGTTGGTCATAAAATATTTATGTGAGTCTATTTTTAATTTAGAGTTTATTTTTTGATAATCTCCATCTGAGTCGAGTATCCAAGTATTTTGATTGTCATTAATTGCCATGTACATAATTTGATATAAAATTTGTTCGTGAACAGTTTTGTTATCGATAGGAACTAATGTTTCCACGCGTCTGTCAAAATTTCTAGTCATCCAGTCAGCAGATGAAATATAAATTTTTGCTTTTTTACTAGGCAGCTTATTGCCTTTTCCAAAACAAACTACACGCGAATGCTCTAAAAATCTTCCAACTATACTTTTGACCTCTATATTTTCTGACATTCCTTTAATGCCAGGGACTAAGCAGCAGATACCTCTAATTAAACAAGTAATTTTCACTCCTGCTTTAGATGCTTCGTAAAGTTTGTTAATTATTTCTTGATCAACTAAATTATTCATCTTGATCCATATGTTAGCTGGCTTTTTAATTTTTGATAAACCTATTTCGTAGTCAATATGTTCGTATAGTTTTTGTCTTAAGTTATATGGAGAGAAAGATATTCGTTTAAAATCTTTTGCCATGTTGTAACTACTCATATAATGGAATAATTTTATAGCATCAGATGCTAGATCTTTATTACAAGTAAAAAATGATAGATCTGTATAAACCTTTGCTGTTTGAGGATGATAGTTACCAGTACCATAGTGAACGTAATGGACTAAATTTTTTTTTTCTCTTCTAGTAACTAAGGAAACTTTTGCATGAATTTTTAGATTTAAAAAACCATACACTACTTGAACTCCAGCTTTTTCCAAATTTGATGCCCACTGTAGATTTTTTTCTTCATCAAACCTTGCTTTTAACTCAACAACTGCTGTTACAGATTTACCAACATCAGCAGCACGAATGAGTGCATCAATGATTGGCGATTGATCGCTAGTACGATACAAAGTTTGCTTAATTGCCACAACGTTTTTGTCGTTTGATGCTTGATCTAAAAAACTAACAACAACATTAAAAGACTCAAAAGGGTGGTGTACAACTAAATCCTTTTTTTTGATTGCTGCAAAACAATCACCGCCAAAATCATTTATTCGCTGTGGGAAACGAGGTTTAAATTTTTTATAATTTAAATTCTTGTTTTTTATATTTCCAAAGACTTCTGATAATTGGTCGAACCCCAGTAGATCTTCGTATTCAAAAATTTCATTTTCAGATACATTCAACTCGTTAATGATGAATGATTTAAAATTATTATTAAGACTTTTTTGAACATCTAATCTGATTACCTGTCCTCTTTTTCTTTCCCTGACAAGTTTTTTAAACTCTCTGATAAGATCGTCTGCCTCCTCCAAAACCTCTAAATCACTGTCCCTTATTACGCGAAATAGATTTGTATCAATAACATCAAAATCATGGAATATATCCCCAACATAATTGTTAATTATTGACTCTACGGGATAAAAATAAATACCCTGTTTATCAATAATTTTAAGAAAGCGTTGTTTTAAATCTGATACTCTCATAACTGAGATAAATTCTTTTTTTGATTTTTTATTTTTAATTTTAGCGATAAGGCACAAACTTAAATTTGGTATAAAGGGCAAAGGGTGTGTGCTATCAACTGTAATTGGTGTCAGAATCGAGATAATTTCATTCAAATAATAATTTTTTATGTGGGACAAATGTTTTTTTAAAAACTTATCTCTTAAAATATAGATTTTATTTTTTTTTAATTCTTTTTCAATTTGACCATACGATTCATTTTGCCTTTTAATCAAACCTCTTGTTAATGAGTCAACAATTTTAATTTGATCCTCAATCTTCATTCCATCAAAACTTTTTTTATTAGGAGTGAGTTTTAACTGTTCAATTAATCCAGCCACTCTTACTGAAAAAAATTCATCTAAGTTTGATGCAGCAATACTTATAAAATTTAGTCGTTCTAAAATTGGGACGTTTTTATCATAGGATAATTCATTTACTCTCTCATTAAATTTTAGCCAGGATATTTCTCTATTAAAATACTTATTCATTCTTGTAATTATAACTTTTAAGTCTTTTTACTAATTGTAGTTCTTTAATTTCACCAGTATTTTTTTTTATCTCACTCCAGGAATTAATATATAGATTAATCTCGCAAAATGCACATGTTGGAAATTTTATTATTTTATCTTTTGCAATATAGTTAATTAAATCAATCAAAGCTGGATTGTGACCTACTATCATTAAATTTTTGTTAATTTTAATTTTTTTTATCCATTTAATTAAATCGTTAAAGTTGAAAGTATATAGTTTACTTTCAAAATTAACTTTAATTGAGTTTTTAAATATTTTTTTGCAAGTCTCTTGTGTTCTTTTTGAATTCGATGAAAAAATTGAGATATCTTTAAAATTTAGTTTTTTAAAAATATGCGTTGCCATTACTTTGCAACTAAAAATCCCCCTCTCAGATAATGGTCTTTCATGATCGTCTAATTCTAAATTTTTCCAAGAGGATTTAGCGTGACGTAATAAAAATAGTTTTTTTTCAATCATCTGTTAAATATATGCAATATAATATGCTTAATAAAAAAGATTCTATTGCAGTAATAGATATAGGGTCAAATTCAGTAAGATTGTGTGTATTTAGGGGCAATATGAGAAGCCCTGATGTGCTCTATAATAAAAAATTTTTTTGTGGGTTAGGTGAATACCTTCCAAAAACAAAATTGATCAGCAAAGAGGCTGAAAAAAAATGTATCAACTCAATAATTTTTTTTAACTCAATAATTGAAGAAATAAAACCTAACCACTCTGTCGCTTTGTGTACTGCAGCAATTCGAAATGCTTCTAACAAAAAACAAATTACAAATAAGATACAAAAAGTTTTTAAGGGAAAAGTTTTAACTTTATCTGGAAGACAAGAGGCCTCCTATGCCACACTAGGCGTTCGTTCTGCAATACCTAGGGCCAATGGGACCATTATTGATATGGGAGGTGGCAGTCTTGAATTAGCACAAATAACACCACATAAAATTAAAAATATATCTTCTTTTCCTTTGGGTATATTAAACTTCACTAAAGAACATAAAGAGCATAAAAAAATTAACAAAGAAATAAATTCAAAACATAAAAATCAAAAAATCTTCTATTTAATTGGTGGAGCATTTAGGACAATTGCAAGATGTTATATTTATTTTAATAAATTGCCCTTTAATGAAATACACAACTTGAGTATCTCTCGGAAAAATTTTTATGAATTAAAATCAGAATTACAAAAAATTGGGATTGACGACCTACAAAAAATTCCGAAAATTTCTGTCGACAGAATAAAACATATTCATATTGCAATAGAAGTATTGGACAAGGTGTTAAAATTATCAAACTGCGAGCAGTTTATTTATCCAAGATACGGGATTAGAGAGGGTTTCATTTACGAAAATCTTCCCAAAAAGCAAAGGCTTTTAGATCCAACTGAAATTTCTTTAGAATTAATAGCTAAAAGTAGATGTCGTTTTTTAATATTTAATAAAAAGACTTTTGCTTGGATTAAAAATGTTTATTTAAAATTTATAAATTTAAAAATGTCCCCTAACCAACTGAGAGTAATAAAACTCTCATGCATTATTTCAGATTTGGGATGGGAGCAAACAGCCAAAATTAGAGCTTCTTATGCATTCAACCTAATATTAAATAGTCCTCTAGTAGGAATAGAACAATCAGAAAAAGTATTTATTGCATATTTAGTGTATTTAAGGCACACGAAAAATATCTTAGACCAAAGGGTTATTGAAAAAGAATTAAGTACCTATTTATCTTATTTATCAAGTGACGAAAAAAAGTTAGCTTATCAGATTGGGTGTGTATTAAATTTTTTATACTCTATAACTAAGGGTTCTTCTTTTTTATTAAAACAGCTTGATCTTAAATCTTTAACATTGGCAGAGCAAAAAAAGGTTTCGTCTATTCAAAAAGTACCAAAATCAGGCAAAACTGAACAGCTTTATAACCTAATTAGAAAATTTTAATATTAGATTAATATTTTTTTAATTAAAATTACATAATCAATAAATCTAATATTCTTTGGTATTTGGAGAAAAAATAATGAAATTATTATTATCAATGCTTTTAAGCTTTGTTTTTTTCAATGTAAATGCATTGGAACTTAATAAAATCTCAGGCTATTCAACTTTTTCATGGGACGAAGGTGGATCAGAAATTTTAGCTTACGACTCTCAAAGAAACAGAATATTTGTAACAAACAATCTAACAAAATCTATAGATGTTTTAGATATTACAAGATTACCATATACAGAAAAATTAATTTCAATCAAACCAAGAGCAGGTGTTGGTGGAATAAACAGTGTTGCTGTTTCAGAACAAGCAGGTTTGCTTGCTTTAGCAATCGAGGCAGAAGACAAACAAGACAATGGTGCTGTTTTGTTCTATAATCTTAATACATTAAAATTGGCTTTTGGGTACTCAGTAGGTGCGCTGCCTGATAATGTTGTATTTACTCCGGATGGGAAATATGCATTGGTCGCCAATGAGGGTGAGCCAAATGATGACTACACTGTTGATCCCAAAGGATCTGTTTCAATTATTGATTTAAACAAATGGTTTGTTGGCCCTAGTGAAGATAAAATCAGAAATATAAACTTTTATTACAATGGGGCTCCAGAGGGTGGCAGAATTGTAAAACCTGGATCATCTTTTTTGTATGATGCTGAACCAGAGTTTATAGCAGTTAGCGGTGACTCTAAAAGAGCTTATGTAGCTCTTCAAGAAAATAACGTTATTGCAAAGATAGATATTAGTTTGGGCATAGTTACTGATTACTTTGGTTTAGGCTATAAAGATTGGTCTCAGTCCGCTCTTGATGCTTCGAATAAGGATAACAGAGTTAATATACAGCCTTGGCCGGTTAAAGGAATGTATCAACCAGACACCATGGTAGTTGTCAGTAAAGAGATTAATGGTGAAATGTATGATTATGTTTTAATGGCTAATGAGGGAGATGCAAAAGATTACGATGGATTCTCAGAAGAGGTAAGGGTCGCTGATTTAACTTTAGACCCTTCAGTCTTTCCTAATGCCTCAGAGCTACAAAAAAAATCAAATCTCGGTAGGTTAAAAACAACTACTACTATGGGAGATGCTGATGGTGACGGTTTTTATGAAGAAATCTATACCTACGGCGGAAGATCTTTTTCAATTTTAGACGGTAATACCGGACAAATTATTTATGATAGCGGTAATGATATTGCTGTTAGAACAGCGTTTTCAGGTTTTTTTAACTGGAATGAGGATGCGGGATCTTTTGATGACAGAAGTGACGATAAAGGTGCAGAGCCAGAGGCTCTTACAGTTGGAGAAATTGATGGAAGAACAATAGCTTTTGTAGGTCTTGAAAGACAGGGCGGTATCATGATGTACGATATTACTGGTATGGTAAAACCAAAATTTCTTGGATATTTTAATGGTAGAAACTTTTTTGGAGATGGTACAAAACAAACTGGTGGTGACATATCTCCTGAATCATTAGTTTTTATACCTGCCGACAAGACACCTCCACTTTATCATGTCAGAAAAGGAACTCCTTTATTGATTGGAGCCTATGAACTTTCGGGTTCAACTGCTATTTACGAAGTTATAATTGATTAGTAATATTTATTTTACCCTCTCTAAATTAATAGGGAGGGTTAGATTAAATAGCTTTTTCTAAACTTGTCATTAATAAGTGCAATAGCTTTTTTTCCATCCTCAAGTGAAATCTTATCTGGCGGACCCCAAGCAGTTTTATTGACATCAACAATGTAAATTTTTTTCGTATCCCTATCTCTTAAAATGTCTAACTCCCCAAAATCTAGTTTAAATTTTTTACAAAATTCATTTATTAAACTA
This sequence comes from uncultured Alphaproteobacteria bacterium, assembly GCA_902613185.1. GTDB lineage: Bacteria > Pseudomonadota > Alphaproteobacteria > HIMB59 > HIMB59 > HIMB59. Next base: position 227,211 of record CACMGP010000002.1, read on the forward strand.
ATCTCTTCATTTTCAAATAAAGAACAAATTGAGACTATTTTTGAATAAACAGTTTTAGATTTAAAGCGATATTCTTTTTGAGCAAATTTCACGTAAGCTAATACAATTTCATCTTTAACCCATACGACCCTATAATCGATAGCAAATTCGTTATAAATATTATTAATTAATTTTTGGTAAACCTTATTTTTATAAATTTTAAATCCTAACGAAGAACTATTTATAATCTTCCCGTCATGTTTTGCATTTTGCTCTGATTTTTCTAAAATTGAACCATGAAAGTTTTTTGGATCTAAGCTCAGAGAATAACCAAAAATCTCTAAGAAAACTTTATCAACATTAGATTTACTGATGTCAGTGCAATTTTTATTTATTACTATTTTTTTTGGATTTCCAGAGACTTGGTAGTTACTATTAGTTTTGTCATAAAAATATAATTCTATGTCAGCTAGTTCTGGGGAGGACGTAAACCTAACTGGCAAGCCCCATCTAACTTTAGCTAAAGTATAAAGTGGATTCAAAGGCCTTCTAGGGTAACAGATTATTTTTTTTTTATTTGATGAGGTAGATTCATATAAGCTAATCAAAAAATAAACATCTCTCAGCCCTCGAAGAATAGTACTAATTACGTCTGAAACAGTTATTGATGACATAAATTGATTCTTGAGACCATTACATATATACAATGTTAAAGTTTTATTAATGAAAGATATCTCTCAAATAAAAAAGAAGTATCAATCAAATAAGGTTAAATTATTTCAAAAATTAGCATCAACTAATGATGGCTTCTATTTTAATAAAAATCATACAGATCTTGTGGATACAGTTGTAAAAGAAATAGTTAAAGGAATTTATAATATTTATCCAATAGAAGATTTCTCTTTAATCGCTGTAGGTGGGTACGGCAGACATGACTTGTCACCAAAAAGTGATGTTGACTTACTATTTATTTATAAAAAATCTAATAAAAATATAAGAGATTTTATTACTCAATTAAATAATACACTGTGGGATATTGGATTAGAAGTTGGAATATCTTTCTTAACAATTAAACAGGCATTAATCGACTCTAAGAAAGATATAAAAACAATTACAAAATTTGTTGAGAGTCGATTTATCATTGGTGATGAAATTCAATACGGTGAGTTTGTTCGGTCCATTAAGATTTTAATTGGAAAACAAAATCCCCTAAAGCTCAGCGAATTAAAGCTTATAGAGTTGGTTGAAAGACATGACTATCGAATAGGAATTAAAAGTAATTTAGAGCCGAATATCAAAGAGGGTATTGGGGGTCTTAGAGATATTCATACCATACTGTGGGTATCGATCTTTATGTTTAACATTTATAAATTAGAAGACTTAACGTCTGTTAATATCTATACCAAAGAGGAAATTAAAGAATTAAAGAATGCTTGGAAATTTCTCTTAACCATTCGAGCATTTATTCATTTATTTAACGAAAGCAAAGGTGATGTTCTATCTATCGAAAATCAATTAAAAGTTTCAAAAAAACTCTCTTACAAAGATAAAAAGAAGGAAAAAGGAGTGGAGATTTTTATGAAAGATTTGTTTGTGAATGTTGCAAAGATTAATTCTCTCTTAAGAGCCTTTTATTCAAAGCTTCCAGAGGATTTAATAATCAAAACAATTTATAAAAGAAAACCCACTAAAACTAAATCATTAGAAAAAGAATTTATAATTGAAAAAGGTTTTCTGAATTTAAAAAATAATACCGCTAAAAACCTTCAACTAAAATGGGCAAACGTCTTTGAAAAATCCTTGGAACATAATTTACTCATTCATCCTCGCTTTTTAAAGACCGTCGAGGAAAAAAGAAAAGTTTTAAAAAAAACCACAAATAAACAGCACCTCCAATCATTTTTAAATATTGTTGTCTCCAAAAAAAATCCTATACAAGCCCTTCATGATTTTAATGATACCCAGCTATTTAGCGAAATATTTCCTGAGTTTGGCAGAGTTTGGGGACAAGTGCAGTTTGATATTTATCATCACTACACCACCGACGAACACTTATTATTAACACTGCACAACCTAAATGAGCTAAGACAAAAATCCTTTTATAATGAAATATATAGCAGGCTATCCTCAAGAGAAGCCCTTCACATTGCTTTACTATTTCATGACATTGGAAAGAAGGGGCCAAAAAATCATTCTGTTTATGGAACAGAGTTAACCAACAAGATCCTAAAAAGACTTCCTGTATCAGAAGAAGTGAAAGAATTGACATTGTGGTTAGTTGAAAACCATTTAGCAATGAGCGATACAGCTTTTAAAAATGACACTCAAAGTCCTGGGGCAATTGCTAAATTTACATCTATTGCAAACACAGAAGAAAAAATAAACTCATTGTTTCTTTTTACCTTATGTGACATTGCCTCTGTCGGACCAAACGTTCTAAACGAATGGAGAATAAGCCTGCTTAGAAGTTTATTTTATAATGCAAGAGATTTTCTGCAAAGAGGCCTAGATACAAAAACTTATTCTACTTCTGTTCAAGAATCTTTGAAGAGATCAGTATTACAAAAATCTGATGTTAATTTAAAAAAGTTTATAAAAAATTCGATAAATGAGTTTCCAAATCAATTCTGGGAGGCTTTTTCGTCAAGAATGATCGTCGATATCTTTAAAATTTACCAAAGAAATAAAAAAGCAAAGGTTATTAACTCTGTAAATTTTCTTAATTATGAAAATAAAGAATATAGTGCTGTTGTTGTCACAAGTAAAAATAGACCAGGAATTTTAAAAGATATTGTTTCGGGGTTTACACACTCTCAATCGAATATTCTTAGTTCTAGAATAATATCTTTAAATAACAATCAAGTAATTGATGTGTTTTGGGTAACCAATTTTTTGAATAAAGGTGTTTTAGATTTAAGCGAACAAAAAAAAATAGCTAAACATGTAATGAGTGCTCTTGATCAAAAAGATTTTAAACCCTTACGGTCATTTACCAAAGGTCTACAAAAACTTACTGTAAATCCTCAAATTACAATTGATAACGATATGAGTAAGCAAGTCACTACTTTTCAAATATTATCTGGCGATAGGCCTGGATTATTAATGGATATTTTAGGAGTTTTTCATGACAAACAAATAAGTGTCCAATCAGCAAAAATTTCCACATACGGGGAAAAGGTTTTCGATATTTTTCAATTAACGAATAGCAATAACCAAAAAATCAAAGATGAAAAATTACTCAAATCAATTGAAAAGGATTTGATGTCTATTTTTTAGGTTTTTTATGTTAGTCAATTTTAGTCCCTCGATATTATTAGATAATTCTGATATCAATTTTAATAGTATTTGAATATGAGCAGTTTCCAAAAAAGAGTTTTTTCTGGTGTTCAACCAACAGGAACCCTGCATTTAGGTAACTATCTTGGTGCGATAAAAAACTTTGTAGAGCTTCAAAAAGAATTTGAATGTATTTATTGTGTTGTAGATCAACACGCTATTACTGTTGAGCAAAATCCAGCTGAGCTTCGCTCAAACACACTTGAGGTTCTAGCATCATTTATTGCAGCAGGAGTGGACTATAAAAAACAAATTATATTTCAACAATCAAGTGTAGCAGAACACTCTCAACTTGCTTGGGTATTTAATTGTGTCAGTCGTATTGGTTGGCTTAATAGAATGACACAATTTAAAGATAAAGCTGGAAAGAATAAAGAAAACGTAAGTGTTGGCTTAATGGTTTACCCAAACTTAATGGCTGCAGATATTCTTGCTTACCTTGCAACGCATGTTCCCGTGGGTGATGATCAAAAACAACATTTAGAATTATCAAGAGACATTGCACAAAAATTTAATAATGATTTTAAAGTAGACTTCTTTCCGCTGCCAGAACCACTTATTTATGGAAATGCGACAAGAGTAATGAGCCTTCGAGATGGAACTAAAAAGATGTCAAAATCTGATGCATCTGAATTTTCTAGAATCTTATTAACTGATAGTGATGATGATGTAAGTTCTAAAATAAAAAAGGCAAAGTCTGACTCAGACCTTATTCCTGATGACAAGAATCAATTACAAAATAAACCTGAATGCTTAAATTTAATCAATATTTTGTCTGCTTGTTCAAACGAAAGTATTGAAAAAACTCTGGTAAGTTATGCTGGCAAAGAATATTCAAAATTAAAAAATGACCTTGCAGACAAATTAATTCAAGTCATAGGACCAATTAGAACCGAGATATTAAATCTTCTCAATAATAAAGATGAATTAAATAAAGTCCTAGATATGGGCAGTGAAAAAGCATCCACAATTGCAGGCCCTATTCTCAAAGAAGTCTATAAGATAGTCGGTTTTAGATAGACACTTTGGCTTGAAATTTCTAATTTTATAGACATATTATTAGCAATGTTCGTACAAACTGAACCAACGCCAAACCCTGCAACCTTAAAGTTTTTGCCAGGTAAAGAGGTTATGAAAGACGGAACTATGTTCTATCAAAACCAAGAGTCTGCCTCAAATTCACCTTTGGCAATGAACTTGTTCAATATTAAAGGTGTTGAGGGTGTTTTTTTTGGGTCTGACTTTATCACTATAACCAAAGGCAAAGATAATGATTGGACGCTTATGAAACCTGCAATTTTGGGTTGTATCATTGAGCACTTTACAATGAACAAACCTATTATCTCAGAGCAATCTGCATCAACTGGACATACAATTGATGAGAACGATAGTGATGTTGTAAAAAAGATCAAAGAACTTCTAGATAGTAAAGTGAGACCAGCTGTTGCTATGGACGGTGGAGATATCATATTTGACAAATATAATGAGGGAATTGTATTTCTACAAATGCAAGGGGCCTGTCAGGGATGTCCGAGTTCAACGGCAACTTTAAAAATGGGAATTGAGAATATGCTAAAGCATTACATTCCTGAAGTCCGTGAAGTACGACCCGTTGAAGTCTAGTCTTTTACTTTTTTTTTTTGGATTTTTATTAAATTCATCTCTTAATGCAGGAGAATTTCATAATTGGGTTGATTTAAATAAATATTATAAAAAAAACAATTTTATTCCTGAAATTTTAACGCAAGAAAATATTGGTCATCTACCTATAATATCAGAATTACCTGAAGATTTTTCAGAAATACAAGATGTTCCAACAAAGAAAAAACTATTTTACCTCGTAACACTTCCTTTGATTTACAATTCGAATAACTCAATTATGCAAGAACGAAGAATGGTAATTAATATAGAAAAAAAATTTGCTAGAAAAGAATTAAATAAAAACGAAACTGACGAGATTATTAGGTTATCAAAAAAATATAAATTAGATTATAGCGAAATTAACACAAAACTTTTTAGAAAACTTAAACAACGTATTAATATTATTCCAGTGTCACTAGCTCTTGGACAAGCAATTATTGAAAGTGGTTGGGGACAGTCTAGATTTGCAACTGAGGGTAATGCTCTTTATGGTCAGTGGACTACAAGTGAAGACAAAGGAATCATTCCTCAAGACAGGGATGAGGATAAATCTCACGCAGTTTTAAAATTTAAAAATTTATCAGAGAGTGTTGAAGCGTATATGTTTAACATCAATACTCATCAAGCTTATTATAATTTTCGTGTCATTAGACGAATTGATGAGCGCATAAAATACACTGACCCTATTAGTATGAAAGTGAAATATTTAGCAGCCTATGCTGAAATCGGCGATAAATATGTCGATAAATTAGAGCTGATCATTGCTTCAAATAATCTTCAAGAATTTGATCGATTTAAATTTAATTAACTAAATACTGATAACCAAACCAGAAAATACCATTATTAACTTTAGTGCAATTAAATCTTAGTCTACCTTTTACAGGTAAACGATTAAGTTCAACTAATAACTTATTATTAAGATTTGTAATTGTTGGATTAAATGATCCTTGAAAATCACTTATAAAACAATTTATGTTGGAGGAGTCCTCGTTAAAATCTAAAGCATATCTACTGATAGGCTCACTTTGATAAGGGTTACTAGGTTCAATAAGCACATTATTAAAAGGTAAAACACTTGATGCATCTTTTATTCGATTAATAGATCCGTAATTCTCATTTAAGGGGAATCTTGGAATAAAATATTTTTGATTAATTGAAAAGGCACCTGAATGTTGTCCAAATGCTGCATCAAAATACTGAGAAACTACTTTTTGAGCCATAGAGCTATTTTCACCAAAAGGATAAGCAAATAAATTTGGAGTAATATTTAAATTTTCAAAAATAAGATCCTGAGATTTTTCTATTTCATTTACAATTTCAATTTCACTAAGACTAGATAAACTTGAATGAGAGTGTGTGTGATTTTGAATATCTACACCACGACTTAGTACACTTTTAAGCTGAGTCCAATTCATATAATTTTGTCCACCAACGTTTTCTGTATTTAAAAAAAGAGTGACTGGTATCTCATACTTTTCAAAAATAGGTAATCCCACCTCAAAAAATGATAAATAAGCATCATCTACAGTTATTGAAATAGTTTTTTTTTGTAATTTATCTTCAAACAAAAGATCTCTAGCTAAAATAAAATTAAACCCCTGATCCTTTAAATATTCTAGATGACTTACTAATTGCTCTTCTCGTATATTTGTTGAGGGATACTTATTTTCACCAAATCGATGATACATTAGAATATTATTTGGAATTGTATCATTCACACTTGTTGCATAGGATGTACTAATTGGAAAAGTAAAATTTGACACAAAAATGATCAGTAAAGTAAAAAATTTTGAAATCGGCATCGATAGCTCTTTATCATACTGTTCAATTACTTTATTTAAAAATGAAAAAATCATTTGGGATAAAACTGTAAAAAGTGAGTATGGACATGAAAAAATATTATCGGAATTACTACAAAACTTAGTAACTAAAACAAAAATAAAGGCTGATCATATCAAAAAATTGCATCTAAATTATGGACCAGCACGCTTTACAGCAATAAGAAATTGTCACTCACTTATGAAAGGCTTTTTTATAGATCATAAAGTAGAAATTGTGGGTTATTCTATCTTTGAGCATTTCTTTTTAGGTGTTAACAAAAAACTTACTAAAAATGTCTTGTGTGTGATTGACACAAATAGAAAAGATTTAGCTATTCAAAAGATTGATACATCAGGCAAGTTAATTGGAAAGACAAAAACTTTAAAAATTGACTCAGACCTTGAGGATATATTGAGTCAAAACTATTTTTTAATAGGAAACGGATTAGAAAAACTAAAAAAAATTTCTGAATTTGCCTTTATTAAAAATAAAATTATTTCGCCAACAAAATTGAAGTCAAATTATTTTATTAAAAAGCATTATAAGAAAAAATCTTATTATAAATTCCCAAAAATAATTTATCCCTACTCTCCGATTTAAAAATTAAAAATTTAAAAAAGAGTATTTTTTTTCCATATACTTTTGATGATAATCCTCTGCGGGACAGTAATTCTTTACGGGTTCTATAATCGTAGTAATTTTTTGATTGAATTGGCTTTCGTTCAATTTGTCTGTGATCTGCTTTGCTATTTCACATTGAGTTTCGTCATAATAGCCTATCAATGATCGGTATTGAGATCCTCGATCTGGGCCTTGTTGATTTAAAGTTGTCGGATCATGAATTTGATAAAAAAACTCCACAAGGCTGGTATATGAAACGAGATTTTCATCAAATTTTAAGAAAACGACTTCAACATGGTTTGTATTACCTTTGCAAACTTCTTCGTAAGAAGTTTTATCAGTTAAGCCTTGAGAGTAGCCTACTTGGGTTTCAATCACACCTTTGATCTCAGAAAATTTTTTTTCAGGCCCCCAAAAACATCCTGCACCAAATAATGCTTTAGACATAATCTTTTCCTTTTAGTTGTGTCTTTTGGGCACTTCTTTGGTGAATTCTCTTTCTCCAAATTTCATAGCTTTTTTGTTTAATATTTTTTTTCATAATTTTTTTAACATCACCCTCATCAATTTCATAAATTTTTTTGATATGACTAAAATCTGTTTGATCGTCCCAAGCCATTTGAATTATTTCGCTAATCTGAGATTGATTAAATTTCATACTTAATGATACAAATCGGGGATATTTTCAGATCTATAACAATTTGAAGCATAACCTTGTTCTTGGGTAACAAACTTAAACAGTTTTCCTGCATGCGGTTGTCTTTCTGCTTCAATGTCGTTGAGACCAACAGATGCAGTTGTAATAAAAAGCTCATTGAGATTTTTCCCACCAAAAGTGCAACTTGTTACTTTTGAAACAGGAAGTTGTAAAATTAATTTAAGTGAACCTTTTTTATCAAAACAACAAACTTTGCCACTTCCCCACATTGCTACCCATAAGTTACCATTTTTATCAACTGTCATTCCATCTGGGTTTCCATCGATTTTGTTCATTGAAAGAAAAACTTTTTTATTTATTCCATTGCCTGACAAATCATTGATAGAAAAAATATAAATAATTCTTTTTATAGAGTCAGTTACATAACCTACATTTCTCTCATAGTCAAAAACTGGTCCATTTGAAATAATATAAGAGTTATCTGAGTATATTGGTTTTAAATTGGAGTCATGACATATAACTTTTCCAGTCTGAGACTTTTGTTGAATATCCATTGTTGATATCCAAATTTGTCCATTTAAATCTATGTCTGCATCATTAATCCTATTATTTGGACTATCAAAATTGATCTTTGTTAGAAGCTGTTTTTTAGATAATGAGGGATGAATTGAATAAAGAGAATCGTATGAACTCATGATATAATTTTTATTGTCTTGTAAAAGAATATTGGTGACACCGTCTTGTACTGAATATTGTCGTTCTTCGTTATTATCTTGATCAGTTTCAATTATTTTATTTTCATAAATATCCACCCATAACAGCTTATCGTGCCTCCAATCCCAAATTGGCCTTTGACCTAGAACACTTTTATATGATTGATGGCAAACAGATGGTTGCTCGTATTTAATTCTCACAAAGATGATTATAAACTAAATATTTAGATGAAAAAAGTATGTTGGAGATTTGTTTTGATTGTCTTATCGTGTTTTTAATATAGAAATTGCATGAGCAATTTGTGTTCTTATTGATTTAAGAGTTTGATGAATTTAGTTAAATTATCTAAATATTTTATTTTTATTTCTTTTCTGATTATAGCAACAGGCTGTGAAACAACTGATGTAGAAGAGAAAGTAATAAAACCAGAGCCTGTACCTAAAATTATATATACCCCTGAAGTTGAGGAAACTGTTGAGGAAAGTGATGAAATTGTTGAGCATTTCAAAGGTGTAGAACTATTTTTAAATAGATCGCTAAATGATTTAATTTTAAAATATGGAAAAGTTGATTTTTCAAAAATTGAGAGTGTTTATGAATTCCACAGATATAACATTGATAATTGTAGAATCTTTATACAAAATAGATCTGTAGATGAAACAATAATAAACATTACGATTTACAATTATAAAAAGAATTTGTTTATCGAAACATACTCAAAAGATTTGTGTACTGATATTTAAAATAGATAATTGTTTAATAACAAATAATATAATTCTTAATTATGAAATTTAAGTATGGGATATTTATTTTATTTTTCTCAATAAATTGTTTTGCTCATCATCCAGGAAATCAGATAGATGCTGATAAGCCTTACCCTTCAATTAATTTAACAGTCATCAAAGATAAAATTGATGGTTACAATATTTTTATAGATTTAAAAAATTTTAATCTAAACCCTTCAGAAATTGGAGGTGAAAATATTTCAAACTCTGGATATTTACAGCTTTTTATAAATGATATAAGAATCACAAGAATTTATTCTGACTGGGTACACATACCTCAACGTTTTTTTAATCTTAAAGAAAACTTTATCAAAATTACAATTCATTCCTACCTCCATGATCAGTTTACTATTAAGGGGAAACCAATAGAACACATAGTAAAAGTTATCGATAATTAAATTTAAATTAAAGAATTTAAAAAAACTTACTCTATGTACAAAAGTTAAATGAATTTCGAATTTTCTAAAATTAAATAGTTACTCAAGCTTTATAAGGAAGTGAAGAGTGATGCAAAACTATTTTTAATATATCGTTTTCAGTTTTTTTATATCCCCAGCTCTTATCAACTTTGACAGCGGTTCCTTCTTTGTTTATCAAAGTTACCCAACCCATCCACATTGCTACATTTTGATCAATAAACACAGATGATGTTTCTGATTTGACTTCGAGCCAATCTTTAATTCCAAAACCACTATCTGTTGGGTACTTTGGGTTATTTCCAACAAAGTATGAAAGTGCTCCCTCTTTGTCTAATCGAAATGTTTGATTACCGCCACTAAGAGTTGGTTTAAATAATACTGATCCTAACTCAAACCCATAAAGATTATCTAACATTTCGTTTGCAACTAAAGTAGCTTGATCAATACCTTTTTTTTCATAAGCCTGTGAAATTGCAATCATGCTCTCTCCCCAAGCAGTACGAGCATTCGTTAAATCATTTTCATTTATTGTCATTGGCTATGTGTTATTTCATATTTATAAAAATGATTATTCATTTAATACGATTAACGATAAAATTAACAAGACTCGACATATATAGCAAGGGTTCCCTCTTTTTATTAAAGAAATTTTGCATTGCTTTGTAATTTCTATCTTGAATCAGTTTTAAATACTTAATACATTCAGTGCGATTAAGCTTATATGCAATATTTGCTTTTTGTGAGTCTTTTTTAATTTTCTTTCCAACTTTTTTCTCATTGCCCCATCTATCAAGCATATCATCAGTAACTTGAAAAATTTTTCCAATTGTATCTCCAATTTTTTTTAGCTCTCTTTTTTTATTTAAATTTAATTTTTTTACTGTTAGAAGAAGATTGAAACATAAACTGAATAATGCACCTGTTTTTAAAAGATGCATTGTCTCTATATCCTTTATTGTTGAATTTTTTTTCATGTAGATATCCATTGATTGTCCAGCAATCAAACCCTCCAAACCGTTAGCTTTTGAAAGCATCTGTATTGATTTGATTTTCTGATTATCAGAGAGATTTTTTGACTCAGCTAGCGTTTTTACTGATAAAACTTGAAACATATCTCCAGCTAAGACAGCAGTTGCCTCATCAAATTTTTTATGCACAGTTAATTTACCCCTTCTATAGTCATCGTTATCCATAGACGGTAAATCATCGTGGATTAGTGAGTGCAGGTGAACACATTCTATCGAAAGGGCAAAGTCATCTAATATTTTCGGCTTAATATTTAAATATAAACCCATTCGACAAAGCAAGAACGGTCTAATCCTCTTTCCACCAGTTTTGGCAAAATAAATCATTGCCTTCTTAATTCGTTTATCGGGTGACTTTAATTCTTGTATGTGTCTAATAAGCTTTTTATCAAAATTCAGAGAAAATGATTTAATTTGCTTTTTCTCAAAGTTTTCACTTATTTTCATTTAATTACAAGTTATCCAAGTAATGAGAGGTGTGATTATCGAAAATGAATATAATTACACCTATAAACACAAGGTAAACAAAGAAATTAATGATTTTCTTAGTTTTTTTGTTATTTATGTAGCTTTTATTGAATTTCAGTATTATCCATAGCAATAGTGTGGATAAAAAGAATAAAAACCCATTAAACAGTACACTATCTTGAAAAATAGCCATTTTTTTACCCACTATACTCCCAAAATATATTAATAAAAGTCATATTAGGTATTTTTTTTTTGCAATTTATACCTATAATCCCCTGAAATTAACAAATCCTTACATTTAGGATTCTGTTATAAGTTTTAGAACTTAAGAAAAGGAGTACTCAATGATTAAGTTTTTAAAATCTATGGCTATACCAACAGCTGCTCTAGTAGCACTGCCAGGAATAGCTTCTGCAAGCGTTGGCTTAGCGCCAGACGACTTTGTTGGGATATCTTTTTGGGTTATCTCAATGTGTATGGTTGCCGCTACTGCATTCTTTTTCCTAGAAACTAACAATGTATCAGGTAAGTGGAAGACATCTCTTGCACTTGGTGGTCTTGTTTGTCTAGTTGCCGCAGTACACTACTTCTATATGAGAGAAGTATGGGTAACAACAGGTGATACACCTACTGTTTATAGATATGTTGACTGGTTAATCACTGTTCCATTACAGATGATTGAATTCTACATTATCCTTGCTGCAGTTGCTGCAGTGTCAGCTGGTATTTTCTGGAGACTGTTAATCGGTACTTTAGTGATGCTTGTTGCTGGTTATGCTGGTGAAGCTGGCTTCATTAACGCATGGGCAGGATTCATTGTAGGTCTAGCTGGTTGGGCATACATTTTATATGAAATTTTTGCTGGTGAAGCTGGTAAAGCTGCTGCTGACAAATGTCCTGCAGCTGTTCAAACAGCTTTCAACACAATGAGATGGATCGTTACAGTTGGTTGGGCAATTTATCCATTAGGATATTTCTTCGGTTACTTAACTGGAGGAGCTGATGCTGTAACTCTAAACGTTATCTATAACGTTGCTGACGTTGTGAATAAGATTGCTTTTGTCGCAGTTATTTGGGCTGCTGCTGTAGCATCTTCAGGCAAAAAAGCTTAATAAAGCTTTATAACCTATTTAAACCAGGCAAGGCTAACTTGCCTGGTTTTTTTTTGTCTAAATTTCATATACTTTAACTATCTTGAGTAAGAGAGTTGTAGTTATTGGTGGGGGTTTTGGAGGACTAGCTGCTGCCTTAAGGTGCAGAAAACTTGGTTTTGATGTCACGCTGCTTGAAAGACTTAACATGCTTGGCGGAAGAGCAAGAGTTTTCGAAAAAGATGGTTATAAACATGATGCTGGACCAACTGTTATAACAGCGCCCTTTTTATTTGAAGAACTTTTTGAATTATTTGGTGAAAACTTAAAAGATTACTTAAATTTTAAATCCTTAGACCCTTGGTACAGATTTTACTTTCACAATGGAAAAACTTTTGATTATCGACCATCTATCGAAGATACAAATAATGAAATAAGAAAATTTGATGAAAATGATGTTGATGGTTATGACAAATTATTAAAAACTTCAAAAGATATTTTTGAGATAGGTTTCGAAAAGTTATCTGATAAGCCATTTATTTCCTTTTGGGAAATGGCAAAGCAAATACCGTCATTAATAAAACTCAAAAGTTATTTAACAGTCAGTCAATTGGTAAATAGTAAATTAAAAAATAAGTATCTGCGGAAGGCATTTTCGATACATCCTTTATTAGTTGGGGGCAATCCGTTCACTACAACATCTATATACGCATTAATACACTATCTTGAAAGAAAGTGGGGGGTGTACTTTTGCATGGGAGGCACAGGTAAAATTGTGAGAGAGTTAGAAAATTTAATGTTAAGACAGGGTATTACTATAAATAAAGAAACCGATGTAGAGCAAATATCCATTATAAATGGTAAAGCAGAAAACGTGGTGCTTAATAACGGAAAAAAAATACCTGCGGATCTTGTGATTTGTAATGCAGATCCCCCTACAGTTTATAGTGAAATGTTACCGTCAGAATACTCCAGAGATAGCCTTCTCAAACCTAAGAGATTTACACATTACTCTATGGGCCTTTATGTTCTTTTTTTTGGATCGAAGAAAAAATTCTCTGATGTCGCTCACCACACTATTTGGATGTCTGAAAGATATAAAGATCTCCTTCACGATATTTTTGAGAAAAAAATTTTGACTGAGGATTTTTCACTTTATCTTCATCGTCCAACAGCAACAGATGATACTTTTGCACCAGAAGGATGTGATAGTTTTTATGTGCTATGCCCTGTTCCTAATCTTCAAGGAAATGTTCAATGGAATTTAGAGGGTCCGAAACTTAAGGATAGAATAGTTGAAGCACTGGATAAAACTATTATGCCAGGACTAAAAGAAAACATTGAGGCAGAATTCTGGATGACTCCTGAGGATTTTAAAAATGATTATAGATCAAAATACGGAGCTGGGTTTTCCGTGGCACCAATTTTTTCTCAATCGGCATGGTTTCGTTATCACAACAAAGATAAAAAAATACCAAATTTATATTTTTCAGCTGCCGGATCACATCCAGGTGCCGGAATACCTGGCGTATTGTGCTCTGCAAAGGTAATAGAAAAGCTTATAATTAGGGATTTCAAAGTTAGTCATTAAGGTGACATCCTTTAAAACAAATACCTATAGCATTAAATCGGAAGGTAAAAGTTTTTATTGGGCAAGTTTTTTTTTACCTAAAAAAAATAGAATTGCAGCTTCAAGGCTCTATAGCATATGTCGATATCTAGATGATGTGGCAGATAATACGAAGTTAGATACCTCTTCTCAAATAAGAAATATATTTAATCAAATAAAAGAAAATGAAAGCTCTGAGATAAATATCTTTTTTAAAAAAAATAATATTAACCTTGGTATTTTAAAGGATCTAATAGATGGTTTGATCAGCGATCAGCAGAACGTCAGAGTTACAGATGAAAAAGAATTAATAGATTACTCATACAAGGTTGCTGGAACAGTGGGTTTGATGATGTTACCAATAATTAATACCAAAGATGCTGAAGCAAGAAAGCATGCTATTGATTTAGGAATTGCTATGCAACTAACAAATATTGCAAGAGATGTTTACGAGGACGCAAAAATGAATAGGTTATATCTACCAAAAGAATGGTTAGGACAAGTCTCAGTAAGTGACCTGATAGATAATAAATTAGATGATCAAAAAAAAAGATTAATTGAATTGTCTATTAAAAATTTAATAGAACTCTCTGATAAATTCTATGCGAACGGATTTTCTGGTATGAAATTTATTCCTCTTAGAACCAGACTAGCAATATTTTTTGCAGCAAAAATTTACAAAGGGATTGGGGAAAAGATTAAAAGTGGTGGTTATGTTTACAAGCTTGAAAGAATTTATTTAAACAAATTAGAAAAATTATGGATTACAATAATTTCTATACCTGAATTTTTATTTTTAAAAAATATTTTTAAATCCTACAAGTCAATTAGGGGCTCTTTTAAAAATGAAAATATATGATGTAGCATTTTTAGGCATGGGTGCCAGTGCCCTTGCTACTGCAAAATTAAAGTATAAAGGAACAAGTATTAGTTTAATTGGCATTGATAAAAATTATAATAGCAAAAGAAATAATTTTTTTGCATTTTGGCTGACAGATTGGATGAAAGATTTTGATAGTCTTGTACAAAAAAAATGGTTTTGCTGGAACTTTTACTTAACAAATAATCATATAAAACATGAAACTAAGGATTTACCTTATTGCACTATAAGATACCAAGATTGGAAAAATTATTGCTTAAAAGGTTTAGAAAACTTATCAATTAAAGAGTTCAATGTTCAAAGTATTACGAATTTAAAAAAATACTATGGAATCAAGCTAGAGAATGGTGAGGAAATTTTTGCTAAGAAAATTTATGATTCTCGTACACCGAAATTAGAAAATGAAAAAGTAAAACAGCATTTTTTTGGATACCTAATAGAAACTAAACAAATGATAAATAGTAATAGTGTGACCTTAATGGATTTTCGCGTTGAACAAAAAATGGGATTACATTTTATGTATTGTTTACCAATAGATGAAAATAAAATGTTAGTTGAGTCAACAGTTTTTTCTTCAGAAATCCAAGATGATGCTTGGTATCAAAAACAGATATTAGAATACATTGAGACAAAATTAAATTTATCTGAATATAAAATAGTTGATGAAGAAAAAGGGGCGTTACCAATGTATGATATTGAAAACAAATCAAGTGAAAATTATATTAATATCGGTTCAAGAGGTGGTGCCACCAAAATATCAACAGGGTATGCTTTTTCCTTTTTTCTAAAAAACATAATGTTAAATTTTGAAAATATTAATAAAGCTTATCACTCATATTTTGATAAATGGATGGATAAGGTATTTGTGAATTATCTGAAAAATAATATTGGAACAGAGAAGGTTTTTATTAATATGGCTTACTCTTTAAATGGCAATGAATTTGCATCATTTATGATGGGTGTAGCTGATTTTCCGACAAAATTAAAGGTCATTATGTCAATGCCAAAAATTAAATTTATAAAAAGTGCCTTAAGCACCATTCGTATTTAAATGTATGAATTAAGCTTTATATCTTTACTTGCTCTTTGCATGGTTTCATTCATAGGTGTGCCGCATGGTTCATTTGACGGAGCTGTAGCTGCACTGTTAGGGTATAAGACAAGAAAAGATTTTTTTATATTTGTATTCTTATATTTAATTATTTCTACCGCAGTGATTATATTTTGGATTTACTTTTCCGTAATTGCTTTAATTTTATTCATTTTAATGAGTATCGTTCATTTTGGATTATGTGACTGGTCCTATCTAGGCTTGAAGAAATATAAATGGTCTGTTTCTTTATCGCATGGTTTAAATATTGTATTTGGGATTATTTTTTTTCACACTAACGAAACATTTGAGATATTTACTTTTTTATCAAATCTATCTTTTAATCAATTTCAAGAGTATCTATATATTGTTTACATTTGTTACTTTTTTCTTTTGATTAGATATGCATATTTGGCAATTAAATTTACAAAATTAAGATGGGGAATTTTAGAGATGTCTATTATTTTATTGGTAATATTTTTAACAGAACCGCTCGTGGCATTTTCTATCTATTTTTGTTTCATTCATACTTTTAAGCATGTTAAATCAATATTAAAAGATACATCAAAATATCTATCAAATAACAAATTTATAACTATAACTACCATCTCTTTTACTATCTTAACATGGGTCGGTGGCAGCTTAGCAATTATCTATCTTCATAAGAGTTTTTCTTTTGATGAGTCTTTTATAAAGACATTGTTTATTGGATTAGCGGCATTAACTCTTCCCCATATGACTTTAGTAGATATCTTTTATAGAAGAAAATTTAATTGAGAAAATTAGGTATTTTAAAGGTGATATTTTCGTCCTCTTTAAAATTTAAAACTTCGATTGCATAAACTTTTTTTATCTGATCAATGAATAAATTTAATTGCTCTTCAGGAGCAGATGCACTAGCTGTCAAACCTATTGTATTAAATTCTGATAAACTTGAATAATCAAAGTCATTTATATTTTCAACTAGTTCACTATGTTTACAACCAAATCTTTTAGCAGTTTCGACTAACCTTATTGAATTAGAACTATTGTGGGCACCAATCACATAAAAAGCATCAACATTTTTAGACATTTCTTGTACAGATAATTGTCTATTTGAAGTTGCATAGCAAATATCGGATTTTTTAGGAGCTAGAATTGAAGGAAATTTTTTTTCTAAAGCATCAACAATACTTTGTGTATCAAAAACCGATAAGGTTGTTTGTGTAATGTAGGCAAGTTTTTGATTTGATGGGAAATATAATTTCTCAACATCTTCAATATTTTGAACTAAAGTTAAATTGCTAATATCCTTTAGTTGTCCGGCTGTCCCGTCAACTTCAGGGTGATGTTCATGGCCGATCATAATTATCTTATATTTGTTTTTTTCTAATTGAATTATTTCTTTATGAATCTTACTGACTAATGGGCAGATGGCATCATAAAATAATAGATTATAATCTTTGGCTTTGTTAATTACTCTTTGTGCAACACCGTGCGCAGAAAAGATTACTGGTTGTTTTGTATTTTTAGGAATTTCTTCTAGCGAGTCTACGAATACAACGCCTTTTTCCCTCAAATTATTGACAACAAATTTATTATGAACAATCTCATGACGGACATAAACTGGAGCTCCATATTTCAAAAGGCTTTTTTCGACCATTTCAACGGCTCTCTCAACTCCAGCACAAAAACCTCTGTGTTTGGCAGTTATAATCTTTTTAACCACGGTAAATTGTTATCATATTATTAAGAGAAAAATTATTTTATAATTAATAAAAGTTGCTGAGCGTCAATATTTTCACCAGCTTTTACGCATAGTCTCTCAACTATTCCAGGTTGGTCTGCGTAAATAACCGTTTCCATTTTCATGGCTTCAATAGTGCATAATTTAGCACCCTTTGGCACTTTTATTCCCTCAGTAACGGCAACGTCTACAAGTAAACCAGGTATTGGAGCCGCAACATGATCTTTGTTGCTGGGATCAGCAATTTCTTTAGCTAAATCGTCAACTGCAATGGAATTATCTTTAATGTCAACTGATCTGGCCTGGCCATTCAATTCAAAATATACTGTCCTGTAACCTTTTTCGTTTGGCTCACTTAAAGTGAAATATCTTATTATAAGTGTTTTACCAGGTTCTATAGAAACATATATCTCTTCCCCTGTATTCATCCCAAAGAAATAGTTTGATGTTGGGATAACACTAGTATTACCAAATTTCTTTTTGTGTTTTATATACTCATCAAAAACCTCAGGAAAAAATATTTGTGAAATTGTATCTTTCTCTGAAATAGTCTCACTATACTTCTTTTGCAATTCCTTCGTTCTATTTTTAATTTTTAATGAGGGTAGCTTTGATCCAAATCTATAATTAATCGGTTTTTTTCCTTTTAAAATTTTCTTTTGGAGTGCTTTTGGGAAACCTTTATATGGTTGACCTAATCGGCCACTAAAGAATTCGATGACTGATGCAGGAAATCCAACATCCTTTTTAGGATCTAAAACATCTTGAATTTTGATATTATTTGCCAACATATAAATTGCCATATCACCAACAACCTTTGATATAGGTGTAACTTTAATTACATCACCAAATATTTTGTTCACTTCGGCATACATTGATGCAAGTTCTGGCCATCTCTCATCTGTAATACCCATTGACCTTGCTTGCTCTCTTAAATTAGTGTACTGGCCACCTGGCATCTGATGTAAATATACCTCTGACATACTAGTGCGAGTTTTGCTTTCGAAAGGCTGATATTGTTTTCTAACACCTTCCCAATAATTTGCAGCAGTTCTGACAACAGCAGAAGAAATTTTTGGATCTCTTTTATTGCCATCAAGAGACTCTAAAACTGCACCAAAACTAGGTTGCGATGTGAAGCCAGACCAAGAGTCAATTGCTACATCAACAATATCTACCCCTGCTTCCGAGGCATTAAGCAATGTTGCAACACCATTTCCACTTGTATCGTGAGTATGGAAATGGATTGGAATTTTTATGCTTCTTTTTAATTCTTTGAATAAAATTTTTGCTGCCTTGGGTTTACACAAACCTGCCATATCTTTAATTGCAAGAAAGTGAACTCCCATTTTCTCAAGCTTTTGCGCCATTTTTAAGTAATAATCGAGTGTATATTTTTTCTCTGCTGGAGACGATAAATCGCCAGAGTAACAAATAGAAGCTTCACAGATTTTTCCAGATTTTAATACTTCGTCAATAGAGACTCTCATATTTTCAATCCAGTTTAGTGCATCAAATATTCTAAAAATGTCAATCCCAGACTGAGCGGAAAGTTGTATAAACCTTCTTAAAACATTATCAGGATAGTTTGTATATCCAAGAGCATTCGACCCTCTGAATAACATTTGTAATAAAGCTGAGGGCATTTGTTCACGTAACTTTTCTAGACGCTCCCATGGATCCTCTTTTAAAAATCTTAATGCAACATCAAAAGTTGCCCCACCCCAACACTCAACTGAGAATAAATTTTTGAGTCTTTCTTCATATAAGTCAGTTATGCCTAACATATCTTGTGTTCTCATTCGAGTTGCAATCAAAGATTGATGAGCGTCTCTAAAAGTAGTGTCTGTAATCAATAATTGTTTTTCTTTTAACACAGTCTCAGCAACAGCAGATGGCCCATTAGTATCTAAAATTTGTTTATAAGTTTTATTGACAGTCTCTTGAGCTTTTTTTGATCTAGATATTCCATAGTCTGAGAGTTTTGCTGGTGTTGTCTCTCTTAATTTTGGTCTATTAGCGACTTCTGGGTTACCGTTGACAATAACTTCAGCTAAGAAGTTTAATGTTTTGGTTGCCCTATCTTTTCGACCAGAGAATTGAAATAAACTTTTTTCACTATCTATAAATTTTGTATGGTATTTGAAAACATCAAAACCCTTGTGGTTAATTAACTTCAATAAAAAAGGTATATTTGTTTTTACACCTCTTACGCGGAATTCACTCAATGCTCTATTCATTCGTCTCTTTGCTTCAATAGGGGTTTGGCCTTTTGCAGTTACTTTAACTAAAAGAGAGTCATAATAAGGAGTAATAACCGTACCAGTAGATGCAGTTCCAGCGTCTAATCTTATTCCCAAGCCACTTGCAGATCTATAAACATTAATTTTACCGTAATCTGGAGCAAAATCATTAGCGGCATCTTCTGTTGTAACCCTTGATTGGATAGCATGTCCTTTCATATGAATGTCTTTTTGAGTTGGCACACCACATTTATCATCTCCAATTTTAGCACCAGCTGCTAAGAGGAACTGTGCTTTTACTATATCAATACCAGTAATCTCTTCTGTTACAGTGTGTTCAACTTGAACTCTTGGATTAACTTCAATGAAGAAGAAATCTCTAGATTTAGCATCCATTAAGAACTCTACAGTTCCCGCACATGAATAATTAACTTGTTTTCCTATTCTAACACCTGCGTTACAAATCTCATTTCTCTCTTTGTCAGATAGGTAGGCAGCAGGAGCTCTTTCTACTACCTTTTGATGTCGTCTTTGAAGAGAACAATCTCTTTCAAAAAGGTGAACTATATTTCCATGGGTATCGCCAATTATCTGAACTTCAACATGAAAAGCTTTTTCGATTAACTTTTCAAAAAATACGTCATCTTTTCCAAAAGCACTTTTAGCTTCTCTCCTAGCGGTGTTGATTTGATTTTCTAATTCTGTTTCTTTTCTGATCACTCGCATTCCACGACCGCCACCACCCCAGGATGCTTTGAGCATAATTGGATAACCAATTTTTTTTGCAAGATCTTTACATTTTTTTAAATCTTTTGGTAAGGGTCCTGTGGAAGGTATGGTTGGTACTTTAGCTTTGCCTGCGGTTTTTTTAGCTTCTACTTTATTTCCAAGTGATCGCATAATCTTTGGAGAGGGTCCAACAAAAATAATATTATGTTTTGCACATTCATCAGCAAATTCTGGGTTTTCAGATAAGAAGCCATATCCTGGATGGATGGCATCACAACCTGAATTAACAGCAATTTGTACGATACCTTTGTAATCTAGGTAAGCCTGAATAGGACCTAATCCTGATCCAACAAGATAGCTTTCGTCTGTTTTGAAGCGGTGCAATGCAAAACGATCCTCGTACGAGTAAATGGATACAGTCCTAAAGCCCAATTCAGTTGCTGCACGAGATATTCTAATTGCAATTTCACTTCTGTTAGCAATTAATATTTTCTTAATTTGTTTCATAATGCTAAATAAGTTTATTTTTATACATTATTCTGTTTTTTTTCATAGACAATCTATAGAAAATTAGGGTTTTTTTACTTTTATAGCCTTTCTTCTGTTTGGATAACAGTCTGTGCAAATTTTGCATTCAACACCAAAGCAGCTTCTAGCTTTGCAATATTCTCTTCCATAAAAAATCATTTGTAAATGAAGTCTGTTCCAAGTTGCTTCAGGAAATAATTTTTTAATATCTAATTCAGTTTGAACTACATTTTTACCATTTGTCAGACCCCACCTTTGTGCTAGACGATGAATATGTGTATCTACAGGGAATGCGGGGTGACCAAAACCTTGGGACATTACTACACTCGCTGTTTTATGGCCAACTCCAGGTAAATTTTCAAGATCTTCAAAATTCTCTGGGACTCTACCATTGTATTTTTTAATTAATATTTTTGATAGTTTAGAAATAGCTTTTGATTTTTTAGGTGCAAGTCCACATGGTTTAATGATTTTATAAATTTTATTAACAGGCACCTTTGCCATATCATGGGGATTATTTGCCGTTTTAAATAGTAAAGGTGTAATCTTATTCACACGTTCGTCTGTGCATTGAGCACTTAATAAAACTGCTATTAAAAGCTCATATACATTTTTATGTTTAAGAGGGATAGGGATATTTGGATAAAATTTGTTTAAATTATCTAATACTACGTTTGCTCTTTCTTGTTTTTTCATATTATTATTGGTGTGCTATTAAATCTATTATAAATATAAATATAATTTTATAAACTTATAGAAATGACAAGAAAGCTTCATATTAAACCAAATAGGAGTCTGACAAATCTTCAAATTCTATTTTTTTTATTCATTACAGGTTTCTTGATCATTTTTATTGGTGGAAGATTTTTATTAGTCGGTGCTTGGCCGATAATTATATTTGGTATTGTTGAATTTTCTATTTTGGTCGTATGTACTTATTTTTTTGTAAAGAGTTTAAAAAAAACAGAAAAAATTTCATTAGAATCCAAATCTATGCAATTAGAGCGGCTTGATGGAGATGAAGTTATTGAACAAAACAGTTATAATTTAAATTGGTTGAAGATAAAGAATGAAAAAAATTCATTAAGTGTAAATTATGCTGGAAAGAAAAAATTCTTCGCCAGTTTTTTGAGTGAGGATAGAAGGAAAAAATTAAAAAGAATTATTGAGAAGTACAGCTCCTCGTCTAGCTAATCATATCTTTGAAGGTGTAAAAGCCTTTTTCCTTTGATGATAACCATAATGCTGCTTGAATAGCGCCATCAGAAAAAATTTTTCTGTTGTGGGCCTTGTGTGTTAATTCTATAGACTCATTGTCTCCGTGAAATATGACCGTATGTTCACCTGGAATATTTCCACCTCTAATAGATGAGAAACCAATTTCATTTTCTTTTCTTTGGCCTTCTTGATCCTGACGTTTAAAATTAAAATTTGATTTGGATAGCCCAAGCTCTTTTACAATTTCTTCTCCAAGCTTTAAAGCTGTTCCACTAGGTGCATCCTTTTTGTGTCGGTGGTGTGTTTCAATTATTTCTATATCGAAATCTTTTAAGTGTTTTGCGGCTTTTCTTGCTATTTCAAAAAATGTATTAACTCCATAACTCATATTCGGTGCGTAAAATACTTTTGTTGAATTACTTGTTTGCTTTAAAAGGTTAAAATGGCTCTCATCTAGTCCGGTCGTTCCTATAACTAAACCAGTATTATTAGAAACGGCAGTTTCCGTGAAATTAAATAAGGCCTTAGGTGTTGTAAAATCTATAACTATATCTGCTTTTTCAAATGATTCTTTCATAGTGGTAAAAACATTTTCTTGAATTTGATTTTTATTAATAAAGCTAGGGTCAATATCGTTAACATCAAATACTCCAACGAGCTCAACGTTATTATTCGATAGAGCGGAATTTATGAGATTATTTCCCATTCTTCCTAATGCCCCTGCGATAGCTATTTTTGTTCTAGACATGATTAAGACTTGTTATACATAAATTAGCAGATATGGAATAGCAAAATTATTAAATTTTATGCTAAAATTAACTTATGATTAGACTTGCACTTATTCTTCTTATTTTATTACTAGCTAGTTTATTAATATTTAATAAGAAATTTAGGGAGGCTTTTACAATATCAGTGATACCTCTTGTCTTAATAGTTGTAGGGCTTATCGGATATATGATTTACTATATGTTCAGCACCAACTATTTTTCTTAGAGGTTTTAGAATTATGAACTATAAACCTTGCTCGGTTTTAAAACCTAAATTAATCCAATCAATTAAACCTTTGTCCATTTCATAAATAGTACCCTGATAACCTTCAGAAACTAGATTATCTGCAACTTTTTTAGAGGTAATACCTGCAGTACAGTGAATAATAATATCCTTATTATCGGGGTTTATGGAGTTGATTTTTTCAACAGTTATTTCTTTAAAAGGAATATTATGTGAGTTCTCAATTCGAATCATATTATGTTCTTTTGGATATCTAACATCGATCACAATTGCACCCTCTTGAATTCTTTTAAACGACTCTTCGGTATCTATAGGTGTATATTTCATTGTATTACTCTGAGCAAATAATAAATTAGTTAACAGAAAAAAAAATAGAAAAAAATTTTTTAGTAAATTCATTTTAATTAATTTTTAAAGCGAGAATGGCAACTCTTACAGCTTCCAAAAAGATTTTGGTGGAATTGCATAACATTTTCAAATTCTCCTTCTTGAGCAGAAAGTTTGGCAAGCGCTGCACTGTTCTTGGTCTCTTTTGCAATTTGATTAAATAATTCCCTATTGTCAATTATGTCAGTACTAGCTTTTGACTTACCACCAAAAGAGTCATCTGGAAATAAAGTCGGATATACTCTCATAATCTCTTCGATTTCTTCATAAATTGATGCTAAGTCATCATTTATTTCATTTTCTCTGATCAAGTTATTTGCTGCCCTCATGAGTTTGTTATAATCTCTCATTAATTCTTGTCTATCAGATATTGGGTTTGCATAGAGTAATGACTGTGCAAGAAGAAAAAAAATTAAAATTAATTTAAACATAACTTATTAACGTAACATAAAAAATTATAGACTTATTTTTTTGTAAATTTTTCAATAGTGTCATTAAATATTATCTTTCCTGAGTCCAAAATTACTAAATAATCTGCAAAATCTTTTATATAGGTTAAATTATGCAAAGTTAATACGATAGTTTTATTTTTCATTTTAGACAAAGATGAAAAAAAAGATTTTTCACTCTCAAGGTCTAGATTTTGATTAGGTTCGTCAAGTATAATTAAATCTTGTTCGAAACTCATAAATCTAGATATAAACACTTTCTGCTTTTCCCCTTCCGATAAATTTTGAAACTTACGTTTTTTTAATTTATTTAAATTGAAAAGATTAAAATAAGATTTATTAACCTTGGATTTCTTAATATTGCTTAATAATAAAAAATTATCCTCTAGACTTTTATTTAAAGAAATAGGTTTTTGAAAAAGCATCGGAACAGGTTCAGAGTAGTCAGATTTAATTGATCCTTTACTAGGAAAAATAATTTTATTTATAACTTTTATTAAAGAACTTTTACCAGAACCATTTTTTCCAGTGATTACTGTAATTTTGTTCCTTCTAATATTTAGATTGATATTTGAAAGTATATTCTTTCCATTAATTGCATAAGAAATATTATTAATTTTAATCATTTTTTATTTAAAAAGTTAAGAGATATTGAAATTAAAAGTGTCAGAGAGATAAGAATAAGTCCTAAAATAATACCTAATGAGACATTGCCTTTTGATGTTTCTAATGCAATTGTAGCTGTCATGTTTCTTGTGAAGTGATCAATTGAACCTCCTACTATTGCAGCCGCACCGTACTCACTAATAGCTCGGCCAAAACCTAATAAAAGAACTGTTATGTAGATATTTGTTTTATTTGAAAAGAGTATGAAAATTATATCTTTTTTGGACGCTCCATAAGACATTAATTCATCTCTATAAATTGGGTAATCCTCTTCAATGTTTTTAATTATTAAAGTAATCATAATTGGGAAGATAATTACGATCTGGGCAATGATCATTGCTATAGGTGAGTATAAAATTTCCATCCAACCTAAGGGGCCAGATCTACTAATGAGTATATAGACTAATAGCCCTGCGCATACGGGAGGGATAGAGGTAAGAGAGCTTAAGAAAATTACAATTAGTTTTTTTAATTGGAATTGATAAATAGCAATTAAATAGCCAAAAATCATTGATAAAAAAAATGCAATTAATGTTGAAAAAATACTTACATAAATTGTAATAAAAACTGCGGATTGTATTTTTTCAAAAGTTAGCATTTAGGTAATATTAATTGGTATGAAACAACTTTTCACCGTTATATGTAAACCTATTAATAACATCTTTGCCCTCACCTGCAATCAACCATTCAATGAACTTCTGAGATTTATTATACTCAACATGAGGAAATTTTTCAGGATTGACTGCAATAATTCCATAAGGATTATGTAATTCATCACCACCTTCAAAAAGAATTTTTAAATTATTTTTATTTTTAAAAGATAGCCAGGTGCCTTTGTCACTTATCGTATAGGCATCAATTTCAGAGGCAATATTTAATGTATTGGCCATGCTTGTTCCAGTTTTTATATATTTATCAGAGTCAAATTTTTTGATATTTGCCAAACTCCATAAATCTTGTTCTTTTTTATGAGTTCCAGAATTATCATCTCTTGAAATAAATTTGTATTCTGAGTTATATATTTTTTTTAATGCGGATAAAATATCTTCCTCTTGTGATATTTTCAGTGGGTCAGATTTTGGACCAACTAAAATAAACTTATTGTACATAACCTCATATCTTTTTACACCGTAGCCCTCATCTATAAATTCTAATTCATCTTTTTTTGAATGAACAAATAATAAATCTCCATCGCCCCTTTTTGCGTTTGCAATAGCATTGCCGGTTCCAACTGCAATAGGTCTTATACTTATTCCAGTTGTATTTTTAAATTCTGATGCTAAGAGATCAAGCAAACCCGTATTAGCAATGCTTGTTGTAGACTGAATGATTATAAAATCTTTAGAATAAACACTTATGGAAAAAAATAAAAATAACGATAAAAATAAATTTTTTAATTTCATTTATAATCAACAATATTAACATACATAATTGAAGATAATGAAGTTAGCAAACAGCGCAGATAATTACGGTTTAATTAGCAAGTTATTTCATTGGATTATGGCTGCTCTTATAATTGCAACATACTTACTAGGCAAAAATTTAGAGAATAATTTCGAGTATTACTATGAGATATTGATGATACACAACACACTAGGCCTTTCAATTCTTGTCCTAGCCATTTTTAGATTAAGTTGGAAATTTATCAATATTAGGCCCAAACCCATCTTAAAAAATAAAATATTAATTTATGTTGCAAAAACTAACTATTTTTTATTTTACTCAATATTTTTTTTACAACCAATATCTGGATACATCCTTACAAACTTGCAAGGTGACACGGTAATGTTTTTAAATTTTGAATTAGTAAATTTATTAGATCACAACAGTGATTTAAGGTACTTATTCAAAAGTTTCCATGAATATTCTAGTAATGTTTTATTAGTTTTATTTTTTATACATTCAGGAGCCGCACTTATGCACCATTTTGTATTTAAAGATAGAACTTTAAAAAGAATGACTTTTGATAGTGATTAATATTTTAAAGCCACTCGGGTACGGGAAGTTTTTTTGATATCAGATATTCTTTGTTATATAACTTACTAAAATACTTGTTAGCATCATCACACAGAATTGTAACAATGTTTTTACCTGGTCCCATTTCTTTAGCCATTTCGATAGCCCCTGCTACGTTTACTCCAGAACTAGAGCCAAGAAATAAGCCTTCTGTTTTGACCATTTTATATAAAAGTTCAAACGCTTCATAATCAGTAATATGGTATGAGAAATCAATAAGGGAAGGTTCAACATTTTTTGTCACTCTATACTGGCCTATTCCCTCAGTTTCTGATGGATCGCCTTTAACTTCCAATTTAGAATATTTAAAATAATTATACATTTGAGCACCTTGTGGATCTGTGCAAGCTATTTTTATATTTGAATTTAATTCTTTGAGTCCAATAGATGTACCTGCTAATGTTCCACCCGACCCAATTGCACAAGTAAAACCATCTACTTTTCCTTCAAGCTGATTAAATATTTCTTTAGCTGTGGTTTTTGCGTGAAATTTGTAATTTGCTGTGTTGTCAAATTGGTTTGCCCACATAACTGAAGTCTCTCCTTTTAATTGTAGATCTTCAACTAACCTCTTTGATACATGCTGATAATTACCCGGATCAGAATAAGGTTTAGTTGGCACAACTTTGAGCTTTGCCCCCATATTCCTTAAAATGCTTTGCTTCTCCTCTGATGCACCGTCAGGCATTACAATTATAGTTTTGTATCCTCTAGCATTGTTAATCATTGTTAGAGCAATACCTGTGTTTCCAAAGGTACCCTCAACGACAGTGCCGCCTGGTTCAATTAAATTATTCTCTTCAGCATCAAGGATTATACCCAATGCCGTTCTATCTTTGATAGAACCAGCTGGATTCATAAATTCTGCTTTACCATAAATATTACAACCCGTAATTTCAGATGGATATTTGAGTTTAATAAGTGGCGTATTGCCAATAAAATCAACTATGTCTCTCATTTTAAATCTTTGATAGGGCTTGGTCTAAATCTGAGATCAAATCATCTACATCTTCAATACCCACAGATATTCTTAGTAATGTTTCTGATATGCCTAATTTTTCTCTAATTGATGAGTCTATAGAAGCATGGGTCATGATGGCTGGATGCTCGATCAAACTTTCGACCCCTCCTAGGCTTTCCGCGAGTGTAAATAAATTTAAATTTTTTAGAAAAGTTTTTACCCCATTAATATCTGAGTCAATTACAAAAGACATCATTCCACCAAAGCCATCCATTTGTTTTTCTGCAATTTCCTTGTGCCTTTTATCAGTACCCGGAAAAAAAACTTTTTCTATCTTAGGATGATTGGATAAATAATTAGACACAGAAATAGCATTTTCATTATGTTGCTTCATTCTTACAGAGAGTGTTTTAATACTTCTTGTTAATAAATAACAATCAAAGGGAGAGGGGACAGCCCCAACTGCATTTTGAATAAAAGAAATTTTTTCAGCGTACTCCTTATTTTCTTTAATAACAATAGAACCGCCAACAATATCTGAGTGGCCTCCTAAATATTTTGTTGAAGAACTCACTACCATATCTGCACCTAATTCAAGTGGTCTCTGATTATATGGAGAGGCAAATGTGTTGTCACAAATCACCGGTAATTTAAACTCACTTGCAATATTAACAGTGTTTTTAATATCAATAATTTTCATTAAAGGATTTGAAGGTGTTTCAATCCATATAAATTTTGTGTTTTCTTTTATTTCATCATTCCAGTTTATATTTTTATCAAAGTCGACATAAGTTACGTCAATGTTTGATTTAACTTTATCGAATAACCTACGAGTACCCCCATATACATCATCAGAACAAACTATATGGTAGTTTGTGCCAAATAGGTCACAAACTGTATTTATTGCTGACATGCCAGATGCAAATGCAAAAGCTTTATCTCCAGACTCAATTTGCGCCAGTAATTTTTCTAATATATCTCTAGAAGGATTTTTGGTTCTAGCATATTCATACTCAAAATTTCCGGGTTCCATTTGTTTGAAGGTTGATGAAAGATGTATTGGTGGCATAACGGCTCCCGTTTCTTTATCTGGGTCATGCCCAGAATGAATTACTTTTGTGTTAAATTTTTTTTTCACAGCTCAATTTATAACTAATTAATTTTTAAATAACATCTATAACGATATTTTTCTTATTTGATAGGCTTTTTAAATTATAAAAAATCTGTTTCATATCAACTAAAATTCGAATATTATACTCGTCCCCTAGCCGCTTGGGTTGAGACATTGTCGAGGAGGAAGGTGGCGAGGGGCAATAAATTTCATTATTTCGTTAATCTATTTTCTTAACAAATTGATTAATTTAAGTTTCCTTTGACGCCATTTGACTAAGATTTTCAATTTTCATATCAACAGACAAATCATTTGGCATTAATTTTTTCATTTCTTGATAAACCTTAAGTGCTCCATCATAATTTTTGTAGCTTATAAGAATTCTACTCAAACCATCTAATGCACCAAAATGTCTTGGTTCAAGATACAATGTAGCTTCAATATCTCTCATAGAGTTTTCATAGTCTCCCATCATAAAATAAAAAGTTGCCCTTTTGTTGTATGCCTCCGCGTAATTTGGCTCTAACTCAATAGCAAGAGTCAAAGCTGATATCGCAGATTGATAGTTTTTGGATTCAAAAAAATCTGAAATATTATCCATTACTATTTTTACATCTGGATTTTCAATTTTCATCCATTCTCCCCATATTTTTGATATAATTAGACTTTGTTCTTTTGAGTCCTTTACCTCGGAGAGCTGACTGAATAAATCATCAAGCTTTGGGCTATTTTGATCTGCGTAACTATAGGATATGTTCAAAAATAAGGCGAATATAATTAAAATGATTTTCATCTATATTGTTTAATTACGCATATAAATATTATGCGGTTTAAAAAATTAATTTACACAAGTTTATGCCTTTTACTTTTTAACACTATATCGATTGCAGAAACTATTGATAAAATTGAGTTTAGTGAAACACAAGCAGTGATTGAAAGTCAACTAAAGGCCTTCATTAACAAAGATGCTGAAGGGGCTTTCTTCCATGCCTCACCTTACATCAAAATGAGGTTCAATAATCCTCAAGATTTTATGAGTATGGTGAAAAACTATTATGAGCCTGTTTATAACCCTAAAAATTACTATTTTATGGAATCAAAGTTTTTTGAAGGATCAGTATATCATCAACTACAAATCGTCTCACAAGATAATGTTTCTTATTTAGCAATGTACTCACTCATTAAAGACAAGGGAGAGTGGAAAATTTCAGGTTGCTCCATTTACCCAATGGAAAAGCAATCAATTTAGCTTTTTTAATTTAGAATAAACAAGATATCCAGAAATTATTATTAAAATAGCACCGCATAATTCTATAATTGAGGGATAGTGATTGAAAACAACAATACTAATTACTATTCCAAAAATGATCTGTGAATAATGTGTGATGCTAAAAAATGAAGCTTCTATTCTCCTAAGAGAATAAATTAAGATCATCATGGCCACACCATCAATAAGCCCTGCGCCTACCATTATTAAAAAATCGTACAAAGCGATATCTTTGTAATGGTTAATTGAAAATACTGTGAAAATTATGCCAGTAACTCCCATACTATAAAAAGTCAAAGCCATAGTTCTTTCAGATTTTCCATAAACTCGCACTGTAAAATCTAGACACGCCAATGAAATTACCCCTAATATAAGAAATATTACTCCCAAAGCATTAAAACCTGCTTTTAAACTAAAACCTGAGACCATAAAAACAGCAATCATAGCAAGTATTAAAGATATTATTTTGGATAGGTAAATCGACTCCTTTAAAATTAATATTCCCATAATTGAGAGTAATACAGGAGCTGACAAAATTATTGGATAAGCAATAGATAAAGGTAATAAAATGATACCTTTTACAACAAAATAATAGGTCAAAGTCATTAAAATACCTCTTATAAAATGAAGTTTATAATTGCTTGTTTTTATTTCTTCTAAGCTCTTTCTGTACAATAAATAAAAGAGCACTGGGATTATTGCGGAGAAACTCGCTATGGAAAATATAACTGTGTCTTTGTATAAATCTCCAATTAACTTTATAATAGTGTCTGCAATTGAAAATAAGAAAAAGGCAACAGTGCCTAGTATGTAAATTACGTGTTTTTTACTCTCTAATTGAGACATTGAATTTACTTCTATATCTCATTACTAAGATTAATACGAACAATTTAATAGTAAGCGGTATAAAAAAATAAAATATCATAATATTTGGAATATTTGGGTGAATTGTAAAATTTATTGATTGTAAGTAGCCATATCCCGTTAGTGCTATACCAGCAGCAATTCCTATAGCAGCTTTTCTTATAATTGAGAAAAATGAGGTAAAAAACTGTGACAAACGATTTTCATTATCTACATCTAATATATCAGCTAACTCAATCTGGGGTATTATAAGATCAATTCCAATTCCAATTCCTGTAATAAGTATGACAAATATATATATTTGCCAATAGTCACTGCTAGTGAAAATAACAAATAAAAAGCCAAAAATAGTTATACTGGTTCCAATCTGTAATAAAAACATATTTGAAAATTTTTTTCCAAAAAAATACCAAAATGGTGTAGAAATTAATGTTATAAGAAAATACAAAATTAATAAATGGCCTGCATAATCACTAAGACCCAAATATTCAGATACAAATATAATAAATAAATTGGCAGTAAAATTATTAGCAAGTAAATTAAAAAATGTAATGTAAGAAAAAGGTAGGATTTTTTTATTTTTTTTAATGAAAGTTTTTAATTTTATCCAAGAAATTTCATTTGGCTTGTAATTCAGTTCATCATCATAGAAAAAATAAAAAATTAATCCCCCTATAATTGCAAGAGAAATAAAAATAAAACCACTTGTTTTTATAACGTCTGGGTTTAATAGCTCAACATTATTTAAATTTGAAATAGTCGTTGGAATAATAAGAGCTGCAAGAACACCTAAAATTGCAAATACTTCTTTGACTGCTGCCAAACGAAATCTTATTTTTAAAATTTTTTTTTGATCGATAACTATAGAGTCGTAAGGAATGATTGCAATTGAGTAACTTATCAATGCTAAGTTATAAAAAAAAATAAAATAATAAATATTAGAAGATTGGAAAACGTAAAGGCCAAATAAGGAGAAAATAAATATTATTATTCCTAGAAGAATTTGATTTTTTCTTGATCGACCTGAAATAATTCTTTTTTCTGTTAAAAAACCAATTAAAAAGTCTGAGAAGACATCAAAAAATCTAGATATCAGTATTACTAGACCGATAACACTTAAAGAGATACCAATTGATAAATTGTAAAATGTAGGCAAAAAAATAAATAATAACAAAAAACTCCCAGCAAGGTAAAATGACTGAAAACTATAGGATAAAATCGATTTTAAATTCATTTTTGGATATTTAATACTTGAACAACTTTGACTATATCAAAATATTTATTAGTGTTCAGTTAGCATTCATGCGGGGGCTGATTCGGTATCTCACTTTCCTCCTCTATATGTCGAGTCAGCCGTTCCTCTACCCTCTATATCTAGTATTTTTCTCTTAATTTTATCACCCCACATATACCTTCCAAGATCTCCATTTTTTTTTACTACTCTGTGACAAGGAACCAATAATCCAACAGGATTTTTACCAACCGCTGAAGCTATGGCTCTTACTGCATCTGGTCTCTTTATTTTTTTAGCAAGCTCGCTGTAGGAAATTGTTTGACCATAAGGAATTTTAGTAATTTCTGTCCAAACTTTTTTTTGTAATGTAGTTCCATCGAGGTATTTTATTTTTATATTTTTTTGTTTAGAAATCTTACCTTTCAATAGATTGTTTATTAATTTTTTTGCTTTTTTTAATTTTAATCCTTTAGTAGGATTATATAGGTTAAGTATGTTTTTAATTCTTTTATTATTATCTTTTACTTTTATAAGGAAGTGAACTCCCTCTGAACTATCTAGGACAAAAAGTTTAATTATTGGTGTTTCGATAAAATCAAAACAATAATTCATTAATTAAACATTTTTTTTACTTTATCAAAAAACCCTTCCGTCATTTTAGAGTTTTTCTTAGTAAGGGTTTCATTAAATTGATTTAAAAGTTTCTCTTGATCTGAAGATAAGTTTACTGGTGTTTCAGCATGTACTTTAACAATCATATCCCCTCTTGTGTTTGTTCTCAGAATACTCATTCCCTTGCCTTTGATTCTAAGTTTATGACCTGACTGCATTCCCTTTGGTATGGAAACATTAACCATTTTTTTTTCTATAGTAGGAACTTCTATATTTCCGCCCAAAGTTGCTGTAGTAAAAGGTATAGCAATATCACAAATAATGTTATCTCGTTCTCTCTGGAAAAGTTTGTGGTTATTTATATTTATAAAAACGTAAAGGTCTCCATAGGAGCCCCCCCTTTCTCCAGCCTCTCCTTCTCCGCTCATTCTAATCCTGTTACCCGTTTCAACTCCAGCAGGTATTTTGATTTGAATTTTTTTATTTTGTTTAATTCTTCCGGTATTGCTGCATTTTGAGCATCGTCCCTTCATTTCTTGCCCTGTTCCGCCACATCTACCACAGGTCCTCTCCATAGAAAAAAACCCGCTCTGAGTCCTAACTTTTCCGTAACCTTGGCAAGTAGAACAACTTTTATAACTATGCTGTTCAGGGCAATTAATCATTTTGGGTATCGTTACTTCTAGTGATTTTCCATTAAAAGCATCTTCTAGGTCAATAGTAACATCGTAGCGTAAATCATCGCCTCTACTTTCGCGCTGACCACCCTCACCAAACGCACCAAAAATATCTTCAAATATATCTGAAAAACCTCCAAAGCCCTGTTGACCAAATCCGCCGGCTCCACCACCGCCTTGTTCAAAAGCAGCATGACCAAATTGATCATAAGTTTGTCTTTTTTTTGGATCTTTTAAAATTTCATATGCTTGGCTCACATCTTTAAATTTTTGTTCAGCGGCAGAGTCACCCTGATTTCGATCAGGATGATATTTCATTGCTAATTTTCGGTAAGCACTTTTTATTTCAGAGTCACTAGCTTCACGGGATATACCAAGAGTGTCATAAAAATCCTCAGCCATAATACTTTAAACCAAGCTAAGAGTTATTGCCCGCTTGCTTTTTTATCGTCGTCTACTTCTTCGTAGTCTGCGTCTATAACGTCATCATCACTTTTAGTTTCACTGGTGTTGTCTTCTTGCTTAGGTTGTTCTCCACCAGGCGTCTCAGATGATTGTTGATCTTTGTACATTGCTTCACCCATTTTCATAGATGATTGAGTTAGGTCTTGTGTTTTTTGTTTTATGGTCTCAATTTCATTTTTTTCGAGCGCATCTTTTAAATCTTTTAAGTCTGCTTCTATTTTAGACTTATCTTCGGGGCTAATTTTATCGCCATGCTCTTTTATATTTTTTTCCACTTGGAAGACAAGACTGTCGGCTTGGTTTTTAACATCAACTTCTTCTCTTTTCTTCTTATCTGTTTCAGCATTGGCTTCAGCATCTTTAACCATTTTGTCAATCTCTTCATCTGATAGACCGCCAGATGCTTGGATTTTAATTTGTTGCTCTTTTCCTGTAGATTTATCTTTTGCAGATACATTGACAATACCGTTAGCGTCAATGTCAAAAGTCACCTCAATTTGTGGTGTTCCTCTTGGAGCAGGAGGTATGCCAACTAAATCAAATTGTCCTAAAAGCTTGTTATCAGCGGCCATTTCTCTTTCACCCTGAAAGACCCTGATGGTAACGGCATTTTGATTGTCCTCAGCTGTTGAAAATACTTGGCTTTTTTTTGTAGGAACAGTCGTATTTCTTTCAATTAACTTAGTAAACACTCCACCTAGCGTTTCTATACCCAGAGAAAGTGGGGTCACGTCCAAAAGTAAGACATCTTTTACATCACCTTGCAATACACCTGCCTGAATAGCTGCTCCCATAGCCACAACTTCATCAGGGTTAACGCCTTTACTGGGGTCTTTCCCAAAAAAGTTTTTAACAATTTCTGTTACTTTTGGCATTCTTGTCATTCCACCAACTAAAATAACATCATTTATGTCGCTTGCTGAAAGACCGGCGTCACTTAAAGCTTTTTTACAGGGTTCAATGGTATTTTGAAGCAAGTCATCAACCAACTCTTCAAGCTTAGCTCTTGTAAGTTTTACATTTAAGTGTTTAGGCCCAGATTGATCAGCTGTAATAAAAGGTAAATTTACATCTGTTTGTGTTGAACTTGACAGTTCTATTTTTGCTTTTTCAGCAGCTTCTTTTAAACGTTGTAATGCTAATTTGTCATTTTTTAAATCTATACCTTGCTCTTTTTTAAATTCGCTAGCTAAAAAATCAATAATTCTTAAATCAAAGTCTTCTCCACCCAAGTGTGTGTCACCATTTGTAGACTTAACTTCGAATACACCATCTCCAACTTCTAAAATTGATACATCAAATGTACCACCGCCTAAATCGTAGACAACTACAGTACCTGATTGTTTTTTATCTAATCCATATGCTAATGAAGCAGCAGTTGGTTCATTGATAATTCTTAAAACTTCTAAGCCAGCAATTTTGCCAGCATCTTTAGTTGCTTGCCTTTGTGCATCATTGAAATAAGCAGGAACAGTTATCACTGCTTGTGTAATAGTTTCTCCTGTATAAGACTCAGCTGTCTCTTTCATTTTTTGAAGAATAAAAGCAGAGATTTGACTAGGGCTATATTTTTCACCCTGAGCTTCAACCCATGCATCACCGTTATTGCCTTTAATAATTTTAAATGGAGATAAGCCTACATCCTTTTGCACAGTGTCATCTTCAAAACTTCTACCAATAAATCTTTTTACCGCATAAAGTGTATTTTCAGGGTTTGTAACTGCTTGTCTTTTTGCAGATTGACCGATTAGTTTTTCGCTTTCAGTAAAAGCTACAACAGAAGGTGTTGTTCTAGCACCCTCAGAATTCTCAATTACTTTTGGATTCTTTCCATCCATTATTGCCACACAAGAGTTTGTGGTACCTAAATCAATTCCAATTACTTTAGCCATTTTGTTTTTCCTACTTTAAAATATAAATAATCTTATATTTATATGGGTTGATACTTACTTAATTCAAGAGCGTTAAAACTATTGAATTTTCTTACTTTTCTAATTTCTCTTCTTCTTTGATGGCTTTATTGTCTTGATTTTCTTGAGATTTTTTTGATACCCCTACCATTGCTGGTCTTAGCAACCTATCATGTAAAGTGTAGCCTGGAATTAGTTCTTGAACGATAGTTCCGGGCTCACAGTCATTTTTTTCAATTTCCATCATAGCTTGGTGTAAATTATGATCAAATTTTTGATTTATACTTTCAATTTTTTTGATGCCAATTTTTTCGAAAGTGGCCATTGTAGATTGTGCAATTAGATCTAAGCCATCCACAACAGACTTAATGCTTTCATTAGATCTCACTTCCTCTGAAATACTTGATTTTGCTCTTTCGATATTATCACCGATATTAATGATTTCTTTTGCAAAATTAGCTATACCGTATTTTAGTGCATCTGATTGATCTTTTTCTGCCCTTTTTCTGAAGTTTTCTAGTTCAGCAACAGCTCTTAACCTTTGATCTTTTAAACTCTCAATTTCCTCTTTGAGTTTTTGGATTTCATCATCATTTGTATCTGAATTTTCACCTACATCAGTCTCAGTGGTTTCTTGATTTTCCTTAACATCTTCATCTTGGTGTTGCGCTTGACCTTCGTATTTCTTATCTTCTTCCATAATAATTCCTTTATTTTTTTGATATTGTTTCAGACATATAACTCACAATAGGAACAATTCGCTGATAATCAATTCTTTTTGGACCTATGACACCAATAGCACCAGTGAGTCCATTTTTAGTTTTATAATTTGATAAAATCATAGATAAATTTGTATTTTTAAAAAAATTTGTATTACTTCCAATAAATATTTGCACTCCTTTTGATTTTTTCAAGGCCTTAATCATTTTGTTTGCCATTTTACCTGTTTCAATGTCACTCAAAAGCTCATTTATGCTGTCTAAATCTGTTTCTAAATTATTCTTAATTAAATTTGGCAGGCCTCTAACAAAAAAAGTTTCTGTATTTTGAGACTTTTCAATTTTTATTCCTTTCAGCAATAGTTTTTTTGAGGTGTTGGTTATTTGATTTCTTGCTGATTTTATAAAAATTTTTATATTATTTTGAATTTCTGTAGGCGTCATAGATTTTGAAAACTTATTTATAAAGTTGCCAATGCTATTTAAATCTTCAGTCAGAATATTTTCATCAATTTCTACTATTCTATTTGATGTATACCCATCTTCATGCTCAATAATGAATATTACCTTATGATTATCAATTTTGTGAAAGTCGATTTTTTTTATTTTTGTTATTTTTTCATTATTAATAACAAGACTCGCTTGTTTAGATAGGCCATTTAAAGTGTTAGTGATTATTTCTTGTTCATTTAAAACATTATTCATTTTAGATGACTTCTCAATAATCTCTTTTTCACTTTTACTAATTGATCCTGGCTCTAAAAGTGCATGAGTATAAAATTGTAAACCTAAATCAGTTGGTATACTGCCTGCAGAGAAGTGACCTTTTTGTATGAGCCCCTGAAAATTTATTTCGTTTAAAACATTCCTTATTGTGGCTGGTGAGAGTTTATAAGCAATTTTTGAACTAAGTGCTTTGGAGCCCATAGGCTCGCCTGTTTTCAAGTAACTTTCAACAAGTGACTTGAATATTAGTTTTGATCTTGCTCCAATATCAGTAATTTTTTTATTCATTAATCTTAATTAATCTTATAATTTAAAATAATAAAACATAAATGTCTGGATATACAAGAAATGATAGAGAGCTCTCTAAAATTAGAAATTTAGAAATAATTTCAGGCTTTCAACCAAATAATCAATCATCATGTTTAGTTAAATTAGGAAATACTCATGTTTGTTGCTCAGCAATTATTGAAGATAGAGTTCCTGGTTTTTTAAGAAATTCTGGAAAAGGTTGGTTAACTGCAGAATATGGTATGTTACCTTCTTCTACATCTGAAAGAATGGACAGAGAGGCAGCCAAAGGTAGGCAATCTGGAAGAACACAAGAAATTCAGAGACTTATTGGAAGAAGTTTAAGGTGTGCTGTTAATTTAGATATACTTGGCGAAAAAACTATCAAGATTGATTGTGATGTGATTAGTGCTGATGGAGGAACAAGGACAGCATCTATCATTGGCGGATACGTTAGTCTTGTTCGATCAATTAATGAGTTCAAAAATAAATTTAATTTATCAAAGGCAATTATAGTAAATCAGGTTGCAGCAATATCGGTTGGTGTTGTTAAAGGAACATCATGCATAGATTTAAATTATATTGAAGACTCGAGTGCTGAAGTAGATTGCAATGTGGTAATGGCAAATGATGGTCAATTTATTGAGTTTCAATCTACTGGTGAAGAGGCTAAATTTAGCAAGAAAACTATTATGGGTTTTTTAGAACTAGTTGAGGGATCGATGCCAGAAATTTTCAATATTCAAAACTTGGCAATTGAAAAATAATTTATTACTTGGCACTAGTAATACTGGAAAATTAAAAGAATTTATTTTTTATATAAAGCACTTCGGTCTATTTAGTGAATATGAAGTTATAAATCTAAATGAATTTATTAATATTGGTGAACCTGCTGAAAATGGTGAAACTTTTGAAGAAAATTGTGAAATTAAATCGAAATATTTTTTAGATAAAACAAATACACTTGTACTATGTGATGATAGTGGTTTTGTTGTAAATAAATTAAATAACTACCCAGGAATAAAAACTGCAAGAGAGGCAAAAAAATTAGGTGGGGAGCAAAAGGTTATAGATTTTATTTTTAGCAAATTTGAGAATTTAAGTTATGTTGATGCGACTTTTATTTGTTCTATTTGCATTTTAGGAAAAAACCAAAGATATAAGGCATCAGGATCCATACATGGCTTTATAATAAAAGATAAGAGAGGCAACGGTGGTTTTGGTTATGATCCATATTTTATTCCTACAGATAACAATAAGACATTCGCTGAAATGAATGAGAGGCAAAAATTATTAAACTCTCACAGGTATAAAGCTTTTAAAAAATTATCTAATCAAATATTACAGGATAATTAATCATCATATTTTCTAACGGCAATCTTCCAAAATCCTCATGATCAATAGCGCTTGGTAAAAAATTGTTTCTTAGAATTTGATTAGCAATTGTAAGTGATATCTTTACTGAGATCTTGAAGAAGAATTCCCGATGTGGTTCATCCATGGAAGTCAAATCGATATTTTTCAAGAAAGTCCGATTAATAGGCTTATAATAATTTTCTAAATTCTTTCTTTGCTCTAAAAAATTGTCAATTAGGAATGTTCTATCAAGAGGATAGGTTCCGTCCTCTGTTGCCAAATATCCCACTAAATCTTTATAGCTAAATGTATCATCAAAAATAATTATGTTGTCATATGTATTTAAGTTTCCCATCAACTTCACAGATAATTCCAAATCTACTGCGCTGTCTCCAAATGGAGATGATTTAATATATTTTAATGGGTAGGTATCTTTAAAATATTCAAATAATTTTAATCCATATTCGTTTTGTTTGTATAATACACCAAGTGAGTTTGATGAATTGATATAATCCCCTAGTATTTCAACGTGTTGGTAAGGGCTGCTAAATACGAAAATAATTTCATTATCTGCATACTTATTCATAACAGAGAAGTCATTTGATAAAGAAATTGTGAATGTATTTTCACCAAGTTTATTTGGCAAGTCGAACAAATCTTTTGAATTGGTGGGGCCTATAATGAGAGAATTGTTGATTGAGTTTTGTATTTCATCAATTGAATAGATAAATTCTATTTTTTTGATATCAGGAAAGTTATCGATTTCTTTTATAAAAACATCATAAAACAAGGATGTTAAAATTTCATCGTCTGATAAAAAAACAATTATTTTATCGATATTATTAAAATCAATTATTTTATCTTCGGGTTTTGATGGCTTCTTTGTAGTAACAACTTTCTCTATTTCCTCCTCTTTCTCTTCAACAATTTCAATCTCTTCAAATTTTTCTGGTGCTTTTTCAATCGGCTTTGTTTTCTCGATTGTTGTTGGGGCACAACTAAAAAATGATATTAATGTAAGTAATATAATTATATTTTTAAATAAACTCATAATGAACCCGGGTCTCTATTTAGTTTCAACTCCCATAGGAAATTTAGATGATATCACATTAAGAGCTATAAATATTTTAAAAAATTCTAATTTAATTTTATGTGAGAACACCACTAATAGTAAAAAGCTTTTGAAAAGATATGATATCAAAACATCATTGTCTAAGTACACTGATCACGACTTTAACAAAAAGAAAGATTACATATATAAATTATTAAAATCTAATCAAGTGATATCATTGATATCAGACTCTGGTTCTCCACTTATATCCGATCCTGGAAACCAATTAATAAATTTTTTGTTTGAAAATCAGGTAAACGTATATTCAATACCTGGTGCTAGCGCCTTAATCTCAGGTATTCAACTGAGTGGTTTTTTAAATAAAAAAAAATTTACCTTTATTGGTTTTCTTCCCAAAAAAAAAGAACATAAAGAAAAAACTCTCTTAGAGAATAAAATTAATAATTTAATTATTTACTCAACTAAACAACAATTACGTAAGGACGTTTATGCTATTGCCTCTATTTCGGAAACATTTGAAATTGTAATACTTAAAGAACTGACAAAATTATATGAGGAGAGAATTTATATAGATTACAAAAATTATGAAGATTTTAATTATTCTGGAATTAAAGGTGAGTTAGTTTTAGCAGTTAGCATTGAAAAAGAGACTGACAAGATTAAAGATTTCGATTTTAAAGAGATTAAAAAGATAATTAGAGAGGTAGGTGTAAAAAAGGCTTATCAACAGCTTAAAAGTAAGTATAAAATATCAAGAAATGATTTTTATAAATTATCAATCGATTTAAAAGATGACTAGGTATTTAATAATTCTACTATCAGTATTTTTTATTGGCTGTGGTCCGTCACTTGTATCTACAGGCGCAAAAACTGTCATTAAGGAAAACGAAGATGAAAAAACATTTAGTGAAAGTTGGGACGATGCCACAATTAAACTAGGTATTAAAGAAAAATACTTTTCATATGATGCAACTCTATTTACAAGGATTGATGTTGAAGTTGAATTGGGTAAGGTTCTTTTAACAGGCGTAGTTCCCTACGGCGACATGCGCTTAGAAGCAGTAAGATTAGCCTGGCAACAAGATGGTGTAAATGAAGTTTTAAATGAAATTTCAATTGATACTGGATATGGACTTGATGATATAGCCAAAGACAAATT
This sequence comes from uncultured Alphaproteobacteria bacterium, assembly GCA_902613185.1. Classification (GTDB taxonomy): domain Bacteria; phylum Pseudomonadota; class Alphaproteobacteria; order HIMB59; family HIMB59; genus HIMB59. The sequence goes on from CACMGP010000002.1 coordinate 268,742, forward strand.
CATAAGCACGCAACTTTTTACAAAGATTTTCACGGACTCGAATATAAAGAAATTTAAATACGACTTTGAGGTACAAAAACAAATTGTATATCTGTTTGGTGTTTCAAGTGATCAAAAAGAAATAGATATGGTAATTGAACATGCTAAAAGCATAAAGGGTGTGTTAGATATAATTAATTATATTCAAGCCAGGTAGACTAAACATTTGCCAACAAATGTAGATGAAAATGAAATACTTCTTGGCCGCCATCTTTGCCTTTATGTGTCTTAATTTGAAAACCCTTATCTCTTAGACCTAAAATATTTATAATTTCATCGACAGATTTCCAAAAATTGGTTTGATATAAGTTGTCTGCATTTTGTAAAAAATCAGAAATATCAAGTAGGGGTTTCTTAGGTATAATTAAGATATGTGTTTTTGCTTTTGGGCTAATATCTTTAAATGAAAGCACATGCTCATTTTCAAAAATCTTATCACAAGGAATTTCACCTTTTAAAATTTTTGCAAAAATGTTTTCTTTATCATAACTCATAATCTAACAGGAACACCTTTACTACTAAGATATTTTTTTACAGTCTTTATTTTATATTTTCTAGAGTGAAATACGCTCGCAGCTAACAAACCAGTGGATTTTGTCAAATAACCTAAATAAAAATGTTCAAGACTTCCAACACCACCACTAGCAATTACAGGAATACCAACATTACTAGTTACTTTTTTTAGCATATTGCAATCGAAACCATTTTGGACACCATCAGTATCCATTGAGGTCATTAATATTTCTCCAGCACCAAGAGATTGTGCTTGTTTTGCCCAAGTAATAAGTTCATTTTTGGTAATTTCTCTTCCACCTTTGATTACGACTTTCATTTTATTTTTATGCCTTTTTCCATCAATTGCTACGACTATGCATTGAGAGCCATGTCTCAATGAGGCTTGTCTTATTAATTTTGGATTTTTTACTGCTGCGGAATTAATTGACACTTTATCTGCTCCTGCATTAAGCAAATCTGTTATATCTCTCAAATCTGAAACTCCTCCACCTACAGTTAAAGGGATATTTATAACCTTAGCTATTGATTCAACAGTTTTAATAAATGTTTTTCTATTTTGATATGATGCATTTATATCAAGCATACAAAGCTCGTCAGCCCCTGATAAAGAATAATATTTTGCCATTTCAACTGCGTTACCCATGACTCTTATGTTTTTAAAATTAACACCCTTAACAACTTTATTTTTAATAACATCAAGGCATGGAATTATTCTTGTCTTAAGCATTAAACTGGACCAAACTATTTAAAGATATTTTATTTTCGTATATAGCTTTACCTACAACAACATTATTGAAACCATTAGATCTACTCAACTCAATATCGTTAAGGTCCTTAACCCCTCCTCCGATAGTAATATGTTTGTCAGTTAATTTTTTTATAGAATTAAACGTTTCCATATTTAAGCCAGAGAGCATTCCATCATTAGCAACATCTGTGACAAAGTAGGAATGAATGGGACGGTTGTTATATTTATCTATGATATGCTTTAAAGATTGATTAGTTGTTTCTTGCCAGCCATGAGAAGCAATTTGATTATCTTTTATATCCAAAGCAATGGATAGTTTTTCAATCAAAGAGTCGTCAAAATTTAAAACGTCATCAATATTCTTTATTGCAAAGGTTCCAATTACAATTGTATTAAAACCCTCATTAATTTTATCAATAATAGCATCTTTACTTCTTATGCCGCCAGCAACTTCAATATTAATATCAATTTTTCTTCTAATCTGACTCAGAACCTGATTGTTATTGCCTTTGCCTAATGTAGCATCTAAGTCTACAACGTGGATAGTATTGAAACCTACATCTTGATATGTTTTAGCCATATCAAGGGGGGAATACTGATAGGTTGTTTTATCATCGACGATACCTTTGGTTAATCGCACACATTTTCCGTCTATTATGTCAATTGCTGGGAATATATTCATGATTTCAAAATATAATTTTTTATCAAATTTAGGCCGTGTTTGTGGCTTTTTTCAGGATGAAATTGCACTCCGTAAATGTTGCCTTTCTTTACAATAGAGGGAAATTTTTGACCATAAAGAGTGAAAGCTAAAACATCCGATTTTTTAATGTTTTGGAAAATGTAACTATGAACAAAGTAAAAATCCTTCTTATCGAAACTATTTGTAATAATAGTGTCATCATTGTTTAAGTTAATTGTGTTCCATCCCATATGGGGAATTATAAGTTTTTTATTTCTAAATTTTTTTATGTCTCCGCTAATAACTCCTAAACCTCTTGTAATTTTATCTTCATATCCCCAATCAGATAGAATTTGCATCCCGACGCAAATACCTAAGTATGATGAGTTATTTTCTAAGTATTCTTTTAATGGTTTAATAATTTTTAATTTTTTTAAATTTGACATAAGAGTGGCATAAGCACCTTGTCCAGGCAAAATAATTTTATCAAACGAAGAATAGTTGAAATGACCTTTAATAATCTTTAATCGATATGGCCTTCCTTTTATAATATCTTTGATTGCTTTATTAATCGATCCAATATTCCCAGATTGCCCGTCAATAAGTCCTATGACTTTTTTTTTCAAAGTTTCCCTTTAGAACTAGGAATACTTGTTTTTCTGGGGTCAACAGATATTGCTTTTTTCAAGGATAACGCAAATGATTTAAAACAGCTCTCAATGATATGGTGATTGTTTTTTCCATATAACGTTTCGATATGGCAATTCATTCTTGACTCAGTAACTATAGATTTAAAAAATTCCGAAAATAACTCTTGGTCCATTTCACCAACTTTTTCTAATGATGTTTTAACATTCCAAATAAAATACGGGCGATTACAAAGATCAATGACTGATCTTGTTAATGTTTCATCAAAAGAAACATAAGAATATGCAAATCGTGTTATACCTTTTTTATCACCAAGTGCGTTTTTTATACTCTCGCCAAAAGCAATGCCAACATCTTCAACAGTATGGTGCATATCAACTTTTAGATCTCCATCACATTTTAACTCTAAGTCTATCAAGCTGTGAGTACTTATTTGTTGAAGCATATGATCAAAAAAAGCAATCCCAGTATCAATTTTATTTACTCCTGAGCCGTCAAGGTTAATTTTTATTGATATTTTTGTTTCTTTTGTGTCTCTATTAAATGTAAATTCACGCATTTGTAATCAGCTATTTAGTACCTATATTTATAGGAATAATGGATAAAAATAAAACAATAATACGCTCGACAACTGTTGTTTGCGTTCGTGATAGTGAGAGTGTTGTTATAGCATCTGATGGACAAGTAACTTTGGGGACATCAGTAATTAAGTCAAACGCCAATAAAATTAGAACATTTCATAATGATCAAATTATTGTTGGGTTTGCTGGGTCAACCGCCGATGCATTAACTCTTTTTGATAGACTGGAGAAAAAGTGCGAAGAATTTTCATATAATCTAAAAAGAGCTTGTGTAGAACTAGCTAAAGATTGGAGAACCGATAGGTATCTAAGAAGATTAGAGTCGATGATTATTGCAGCTGATAAAAGTGAAACATATCTTATTAGCGGAACCGGTGACGTTCTGGAACCTCAAGAAGGTATAGTTGCAATTGGATCAGGTGGCAACTTTGCTTTAAGCGCAGCAAGGGCTCTAAAAAGAAAATCTAATTTGTCTGCAAAAGAAATTGCAGCAGAATCGCTTAAAGTTGCAGCTGAGCTTTGTATTTATACAAATGATACTCTAAACATCTCAGAAATTAAAATTTAATGGATAGCCAATCACTTACTCCAAAAGTTATTAAAGAAGAGCTTGACCGCTATGTGATTGGTCAGGATGATGCAAAAAAAGCAGTCGCCATAGCCCTTCGAAATAGGTGGAGAAGATTAAATGTAAAAGATGAGACGCTTAGAGATGATATCATCCCAAAAAATATATTAATGATTGGGCCAACGGGTTGCGGTAAAACTGAGATTGCAAGAAAATTAGCTAAACTTACACAATCACCGTTTATAAAAGTGGAAGCAACTAAATTTACAGAAATTGGATACGTAGGAAGAGATGTTGAACAAATAATTAGAGATTTAATTGAAGTTGCAATTAATTTAGAAAAGAAAAAGATAAGAGATCGTTTCATAGATGAAGCCAAAACAAATGCAGAAGAAATTGTTTTAAAGGCATTGCTTGGTGACAATCCAAGTGAAGAAACCAAGGAAAAATTTCGGTTGATGCTAAGAGATAATCAACTTAATGATAAAGAGATCGAAATAGCACTAGATCAAAAATCCAATCCTTTCCAATCATTGGACATACCAGGAATGCCTGGTGCTCAAATGGGAATGATAAATATGAATGATATATTTGGTAAAGGTTTAAAAAATAAAAAGAAAACAAAACTTAAAATAGGTGAAGCTTATGAGCCGCTTATCCAAGAAGAAATTGAGAAAATCGCTGAAAAACAAAATGTTGTTCAAAATGCTATTAAAAGTGTTCAGGAAAGTGGAATAGTTTTTATTGACGAAATTGACAAAATCGCACCCAATAGTGAAAGAAGAGGCGGGGATGTTTCAAGAGAAGGAGTGCAAAGAGATTTACTCCCACTTATTGAGGGTACAGTTGTCAGCACAAAATATGGAACAATCGAAACAAATCATATTTTATTTATTGCTTCTGGTGCTTTTCATCAATCCAAACCAAGTGATTTACTACCAGAACTTCAAGGAAGGTTGCCTGTAAGAGTAAGATTAAATGCTCTTAAAAAAGATGATTTTATTAGAATTTTAAAAGAAACTGATAATAGCTTAACCAAACAATATAAGTCACTATTTGCAACAGAAAATATTGAATTAGAGTTTGAGGATGAGGCTTTAGAAGAAATAGCAACTCTTACTGAACAAATAAATACTGAGGTAGAAAATATTGGCGCACGACGATTACAAACAATGTTTGAAAAAATTCTTGAGAGAATTAGTTTTGATGCAAACCTCAGTGATCAAAAAACTGAAGTAGTAAATAAAGCTTGGGTTACGGATGCTGTTAAGTCAGAAATCAAACCTACTGATGAAAAGAAGTTTATTCTTTAGATCTTAACTTAATATAAAAAGCACCTAAACCTCCATGTTGTATTTTGCAAGGCGAATACGATTTTATCATAAATTGAAATTTTTCTGTGTCTAACCAAAAAGGAAATTGTCTTCTTATTTTTCCTGTAAAAAATTCCTCTCCGTTAGTTTTATTGCCAAGGCCTGTTATCACAATATGGAATAAGTTCTTCCTCTTATAGTTGATTGAAAAATATTCGATTAATTTTTGGTGTGCTTGGTCAACTGTTAGTCCATGTAAATCAATTTTGCTAAAATGATGATTTTTAAATTGTTTATGAAGATTGGCATCTAAAAGAACTGGTTTAGAAAAAATTTTTTTTACTTTTGTATTTTTTTTATCTAAATTTTCTCTCTTTTTTTTGTTCTCACTAGAGCCACCGATTGAAATACTAATTTTTTCATTAGGTTGCTCTTCTAATGGTTTTTTATTTTGTAGTTTATTTAGATTAAATTTAATTTTATGAGACAAGTTTAATAGAAAAAAGCTTCCAATTAGGATCTGAGGATTTCTTATCTTTTTCAAAGCCCCATTCTTCGACAACATTCAGTATTTCGTTGTTTGCAACATTGTAATGTTCGGTTTCAAACTTGACAGACTTAACTAATCTTAAGTCATCAGATTTATCATCTAAAATAGAACTATTCTTTACTTCTGAAAATTTAATTTCTTTGGGTGCTTTTGCTTGTTCCATTGCTTGCATTGCCTCAGGTGTAAGCAAATCTTTTACTTTTTCAATACTGTTACTCTGATAGGCCTGAACAATCATTTCATATGCTTTGTTAGCGCCTTCTAAAAATTCGTTATTATCATTTTTTGGAACTACTTTAGGTTTAAACTTCGATTGAGGATTTTTTTTTGTTCTAATATTCACAATTTTTCCATCAGAAGATCCAAGAATACTCCTTAGGCGATAAACTAAAAATATCGCAATTGCTCCAAAAAGCACAATATCTATAAATTCACTACTCATAATTTTTCAACATCTTGGCCCAATTTGAATTAGGTATTTTATTTTTTATAAACTCTTTATGGGCTTCTGTCTCTTCTTTTGTTATTACGATGGATGTGTAATTCGGCTCACTAGCTAGATTAATTTTTTCTGATTTAGTCTCACTTAATTCTAATCCGATTTGGTTTATACCTTGTAGCTCCAAATATACATCAGTTAGGATTTTAGCGTCTTTTAACGCACCATGTTGATCTCTATTTATAAGTGTATTGATTTTTAATTTCTTTATAAGTGCGTCTAATGATACTTGCTGCCCTGGAAACCGTTGTCTTGCAATTTTAATTGTATCTATAACTCTCTCCTTCAATATTTGTGGTTTAGATAGTTTCTTAAGCTCAAAGTTTAAGAAACCTATGTCAAAAGATGCATTATGAGCGACAATGAAACTATCTTGAATAAATTCTAGGAAGCCGTCTGCAATCTCTTCAAAAATTGGCTTATCTGTCAAATATTCATTAGTTATACCGTGTATTTTAATATTGTCCTCGGTAAGAGTTTTAGAAGGGTTTATATATTCATGATAGCTTGCCCCGACCTCTTTTTTGTTAAGTTCGATACAGCCAATTTCAATAATTCGATGTCCCTCTTTAAACTCTAAGCCTGTAGTTTCAATATCAAGTATAATTTCTCTCATAACTTATTTAATAATTTAATTATATTTAAACGTAAGTTCAAGATTGAACCATTATTGTTTATCGTAAAGGTTGATTTATTTTTTTTTATATTTTCTTTAATCTGCTTATTATTCATTAATTTAAAATAATTTTCGGAGACACCTCTTTTTAAAACCCTATGTTTTCTCTTTGTAGTGTCCGAGTTTACGAATACAGTGACATTAAAATTATTGAACAAATTTTCTTCGTAAAGTAATGGAATTTCATAAAATACTGGCTGATAAGACTGATGTTTCTGGGCTGCTAATTTTTTTTTGGAGTATAGAAGTGGATATATTGTTCTCTTAAGTTTCCTGTTGAACTCTTCATTCTGTAACATTTTAATTATTTCTTGTTTATAATTATGATCATTAAGTTTTAATTTTTCTAAAATTATTTTTCTAGTGCGATCATCTTTATATAATTTTGAAATTATAGCATCAGATGATACACAAGAAAAACCCAGCTTTGAGATAAATTTAATAAATTCAGTTTTACCTGATCCTATATTTCCTGTAACTGCAACTTTAATCATATTTTATTTATAAGCATTTGATAAATTTTTTTGTCTATTTCTATTTTATTGCCTGACCATATTTCGTAAGATGGTTTTGCTTGTTCTACAAGCATCTTCAATCCACCTGAGTATTTAATGTCGTGTTTTTTTGCTTTTTTTAACAGATCTGTATCAATTGGGTTATAAACAATGTCAATTACTCCTCTAGCGTTCTTAACTAAATTTAAAATGTTTCTGTTGATTTTATTTTTTTTAGTCATCCCTGCACTAGATGCATTGATAATCAAATCATATCTCTTCCTGAGACGAGTTGATCTAATTAGGAAACGATTAAATTTAAATTTTTTTTTAAGATTTTCTTCCCTTCTCATTGATGTTGCAAAAATATCAATATTTTTAATACTTTTTTTATTTAGAAAATATAAAATTGCTCTTGCGGCGCCCCCCGCACCAACTAATAATACAGATTTTGTATTTTTAATTTTTAAGGTATTAAAAGTCTTACTGAAACCAATAGCATCTGTGTTATCTCCAAAAATTGTTTTATTTTTTTTATAAATTAAATTAACAGAGCCTATTTTATTTGCTCTTGTTGTGACTTTATCACAAAAATTAATAAAAATTTCTTTATAAGGTATAGTAATATTAAACCCAACAAATTGTTTATCTCTTCTATAATTATTAAAAAATTTATCTATTTTTTTTTCCTGTACCTCGTATTTTCTATAAATAAATTTATTATTATTTTTTTTTGCCCAATGATTATGTATGAATGGGGATAATGAATGATTCAGTTTTTTTGCTACAATTCCTATTTTTTTTTTATTCATTTAGATACTTCTTAGTGTCTTTAAAAAATTAATAACATCTATTCCAATAATATTGAAATAACTGCCGTATATATCTTTAAAAAAAAAATTTCCTTTTCCTTCTATGTTATAACAACCTACGGCCTTCGATACTTGTTTAAAGTTCTTATCAACGTAATTATTGATATCTTTTACTTTAGTATTTTTAAAAGTTATTTTTGTTTTTGTCAGAGTGCTTTTTATAAGATTGTTATTTATCATAAAAATCATGGCTGTGTAAAGATTGTGAGATTTATCATTAAATGCTTTTAAAGTTCTTTTACAACACTCGGGACTGGCACATTTATAAATGGTTTTTTTTTTAAATAAGATTGTTGTATCAAAAGTTACAATAATTTTATTACTATATTTTTTAGAAAGATATTCAGCTTTAGCTTTTGCAATTTTTAAAGCATCATATTTATCATTATTTAAATCTTTTACCTTTTTTTCATTTATGTTGGGCGATCTATACTGAAATTTTAGGTTCATTAATTTAAAAATTTTTCTCCTAGATTGGCTTTTTGTGCCAATAATAACCTGTTTAGTTAATTGTGGATTAAGTGACTTATTCATAAAATTTGTGAGTTTTAAACAACGAAATTACCATTAATTTATAAATATTAAGTTATCAACATTTGTTATTAAATAACTAAAAAAGTACTTAAATATGGGTTTTTTTAAATAAGAAGTTGTTAATCCCCATCATTCGACATACAACAACATACCTAATATATAAATATATATATTTTCTCTTTATTTTTTGTTATATACCTTATCAACATATCTAACTATCTAGGTAATCTCCAATATGCATTTAAACGAACTAAAAGATAAAAAACCTCAAGAACTATTAGACTATGCTGAGTCTTTAGGGATAGAAAATGCCTCTGGTTTAAAGAAGCAAGACATATATTTTTCTGTTTTGAAGAAATTCGCAGAAAAAAATGAAGAAATAATAGGTGAAGGTGTCTTAGAAACAATGCAAGATGGTTTTGGATTCTTAAGATCAGCAAATTCTAATTATCTTCCAGGACCAGATGATATATATGTTAGTCCAAATCAGATAAAGAAATATGGTCTCAGGAAAGGTGATACTCTTGAGGGACCTATCCGACCTCCTAAAGATGGTGAAAGATACTTTGCACTAGTGGAAACAAATAAAGTCAACTTTATAGAAATTGCTAAAAATAATAAATTTAAAACAAATTTTGATAATTTAACACCTCTTTATCCAGAAAAAAAATTTAATCTAGAAACTGAAAAACCAGATATAGATTTATCATCCAGAATTATAGACATTATTGCACCGGTTGGTGCTGGTCAAAGATCTTTAATTGTTGCACCACCAAGATCAGGTAAAACAGTAATTTTACAAAAAATAGCGAAGTCAATTGCTGAAAATTTTCCTGAAGTTTATCTAATGGTTCTTTTAATAGACGAAAGACCAGAGGAAGTTACAGACATGCAAAGATCTGTTAAAGGTGAGGTAATTAGCTCAACATTTGACGAACCAGCTGCAAGACACGTTCAAGTTGCTGAAATGGTTATTGAAAAAGCCAAAAGACTAGCTGAGAATAAATATGATGTTGTAATTCTTTTAGACTCTATTACTAGATTAGGTAGAGCATATAACACTGTTGTACCATCAAGTGGTAAAGTCTTAACAGGTGGTGTGGATGCCAACGCACTTCAAAGACCAAAAAGATTTTTTGGTGCAGCTAGAAATATAGAAGAAGGTGGTTCATTAACCATTATTGCAACTGCACTAATAGAAACAGGCAGTAGAATGGACGAAGTAATTTTTGAAGAATTTAAGGGAACTGGTAATTCAGAAATTGTTCTCGACAGAAAATTATCTGATAAAAGAACATATCCTGCTATTGACGTTCAAAAGTCAGGCACCAGAAAAGAAGATTTACTCTTAGATGCTGGAGATCTCCAAAAAGTCTTTATTTTAAGGAAAATTCTATCATCCATGGGCACTGTAGATGCTATGGAATTCCTTCTAGATAAGATGAAAGACTGTAAAACTAATGAAGAGTTTTTCAGCAGTATGAATCAGTAGTTTTATTTCCAACCCTTTACGATTTTATTTTGACTTTCGTCTAATATCGAGAAATTCCTTAATATTTTAGGCCAGTTTTTTTCTATTTCCTTTAAAAAAGGGAATAATTCAGTTTCAGTTTTTATTGTTTCATCTCCATCCCAATGTCCAACAAAGCCAATCGTATTTCCACACCAACCTATTCCATATTTTTTTAACTTTTCGATATTACCAAAACCATTCGCATAATTAAAACCAACAAGATTACCAAGAAACTTATGTTCTTCCCAGTATTGTGCACAAAGTGTTATGGAAAATTCAATCTCTTTATAATTGAATAATCCTTCATACATTACATAATCTTTCTCAAAAGTAATTAGCTTCGCCCCTGTTAAATTAATACCAAGTGAGTCAAAATAAACTGGCTTTAACATGGGTTTAAATGAATTAACCCCTGTTTTATTTAATGGATTAACATTATTTAAAATACTAACTATTGATAAAAATTCCTCAGAAATATTTTTTTCATCATTTACTTTATTGTTAGTATCTTGCCGTTTAATATTTACGATATCTGTTTTATTAGATAAAAATTTACCTGTATAATTTTCTATGCCAATATAAGCGACATCAGCCTTTTCATTAGGGGTTGTCAAAAATAAACGGTAATATTGTCCGTCTTTCTCAAAAAAACTGGAAGCTCTTTCGCAACCATAAAGACCAAAATTTTCTTCAATTAATTTACTTGAAGCATGAACAAAATACTCATTATTTTTATTTAAGTAAATTGAATTTAATTGTGGTCTACTACAAACACTCCATGGATTAAAATAACCTTCTCTAAATCCATACAAATCAACCGTTCCATCTTTGTTTATATCAGCTTTCTCTATTCTAAATGCATCGTTAATTGTTGTTGGAATAATTTGATGTTTCTCGAAATTACTATTATCCTTATTCTCAAAAATATATAAGAATGCTTCCTCTTTGCAATCACCACCACTTCGGTTAAAAGGCTTAGTCGAGTCTTTTCTTTTACAGACAACCTCTTTTTCAATACCAATACTATCCATAAAACCATCATCATTAAAATCTATTGTGGTAGACATCCATGCTCTATCTGCCTGTTTAAATTCTTTTTTATCTGAACCCTTAACCCAGTAACCAGGCTTTTTAGTAACATCCCCTGTCCATATTAAGAACTGAGCCTCATCCTGAGGCTTAGGCTTTAGTTCATAACTATCAAGTTTTTGAAAACTAATTTTATTATTTTTGTAATTGATTTTTGACCAACAAAATGATGTATCACCTAAATTTGGACATCCACCAAAAATAATTGCCCCATCTTTTGATGGCAAAATATGATTAAAGCCAATTTCGATAAATTGATTTGAATTTTTAGCTTTTGTGCATTTACTATTTTTTAAATCACAAATCTCAATCTGCCCACCTGGATCGTAGAAATAATCAATCACTTCAAGAAATCCGTCATTATTAAAGTCAGTGTACATTAAGTCATGAGAAAAATGGGAAGACCCAAATTTACTTAAGCTATTGTCATTTAAGTCAAATATGTAGTTAACGTCTTTCCAGCTACTATTTCTATTTCTGCCATCTTCTTTGTTAGATAAATAAATTATTTCTTTGTTACCATCATTATCTGTATCAATTGTGTCAACTCTCCGTGCTGTTAATGGAAGAGTATAGTGGTAAGAGTCTATCTGATTTATTTTTTTTTCGAAAATCATGCTTAGGTTCGGGATATCTATAATTGCTAAATGTGAAAATGGTTGTTTGTTTGAGCTTTGCCCCCATTCAACTACATTATTCCAAGTATGAGCTAAAATTTTTACTTCGCCATTAATATCAATATATCTTAAAAGAAGTGGACTGTTCCACGTGTTGGTATCAAAATCCTGTGATTTCACCTGGTATTTATTAGAAAGTTCTTGAACAATTAGGCAATTATTAAGATTGTTTATTCTTAAGTGTTCAGTATCTAATTTACTACATTCAAATGGCTTGAATGATTTATTTTCACTTTTCAAGGTTTCTATATTAGTTGAATTTTGAGATGTTTTATTAGACTGAGAATTATCCACTTCTTCACCGTCTTTAAAAGTCAATCCATTAGAAATGCAGGGAAGTAGGAATAATAAGATTAATATTATTTTCATCAATTTTTATAAAAAATAAATTAACTTTCTATTAACTATTTTGTTGTCCAATTTATTTTCTTCGTCATATCTTTACAATTCATAAATAATATAATTTCAAAAATTAAAACCAATTCACACCTTCTTTCTCACATAGCTCTTTTAACCTCAAAGGATAATCTGTTATAATTCCATCAACACCGTATTCTATCATTCTCAACATTTCATATTTTTCATTAACAGTCCAAACGTTCACAGGAAGACCTTCCTCATGAGAAATTCTAACCATCTCTTTATCTATATCTTTACGTTTAGGATGCCATGCCTCACCGCCTAATGTTTTGATCAGCCTAGGTAACTCTCTGCTATCGCTATCGTATAAAGGCATGAAGTCTAACCAAGGAGATTTATCATAGATTTTTCCTTTAAGCTCAGATGTTAAATAGCTTCTTGAGATTTTGGAGTCAATGTTTTTTATTTCTCTTAAAATTCTCCAATCAAAAGACGAGTAGATTACTTTATCTTTTAATTTTGTTTTATTGACCTCATCAATTATTAAACTTGCCATAACATCTGGAGGGGGTGTTAAGTTGTCTTCAACAGGTGTTGATTTAATTTCTAAATTAATTATCAAATAATCTGAAATATAATTTGATGTTAATTCAAGTAGATCAGACAATTTAGGGATTTTTATTTTACCTAAACTTTTTTGATTATCAAATCTCCTTCCATATTTAGATTTTTTATCAATTTCTCCAATTTTAAATTTAGACAATTCTTCATAAGTTAAATCGAAAATTTTAATATCATTATCTTCAATCCAATTACCTTGAGCATCCTTTGTAAGGGCTGGATTTAACCTAAAATCATGATAAACGACCGGAATTAAGTCCTTGGTAAGTAAGATGTCTGTTTCGTAAGCGCTAATTTTATTTTCAAACAAATACTTAAAACTCTCTAAAGTATTTTCTGGTAGGTCTCCCCTAGCCCCTCTATGACCATAAATTTTAATGTGATTTGGTTTTGTTAATATCAATTGATTATTTTTTTGCTCTTTTCATAGGTGGACTAGAATAATTATAAACCTATAATAACCAAGTTTTGTTTAATTCAGGAACAATATATTCAAACTTTACTCCTTTAGTGAAGGCCCCAGTTATTGGTTATAGAATTTCCGGAGATGATGTTTTGAAAATCCTAAAGAAAATTACAAAAAAAAATTTTTCTAAAGATCACTCTCTAATCCGAATAGTTAAAATTTATCAAAAAGATGAGTCCATATTGGATGAGTGTAGTGTGGTATATTTTAAATCTCCCAAATCCTTTACTGGAGAGGATGTCTGTGAAATTTTTTTACACGGATCACCACTAATAGCTAGTCAATTTGAGCAGTTATTAAAGGATCTAAAAGTTCCTGGCTTACGATTGGCAAAAAATGGAGAGTTCACTTACAGGTCTGTTCTAAATAGCAAGAATTCTCTAAAACAAGCTAAGGCTATTAATGGAATAATTTCCAATGAAAGCTTTTCAGGCTTAGAATATAACAAAAAACTACTTTTTGAGGGAGATATTGTTAGCGGTCTAATCCCTCTGAGGGAGGAAGTTATAAATTTATTCTCAGAAATTACTGCATCGATTGACTTCGTTGACGACGAGGACTTTAATTTTAATCAAATAAAGAAAAAGATAAGAAAATTTTTCACTAATTGTAATAATTTATTACATAAAAATAGAACAAATATAGAACAAAAAAATATATTTAGAATTATGCTAGTAGGCCCTGTAAATGTTGGTAAATCAACTCTATTTAATAAAATAATTGACAAAGATAGAGCAATTGTCACAAATATCAAAGGCACTACAAGGGATATTCTCTCAAATGAATTTATAATTAACAGTAATCGGTTTGAAATCTTCGATACTGCAGGGCAAAGATATAAACAAGGTAAAATAGAAAAATATGGCTATAAAAAAGCACAGAAAATATCAAGGGAAATTGACCATTTTTTTGTTCTAATCGATCAAAATACTAAAAAATCCCATATATCAACACTTCTAAAGGATTTCATGATACATAAAAATTACAGCTTGATTGAGACAAAATCTGATATCTATAAATATAAAACAAAGAATATTAAAATAAATCATAGTTTAGAAAGAGATAAAATATATCAGAAATTAAAATTGACTTCGCTTCATAGAAAATATGTCAAAAATAATGATAAAATGATCGATCTTAATCTGGAAGAAATCAACTTTTTGGCAAGAATTTTAGAATATGATCACGATATTGCTAATGAAAAGGATATTTTGATTATTGCACAGCTAATGAGAAATATATTAGATGATTTTTCTTTTGAATTTGGTTATATTAACAATGAAGATGTTTATGATAGAGTTTTTAGCAAATTTTGCATAGGTAAGTAGATTGTTTCACGTGGAACATTATGATGTTGTAGTTATAGGAGCCGGTCATGCTGGAATAGAAGCTGCCAATATTTCTGATAAGTATGGCCTTAAAACAGCACTTATAACTAAAAATTACTCAGATTTGGGCAAATTATCATGCAATCCTAGTATTGGAGGCGTTGGTAAAACACACATAGCTAGTGAAGTTGATATTTTAGGAGGTGTAATTTGTAAAATTGGTGACAAATCAGCAATACATTACAGAGTATTAAATCTTTCTAAAGGGCCGGCAGTATGGGGCGTAAGAGCTCAAATTGATAGAGATTTATACTCTCTAAATATGAAAAAATTTATTAAGTCTTCTAAAATTGACCTTATTGAAGATGAAGCTACTAATATATTAGAAAAAAATAATAAAATTATAGGTGTTGAGTTGTCCAATATCGGAAAAATAAAATCAAAGGCGGTTATTCTCACAACAGGAACCTTTCTTAATGGGAGAATTTATTTTGGTAATGAATCTCAAGAGGCAGGAAGAATAGGAAATAGCTCTTCAAAAGTTCTTGCAAAGTTTATTAACAAGAATTTTAAGACAATGAGGTTGAAAACAGGAACGCCACCTAGAATATATGCAAAATCAATTAACTATGATGTTTTAGAACCCCAGATATCAGAGAATAATGGTATATTTTTATCATATTTTACAAAACAAAATACGAACAAAAAGATTAATTGTTTCATTACCAAAACTAATAATAAGACACATAAAATAATTAGAGATAACCTTGATAAATCTGCAATGTACTCGGGCATAATTAAATCGAAAGGTGTAAGGTATTGTCCTTCGATTGAAGATAAAATAACCAAGTTTGGAGATAGAAACGGTCATAATATTTTTTTAGAACCAGAGGGTTTAAACTCTGATCTTGTCTATCCTAACGGCATTTCAAATTCTCTAGATAAAAAGATCCAACTTAAATTTTTAAAATCAATAAAAGGTTTAGAAGAATGTAAGGTAGATCAATTTGGATACGCAGTGGAGTATGATTCCGTTGACCCTAGAGAATTAAAAAATAATTTTGAAACAAAAAAAATAGAAAACTTTTTCTTAGCAGGGCAAATAAATGGAACTACAGGTTATGAAGAAGCAGCAGGGCAGGGTATCTTTGCTGCTATTAATGCTGCAATAAAAATAAAAAAAATAAAATTTAGTAAAGAAGTTTTTGAAAGAGATAACAGTTATATCGGTGTCTTGGTTGATGACCTAACAAAATTAGGAGTTACTGAGCCGTATCGTATGTTCACATCTAGAGCAGAGAATAGGTTAAAGCTAAGAACAGATAATTCTTATGAACGATTTTCAAAAATTATCAATTCTAAAATTTTTAATAAAATTGAGTACACTTTGATTTCTAAAAATATCAATGAAGAAAGAAAGATATTAGATAAGTTAAAATTACTTAAATATTCACCCAATGACCTGATGAAAAAAAATATAAAAGTAAAAAAAGATGGTAAGGTAAGAAATGGTTTTGAGATTTTAAAATTCTTAGACCCCTCTCCAAAAAAATTCAAAAAATTTTTCAATCTCACTATAAGCCAAAAATTATTAACTAAATTATATTTTGACTCAAAGTATGACGTTTTTTATGAGAGAGAAAAAAAATCGTTTGATCAACTCAATAAGAATAAAAATATGAAATTAACTAATATTGATTTCAATAAGATCCCTTCTTTATCTAAAGAAATTCTTGAAAAATTAAATAAACATAAACCTGAAAATTTATATGATGCTGGTAAAATTTCAGGTATAACACCTAGCGCACTCTTTCAAATAGTCAAACACAAAAAAGTCAAGGGAACTAAAGTTGCTTAATGACAAGTTAGTGAAATTTTGTGATGATAATTTTGATGATGGAAAATTAATTTTAACCAAACTTTCTGAGTATAAAAAAATATTACTCAAAGAAAATGAGACCATGAACTTAATAGGCAAAAGCACAATAATCGATTTAGACGAACGACACTTTTTAGATTGTATACAACTTGTCAAATATCTGCCTCGCCATGAAAAGTCCGTAATGGATATCGGAACAGGTGCAGGGCTACCAGGGATTATTTTGTCAATAATAGGCTTTAAAAACCTTCATTTAGTTGAAAAATCGCCAAAGAAATCATCTTTTTTAGAAAATTGCAAATTAAGACTAGGACTAAACTATGTTGTACATAATAAATCGATATCAGAAATATCAAACCTTAACATTGACTATGTAACAGCACGCGCCTTTGCTTCAATTGAAAAAATTATATCTATGACTAAAAAAATAATTAACAAACAAACAAAGTTTATATTGCTTAAAGGAAAAACCTATCTAACAGAGCTTGAAACAATTAATCCACAAAAGTATTTTTGGGAGACACATTCAAGCATTACTTCAAGTGAATCAAAAATAATAATCATGACTGCAAAATGATTATTACTATAGCTAATCAAAAAGGAGGAGTTGGGAAAACAACAACTGTTGTCAATCTGGCAACTGCTTTGGCCTCAATCGATAAAAAAGTTTTAGTTATTGATATGGATCCACAATATAACTCATCAATGTCATTTAATGCTTACAACGCTAAATTATCTATATATAGAGTCTTTAGTAACGAGGTAAACATTGAAGATACTATACAAAAGTCTCAAATACCAAATTTAAACGTTATTTCTGCTTGTGAGGACCTCGCAGCCGCAGAGTACGAGTTAGCTGATGATGAAAATAGGAATTTTCTATTAAAAAATTACATAAATAAAATTAAAAATAATTATGAATATATTTTTATTGATACACCGCCTACATTAGGCTTATTAACAGTGAGTTCTTTAACCGCTAGTGGAGAGGTATTAATACCAGTCCAGTGTGAATTTTTTGCCTTAGAGGGATTATCTAAATTAATCAAAACAATAGAATTAGTAAAAAAAAATTTAAATATAAACCTTAAACTAAACGGTATAATTTTAACAATGTATGATAAAAGAAATTCTTTATCATCATTAATTGAAAAAGAAGCTAGAGAATATTTTGATACAAGTGTATATAAATTCAATGTTCCTAGAAATGTAACTTTGTCTGAAGCACCGAGTCACGGACTTCCGGCAATTATTTATGATTTAAAGTGTAGTGGGTCTCAAGCATATATAGCTTTGGCGAAAGAATTTTTAGAAAGGAGTAAATTTAATGGCAGTCAATAAAAAATTAGGAAAGGGTTTATCCTCTCTATTAGGAAATAAAGATATTGCTAAAATTGATAATCCTGAAAATAAAGGCTTACTACTAATACCTATTGAAAAAATATTTAGAGATGAAACACAGCCAAGAAAAGAATTTAATAAAGAAAAAATAGATGAATTAGCTCAATCAATTAAAAAAAATGGACTAATTCAGCCACTGGTTGTTATAAAAAAAGACCTAGACAATTATCTTTTGGTGGCAGGAGAAAGAAGGTGGAGAGCAGCCCAAAGCACTGAAATTAAGGTTTTACCTGCTTTACTACTACCAGACGATCTTGATAAAGATGAAATTTCTTTAATTGAAAATATCCAAAGAGAGGATTTAAAAGTTTCAGAAGAGGCCAAAGCATATCAACGATTAATTGAAAAAAACAACTATACTCATGAAACATTGTCCAACATAGTTGGTAAGAGCAGGTCTCATGTTTCAAACCTGCTTAGAATATTAGATTTAAATGAATTTTTCTTAGATTTACTAAATAAAGGGAAAATATCTATGGGGCATGCTAGAGCTTTAATTGGTAAAACACCAAGAGATTTTGATGATTACACGCTAAACAAAATTATAAATGGTAAAACATCAGTCAGAGACTTAGAAAGAAAGAAAAGTAATTCAACCATAGATGATCCAAATTTAATACACGAGGAGAAGAGTCTAAGTGAAACTATTGGTTTCAAAACAAAAATTACCTATAATAAAAAAGGAAAAGGAAATATAAAAATTTTTTACGAAAATTTAGAGCAGTATAATTTTATTGTTAATAAGTTAAAAAATTAAATTTTTTGTATTTTACTTCAGTTTTAAGATTTGTATAAATTTTTAAAGGATCTTTTTGATTTTTTTTTAAATTAAAAAGCTCTTTTCTTATTTCCAAAATAAAATTATTACTTGTTATAACATCATTTTCTTTAATATAACCAGAGCTGTTAATCAAATATTTCGAGACCTCAGAAAATGTAAGATATGGGTTGTTTAAACAAAAGTTGATAATTTCATTATTTTTAATATCGAGAATCTCTCTGAGGTAATACTTTATATCTTTGCTATGATCATAACCATTTATAGTTAATAAAGAAGATGAATATAACTTAAAATTTTTATAATCTGTAAATATTATACATTTACGATCTGACTCTAAATATTGCTCAATAATTTTTTTGCTATTTGAAAAATATAAATCAATTTCTTCTACTTCAAACAAGTTACCAGCGTTTTCTTTTATAAAATTATCTTTAAAATTTAATTTAATATTTTTAATAATTGCTTCCTTTTCAATAATTCCAACATAAAAAAATCCTATTTCATCATTAACCTGATTGACTAAAAGTTTAGATTTAGTCCCCTCTTGAATAAAACTTTTTATAGTTTCAATATTATTCATTAATATTTTTGCAAAATGCCTCAGGTTTTTTTAAACTATTTATAAACTCTCTTATAAGAGCGTCAGTATTCTCTTCCTTTATTTTTTTCTCTGCTTTGTTATTGCTTACGTACTTATCACTATCAGCAAAAATATAGAATTGTGATATTCTTTCCTCAAATCTTTGAGTAACACAATTAAATTTTTGATTGATAATCTTAATTGTCATTTCACTTTCTACTTTCATTCTGTCAGATGTATTATCGATATTTGTTATAAATAATTTTGAAGAATGCCTTATAGATGGCTCAATTTCAAAAGTCGATTTGGTATCATACAAACCAAGATTAGATAGATGATTTGTCAACATATTTTTTAAAATTAGTCCATCATACTCCCCACTCACATAGCCTATTGAATATTTAGTATTAATGATATTTGAACTATCTTTTAAACATGAAGAAATAGTAAGATTAAGTAGTAATAATATTAATAATTTTATCTTGAACATTAATTACTTTGAGGACCTTTCTATCAAGTATCTTATTTTTAATTTTATCAATTTCATATATAGATTTTAAAATATCTTCTTCTATGTACCCTTTTTTTGTCTTGATTGTTGTTACTAACTTCCCTTTTACTTGTATTGGCAAATTTATATTTGTCTCTAATAATAAGTCAGTATTGATACTCGGCCAATTACCAATTTCAACAGATTTAAATAATTCTTTGCTTATATTTAAGCACATTTTTGGAACAATAGGATACAAACATACAAGTATCTTTTTACTTATTTCGCTATCATACAAAAATACTTTTTCTTTCTCTAAATAATTAAATAACGTGTAAATATCAGCTACACATTTATTAAGTGAAAAATTCAATATGTTTTTTTCAATATTGTAAATAAACTTTTCAATAATTTTTTCAGTATCCTCCTTGAGACTAGTTTTATCGATCGTAAAATATTTTTCAATTCTTCTAACTAAATTTTTTGAGCTTTGAATTCCCTCATCTGTCCATTCAAGTTCTCTGTCCGGAGGAGAGTCAGAAATCATAAAAAACCTCGTTGCACTAATTCCATAACTTTCAAGAATTTCGTCTGGCTCAACAACATTTTTTTTTGACTTTGACATTTTTTCACTTGGACCCTCTTGAATTAACTCTTTTGTTTTATCTCTAATGAGTTTACCTTTTGTAAAAATTACATCTTTTGGCATCACCCATTCTTCATTTTGTGTTTTATATGTCTTATGAGTAATCATACCTTGTGTGAAAAGCTGTTTAAAAGGCTCATTTACGTTTAGTTTATATATATCTCTTAGAGCTTTCATAAAAAATCTAGAGTACAAAAGATGAAGTATCGCATGCTCAATGCCACCAATATATTTGTCGACAGGTAAGTATTCATTCACCTTATTGGTATCAAATGGTTTGCCTAATTTATTATCTAAAAATCTTATGTAATACCATGATGAGTCAACAAAAGTATCTAATGTATCAGTTTCTCTAAATGCAACTTTATTAGTTTTTGGGCATATTATCTTTCTCCAACTATCATGGTTTAAAAGAGCATTTCCTTTGCCATTTAAATTAACATCATAAGGTAGTAAAACTGGTAATTCAGATTTATCTAGTACTCTGTAATTTCCATCTTCGTAATAAATTACAGGTATCGGGCAGCCCCAATAACGCTGTCTTGATACACCCCAATCTCTTAATTTATAATTTATAGACTCTTTACCGATATTTTTGTCTTCGAAGTATTCAATAATTTTTTTGATTGCCTCTGTTTTTTTTAAACCATTTAATAAAGGTGAGTTTATTACTTCACCATCTTGGGTAAATGGCAACTCGTTATCTTCACATTTTATAACTTTCAGAATTGGTAAACTATATTTTACTGCAAATTCATAATCTCTCTCGTCATGAGCAGGACAACCAAATATAGCCCCTTCGCCATAATTATCTAAAACAAAGTTAGCAATATAAACTGGCATCTCTTTTTCTAATATCGGGTGTAGGCACTTAATGTCCAAGAGAATTCCTTGTTTTTCTTTATCGTCAATATTATTGGAAAATATTTTCTTAATTTCCTCTATCTCATCTTCTTTTAAGTACTTGCTAACTAAATTATGGTTGACAGATATAGCAATAAATGTTGCTCCATATATTGTGTCTGGCCGCGTAGTAAATATATTTAGTTGATCATCTTTGCCAACAATTTGAAATTTAATTTCTGCACCGATAGATTTTCCAATCCAATTCTTTTGCATAGTTTTTACTTTATCTGGCCACAATGTTAACTCATCTAAATCGTTGAGAAGTTCTTCAGCATAATTCGTAATTTTAAAAAACCATTGAGATAAAACCTTTTGTTCAACTAAAGCTCCTGTTCTCCAACCTTTTCCGTCAATAACCTGTTCGTTTGCTAGTACAGTTTGATCTTCTGGGTCCCAATTGACAAGAGCATCTTTCTTATAAGCTAGACCAGCGTTGTACAAATCTATAAAAAGTTCTTGCTGATATCGATAATAATCCTCCTTACAAGTAGCTAGTTCTCTGTCCCAGTCTAAATCTAAATCAAGTTTTTTTAGTTGATCTTTCATATTTTGAATATTGCTAAAAGTCCAATCTTGAGGATGGGTATTAAATTGAATCGCTGCATTTTCAGCTGGCAAACCAAATGCATCCCACCCCATAGGGTGTATAACCTCATCACCCTTAAGTTTATGATAGCGAGCACAAATATCACCGATTACATAATTTCTCACATGCCCCATGTGTATATTTCCCGAAGGATAAGGGAACATTTCTAAAATGTATTTTTTCTGCATTTATCTAATGTTAGGATAGTTTTTCAGTTGTACTGAGTATGTCTGCAATTTCTAATATCTTAAGCACTAAATCTTTTTCTTCTTGAGAGTATGTAACTTCATCTTGATACCAGACTTCTAATTCTTTTTCCTCACAGAGTAACTTCACTTTTACTCCGTTAGACACCAATTCTTTAGAGGTAATATTAACTTTAATTAAACATCTCTGATTTGGGCTCTCTCTTTCAATTATCCAATCAGTCGATATAAAACCTCCTTGAGCATCAACGATATTAAGAGGGTATTGATCTAATAAGATCAGTGATGCTCCCCATAAATTCTCATTAATTGTCATACCTCCACCAGATGTTGTATTAAAGTTTCCATCACGAAAATTTCTGTAATTTTCAATTATCTCTGTAAGGTTTATAGGATCGCCAACTTCTCCATCAGGCCCTGCTGCCCTTTCTTTATCTTCACATATTTTTTTTTGAGCTTTATTAAAAGTTCTATAAGGATTATTGCATTTACCATGGATCTTATCCATTTCAGCCATATTTTTTTCAATATCTCCCCCAAAAGGACCTGTGCTACAAGATTGTAGAAAAATTATAAGAAGAAGCGCTAAAACTGCCTTAATCATAAATTAATATTATTGAATTTGAAAATTTTATACAAGTTTGAAATAAAAAAAACCAGGTAGGGAGTACCTACCTGGTTTAAATAATAGTAAGCTAGATTAGAATGCTACTGATGTACCGAAAGCAATCGCTGTACCGTCAGCGTTTGATGCAGTATCACCAGATAAATTTCTGATATCTAAGTATACAGTTGCTCCACCACCCATAGCTCTTTCAATTGAAAGATCTGTTTGAGTTGATGACTCACTGTCAGCATCTTTTTTATTTTGGTAACCGATTGAGATAGTTGTATCAGCGTCCATAGACATTACGTATGTTGCGCCGTAAACATCTGAGTCACCAGCTGCAGTTAAACTAGCGTGTGAAGCAAGCAATGTTTGGTTTGAGTAACCAATAGTTGCTGTTCCACCACCTAGTGTACCACTAGCTGTAACACCTGATGAAGACTCACCAGTGTCTGAGTCTGCAACACCGATAGTAAATGAGTAAGCACCCATAGGCATTGTGATAGAAGCAGACATCGCTGAGTCAGCACCTGAAGCGCTACTGTTTACGATACCGTAGTTGTCTGCACCATCATTAGATACATATGAAATGTTTAATGAAGCTGCACCCATAGCTGTTGTTAATTCAGCACCAAGACCATCGTCATCTGTGAAACCAGAAGCAGCACTTGAGCTCAAGTCACTACCATCATCAAGTGGGCCGTTTACAACACCACCGATTGCACCAATTGTGTCAGAAATTTCTACGTCACCAACAACGATTGTTGCGCCACCAGTTGTAAATGTAACTGCGTTTCCACCATCTACTGCATCACCATCGTTAGCGTCATAGTCCTGTGATAATGATAAACCTGCAGAGATACCAATGCCTCCACTTGTAGTTGTAGACATAGTAAAGTCAACAGTGTTACCAACCATTAACTCTTCGTCTCCGTTTGTGTCAGCACCACTTGTTGAAACGTATGCAACATTAGAAGAACCTGCCACAGAGATATCTGCTTGAGCAGAAGTAGTAAATCCTACAGCCGCTGCGATTGCAGATAATGCGATTATTAGTTTTTTCATAATAATTATTCCTTTCTTAATTATTAGTTTCAGTTTTAATTAAAACTAAGCAGATATTATTTTTTCTGAGAAATAATTACATATAAAACAAGTAAACACTGATAATTACACAAATATGTTGCAATTATGCAACATTAAAAAATTAGTTGTTTTTCCAATAAGATCTTTGTTCTTCAAGGTTTTTTGTAAACTCTTCAAAATAATCAGTAAATTCAGATTTTTTTAGAGAAGATGTATAAATTTCTTTCCTTACCTGATGTTTACTAGCTGTTTGAGCAAAATATTTCTTTCGTTTAAGTTCCTCATATTTTCCAGGCAAATTACAAAAATCCCATATTTTTTTTGCGGTATTTTCTGTGTTCATGACTAAATCATAATAATCTATATCAAGAATTTTTTGATTTGCTTCACTTTTCCATATTTTCATTAAGTGTTCGTAGTTTGCATATTCTAAAGCAATTCCAAAGAAACTCGAAGCATATGTTAATTCATTAACATAATTTTGTTTAAATAATGAAATAGCGTTATCCCATGCATCTCTATAAACATGAACAATTTTTGCAAGAGGTAAACACACTCGGATAAATTTATAGTAAAGATAATTCTCTGGCATTTTATCTATAAATATTCTTTTTCCCTTTCTTTGGATGTCAATTAAGTCCAGGTAGGCGAGTCCAAGTTTTGATAGAGCTTCAAACTTTTTATTTCCATTTTGAAATTGTTTAATAATGGGTCGGCAATTAACACCAAAAAAAACTTTTTCCCCTCCTGCAACACTATCTTCACTTGTAGCAATAATTGACTCTGTTAGTGATGTACCAGATCTAGGCATACCGATGATAAAAATTAAACCATCTCCAAGGTTGCTCGGGATTTTTTTTGATATTTCATCTAATTCTGTATCCTCAAAAAATTTAATTACACTTTTAGTAAATTCTTGACGTTGATATATAGAGTCCCTTTGTAAATCATTAATTAGTTTATTAGATTTGATATAATATTTCTCTGAAATTTCTTTATTTTTATTTTGGTGGTATTCAGCTAAACAAGAGTAAACACTTGACTTGGTAAGATTTTTACTAGTTAAATTCGGATATTCTTCTATTTTTTCTAAAACATTCTCCAAAGTTCTTAAATGATTTTGTAAAATAGCACTCTTATCACTTCGTAGCAATTTTCTAAAAAGATCTCCAAAAAAAACTCCTTTATTTAAAAGCATACTACAAACACTTTTAAAAGTATCATCTTCTCCCTTTGCATATAGAATATCTGTGTATAAATTTAACGTGTCTTTGAAATTAAAAATTTCCATAGAGTCTAAACCGCCTATTAATTCGATTGATTTAAGAATATTTGTTTCAGCTTTTTGAAGGTCGGGTATATATAAATAACTATGGGCCATATTGTGATAAACCTCAGGTTTGTTTGGATTAATCTCATAAGCAGCATTAGAGTATTTGAGTGCAGACTTATAATCTTGTACTTTGTTTAATATAAGCGATAAGTTTACATTTATGTCATAATCTGATGGATTAATTTCATAGCATTTATTTAACGAAGCCATCGCTGAGTTATATTTTTTTTGAGATAAAAAATTCATTGCAAGAAGCTTATTTAAATCAAATGATTGAGGGTCTTTTTTTAGCTCATTATAAATTTCCAACTCAGCCTTTTGAAATTTCTTTATTTTCATAAGGTTAATTATTTTTGACATCACTGAGCTCATGATTTAAGCATATATACAGTAATGAAATTATTAAAGAAAATTAAATTAAACTATAATTTTAAATTACTGAATGATCTTATTATTAACAATAAATATGATGAGGCTATCAAATTAATTACTGACATAAAAAATAAAGATAAATTAGATTTATTTCTTCTTTTAAAAAATTCTCAAAATTTAACGGCTAATTTACCATCTGATTTTTATAAAAAAAAAATAATTTGGATTATTTCTTACGATACATCAGAATTAACTTATATTAATCAATTTCTAAATTACTATCTTTCCAAAAATCTTAATTTATCCTTTCTAATCAAAAATTTTGCTTCATCACTTAATGATTTATTTGTAAGTCTTGGTATTGATAATCAAGTAAACGAAATAAAATTTAAAGATTTTTTATCCTATTCTAATTTTTATCAAAATTTACTTCTCTTTAATTTTGATAAAGACTTCCTGTTTATGAACACATGTAATTCTTTTTTTGAAACAAACAAAAAAAATTTCTTCATCCATCCCAATATCACTTTTTGCTACTTTTATGTTATCAGAGACCCGGAGAGTTTGCTCATTAGATATAAAAACAAACACAATTCTTCTGAGGCATCTTACGATGAATTATTTAACTTTAGTAATCAGCCATATTTGAGCAAGGATCAAGAAAATAAGAAGTTTAAAGTTTTTGAAAACCGCACAAATTATAACATTAATTATAATTCTTGGATAGATGAGAACGTTGCTAGCACTTATAAAGGAAAAATTGTAACATTTGAAAAATTACTAAATGATACTCAAAACGTGCTCTTAGAAATTTTGTATCATTTAAAACAATATGGCATGGATGTAAAAATTAATTTTGATGACATAAACAGCTTCATATCCAAAAACAAAGTTGAAGAAAAAAATTATGGTGCATTATCAAATAATGACAAAAAGTTTTTAAATAAAAATTTAGACCGAAACAATCTTCCAAGTTAAATTTTGACTATTAACAACAACATCCTTAATGAAATTAATAAAGATCTAAGTTTTTACAACAATGCAAAACTAATGATAGTAACTAAAAATCAATCAATACAAGATATTGAATCACTTATATCAAAAGGTTACAAGCTATTTGGAGAAAATAGAGTACAAGAGGCAAAGCAAAAATATGAGCAAATGCTTATCAATGAAAATTTAGAACTCCACATGATTGGACCACTTCAAACAAATAAGGTAAAGATGGCTTTGAAAATTTTTGATACCATACAATCTATAGACAGATACTCATTAGTGGATGAAATTTGTAAAGTTTCTTCAAAAAATATATGCCGCACAAAAAAATTTTATATTCAAGTAAATATTGGAGATGAAAATCAAAAGTCAGGTGTGCATGTTAAAGATCTTAATGATCTATACACTTATTCAATTAAAAAAAAATTACATATTACAGGTCTAATGTGCATCCCCCCAGATATTGAGGATCCATCTGAATATTTTGAGCTTATGAAAAATATTAGAAACAAAATTGATAAAAACTTAAACTTGAGTATGGGTATGAGTAATGACTATAAAATAGCTCTAAATTATAACAGTAACATGATCAGAATAGGCTCTCTTATTTTTTCATGAAATATTTTATTTTGTTTTTTCTTTTAATAATTAATAAAAATATTTTTGCATTTGAGTTATCTTGCCTATTCGAAGAAGTGCATCAAAATGGTGACTCACATCAAGGAGTTATAATTATAAAAGACAAGAAATTTAGGTATCAATATTTCTCTCATAACCTCTATACTATTATACATAAAGACAATTTATCTTTTTATGTGCAGAACAGTGATAAGACCAAGTTTTTTAAAATAAATAACAATTCAGAAATTTTAGAGGGCATAGTCAGTATTATTGAAGATTATCCTAATATAGAGAAAGAGTACTATATTGATAGATCTACTATAAAAGTGGAATATAGTGCTACTAAAAAGATTATAAAAAGGATCATAATTTTATCAAATGAAGTAAATATGAGTGTTTATTTTCAAGAATGTAAAAATTCAGATATAAAAGATTTTTATTTTTCTTGGAGTCCTTTTTGGGATTATAAGTATTAAAATGATCGATATTGAATGCGAAGATAATTTTCTAAATAATAGTATTATTAGTTTATTTAAACAAAAAAAATTTTTCTTTAAAAACGATTACTCAAACAAATACTTCTTTAAACTTAAATTTTATCAACAAGCAGATTTCTTGTGCTGTTTAATTGATGATGAAGAACTTAAATTTAGTTTACCTAAGAATTTTGAAGAAATATTTGAAAAAATTTATGATTTAATTTCTAATAAAAATATTATTTTCAATGATTACGTATTTTATCCATTTAAACAAATTTTAAAAAAAAATAAAAAGGTAACTTTATTGAGTGAAATTCAAAATAAAATTATGATTTATTTACTTCTCAATACTGACAGCGGAATTGAAAAAAATGAACTAATCAAATATATTTGGCCCAAAGATAAAGAAGTTTTTTTTAATAAATTAGATACACATCTAACTAACTTAAAAAATCAAGTGTCGAGTGACCTAAATTTGGATTTAAATTTTTCCTCAAAATCTGGCATATTGAAATTAAGTATTAATTAAAATTTCTCTTTTCCCTGTATGGTTTGGTTGAGATACCACTCCTCTTTGTTCTAGTGCTTCCATAATCCTAGCAGCTTTGTTATAACCTATTTGAAAATTCCTTTGAAGAAAACTTGTAGAAGCCTTATTCGTAGACTTTATCAGATCTATTGATTTAGATATAAGAGCTTCA
Organism: uncultured Alphaproteobacteria bacterium; assembly: GCA_902613185.1. GTDB lineage: Bacteria > Pseudomonadota > Alphaproteobacteria > HIMB59 > HIMB59 > HIMB59. The sequence continues at coordinate 297,186 of CACMGP010000002.1, forward strand.
TCTTCTTCACTTAAAATATCAAAATTTTCATCATTATTTTTTATAATTTCATCTAATTCCTCTAAATATTTTACTTTTTGATTTCTTTTAATTTCGTTAATTAGCTTATTAACTTCATTGTCAGAAATGAAGGCTGACTGATATCTAATTATATTTCCCCCATTTTTTGACATCAACATATCGCCGTTTCCAAGCAATTGCTCTGCGCCAATTTCCCCAAGAACAGTTCTACTATCGTACTTGCTTGCTACCTGAAAACTTATCCTAGATGGAAAATTTGCTTTAATGCTTCCGGTGATAATGTCAACACTTGGGCGCTGTGTCGCCATTACTAAATGTATACCACAAGCCCTCGCCATTTGTGCTAATCTTTGAACATAGTGTTCAACTTCTTTACCCGCAGTCATCATTAAATCTGCCATTTCGTCAATAAATACAATGATATAGGGTAATTTTTCAATTGATTTTTGGTTGTAACCTTCAAGGCTTCTGGTATTTTCCTCGTTCATAAGAGAGTATCTTCTTTCCATTTCTTTACATACCCATTTTAAAGCTAGTATTGCTTTCTTAGGTTCGGTTACTACAGGAGTCAATAAGTGTGCAATATCATTATAGACACTTAACTCAAGCATCTTAGGGTCAATAAGAATCAACCTCAATTCGTTAGGAGAAAATTTGTATAGTATGCTTGCAAGCAAAGTATTTATGAAAACAGATTTACCTGAGCCAGTTGTACCAGCAACTAAAAGATGAGGAGTTTTACTCAAATCAATTACTTCTATCTTTCCTGAGATATCCTTACCTATGCACAAGGGTATTTTAAGAGAAGTATTTTTAAAGTTTTCATCGCTTAATAGTTCTTTTATTGTGACTGTTTCACGCTGCTCATTGGGTACTTCTACACCTAAGTATTGTGTCCCAAGAATCTGAGATATTCTAACTGCCCCTACACCCATGCTTCGTGATATATCATCAGCGAGATTTATTATGGTGCTTATTTTAATACCCGCTGCAGGTAATATCTCAAATAATGTTACAACTGGCCCCAGCCGGACATTTATGACTCGTATATTTATATTAAAGTCATCAAATACTTTTTCTAATAGTTCAGAGTTTACTTTTATTTTTTCTTTATCTATTTTTTTGTTAATAGGCTGATCTTTATTATCCAAAATTTCTAATGATGGTGAAAAATAGTCAGGTTTAAATTCATTAGCCTCTTCTTCTAGATTCTCATATTGATTTATATCTATATCAATTTCATCTTTTGTTGAATTATTTATTAGAGGCTCCTTTCGTATTTTAATATTCAATGACCCATCATTTTTCTCTCTCTTAAACAAATTAATAAAACTTACTTTAGGTATCTTAAGTAAATAGATAAGATCTTGTGATACTAAAAATAATATTAATCCAATAATTGTGGAAATATAATTTATGTAACTTAAGTCATGAAGATTATGAATTCCAATTGCAAATACTCCCCATATTTCTATAGAATCAACAAATGATATTTCAAAATTAAAATCAATTATTGTTTGAGGAATTAAGATCAAGCTTAAAAAAAAAACTAACAATCTTATAAATATATATTTAGGTTTTTTCTTTAGAAAAATTAAAATAGAGTATGATAAAAAAAAAATGATAATTAGGTAACCCATAATACCAAAAGTATAAAAAATAAAACTCGCAAAATAAGAACCTATTGTACCCAATAAGTTTTCAGATGCTCTACTAGTGCTGGTTAAAAGTGAGTTATCATTTATATCAAAAGTAAATAGAGCTAAGCATGATAAAATAGAAAGCAATAAAAGAAACAAACCGTAAAAATAATTAATAAATAATATGAATTTTTCTTTAAATATTTCAGGAATATAGTTATTTTTCATTAGTTTAAATAAATATATGCGTCTTAATGAAAAATAAAATATTTAAATATGATTTTTTAATTATTGGTAGCGGCCTTATTGGCGCCATTACTGCTTACGCACTATGTAAAAAGAATTTCAATGTTTTAATAATTGATAAGAATGACAATAATTTTAAGGACAATCGGACTCTAGCTGTAAATGCAAACTCTAAAGAATTGCTCGAACAATTAGGTATTTGGAATGAGCTTAAATTTAAACCTCAACCAATTAATAAAATAGTTATAAAAGATTATATTAATTCATCACCACTTCTTTTCATTAATAAAGACTCTCCTATGGGAAGTGTTATATTCAATAAGGAGTTGCACAAGATACTTATTAAAAAGTTAAAAACACTTAAAGCTTTAAAAACAAATACTAATCTTGACTTGCGTAACATAACCCCAAATAAATTAATAAAAATACGTAATAGAAATTATAAGTTTAAAAAAATAATAGTTAGTATTGGTAAAAGTATTAACACGAGTTCCGGACAAAAGAGTATTATTTTTAATAAAAACCATCATTCTTATGTTGGATTTTTTAATCATGAAAATGATCATAAAAATATTGCCTATGAGATATTTAAAAAAGAGGGACCGTTAGCAGTTTTACCATCACCATCCAAAGATAGACGAAAATCAACATTTATATTTTCTACCAATAAAGATATCTCTTATTTGGATTTACAACTATTAATTAAAAAAAATTTTAATATCTCTCATGGCAAATTAAAATTTGATAAACTAATAAACAAATTTCCAATCACTCCACATTTAAAAAAATATGATAAAAATTACATATACATAGGAGACACTCTTAGGTCTATTCATCCAGTTGCAGGGCAAGGTTGGAACTTAGGAGTAAAAGACATTCAGACACTCTGTAAGTTAATTGAGCAGTATCCACTTGAAAGTAAAATTTTTAATTCAATTTATTATTCAAGGAGGGCTGTTGAAAGTGTATTGTATTTAGGTTTTACCTCTTTAGTTAATTATTTATATGAAAATCAAAATACTGTTAACAAAAATGTTTTAAATATTGGCTTCAGGACTTTTAGAAATTTCAGGTTATTAAGAGATTTATTTATAAAACAGGCAATGGGAAAAATTAATTTAATTGATTAGGGTTATTTTTACTGACTACTTGGAATGTGTTTAAATCAAGAATAGAGTTAATTGTATTATTTCTAGAGGAAATATTGGGTGACTCCAAAATAGCTTGTTTATCAATTTTATTAAAAGGCGCTAGCATAGCAAGAGTTGAAAGTAACTGTAAATTTGAGGTTTCGGCGAGAACATCTTTATCAATATCTAACTTTTTCATTTTAAAAAAATTAGTGTATTTTTTAATAAGTGTTTCTCGGTCAATATTTGGTTCCATATTTCTAAGATCATCCAGATAATCATTACAGTCAATTGATGCTTGATAATATCCTCTCGCATTGAGGTTTCTTTCGTGCAATACAAATCTACAAACACCCTCAAGGTTTAAAACGAGTCTATAATCTGGAGTTTCTATATAAGATGTAATCTTCCCAATACATCCCATTTGAAATAATTCATTATTATTGTTCTTTGGTTGGATAATTCCAATCATTCGATTATCTTTGAGACTATCCAATGTCATCTTAATATATCTTTCCTCAAATATATTTAAAGGCAGCTTACCAAAGGGTAAAAGTAAAACGTTATCTAGAGGAAAAATTGGTACTGAATTTGGCAAAGATTCAGGACTGATCTCAAAAAGTTTTTTTATATTATCATCCATTATTTGAACATTATTCTCGATAATTTCTTTCGAGCTTCAATTACATTTGGATCATTAAATCCTAGCAAATCAAAATACTCTAAAAGCTTTTTCTTAGCTGCACTATCATTCCAATTTTGATCTTGTTCATACAATATTAAAAGTTCATTAAAACCCTTTTCGGTCATGGTTGATGACAAATAATTTTCTGCTAATTTAAATCTTAAATTTTTATCTTTAGGGTTATCTTTAACTTCAACTGCTAACTTTTCAAAAGAGATATCTACATTTTCATTTGAAGAATTATCAAGGAGTCTTTTTATTTTCAATATTTCATCATCTGCTAAAACATTATCATCAAAAGAACTATAAAGCTCTCTTGCTTCTTCAAAACGTTTGAGATGCATTAAGCACCTTAATAAACCTGCAATAACTTTGGGATTACCAGAGTCCATAACAAGAAGTTTTTCAAAAATAATCAAAGACTCTTCATGCTTTTGATCTTTATGTAATTGAAGTGCATCATTTAATAGTTTAGGTATTTCGTTTCCTGGCGCTGCATCTATCATCTTGTTCACCATAGCCTCAATCTTACTTTCAGGTTGCGCTCCTTGGAAAGCATCAATTGGCTTTCCATCGACAAATCCGTAAACTGTTGGTATTGATTGAATATTTAATTGAGATGCTATTCCTTGGTTTTCATCGACATTAATTTTGGCAAGTAAAACTTTACCATTTTTATTATTTACAATTCTTTCTAGATTTGGTGTCAGCTGTTTGCATGGCCCACACCAAGGAGCCCAAAAGTCTACTATGACAGGAATTGTTTTTGATTTTTCAATTACTTCATCTACAAACTGATCCTGATTTATTTCAATAATAAAAGTCATAATACAAAAATAGTATCAAATGTTAATTTTACAATAAATCTTATAATGCTTTTATATTGAAAGTTTAAAGATTATTCGCTTTAATATATAATTAAGATACAATTTCATTATTTATGAGAAGAAGTTTTGAGATTTGAAGAAATAGAACTCCCATCAAATCGTAGGTTTGGTACGTTCTTCATTATTATCTTTTCAATAATAGCTATTTATTTTTTTTATTTAAAAATCTACACAATCGTTTTTACTCTAATTTTTTTAGCAGCAATTTTTTTTTTAATAACTTTTTTAAAACCTAAATGGCTATTACCATTAAATAAGTTTTGGATGAGAATCGGATATGTTCTAGGTATTATTATAAGCCCAATAGTAATGGCTTTTATTTTTTTTGGATTAATCACCCCTTATAGTATTGTTATGAGAATAATTGGAAGAGATGAACTTCGGTTGATAAAAACTGTTAACAAAAGTTATTGGATTTTTCGCGAACACAAATCATCTCAAATAGATTTCAGGAGACAGTTTTAAATTAGATAAAGATGGAATTTTTAAAAGAGCTATGGGACTTTCTCAGAGTACGTAAGAAACTCTGGTTAGCCCCCATTATTCTTGTAATGATAGTTTTAGGTGGTCTTTTGATACTTGCTCAAGGTTCTGTTGTTGCACCTTTTATCTATACCCTCTTTTAAAAAAAGATGTATATACTAGGAATTTCAGCTTTTTATCATGATAGTGCCGCTTGTTTGATTAAAGATGGTGAGATACTCGTAGCAGCACAAGAGGAAAGATTTTCACGAAAAAAACATGATCCTAGTTTTCCTCATCTTGCTATCAAGTACTGTTTGAGAGATGTTAATTTAGTAGCCAGTCAAATTGACAACGTAGTATTTTATGAAAAGCCTTTTACTAAGTTTGAGCGCCTGTTAGAGACCTATCTTGCTTTTGCCCCAAAGGGATTTAAAAGTTTTGCAACTGCTATGCCTTTGTGGATCAAAGAAAAACTCTTTCAAAAGTCTATGCTCATAAATGAGTTAAAGAAAACTTTAGACAAGAATATAAACTGGGGAAAAAGGTTGATGTTTTCAGAGCATCACATATCGCACGCGGCTAGTGCATTTTATCCTTCACCTTTTGAGAGCGCAGCTGTACTAACACATGATGGTGTTGGTGAGTGGACTACTACTTCTTTGGCCATTGGAAAAGGCAGTGATTTAAAAGTAATAAAAGAAATTCATTTTCCTCATTCTCTCGGATTGCTTTACTCAGCATTTACTTACTATACAGGTTTTAAGGTAAATTCTGGTGAATATAAAGTAATGGGTTTAGCTCCCTATGGAGAGCCACGTTATGCCAATTTAATAAAAGAAAAATTGATAAATATATCAGAAGACGGGAGCTTTTATTTAGATATGAGTTACTTCGATTACGCCACAGGTTTAACTATGACTAATAAGAAGTTTAATAAATTATTTGGAGGCCCACCGCGAAAATCTGAAACAAAAATAACTCAACGTGAGATGGACTTAGCAGCATCAGTTCAAAAAGTTACAGAGGATATTGTTATTAAATTAGCTAAGGATATAGCAAGGGAAACTGGCGAGCGCAATCTTTGTTTAGCAGGTGGAGTTGCACTTAATTGTGTTGTGAACGGAATCCTCCTTAGGAAAAGAATATTCGACAAAATTTGGATACAACCTGCAGCTGGAGATGCTGGAGGGGCTCTTGGTGCGGCCCTATCTTTTTGGTATTTAAATTACAATAAAGACAGACAAGTATCTTCAAAAAAAGACTCAATGAAGGGCGCTTATCTTGGCCCCAAATTTAGTAATGATGAAATAGAAATTAAACTGAAAGAGTGCGGGGCAGTTTACAAAAAACTTACTGACACAGAATTGTTAGAGACAGTTAGTGATTTGTTAGTAAATCAGAAAGCTGTCGGCTGGATGCAAGGCCGTATGGAATTTGGACCTAGGGCGCTTGGTGGAAGAAGTATTATTGCAGACCCACGTTCACCAGTAATGCAAAAACAACTTAATCTTAAAGTAAAATTTCGTGAGAGTTTTAGACCGTTTGCACCAAGCGTTTTAAGAGAAGACGTAAATGAGTGGTTTGAGTGCGATGAAGATAGCCCATATATGCTATTAGTGGCTAATTTACAAAAAGATAAATGTCTTAAAATGACAACTGAAGAAAAGAGGTTTTTTGGCATAGATAAATTAAATGTAAAACGCTCATTAGTCCCTGCTATAACACACGTAGACTATTCTGCAAGAATACAAACAGTTCACAGTGAAACTAACCCTCTATATCATGCGTTAATATCGAAATTTAAAGAAAAAACATTATGCCCAATTGTTGTAAATACTTCCTTTAATATTCGTGGCGAGCCTATTGTCTGCACTCCTGGTGATGCATTTAGATGTTTTATGGGTACCGACTTAGATATATTAGCGGTAGGTAATTATTTATTGTATAAAGATCAGCAAAATACATCTTTAAAGATCGAATATAAAAATAAATATGAACTTGATTAAAATAAATATGATATGGAATTATATAGTTTGCATTAAATTTATTTTTTAAACTAAGATTTTAAATGTACAAAATAAAAATAGTTATTATTAATATTTTAATTTTTTTTTTTATATTAATTTTATCACTAGAATTTATTCTTCCTAAAATTACAAAAGTACCTCATTTGGTTTACTATAAATGGGAAACCAGGCCAACTACATTCTTTCCAAGTATTACTCACAGAGCAATTACAAATAATTATGATATAAGATTCAAAACTAATTCATTAGGGTTTAAAGATACAGACATCAACTACAATAAAAATGAAAATACAAAAAGGATTCTTTTGCTTGGAGATTCTTATATTGAAGCAGTTGGTATAGCGCCTGATAAGCAATTAGGCAGAGTGCTAGAAAAATTATTTGATGAAGAAAATATTAATTTAGAGGTTATTTCGATGGGAATGTCAGGTTATGGTCAAAACGAACAACTGGTAAATTATAATTTACTTGGAAAAAAATTTATACCTGATCTAGTTATAACCTTCTTTTGCAAAAACGATATAGATGATAATTTAAGAACTAAAGATAGATATTTTAATGATAGTGGTGAATTAATTTTTGGGTACACGAATGAAAAAATTACTTTAAAGCAAATTTTTTTCAGAAAATTTACTAATACATTTGAAACATATCATATTTATAAAAAAATTTTACGAGGTTTATATACTAAAGAAAGAGTTAAATTAATAAAAGAAAATAAAAAAATTCATAAATCTTTTTCTCTAGATAGTGAAGAATTCAAATATTTAGAGAAAATAGTTTCAAGATTAAAACAAGACATTAGTGTCAGAGATAATATTAAATTATTAAACATTATTGTCTCAGATAATGTCACGAAAAAGCTTAATGATGAGCATTACAAGATATTATCAATGACTGAAGAGATATATAAATCCTTGAATATTGATACAATTAATACTGATTATATATTTAGAAAAAATTATAATGAAAAAAATATTTTACCTCACTGGAGTAATGATTTTCACTGGAATGAAAATGGAAATAAACTTGTTGCAGAATTAATACACACTTATTTAAAAAATAAAAATTTTTAAAATATTCTTAGATGAAACTTTAATAAAAGAAAACCATAATAATTACCATGAGCATAGTAAAAAAAACCTTTTTATCTTTAGCAATTATTTTAATTAGCTCTTTTCTAAGTATACTTTTCTTAGAACTTTTGCTTCAAGGCATAAAAGAGGACGATGGTTGGGACAAAACAAGAGAGGCAAATATTTTAAGAAATTTTGAATTTGAATATATTGTCAAAGATTTATATGAGTCCGATAATAATGTTGTTAAATATTCACGTAATAAATATGGTCTTAGAGATAGCTGTACTAATACTAGTGAAATTACAATATTATCTATCGGCGGCAGCACAACTGATCAAAGATATATTTCACTGGAAGATACATACCAAGAAACTATAAAAAGTAGGCTTAAAAAAAATAATCCCAATTTTGGTTGTGTTACAAATGCAGGAATTGATGGGCATACCACGACAGGACATATTTTTTCTTTTGAAAATTGGTTCCCTCTGATACCTGATTTAAAGCCCAAATATATACTTTTCTTTGTCGGTGTGAATGATGCAAATTTTAATAGAGCCTTTGGTTCAAAATCTAATGATATAAATCATCTGCGACCTAGGGAAGACGGATTAAAAAAATTTGAAATTGTAAAAAGATTACTACCAATCTACAGTTATATTAAGCAAAGTATTGACAACTCAGCCCCAGTTTATGCGAGACATAAGCCATCGATGTATACACCCGATAGCTATACAGAGGTAATTCTTAACGAAAATACCAAAAGTCTTTCCATAGAAAATGCTAAAAATTTTAAGATGAGATTTGAAAAGTTATTAAAGTATACTGAAGAAATTGGTGCTGAGCCAATTTGTGTAACCCAACCACACAGATTTGTAATAGAAAAGGAAGGGGTGCGTTATGGTATTCCTAAAGTATTTGAGGAGTTTAGTGGGTTAGACTATGACTACTCAATCCAAAAACTGAACAGTGTAATAAAAAATTTATGTGGAGCTAATTTTATAGATTTATATAGTCATAATTTTAAAGATGAGCACTTTTATGATGGTATTCACACTACGCCTATTGGTTCAAAATTAATTGGTAATATGATAGCTGATTTTTTGACTAGTCAATATTGACATAGACTTGTATTAGTAACAATATATAATCAGCCTTCAAAATTGATAGAAACAAATCTATAAAGTCTTTTTACATTTAATTTTTATAAAAGGTCTTTTTAATATCTATCAAAAATTATTCTGCGGGCGTAGCTCAGGGGTAGAGCGCAACCTTGCCAAGGTTGAAGTCGAGGGTTCGAATCCCTTCGCCCGCTCCAATAATCAATACTTTTTTGTTTCTTTTACAACTTGGTGTTAAACAAATCAAACTAGGTATTAATAACAATAGGGCTAAGAGGGTTTTCATTTAAGTTATTCTCAATCTTGATTTCCCTTAATGATTTGAGAAATAATTTTGCCACTTTCCTCTTTTTTTAGAGGCCTGATATTTCTTCCAAAAATTATTCCTGTTTTATACTTTAGTTTGACTAAATCCTCAGGCTTTCTAGCAACTGTAGATTTAATTACTTTAACCATTTTTACTCTCCTTTGGTTTATAGGTGGCATTTAAAAACTTTTTAAGTTTTTGATTAGGTAATGGTTTTTGATGAAATTGTATATAAGAGCGATGAATAGGTATTCCTAGTTCTCTTATTTCTTTTAGCGTTAATTTTTTCATTGGCATTGTTAACCTCCTTTGGTTTAAACAAGGCAACTAAAAAATGGAAAAATTTTATCCGTTTTAGCTGCATTTATTAAGCACCCGCAATATTGATTAGTAAATCGGTGCTACAATCTTTATAAATGATTATACAGATGGTGTAAATAATGAATTTCTAATTGTTTGCCTTATGTATATTGTTGTTCCAATAAAAATAATAAAATGAACGGGCCACCAATAAGGCATATTTACAAACCAATACCACCATTCTTCAAATATTTTACTAAATCTGTTTTCAAAATTATCAAAATTTACAAATTTCCTTTCTTAATAATTTTCCCTAAGTTAATGACATAGTCTCCCTTATTAACTTCAATTTCCTTATCATTTATCTTAATAATTTTTCTTTTATGATTAATTGAATATCCCTCATACTTACAAATAAAAAAAGGCTTATCAGAACCATACCCATTGACGAATTTAATAAAGTCATAATGTTTGTTTGATAATCTTGACTCTATCCACTTAGATGGAGCCCTGTATTCTTTTTTCTTGACTCCTTGTATCATTAATTCAAACCAAATTTTTTTTAATGTGAGATGTAATACTCTATTCTGAGATATACTTATCAGAATAGCCCCCCAGAATTTTTTAATCTTTTTGTAGCAAAATCATGATAATCCTTATCAATCTCACTGCCTAAATAATTTCTTTTCATCAATTTTGCAACGTATGCAGTTGTACCGGTGCCTATAAATGGGTCATAAACTAAGTCACCCTCATCAGAGAAATTCTTTAAAATATGATGAACTAATTCTTGTGGAAATACTGCACCGTGTTCTTTGTTCTTCTTTTTTTCTCTACCTATTTGCCAAATATCTTCCAACGTTCCTCTATTAAAATTAGCTTTTCTAAACCTCCTGCTAATTCCATCTTCTCTATCAAAAACTAAGATTAATTCAGTTCTTCGATTTAAAACTTTGTCTCTAATTGCTGGTTCTGCAACTTTTTTATCCCATATATAAATATCTTTTAACTCTTTATAAAACTCACCCATTATCCTAAAAAAAGCTCTTTTACTTCCCGTCACTATTTGAATGTTGTAAAAAATTATCTTACTGGTTCTTAATAGTTCATTAATTACTGATTTATGAAATTCAAAATATTCATCTATTGGTAAGTTATCTGCAAAGTTTTGATATTTTGTTGTAAGTTCTTTGACGATTTGACGAGAGCAATATTGGCCATTTCGAATTCTTAAATTCATATTGTATGGAGGTGAGGTGATAACAATATCTATAAAATCGTCAGGTGTTTTTTTTAAAGTTTCTAAACAAGACTCTTTATAAATTTTATTAATTTTAATTTTGGACATTGTCTGTAACTTTCCAATATAAGAAAAAAGGTGTAGTCTACAAGATGATTATGCCTAATACAGATGCAGATAAATTTATTGAATCCTTCAAAAAAGTTAAGGAAATGGGTGAGATTAAATCAAATCGAAGTGGCAATACTGGTGTGGGTAAAACATTAGAAGACATTATGAATGTTGAAGAGAACAACCTTCAAATACCAGATTTGTTTAATTTTGAAATAAAATCTCAAAGAAATCTTAGTGAGTCTTATGTTACTCTTTTCACAAAATCTCCAAAGCCTCCACGTATCAATAATACATTAAGATTAAAATATGGAAGCAACGATGAAGTTTTTAATGACATTAAAGTATTGCACACCTCAGTATTCCACAGTCGTTGGAATACACATATGGCCGGATATGGATATAGAACATATGTAGATTATGAAAATGAAAAACTTTTTCTAAAATTAAAAAATTTAGAAACTGATGTAGAAGAAGATTTTACAATTTACTGGGACTTCGAAGATTTAAACTTCAAGTTAAACAACAAACTTCAAAACTTAGCATTTGTTAAAGCAGATGTAAGTAGAAGGGAAGAAGGAGAGTATTTTTACTTTAAGGAGTGTATTCTTTACACAGGAGGACTCACATTAAATAGATTTTTAAAAGCCATCGAAGATGATTATATTATGTTTGATGTAAGAATAGGTGCCTATAAAAATCCCAACAATAGAGCTACTTATGGAAAAATACACGACCACGGCAGCGGCTTTAGAATCAAAAAACAAAACTTCTTAAATTTATATGATAGAGAGTTAAGGATTACTTAATCCTCATACTTAATTTCTATCTGATTTTGAATTTTATATAATTGTGGCAATACTTTTTCTTCATCAACTATACCCATTCTTTGAATAATATTGATAATGTCACCAATTTGTAATGGATAAGGCAATCGAGCAACGAATGTTCCTTGTTGCTCATATTCTTTGATATGTCCTGATTTTTTTCTAAATTTCCTTATTTCTTTGTCTTTTTTTGCTTGCAAAAAATCAATAGGTATTTTCATGTTACTCCTTTCAATAAAAACGATGATATTAGAGAACTTTATTCGTTCTGAAATTTATTATTAGAAAACTACTTTTACCAAAATCAAATAACGTAGTCAATATTATGTAAGAATTAATCAATTATGCTAATATAAGAAAATACTGATGATAAGCCTCAAAAGAAATAAGAAAACTGGTGAGCTTGTAATGGCAAAAGGAACCAGAGTAATGAAAAAATATATCTATCAACCAAACCAAAAGGATGATTTTAAAGTTAGCAGGTCTAAATTTGAGGATTTTTTAAAATGTGAAAAATGTTTTTACTTAGATAGAGTTGGAGGGCTTGAGAGACCAGATATTCCTTCATTTACACTTAATGAAACCACTGACATTCTCTATAAAAAAGAATTTGATTTATGCAGAGAAAAACGAATACCTCACAGACTTTTAGTCGAAAACGAATTATCACATATCATTCCCTATCAACATGAAGATATAGACAAGTGGAGAGACTCTCTACATTACGGATTAATGGTAAGATATAAAGATACAAACATTATTCTATCTGGTGGAGTAGATGATGTTTGGATTAATACGAATAACAATAAACTTGTTGTTTTAGATTACAAATCTCAAGCAAAAAAAATTGAAAAATTAAATCATAAAGACTATTTAGACGATGTTTATCATCAAAGTTATAAAACACAGTTAGAATTTTATGCCTACTTGCTAATCAAAATGGGACATGAGGTTGATGAAACTGGATATTTTGTTGTTTGTAATGCCGATAGAGACAAAGAGAATTTTGAAAAAAATATGAAATTTGATGAACTATTAGTACCATATAAACTTAATTTGATTTGGATTGAGCAAAAGATAGATGAGATGATTGATGTACTAAATGAAAAAAAATTATTCAAAAGTAATGAAAGTTGCATGAATTGTGCTTATCAAAGGGAAAGAGAGTTATTAGGTTATAAGTGAAGATTATTAATTTAAATAATGTTGAACAACATCATTCTAAAATAGAACAAATAATCAAATATGGAAAATACGATAAATTTTGGATTGATTTTGCTAACAATCGAAAGACTACAAAAGAAGATTATCGAAATTTTGTATATAAAGTATATCCCCAAGCACTAAGCATGTTCAATGATTACCAAGGTGTAAAAAAAAACCTAATTTATTTTCATACTTATTGGCAATTACCTTTTTACTTGATTGGAAAAGATATTACTCCGAGAGATAATATCATGTTCATATTCAATGAGTCAGTCCTGAACATATACAACAAAATACAAGATAAAAAAATATATACTGAAATCGCAGATGTCATTTACTTCACTTTCTTTACCCCTAAAAGAATTAGTGAATTCAAAAAATTAAAAGTTGTTTAGAAATTTTTATTAATAAATTTTTTCAATGGTATGTCTAATTTGAAATTTTATTTAAATGTATTTGTTTATTTTCCTCTATCAATTTAGTTGCCTATAAAAGCCATAATAGTTTAACACCAAAGTTATAAATCTACTGTAATAGGTGTTAAACAAAATGTTTAACACCAACTTTTCTAAAACCTCAACAAATTCAATGTTAAAGCAGTAGAAGAGGTAACGACTTTATCATTGCCAAGGTTGAAGTCGAGGGTTCGAATCCCTTCGCCCGCTCCAAAAACAAAGTATTTCTTTGTTTTTCTGAAAACTTCTTGCAATATAGTTTTACTATTTAGATTATTATGAAAACCCTTCTCACACTCTTTGTTTTGTTTTTTTCATCTTTATTGCCGGCAGATGAAATTTCTGATTTTCAGATTGGAGGAATGAGTATTGGTGATAGTGCTTTGGATTACTTTTCAAGAGAAGAACTAGAAGACAATAAAGAATTAAATTGGTTTGATACAACACTATATACTCCAATATCTGAACTTTATTTATCTAGTTCAGAAATTTATGAAAGTTTTCAATTAGCAGTTAAAACTAATGATGTAAATTATGAAATTGTAGGTATATCAGGTAATATTTTTTATGAAAATGACATCTATAAATGTTATGAGCAATTAGATAATATTTCAAATGATGTAAAAAAATTATTTGTTGATGTTGTGGATTTAGGTAAAAAATCTTTTGATCATCCTTACGACAAATCAGGTGAAAGTAAAATTACAGATATAGAGTTAGTTTTAAATGATGGGGGTAGAATTTTAATTCAATGTTATGATTGGTCGGAAACCTATTCTTTTGTAGACTCACTAAGAATAAACATTATGAGTGAAGAATATAAAACGTTTGTAGATACTGCTTATGATTAAATATATCTTATTATAAAAGTGCAATATGTTTGCGATATAGTTTTACTCAAAATCGTTGTATGCTGTAGTAAATTTGAAGTGAGTGAAGTACTCGAATCCCTTCGTCAGCTCCAAAACGCGAACGTTTAAAATCTTTCAAGTCTATTTAATAATTAAACTTGTCATTAATATAAAATTTTTTCTTCCAAACATCATATTCCATTTCTTTAAAATTCATATTTTTATTCACAAACCATGTTTCGAAAACTTTATTTTTTTTATTTCTTGAATAAACGTTTTTTATAGCAATCTTGTAATTATGTTCATTTAAAAAATCAAAAGATAATTTTTCGTACTTATCACCAATATCATATTTATCGTGCTCAAAACTAATATAATCAAAACTTAAATTAGAATTAACTATTTGTTTTAAAATTTTAAATGTATTTTCAGCAGGTTCTATATCGCATGAAAGATAATTCAGTCTATTAGGAAATTTTTTCTTTTTAATTAATAATTCATAGTTGATATTAAAAGCATCGTCCCAAATAATTTCATTTTTCCTCTTAGTATGTTTATCCCACAAAGATTTGAAACTTAGATCATTTTCAATTGATACGCCTTTCCAGTTGCACTCAATTTCTAAATTATATGTATTGCTATTAATAATGGGATGATGTGCACCAATTTCAAGGTAAATACCGTTCAAACCAGAGATATTATAAGCAAACTGATCTTGGCCTGATTGAGAAAAATAATCAGAATTTTTCTTAAGAAAGTTAAAAAACTTCATAAAAATATACTTATAAAAAGTATTATTGATATTATTATGAACAATACACCAATCGACCTCTGTATTTGTTTAATTTTATTTTTAATCAAATTAAGAACACTTCTATAAGTTACTAAATTAACTAAAAACACATACCATAATGCATCTACTAAACTAGCTATCAATATAAGTGATATATTCAAAAAAATATCATTTTTTATTGATATAAATTGAGAGTATATCGCAATAAACCAAATAAAAATCTTAGGATTAAGCATTGCTATGCTTAGTCCTTCTAAAAAAGAGATACCCCCTCCTTCCATTTTATTTTGATCAAAATTTAATGCAGTTTCTTTAAAAAAAGATTGAATACCAAGATAGAGCAAAAAAATTATTGATAAAATTTTTATAGTATTAAACACCATCAAATTTGTCTCAATAACTAAGCTAATACCGAGTACTGCAAATAACGCGTAGATTCCTATTCCAATACCATGACCAAATGCTGTTAAAATTCCATTAAATTTATTTCTGAAAATGGCATTGTTAACCACTACTACCATACTTGGTCCAGGAGACATTGCACCCAAAAGGCACACAAATACTATCTGCGTAAATAATATTACTGTCATTTATTTCTTAAAATTTGCTTTGACCTGATGTTTATCTAATTTAGAATTTTCTATAATTCTCTTTAGACTGACGGAAGCATTTGTATATATAATTTTTTTGCAATGATTCCAAATAGGTAAGTCTTTTTTACTGTTACCAAAATATTCAAAAGTATCAATTTTTAATTTCTCTTTAATAAATTTAACCTTATTCTCACCTACCAAATTAAAATTATTCTTAGATCCAAATGACTCAAAAAATATTTTTAAATGATTATCTATTTGGTCAACTAAAACTTGGTGGCTTCCAGATATAAGGTATACCACTCTGTGTCTATTTTTTACTTCTCTTATGTATTCGATAGCGCTTTTATTGAATGTTAGTTTGTCCAAAGGAACAACAAAATTATGTGAAATCTTCTCCTTCAAATAAGGCTTACCTTTAATTAAAAAAATAAATAAATATAAGACTAATTTAAAAGGATATTTCTTTAAACAATCAATTAAAGCAAGATTTGATAAATCTTCTTTAATTAATGTTCCGTCTAAATCTACGAATAAAATTTTGTTTTCATCCATTTTTTTTAAAAAAAGAAACACTTATAATGATATTTTTTTTTTCCACTTTTTCTTCAACTAAACCTACACAGTCTGCTTTAATTTTAATACCTTTTTGAAATATTTTTTCATATAGAAGATGCTTAACATTCTGAATTTCTTTTTCTCTGAATTTTTTTCTTCCTCTTCTTTCTTCAGGAAATTCTTTTAAAAAACTCTCTAAAATACCTATAGAATACTTTTGTTTAAAAACTACATTTTTGTATTTATTCATTAAAATATAGTCATTTTTAGGTGGTTTATTTTTGAAAACTTCGATCAATGTTTAAAGTGTCGATCAGTCAATTTAAAGAAGTTCAGTTTATTCTTTTTGACAAATTGTTCGATTAATTTGTCATTTTTTGAACCCATTGGGGCATATACGTCAATTTTTAATTTTTTGTTTTTAATGAATTTTAAAGAGTCTGTAAAGGGAAAGAATGCATCTGAAAATAAAAATAATTGTTCCGTATTGTTTTTATTTTGTTTCAAATTAAATTTATATAAACAATTTTCAAGTGAGTCTACTCTTGAGGTTTGTCCACCAGATTGAGATATTAACGAATTTTTATCAAATAATGCAATAGCATTTGATTTGATATATTTTAAAACACTTATAAAAAAGTTAATATTCTCCTTTTTCAACTTATTGTTACCAAATATTTTTTTTATATTTGATTTTTTACTATTAAAATCTTGTACAAGAGTTCCTGCAAAAATAGTTCTTTGCTCTATTTTCTTTTTAAATTTTCTTACTCTTAATATTCTTAAATTCTTTTTTCTTTTAAGAATTTCTAAGGCTCCCTTATCAAAGTCCGGAGCTGCAATTACTTCAAAATAATTTTTAATTAAATACCTCGCTGTGCTAGTTGTAATCTTTCTATTAAAAGCAACTATTCCACCAAAAGCACTAACATGATCACCTGCAAGCGCTTTGATATAACTTTTGATTTGGGTGCTTTCAA
Organism: uncultured Alphaproteobacteria bacterium; assembly: GCA_902613185.1. Taxonomy (GTDB): domain Bacteria; phylum Pseudomonadota; class Alphaproteobacteria; order HIMB59; family HIMB59; genus HIMB59. The sequence goes on from CACMGP010000002.1 coordinate 314,705, forward strand.
TCGATGCGCCACATGGAATATTGTGTTTGACTATTATACAAATATGTTTATTTGAATTTGTCTCGTTAGCTATTGTAACTGCTGCATCAAGATCTAATAAATTGTTATAACTTAATCTCTTCTCTCCACTTAATTGTTTAAAATTATTATTAATAAACGCAGTAGCTTTTTGTTGTGGGTTTTCGCCATATCTTAGAGGATATTCTTCATAAGAAGAGTCTTGAAACCAATTTAATATTGCTATGTCGTAGTTAGTAACCTTTTTTAAAGCCTTTATTGCATATTTTTTCTTATTTTTATTAGTCTTTGGGTAATTTTTTATAAAATTTTTATAATCTGAAGGGTCAACGATTATTATACTCTTTTGATAGTTTTTCACGGCTGCCCTAATAAGACTATGACCCCCAATATCAATCATTTCAATTATCTCATCTTTTTTATTAGTATTTTTGATGGTTTCTTCAAAAGGATAAAGATTAACAATTATTAAATCAAAATTTATTATTTTCTCTCTTTTAATTTCGTTTTGATGATCTTGGGTGTTAGAGGCGAGAATTCCTCCAAAAACTTTTGGATGAAGAGTCTTTACTCTGCCTTCTAAAATCTCTTTTTGTTTAGTGTATTTTGATATTTGAATATGTTTAACTCTGATTTTTTTTAAATATTCAGATGAACCACCAGTTGAATAAATTGTATAATTTTTTTTTATCAGAAACTCTGCAATTTTATCTAAATCAGTTTTATCATAAACAGATATAAGAGCATTTTTATTTTTTTCCATCAGTTAAAAAAATCATTAAGTTTATTTGTTGCTATAGTCAAGCTGCTTTGCTTAAACAAAAAAGAACCCGCAACAAGTATATTAGCTCCTGCATTTACACAAAGCTTTCCGGTCTCATAATTGACACCACCGTCAATTTCGATATCAACGTTTAAATTATTTTTCTTGATGTAATGAGATATATTTTTAATTTTTTCTACTTGGTCAGTTAAAAATGACTGCCCCCCAAAACCAGGCTCTACTGTCATAATTATAACCTGATCAACAGAATGTAAATATTTCTTAATCTTTTCCCATGAAGTTTTTGGTTTTATAGCAATCCCTACTTTGATTTTTTCTTGTTTAATTCTTTCAATAATATCATTTATGTTTTCATCAATTTCATAATGGAAGGTTATTATATCTGAGCCTGCCTTAATATAATCATCTAAATATTTACTAACTCTATAAATCATTAAATGTACGTCGAATATTTTATTTGTTTTCAAGCGTAAATCTGAAATGAATTGTGGACCAAAAGTTAAATTAGGAACAAAATCACCATCCATAACATCAAAATGAATATACTCTGCCTTGGATACATCAAGTTCAGAAATTGTCCTTTCCATATTTGAAAATGACCCACCTAAAATTGATGGTGATATTGTAGTTTTCATTATATTTTTTCCAAGACAGAAGCAAAAAAGATATCTGAACCTCCAAGCTCTTTAAAGCTTAACGGGTTAATAAAATATCCACTCTGTCTCTTTATCATTTTATCTGAATTAATCTTATGTAATTTAACATCTTTATGTTTCCGCATGACTTTATCAATAACTTCGATTGTCTCAAAAGGATGAAATGAGCACACAATATAAACTAAAAAACCATTTTTATTGAGTATTTTTAATGATTTTTCTATCATCTGAATCTGGATTTTTTGGTGCTTTTTAATTTTAGATTGGTCAATTTTAAGAGTTACATCCGGATTCCTTCTAAATGTACCTAGCGCACTGCAAGGAGCATCTAACAAAATTGAATTGTATTTCTGAGTAAATTTTGCTTTTAAAAAATCTATTTTTTGAATATTTATTTTAATATTTAATCGATCAAGATTTTCTTTAAATTTATTTATCTGACTTTGAGAATTATCAATAGCAATAACATTAAAGCCAAATGAATCTAACAATATACTTTTGCCACCTGGTGCAGCACATAGATCAATTAAAGTTTTATCCTTAAAAAATTTCCGCACAGAGTAAATCACTTCAAAATTACCAATATCTTGAACAAAGCACTCCTTCATAATTTTTTTTTCTAAGACAAATACCCTTTTCTTATAAATAGCTTTTTGATTATCAATTAAACTAATTTGATAATTCTTAGGCTTTGTAAATAAAGTGGAATAGATATAATTCCTGATTGAGTCACTTGAAAATATCTTATCAAGCACTCTTTTAAAATTGGGATAAATAAATTTTCCATATTTAATTTTATTTTTATTTCGAAGAATATTTCTTAAAACAGCATTTACTAGCTTTTCTTTTTTTAAGACTTTTCCCTCTTCCACAGCATCATTAACAATTGCATATTGTGGTTTACTTGAGAAATATAATAATGTTAAACATATTTTTAGTAGTATCAAAATATTTTTTGGTGTTTTGTCATGGACATAATTTAAAAGAATTTTGTTATTATTTTCATAATTTCTGTAATACTCTTGTATTACTAAAAACAAAAAATTTCTTTTTACTGCCGGAAACTGACTTACGACATAATCGATACTACTTCCCTGCCCAATTTTTTTAATTGAGACAAACAAGTTTGTGATATCAGTTGATTTAGATATTTTTAGACCCGTCTATTAATGATTGGACAACATTAGGGTCTGCCAATGTTGATGTATCGCCGAGTTCTTCCTCTTCTTTTGATGCTATCTTTCTTAAGATCCTTCTCATTATTTTGCCTGATCTTGTTTTTGGAAGTCCTGGTGAGAATTGCAATTTATCAGGTGTTGCTATTGGACCTATTTTCGTCCTAATCCATTGAATAAGTTCCTTTTTTAAATCCTCGCTAACCTCAACTCCAGTATTTGTTGTAACATAGGCATAAATGCCCTGACCTTTAATTTCATGAGGGTACCCCACTACTGCAGCCTCAGAAACTTGTTCATGTTCAACGAATGCGCTTTCTATTTCAGCTGTGCCTAGTAAATGACCCGATACATTAATACAATCATCTACTCTGCCTGTAATCCAATAAAAATCATCCTTATCTCTACGACAACCGTCTCCTGTAAAATATTTCCCTTTGAATTGACTAAAGTAAGTATCAATAAAACGTTGGTGATCTCCATAAACTGTTCTCATTTGACCAGGCCAACTATCTAATATGCAAAGCTTACCTTCACATTCTCCCTCTAATATATTTCCACTATCATCAACTATTGCTGCTTCAATTCCAAAATAAGGTTGGGTTGCGCTTCCAGGCTTGAGTTTTGAAATACCTGGTATTGGTGAAATTAAATGTCCACCTGTTTCCGTTTGCCACCAAGTATCAACAACGGGACATTTGTCCTTACCAACTATCGAAGAATACCAGTTCCAAGCTTCTGGATTAATTGGTTCACCAACTGTGCCTAAAATTCTCAAAGAACTTAAATCGCACCTTTCAATAAAAGAACTCCCCTCTTTCATTAATGATCTCAATACAGTTGGCGCAGTGTAGAAAATATTAACTTTGTATTTTTCACAAACTTCCCAAAAACGAGAAAAATCAGGATAGTTAGGCACGCCTTCAAATAATAATGTTTTACCTCCGTTTGCTAATGGCCCATAGACTGAATAAGAATGTCCTGTGATCCAGCCTGCATCTGCTGTACACCAGTAGATATCCTCGGGGTGATAGTCAAAAGAGTACTTGTGTGTGAACGATGCGTAAACCAAATATCCCCCTGTAGTGTGAAGAACCCCTTTTGGCTTACCGGTAGAGCCAGAAGTATATAAAATGAAAAGAGGATCTTCTGCGTTCATTGATACGCATTCACATTGATCATCTACCTCTTTAACTAATTCATCATAATAAAAATTATTATTTTTATGTAGTTCATCTTGAGTATTTGTATACCGGATAACTAGAGTTTTTATTGAACTGTCACAACTCTCTAAAGCTGTATTTATATATTTTTTTAGTGGAATTATTTTTCCACCTCGAACACCTTCATCAGCAGTAATCACAAATTGAGACTTGCAATCTTTAATTCGTCCAGCAATTGACTCTGGGGCGAAGCCCCCAAATATTACTGAATGTATTGCACCTATTCTTGCACAAGCCAACATTGCAAATGCAACTTCAGGAATCATAGTTAAATAAATTGTTACTACATCACCTTTTTGTACACCTAGTTTTTTTAAAACATTTGCAAATTTACTTACTTCTGACTTTAGTTCTTTATAGGTGTAGGTTTTATTTTTACTAGTATCATCTCCTTCCCAAATAATTGCTAATTCATCTGGTTGTTTTTCTGCATGTCTATCAACACAGTTATAACAAACGTTTAATTCACCATCCTCAAACCATTTGATAGATACGTCACCGTCGTAGTTGGTGTTTTTAACTTTAGTGAAATCTTTAGACCACGTTACTTGAGATTTTGCTATTTTAGACCAGAATTGCTCTTTATTACTAAAAGACTCTGCATACATCTCTTCATATTGTTCTTTTGATAAAAGTGGATTAGATAATTTAAATTCTCTCATTTTTTTCACTCATCTTAATTAATTTCTTCCATTGCTTCAATGTTACAGGCATGACACTTAATCTAGCTTGTTTTACAAGTGGAAAATCATGGAAAAATGGGTTTGCTTTTATTTCTGATAAGTAAACTTCATTTAGATCTTTGACATAGGTTACGTCAACCATTCCAAATATTCCTTTTTTATCTGTGTGATCCGGATAGTATTCCTTAGTAACCCTTACAATTCCCTTAATAGCTTTTTCTGTTACTGAGTGATAAAACAGACATTCATCTCCTTTTCTCATCTTTTTCATATTATTTGCTGCTTGATAGTTTCTAACACCATCCCAATGTTCAGTTTTTTTCTTTTTTTGTTGATCCCATGACCAAGAGCTAGGCTCTGATTTCAGGAGCCAATAATTTTTAGAAGTGTTCATGAATTAATATATTAGGTGATGGTCTTACATTGTAATTATTAAACTTGATTTTTCTAGTTTTCATATATTCGATAGCGTTCCAACCAATCATTGCAGCGTTGTCGGTACATAAAGATAAAGGTACCTGATGATAATCAAGTTTCTTTTTTGAAATAAGTTTTTGAAGCTCAGTATTTAAATATTTATTTGCTGCTACTCCACCACAAATAGAAAAATCATTAATTTTAATATTTTCTTTTTGTAAGATTTTAATGCTATTTAATATTTTAATTTCTAACACTTTAAATACGGTATGTTGAAATGAAGCCGAAAAGTCTCTCAGAAATTTTTTCGTTTTTTTATTTTTTGCTATGGTATTTAGCGCTGCTGTTTTTAATCCTGAAAAAGAAAATTCACAGTTATTTTTTTTTGTCAAAGGCATTGGGAGTTCAAACCTCTCAATATTTCCACCTATTGCTAAACGTTCAATTTCTGGCCCACCAGGATAACCCAAACCTAACCCTTTAGCTACTTTATCAAAACACTCACCTGCAGAGTCATCAATTGTTGAACCAAGAGTGATAAAATTTTTTGGATTTTTAACCAATACTAAGGCCGTATTTCCTCCAGAGACGAGTAGACATAAATATGGAAATTTAATTTTAGATACAAGTCGAGGTGATAACAAATGTGCTTGTAAATGATTAATTGGAATAAGTTTAATATTTTTAGACATTGATAGACCTTTTGCAAAAGATGACCCTACAATTAATCCACCTATGAGGCCAGGCCCAAAAGTTGCAGCAATTGCTGAAATTTTTGAAAAATTAATTTTTTTAATTGATTTGACCAATGTATCTAAAATTTCCAAATGTTGTCTTGCTGCCATTTCGGGTATGACGCCCCCATGATCTTTATGAAATTTCCTGTGATTAATTGTTTCAAGAAACTCAACACTTTTATCATCTTTTACAATGGCGATAGACGTGTCATCACAAGAACTTTCTATTGCTAAAACTTTCATTATTATAAAAAAATATAGATTCTTATTGAATGTCTGAAAATCAAAAAAATGACAGTAAAAAAAGCTTTCTTCAACGAAACCTTTTCCTAATAGTAATATTTTTAATCGTTATAACTGTTGCAGGGGGCTACTTGTATCGAAATAACCTTTTAATATTTGATGAGGCTCAATTCAGCAAATTAAGCCAAGAAACTCAATCAACAAATATTCAAAAAGAGATAACCCCTATTAATGACTTAAATAACAAAGAGCTGGAAGATAAAGTAGATCGTCTTGAGTCTCTTATACTAGAGCTAGCAAAAAATGTTCAAGAAATACCTCAAAATACCATTGTTCAGCCAGAGCCAGAGCCACAACAAATTACTTTATCCAATGATGAGGCATATGAATTAATTTTGTCCATAAATCAAATTATAATTAATATTGATCAGCAACAAATTCGAAATAAAAATATTCAAAAACTTCAAAATCAATATTTATTTTTTAATGAAGAAAAATTTAAAGAACTACTCACTATTCCAGATTATACATATTCAGTACAGCAACTACAGATTAATGAAAATACATATGTACAAAATGAGTTTATGAAACAAAATAATTTTCAATGGCTTAAAAGAATTATTGAAAATATATTTGAAATTCAAATAACAAAAAATTCATTAGAACCCTTACCATCATTTATTGATGCTATGTACAATCGACAATATACAAAAGCAATAATTGAATACGAGAAATTAAATCCTAATCAAAAAATATTTTTTAAATCTTCATATGAATTAGCTCAAATCTATAACGATAACCAAATTTTTCTAGAGAATATGATTTAATGATAAGGCTACTAATAATTTTAATAATTTTTATAAGTGGTTACGGAGCTCTTTTTTATCTGTTTAACAATGCTGGTAACCTTTCACTCGTTTTAGGTATTTGGCAATTGAGTATCCCCATTGTCCAACTCCTTTTTGTCTTAATAACATTTCTTATTCTTTTAATTTTGTTTTCTTATGCTTTTACAAAGCTTTTTATTTATCCACGAGCTGCATATATGCGCTACAAATTCTCAAATGAGCAAAAAGGCCTTGAACACTTAAGAGAGACATTAGTTGCAATAACGGAGGGCAATACGGACAAAGCTACACAAAGTCAGAAAAAATTTAAAAAATACTTAAGTAAAGATCCTTTAAATAAAATATTACTAACGCAAATTAAAAAAACAAAGGATCTAAAAATAGTTAATGTTGAAAAAGGCTCGGATTAATTTAAAAAAATTACCCCCGCTCCTAAACAAGTTAGAGCAGAACCTATTACTGCTAGATGCCCTGCATAATTTTTAGTAACAATCCACAATATCGGTATTATCATAATTGGCATTGTGCTTGATAAAGTTGAAATAATTCCAGGATCACCATTTTTAAGAGCAATTATTAACATAGTCATTCCAACACCCATTCCCATAAAGCCAAGAAAAATACTATAAAAAGTTTTTTTAACATCTTTCATTCTTTCTAAAAGATTATTATTTTTCAGAAATCCTAAGCTAAAAAACATCAATATCGCTGCTATCAAAACTCTTATATAAGACACAATGATAGGGTCTGTTACCTCAAGCGCAGGTTTCATAAGAATGATCCCAATAGCTTGACATAGTGCTAGACCAACACCAGCAATCAGTCCAATATATTTGTTACCTTGAATGTTTTCTAGGTCATCATCAGGAATTGTTCGATTAAATTGTATAGCAACTATAATTCCAAAAAAAATCAAAAAGCATCCAAAGAGCTCGACCATAGTGGGAAGTGTTTGTAAAAATATTTCTGCTAAAATGATAGTAAAGGGTATTTGTAAAGAAAATAATAAAGCTTGCCTTCTTGGCCCAAGTCTTTTGAGGCAAACAAATAAAAATGTATCTCCTATTATAATGCCAATTATCGAAGATAAAAATATTGCTATGAATATTGATTTATTGAAATAAATCGGATCCCAATTTACTACAATGTAGGGTAAGAAGAGAACTACTATTCCTATTAATCTTAAAAGATTATAATTATAACTTCCAAAATATCTTACAATCCTAGTTGCAGATAAAGCAACCATAGACCATATAGCTGCAGCACCAATTGCTAAGATGTACCCAATCACGCGAGGATATTAATAACTAATTACAAAATTGATATGTTAAATTAGTAAAAAAAAAGGGGCCAAAAATGACCCCTTATTTTAAAATTTATAAATTTATTTATCTTCTTTGACCAAATAACTGCATCAACATTATGAATAGGTTTATAAAGTCTAAGTATAATGTCAGTGCGCCCATGATCGCAGCTTTTCCTGCAAAAGCAGTTCCAGCAACTTGATAATATGTAGATTTAATTCTCTGTGTGTCATAAGCAGTTAAACCGACAAACACTAAAACACCAACACACGAAATTACAAATTGCATAGCTGAACTCTGTAAGAATATATTTACAATACTAGCAATGATAATACCTATTAAACCCATCATTAGAAATGAACCAAACTTGGTTAAATCTCTTTTAGTTGCATAGCCATAGATGCTCATCGCTGCAAATGTACAGCTTGTTATTAAAAATACTCTAACTATGCTGACACCAGTGAAAACTATAAATATGTAAGACAGTGATATTCCCATCACAGCAGCGAAAGCCCAAAACGTCATTTGAGCTGCAGATGTGGACATTTTTTGTAATCTTGCGCCTAAAAAGAAAATAAATCCAAGAGGAGCGAGCATTACAACCCACTGAAGTGCTGTGCCATAAATAGCCCCCATTAAAGTAGGAGACTGTGAAAATCCCCAAGCCACTAAACCACTTATCGCTAAACCAGAGGTCATGTAATTATAGACTTTCATCATATAATCTCTCAAGCCTTGATCTATAACAGTAGATTTTGACTGCGAATATGTATTTTGTTTTAATTCGACCATTATTTCTCCTTAATTATTTTTAATATGGCTATTATCTTGATATTTTTCAAGTAAAACCGTATGAATCTTTTATGAAATTCAAACCCTTAGGAAATACTGACCTACAAGTTAGCCTTATTTGCCTTGGTACAATGACCTGGGGCGAGCAAAATACAGAAAATGAGGCATTTGAGCAAATGGACTATTCTATGGAAAAAGGGGTCAATTTCTTTGATACCGCGGAATATTATTCAGTTAAAGGAAAAGAAAAAACATATGGTGCAACTGAAAAAATAATTGGTAATTGGTTTAAACTGAAAAATAACAGAGAGAAAGTAATATTAGCGTCAAAGGTCGCTGGTCCTGATGTAAGATGGATCAGAGGAGGTGGCCTACAATTTAATGAGAAACATTTTACCGAAGCATTAGAGGGAAGCCTACAAAGATTACAAACAGATTACATTGATCTTTATCAACTACATTGGCCAGAGAGAAAAACAAATTTTTTTGGAAGGCTGGGATATAAAAATTACAAAGAGGAAAAAGATTGGACTCCCTTTGAAGAGATTTTAGAAACAGCAAAAAAATTTATCGATCAAGGTAAGATTAGATATCTAGGCTTATCTAATGAAACGCCCTATGGCTTATCCAATTACATCAACTTGTCTAAATATAAAAACCTACCAAGAGTTATGTCTGTTCAAAATCCATATAGTTTACTTAACAGAACTTATGAAGTTGGTATGTCTGAAATATCCATTAGAGATCAGGTAGGTTTGTTAGCTTATTCCCCTTTAGCTTGCGGTGTGTTAACTGGAAAATATAGAAATTCAAAAAAACCTGACGGTGCACGTTTAACAATTTGGGAAGATTGGACAAGGTACACCAATGAGAGATCAATTGTTGCTACAGAGCAATACTGTAAAATTGCAGAGGATAATGGACTAACCCCTACTGAATTGTCACTTGCATTTGTTAATCAACAAGACTTTGTTACAAGTAATATTATTGGTGCAACAAAAATGGATCAGCTGAAAGAAAATATAAATTCAGTAGATATACAATTATCAAAAGAAATTATTGATGAAATTAATGATGTGCATGAAAACAACCCATCACCAGCACCTTAAGCTATGACTGATTGGCCAAAAGACAATAAGGGTAGATTGACAAAAACTTTTGAATTTAAAAATTACAGAAAAAGCTTTGCCTTTACTAGCCAAGTGGCGATGTTATCTGAGAAAAAAAATCATCATCCCCAAATTATTTTAGATTACGGAACTGTTACCATTTCTCTTATTTCTCACGATGTTCAGAAAGTCACCCAAAGAGATCTAGATTTAGCAGAGCAAATCGATAAACTTTATCAGGAATGATTTACCTTATAGGTATTCCTGGTTTAATTCCTTTTTATCTTTGTTTTTACAATATTGATTTAATATTTCTTGATTTTGATAAAGATATGTTTGTTTATTACTCTGCAGTCATAATGTCATTTTTAGGTGCCGTTTATTGGGGCGTTTATCTTCAATCAAAAAATAATATTGCAATTTTGTTTAGTGTTTGCCCTGCTGTTTATGCATTTTTGGTTTTAGCATTTGATTTAAAATTTGATGAAACTATTGGTTTTTTTATAGCAGGTTACTTCGTAGTTTTATGTTTTGATTTCTTTTTTTATTTTAAAGAAAAAATAATTCAAACCGATTATTTCATCTTGAGATTAATCCTCACTGCAGGAATTGCTCCCGCTCATATTCTATATATTTTATAATTAAAATTAGTTAGCGATTAAATTTAATAACTTACCAAACTTACCAGAGAATTTAATTTTGCCGTGTGTGTAAGCTAATCCGATACAACCGGTTTGGGCATGACCAATAGGAGTGTGATTGTGGTCGTCACTTCTTACTTGAACAGATCCTTGCTCATAATTTCCATACTCATCACTATAAGAGCCATGTAAAACTAAAAAACTTTCATTGCCTTCGTGTGTGTGCTGAGGAATTTTAGCACCGGGCATTACATGGATGAGTTCTAGTTTTTCATTATTTTCCTTTGCAAGTATAGAAGCAACCTTCACATCTTTAAAAGATTTCCATTTAATTTTTTTATTTTTTAAATGGGATCTTAAAGTGACTGGTAGTTGACTTAACAAAGGGTCATGCTCTTCGTTATTTTGAGTTGCTGACTTTTCTTTATCAGTTTGTTCTAAAACTTTATTCCATAAGTCTTTAGACAAAGGGGATGTTTCAACTTTTTCTAAAAAATACCCGCCTACCTCATTCATCGCAGAGTTGAGCGATCTATTTTCAGGATCAACTTCAGCTAAACACTGCTGAAAAATAAGACTGGCAGGTGAATTTACTGGTGTACTAAGAATTTCGAATGTCATCAGTTAACCATACTTCCACTGTCATTATTTAGATTAACCATAGTGCCGTCTTGTTCCAATTTGCCGCGGATCTTTTCTAAAGCTAGACGAATTCTTGATTTTACGGTGCCTAAAGGGATTTTGGTTATCTCAGCTATTTCACCATGTGATTTTTCCTCAAAGAAATTCATTTTTAGCAGATCTAGTTGATCTTTTGGAAGATCATCTAAATATTGTGCCACCATTTCAAATTTTTGGTCATGTTCGATATTTTCATCTGCTTTAGACTCAACTGGAGGTAAAATGGCAGTCTCAATGTCCTCCAAGATCGCTTTTCTAGTTTTTCTTAAAATATCAATTTTCTTGTTACGAGCGATTGTATAAATCCAGGTGCTCGGTGAAGCAACTGAAGGGTCATAGTAATCAGCTTTGGTCCAAATAATTGTCATGGTTTCTTGTATGATTTCCTCTGCAATGGCGTCATCCGCGCCTGACTTCATCAAAAAAGATTTCAATCTGGGACCAAAATAATCGAAAATTTTCTTAAAACTTCCAATATCTTGTCTTTCAGCAATATTTTGAAGTGCCTCCACAAAGGGATTTTTAACCTTAGCCATTAACCTCTCCATCTATATCTTTCCATTTATTATTTTAAAAATCAATCTTAATTGGTATATTCTCTGACATTAAATCAGCATGTTTAAACGAAAATTATCATACTTAACATTATGCCTATTCTTTTTAATGACTAATTTGTTTGCTAGTCACTCCATTGACTTTGAGCACGGCAAGTGGTCCTTTAAAAAAATAAACAACAAAACATGCTCAATTTTTCAGGTACCGACTTCAGAAAAGGGCGACTATACAAATAGAGGTGCAGTAATTTTTTATTTATTCAAAGAAGGTGCTGCTGAATATGTAAGAATAGACGCTGGTTATCCATATGACTCACAAAAATATGTTAAAGTTACAATTGACTCGAAAAATTATCAATTTTTTGGAGAGGACGATTCTGCTTGGTCGATGGCAGACGATACTGTTATCATCAAAGCTTTAAAAGCTGGTAAAAATATGACAGTTGTCGGGTATTCTAAAAGAGGTACAGAGACAACAGATACATACACGTTAATTGGTTTTACTAACGCGTATAATTCTCTTCAACAAGACTGCTAAGAAAATGAAAAATAAAATTGTTTTAGCCTACTCAGGCGGATTGGACACAAGCGTAATACTGAAATGGCTGCAAACTGAATATAACGCAGATGTCATTGCTTATGCAGCGGATCTTGGTCAAGGCGCAGAGTTAACTGAAGCAAAAAACAAAGCAAAAAAACTTGGCGCAAAGAAAATATATATAGAAAATTTAAAAGAAGAATTTGTTCGAGATTATGTTTTTCCTATGTTTCGTTGTAATACAATCTATGAGGGTGAGTACCTTCTAGGTACATCAATTGCTCGACCATTAATAGCAAAAAGACAAATTGAAATTGCAAAAAAAGAAAAAGCGAATGCTGTATCTCATGGAGCAACTGGTAAAGGAAATGACCAAGTACGATTTGAATTTTCTTACTATGCCTTAGAACCCAAAATAAAAGTGATCGCACCTTGGAGAGAGTGGGATTTATCATCAAGAACAAAACTATTGGAATTCGCAGCCAAAAACAAAATCCCTATCATGAAACATAATAAAAAAGAGTCCCCCTATAGTGTGGATGCAAATATTCTTCATCGTTCAGCGGAAGGAAAAATTCTTGAAGACCCCTGGAAAAGACCGCCTGAAAATGTTTTTGGTATTTCTAAAAGCCCTCAGTTAGCCCCAAACAAAGAAACAGTGATAACCATTCAATTTAAAAATGGCGACCCGATTGCTATCAATGGTAAAAAATTATCCCCTTTCAATTTATTAGAAAAGTTGAATAAATTAGGAGCATCAAATGGAATTGGAAGAGTGGATATCGTAGAAAATAGGTACGTAGGAATTAAATCACGCGGTGTCTATGAAACACCTGGCGGTACAATTCTTCTTAAAGCACATCGAGCAATGGAAAGCATAACACTTGATAGAGAAGAGGTTTTTACTAAAGATGAACTCATGCCTAAATATGCAAGATTAGTTTATAATGGATATTGGTTTGCTCCAGAAAGAGTGATGATGCAAAAGGCAATTGACGCAACGCAGAAAAGAGTAAATGGCCAAGTAAAACTTGTGCTATACAAAGGTAACGTGATTGTCATTGGAAGACAGTCGCCTAATAGCTTATATGACGAAAATCTTGCAACATTTGAAAGTTCTAATTACGATCAACGTGATGCAGAGGGTTTTATAAAACTTAATGCACTAAGGCTAAAAAAAAATAAAATTAAATTCTAGGGCCGACATTGCCTTCGGCAAGGTGAAGAGTGTCTATCCGGTCTTCTACTTTAAATATTTTTCCATCATCATTATAATGGGCAAATTGGATATCCCAAATATCTGTTATTGTTGAAGAATTACCTTTTGAAATAATAATAAAAACTTTTTTTCTTGATCATGATAAACCTCATCAATGGCTTCACCCCAGTTGGGAAAAGATTTTGCAAGATGAGCAAAAAGGTCATAAATAGTTTTTCGGTCATACTCCCCTGCTGCAACATGCTTTGGGTGCAATATAAATTTAATATCATCAGTACAAAATTCTAAAAATTTATCTAAATTATGATCTTTTAAAAGATAATTAAAAATTTCCTTGGCTTCATCCTCGTTCACTTGTCAATTTATCCTTGTGTTAAAAAATAATCTGATATCCCTAGTTCCATGATATCGGCGATAACATTTACAATTTGATCTTTATGTTCAGGCCCAACTAAAATCCTGTACATTACTGGATCTGAAACTAATGTTGGCCTGACTTCTACGCGTGTGCCTATTTTTTTTGCTACATCATCAGCAACAATTTTTGAGACTTTTTCTTTTTTAAAAGCACCAATTTGAATAAACGCTGATTGATTGGGATCATAAGAAGTCATTGATTCAATTTGACTTCCGAGACTGTCATTAAGAGCAGCAATTAAAACGTTTTTATTAGGCTTAGGCTTAGATTTAATTTTGAAACTTGAATCGAGGATTATATCAGAAGTGTTCTCTAAATTTTGTTGCTCTTTAAAATTTAGAGCTGCTATTAAAGAGTCAAGCTGTTCTTCATTTACTTCCTCGTTAAAGATTATGATATTTTTAAGTTTTGCTTCAAGTATCTCGTTTAATTCATTTAATAGATCTTCATTAATTTTTTCTTCAGGTATGTTTTCAGGGCGCAAATTATTTGTATTCCAACTAAGTGTAAATGTATCAGAAATATTTGTAATATCGTTACTTGCTTCAACTATTAAATCTAATGATCCCATAGCAAATGGCGGACTAGCAACAAATGTATGTTGGGAAGGAAGAAATACGAGCCATGACGGTAAAGCTTCCCCATTCGCCATCTTTACACTGTATCTAGTTTTGCCACTACCCTCTAAATAAAATGTTTTCTCATCAAATTGAAATATAAAATCCACGAAATCATAATTTGATAAATTCACATTCTCTTCGACTATTTTTGCTGATTGAACAAGAACAGGATTTTGTTCGTTTATTGGTATAGTTACAAACGAATTATATTTTTTTGTCCAACGATTTAAGTTTTCTTTAAGAGCTAGTGCTAGTTCATTATCACTGATTTGAGATAAATTTTCTGGGGTAAAGTTCATTCCCACAGATGAATACAACGTTCCCAGGCTATATTGTAATTCAGCATATGCAATGTCATTTCTCAATTGCGAAACAAGCAGGCTTGCTTCTTCTCTGATCATTTCTAATTCTCCAAAACGAGAAATTTTTTGAGCATTTGAAATTAAATCATTAATTCTCTGAGCAACACTAAGGTAGTGTTTGGCGTTACTGTATTCTCTTAAACTTTGTGCGTAGTTGATATTAGCAATATGGACTTGAGATAAAACAGCCATTGAAACAGCTAATCTTTGCTCTTCAATCAGTTTTTCATTAATTTGATTTATGTCATTGATGTTACTTGCTTGAAAAATATTCAATAAATTGGCGCCAAAAACAGCACCGTATTCAACATTATCTTTATTTAACAAATACTTATTAGAGTCATATGTCCATGTAGCGTTAAATTGAAGCGATGGAAACAAAGATAGCATCGATGCTTTTGCTTCTTGAGCTGTGACTTTTTCTTGGTATCTGACCTCTAAAAGTTCTGGTCTTGAAAACAACGCTGCCTCTTCTTGCTCTTCTAGAGACATGTTTAACTCCGTTAGAGGCTGTTCTGTTTTGATTAAAATATATTCTTGATTTGGTAATAGTCCCATTAATTTAGATATCTGTGCGCGAGAGTCCATTAAAGCTCGACGCTGTGTATTTAAAATTTGTAAAACATCCAGTAATTCTTTTTGGTATAATAAAGCATCCATAGGAGAGCTGATTAAAAGCTCTTCAATATATTCATAATCATCTAATGCAGCATTAACTCTATCCATTAAAGGATTTATTTGACTTAATAACTCGTCTGCAGAAAGTGTCTTCCAATAAGCATAAATAACTTCCTTTGTTAAATTATGAATGGCCTTACGTTCTAACTCTTTTGAAATTAAATATTTGTTAGCTTGCTGACCTGCTCTGACATAAGACAGACCAAAGTCTAATGCATTCCAAGTGAAACCTATGTCATATGAATTTGAGGGTGTTTGTTGTGAAAGTGTATAAGTAGGGCTATCTGCAATAGCTTCTGCAGCTGTATTATCTGTTCCAGTAATATCATTTCCATCGCTGTCTTTTTCAGCAGCCATATTAACACTCGTTGAAGCGGGATGTTTTTCTAAAACTTTATAACCTGCGTTGACTGATAGTTTCGGCAACATATCAAACTTGACCACATCAATTTGACCCTGACTTAACGCCGAGTCCATCAGATTCAATCGTAAATCACGGTTATTTTTGATTGCAATAGCAATAGCCTGATAAAGATCTATTTCTAAAGGAGCACCTTCAGATGTTTGTTTGAGGTACTCTAAGTCCTCTTGGGATGAAAGCTGGACTTCTTCTTTTACAATTGGCATAGGTGTCTTTGAACACCCCCAAATGAAAATTGTAGCAATAAATACAACAAAAACCTTATAATTAGCCATTCTTTCCCCGTCAAAAATAACAGCATAAAATCTCATAATTGTGGATAAAAAACAACCAAGAAATTTCTATATATTTTTACAAATTCAATGAAAATCCATTGAATTTATTGTATATTTCTGGGCTGGAGAGATAAGAGGAGAGTAAATAAGTGGCTGATAAACAGAAAACTTATCCACATTTTAGCATTCAAATGCTGGAACCTAGGATTATGTTTGATGGTGCTGCTGTTTATGCTGCTAGTGAAGCCATTGAAGCTGTCGAAGACCAAATTCAAAACAACTCTCTTAGCGAAAGCGATCTTTCAACTAATTTAAAAGCGATTTCTCACAATAATGACTCAAGAAAAGAAATTGTTTTTATAGATAAGGGTGTCGATGAATATCAAACTATTATTAACTCCATCGATGAAACAAAATCTATCTATTTAATTGAGTCTAATGAAAACGGCTTTGCAAAAATGCAGAGTATTTTGCAAGATCAAAGTGACATCGATGCAGTACATATAATAGGACACGCAAGCACTGGTCAGGTATTACTTGGAAATTCAATATTAAATTCCGAAACGATTAATTCTTTTAGCACAACACTTCAGTCTATTGGCTCTTCCTTAACTCAAGACGGTGACTTGTTGTTCTATGGTTGTAACCTGGCACACGGCGATCAAGGAAAGCTGCTTATACAACAAATTGGAAATATCACTCAAGCAGATATCGCAGCTTCTGATGATATCACTGGTAAAGACGGTGATTGGTTATTAGAAGTAGAAAAAGGAATTATTGAGGCCAAAAGTTTAGAAGTAAACCATTATGACTCTAATCTTGTATCTTTAGCAGGTGTCTCGTCAAGTAGTGGTTTCGTTGTTGAGACTGGAACTAATTTAAGAGCAGGTCAAAATGCTGAGAACACAGCTTCTAACGCAAACGATCACACAGATGGACATAAACCATATGTCATCGCTTTGGAGAGAGAAAATCTAACAACTGGTACTTTCGCATTTTATAAACAAAATATTACAGGTTATTTTGAGGAAAGTAATAGCGGTGTAGACACTAATGGACCTGATATCTCATCAAACACAACCTCTGTAACTGCAACTCAAGCTGCCCCATTAAATGTTTATTTAGTTATGGCTACTGAAAATTCTGGAAGAAATGCTGTGAGATCAATTACATTTGACGGTGAAATTAAAGGTATTTGGTTCAACATGGAGAATATTATCGAGTATGCAGCAGTAGATAAAGATAACGCCACGTACCATACAATTAGCCAACATGGTAACAGCAACAGAAATGCTTTTAGTACTGAAAGACTGAAAACAAATTGGGGAACTGATATTACAATAAATTCAAAACCCGTTCTAAGTAGTGGCCAAAAATATAAAAATGACTGGTTTGGAGTCGACACAGACTCCAACACATTATACGTTGGCTTTAATAACTCTGGAAAACACGGTGATACTATCAGGGTTTTTACTGCTAACAGTAATTCTGTAACTGCAGTTAATGACACTGATTCTGTAAATGAAGACGCTGCTGTAACTAAAACAGCTTCTCAAGATGACGTCTTAAATGACGATAGCGATTCCGAAAGCGATTCATTCAGCGTAACACACATTAAAAAATATGGTGGAACAGACTCGGCTGTTAGTTCAGGGACTAATAATAGCAATGGCACTTCAGTAACCGGAACATATGGAACATTAGTCATCGGTGCAGATGGTTCCTACACTTATACCGCTGATCAAGACGCTGCAGATGATTTAGATGCTAATGACACAGCACCAGATACTTTTGTTTACACCATTACAGATGATCATGGTGCAACTGACACTGCAGATTTAGTTATCACAGTAACTGGTGTTAATGACGACCCTGTTGCAGTGAATGACACCGATAGTGTTACTGCAGATCAGAGTGTATCAAAATCTGAATCTCAAGACGATGTCATGAATGATGATAGTGATCCCGATGATGACGACACATTTACTGTTACCCATATTAAGAAATATGGTGCTGCCTCAAACTCCACTGTTAGTTCAAGTACCACTAATGCTAACGGAACATCTGTTACAGGTACATATGGTGTTCTTACAATTGGAGCAGACGGTTCTTATACTTATAACGCAAATAATGCAGACTCATTGGCTGATGGAATTGAAGGCACAGATACATTTGTCTATACAATTACTGATACCCAAGGGGGCACTGCCACTGCAAATTTAGTAATTACTGTTACAGGTATAAATAACGCTCCAACCGCACAAAATGATGTGGGTGTGATTGATGAGGGTGAGACTTTAACAGTTGCAAATGGCACTAATGCTAATGTTTCTGGAAGTTTTGATGCAGATGAGGAACATTCTGGAGATCTTATGGACACAAGTTCAAGTTCACATAAAGACAGTGACCCTGATAGCGACACTCTTTCGATAACACTCATAAAAGAGACAACCGCGGGTACTAACAGTAGCATCAGTTCAAACAGCACATATAATGGTACTGGCAGTAGTGCTGGCACATCAGTTTCTGGTTTGTATGGCACACTTACAATTGGATCAGATGGCTCTTATAAATATGTTGCTAACGACAGCATTTCCGGTTTTGATGATGGTGAAACACTAACTGATAGTTTTACCTATACTTTAAGTGATGGAACTGCAACAACTACGGGCACTTTATCAATTACTCTCTTAGGTCAAGATAATGAGAGTCCTTCCGCAACGAATAACACAAATTCTGTTAATGAAGATGCATCTGTTTCTGCATCAGACGGATCGACAGGTACGACAGGAGATGTATTAACAAATGATACTGATCCGGAAGGAGACACTCTTTCAGTTTCAAAAATAAAAAAGAATGGTGGAAATTTCTCAAACGTATCCTCAGGAACTACCAATAGTAATGGAACTAGCGTAACTGGAACTTATGGAACATTAGTCATCGGTGCTGACGGATCTTATACTTACACGGCAGATCAATCTTTAGCAGACGACTTGGATGCGAGCGATCAGGTCACGGATATTTTTGTTTATGAAGTATCAGATGGCAATGGGGGAACAGCAGAAGCAAATATTACTATTACAGTTACTGGTATTAATGACACTCCTGATGCAGTAGACGATACAGACACTGTGAATGAAAATGAAACAGTAACTAAAACAGGCTCTCAGAACGATGTACTAAACGATGATAGTGATCCTGATGATGACGACACAATTACAGTCACAAAAATCAAACATAGCACTAGTACAAATTCTGATGTGAACGCAAGCAGTACTTACAATAGTAATTTTACAACTGTAACAGGAACTTTTGGAACTCTTAAAATCGGTGCTGATGGATCTTATACTTACACTGCAGATCAAACTGCAGCAAATGCCTTAGACTCTACTGAGACAGGAGTAGATGAATTTACCTATACAATCAAAGATAGCAACAATGCTGAGGACACTGCCACGCTAACAATTACAGTAAACGGTGCTAATGATACCCCTGTTGCAGTAGATGACACTGATAGTACAAATGAGGGACAAAGCGTCACGAAAACAGGATCTCAAAACGATGTGTTGAACGATGACAGTGACCCTGATGGGGATACTATTACTGTTACACAAATTAAAAAGAAGACTGGCGGTTCAAACTCCGCTGTAAGTTCGAGCAGTACATATAACAGTAATGGAACTAGTGTAGCTGGAGACAAAGGAACATTAGTTATTGGTGCAGACGGTTCTTATACCTACACTGCAAATTCTGATATTTCTGGACTTGATGATGGAGCTACAACTACTGACACATTCGTCTATACAATTTCTGATGGCGACGCTACTACTACAGCAGAACTTGAAATTACTATTACTGGTGGAAGTTCGGGAAATAGAGATCCATCTGCAACGAATAACACAAATTCTGTTAATGAAGATGCATCTGTTTCTGCATCAGACGGATCGACAGGTACGACAGGAGATGTATTAACAAATGATAGTGATCCTGATGGAGATACAATATCAGTTTCAAAAATAAAAAAGAATGGTGGAAATTTCTCAAACGTATCCTCAGGAACTACCAATAGTAATGGAACTAGCGTAACTGGAACTTATGGAACATTAGTCATCGGTGCTGACGGATCTTATACTTACACGGCAGATCAATCTTTAGCAGACGACTTGGATGCGAGCGATCAGGTCACGGATATTTTTGTTTATGAAGTATCAGATGGCAATGGGGGAACAGCAGAAGCAAACATCACAATAACAGTAACTGGTGTAAATGATGACCCCAATGCAGTAAATGACACCGATAGTGTTAATGAAGATGCCAGTGTATCAAAATCCGGCACAGGAGATGATGTGATGAATGATGATAGTGATCCTGATGATGATGACTCATTTACTGTTACTCAAATTAAACATAACAATGGTACAAATTCTGATGTGAGTTCAGGAACTACTAGTAGTAATGGAACATCAGTTACGGGAGAATACGGCACTCTAGTAATCGGTGCTGATGGATCTTATACTTACACTGCAGACCAAACGAAAGCAGACGATTTAGATTTAAATGATAATGCAACAGATACATTTGTCTATACAATTACTGATAGCCAAGGGGGCACTGCCACTGCAGATCTAGTGATAACAGTGACTGGTGTTAACGATGACCCCGTTGCAGTGAACGATACAGATAGCGTGAATGAAGACGCAACTGTTACTAAAACAAGCTCTCAAGATGACGTCATGAATGATGATAGTGATCCTGATGAAGATGATACATTCACTGTTACTCAAATTAAAAAAAATAATGGTTCAAATTCCAATGTAGCCTCTGGGAGTACTTACAGTAGTAATGGAATATCAGTTACTGGAGAATACGGTACCCTAGTTTTAGGCGCTGATGGATCTTATACTTACACCGCTGACCAAACGAAAGCAGACAATCTTGATAAGGACCAAACAGCAACAGACACATTTGTTTATACTATTACAGATGGTAACAATGCGACTGCGACAGCTAATCTGGTAATAACTGTAACTGGTGTTAATGATGACCCTGTTGGAGTAGATGATACTGATAGTGTTAACGAAGATGCCACTGTTTTTAAAAAGCCATCAGAGGATGATGTTTTAGACGATGATACTGATTTGGACACTAGTTCTAGTCTTACAGTAACAAATATTTCTCATTCAAATGGTAATTCAGGATCAGTTAATTCTGGTACTACTTACGATGGAACAGGAAGCCAGGCAGGTACAACAATTATCGGTACCTACGGAACTTTAACGATTGGTGCGGATGGATCGTATACTTACACAGCTGACCAAGATGCTTCCGATAATATTGCTGATGGCTCAAGTGAGATTGATGTTTTCACTTACACGGTGTCCGATGGTACAGCCACAGATACAGCAACAATCACTATTACAGTCAATGGTGTCAATAATGAAGTCTCTGGCACAAACGATACTGGAAGTGTTACCGATGGAAATACTCTGAGTATAGGAAATAAAGGCTCAGGTCTGTTATCAAACGATACTGATAGTGGAAGTGATGCTGATGAGAGCGCAAATGCAACAGTTTCTGCTGTAAGAACTGGAACGGAGGCGGGCACTGGTACAAGCGGTACTGTGGGATCCTCTTTAAAAGGAACTTACGGAACATTAACACTCAACTCAGACGGTACCTATACATATGTTGCCGACCAGGATGGAGCAGACATTCTGACTCCTGATACAACAGCGATAGATTATTTTACTTATACAATCTCAAATGGAACAAGTACTGATACAGCACAATTAGCTGTCACAGTTACTGGTATCAATGATGCCCCTACTTCTTCTACAGCCCCTACATTTAGAGGTGCTGAAAATAATAGGATTGTCATACAGTCAAAACTTTTCTTCGACGATCCAGATCCAAGCAACAGTACCTACGGGCAACTAACTTATAGTTACGGTGGTTTACCATCAGGTCTGACAGTTAACGATGCAGGAAGAATCAGAGGCCGTCTACCTGAAGGCACTTATACTTTTACAGTAACGGCTACAGACGGAGGTAACCTATCTACACAACAAACATTTACAATAATCATCGGAAAGCCTGGAAAGCCTGGTGAAGCACCAACTCCACCACTGATTGTTAAGCAAAAAACTTTAGAAGCAGCTATTGCTGATAAAACAGTGACATTTGAAACACCTAAAGTTAATGACCAAATAGCTGACCTTGCGGTGAGAGGGAATTTAGGCTCTCTAGTCAAGGAATACACATTCAATGGCGGTATGAAGGTAATCGATGTTGCTGTTGAAGATTTAAATATTGATCAAAGTGGAAGACCTGGAATAAATGAAAATACTTTATTAGGATTTGCGATTGGAGATGATTATAGAGTTAATGTAAAACAATATACAGGGACTTTGGAGGACGGTTCTTCTCTTCCAAGCTGGATACGTGTTGATCCATCAACAGGTCAGACGATCGTTCAATTTCCTCAAAATATTTACTCAATCGATGTCAAGGTGATTGCAATCGATAATGATAATAGCACAAGAGAAATTAATGTTACTCTGGATAGAAACTCTGTTAGCCAGGACAAAGCCTTGAAACGCGACCTCGAGCCTTTCATAGACCGAAGTGCAGCTTTAAAAACCGAAGTTACTGTTGATGAAAAAGGACAAATTTTACTTGATACACAAAATGATTTAGAAGATGGATCAATTTTAAATGACACTCTCAACCCAAATGACTCAAACAATAATGACAATCAAACACCTAACACAGACGATCAGTCAAATCTTATTGATATACCAACTATTCCAGGAGAAATTGATGGTGTTACTTCTCAAGAAGCATATGTTTTAAATACACAAAATTTTGATACAGATGAAGAACTTATTAAATTTGCAACTCTTCAAGAGCAATTAGACTCACAGTATGAAGGTCATGAAAATTATGGAGATAAACTTGTTAAAGTTTCTGGTTAAAATAATAATTTTATCTCTCTTATTTACTGTTTCCTCTAAAGCCGAAGTTAGGGAATCAAGAGCTTTAGTGGTTGCATCTCAAGAAGCTGTTCTTTCCAGTGAATTGGCCGCTCGTATTAATAGTATTTCTGTAAAAGAAATGGAAAGATTTAAAAAAGGAGATTTACTCATTCAATTCGATTGTAGTTTGTATGAAGCACAAAAAGATGTAGTCAGAGCCAATGAAAATAGCGCACTGATTAAATTAAAAAGTGATGAACAGATGTTACAGATGAGATCAATTGGAAAATATGAACTTGAACTTTCTATATCAGAGTATGAGAAGGCAAAATCGGAATTACGTATTGCTGAATTAAATGTAGATAGATGTGAAATTAGAGCGCCTTTTGATGGCGCGGTTGAGGAAGTTGTCGTAAACGCATTTGAGTCGATACAGCCTCAAGTTGAATTAATGAAGATTATAAAAACTGATGTTCTTGAATTAGAAATGGTAGTGTCCAGTGAATGGGTTTCTTGGTTAACAATAGGCCATCCAATCACTGTTTATATTGATGAAATACAAGAAGAATTCAATGCTTCTATAAGTGGAATTGGTGCAAATGTTGACGCTGTAAGCCAAACAATTCAACTAAAAGGTACTATTACAAACGCTAGCTCTGCCCTTCTGCCTGGAATGAGTGGGCGAGTTGTATTTTGAGCCAAGACCAATTAAATCGTTTAGCAAGGATTTTCACGTTTGAAAAAAAATTACGTGAAGCAAAATCTTTAGTAGAAATCAGATATACAGTTACAAATGAATTAAGAAATATAACTCCTTTTGTGTTTGCTTTTTTTGGAGAATGGGCAAACCCAAATAAATTTAAGATTGATGCTATTTCTGACATAGCAGTTGTAGAACAAACTTCCTCGACAACTATATTAGCTCAGAAAATAATTAGAGAAAAATTAAAAGAAGGATCTCCTGATACGCATCCATTTACAATCGAAAAAGACTCATTAATTCCTGCTAAAGGTGAAAATCCAATTCCAGATAAACTTTTATGGGTTCCTTGTTTTTCAAATCAAAAAGGCCCTCAAGCAGCATTGATACTTGCAAGAGATGAAAATTGGGAAGAGCAAGATATTGAGTACATTAGACACTTGAGTTCATCTATTGGACACGCGATGGGATCGCTCAAAGAAAATAATTTTTTTGAAAGTTCCATTAAAGTTTTTAAAAATACATGGTTTCAATTTTTAATTATAGCTGGAATTGTTGCTAGTATGTTCATTCCAATTTCTCTTTCAACGGTTGGTAAATCAGAAATTGTCCCAAAAGATCCATACGTTATAAATGCTCCTATCGAAGGTGTCATACAAGATGTTCTTATTCAAAATAATGATGAAGTTAATATTGGAACAACTTTAATTTCTTTTGAAAAAACAGATTTACAAAATGATTACGATTTGGCTTTCCAAGAATTAAAAGTAATTGAAACGGAGTTACTTCAGGCAAAACAGTCTTCTTTTCAAAGTAAAGAGGACAAAGCGATGGTCAGTCAACTTCAGAGTAAAATTAAACTTGTAGAACAAACCTTAAGTTATCAGAAATATCTATTAGATGAATCTACGATCAATTCTCCTGCTGATGGAATTGCAGTTATCAAGGATAAATCACTTCTTATAGGCAAGCCTTTTAAGGTAGGAGAGACAATAATGGTTATTGCTGACCCATCGAATGTTGTTGTCGAGATAATGATGCCAATAAAAGATGCTATAACAGTCAAAAAAGACGCAGAAATAAACGTTTTTTTAGACTCTGATCCACTAAATGTTATTCCTGCAAAAGTTTCAAAATTTTCTTATGAGCCTGAACTTACCAGTGAGAACACTCTAGCTTACCGGGTAACAGCGGAAATTCTTACGGCCAAGAACTCTCCAAGAATTGGACTCAGAGGAACTGCAAAAATTTTCGGTGAAGAGGTGAAACTATTTTTTTACTTATTTAGAAAACCAATTATTTTTGTCCGACAAACACTTGGTATCTAAATGATTACACCATCAATAAGACAAGATCTTCAACTTTTACCTGGAACCCCTATGGAGGACGGTTCTCCATCATGGCTTATTTATGATAATTTAAGAAACAAATATTTTACATTAGGTTTAAATGCTTTTCGAATACTGAGACATTGGATTGCAGGTGTAGACTCAAAACAGTTTATAGAAAAGGTAGAAGCCAAGGGAGTTACTATCAAGGAAGAGGAGTTAGATGATTTTATAAATTTTTTAAAAGTTAATAGTTTAATAACTCACTCAAGTTCAGAAGATGTTAAACTATTACTAGCTCAACATCAGGCTAAAAAAAAATATTGGTTTTTAAGTTTAATTCATAATTATCTTTTTTTTAAAATACCTTTGATTAAGCCAGATCCTTTTTTAGACAGAACAATAAATATAGCTAAGATTTTTGGAAAAAAACATTTTAGATCAATAATTTACTTTTTTGGTATTATTGGAATTTATTTTGTTATTCAAAGCTGGGATGAATTTTTATCTACTTTTTTGTATTTCTTCAATTTTAATGGATTAATTTTTTATGCAATTGCATTAGTAGGTGTAAAAGCAATTCACGAATTAGGCCATGCTTACACAGCTAAGAATTTTGGATGTAATGTCAATTCAATGGGAATTGCGTTTTTAGTTTTTTTTCCTTTTTTATACACGGACAATACTAATGCCTGGAGACTTAGAGATCATAAGAAAAGACTGACAATAAATTTTGCTGGAATCTCGACAGAGCTACATTTAGCATTGCTGGCTACTTTTGTATGGGGAGTATCTGATCCAGGAATTCTGAAAAGTGCCGCTTTTTTCGTTGCTACGACAGGATGGATTTCATCACTTCTTATTAATATTAGCCCATTTATGAGGTTTGATGGATATTACGTATTTGCTGATTTTATAAAAATAGACAACCTTCAGCCTAGAGCATTTGCTATTGCAAAATGGAAATTGCGAAATTGGTTGTTTGGATTGAGCCTTAGCCCTCCTGAGCATATGAGCCAACAACGCCAAAATTTAATTACTCTTTATGCCTGGTCGACTTGGATATACAGGTTCTTCCTATTTATAGGTATAGCTTTACTGGTTTATTTTTTTGCATTTAAAATTTTAGGAATATTTCTTTTTGTAGTAGAAATTATTTGGTTTATAGCACTGCCTATTTTAAAAGAGTTAAGAGAATGGTGGAAACTACGCTCAAGTTTCTTTTTAAATATTCGTATAATTAGAACAATTTTAATTTTAGGAGCCCTATTATTTATTTTATTTTACCCTTGGAAAAATACACAGTCCATACCAGCAATTTATCAATCAGAAGAATACATTACAATTTACCCAACAATAAATTCACAAGTTTCAGAAATATACGTTAAAGAAAATCAATCTGTTCAATTAGGAGCAGACTTAATAAAACTAAATTCTCCATCGCTTAATTCAGATATACAAAAACTTATTGAAGAAAAAAAATTAATTTCAATTCAAATAAACAATGCTTTAGAGGGTGATCAAAATAAATCAGATTTAATGATAATGAAAAGTGAAGAAAAAAAAATTATAACCAATATTAATAATTTAGAAAAAATTAAATCATCGTTAAATATCATCGCACCATTTAAAGGAGAGATTGTAAGTTTAATTGAATTAAAAAAAAATCAATGGCTAAATAAAGATGATCCAATTATGTCAATTGTAAATAAAGAGTCATTTCAAGTCATAGCTTTTTTATCTGAAAATGATATTTCAAAGGTTAAAGAGTTTAAAAATAGTTTTTTTGTTCCTTATTCAATTGAAATGCCAAAGGTTGACTTAGAAGTAGTGTCCATAAGCAAATCACCAGTAGACGATTTTAGCCTCTATCCCTCGGTTACCTCTATTTTTAACGGCCCTATAGCTGCAAGAGAAAAACCTGGTGGAGGAATACAATCTGAGAAGTCCTATTATAAAGTAACCCTTAAATTGTCAGAAAATATAATCTTTTCCGATAAGAAAGTTTTAGGCGTTGCAAATGTAGGTATTCAGCCACAGTCCTATTTTGATAAAATATTAAATCTAATATCTGCGACCCTTATAAGAGAAATAAGTTTTTAATTCCAAGAATTATGATGTTTTCATTTGATAATTTTAATAGGATAAACTATGGCTAAATTTTTGAGTGTCGTGCGTTTCAAAGTTAAACCTGGTAATGAACAATCCTTTATTGACTCAATGAAGAAGTTTTCAAATCCAGATGGGGTTATTACCCGCAAAGTTATAAAGACAGGTGAAAGATCCTATTGTAGCGTTGTCGAGTGGGTTGATGAAAATAGTCTTGCCAATGCTCGCCAACAAATGATCGCATATCTCGACACTATAAGAGATATTTTAGAGGAACTCAGTTCAGAATTGGGAGTAACTGATCCAGTCTCCGGTCCAGTAATAGTTGATGAGCAAGGAAACGTTGTAACACCTGGATCAATTATTTCAGGAAAAATAAAAACTTAATTTTTAATTTGATCTTGGGTCCTCCAGACCAGCATGACGATAAGCTGATGTTACAGTATTTCTTAATAGACATGCTATAGTCATCGGCCCAACACCACCTGGTACAGGAGTAATCTTTGAGGCTTTCGTGGAGGCACTTTCAAAGTCTACGTCACCCACTATCTTACTTCCTTCACTTCCGTCCTCTTTTGTAATAGCTATTCTGTTTATTCCAACATCAATAACAACCGCACCATCCTTTAACCATTTTGAGTCAATCATCTCAGCCCTTCCTATAGCTGCAACAATAATATCTGCTTGTGAGCAAACTTTTTCAATTTCTTTGGTTTTGGAGTGCACCACAGTAACAGTACATGACTCTTCAATTAAAAGTTGAGACATTGGCTTACCAACAATGTTTGATCTACCAATCACAACAGCACTTTTACCTTTTAAATCATCTATTTGGTCTTTTAATAAGAGTAATGACCCCAATGGTGTACACGGGATAAAAGCTTTTTTTAACATATCCCCACCTATTGAAAGCCTGCCAGCATTAATTGCATGAAAACCATCAACATCTTTCTCCACCACGATGGCATCTATCACTTTTCTTTCATCAATTTGCTTGGGTAAAGGTAACTGCACTAAAATACCATGAACAGACTCATCATTGTTTAGGTCATCTATCAATTTTAATAATGTCTCTTGATCTGTATTTGCATATAATTTGTAATCTTTAGTTTTTATATTACATTCTGCAGCCATTTTTGTTTTTTGTCCCACATAAACTTTACTTGCTGGATTTTCACCCACTAGCACCACTGCTAAACAAGGATCTACTTGTTTTTGACTTATTAATTTGTCCGAGTCTTCTTTCACCTCAGCTCTGATTTTTGCTGCAAAAGCTTTTCCATCAATTATATCTGTCATTTTTTTTAATCTCCTTATCGTTAACCTCTAGGCCAATACTCAATCAGTAAATCTTTAAATAAGTAAATTATTAGTATTAAAAGCACTGGTGAAATATCTAAGCCGCCTAAATTTGGTAAATATCTTCTTATATAATTTAAGGGAGGGTCAGTTAGTTTTTTAAAACTTTCAAAAACTCGCCACAAAAAAATATTTTGACTATTTAAAATGTTAAAGTGAAACAACCAAGATACGACTACATAAAAAAATACTATAAGTGTGTAAAATTCTAGTAGTCTTACAAGGAACAGTAATAATGAATTCACTGTGATAAATTATAAAAAATTATTATTCGCGTCTATTAAATAAGAAATTTCTGCAACGCTCTGATTGGGGATTTGTGAAAACTGTGTCAGGATGTCCTTCCTCTTCTACCAGACCATCATGAAGAAAAATTACATTATTTGAAACTTTTCGAGCAAACTCCATCTCATGAGTTACAACTAACATTGTTTTACCTTGTTCAGCTAAATTTCGTATAACAGACAAGACCTCATCTACCAATTCTGGATCAAGAGATGATGTCGGTTCATCAAATAATAATATTTCTGGAGAAATAGCGAGTGCTCGAGCTATTGCAGCCCTTTGTTGCTGTCCTCCTGATAGAAGAGAAGGATATTCTTTTGCTTTGTCAGCAATCCCAACTTTTTTTAATAGGATCATTGCCTCTTCTTCTGCAAGACCTTTATCTATTCCTAAAACATTTACCGGGGCTTCCGTAACGTTATCTAAGATATTCATATGAGACCAAAGATTGAAACTTTGAAAAACCATACCCAATTTTTTTCTAATTGAAGTAATTTTCAATTGTAAATTCTTATTAGGTTTTTTAAAATTTTCATCACTACAATCGATAATTTCACCACAAACATTTACTTTTCCGCTATCAGGTGTTTCAAGGAAATTTACACAGCGAAGCATAGTACTTTTTCCTGAACCAGAACTTCCAATAATACTTACAACATCTCCTTTATTAGCTACAAGATTAATGCCTTTTAAAACTTTATTTTCACCAAATTTTTTTTCTAATTGATTTAACTCAAGTATTTTCATTATTCTGTAATATTTCATTTTTTCGATTTCAAAGATATTGCTAAAAAAAGCAAATCTTCAAGTTAATATGTTAAATATAATTAAATTTATAATAATCGAAGTTATTAGTTCTAAAAACCTAATCATTTCAATGTTTTTAGAAAATAATTTAGATTTTATGAATATTTAGATTGTGTTAATATAAAGAAATGGATGAAAATAATATTGAGATGGATGAAAATAACACTGAGTTATCAGGTGATGAAATACAATCTAATCCAATAGATAATGATGCTAAAGCTGTAAACATAGGTTCTGGTGTTAGAGTTGACGGACGAATAGAGGGAGCAGAAACTTCAGATATTTCTGGAACTCTTACAGGAACTCTAAAATCCTCAAATATAAATGTTAACAGTAAAGGCGCTTTTAATGGAGACATGTCAGGTCAAGAAATAACTATCTCCGGGAGTGTTGATGGTGAGATAAATTCAGAGGATTATTTGATCGTTAATAACTCTGCAAATATTAAAGGAGTAATTGAATACGCTTCATTGCAAGTAAGTTATGGTGCAAGAATTCAAGGTACATTAAGACATAGAGGTAGCGTCCAATCGTATTCACCAGTTTCTACTGATGAAATTAAAGAGGATGAGATTAGTGAAAATCAAGAGGTTGAAGAATAATGGCTTTGTTTGGATCTAGTCAAAAAAAACCTGAAGTAAAAACTGAATTTATGTTTGACACTGATTCTACTATTAACCAATCAACTTTAGCGAAAGATATAAAAATTAATGGCTCTCTTGAGTCCACAGACTATATAGATTTTTCTGGACATTTAACCGGAACAATAAAGTCATCAACCATTAATTTAAAACCAGGTTCTTATGTAAATGGAACTGTTACCGCTGATACCTTAACAGTTGAGGGAGAAGTTGACGGAGATATTCAAGTTAAAGATATCTATATTAAGTCAACAGCAAAAATTAAGGGAAATATTCGCTATCATAATATTGACATTCAAAATGGAAGTATAATCAACGCAGATTTGTTTTATTCATCATAATTAATCAAATATTCTAAGCGTTTTTATAAAAAGTTTATCTATTTACTCTATTTTAGTTTATATTTTAGTAAGTATTTATTCGAAGTAATAGAGGAAGAACAAGGAGAAAATTATGAAAAAAATAATACTATCAGCATTTGCTGCGCTTTTTTTATTTGGTTCTGCTGTTGCAGAAACAGTAAGAATGGGCACAGAGGGTGCTTATCCTCCATATAATTTTATTAATGATAATGGCGAAGTAGATGGATTCGAAAAAGATGTTGGCGACATGCTTTGTATTCGTGCAAATCTAGATTGCGTTTGGGTTATAAACGAGTGGGACTCTATCATTCCTAATTTAGTGTCTGGTAACTACGATACGATTATTGCTGGTATGTCAATAACCGCAGAGCGTGATGAGGTGATTGACTTTACACAAGATTATTTTCCACCATCTCCATCAGTATACATGGGAATGAGCGGGGCAGACATTGATGTAGATAGTGCTGTTATTGCTGCTCAAACTGCAACTATTCAGGCAGGATATGTTGCTGAAAGTGGAGCAACTTTAGTTGAATTTGCAACAGCAGAAGAAACAATATCTGCAGTGCAAAACGGTGAGGCTGATGCTGTTTTAGCAGATGGTGATTATCTCGCATCTATAATTGCAGAGTCAAACGGTGAATTTGCAAACATAGGAGAAGTCTCAATCGGCGGCGGTGTTGGAATGGGTATCCGTGAGTCTGATACAGAGTTAAAAGCCAAAATGAATGCAGCTATTAGCTCCATGAAAGACGATGGATCATTAAATGCACTTATTAAAAAGTGGTTTGGTTTTGAAGCCGCAACTTTTTAAGATTATTTAATTTTAATTACTGAACAAGAGGACGGAATATCCGTCCTCTTTTTTTCTTTATAATATTTACTCAAGAAACATTGAAACATAATATAAAATCCATTTTAAAATGATTATAGTTGGGGCAGGAATTGTAGGTGCATCCTTTGCCTACCATGCTTACCAAAATGGTGTAGATAAGATAACTGTTTTATCATCACATTTGCCTGGTGATAAAAACCAAGCCACATCAAATACTTGGGGTTGGGTGAATGGATATGCTAGTAACGATAAAAGCTATGCTACTTTTCGTTTGGCTAATATGAATTACTGGCCAAAATTAATAAATAATATTTCAAATTTAAATTATACATCTAAAGGTGCATTTATTTGGGATCAAGGAGAGAAAGAGCTTCAAAATACTATAAAGCAGCATCAAAGTTGGGGGCAATCGGTAAAAATATCAACTAAATCTGAACTAAAAAAACATTTACCTTATTTAAATAATATTCCAACTTTGGCCGGTTTTGGTGTTGATGACTTGGCCATTGATGGTACTAGAGCAACTAAAGAACTTTTCAAAGCTAGTGGATCGAAAATATTAAAAACTAAAGTAAAAGAGATAATATGTGACAGCAACAATGTTACTGGTGTCAAAACCGATGATGAAATTATTAATGATAATGAGGTAATTTTAACTGCTGGACTTGGTGCTCCAAAATTATTGTCAACAATTAATATTCCTTTTGAAATGCAATCAAGTTTAGGTTTATTAGTTTATACAAAACCATTACCCAAATTATTAAAATACCCAATCACAGGTTTTGATTTCCATGCAAGACAGGATGATAAAGGAAGACTAATAATAGGTGGAAAATTTGATGATGACTCAAGCCAAGAGGAAAATATTAAGAGAACTGCAAAAAAACTTATCCAAGACATGGCAGTTAGGCTCAACTATAATGGAAATATGATTTTAGATCACTTTACACTTGGCAAACGACCAATACCAGTTGATGGAAGACCAAAAATTGGACGTCTCAAAAATCAAAAAGGTGAAAAATTAAATGGTATTTATTTAGCAGTCATGCATTCAGGTATAACTAATGCACCTTTAGCTGGTAAGCTCGGGATAGATGAGGTTTTAACAGGAAAAAGAAATAATTTAATTCGAGATTTTTTCCCTCAAAAAACAGTTACACAAGAGGAATGTCCAAATGTTTAGTTATTGTGTAGATCCTAAAGCCATAGAAGGATTAATGTGGTTATCATGTTATATCACTACAGCAAAGCATATGTCATTTTATTTTTCTTTTTTAGTTGTTATGGGTTTGCTTTCTTTGGCGGCTCCATTGGCAATGGCATTTGGTTTTGCAGGCGCAACTGCTTCAAGATCCAACTTTAGAATTATTCGCTCTTTAGGAAAAGGTTATCTTGCGATGATAAGAGGTATTCCAGATATTGTTTTCTTTTTATTCATTCCAATAGCACTTGATCAAGCATTTGAATATTTGCGTCATAAAGTTTTATGTTCTGATGTTACTGAGCCAATTAGGCAAGGTAATGATTTTGTCGTTTGCGCAGCTGCTAAACTTCCTTTAAATACAGCTGGTGAGTGGGTGCACGATATTTATGGATTTTCTCTAGCTTTACTTGCTTTTGGCTTTGTTTTTGGAGCTTTTGCCGGCAACGTTTTGTCTGGAGCTATGGCTGCAGTTCCAAAACCTCAAATAGAAACAGGAGAGGCTTACGGCTTTTCTCAAAGTCAAATTTTTAGAAGAATTCTCATACCACAAATGTGGATTTATGCCTTACCAGGTCTGTCAAATTTATGGATGATTTTAATTAAAGCAACCCCACTTCTATTTCTTCTTGGCATTGAAGATATAGTCTATTGGGCTAAAGAATTAGGTGGTATTAAAACTGGTGTATATGAGTACCCGCATCCTGATTGGAGAGCTTGGTATTTTGGTGTACTTATGATTTTTTACTTATCATTAACTTACTTGTCACAATCTGTATTAGACAAAATATCAGCTCGTCTTTCTCAAGGACAAGCTACCATGGCAGGTAAGGCTGGCTGATGTCGAGTTGTTTTCAAACACTATCTGATTACGGCCTTAGATCTATAGGTTATGGAGAGCGACTTTTACCAAAAGCTGACATAACACTTTGCGAACAATTTGTATTAATTGGTTCGGGAATGATTTGGAACATATATTTTGCCGTTTTGGCATTACTCCTTGGATTTTTCTTTGCAACAGTTCTGGCTTTAGGTAAAAATTCAAATTTATCTCTATTTAGCGCTCCTTGTAGATTATTTATTTTTATTTTTAGAGGCTCTCCTTTATTCATTCAATTTTTCTTTGCATATGATTTGTTTGTTCTTTTACCAAGATTAGGATTTGATATTGATCTAGGATTTCTTGTAGTTACAGTTGAAACTCGTTGGCTTACCAAAGCTTGGTTAGGTGCTTTAATTGTTTTATTTTTTAATACATCTGCTTATGCAGGAGAGATTTTTTACGGAGCGTTGCGCGCTGTCCCAAGTCAAGATTTAGAGTCAGCAGATGCGTTTGGTTTTACAGGGATTAAAAAATTCAGACGTATTATATGGCCAACAATGCTCCGCTTGGCATGGCCCTCTTATACAAATGAAGCAATTTTTATGTTCCATGCAACAACCCTGATATTTTTTACTGGTTTTCCAGCGTGGCAACAAAAAGGAGATGCGATTTATTATGCCAGTTATTTCGCTGATAAAACCTTTAATCCTTTTGTTCCTTATCCAATTGTTGGCTTTTACTTTATTTTTTTAACGTTATTGATAATTGGTTTATTTAGCTTAATAAATAGAAGATTGAATAAACATTTACCAACTAACGAGAGAAAAAGATTGAGGTTCAATAAGCACAATTTGATTAGATAAGTTGTTCAAATAACCCATTTTATTCTCTCTTAAAAAATCTAATTTTATTTCCAATAAATATAAAAATAATTATTAGCACAATCAAAGGAGTACCCCAAAGTAGTATGTGATTTTTAGGTGGATTAAAAGATATTTCTTCACCATAAATTTTGATTAGTTCTTGATTAATTTCCTCAATGGATATTCCAGAGCTATATTTTTTTTGGATTTGTTCTTTTAAATTTATTGCAAACTCTGTATCAGACTCTTGTATGCTCTGACCCTCGCAAACTAGACATCTGATTGTTTTGTAATAATCACTGAGTTCATTTACACCTGCAAAGCTAATTACAGATAGATGAATTATTAAAAATGGTATAATTAGTTTATAAATACTTTTCGACATCTTCATAAAATAAAGGCCCTTGTATCTTTTTTTGTGTCATTTTATTGACGATAAAAAATGTCTCTGGAACACCAATTAAACCCATCTCATAAGCGATGGTACCATCATCTCTTAAAATGTATTCAAAAGGATTTCCATGTTCATTAATCCACTCCTTAAAATTCTCTTCATCGTCTCGAAAATTAATACCAATAATTTTTATGCCTTTTTTTTTCATTTCCATCAATAAAGGGTGCTCTAATAAGCATGGCTTACACCAAGAAGCAAAAAAATTAACAATGTAAAATTCACCTAATATATTTTCATTAATTAACTTATTGTTATAAAAGTCTGGTGTTTCAAATATTAAACTCGATACCTCATCTATTGAATTATTTTTGTTAGTTGATTGATTAAAGTAAAATATAACACTTACTACTAACACTATTAATCCAACTACAGGTAATAATAGAAGCCTCTTCATCGTTTTTTAACAACAGATAAAAATATCGAAAAAACAAGCATAATTGCACTTATCCATAATAAATTTATAAATGGTTTATATACTAAATTGATCCCAACCCTATTGCTCTCAATTGTTGATATTGTTGCATAATATTGACTAAAGAGTTGATTAGTAGTACTTACCTCATTTGTGACTTGCCCTGAGGGTTGGTAGATATTTTTTGAAGGCGAGAGCTCTTTTTCTTTTTGTCCGTCAGAAATTAATAAATCCACAGATATTCTTTGATGATTTTGGAATTTTTCGTCTTTAATATTTTTAATTATTGCAGTTTTATTATTTTGTAATTTTATTTCATTAGTGGACTCTTTTTCAAATAGTAGATTTTCTTCGTAGTCAAATTGTTCTGTATATACAGCTGCGATAATAAAAAAACCTATACTTAAATGAGCCAGCCATTGAGAATAAAAACTTATATTTTTTTTAAAATTATTTTTTAAAACTAAAATACTTTTTAAAAATAATGGAACTGTAATAAATACACTAAGTGCAAAATAAAAATTATTTGAAAAATAATAGGATACCAAGCAAATCAATAATGAAAAAACTATTATATAAGGTATTTGTTTATCTTTTTTTTCATGTTTTCCCCAATTTATCTGTGGTGCAAATGCCATGAATAAAATTAATGGTGCTAATAACAAATTAAATGCGGAATTATAATATGGTGCACCTACTGACACTGATGTTTTAAGAATCATTTCGCTAAACAATGGATAAACTGTTCCAATGAAGACAACGAGTGCAGAACAAATAAAAAATATATTATTTAATAAAAGAAAACTCTCTCTGCTAATTAAATTAAAAGAGTCCTCATTGAAAGTAGAAATACTTTTTATATTTAGCCTTACTGTCATAGCTAGCAAATATGTGATTATAATAATCAAAAATAATCCTCTAAGTGGATCTGTGGCGAAACTATGAACAGATACTATTAAATTTGAACGAACTAAAAAAGTTCCGAACACTGATGCAATGAAACAGTAAAGCCCCAAATTTAGGCTCCATAATTTTAGTTGGTTACTTTTGATCGAAACTTGAAGGGAGTGTATCAAGGCGGTATTTAATAACCATGGGATTAACGAGATGTTTTCTACTGGATCCCAAAACCACCAGCCTCCCCATCCTAGTTCTGAATAGGCCCAATAAGATCCTAAAACTATTCCTCCAGTTAAAAAAAACCATGAAATTTTTGACCATATCAACATTTCATTAAATAATTTTTCTGAAAAATTTTTATTAATTAGCATATGTGCAGATATCACAAAAGGTATAATTAAACCAATATATCCCAAGAACAATGTTGGTGGATGAATTACAAATAAAAAATGTTGTAAGATTGGATTCAGACCCAAGCCTAAAACATTTTCATTTGCTTCTACATAAGTAAATGGATTTGAACTAATTACTACATAAAGAATAAATAAAGTTGATATAAATAATATATTTTTATGAATCTCAACAGTTTGATTTTTGTAAAGGAAAAAAACTCCAAATAAGTTAATTAAAAAAACCCATAATAAAATTGATCCCTCATGACTACCCCAGGCAGATGTCACTTTATAAAAAATAGGATCATCAATATAAGAATTTTCGACAACGTTCAATAAAGTGAAATCTGAAATTGAAAATGCATATACTAAAAGACCAAAGGGAATGAGGTTTATAAAATAAATTAATTTTAAAGAAAAAGTAGTTGATGGAATTATTCTCTTAAGTAAATTTATATAAAACAAGATAGTTAGTATTAACGAAATATAAATAAAGCTATTTCCTAAATAAGATATCAATTAATTCCCTCTCCATTTTCCTTCTTCTTTTAGTTTATCTATAGCACTTTGGGGCATATAGTTTTCATCGTGTTTAGCCAACACTATCTCTGCAACAAAAATGTTATCAATAAATTTTCCTTCAACGATAATACCTTTATTCTCTTCTACTAGATTTGGAAGTGTTTTAGAAAATACAACATTTACAGAATTTTGATTTTGATCAACTACTTCAAAAACCCAGTTTCCATCTAAGAATTTTAAACTATCTTTTTTAACAAGCCCCCCAACCCTTAAATACTTATTTTCTATCCCATCCATACTTTTTATATCAGTTGGTTCAACAAAATATGCAATTTGATCTTTTAGAGAATAACTTATTAAAAATATAGAAGCAGAAAAGCAGCCGAATATAATTAGTAAAAAAATAAATCGCTTTTTTATTTGATTATTTAATTTGATTATGCGCACTAACCATATTAAAGACTTTTTTCTTCAGTAGCATAATTATAATCGTTGTCACAGCACAAACGACGCCAAAAAATCCATAGCAAATTAAAACAAATTCTAAACTAGTCATTTAAAAGTTTAGACCTCTCTATCTTTCTTTTTTCAACAATTATATAAAAAATGTTTGAAAACCAATATATTGTGAGCATAAAAATACCAAAAAAACTAACTAATAATGTAATAAGATAATCATTAGTCATACTAGGCCCACCTATTCTTAAAACACTACTTTCCTGATGTAGAGTTGTCCACCAATCAACAGAAAACTTAACAATAGGAAGATTCACTAGTCCTATTATAGCTAGAACTGACGCTGCAAAATCCGCTTTTTGGAAGTGCTCAAATGAATACAAAAGAAGAATGTGACCTAAGTAAATAAAAGCTAAAATTAACATTGAAGTTAACCTTGCATCCCATACCCAATACGCCCCCCAAGTCAAATTTCCCCATATCGAACCAGTAACCAAAACAATAATGCTCATTATCAACCCTATTGGAGATAAAGATCTTGCTACTGTGAATGCTGTTGGGGATTTAAATATTAAGCCAACTATACTACTAATTCCCATGACTAAAAAAATTGCTAATGATAACCAAGCAGTGGGTACATGGATAAACATTATCTTGAATGAGATACCTTGATAATAATCATTTTCTAAAAAAATAATCAGAAAAATAGAAACACTAATTAATATAAGTGATAATAAAATAATGTATCTAGATAGAGAGTTCATAAAACTAGCAAGTATATTTGGAGTTATAGCAAACATTAGACTGATAATTTTTTCAAAGCAAAACTAGTTAGCAAAGGTGAAAAGGCCAAATTTAATAAAAAATAAGCTACAAAAAATAAATACATTCTACCTGTATTAAAATCAATTAAATCAGTTATTGCCATAGAAAATATAAGAATAGGGACAAAAAGAGGCAATGTTAAAATACTTGTAAGTGAGAGTCTGTTATTCTTAGAGATTGTTATAGATGCAGTTATTGAAGCTATAAAAATAATACTTAAAAGAGAGAGCGCCAGAAGAATATTTATCTTTAATAAATAAATTAGATCGATATTTAAAATAATCAAAATAAGTGGCGAGAATATAAAGAAAAAAATAATTAAATTTAAATAGATCATCATATTTTTTACAAAAACAATTATCTCTAAAGAGAAAGGTGAAAGCAGATACTGATGAAGTTTTGCTTCATCAAAATCCTGATCATAAATTTTTTCAACTTTAAATAATGAAATAAAAAAAATCATTATGTATAAGAAAGATAACGGTGCATTAATTCCCATTGACAGGTGTTTTAATGATAATGCAAAAATAGCACATGAAATAATTAATAAACAATAAAGAACAAAACTGAAGATACTTCCTTTAAGCATTAGTTGAAATTCACTTGAAATTAATTTAAAAAAATTTTTTATCATGTTAATTGAAGCGTTTTATAATTATTTAAACTAATATTTTGATGACTTGCTAATATAATTATTCCCTTATTTTCTAACTTTTTTTCAAACAAAGTATTTAAATTTATTATCGTTCTATTATCAAGCCCATTAAGTGGATCATCAAGTATCCAAACGGGTTTATTAACTAGCATAAGTAGTAGTAATTGAAGTTTTTTCTTTTGACCAAATGAAAGCTGATAAAATTTTTTATCAAGATTTAATTCTTGAAAAAAATAATTTACACTTTTATTTTTTATAGAGTTATTAAATTTCACATTGTGTATTGAAAGCCAATATTCAATATTTTGATTTAAAGTCAGAGAGTCATGGGCAAAGTTAGTTTCGCCAATATATAAAAAAGATCGAGATGCAATATCATTATCAATAACTAAGTTATTGTAGGTTATACTGCCTTCTAGTGGATCTATAAAATTAACGATATTAGATAATAGGGTTGTTTTACCAACACCATTTGCACCCTGAATGAGCAATAATTCACCAGGACGTATTTTAAAATTAATATTTTTGTAGATAAGAGTATTTCCTCTAGCAAAAGATAAGTTATTAACTTCTATCATAAAAAAAGCGGGTGATTATAACCCGCTTTTGATGTTTTAAATATTTAAAACTTAGAAAATTATCTTCTTTTTCTAGAAGCTTTTCTCTTTTTAGGAGCTGCTTTCTTTTTTGCAGCTTTCCTTTTATTAGGAGCAGCCTTTTTCTTTGCAGCTTTCCTTTTCTTTGTAGCTGCCTTTTTCTTTTTAGGAGCTGCTTTCTTTTTTGCAGCTTTCCTTTTCTTAGGAGCTGCCTTTTTCTTTGCAGCTTTCCTTCTTACAGCTTTTTTCTTAGTGGCTTTTTTCTTCTTAGGAGCTGCTTTCTTTTTTGCAGCTTTTCTTTT
>CACMGP010000003.1 GCA_902613185.1 uncultured Alphaproteobacteria bacterium
TATTCCAACAGAGCTTTTAAATTCATCAGGTATCCTTACATGATCTTTCTCTGTTGTTATTAAAAAAGCATCATTTTTATTTGCTTGATCAAGTAATAAAAATATATCATCGACTGTATATTGATGATGATCAGGAAACTCTTTTGTTAATACTAAATTTAAATTTTCAGATTTTAATTGGTCAAAAAATTTTTTATTAAAACCTAGACCTGCAAAAGCAATTAACTTTTTTTCTTTAAATTCTGGGTTGATTTCTATTTTATATTTCAAAATATGCTTAAAGTGACTATCATTTAAATCATTACATACTTCTGTATTAATTAAAAAAAATATTTGTGATTTTCTAATTGCATTTTTTACTGACTCTCTTAGTGGTCCAGAGGGAACTAATAGTCTATTACCAAATGATTGGATAGAGTCATAAACATAAATCGATATATTTTTATATACATTGTAAGATTGAAGTGCATCGTCTAGTACAAGTATATTTGCACCATCTTCCTTTGCTGAAATCATTGCGTGAAATTTATTTTTACTAACCCATGTTGGAAAATAATTTGACATCATCAAAGCTTCATCTCCTACAAAATTAAAGTCCATATGAGGTTTTACTTTTATAACTTCATCCACTGTAGTAGACCCACCATAACCTCTTGAGATAATATGAGGTATGTATCCCATCTTCTTTAATTCTCTACAGATGTATAATACTGAGGGTGTTTTGCCTGAACCACCAATTATAGCACTTCCAACTGCTATAACTGGCAAATCAATTTTTTGAACTTTTGATAGTTTTCTTTTGATTAAATTTCCTACTGACCAAATTAATGATAAAGGAGAGAGAAGAAGTGCATTTAATGAAATTGTTTTTTGATACCAAAATTTTGGAGCTTTTAACATTTATCAATCATCTCAGTAATATTTTTTAAACTATTTTTATTATTATTAATAAAATTTTCAATTTCCTTAACATGATGAAAGTCTTGTTCTATTTGTCTGTTAATTTCATTACTTATATCCTCTAAATTATCACTATTCATTGTTTTGCAAAGGTTAAGTTTTTCGAGATCAAGATAAATTTCCTCAAAATTTTTATTAAAATCTCCTGAAAGCACAAAGCAACCTCTTGAAATAGGTTCCAGAGGATTTTGTCCGCCATGTTTAATTAAAGAACCACCCATAAATACTATTTTTGAGCGGTCAAAAATTGACATAGTATCCCCAAATTTATTATGCACTGTGATTTTTTCTAAGTTTTTAGAAATAATTTTTTCACTTAAATTATTAGAGAATTGAATATGACGCGGTATTATAATTATTTCTAATATTTCACTTAAACTTAATCTTTTAATTATATCTAATACTTTATCATATTCATTTAAGTGAATACTTGCAAAACAAACGATCTTTTTTTTTGAGTCTGGAATATTAGGATTAATATTAAATTTTAAGTTCCCAAAAAAATAAACTTTTTTACCAAATAAATTATTTATGTTCGCTTGATCCTTTTTACTTTGTGCAAAAATTAAATCATATTGTTCTCCAATTATTTTACTTAAATTTGGATATTTTGACCATTTGACATAACTTGTATCCGATACTCTGCCATTAACTAAGATATTTTTTAAGTTTTTCTTTTTTGAAATTATTAGCCAATTAGGCCAAATTTCTGAGTCAATCCATAAAATTTTTTTAAAATTTGTTTTTGATAAGAAAATATTTACATTCCAAAAAAAATCTAATGGAAGAAATATACTAATAAGGTTGGGATATAATTTTTTTGACATTTCAAAAGATGACAATGTAGAACATGATAAAACAATTTTTTCATTATTAAGCCTATCCACTAAGAATTTAATGGAATTCAATTCACCTATGCTAGCAAAATGAATTAAAAAATCACTTTGTCTGATTTGTGTGTAATTTTGGTTTGCAAATATTTTTTGTTTATACGAAAGAAAATTTTCTTTTTTATTGAATACTCTAATTAAACCAATGAATAAAATCACTGGAAAAAACACAATTTGTAATAATCTATAGCTAAAAATGAGCATCAATTATTTTTAAATTTTTATTCAAATTGTTTATTATGTATGTATTAAATGAATTTTCGTTGAACTGATTTGGGTTTATTATTTCTTCACCCCAAAAAAAAATACCTCTACTGAAAGGTAATGGTATTTTTAATTTATCCCAATTATTAAGACGAAAAAAACGATTGGTTTTAAAAGTTAGTAGAGCGATCTTTAAGTCAAACTTTTTAGCTAATTTGTAAATATTGGTGTTAATTTTATAAGGTGGTCCATGAGGTGCATCTGGTGTTATATAAATGCACTCTCCTTTTTTTACGGCTAAAGTGATTTCTTTTATTAGAGCGGTCGGTTTATCTTTTTCGCGTAAAAGAGGATCTAAACCAAATTTTCTTTGAACTAAAGTACTTATTTGACCATCTCTGTGAGATGTTGCAACGGGCCTTAATTTTGGTTTAAACTTCCAACTAAATGTAGAACCCATAAGTTGGTTATGCCAAATAAGTACAATGATTGATTTATTATCTTGTAATTGGTTTTCTATGACTTCTTCGTTTACACCTGACCAATTACTTGTTTTTTTTATAAGTGACAATGACAGATAGATTAAATTTACAAAAATAATCCTAAAGAATTTATTTTTAGATAATTTTTTAAGCATTTTTTTTAATCTGTCTTTGATAAAGATTATAATAGTGTTTTTTCTTTGCCATTAAGGTTTTATGAGTTCCGCTCTCAACAACCTCACCATTTTCTAAATAGTAAATTTCATCAAAATTTTTGATTGTACTTAATCTATGTGCAACTACGATCATTGTAATTTTAGGCAAA
This sequence comes from uncultured Alphaproteobacteria bacterium, assembly GCA_902613185.1. Taxonomy (GTDB): domain Bacteria; phylum Pseudomonadota; class Alphaproteobacteria; order HIMB59; family HIMB59; genus HIMB59. Next base: position 2,862 of record CACMGP010000003.1, read on the forward strand.
TGATATAAGTTACTGAATAGTTTAGACTCTGTTTTAAGATCTAAATTTGAAGTAGGTTCATCTAATAATACAACAGGGCTTTTTTGGGCAAGAGCTCTCGCTATTGAAATTCTTTGCCTTTGCCCCCCAGACAATTTAATTCCATTTTCTCCAATTTTAGTATCCAATTTTAAAGGTAGTTTATTTGCAAAATCATTTACACATGCAATATTAGCAAAATGATTTATATTTGATTGATTGTGACCAGAGTTATATTTTATATTTTCTGATATAGTTCCATCAAACAAAACTGTATCTTGGCTAACTAGGCTAAATATATTTCTAAGACTATTTAATTTTAATTTTTTTATATCAATTTCATTTATTGTTATGTCACCTTTAGTGATATCAAATAATCTCAAAAATAAAGCCATAAGTGTTGATTTACCTCCTCCAGAGGGTCCCACAAATGCAACTTTTTTACCTGCTTTGAGGTTAAAATTAACTCGGTTAATTATATTTTTATTTGTATTTTCGTATTTAAAAAAAACCTCTTTAAAACTCAAAGTTTTGAAATTTTTTATTATCTTAGATCCTCCAATTGTTTCATTTTTAAAATCTATAAATTCAAATATTCTGGACGCAGCACCAAGACCGCTTTGAAGTAAAACATTGACATTTATTAGGTTTTTAAGTGGTGCATAAGCTAACATTAGACTTACTAAAAAACTCATTAATTGCCCAGCTGTCATATTTTCGTTAATTACAAAAATACCCCCACCAAATATCGCTAAACCAGCTGCCATTGAACCCAATGTTTCCGTAAAAGGTCTGGATCTAGCAGTAATTTTTTCCTGTTTAAAATTCAACTCTCTAGCTTGCTCAATTTCTTTATTAACTCTTTTGATTTCAAAATTTTCTGCATTGAAAGATTTTACATTTTTGATTCCTCTAAAGACCTCTTCTAAATTTGAAGCTAAAGTTCCAACTTGTTCTTGTAAGTTTTTTGTGACTCTTCTAATTTTTTTACCTAAAACTCTTATTGGAACAATAGCCAATGGAAAAATCACTATAGAAATGCATGCTAATTTCCAATTTTGATAAAACATATTTCCTATTAAAACAGTCAATGTTAAAGAGTCTTTTATTAATGCAGTATATGTGTTGGCCATTGCCCCACTTAGAAAATAAGTATCTGTAGTAATTCTTGTAATTAATGATCCTATTTTATTTTTAACAAAAAACCCATAATGCACATTTATTATATTTTTAAAAACATCACGTCTGAGTTTTTCAATAATCCTATGACTCATAAATTGTAAAGAAGTAATTTGGATATAAGTAGCTAACCCTTTTATTACTCCAGTAATTAAAATAGCAATGGGTATAAAATATAAATAAAACCTATCAGCATTAATCAAAACATTGTCAAGAGCTGGTTTAACCAACCATGCATGAAAACCTGTGCATAAAGCTGCAATAATCATACATAAAATAGCAACAAACATTCTTAATTTAAAATTAAGAAATAATTTAGAAATCCTTATAAAATGTTCTTTAGACTCAGACATTAAGTTGACTGCCAATTATTATACTAAAAAGTATGCTGATACCGTAATAGTTATTGCGACTAAAGTATGAGCTAGCCTTTTTAGGTATATTTTTCCAAATAAAATTGAGATCTATAATGTTTATCAGGAAAATCGTTGTTATTAAGACATAGTATAAAAAACTGAAATTCAAGCCACTTCCAAAAAATGCTAATAAAAAATATTTTAAAAAAATCATAAAATTTAAAATGATCATTCTACCAGCTCCAAAAAATAATGTGCTAGAGTATAATTTTAATTCTTTGTCTTCTTTTTCATCCTGAGTAGCATAAATAGTATCATAAGTAAGTGTCCAAAAAATTAGTGACAAATATAAAATGAGAACAGATGAAAATGGTACGTTTGAGCCCATTGCCACCCAGCCAATAAAACAGCCCCAATTGTATGTCAAAGCTAAAATTAATTGGGGTAAGAAAAAAAATCTTTTTGCTAAAGGGTATAAAATTATCAAAGGAGTGATAACAAGCCCTAGTACAATAGCTTCATAATTAAGTTGTAACAAAATTATTAAACCTACCATTAAAAGAAAAAATAATAGTATGAGTGAATTCTTTAAACTTATCTGTGATGAGGCTAAAGCTCTATTTTGTGTTCTAATAACTTTCCTATCAATGTCTTTATCAATAAAATCATTTACTATGCATCCAGCAGATCTCATAACTACTGAACCTATAAAAAAAATTATAAACAAAATTAAATTATTATTAGACGAACCATTAGTTGAGGATGCTAAAATGAAACTAATTGGGTAAAAAAGTAGAAGAAAACCAATAGGTTTATCTAATCTAACTAAAAGAATGTATGGGTGTGTGAAAGGTGGAAATAATTTAAAAATTAAATTATTCTTATAATTGTTATTCATGAAGAGGGTTTATTATAGTTCTATTATAAAGCAGGGTAGCACTTATGAGCTAGAAAAAAAGTATTATATCCATCTTGTAAAAGTTATAAGGCTTAAAATAGGAGATGAGATCTCTTTGTTTAATAATATTTCTGGTGAATGGAAGTGCGAAATAATTGATATAAAAAAAAATTTTTTAAAAGCCAAATCGATAAGTCAAATCTCAGCACCTCGAGCAGAAACTATGATAGACTTAATGTTTTCTCCCATAAAATACCAAAACAGTGAGTTGATTATAAGACAATCAACTGAGATGGGTGTGAGATGTCTATTTCCAACATCATTCAATAGAACTATAAACACAAAGATTAATCTTGATAAGTTTAATACATATGCAGTAGGTGCTGCTCAACAAAGTGGAAGATTATCAATACCAAACATAGACAAGTTAATTGATCTTAAAAATAGGTCTAATATTATGTCTAGTAAAACAGTGCTGATGTTCGATGAAAATCTCAGAGGAGTTCATCTATCACAAGCTAAAATAAAACCAAATAGTGAAATTTTAGTTGTTATAGGGCCTGAAGGAGGTTTTGAGGAGGAGGAAAGAGCATTTATTTCAGATAGCTCAAAAATTTTCTTTAATGTGAGTCTAGGCTCAAACATTTTGAAAGCTGATACAGCAGTTATTGCCGCACTTAGTTTAACATTTCACTATTTTTCATAATTATAGCGGATTTAAGCGACATCCTGTCAATATACTGTACAAAAAAGATTACTAATATGTCTAAGATGAAGTCAATATCTTCGGTATTTTTTTTTCTTGTATCTTTTAAGGCGTTTGGAAAACAAGCCACTGACTGGCAGTTAAGTTTTCAAAATCCTGCCACAGATTTGATGGGCAGTGTAGTTGGACTCCATAACATAATTTTGATTGTAATGACTTTAGTTACTTTATTTGTCTTATTTCTTCTTTTCTATGTCTCTTTTCGTTTCAGCGCAAAAAGAAACCCAATTCCATCTACAACAACTCACAATACAGTTGTTGAAGTTTTGTGGACTGCAATACCAATTGTAATCCTTGTAGTTCTTGCAATACCATCTTTTAAGCTTTTATACCAACAAGAAAAAAGCGAAAATTATGATATGACTGTTAAAGTCATTGGTCATCAGTGGTATTGGGAATACGAATACCCCGATCACGGTGACTTTTATTTTGAAAGTTACATGGTTCAAGATGCAGACCTTCAAGAGGGAGACCTAAGACTTTTGACAGTTGATAATCCTCTTGTAATTCCTGCCAATAAAAATATTCAAATACTAATAACCGCTGGAGATGTTTTGCACAGTTGGGCTGTACCCTCAATGGGATTAAAAACTGATGCCGTCCCTGGAAGACTTAACGAAACGTGGGTCAATGTTAAAGAACCAGGAATATACAGAGGACAATGCTCTGAAATATGTGGTACTGGTCATGGATTTATGCCAGTTGTTGTAAAAGTATTACCTGAAACAGAATTTATTGCATGGGCTAATGAAGCCAAAAACAATTACGCAATCAATGAAGATATTAAAACTAACGAAACAAATGATGAAATCATTATTTCACAAAATAATTTAATACAATTAGAGGAGAATAATTTATGAGTTCAGATTCATTAGCAATGGATGATCATCACGATCATAAGCCAGGTTTTTTCACAAGGTGGTTTTTTTCCACAAACCATAAAGATATTGGAACATTATACTTAATTTATGCAATTGTAGCTGGTGTAGTAGGTGGTGCTCTTTCAGTTATTATGAGAATGGAATTATCTGAACCTGGTATGCAGTTTGTTGCAGATGGACAAATGTGGAATGTAATTATCTCAGCTCATGGATTACTAATGATCTTTTTTGTCGTAATGCCTGCATTGATTGGGGGCTTTGGAAATTGGTTTATTCCACTAATGATTGGCGCACCTGACATGGCTTTTCCAAGATTGAATAATATTAGTTTTTGGTTATTGGTTCCTGCATTATTTTTAATAGCAGGTTCGATGTTTGTTGGGAGTGGTGCTGGAACTGGTTGGACTATTTACCCACCTTTAAGTTCGATTACAGGGCACAGTAGCCCTGCTGTAGACATGGCCATTTTTTCACTTCATTTAGCAGGTGCTTCTTCAATACTTGGTGCCGTTAACTTTATTACAACTATTTTGAATATGAGAGCACCAGGGATGACAATTCATAAAATGCCTCTTTTTGTTTGGGCAATGTTAGTTACAGCTTTCCTTCTTTTACTTGCTGTTCCAGTTCTAGGTGGAGCTATTACAATGCTTTTAACAGATAGAAACTTTGGAACAACTTTTTTTGATCCTGCCGGTGGAGGGGACCCCGTTCTATTCCAGCATTTATTCTGGTTTTTTGGTCACCCAGAGGTTTACATTATGATTTTGCCAGCTTTTGGTATCGTCTCACATATTGTATCTACTTTTTCAAAAAAACCTGTATTTGGATATTTAGGTATGGCATATGCAATGGTTGCTATTGGATTTATCGGTTTTGTTGTTTGGGCTCATCATATGTACACAGTAGGATTTAGCGCAAATGTTAGAGCTTATTTTATGCTTGCTACAATAGTCATAGCTGTACCCACAGGTGTTAAGATTTTTAGTTGGATCGCTACAATGTGGGGTGGATCTATAACATTTACGACCCCTATGTTATTTGCTCTAGGTTTCATTTTTCTTTTCACTCTAGGTGGAGTAACAGGTGTAATTTTAGCAAACGCAGGTATTGATGTCGTTTTACATGATACATACTACGTTGTTGCTCATTTCCATTACGTGTTAAGTATGGGAGCGGTGTTTGGTATTTTTGCCGGAATTTATTATTGGTTTGGTAAAATGAGTGGAAAAAATTACTCTGAGTTTTTTGGTAAGTTACATTTTTGGTTATTCTTTTTAGGCGTTAACTTAACCTTCTTTCCTCAACACTTTTTGGGATTAGCAGGTATGCCTAGACGTATTCCAGACTATCCAGATGCTTATGCTGGATGGAATATTATATCCTCAATTGGGTCCTATATATCGTTTGCTTCATTTATTCTATTTATTTTCATAATAGTTTACGCATTATTTAAAGGTAAAAAAGCAGAAGCAAATCCATGGGGTGAGGGTGCGAAAACACTTGAGTGGACATTACCGTCTCCTCCACCTTATCACCAGTTTGATACATTACCCGAAGTAAAAAATTAATTTGTGTTAGAAAAAAAGCATCATCAAACTTTTGTACAGACAGAACAAAACTTGTTCTTTTTGCAAGTTGTTAATTTTTTAAAACAACTTTATGTACTAATTAAACCTGGTGTAATTTCTCTTGTAATATTTACGGCTTTATGTGCGATGTTATTAGCCCCATCTGATAAAAGTTTATTTATAAAAGGAATGTCTCTTACCCTTATAGCAATGGGAGCATCTGGTTCAGCTATTTTAAACATGTGGTTTGATCGAATAATTGACTCGAAAATGGATAGAACAAAGTTTAGACCTATTCCTTCAGGAAATATCTCGGCAAATACAGCACTTGGGATTGGATTAATTTTTTCTTTTTTTTCTGTAGTAGGTTTATTTTTCTTTGGAAATATTAAGGCCTCAATCTTATTAGCATTTACAATTCTTTATTACTCTGTTTTTTATACAATGTATCTGAAGCACAAAACTGCGCAGAATATAGTAATTGGTGGTTTAGCAGGTGCTCTCCCCCCAGTGATTGCGTGGATAAGTATTTCAAGTGAACAAATTTTCTACCCGACAATATTATGCTTAATAATATTTTTATGGACACCACCACACTCTTGGGCATTAGCTATATTTAGAAACCAAGATTACTCTGACGCTGATATACCGATGTACCCCGTTAAACACGGTATAAAAAAAACACTTTTTATGATGAATATTTATACTCTTTTAATGGTTGCATCAGTAAACTCTCTATATTTTTTTAAATATGCTGGAGTGAGCTTTTTTTTAGGCTCCAATCTTCTCAATGCATATTTTATTTACAAACTTTTTAAACTAAATAAGTCACAAAATATTAAGAAAGACTCAATTAAACTTTTTGGATATTCAATTGTTTATCTTTTTCTCATTTTTGCTTTAACAGTTATTGATAAATATTTATTCTAATGAAAAGAAAAAATAAAAATTTATTAGTCTTGGCTCTACTTTTCATGCTCGTAACAGCATTTTATTTTATTACAATATTTAGAATTAAATCTGGTATTTGAACGTATCAAATAAAAATAAAACATTAATTTTTTTAATGTTGATACTTGGATTTATGTTAAGTTTAGTAATTTTTTCTGTTCCACTATATAAGCTTTTTTGTGACCTAACTGGATTTCAAGGTTTTAATAAAGAGGTTAAAATTCAAGAACAACAACAAAATATCAACTCAGGTGAACTCGATATAAAAGTTATATTTTCAGCTCAGGTAAATGAAGGTTTGGACTGGATGTTCGAAGCTCCTCAAAAAATGAATATTACAGAGGGTGTAAAGTATGATGTTGTTTTTAAAGCTAAAAACAATACTGATGTTAGCTCAACAGGTACGTCTATATTTAACATTTTACCACCTAAAATTGGCCCATACTTATATAAAATTGAATGTTTTTGCTTTATTGATCAAACTATAAAACCAAATCAAGTTGTTGAGTTTCCTGTCACTTTCTACTTAGATCCACTGATACTTGACGATCCTGAGGCAAGTAGGACTAAGAATGTCACTTTGTCATATACCTTTTTTGAGAAAAAAGAATGAAATATTCTGTAAATGGTTGATTTAATATTTAAAGACTCTGAAAAGAAACATAAATTCCATCTTGTAAATCCCAGTCCCTGGCCATTAGTTGGTGCTTTCTCAGCTCTTTTTCTAGTTTCAGGAGCTATTTTATATATGCACTATGAGATTCTATGGCCTATGTTGGCAGGTCTTGTTCTAATACTTTTTACTATGTTTATGTGGTGGCGAGACATAATAAAAGAGAGTACTTTTTTGAAAGTACATAATTCAATCACTGAGATTGGTCTTAGGTGGGGTATGGCTTTGTTCATCACATCAGAAGTTATGTTTTTTGTCGCTTTTTTTTGGGCTTTTTTTGATGCAAGTCTATTACCTAAAACATTCTTAGCCGAGTACAAAGAAGTTTTCACAGGTACTCTTGGAATAGGAGTTTGGCCTCCAAAAGGAATTGAAACTTTTGACCCACTAGACATTCCATATTTAAATACCTTGATTTTACTTTTATCAGGCACTACTTGTACATGGGCACACCATGAATTAAGAGAGGGTAATAATAAAGAGGCTCTTAAAGGTTTATATTACACAGTTTTTTTAGGTTTCATATTTTCACTTTTACAAATATATGAGTACCAACATGCAACTTTTGGTTTTACTGAAGGTATATATCCTTCAACTTTTTTCATGGCAACCGGTTTTCATGGTTTTCATGTATTAATTGGTACTTTATTCTTATTAGTATGTTTATTGAGAATAAGAAAAGGTCATTTAACCCCAAAAAGACATTTTGGTTTTGAGGCAGCTGCATGGTATTGGCATTTTGTTGATGTTGTTTGGTTGTTTTTATACATAAGTATCTATTGGTGGGGAAGATAAACCAAACATTTTTATCTTTTACATTTAAACTAAAATTTTATTTATGAATAAGTCATCATTAACATTTGTATTTATAGGAATTTCTATTTTAACCTTTATCTTAGGTTCATGGCAACTTTACCGACTAAATTGGAAAAATGATTTAATGGACAATATACGTAATTCAATCCTCAATCCCTCTTTGTTTTCTGGTGATCTAAACTACAATAATTTAGTTTCAGTAAAATTAGATGATAATTATACAATATTAAATAAACCAATTTATTTGGAGTCAAAAACATTTAAAGGAAAACCAGGTTATCACCTAATACTCCCGGTAAAATATAAAAATAGTATGTATAGTGTCATCAATTTTGGATGGGTTTTAGACAAAGACTTTGATCAAGTTCAAAATATCATTCAAAGATATCAATCTATAGACAACCCTAAGGTATACATAAGAGATTTCAATTCAGATAAATCTTTTTTTACTCCAGAAAATGATTTGTCCAATAATACTTGGTACTCTGTTAATAAAACTGATTTTAATCAATTTTATCAATATGCATTCCTATCCAAATATTATTTTGTTCTTCTAGATGATAGGGTATCTAAATATACCTTTAATCCTCTTGTATTTTTGAGAAATAATCATTTGAATTATTCAATAACTTGGTTTTTGCTTAGCTTGTCAAGTATCGTTATGCTGTTAATTATAAGAAGGAAATATGAATAAACTTAAAGAGTATTTTAAAAGCTACTATGTGTTGAATGACGTCAGTGGTCTTTTATTTTGGGATAACGCAACTAATTTACCAAAAAAAAGTATTGAGTCTAGATCAGAGCAAATGTCTATTTTATCTAACTTTACAGACAGAATATTTAGAAGTGAAGATATTCAAGAAGAAATTCAAAAAGCTGAAAATACAAAATTAAGCGAAGCAGATATTATGTCTTTAAAACTAATGAAGAGTATTATCGTCAAAGAAAATGCTATTGACCCAGATTTGAAATCTCTACTGATAAAAAAAAAACTAACTTGTGAGCACTTATGGAGAGAGGCTAGATCAAAAAATGACTCTTCTATAATTGAAAAAGATTTCAATGATCTATTAGATTTAGTGCATGAGGAAGCGAGTCAATTAGCTAAGGCCACTAATCTATCACCCTATGACTCATTAATTTCAAAATATGATATGGATTATGATTCATCAAAGATCGACCAAGTTTTTTTAGTAATTGAGAGAGAAATAATACCTAAATATTTGGATATTAAAAAAATTAAATCGCCCCATGTTTATAAATCAAATATTTCAGACTCAGAAATATTAAAAATGATAAAAGTAAAATTAAAACAGCTAAACTTCGATTTTGATAGAGGTAGAATTGATCAATCTCATCACCCTTTTTGTGGAGGAGCTACAAATGATGTAAGAATAACAACCAGGTTTGAAGACAATATATTAGAGTCCTTATCAGCATTATTTCACGAGACAGGCCATGGGGTTTATGAACAGAATCGACCTAATCAATATCTTTATGAGCCATTGGGTCAATCCCGTAGTTTAAGTGTCCATGAAAGCCAATCTCTTTTTTTTGAAAATCATATCTTTAAATCAAAAGTTTATTTTAACATCATAAACAATATTTTTGATAACTCTAAAGATTTGGAAAAATCATTTTTAGAGCACTATCATACTGTTAGAGTTAATCCTATAAGGGTTAGTGCTGATGAATTTTCTTACCCGATCCATGTTTACATCAGGTATAAAATTGAAAAAGAGATATTTAAAAATAAAATTAAATTTAAAGATATAAAAAATTTATGGAATGAAAACTATTTAAATAATTTGTCAATCAATCTAATTTCAGAAACAGAGGGGGTTCTCCAAGATATTCATTGGTATGAGGGTATATTTGGTTATTTCCCTACTTATGCACTTGGTGCTATGATAGCCTCACAAATTAAATTTAATTGCCCTTTATTTGATATTTTTTTAGGCAACCCTAATGAAGAAAATATAAATAACTTAATCATTTGGTTGAATACTAATATCCATCAAAAAGCTTCTTTGTATTCATCTGATGAAATGTTACAAAGCATTTCTGGTGAGAATTTAAACCCAAAATTTTATTTAGATCATTTGGTAGATAGATTTATTCAATGAAATATATAAGCACAAGAGATGATAAAAAAGAGTACTCTGCTGAGCAGGTACTGAATTTCGGTCTAGCACCAGATGGAGGTCTATTTATTCCAATTGAAATTCCAAAATTTAGTAACAATCAAATAAACGCACTAAAAGGAAAAAATTATTTTGAAATAGCAAATTTCATTTTAACCCCTTTTTTATCAGATTTATTTGATGCCCCAACAATTAAAAAGATTATCGAGGAGGCTTATAGTAAATTTGATAAAGAAATTGTTACAATATCAAACATAGGTGACAACGATCTATTGAATTTATTTCATGGTCCGACACTAGCTTTTAAAGATTACGCTATGTGTTTGTTAGCTAAGATATATGAATACTATTTAAAGAAACTTGATAGAAAATTAGTAGTTATTGGAGCAACTTCTGGCGATACCGGTTCTGCTGCAATTCAAGCCTTTAAAGATATTGAAAATATTAGTATTTTTATTTTGCATCCTCATAACTCCACATCTCTCTTCCAAAGAAAACAAATGACAACTAGTGGTGGTAAAAATGTCTTTAATATTGCCCTAAATGGAAGTTTTGATGATTGTCAAAATTTAGTAAAAAAACTTTTTAGAGATAAAGATATAAATAATAAATATAGCTTTACTGCAGTGAATTCAATTAATTGGTTTAGGGTGTTACCACAATCAATTTATTATGCATGGTCATATCTTAATCATAATAATGATAATTTTGTTGTACCAAGTGGTAATTTTGGAAATATATATTCTGCTCATTTGCTAAAGTCAATGGGATTTCCAATAAATAAATTAATTGTTGCGACAAATGAGAATAACATTTTACATCGAATCATAAGCAATAATGATCTACATCTCTACAATGTTGTAAAAACTAATAGCCCTAGCATGGATATAACAATATCAAGTAATTTTGAAAGACTTTTAGCAGAGCTTCTTGGACCAGGAGCAACAAATGAGCTTTTTCAAAATATACAAAACAATGAACATAATAAAAAATTAGAAAGTTCTGTTCATAAGTCATTATCTGAGAAATTTTTATCTGAGAGTGCAACTTCTAAAGAGGTTGAAAATCAAATTAAAATTACATATGAAAATTACAAAATTTTATTAGACCCTCATACAGCTGTTGGCATAGTATGTGCGGAAAAATTAAATTTAAAAAAAGCAATGTGTCTTGCTTGCGCCCATCCAATAAAATTTCAGGAAACTGTCGAAAATTCAGTAGGTAACGATATAAAATATGATAAAAACATAGAGTTTCTTAATGATGAAAAATTTGCAATTTTAGATAATAATTATAAGGATCTAGGAGAATATATTGAAGCACATGCCTAATATTCATAAGCTTAAAAATGGAATGACCTTGATAACAGATTATGTAAACACTGTAGAAACAGTAAGTGTAGGAATGTGGAACAAGGTCGGGGCAAGAAATGAGCGAAAAGAAATCAATGGTGTTGCTCACTTATTAGAGCACATGGCATTCAAAGGAACAAAAAATAGATCAGCTGCTCAAATAGCAAAAGAGGTTGAGCTAGTAGGTAATTCTCACAATGCCTATACCTCAAGAGAAATAACTGCTTATTATATGAGTGGTTTAAAGGAAAATGTTGAACTATCTATAGACGTAATTAGCGATATATTGCAGTTCTCAACTTTTGACTCTAAGGAACTCGATAAAGAGAGAGGAGTCATATTACAAGAGATTGGAATGTATGCTGACGAGCCAGATAGTATTGTTGCTGATAAATTCGACGAGTTAGCTTACCCGGACCAACCCATGGGTAGGTCAATTTTAGGTACGGCTGAAATTATAAAGTCCATATCAAGGGATGAAGTAGAAGGTTTTATGAAAGGTTTCTATAACCCAAAAAAAATGGTGTTTTCTGTATCAGGAAATTTTGAAGAGGACAAAATAATTAAACTTGTTGAGGATAAATTCCAAAATCTCCCTCTTGGGGACGACGATTATATTCCAAAATCTTCTTATGTTGGTGGAGAATACCGGCAAGAGAAAAATTTAGAACAGGTAAAGTTATTACTAGGTTTTGAAGGTGTAGACATTCATTCAGACCTTTACTATGCAACAAGGGTTTATTCAACACTTCTCGGCTCTGGTATGTCTTCAAGATTATTTCAAGAAATTCGAGAAAAAAGAGGTTTAGTCTATAGCATATACAGTAGTGGTGATTTCTTTTCTGACTCAGGCATTTTTTATGTCTATGCTGGCACAGGCCATAAGGAAGTAAAAGAATTAATACCCGTACTTTGCGATCAATTAAATATTAATGCTAATACTTTTACACAGGAGGAATTAACGAAGACTAAAGCTAAATTTAAAGTAGGAATTCTAAAAGGAGAGGAAAGTATCTCAACAAGATGTAGATCTAATGCTTCTAGTTATTTAATGCACAATAAGGTTAGATCTCCCGAGGAATTTATTTCAAAAATTGACTCTGTACAATTAGAGGACCTTGAAAAAGCAAGAAAAAAAATACTAGACTCAAATTTAACTCTCTCATCAATAGGACCTATTGATAACCTTGAAACAGCTGAACTAGTTAAACGAAGACTCAGTTAGAGTTTCTGCTGCTTTTCTAGCAAGTGTATCAACTTGGTTATTGAATTCATCGATATTATGTGCCTTTACCCAACTCCAATTAATATTTTTACTAAGGTTTAATTTATCTAATCGTTCCCAAAGCTCTTTATTTTTAACTGGCTGATTTTTTGACGTTTTCCAATTATTTTTTTTCCAATTTATTATCCATGTTGTTATACCCTGTTTAACATAATTGCTATCTGTGTTAATTGAAATGTCTCTAAATTCTTTTAAAAACTCTAGTGCTTTAATAACAGCAACTAGTTCCATTTGATTATTTGTGGTGTTAAGTTCGAAACCAGTTCTGTAGCAAATATTCCTATCTCCCACAATCAAAAATGCCCATCCTCCTTTACCAGGATTTCCTAGACAAGAACCATCTGTATAGACACTAATCAAAAAAAGTCCTGTATATTTTTCTTTTCATGAAATTTAAAAATTTCAAAAAATTCTAGAGGATTTTTATGTTTTACATCTCCTTCAATATTAAAATGCAAGTCATAAAGTCTTGTTAAGAAAAAACGTATAGCACTTACCTTTAAATAAAAGTTTAATTTATCTTTTTCCTCAATTTTTAATTCAAAGTTTTGCGTGTAAGATGATAGAAAATTTAAATAATCATTTTCTGAAAATTTATTGTTTTTAAAAAACCAAGCATTAACAAGAGTAGCAAAATCATAAATTACAGTATCAGTACAAGAAAAAAAGAAATCTATAAAACCTGAAACATGGTTATTTAAAAAAAATATATTGTCTTTAAATAAATCAGCATGAATATTAACTTGTCTTAAATTATATGGAAACTTATCTTGAAGGTAATCAATATTTTTAAGAATATATTTATACTCTTCAGTATAAATCTTAGGGTTAACATTAGAAAACTTTTCGGTGATGTATTTCCAAGTAGGTAGTAACATCATATTTTTTCTGAAAAGTTTTGAACTATTTCCAGCTTGATGTAAATCTGCTATCGATTTTCCTAATGATTTTAATTGTTGATTATTTATATCTTTTAAAGGTCTACCTTCAACAAAAGTATATATGCAGCATGGTTTCCCTTTAATTTTAAATAAGTTTTTATTGTCTATAGTTACACTTAACGGACATGAAATATTGTTATCGTAAAATAATTTCATAAGATTGTTGAAATATGGTAAGTCAACTTCTTTAGTTCTTTTTTCAAAAATAGTTAATATATATTTTTTAGAGTCAGTCAAATTTACTAAATAATTTGTATTTTCTACTCCCTCTTTTATACCTTCAAGAATCTCAATTTCTCCGAGGGGTCTAAATAATTCTTGGGCATCTTTATAAGTTACTGATGTATAAACTGCCATTTTATTTTTTTATTTTTTAATTAATGTATATATGATGCATAATATCCAACAATGAAAAATTATAAATTTATAATATGTTTAATATTAACTTTTTTTTTAGTTTCTTGTTCAATATCAAATCCTTTAAAAAAAGAATTAAAAGTAAGCAATAAAGATTGTCCTCAATCTCTAATTTTATATGAAGCAAGATCTATTACCTTGGATAATGCCAATATAGAACTACAAAATAACTATAATCTTAGTTGTTATTTATTGATAGATAAGAGTAAGGTTGAGATTTCTACTAACTACAAAATAAATGTACGTTTGTCTGAGGAAGAAAAAAAAACTTATGTAGTTGATTTTATGATTTTTGTCACAAACCTAAGTGAGGATATTAAAATAGCTGAATTTCAATACTCAAAAGATCTCAAAATTGATAGGGAGGGTTATACATGGCAAAATTTTGATTTAAATGAAAAAATTCAAATTGATTTAGATACTTATGATGAAGGTATAAAAATATTTTACGCTATTAATTGACTGATTTTAAATCAGATACACTTTTAATTATTATTCTAGATCTATTGTCTTCTGAAAGATTAGAAAAATAATTTTCAATAATTTTATTTAATTCTATTGAGGCCTGACTTTTTATTGATTGAATTGCAGATAATTCAATTTGTTTAATTCGATCTAGGGAATTTTTTTCTTTTGATTTAATGGTTTGATTAGTTTTCTCTATAATATTTTTAGAAATAGACTCAGCTTGTGACCTTGCGTTAGATATAATGTCATCCACTTTATTAGATAAATCTTTAGTTTGTTTTTCTGCATCTTTGAATTTTTCTTCTGCTTTATTATAAGTTTCTAAGGAATTATTAATATTGAGCTTAATTTCTTCAATTTTTGAGTCAATACCACCAATCATCATGCTTTTGAAAGGCTTGATCATGAGAATAACAAAAGTAATAAAAGAAATTAATAACCAGAACTTAGGATCTTGAAATAAATAGCTCATTAAAGATTGATATTACCCTTTTCTATGTTAGTTACTTTTGACAAAAAATTAGTTGCTGAGTCTTTAAGTTGATCGTTTAGTTCAGATATCGCAGTATCCTTTTCTTTCGCGACTCTTTCCTCAGTTTGTTTGATTTCATGTTGGATCTTTACTTCCGTAGCTTTGATTAAGTCTTCACTTTCTTTTAAAGCTTTATCTTTGGCATCATTAATAATTTGTGATGCTTGGTTCTTCGCCTCAGTAAGTTTTGCTTCGTAGTTTTCAATTATTGACTCAGCTTTTTTGATTAATTCATCTTGTTTTGAGATATGTGATTTTACAAAATCATCTCTTTGATTCAAAAAAGCTCTAATTTTAGGAAGTGTTATATATGTCAATACTGTAAATAGTATTACAAAAAAAACACCCAGCCAAAAAAGCTGAGATATAAAAAACTCTACTTGCTCTAATTGAGGCATCCGTTAGTCAGTCCCTGTTAAGAAAACAGAATTACTAATGCTATAACCAATGCAAATAAAGCAATAGCTTCAACTAGGGCAAAACCTAACATTGTCATGGTAAAAACTTCGTTTCTTGCAGCTGGATTTCTTCCAACAGCAGTAATAAAAGCTGCAAAAACATTGCCAATACCAATTCCAGCACCGATCACGCCGATCACTGCTAAACCTGCACCCAAGTATTTTAGTCCTTCAACTAGTTCCATATTTACCTCCTTATGTTCATCTAGTGTAAGTGTAAAGCGTCGTTAATATACAAACATGTTAATATTGCAAAAACATATGCTTGCAAAAATGCAATTAATATTTCTAATCCTGTTAAAGCTATTATGAATACTAATGGCAAAATTCCAAAAAAACCTAGTGCAGAGACAAACCCTGCAAAAACTTTTAGTAAAGTATGACCAGCAAGCATGTTAGCAAAAAGTCTAACAGATAAGCTTATTGGTCTAGAGAGATAAGATATAATTTCAATTGGTATCAATAAAGGAAGCATATATACGGGCAAGCCAGGGATAACAAAAAAGCTAAAAAATTTTACGCCATGTTTTACAAATCCCAAAACAGTAACAAAAATAAACACACCCATTGCAAGAGCTAAAGTCACTATGATATGGCTAGTAAAAGTAAAGCTGTAAGGAATCATACCAAAAAGATTTCCAAATAAAATGAACATGAACAAAGTAAAAACTAAAGGAAAATATTTTTTGCCCTCTTTACCCACAGTGTCTGCTAATAAACTATTTATAAAATTAAAACCAAGCTCAGCTGCAACTTGCATTCTAGTCGGGTAAAGATCACTTACAGAGTTTGTTTTTTTTGCTTTAAAAAAAGGCGCTGTAAAAAAAATTAAAATAAACGCTGTTGTAATAGTCATCCATAGAGCAGAATTAGTAAAAGAGATATCAAAACCTAGAAAGTTAATGTCAACAATGGGTTGTATTTCAAACTGTTTGAGAGGACTCTCACCCTTAGCCATGTGGTAATAAAACAGATTTATTTAGAGTTTTCTATGCGACGTATAAGCCTGTAAATATTCAATAAACCTGCAAAAAAACCAAGTATTATCAACGTTATTAAACCAATAGGCTTGCTGTCAAACATCTTATCAATCAACAATCCAATAACAACGGAAACAATTAAAGCGCCTAGTAATTCAGTTGAGATTCTATAAGCAAAGCTAAGACCTTGCATTCTTGGCTTTTTATTATCATTTTCTTCTTCATTTGCCATTATTCAGCGTACTTTACGGCTTCTTCTAATTCAACAGAGACTATTTGAGAAATTCCTTCCTCGGGCATTGTAACACCATAGAGTCTGTCTACTCTAGACATTGTCATTCGATTATGAGTAACAATAATAAATTTGGTTTGAACTTTTTCTGAAATTTCTTCGACCATACTACAAAATCTATCCACATTATTGTCATCTAGAGGAGCATCAACCTCATCCAATATACAAAAAGGCGATGGGTTCGCTATAAATACGGCAAATAATAATGAAATTGCAGTTAAAGCCTGCTCACCTCCAGATAATAAAGTTATATTTTGCATTTTCTTACCTGGAGGACTGGCAAATATCTCCAAACCAGAGTTTAAAGGATCTTCATCATTTTGGATAAGTTTTAGATATGCTTTACCTCCACCGAATAACTTAGTGAATAGTCTCTCAAAATTTTCATTAACAATTTTAAAAGCTTCTTTTAGTCTCAATACACCTTCTTTGTTAATTTTATTAATTGCTTCATGTAATTTTTCTATAGATTCTTGAATTTCATTTTTATCTTTAATTGTTTCATCAACTTTTTCTCTTAATTTTACATATTCATCCTCAGCAAGTAAGTTTACAGCACCAATTCTCTCCCTTTCAGCGTTTAATCTTAATACTCTTTTCTCTGCAGTCTCTAAATCTTCATCTCTTTTGAATTTATCTACCTCATTTTCTAAATTTAATAAATCAACATTAATTTTTTCTCTGCATAATTGAGCGAGCTGTGTTAAATTATTTGAATAATTTGAAATTTCTGACTCCTTTCGTATTAACTCCTCCTTTACAACAGAGTAATTTTGTTCTTTATTTCTCAACTCTTTTGAGAGGCTTTCTAAAAGATTTTCTTGCTCTTGTAATTGATTGTCAAAAAGTTTTTTTTCGTCATCTAGTTGCTTAATTTTATTAAGTAAAAATTGTCTTTTGCTATCAATATCTCCTGGATTATTTTCAGAAATTTCTAATTCTTCTTTAGCAGTTTTTATTCTTTGATTTAAGTCCTCAGTTTTTTGAACAGTGACCTCTAAAATTCTTTCCCACTCAAGCACTTGCTTTTTAAGATCGTTTAGCCTCTTTTCTTTCAATTCTGACAGTATTGTGGAGATATTAGCTTCATAACTACTGGAAATAAAAAGTCCATCCCAACGCCACAAATTACCCTCTAGATCGACTATAGCTTGTCCAATATTTATTTTTGTATGATTTTCTAAACCTTCTTTTTTTGAAGACACAATGGCAACATTATTAAGCTTATTCATTACTTGGTTTGGAGCTCTAATAACTTTAGAAGCTGGTTCACAATGAAAACTGAACACTTTATTGGCCTGCCCACTTGAGTGCTCTCTCCAATAATAAATATCATCAGGTTCCAATGATGCTAAAAGTTCTTTACCAAATATAGCAGCTACTGCATTTTCGTATTTTTTATCAAAGGAAATATTGTTTAATAAACTACTATCTGATTGATTGACGCTAATGTCTCGATTTTCAGCTTCAAATTCTTTAGAGGATAAATCTTCAATATCTTTCCTAATAGTTTTGATTTTACTGGTCGTTTCTTCAAATTGTTTTTGCTCAATTTGTAAGTCCTGATTAAGTTGTTTTACACGATGCTCGAGGTTTATTTTGTGCTCTTCAAAACGTAATTCTTCCTGTTTAAGATTTTCTACAGTCATATTCAACCTATCAAGTTCACTATTCAATGAGTATGATTTTTCTCTCATTGGTGGAATTTTAACTTTTAAATCTTCATAAGCTTGATCTTGAATTGATACGTCACCCTGGAAATCAGCAAGTTTTACTTTAATTTTATCTTTTTCTTCATTAAGTCTCTCAAGAATAAGTTGAAGTTCATTTCTTTTTACGAAAAATACAGACGCTTCCGCATTCTTGATTAAAGTTGATATATTTCTAAATCTTTCAGCCTCTTTAGCTTGCTTTTTAAGAATAGCTAATTGTTCTTCGTATGTTTGAATAACATCCTCTACCCTTAATAGATTATTATTTGCACCTTTCAACCTCAACTCTGCATCATGTCTTCTGGATTGCAGACCAAGTATTCCAGCAGCTTCCTCTAAAACCATTTTTCTATCTTCTGGTTTCGCTTGGGTGATTGCTCCAATACGACCTTGACTAACTATCGAAGTTGATCTAGCTGATGTAGAGGCGTCTGCAAATAGCAATTGAATATCTTTCAACCTTACCTCTTTACCATTTATGAATGAATTCGTTCCTTCTCCTCTCCATATCTTTCTTGCAATCTCTAATTGTTTTGATTGAAATTTATTTTCTAAATCGCTTCCATCAATATTTACAAACAAACCTACTTCAGCGATATTCCATGAGGGCCGATTATCAGTTCCATTGAAAATTAAATCATCAATCTCTTTGCCGCGAAGTTGTTTGGCAGAGACCTCCCCTAAACCAAACCTTATTGCTTCAACAATGTTTGATTTCCCGCAACCGTTGGGACCAACTATACCAGTAAGACCATTTTTGATTTCAAAATCTGTTGGCTCTACAAAAGATTTAAAACCTTTAATTGAGAGTTTATCTAAAGATAACAAATTAATTATTCAATTTTTTATTTATTATTTTTATAAATTCTGATGCAGGTCGATTACCCTGAACTTTCTCACCATTAATTAAAAATGTTGGCGTGCTCTCAACACCAAAAATGTTTTGAGCATCAACTTGAAGGGATAAAAGTTCATTATGAGAATTCTCATCTTTTAAGCAAGATTGTAACTCCTCATCCCCAAGACCATGTTGCAATCCATAGCTATTAAGTAATTCAATAATTTCTTCTCCAGAACTTGCTTTTGTCCAAACATCATAGTTTTCATAGACAGAGTCAACATAGCTTGTACGAATGTTTTCACTACAATTTGCAATAATAGCTCCATAAAAAGCAGCTTGATTTAAAGGAAAATCAATTAAGTAAAAATTAATATTTCTATAAACGCCACTTTCTTTTAATTCTTTAAGCGTTTCATTGTGAAAAGCAGCACAGTGTGAGCAACTAAATGATGAAAACTCAATAATATCAACTGAATTTTCTTCAGACGATTTAATAAGAGGTTGAATGTCATTGTCCTCTAAATAATTTTTGTATTCATAAATTTTTGATATTGCAGGATTTGTTGATAGTGCAACCAAAAAAAATATCAGACTAATTGTTTTCATATAACTTTTTATTAATATTTTCAAAAATAGATCTTACTTCTTCGTCTTTTATATCATTAAATTTTTGATTATTAAGAGTTTTTCCTTCTGCTTTCATTGATAAATTTGAAATATTACTATTTTTTAAATTCTTATGTGAAAGATCTTGAAAAAATAGGATTTTATTTACTCTCACTCCAGTTACTTCCTCAATTTTTATAACTATTTCATTTGTTCTTGAATGCATTTCGAAAGATTTTTCTGGGCTTACTCTCAATTCAAGAATTACAGATTCTGTTTTATTATTTATTATAGTTTTTTTTAATTGAACAAACTTATTGTTGTTGCCAAAAATATACTCCCAGTTTTTTAGAATAAGAGTATTTATTTTTAGCTTTTTTTTATTTACCTTATTTACCAGATGAAAAGCAATATCATTGAGCTTGGAGAATTTTTTCATAAAAACAAATTTATCCCTTTAATCCTACATTGGTTTAAAAAAAATCAAAGAAACTTATATTGGAGAAAGAATAGAAATTTATACCTAACTTATTTATCAGAAATTATGCTACAACAAACAACTGTTAAAACAGTAGAAAATAAAATATTAGAAATTATAAATATTTTTCCAAGTTTTAATTCCTTTAAGAATAAAAAATTAGAACATTTATTAAAAGTTTGGTCAGGATTAGGTTACTACAAGAGGGCAGAAAATTTATTCAAAGCAGTAACAATTATTAACAATAGTTATAATGGTGAATTGCCAGATGATAGAGATAGTCTTATCTCTTTGCCTGGTGTTGGGAAATATACTTCAAGCGCGATAATAGCTATAGGCCATAATAAAAAATCATTCCCAGTTGATATCAATGTTAAAAGATTAATTCAGAGAGTATCTGGTTTCAAACTCAATGATGATGAGATCGAAGAAATACTTATTTTAGCTTGTAAAAAAAAGATTTCTTATAGGGGTTTAGCTGAGTCGATGATGGATTATAGTTCTATTATTTGCAAAAAAAATAACCCCGAATGCTCCAAATGTATATTTTCTAGTTTTTGTAAATCAGCCTTCCAATCATTTAAAAATAATAAAAATATAAAAAAAAATAATAAGGAAATAGATTTCTATTTAATAAACTCTCCTTTACATATTTGTTTTATAAAAAAACCAAAATTTCAATTTTACAAAAACTTTATCCATTTACCTTCAAATTTGGATAAAGAATTTATAGCAAATTTAAATTTGAAAAATAAAGAAAAAATCAAAAGTTTTAAATTTGCAATTACAAATAATCTCTTCCAAATAAATGTTTATAAACTTAATCTTAAAAAATTAAAAATTAACAATTCAGTATGGATAGAAAAATCAAAAACTAACCAGCTTGCATTACCAACACTCTTTAAAAGAATATTAAATTAAATCCTCATCTTTTTTCTAATTTCATCGATACATATTAAATTCTTTTTTTTATCCTCATAATGCCAATAATCCCACCCATTGAAACTCGATGTCTTATTTACTTTTGCAGCAATTTTATGAATTGATCCTCTCTCATTTTTATATGAAATACTCCCATCTGGTAAAATTGTAGCTTTATAGCTTTTCTTATTATTATAAAGTTTAGCACCTGGTTTTAAATGCCCATTGTCAATTAAACTTGCAAAGGGTATTTTTTTTGTTGGTTTATCTTTTTCATTAATCTCTAATAAATCATTTTTTAAAGATTTAATTTTTCTTAATCTTTTAGTAGCTAATTGATAATAACCTTCATCTTTTTCAAAACCTATGTAATTTCTACCCAAATATTTTGCTTCAGCACAGAAACTTGCTGTGCCTGCAAAAGGCTCTAATACTAGATCTCCTTGTATCGATGACTGAATAATAATTTTTTTCATCAAAGCTAATGGTTTTTGAGTTGGGTGAGCTGTTTGGTTTTTATTGTTTTTCAGCCTTTCTTTACCTGAACAAATCGGAAAGTTCCAAATACTTCTCTCTTGTCTGTCTTCATTCGCAACCTTTAAAGTATGATAATTAAATTGATACTTAGATTTAGGTTTTTTTGAACACCAAATAAGAGTTTCATGTGCATTAGTAAGTCTTGTTGCCCTAAAATTTGGTAATGGGTTAGATTTGGCCCAAATCACATCATTTAAAATCCAAAAGTTTAAATCTTGGAGAATTTTTCCAATTCTAAAAATATTGTGATATGAACCAATAATCCATAACCCCCCATCAGTTTTAAGAACTCTTTTACACTCAGTTAAATAAGAAAAGGTAAAATCATCATAACTCGAGTAACTATCAAATTTGTCCCAATCCTGATTGACACCATTGACAATGGAATGATTTGGTCTGGTTAAGACTTTGTTTAATTGTAAATTATAAGGAGGGTCTAAAAAAATTAAATCAATTGTCTGATCTTCAATCTTAGCCAATAGATCAAGACAATCACCTAAATATAGGTTATTTGATTTCAACACATATGAATCTTAATATTTATAAAGAATCTTGTGTAAAAAAAACTTACTCTACTGTTGATAACTAAGTAGATAACTTTTTGATAAGTTTACTTATAGGTTGATAAGTGGTCCTGTGATATTTGCTGACCCCATGTGTATTAATAGCACTTAAGTGAGACTTTGTACCGTACCCAGCATTTTTATTCCATTGATATTTACCATCCAATGAGTGGAGCTTCAAAAGTAATTTGTCTCTGAAGACTTTTGCTATAATTGAAGCTGCTGACACCTGATTAATTTTATCATCTGCTTTAATTAAAGACTTCACCTTATAACCTTTCATTTCGCTTGGAATAAATTTTCCATCTATGATGATCGTATCTGATTTTTTAGACAACAAAATTATTGATTGTTTCATGCTTTGCAAAACTACATTGTGAATATTAAACCTTTCGATAAATTTTTTTTTTCCAAAAATAATTTGATAATTATATTCGAAACCTTTATTTGACCTGAAATATTCATATATATCCTCTCTTTTTTTTTTATTTATTTTTTTTGAGTCAGAGACACTAAATGGAAGTTTATCAAATAAGGAATTTTGTGATCTAAAAGCACAAATTATTGCACTTCCAACAAGAGATCCTCTGCCAACCTCGTCGACTCCAACAACGTATTCACTCATCAAGTCTAGGTATTAGCTCGACAAAATTACATGGCTTGTGTCTTATGTCTAATTGATGATAAAGAATATCATTCCAAGCATCTCTGACAGCAGAAGTAGATCCAGGTAAACAAAAGATGTAAGTTTGATTTAATAAAAATGCACTTGCTCGAGATTGTATAGTTGAGGTTCCAATTTTTTTATAGCTTAATTGTCTAAACAATTCACCAAATCCCGGAATTTCAACTTGAGATATTTTTTTTAAGGCATCAATAGTATTATCTCTTCCCGTCAGACCAGTCCCACCTGAAGTAATTATTACATCGTGTTCGATAGATGCTGTTAATTTCTGAATAACAGGAATAAAGAGTTTAGGCTCATCTTCAATAATCTGATAATGGGAAACAGAGTGCCCTTTTTTTTGTATCAGTTCTTTTAATGTATTACCTGATTTATCATCACTTTCTTTTCTTGTATCCGACAAAGTGATTACGGCAATATTTATTTGTTTAAATGTTATTTTTTCATCAATCATTAATCAAGATAGTATTAGTAGCTATAAGTTCATCAGCATAATTGAATGAATTATGATTTATTAATTCATAAATAACAAGATTAGTTAGAACTCTCTCAACAAACATTCGTGTTTCTCTTGAAGGTATAGACTCAATTAAAAGAAAACTATCATCGTTAAATGTAGTTTTCTTCATCCATTTTGAAAGATTTCCCGGCCCTGCATTATATGAGATTAAAGCCTTTAATAAATCTCCATTAATATAATTAATAGATAATAAACTTTGTAGGTAAAGGCTACCTGTCTCAACATTAATTTCAGGATCATATAACATTCTCGGATTAGACTTAAATTTATGTTTTTTATTTACCATTCGAGCAGTTGATGGAAGAATTTGCATCAATCCATATGCACTTTTACCACTTTTTGCGAAAGCACTAAACTGCGACTCTTGTCTGATCATGCTAATAATAATAGTTGGGTCAATACTGTTGAAATTGTAATCTTGAATCCATTTTGGAGTTGGATATAAAAAATCTATCGGGGCATCATCTTTAAACAAGTATTTTGCTGTTTTAATTTGCAAGGAGCTCAGATCATTTTTAATTGAAAAATTTAGTATGAGTCTTTTAAACCTGTCATTTGTAATGTTTTTAAGTCTATTTAATTCTATCTCTGCAATTGGAAGTTCATCGATTTCAATTAATGCCTGAATTCTCTCACCTAATTTGGTATTTAAAAATGACTCAAGATCTGAGCTCATTAATGAGGTATTAAATTCAAAGTCTTGAATGGTTTTATCTAAAATTCTACATGATAAAATTGAGTATATATTAAAACTAGGTTTGCAAGATTTATTTAGAGCCTCTAAAGATGCTTTGAAAGTAATTTCATCATTAGCGTCTTTTGTTGAGGATAAAAATGACCAATAAGCACCAGCATCCCTTAACCATTTGTTATCTGAAATTTTTGAGAGTATTAAAAATTGTCTCGAGGCTTTTTGGTATTTTCCTTTTCTATAATATGAGAGACCTTTGATCCATAAGCCCTCATCGTACGGTTGACTCAAGAAAGCTTCATCATTTAAAACATTTATAGCCTTATCATCTAAATCTGCAAGGTAGTAGCCATTGGCAATTTTGGAAAGTAGAAAAGATTTTTCTTTTTGATTAAAATATTTTATATGGTGGTTTAAATACTCTAATGCTCCAGTAGGCCATCCTCTTCCAACTCTTGATCTTACAGTATTATAAATACTAATTTTTTTTGAGTAATTTTTATTTGAAAATATTTTATTTGATTTAGTGGAGACGGTTTCTTGTAACTTATCTTTTTGAAAGATCTCATCAAAAAGCGGGTATGAATTTTTTTTTGGTTTTTTTGCCCCATCTGGCATCCTTCTTACTCCCAATTTATAAATCCTTCTAGCTTCGTAATGATCACTATATTCACTCAACCAATCTCGAAGCTCTAAAAAACTAGAGCGATGTGCTGTTGGATGAAGAAGTTTTAAAGCTTGTACATGACCCATAAGAATTAAATCATCTAGTTTTGCTATATCTTTATCTCCTTTATCAAAATTTCCATTTCTGTAATCATTAAAAATACTTTTGTATAGGCCAATATCTTTAGAGCTAAGGGCAAAGATACTCTGTGAGTAAAAAAACGTTACAATTAATAAAACGATAATTCTCATTCTATCCACCAAGCTGCTTTTTAATTTCTTTTAAATCTTCCCAAGCATCTTTCTTGAGTTCTGGATTGTTTATTAATAAAGATGGCTCATAAAGCACACGGCATTTTTTTGGTACCACGTCATTCGGGGTGTTGAAATCAAACCATTTTCCACGAAGAGACATGGAAGACAAGTCTGCAGCCAATAACATTTTGATGCAATAATTTGACATAATTATTAAATATTTTGGGTTAATCAATTCAATCAACCGATAATTAATAAGTTGTAAAATTGAATTCATTTTGTGGCTATTATCAAACTCACTAAGTCCCCTTGGTATATAAGACACTAAGCTTATTTGTTTCCTATCTAATTTTATGGAGGAAAGCATTTTATCGAATAACTCACCATTTGCTTTATCTATTATCTTTTCATCAGTAATGTCGCATTTACCGTAAAAAAATAAAATCTTCGAATTTTTATCACCTTCTACAAGATTGATTGGTTGATTAATATTTAACTTTAATAATTCATTTTTTAAAAAATCCTCTATTTGATCAATACTGGTGGCTTTGCTAGGACTATTGATAATATCTACATTTATTTGGTTATCGGAGTCATTTTGAGATTTTTTTAATTGAAATTCCTCCAGATTCATCAATTCCAAAAGAATATTTTTTTGGTAGTCTTGGTTATTCATGATTAAAAAATTATCTTTTATTTTTTATTTTATATGTTTTTTTGGATTTATTGTATATGCATATGGGTCTCAATTAAAAAATACTTTCGAAAATCAACTTCTAAGTTCAATTTATTCTGAATACAATAATGATTATTTAATTTGGGAAAAATTACCTAAATATAATTTTTCAAATGACCATACTTCAACCTTACTAAGTAATATTATTATAGGAAATTATACTTTTGATAATATTAGTGAAATTGAAAGTGGATTTATTCATGAAATTGTTCTTTTTCTAAAGAATCTAGGTGATGACAAATGCTTAAATATTCCTGACAAAAAACAAATTTATATTTTTGAAGAGGCTATATTGAAAAGCATAAATTTTTGGATGACTTTTTGTAATAAACACAATGTTCAAAATAATTTAGAAAATTTGAATGAAATTGATAGTCGCTTTACAAATTTAAGATATATCAATACTATTTATTATTATCATCATCAAAAAGACTTCAACAGTTTAAAAAAAATTAATGAAGAAATAACATCAAATATAGAAACACTCTCTATCTTTAATTCTAAAGAATTAAATGTAATGGATAGTATTTTCAATTATCATAACATCAATTTTCCACTGTCAGATTTTATTCAGTCATCAACTACTTTTAATAATTTGTCTATTGAATTAGATAAAAATTATGTAGTTAAGGGTTATGAAGACATAATATATCTTCAACTATTTCAAACTAGCACTTATTATTTTTATGCGCGTGAGTATAAAAAAGCACTTGCTTTATTATCTTATTTAATCGAAATAAATCCAGATAATAGGGATTATTATCTTTATAAAAAAATTTCATTTTTAGCAGAATTAAATCCAAGTAAAGAAATACTAAAATTAATTAAAAATTTTACCCCAACTGACAAAAATTTTAATTTTTTTAAAAAATACCTTTATATCTCAACATCATTTGAATTAGACACTGATATGAGTGACTTAGTGTATTTTATAAATAATAGCGATCATCAAACTGATTGGATAAATCTAGAGTTATCATTTCTTGTTGCGATGGAAATGTACTTTTTAAATGATAATAGCGGTGCTTTAGATTTTATAAACGAATGTTGCATGAGTATTATAGATAATTCTGATGATGCTATTCATCTTTTTAAATATGGTATTTTGTTAGAGAGAAATAATGAAATTAAAAAAGCTGAAGAAATTATCCAAAAAAGTATTGATATATCTAAAAGTTCATATCCTTACATGTTAAATTATCTTGCATATTTATGGGTTGAGAATGATAGAAAATTAGATCTTGCAGAAAGTATGCTTCAAAAGGCAGTAAAAGACTCAAATTATAATGATGGGGCTATACTTGATAGTTTGGGATGGCTTTATTATAAGAAAGATAACTTAGATTTGGCAGAAAAATGGATTTATGATGCTTATCAACTTGAACCCTCAGAGCCAGAAATAATAGATCATTTATCTCAAATTTATTATGAATTAGGCAGATACAAAGAATCAAAATTTTTAGATAATAAAATTTTACTATTTCATAAAGATTATTTTAAATACGAGGAAGTTTTAGGCAGAAATGAAAATAAGTAAATTAACAAGCTATGCTAAAATAAATCTTGATTTAAAAATTAAATATTATGATAAAATTATCAAAAAACATAAGATTTCTTCTAAAGTCGTTCTTTTAAAATTAAATGATTTAATTAAGGTATCTAATTCTACAAAGTTACAAATTACTTATTACGATCAAAATAAAAAAATAATCAAATTGAAAAATGATATTATAAAAAAATCAATTCTATTTTTTGATAGAAAATACAAAACTAAAACAAAATTAAAATTTTTTGTTTACAAAAAAATACCAGTTGGTTATGGGTTAGGAGGCGGATCATCAAATGCAGCCTCAATTTTAAAATTTCTATATAAATATCATCAAATTACTTCAAAAAACTTTGAAAAAGATGCACCAATAATTGGTTCAGATGTAATTATTTTTAAAGATAAATATCCAAAAATAATTGATGGATTAAGTCAGTATAAATACCTCAAGGCAAAAAAATATTATTGGAGGAAAGTTTACTTAATTTTTCCTTCACAAAAAAATTTAACTAAAAAAATTTATAATCATTTTAAAAACCACAATATGGGAGCAAAAAAACAACTTATATCTCAAAATAACTTAACTAGTTCATCTATGTTGCTAAATAAAGAATTTAAAGAATTATTTATGTTCCTTTTGGATTATAGGAGAGATTTCTTAAAA
This sequence comes from uncultured Alphaproteobacteria bacterium, assembly GCA_902613185.1. Lineage (GTDB taxonomy): Bacteria > Pseudomonadota > Alphaproteobacteria > HIMB59 > HIMB59 > HIMB59. The sequence goes on from CACMGP010000003.1 coordinate 31,261, forward strand.
TTTGGCATGAGTGGTAGTGGGTCTTCAATTTTTGTATCTTTTAAGAAAATCGCAAAAGAAAGGTTGATTTTTAGAGAGGTTAACAAACTTTATCCTTCAGTTAGAATTGAAAAATCCCTTTATTTCGGATAAGTTCTTTAAATCCTGATGGGGCGTAGCCAAGCGGTAAGGCACCGGTTTTTGGTATCGGCATGCGTAGGTTCGAATCCTACCGCCCCAGCCATATCTAAGCTATAGATTGAAATAATATGAAACAACTTTTATTTTCACTTAAAGAGGGATCAGTTAGTTATCATAAAAAAGAAATTTTAAAGGATCTTGACATAAATATTCATAGAAAAGATTTTATTGCGCTTGTTGGTAAAAATGGGGCAGGGAAATCAACTCTAATGAATGTTATATCAGGTCAACATGATATTGATGCTGGTGAAAAATGGAGTATTGATAATTTTGCTGTAAATTATTTCAACCAAAATTTTTTATTAAGTAATGATAATAATACCGTTGAGCAAGAAATTTTATCTGTAATCAAAAATCAAGATAATAATTATGAGATAGATATATTTTGCAATAATTTAAGTATTGAAAAAAAAAGTTTAATTAAACATTTATCTGGGGGGCAAAAAAGGAGAGTAGGGCTAATCAAAAATTTAATCAAACCATCTGATCTTTTACTATTAGATGAACCAACTAATCATTTAGACTTGGATACAATTGTTTGGCTAGAAAACTATTTAAAAAAACTAGATTGTGCAATTTTATGTGTAAGTCATGATCGACAATTTCTAAAAAACTTTACAAATAAAATATTATGGATAGATCGAGCTAAAATAAAAATAAACTACAAAGGATATAGTGATTTTGACAATTGGTCTGAGACTCTTTTATCACAAGAAGAGAGAGAACTACAAAATAGAAAGCAATTTGTCAATTTAGAGGTGAATTGGGCTAATAAAGGAGTTAAGGCAAGAGTTAAAAGAAATTCCAGAAGGTTAGAACAAGCTAAAGACTTAAAGGAAAATTTAGATAAAGATATTAGCGAATTTAAAAAAGCTACAAAAAAGATTGAAATTAATCAAATTTATGAGAATTCAAAGAATTTTAAAAATGTTGCAGAGTTTCACAATGCAGAATTTTACTATGAAGAAAATAATAAAAATTTTATTTTAAAAAACTTTAATTTAAAAATAAGCAAAAAAGATAGAATTGGTCTTTTGGGAGGTAACGGCTCTGGAAAAACAACTTTTTTAAAAATTTTGCTTAATGAACTGAATTTAAAATCGGGAACATTAAAATTAAGAAAAGAGTTAGAGTTTTCCTATTTTGACCAATTAAGAAATGATTTAAAAGACAATTTACCAATAAAGAAGGTCTTAGTCCCCTCTGGTGGCGATTACTTAAAAACGCAAGGTAAAGAGAGACATGTATGCAGTTATTTAAAAGATTTCCATTTTGATCCATCTAAAGCAAATGATCCTGTCGGGAGTTTATCTGGTGGAATGAAAAATCGACTACTTTTATCAAAAGTCTTATCAAATCCTAAAAGTGGCTTAATCTTAGACGAGCCTACTAATGACCTTGATATTGATACTTTAGATTTAGTAGAGTCTATACTTTCTAATTACAACGGGACTCTAGTAGTTGTCTCACACAATAGAGATTTTTTAGATAAATTAGTAAATAAAATATTATTTTTCAAAGGAAATGGTGATGTTTTGTTATATAATGGTGGCTATCATGACTTCTTAAAAAATAAAGATCTTCTTGTAAATGATGCAAATAACTTATCTCAAATTGAAAATAAAACTGAAAAGAAAAATATAAATTTAAAAAATATACATAAAAAGAAGTTAACCTTTAAATTACAATATGAGCTTAATAATTTACCTAAGCAAATAGACCTTTTAAAAGAGGAAATTGTTCATTTTGAAAAAATCATAGAGGCACCAGATCTTTATAAAAAGGACTATGAGTTATTTATTAGCACAACTAAAAAGTTAGGCTCCCTCCAAATAGAATTGGAAAATAAAGAGCAAAGATGGTTAGAGCTCATGGAATTAAATTAGAAGATGAATTTAAAAAAAAAAGTAGAAGAAATCTCTAAAATTTCTTATTTTGATGAAATTTGCAGTATACTTCCATTTGAAGAAAAGGATATTTATCTTATAGGAGGAGCCACTAGGTCTTTATTATCGGGTAATCACGAAAACAAAGATATTGATGTAGTTATTCCAGAATTAGATGATCGAACGGTCGATAAAATTTTAGATAAATATGATAATGCAAAATATTATCAAGCTTATAAAAGCATATCACTTGAATTAGGTGATTTTGAGTTCCAGATAAATTCATTTAGAAAAGATGTAGCCCCATCTGGAAGACATTCAAAAATTGCAAATGCCTTGAGTATTAAAGAGGACTCTTTAAGAAGAGATTTTACATTTAATAGCATATACATAAATTTAATTGGGGACGTTTTCGATTTTTATTCAGGTGTTGAGCATTTTAAAAATAATTACTTGAAGTTTATTTTTGACCCAATTGAACAAATTCAAAAAGATTACTTAAGAGCAATTAGATATATAAGGTTTCTATCATTATTTGAAAATACAAAAACCTCTCCAGCTGATTTGGAAGCTATAATGTTACTCTCAAAAAACATTACAGATTTTGTAAAAGAAAAAAAAATATCACAAGAGCTTAATAAGATCTACAAGATGCCTTTTCCAAAAAATACTATTTCTTTTTTAAAAGAGAATAATGAGCTGAGGCAATTTTTAGATTTTTTATCTTAAAAATTAGCTTTAATAGATGAAACTACAATTGCAACAGAGGCAGCCAGATTTAATGATCTTGTTTTGCCGTTTATAGGTATTGTTATTTTATTATTAACTGTATTATGAACTGTTTCTGGCACACCTAATGTTTCTTTTCCAAATAAAATAATATCATTATCTTCGAACTTAAACTCGTAAAGGTTATTATCAGTCTTAGTAGTAGCTAAAATTATCCTACTGCTATTTTTTTTTGAATAGAGATAAAAATTATCCCAATTTTCATGATTAATAATTTCACAATGATCTATGTAATCCATTACAGCGCCTTTGAATCTTTTATCTGTCATGGAGAAAGGCAAAGGCTTGATTATGTGAAGGGGAAACTCTAAACAAGCAGCGGTTCTGATAATTACACCTAGATTTTGAGGCATATCGGGTTGATAAAGACAGATTGCAAATTTATGCGTCATGATGACTACTACTTATGCTACATCTTACCAATAAAATCTACTTAGATTTAAACCCAAATGTCAAATAGTAAAAAACCAAGAAGAGATTTTATTAAATTATCAGCAATGACTCTAGGAGGGGTTGGGGCTGCTAGTTTACTTATTCCTTTTATATCAAGCATGAATCCAGGCAAAGATACTCTAGCCTTGGCATCAACTGAAATAGATTTATCTCCCCTGGAAGAGGGCCAGAGTTTGACAGTAATATGGAGAGGTAAACCTGTTTTTATAAAGCATCGAACTAAAAGTGAAATTGAAAGTGCTAGAAATATTTCTTTAGAGGATCTACCAGATGCAGAGGAGGACTCTGCTAGAGTTCAAAAAGATAATTGGTTAGTTGTATTAGGTGTTTGTACTCATTTAGGTTGTGTACCTCTTGGACAAAAAGCTTCGGATACAAAAGGAGACTATGGAGGATGGTTTTGCCCTTGTCATGGTTCTCATTATGATACTTCTGGCAGGATAAGAAAAGGACCAGCTCCGACTAACTTACCTGTTCCCCCTTACGTTTTTTTAACAGATAACAGAATAAAGATAGGATAATTTAATGAGTTCAAATGAATTACAAGGTTATAAAAAAACTCTAAATTCACCATACACTGGTATAAAAGGTTGGATTGATTCTAGACTTCCTCTAATAAGAATGATGGAAGCAGAATATTTGAAGTTTCCTGTCCCAAAATCACTCAATTACTTTTGGTCATTTGGCGGTATAGCTATGTTTTGTCTTATTGGACTAATTTTAACTGGAATTTTTTTAGGGTTTCACTATAAGCCCTCAGCCGATGATGCCTTTGACTCTGTTGAAAGGATCATGAGAGACGTTAGTTTTGGTTGGCTAATTAGATATTTGCATGCCAACTTAGTTTCCTTTTTCTTTATAGCTACTTTTATTCACATTTTTAGAGCTTTATATTTTGGATCATACAAGGCACCTAGAGAGTTAGTCTACATTTTCGGTTTGACCATGTTCATGCTAATGATGGCAACTGCATTTTTAGGATATACACTCCCATGGGGCCAGATGTCTTATTGGGGAGCAACAGTTATAACTAATCTTTTTTCGGCTATTCCTGTTGTAGGAGATGCTATACTCACATTACTTCTTGGTGACTTCACCGTTGGTGACTCAGCTGTTAATCGTTTTTATGTTCTCCATTGGCTATTAGCTTTCGCAATTGTTGGTTTAGTTGTCTTTCACGTAATTACGTTGCACATGACTGGCTCAAATAATCCGACTGGCACAGAGCCACAAAGCTGGGATGAAACAGTGAGTTTTCATCCATACGTAACTATTAAAGATTTAAATGCTACAATATTTTTCTTTATCATTTTGGCTTTTATTCTCTTTTATTATCCAAATATTTTAGGTCACTCCGATAATTACATTAAAGCTAACCCCATGGTAACTCCTGCACATATTGTTCCCGAGTGGTACTTTCTACCTTTCTATGCAATACTTAGAGCTATTCCAGATAAACTAGGTGGTGTGATAGCTATGTTTAGTTCCATACTAGCATTAGGCTTATTACCATGGCTTGACACATCTAAAGTTAGATCATGTTTATTTAGACCTATCTGGAGATACTGTGTTCTCTTGTTTGCAGTAAACTTTTTGGTTCTTATGTATGTCGGAGGTAAACCCGCTGAGGGTCTTTATGTACTTATCTCAAGAATTGGAACTGCATATTGGTTTTTGTTTATATTTGTTTTAGCCCCTCTAGTAGGATTTTTAGAAACACCACGACAACCGCTAACTATTACAAATTATTTACAAAGTAAAAAAGCCTAATATGAGAAAAGCTTTACTGGCCATTTTCTTACTTTTTAGTTTCAATTTGTATGGTGCCGGAGCAAAAATTGATATTCCAAAATATGATTGGTCTTGGAAAGGATTTTTCGGAACGTACGATCGTGCCTCAGCTCAAAGAGGTTTAAAAGTTTATAGAGAAGTTTGCGCAGGATGTCATTCCATGAATTATCTCTCTTATAGAAATTTAGCGGATCTTGGTTTTAGTGAAGATCACATTAAAGCCATTGCAGCCGAACATTTAGTGTTAGATGGGCCAAATGACGAAGGAGAAATGTTCGAAAGAGACGGAATTCCTTCAGATCAGTTTGTTAATCCATATCTAAATGAAAAGGCCGCTAGAGCAGCGAATAACGGCGCTTACCCGCCTGATTTGTCTTTAATAGTTAAAGCCAGACCTAAGGGCGCTGATTATATTAAAGCACTATTGCTTGGTTATGTTGATCCACCAGAAGATATGAAAGTTCCAAAAGGTCAACACTACAATAAATATATGGCAGGTAATTTAATTGCCATGACATCCCCATTATCAGATGGTCTTGTTGATTACGATGATGGAACTGAAAGCACAATGGATCAAATGACAACAGATGTTACAACTTTTTTAGCTTGGGCAGCTGAACCTAGTTTAGAGGACCGAAAGAGAATGGGTTTAAAAGTAATACTATTTTTATTGGTATTGTTCGTCTTAGCTTATATTTCTAAACAACAAATTTGGAGAGATATTAAACATTAAATAAGAAGTGGATGATATCGCCATCTTTAACTACATATTCTTTACCCTCTAACCTTAACTTTCCCTTTTCCTTTGAACCACTTTCTCCTTTGAATTGAATATAATCTTCATATGAAATTGTTTCAGCTCTTATGAAACCTTTTTCCATATCACTATGAATTTCACCAGCGGCATTGGGTGCTAACGTACCTTTAATAATCGTCCATGCTCTTAGTTCTTTCTCACCAGCAGTAAAAAAATTTATATAATTTAAAAGTTCATAGCCTTTTTTAATAACTCTTTTAAGACCTGTTTCTTTAAGGCCTATACTATCAAGAAACATTTTTTTTTCTTCATGATCGCTTATTTGTGAAATTTCAGATTCGATTTTAGCACTTACAATCAATGTCTCTGAGTTATTCAATTTAGAATATTCTTCAATAGACTTGGTGTATGCGTTTCCGTTTACAGATGAATTTTCATCAACATTACATACATATACAACAGGTTTAATAGATATAAGTTGAAAGATATGCAAAAATTCAATCTCATCTTTGTTTAAGTTGTTCAAAATTCCTTTTTCTTTAGAAATAAGATCTATGGCTTTTTCAATTATTAATATCTTTTTTTTATCATCATTTGTTTTTTGAGTTTTTTTTAGTTTCTGATAATTTTTTTCCAAAATCTCTAGATCAGATAATGCTAATTCTGCATTAATAATTTTGATATCTTCGAGAGGATTAATCCTATTTTCAACGTGTTGTATATCATCATCTTCAAAACATCTTACAATATGAAATAACGCATTAACTGAGCGAATATGAGATAAAAAAGCATTCCCAAGACCTTCTCCTTTAGAGGCACCTTTTACTAGACCTGCAATATCAACTATTTCAAAAGCTGCAGGAATTATTTTTTGTGGATTGCATATTTCAGCTAGTTTTTGAATTCTATCATCTGGTACTCGTACTAAAGAGCTATTTGGGTCAATTGTTGCAAAAGGATAATTGGCTGCTAGAGCTTGCTCATTTTCGCATAAAGCATTAAATAAAGTCGACTTTCCAACATTTGGTAGGCCTATAATTCCGCACTTCATTTAGATGCCTAGGTTAGATAAATGTTTTGATACAAATATCTGTGATAGGTTTAAGTATATAACTTCAAATAATAAAACGAGCTGTTTCTTCTCTTCTATATTAAAATTACCCAGTACATGTTTTGTCACCTTATCTTTAACACCAGGATGACCAATTCCAATTCTGAGCTTCCAATAGTTATCTCCAATTTTACTACTGATACTTCTTAGCCCATTATGACCAGCGTTTCCGCCAGCATATTTAATTTTTATCTCTCCTAAATCTAAATCTAGTTCGTCATATAGAACAAATATTTCATCTAACTTACTGAGTTTATTTGTTTTGAGGCTCAGTATACCGTTTCCGGATTCATTCATATAACTTTCAGATAAAGCGATTTGACATTTTTGGCCATCAAGTAGGAAAGAATTAGAAAGTTTAAAGTTCTTAAATTTTTTTAGTTTTAGTTCTAATTTATCGACTAGAAATTCTCCAAGTAACAGTCCAGCGTTATGTCTATTATTTTTATGTTTAACTGTTGGATTGCCTAGGCAATATAAAGTAAGCATATAGACAGACTATATTATTCGGCTGCTTTTTCTTCTTCTTTCTTATCTTCGGTTTTTTCTGTTGTTTCTTCAGTTGTCTCTTCGGTTTCTTCTGGTTCTGGTTCTTTTTCAACCTTTGGAGCCTGAACCGTAGCTAACATAAAATCTCTTCCTTGAATAGTGGGCTTCATTCCCTCACTTAAAGTCACAGAACTTAATCTTATATCATCACCAATTTCCTTACCCTCGAGAGAGATAACAAATTTTTCTGGTATATTATTAGCAAGACAAGACAACTCGATTTCTCTTCGAACAACGTTTAAGATACCACCTTGTTTTAATCCAGGAGATAATTCTTGGTTGGTAAATTCAACAGGGACTGATATTACTATTCTTGTTTTTTCATCCACTCTTTGAAAATCTACATGAATAGGGTTATGTTTAACTTTATGCCTTTGAACACTTTTGACAATTACTGCTTCTTTTTTATCACCAAATTCTACTTCAAATATTTTTGAGTAGAAGCCACCCTCATCAAATCTTTTTTTAAGCTGAATAGTGTCGACTGCTACCATTGCAGGGTCAGTGTTACCACCATAAATAATAGAGGGTATCAAACCTTCTTTTAAATATGGATTAGTATTTCCTTTTTTTCGCTCTTTAGCTGGGATATTTCCACTGATTTTCATAGGCTGAGTTTATACAACAAAATCCTAGATTAATCAAACAGAGAAGATATAGAAGTTTCGTTATTAATACGCTTAATAGCCTCACCAAAAAGTGGAGCTACAGATAAATACCTCATTGATGGGGGCACTTCAAAAGTGGGGTTAATTGTATTTGTACAAACCATTTCCTTTAAAACTGAATTATTTATGTTGTCTAAAGCCTTTCCAGAGTAAACACCATGAGAACAATATCCATAAACCTCTGTGGCACCGTTCTCTTTAAGAGCTTTAGCCGCATTGCAAATTGTTCCTCCTGAGTCAACCAAATCGTCAACGATTATACATTTTTTTCCATCAACCGAGCCTATGACATTCATAGCATTAGACACACCGGGAGCGTCTCTACGTTTATCAATTATAGCTAAATCAGCGTCGAGTTTTTTTGCAAATGCTCTAGCTCTTAAAACACCTCCGACGTCTGGAGAGACAAATACAAGATTTTCATCCCTTTTATTTGATTTAATGTCACTCATGAACATATTAGTTGCATATAGGTTGTCTAAGGGGATATCAAAAAAACCTTGAATTTGACCTGCGTGTAGATCCATTGTTAAAACTCTATTTGCACCAGCAGTGGTAATTAGATTGGCTACTAATTTTGCTGATATAGGAGTTCTTGGTCCAGTTTTTCTGTCCTGTCTTGCATAACCAAAATATGGCAAAACAGCAGTGATTCTTTTTGCAGACCCACGTTTTAGAGCATCAATTGCTACCAATAATTCCATTAAATTATCATTGGCAGGGAAAGAAGTTGATTGAACTAAAAAAACATCTTCTCCTCGAACGTTTTCACCAATTTCAACAAATATCTCTTTATCAGAAAACCTTGTCATAGTTGTTTCAGATAATTGAATTTTTAGATATTCTGAAATCTCTTTAGATAACTCAATGTTACTATTTCCAGAAATAATTTTCATTAGTTAGCTTGGTTATATAGTAAAATGCATATCCATACAAAGTTAAATTATAGATACCAAGCTTAAATTTCTCCCATAATCTCTGTATTTGAGATGAATACTTCTTCGATAACTAAAATAATTTAAGTTTTTAAAAGTATCTATTTTGGAGTCTACAATTTCAGAAATACCAAAAGCATTCAATTTACGTTTAGCAAGTTTAGGAAGGTCAAAATAATATTTATCATCTTTTTTAGTCCATAAACCTTTATCTTTAAATTTCATATCATTTATGAATTCTCGAGATACCTCGTAAGAGTTCTTTCTTATACAAGGCCCTATAAAGACCATAATATTTGACTTTATGGAGCCAATTTGAAGCATTTTATTTATGGTATTTTCGATGATATCTCTTTTCAAACCCCTCCATCCTGCATGGCAAATTCCTATGACTTTATTTTGGTAATCAATAAATATTATTGGCAAACAATCAGCTGTCGTAATACCGAGAATAAATTTATCATCTCGTGTCACAACACCATCACAATTGTAAACAGATTTATTTTTTCTGACTATAAGACATTTGCTTGAATGTGATTGGTTAGGAATAATTAATACTTTTTTTTCTTTAGATATGAGATTTTTAGCAATTTCAATATTTTCTTTTACATTATTTTTATTATCTCTAGACTTCAATCCGCAATTAAGAGAATTATAAATTCCCTTTGATTTTCCATTTTTATTATTAAAAAACTTAAATTTAACTGATTGTTTCATCTTTTTTAAAAGAGAGATTTAAAAATATCTGACCCATATCATTAAATTTTTCTCCACTAATTAACTCAATAATTTCTCTAATATTCTTGTTACTTGATTTTAGGTATTCGTTTGGGAGATTATTACAAATTAAATTTTTTTGGTTTATAATTTGTGGATTTTTACTAATAAAAAAATCCTTTAATAACTCGAAATTAACCCCGAAAGAATAATCTACATTTTCAAATTCATCAAATAAGTCTAATTTTTTATGACTCGATAATAATCTAAGAGTACTTTTTAATGGTAATTTCGTGTAGCCATAATCAGTTGTAGTAAAAAAATAATTTTTGCAATTTAAGTTTTGAATATCACTTAGTATATTCAAAATTAAATTTGAATGCTCAAGTATATCATTATTTTTAAATTTGTATTTTGAATAGCGATCTATTAATTCTCCAGACATCGCAACACTATCTTGAATTAAAAAATATCTATTATTTTCTCTTGATATTTTTATTTCATTAAAACTACCGTTATTAAATATAAATTGCTTAGACCCGATGGCGTCAAAAAATTCGTTAGAGTAAATAAAAACAGTATCGTCGTTATCTATTTGATAATCATAGATATCTTCTATAAAATTAACTTCTACATCTGATCTTTCAAAAATTTTTCCTTTAAAATAATCACTTCTCTCTAATAAAGTAATGTTATTAACACTGATATTCTTTGATTTAAGATAACGATAAATATCTAATGTAAGTATCCCATTACCAGGTCCTAACTCCAGTAAATTTACATTTTTAACCTTTGGAAATTCTTTTAAAAACTGATTAGTAAGGGCCATGCTAAATAAAGAGGATATCTCAGGAGATGTCATAAACTGACCATCTTTGCCAATTTTTTCAATATTTGGTTTATTATAGAAACCTGAGTCTTTGTCAAAATTAGAGATTTCTACAAAATCTTGAATATTAATTGAACCAACTGATTTGATTATGGTATCTATTTTTGTTTGTATTGACATAAATATAGAAAATAAAAACCAAGTATTACAATTGGAATTGATAATATTTGACCCTGTGATAGTAAATTAAATTTTAAGCCTACTTGAATATCTGGCACTCTAAAATTTTCAATTATAATTCTAGACAATCCATAATTAATTAAAAAGAAAGATGTTAATAAACCATTTTTTAATTTAAATTTATAATAGAATAACAAGAGTAAAATAGCTGGTATTAGTCCCTCAAATACAGCTTCATATATTTGGGATATATGTCTATAAAAATCTTCATTTGGATAACGAACGCTTAAAAAAAATTCTGTCGGCTTTCCTATTAATTCTTTATTAAGAAAATTAGAAATTCTCCCTAAAAAAATTCCAAATGGAGCAGTTATGCTTAAAAGATCAGATAATTTAAAAATAAAAATGTTTTTTTTAATTGAAAATATAATAGTTGTTAAGATAATACCAATTAATGCTCCGTGAAATGACATACCACCCTGCCAAACCTTTAAAATTTCAAATGGGTTTTGAATGTAAAAATTCAAATTATAAAAAATTACATAGCCTAATCTTCCACCAATTATGACAGAAATAAATAAATAAAAAAATAAGTCTTCAAGTTTTTTTTTATCCAAACCAAATTGCTTTAAATTATTATTTGCAAAAAAATAAAAGTAAATAAATCCAAGAATATAAGATATGCTGTACCATCTTATGGTTAAACCGAAAAGCTCAAAAGCTACTGGTGATAAAAAACTAGGATATTCAAACACTGTAAAAACTAATAATACAACTTATGTGTCACACAAAGATAAACTTTATCTTAAGTTATCAAAAATAATTTATAATTCAGTTGAAGTTGCTCAAATTTTTAAGGATTTCAAATCAGATTTTAAAAAATTAAAGAAATATTTAATCAACAGAAAAGCTTAAATTTAACCAATATCAAGCAATTTAATACTATATATAGTATTTACTAAGATAAGTAATGTGATACATATTGTGTATGTCTCAAAAAAACATTGATTCTAGCCCTATTTCTATTCTTGAAGATATTTTCAATGTCAAACAGTTATCCAAAAACAACGAAAACTACGATATTTCTCTTTTAACGGAGATCCATGAACAAAAAGTAATTATGGATTTTCAATGGATTGATGATTTAAAAGTTCTCATATCATCTTTTAGCATTGATAATTATGAATATAGTTTTCTTACCAATCATATGAATAAAATTAACAATAATCTGGTTATTGGTACACTTAAACAAAACAATAATAATAAAATTATTTATAGACATAGTCTCCCAATTTCAGGAAAAGTAACCACAGAAGATATTAGAAGTTATTTAGAAAATATATTATCTGAATTTAATCACCTTGTTTCCGTGTTACTAAAAGGTGATAAAGTTGTTGAGACTACACAAATTTTAATTAATCAAAAAATTGTCGGCCACGCTTAAGCCAAAAGTACTTTTTATAGGATTTGGACACCTAGCTAAATCCTTATTATCAAAAAAACTACTAAATTCTGTGAACATTCACGCATTAAATTCGAAAGGTGTAATAAAAAATATTAATTTAAAAAAAAAAATATTAAATTTCAATAATGATTATAATTATATATTTTTTCTTATTCGACCAAAAACATTCCTAACTTCTGGAAATCAATTCCAGAAATATCTTTCAAAAGAAACCTTGGTAATTTCTTGTATGGCTGGTGTTAAATTATCAACGATTGAAAAAACCTTAAAATCAAAAAAAATTGTAAGAATTATGCCTAATGTAATGGCCTCAAATAATAAATCTCAAACTCATATCTATATGAAAAATAAAAATTTATTTGATAGTAAACTAAAAAAAATATTATCCACTTTCGGAACAATTATTAATGTTAGAAATGAAGATCAAATTAATTTTGCTACAGCAGTTTTTGGTAGCGGTCCAGCATTTATTGCATACATAGTAAATATTTTTTTAAAAGCATCCAAAAAACTTGCTAAGCCCTATCATCATATGAATGAAAAAGAAGTAATAGAATTATTCAAAAATGTATTAGAAACTAATTATTCATCTAAAATGTTAGATGATTTTGTAAGATCTATTTCTAGTAAGAAAGGGACTACAGAAGCTGGAGTTAATTATATTAAATCACAAAAAATAGAGAAAATAATATATACTACATTTCTGAGGGCTTACCAAAGATCAAAGGAAATAGATAGTGAGAAAAAAAACACAAATTCTTAATAAAACAAATTTAAAAAAACTTAATAGCATGGCTCATTTAAAGAGCTTTTCCTCTAACATTAAATCAATTAGTTCAGATTACCGAGACCTTAATATTTTTATAAAAGATTTTGAAAATTTTATCTCAACTGAATTAAAAGTCCCTTCTAAAGACCTTTCCACACAAGACAAAATTTTTGAAGGTATCATTAATAGATTAGATTTTCTGAATGATTATAAAAATATAACACTAAGAATTTATTTGGAGTCACAGAAAAAACCCAAATATTTTTTAAATTTGTCAAAAAATATTAATAATTATTTTAATTTATTTCTTAATTCTCAAGTTGAAAAAATAATAAGTAACATAATTTACATATATGCTTTTAATGTTTGGATTGAAGATAATAATAGTATGGATAAAACTATGGCCTCTATAGGAAATGCATTCGATAATATTAATAAAGTAAAGTCATTTATTAAAAAAGGATGATTAATTATTCTGACTTTGAAAAAGTTGATATCAGAGTCGGCACAATAATTGAAGCAAAGCTAAACAAAAAAACTTTTAAGCCTAGCATTTATTTAGTTATAGATTTTGGTCATGAAATTGGTAAGAAAAAAACATCAGCACAACTCACTAAACACTACCATCCAGAGGAATTAATTGGTTATCAAGTAGCTGCTGTTATAAATTTTCCCCCCAAGCAAATTGGTAAAATGATCTCTGAAGTATTGGTTCTAGGTTTTCCAGATGATGAAAATAATCCAGTTTTAGTAATGCCCTCGATTAAGATTTCAAATGGTGGAAAACTTTTTTGATTTAAACTTGTAATATAACTGTTACTTTTAAGCCACCATAAGAGGATTTTTGGAAATTTAACTCTCCATTATTTAATTTTATTAATTTTTGCACTATTGACAGTCCTAATCCTGTTCCTTGATTTAATTGATCTGAGCCTTTTATGAAAGGCCTTATTAGTTGCTCTTGTGTTAAAGTTGTTCCTGGTCCATTGTCTTCAATTTCAATTATCCACTTATTATTCAAATAATTTGAACTAATAAAAATATTATCTGCAAATTTATCAGCATTATCTAATATATTCATAATTGCTCTTGTTATTTGATTTTTTCTGATAAATATCTGACTTTCATGGTTATTTAAAATGTTAAGTTTTTTATAATTTTTACCTATCCTAGTTATAAAATTAGCTGTATTAATTTCGTCTAAATTTTCGTTTTTTTCACTTTTTATAAAGTCTAGATAATGATTAAGCATAACATTCATCTCTGAGATATTTTGTGAGATCGAACTTCTTAATGACTCGTTATTAATTTCCTCAATCATAAGATTAATTCTTGTTAAAGGTGTTTTTAAATCATGACTAATTCCTGCTAACATATTTCTCTGATTATCCAGAGTGCTATTAATATTATTATGCATGTTATTAAAGTCCTTTATCAAACCTCTAACCTCTGACGATCCAGTTGGTTTTAAATTTGGTGTTTCAATACCTCTTCCAAAACTTCTTGTAATAATTCCAAGTCTTTTCAGGGGCTGAATCTGTTTTTTAATAAATAGATAAGATATTATTGATAAAATTACACTTATAGCAATTGTCCATAAAAAAAAACCACCAACTGTATTTGTTTCTACTCTTTTTTTTGGTATTAAGTAATAATAATTAGTATTTAGTTGATCAAAAAAAATAAAAAATTTTTTGTTTTGAACGACTGTAAAATTACTGGATATTTGTCCAAGAGAATTCATCATTCTTTTTTTAAATATCAAATTCGAAACATCCTCAGTTTCACTAAGATCAAATTTATCTGTTCTTATAATTTGCAAAGTATTTGCATAGTTATTTAGAGAGGATGAGTCTTTTTGCATTTCTAAAATTTTAATTTCATTTGAAATAGATTGAGCGCTTCTTTTTAAAACTAAATCCCAATGTAATTCAAAAAATATTATAATTCCGATTATTTGAACTAGGACAATAGGTATAGTTATTAGGTAAACTGACCTAACTAAAAGACTTTCTGATAGATTAGCCCATTTAATCATTAAAAAAATATTTTATAACCTTTGCCATGAACAGATCTAATTATGTCATTGAGATAACATTCTTTCTTAAGTTTTAGCCGTAATCTTGAAATTTGCATATCTCCACTTCTAGATAGGTAATCGAGTCCTAATTCTGTATTTAACAAATCCCTTGTTAAATATTGGTGGGAGTTATTAATTAATAATTTTAGTATTTTAACTTCATTGCTGGAAAGGCTTATTTTTTGCTTTTTAAATAGTAGTTGTTCCTTTTTAAGGTCAAATTCTGTATCTTTACCAAAATTAACTACATCTAAAAATTGTTTGTTAGAGATATTTTTTTTAATTTTTAAAAGAAGCTCTCTTGTGTCAAATGGTTTACCAATATAATCATCTGCACCAAGCTCTAATCCAGTCACCCTATCATCTACATTGCTAAGTGCAGAGAGAAATATAACAGGAGTATTAATTCTATTTTTTATAGAATTTTCATAAAAATTTAAACCAGTGGTATCTGGTAACATCACATCTAAAATTATAAGATCAAATACGAATAGTTTTAATAATTTTTTTGCTTCATCGACATTTATAGCTTTTGATACAGTGTAGTCATTATTTACTAATAATTTTTTAATCAGCTCTTGCAGACTCAAATCATCTTCAACTAGTAAAATATGCTTATCAATCATTACAATGACTCAATAATATTTATAAATCCAGACATATTTTTTGGATCTGTTTTTTTAAAAATTTTAATAATTTTTTCATTAATTTTATTAGTGGTTTTCTCAATCAATTCATCACCATTTTTAGTGATTGATATACTCTTCTTATCAAATTTTAAAATATTTTTCCTTTCTAAATCTTTCAATATTAAATTGAGATTTTGTTTTTTTAAATAAATCTTATTGGCAATATCAATTTTTTTTTCAAAACCTTTTTTAATCTCTAAAATAACTATTAGTTCATTGAAAGTTAAATTATTATATTCACAGCAAGTTTGTATTTCTCTTTGAAGAAATTTGTATGATCGATGAAGACCTAAAATTATTTCTAAAATATTCTCTTTTTTAAAATATAAAGTATCGGCAAAACTTAAATTCATAAATATAAATATAATTATATTGTGAAATTTAATAAATAATATTACATTATTTCGAATTATGGAAATTATACCCTTTGATAAAAGAATAGGTTTTATTTGGTATAACGGTGAGTTTGTTGAATGGCAAAACGCTACCACCCATGTATTAAATCATGGACTTCATTATGGTAGTTGTGTTTTTGAAGGACTCAGAGTTTATGGGGAAAAAATTTACAAATTAGAAAAACATACTGATAGATTATTTTTCTCTGCAAAAAGAATGGGCATAGAAGTTCCATATTCAAAGGATGAAATAAATAGTGCCCAAGAGGAAACAATTAAAAAAATGAATATTAAATATGGTTATGTTCGTCCTGTAATTTGGAGAGGAAGCGAAATGATGGCTATCTCAGCGCAAAAAAATAAAATAAATGTAGCTGTTGCTACTTGGGAATGGCCTAGTTATTTTACTAAAGAAGACCGATTGAAAGGAATATCTCTTCAAACAGCAGTTTGGAAAAGACCTCCCCCAGATTGCATACCGACTGACACTAAAGCTGCTGGTCTGTATATGATTTGCACTTTAAGTAAGCATGAGGCTGAAAAAAATGGTTTCACAGATGCATTAATGCTTGATTATAAAGGTAGAGTAAGTGAGTCTACCGGCTCAAATATTTTCTTAGTAATTAATGGTGAAATTCATACTCCCATACCTGATTGCTTTTTAAATGGAATTACACGTCAGGCTGTTATTGAAATTGCTAAGAATGAGGGTATCAAAGTTATTGAAAGAGATATATACCCTGATGAAATAATAAATGCTGAAGAAATTTTCCTAACAGGCTCTGCTGTAGAAGTAACCCCCGTAGGAAAAATAGATAATCAAACTTTTAAAGTTGGAGATATTACAGCTAAGATTTCAAGTCTGTATATGAAAGAGGTTGACCCCAACTACAAAGATAATTAATTAATAATATCTTTCCATTTTAACATTTTTTCATTATCTAAGTTTTTTTGTAATACAGTTTCTTTTTCATCATTTTCTAATAAATGAAATTTCCAAAAAGCTACATCTATCTTTAAGCTATCAATCACAAACTCACAAGCTTCTATAGCGTTTGCACGATGAGAAGAAGCAGTAATTACTAATACAATTTTTTCTCCTAAATCTAATTTTCCTATTCGGTGAATAATTAAACATTCATTTAGCTTCCAACTACTTAATGCTTTGACTCTTATTTTTTTAAGCTGAATTAATGCTAATTCTTCATAACACTCCAAATAAATTCCTTTTATTTTCTTATTTGATGAGCTTAAATCAGATCTAACTGTTCCTAAGAAGAAACTGTATGCACCATTTGTATCGGATGAAACACTTTTAAATTCTGTATCTAGATCAAAATTACTATTAGTTATTTTAATCATTATCCACCTGTAACGGGAGGCAACAAGGCTAGTATATCACCATTATTTAGTGTTTGATTATCATCATCTATTTCTGTCAAGTTTAAAAAGTATTTTACGCTCTTGTCTTCAAATATTTCTTGAAATGCAGGATCTTTTGAAATGAGATTATTTTTCAATTCTTTAAAACTTATTGTTTGATTTAATTCAATTAAGTCATGACTTTTTTTAAGTTTTACCCTTATCCAAGAAAAATATTTTAATGTAATATTCAAATATGTTTAAGACCTTTTGCTACATAATTATATCCAGATAACAAAGTAATTATAGCGGCTAGCCATAATGTTACTAAGCCTAAATTCCAAAGAAAATCATTTAATTCAAAACCTAATCCTATTATGAGAATAGATAAGCTAACCATTTGAAATGTAGTTTTATATTTAGCTAGTTTGCTTACTGGCATATCAGTATTTAGTTTAGCTAAAAATTCTCTTAAACCAGAAATTGCAATTTCTCTTAATAAAATAATTATGGCCGGAATAACATGAATGTCTGCAATTACTCTCGTGTCTATCAAAACTATTATGACTGCTGCTATTAATAGTTTATCAGCGATAGGATCAAGTAAAGCACCAAGCTTAGATGATTGATTCAATGTTCTTGCTAAATATCCATCAAAATAATCAGATATAGATGAAACTATAAAAAGTAAGCCTGCAACAAGAACTACT
Source organism: uncultured Alphaproteobacteria bacterium (assembly GCA_902613185.1). Classification (GTDB taxonomy): domain Bacteria; phylum Pseudomonadota; class Alphaproteobacteria; order HIMB59; family HIMB59; genus HIMB59. The sequence goes on from CACMGP010000003.1 coordinate 49,576, forward strand.
TTAGAATTATCGGAGAACAGTAAATATAAAATTATGGGAATTAAAATAATTCTTACAAAAGTAATAATATTGGGAATAGTGTAAATTTTAGCCATTTATTTTATCCAATATAGCCTTAATATTTTTTGAATTTAATCCTTTTATTTGAGCTAATTCATCTCTGTTAGCTTTCTTTAGATTTTGAACACTTCCAAAAAAATTGATGACCCTCATTTTTTTTATTTTCCCTATGCCAAAAATATCATCTAAAAAACTTGTTTTTAGGGAGTCGGACATCCTTTTCATGCTATTTTTTTTGGATAATTTGTGAGCCTGATCTCTCATTTTTTGGATAAAACCTTCTATTTGAGGGCTGTCCCTCAAAGATATATTTTTTTCACTTAGAGTATGATATCTGTCAAATCTAAAATCTCGTTTAAAACCTTTAGACACCCCAATTAACTTTATACTTTCACTAATACCGTTATCATCAATAATTTCTTGGCAAATTTTCAAATAAGGTTGACCCCCGTCAATAATTATTAAATCTGGTAAAATTTTATCATCTTTGGAGAAACGTGATTTAAACACCTTTCGCATTAAATCTGCATCACCAAACTTTTTTAAATCATAATCTTTAAATTTATATGTTCTAGAGTCTTTTATACTAAAACCCTCTTCATTAAATACTACATATGATGCCACAGCATAGTTGTTACCAAAAAAACTGTTATCGTAAGCTTCTACACGTTCAATTTTATTATTAATATTAAACCTATCTTTCATTAAAGTTAAAATTTCTTGATTATTAATAAACTTTTGCTTTTGAAGATTTACTTCTTTATCATTTCTTTTTGCAGTAAGTTTCGAAATTTTCTGAACACCATTAATTTTGCTACTTTTTAGAAATACATCAATCTTATAATTATCTCTCATAATTGACTTTAATTCATTATATCCGTTAATTTTTTTTGAAATTATTATTTTATTAGGTCTGAAGTTTTTTAAATAAAATTGTATAATTAAAGAGGTAAGGTCTATATCATCTTCAAACTTTTCAGAATAGTAAATTAAATTCCCGCCAAGATATCGCCCATACCTAATGAAACCAATGTAAATTGAGAAATGTTTTTTATCATCAATATGGATATAGTCATAATTTGTATCTTGAGTACTGATTTTCACTTCCTCTCTGATGATAAAATTTAAAGATTGTATACTATCTCTTAACTCTGCTGCCTTTTCATAGTTTTGACTTTCACTAAAATAAACCATTTGTTTTTCTAATTTATCAAATATTTTTTTTTGGCCTCCTTGAAAGAATTTAACTGTATCATCAACTTGATTTTTGTATTCATTTTGACTAACTTTATTTACGCATGGAGCGGAGCATTGTTTTAAGTCATAAAGTAGGCATGCCCGTTTTCTATTTTTAAACTCTAAGTCACTACAACTTCTTAACTTAAAAGATTTCTGCAAGATTTTTATTACTTTGTCTGTTTTTAACGCAGAGGTAAATGGACCAAATACTTTATCTTCATTAGAAAATTCATTTCTAAATCTTGTCAGCCTTGGAAAGTCACCTTTAGTAATTTTAATTAATGGAAAACTCTTATCATCTTTTAAACGAATATTATATCTCGGTGAAAATTTCTTGATAAGTAAAGCCTCTAATAATAATGCATTTCTCTCAGACTCTGTTAGCTCAAAATCAATATTTACTGTTTGTGAAACCATTTTTTGAAGTCTTCTTGGAAGTTTTGGTAGATTACCGTAATTAGATAACCTCCTTTTGATATTAATAGCTTTTCCTATATAAATTGGGTTATCTTTTTTATTTTTAAAAAGGTAAACCCCTGAACTTTGAGGTGCATCTTTTATTCTGTTTTTTAGAATTTCAAGTCCAATCATAAGTCTATATTACAGACATTTTATAAATCACAAAAAAAATTAATGAGTTTCTAATCTAAAAATAGATAGTATAAATAACTAAATTATCAAATTAAAACATGGACTGGGATAAACTTAAAATTTTTCATAATGTTGCACTAGATCTTAATATTTCAGAAGCAGCTAATAAAATGAATATAAGTCATTCATCCATAAGTAGACAGATAAGCTCACTAGAGAGAGATTTGAAAGTATCACTATTTAAAAGACATGCCAGAGGACTAACATTGACTGAACAAGGTAAAATTTTATTCAAAACAGCACATGATATATTTGGAAAGATAGCTCTAACTGAGTCTCAATTAACTTCATCTAAAGAAAAACCTACAGGCTCTCTACACATAGCTGCTACTGTTGCCTTTGGCACCACATGGCTTGCCCCAAGAATAGCAAAGTTTTCAAACTCATATCCTGATATTGATATTTCTATAAGAATTGAAAATAAATATACAGATCTCTCCTTAGGTGAGGCTGATGTAGCTTTACGATTAAAAGAGCCTACACAAATGGATTTAATTCGTTTTCCTTTGTATGAGTTTCAATTTAAAATTTACTCCTCACCAGAATACATTGAAAAATTTGGTATACCAAAAAGTGTAAGTGATTTATCAAAACATACAATAATTGCTTTTGGTCATGATGTAGAACCATCTATACCCGATGTAAACTGTATTTTGGATTTAATTCCTAAATCAAAAAAACCTAAGACTATTTATATATCAAATATGTATGGAGTTATGAGAGCTATTGGAGGAGGAGCGGGCATTGGTGCTTTGCCAGAATATATGAAAATATCAAATAACAATCTTGTTCCTATTTTACCTAATGCAAATACTCCAAAGACAATAATTTATTTTACTTATCCACCTGAATTGAAGGGTTCTAAAAAAATTGAAGCTCTCAGAGATTTTTTAGTGAGAGAAGTAAATAAAGAAAAAAAAGTTTAGTCTTTTTTTATAAATTTCTTATTACAATAGTTACACACTATTTCTTTTTTTTTACCAAATTTAAAATAAACAGCTGGATGACCTAAATCACCACTTCCACCGTCGCACATTACTATATCAGTATTTTTTGAAACATATTCTATAGGGTCTGCTATTTTATTTTGATCACTCATAATGAAACGAGTTCTGAGACTAAATTCGTATATTTTTTTGGGTCGTCAAGGCTTTCACCTTCCATTAGCTTTGCGTGATCATAAAGAATTTCACAGAATTTATCTTTTTGATTTTTATCTAAAGATTTTAATTTATTAACTAATTCATGATTGATATTTATCTCTAAAATTCTTTTTTCATCAGAAATATTTTGATTATTAGCAGCCATCAGTTTTTTTAAATGCATATCCATATCGTTCTCATCAGCTACTAAACATGAAGCACTTGTAGTTAGTCTTTTAGAAATTTTTACATCTTTAACTTTATCTTTCAGATTGTCTTTTAAAAAACCAACAAAATCTTTGTCTTCCTTTGGCTCTTCTTTGTCTTTTTTTGACTCTTTTTTATCCTCAATATCTACTTCACCTTTAGTAATAGATGTAAATTCATAATCTTTGAATTTCATTTTCATAGGCATCCAGAATTCGTCGACTGGATCCGTAATTAACAAAACATTTATTTTTTTATTTTTAAATAGTTCCATTTGAGGGCTATTAATGAGGTTTTCCTTGTTTTCGCCTGAAATATAATAGATTTTCTTTTTATCATTTGAAAAATCAGTTACGTATTGATCTAAAGTTATCATCTCTTCTTTCTCAGAGCAGTTAAAAGTTGAAAACTCAAATATTTGATCATGAAAGTCATTAAATTCATAAAGTCCCTCTTTTACAACAGGCCCAAAATTCCCCCAAAAATCTTTAAATTCATCTGGCTTCTTTTTTTTTAATTCTAGAATTTCTTTGAGGACTCTTTTTGTAATAGCATTAGATATTTTATTAATTACGGCATTATTTTGTAAAATTTCTCTTGAAATATTTAAACTAAGATCTTCTGTGTCTACCACACCTGGCACAAATCTAAGCCAAGCTGGAATTAATGCATCCAACTTATCAGAAATGAATACTTTATTAACATATAGCTTTAACTTGTTTTTGCGATCTGGATGGTAAAGATCTTGAGGCTGCGATTTTGGTAAATATAAAAGGGCAGTATAATTTACAACTCCCTCAGCTTTAAAGTGAATAGTTGTTAAAGGCTCATCATAATAGTTTGAAACTTGATTATAAAAAGATTTGTAGTCATCTTTTTTAATTTTTGATTTCTCTTTTAGCCAAATGGCTTCGGCAGAGTTTACTTGTTCTTCAGTTTTATCATCTTTTTTCTTATCATTTTTATATTCTTCGGATGTTACAAAAATGGGGAAAGGAACAAAATCAGAATACTTTTTTATTATTTCCTCTATTTTATATTTACTTAAGAACTCTTTCTCATCATTCTTAATTGATAACGTAATTTCAGTTCCAATTTCATTGTATTCCGTTTCCTCAATTGAAAATGTACCTTTACCATCTGAAGTCCAAAGGTAACCACTGGATGAGTCATATTTTTTTGATCTAACTACTACTTGATCTGAAACCATAAATGATGAATAGAAACCAACTCCAAATTTACCAATTTGATTGATATCTCCCTTTTTATCACCCATCTTTTTAATAAACTCTTCCGTGCCAGATTTAGCTATTGTGCCTAAATTTGATTGCATATCTTTATCATCCATGCCAATCCCATTATCTTTAATTGAGATAGTTTTATTTTTTTCATTAAGATGAATTCGAATTTGGAATTTATTTGTTTTAGGAGCTTTGGAGTCAGTCTGACTAACATATCTAAGCTTTTCGCAAGCATCTGATGAATTTGATATTAATTCACGTAAAAATATTTCCTTTTCGGTATAGAGTGAATTAGCAACTATATCTAGGAGCTTTGATACTTCAGTTTCAAATTTTACAGTTTTCTTTTCCGCTTGTTGTTTAGTCATTTTTTTTTAATATCCTTATTATAAGTAATGTTTACCAATGATAATACTGAGTGTTCTACAAAAATTTCTGTCATTTCACAAAGTAAATTTGATAAATGGCTGTTAACACAATCATCTTTTACTAAAAATTGGGCTTTATCTAATAATTTCAAGGCAGAATCAGGAAAAATTCTCAAAATTCCCTATGAGGACGGAAGATTGAAAGAGGTCATATTAGGAGAGGGCGCAGATAAAAACCTGGAGGCAATTAGTGCTTTTTCTGCATCTAACATTGGTAACTATTATATTTCTAGTAAATTTGCCAAATCAAAGGATTCTGAAATATACAAAGCATGGGCTTGGGGTAACTATAATTATCAGTCTAAATCTAAAAAAAATTTATTATACGTAAAGGAACAAAAGGAATTAGAGTTTTTAACTTTTTACTCAGATTGTATTAATTTATCAAGAGACTTGATAAATAGCCCTGCAAATAAATTAAACCCATCAACTTATTACTCAAAAATTAAAAATAATAATTTGTTTAAAAGTTTTAATTTTATTAATTACACTGAAAAAGAAATAAATTTGAATTTTCCTTTGACATGTGCTGTTGGTAAATCTTCTTCTTCAAAACCAAAAGTGATTGAAATAACAAATCGAAAACTTTCAAAAAAAGATAAACCATTGGTTATTATTGGAAAAGGCGTTACATTTGACACAGGTGGTGTAAACATAAAACCAGGTACCTCAATGAGAAATATGAAAAAAGATATGGGAGGATCTGCTATCGCTATATCATTATTTTTGTTAGCAAATTATTTTTTAAAAAAAACTAAAATTGTTTTAATTGCCCCAATCGCAGAAAATGCAATATCATCAAAATCAATGAGACCTGGTGATGTATATTCATCTGTATCAGGAAAATCTGTGGAAATTGCCCATACAGATGCTGAGGGAAGACTTTTGTTAGCAGATGCAATAGAAAAAGCTTCTTCTTATAACCCATGTATGATTATTGATTTTGCAACGCTTACTGGAGCAGCAAGAGTAGCTCTGGGTGAAGACCTTCCTGCTTATTTTTGTAATAATGAAACATTTGCAAAAAAAATCGAAAATTTAAATAAAGAAAAATTGAGATGTTGGAGATTACCCTTGTACTCTCATTACTTATTTAAAATTAAATCTCAAGTAGCAGATCTTAGTAATGCATCTTTAGATGGTATGGCTGGTTCTATTACGGCAGCACTTTTTCTTCAAGAATTTTTAAAATCTCCCAATATACCTTGGTTTCACTTTGACACCTTTGCTTGGTCTAAAGACTCAAAAGGAGCTGCATTACAGGGATTAGATATAATGAGTGATTTTTTAAGGAAAAATTTTAATTAGTGAAGTACTTACTGATATTTTTTCTATTATTATCAGGTTGTATTACAACCGATAGGTCTTTTAACACAGCAAATATTTGCGATATTTTCAAAACAAATCCTAAATGGAAATCATATGCAGAAAAAACAAAAGAAAAATGGGGAGTTCCAGTTAGTTTGCAATTAAGCTTTATTAAACAAGAGTCCTCTTTTGAAAGAACTGCAAGGCCTCCGAGGAAAAAGGTATTTGGTTTTATACCTGGTTTAAGGCCATCAAGCGCTTATGGTTACAGTCAGGCCTTAGATGGAACATGGGAGGAGTATAAAGTTTCAACAAAAAACTTTAATGCCGATAGAAAAAATTTTAGAGATGCTAGTGATTTTATAGGTTGGTATATTGATGGAAGTTACCGTCTGTTGAAAATTGATAAAAGTGATGTTTACAATCATTACCTTGCTTATCATGAGGGCAAGGGTGGGTATCAAAAAAAATCTTATAACAAAAAAAAATGGCTTTTAGAGGTGGCAAAAAAAGTAGAACGTCAAGCTAAAGATTATTCTAATCAAATAACAAAATGTAATTTTCATAAAAATAGTGTGTTTTAATTGTTACAAAAATCAGATCTTATAAATTATTTCTACTCCAATTTTACTGATCCTGAGTATAAAGGCATTGGAACTGAACATGAAAAATTTATCTTTTATAAAGATAATAAAAGATTTCAATTTGATGGAGAGGTAAGTATACAAAATTTATTTCAATTTTTCTTATCAAAGGGTTGGCAAAAAAAAGAATACAATAGCTTCAATCAATTAATATCTTTGTCTAAAAATGGTGCTAGCATTACTTTAGAGCCAGGGTGTCAACTAGAATTATCTGGAAAAATTTTAAAGAATGTTCATCAAACATGTACGGAGTCTTATGAACATTTAAGAGAATTAAAAGAATATGCCGAATTGAATAAATTATGCATTTTAGGACTGGGTTTTGATCCAATAAGTAAATTAGAGGATTTAACTTTTATTCCAAAAGAGCGTTATAAAATTATGAGTGAATATATGCCTAAAGTTGGCTCAAGAGGATTAGATATGATGACCCGAACATGTACTGTTCAAGCAAATTTAGATTATTTTAATGAAACAGATCTAATTAAAAAATTTGTTGTTTCTAATAGAATTCAACCAATAGTTATGGGTTTATTTTGTAATTCGCCCTTTCGTGAGTCGAAATATAATAATTTAGTGAGTAATCGAATTTATACATGGCAAGACACTGATGATCAAAGATGTGGAATAAAAAGATCATTTCTGAACAAGAATTTTTCTATTGAGGAATATGTTGACTTTGTTTTGGAAGTAAAAAACTATTTTTTAAAGATAAATGGAAAACAATATGACACAACAGATTATACTTTTAATGAATTGTTAACTAAAAACATCACAAATAAAGACCTTTCAAATTACAACATATCAATACAAGATTGGATAAATCATCTCTCCACAATTTTTACAGAGGTAAGATTAAAGTCATATATAGAACTTAGAGGTGCAGATGCTGGGAAATGGGAAATGATTTGTGCTCTTCCAGCGTTTTGGGTTGGCATACTTTATGATGATGAAAATCTTGAACATCTTTGGAAAGAAACTAGTTCGTGGCAAGAGAATGATATTTTAAATTTGTATCTAGAGGTTCCTTATAAAGGACTTAACAGTAACTTTATTAATTCGCCCTTATATGAGCATGGTAAAAACCTTCTTAACCTTGCTAACAAGGGATTAGAAAAAAGAGGTTATCTAAATTCTGAAGGAAGAGATGAAAGTATTCATCTTGAAAAATTATATAAAATTGTTGAAAAACAAAAAAATCCTGCAGATTTGTTAATTGAAGAGTTTAAGGATAAAAAAGATATATTATCATTATTAAATAATACCTATTATTGAATTTGCTATGAAATTTCTTTTTCAAATGGATGATCCCAAAAAAATAAATATTAACGAGGACTCTACTTATATGTTAATCAAGGAGTCTTTAAATAGAGGTATAGATTGTTATTACAATGATCCAAGATGGGTATTTAGTGAGATTAATAAAGTTAATAAAATTAAATCTTACGTTTCTAGATTAAGTTTGAAAAAAAATAATCAGCTTTCGTATCAAAGAAAGATCCTAAAAGAAATTGATTTAGAACATATGAGTGCCATTTTTATTCGACAAGATCCACCCTTCGATTTAAATTATATTTCTAATACCTATTTATTAGATCAATTAAAAAAACCTCTAATTTTAAATAATTCAAAGGAGATTAGGAACTTTCCAGAAAAACATATTATGATGAACTTCCCAGAATTAACCCCCCCGACGTTAATATCATCAAATATAGAAGCCATCATAAAGTTTATAAAGAAGAATAAAGAGGTTATTATAAAACCCGCTTATGGAAATGGAGGATTAGGAATTCAAAAAATTAGCCATAATAAGACTAATCTCAGTACGTTCTTAAAAAATTACATAAAAAAATTTTCGAATTGCCCAGTAATTATTCAAAGATTCCTTAAAAATTTCAAAAAAGGAGACAAAAGAATTATTCTCATAAATGGGGACATTGCTGGAGCTGTATTAAGAGTGCCTAGAACTAATAGCATAAAGGCAAATTTTCATGCAGGTGGAAAGGCAGTAGAAACCAATATCACTGACAAAGATAAGTACATTTGTAAAAAAATAAAATCATTTTTGGTGAAAAAAAAATTATTTTTTGTTGGTATTGATGTGATAGATGGCTATTTAACAGAAATAAATATTACATCTCCTACTGGAATTCAAGAAATCAACAGATTAAATAAAAGTAAGATTGAAAAAGATATTATTGATTTTGTTTTAAGATCACTGAAATAAATTTTCAAAAAGCTTATTTATATTTTTTTGAATTAAATCTTCTATAGGTTTTTTTACAGTCCCATCAGATATGACTCTTTCATAGGAATAATTTCCATTTTGATATTTTATAACAAAATCCTCATTGTCAATAATATCAAAAATTGTAATTTTAAAATTATTCAAAGCTAATTCTAATTCTGCCTCTAAAGTCTCTCCGTCTGGTGATGTTAAAATTAAGTTTTTAATTTTCAATTCATTCAAATTATTATTTGAAATTTGTCCAGAAATAGAACTACTTTGATTAATGAAAGAATTTGCTAATGTGTTTAATAATTCATTAATTTGTTCAAAATCCTTAATGTCTTGAGATAGAGATTGAATAAATAAAACTAGTGCAAATTCCTCTTCAGTAATATTAACATTAATATCACCATCTATGTTTCCAGATATATTTTTAATATTTTTAAGATTAACAGGTTCAGAAACATCTAAAGATAGATTAATTTTTCCTTTAATACGAGATGTATTTAAAAATAAACGATCAAAATTAGATAAATCTAAATCATTTAATTTGACTTTACCAGTAAACATCTGATTTTTAATTGATCCAGAAATATTTGAAATTTTATCTTTATTTATTAGATCTAAATTTTCTATCAAAAATAGATCATTGACTGGATCAACGTATAAGTTTGACTCTAAATAATCAAAGTCAACAAGATCTACAATGTTCGTAAAATCTTTTTCAGTTAATTCAGAGATGATTTTTAATAGTTCTGTTTTATTTAAATTTTCAATTCCAATATTCAAAGAGGCATTATTAAAATTATTAAGATCTAAATTACCGTCAATCAATAAATTCGAACCTTCCAAATTAATAAATTGAAGATCTTCAATAGCTAAATTTGAGCCATTTATAAGACCTCTCGCGTTGATATGTTCCGTATTTAATGTTTTTAATAATCTAATTAATGAGTCAGATGGAATTAACTCAAATTGTCTAAACCTGTTTAATTGAAAATCTAATTGTAGACTATTGATATCATCAAGCTCATAAGTGCCGCTAATTTGAATAATATTTTCATCCTTATTAGTTATATTTATTTGATCAATTGTAAAAATATTATTTGCGAAATTGCTGGATAATTCAATTTCATCAAATTCAAATTGCTTTACCAGTTCAGAATAAGGTAAAAATTCTAATAATACTGATAAGTCATTTTTGGAACTAGAGTTAAGACTAGCATTAAAGTTAGCATTATAAAAATCAAGATTTTCAATAGTTCCGTTTAAATCTAAGTTTGTTCCTTGATCAGAGACATACAAGATTTTATTTATAGTTAAATTATTTGAATTGTAGTTTAAATCAAAAGTTTCAATTATTCCTTGAGGAATGTCTATAATTTCATTGAAAATATTTATATTACTAATCATTTGAAATAAATTATCTGAAGAGATATTTTGACCTCTAATTGATAAATCAGAACTAATTAAATTGCTTAAATTGATATTACCCTCAATATTAATTTGTGATTTGTCAGCTAAAGTAATAACTAGGTCTTCAATATTTAAATTTTCTCTTACATATTCACCTTTTATGTCAAGACTTTGAAAATTTATTTTTTTTAAAACCTCCTGGTAATTTTCCCCTAAAAGTAATACTAGTTCATCTATTTCCAGATTTTCTATGGAAAAATTAATTTTATTTATTTCTGAGTCAGTTGTATAAATATCAAAATATAAATCAGAGTCTTTATATTTAAATTTATTTGATATTATTCTTGTATTATTGTCCTCGTTAGAGATCTTTAATTTTAAATTATCGATATCACCCTCTAGTAAAATCACATTATTAACAAAATTTGAATTTATATTTTCTATTCTTGCTTGGTTGAGTGTAATTGAAATATCATCTGCGTTAAAAATAGATCTAGAAATTTCAATATCAGAAGCTGCAAAATCAGTTTGGATTAAATAATGATTAATTTTGAAATTTGAATTATCTATATAGAGAATTGGTTTAGGCATAATTTTTAAAGTTTGATTTGATAAACTGTTCAATGTAACAAAACCTTTAGTTTCTCTTTCGACCATTTCTTGAGATAAAATATTCATAGGCAATCTTAGAAAACTAAGTCCAAATAAAATCACTAATATTAAAAGTATTGCTATGGGTATTAGGACTTTTAATTTTTTCATTTATTCATTCTACAAATATAGGAACACAAAATAGATCATATAGGCTAATATAAAGCTAAGAGAAATTAATTTTCCAGCTAATTTTAAAGAAATAATTATAAAAAATAATAAAGAAGTCACTAAAAATAGCCATTTATCAATTTGACTAAGTAATTCATAAAAATTTATACTTCCATTGATTAGCACAGCAATAATCGTTATTCCAAATATGTTGGCTATATTTGATCCAAGAATATTTCCAATTGCCAAATTATTTTGTTTTTTCACAATTGATAAAATTGTTGCAATTACCTCAGGCAAAGAAGTACCAAAAGCAACAATTGTTATTCCAATCGTAGTTTCTGCAACACCAAATATGCTAGTTAAATCTTTTGCATAAACAATAAAATACTTAGAACTAAAAAATAAAGCTATAAATGCTAATATTATTTTTAAAATAATAAAAAAAGATGAAGGATGTTTTATCTCGGATATTGTGTTAGTTTCATCAACTGGTTTTTTTAATTCAAAATAAATAAAAAAACAAAGTAATCCAAAAAGTAAAATACCGTACATGTAGCCAATATTAAAATTAAATATAATGAAAATAAAAAAAACGATTGAAAAAATTAAAAAAAATAAAAAAGTACTTTTATCCCTTTTTTCAGTTACTAACCTAGTAATGGGATATAACATGATACCCCCTACCAATAAAATATTTGCAATATTACTTCCAACAAGATTGCCTGCTACTATTCCCACAGAATTTAACTTTAATGCTTGAAATGTTGCTGCAAACTCAGGGAGGGAAGTGCCAATAGCTATAATAAATATTCCAACAAGGATTGGCCTAATTTTATAAACGTGTGAGACTAATATTGAATTTTTTATTGCAAAATCACATGACCATATTAATAGAGCAAGACTTATTAATACTCCTAATAAACTCTCAATCAATTCACACCCATTTGATCTTTTTTAAGTTTCCTTATCTCATCTCTGAACATTGCAGCTTTTTCAAAATCTAAATTTTCAGCTGCAGATAACATTTTTTTCTCTAATTTTTGAACATGTTTTTCAAATTTACTAGGACTCAATTTATCAATTTCAGATGTACCCACAGTATAGCTATCTTTTTCATAGATGCTCTCGATAATTTCACCAATATTTCTTTTCACTGATTGAGGGGTAATGTTATTTTTCTTATTAAATTCAATTTGTTTATTTTTTCTGTATTTTGTTTCCTCAAGAGCTGCTTTAATACTTTTAGTTAATACATCTGCATATAAAATCACCTTTCCATCTATATTTCTGGCTGCACGACCTATAGTTTGGACCAAACTAGTTTTTGACCTTAAATAACCCTCTTTGTCGGCGTCAAGAATGGCGACTAAACCACACTCAGGAATATCTAGTCCTTCTCTAAGTAAATTAATACCAATTAAAATATCAATTTCCCCAATTCTTAAAGATCGAATAAGTTTTATTCTATCAATAGTCTCAACATCAGAATGCATATATTCAGCCTTTAAATTATGTTCTTTTAAGTAATTGGTTAAGTCCTCAGCATTTTTTTTTGTAAGAGTTGTAATCAATACTCTATTTTTATTATTTAGTGTTATTTTAATTTCACCCATCAAATCTTCCACTTGATTGACAGTTGTTTTGATCACACACTCAGGATCAATTAGACCTGTGGGCCGTATGATTTGTTCAACATACTCATTTTCGACTTCATTCAATTCCCATGGGCCAGGAGTTGCAGATAAAAAAATAGTAGGCGGACGCATCATATTCCATTCTTCAAAAGTTAAAGGTCGATTATCCAATGCAGATGGAAGTCTAAATCCATAATCTGATAAAGTTTTTTTTCTAGATCGGTCACCTTTATACATTCCATTTATTTGAGGCACGGATACATGAGACTCATCAATTATAAGAAGCGAGTTTTCTGGAATAAACTCGTATAGAGTTGGTGGTGGTTCACCAGGTTGTCTTCCACTTAAATATCTCGAATAATTCTCAATTCCTGAACATGTTCCCGTTGCCTGTATCATTTCCAAATCAAAATTAGTTCTCTCTTTTAATCTTTGAAATTCAAGCAACTTTTTTTCATTATCAAACTCCTCTAGTCTTATTTTTAAATCTTTTTTAATTTCTTTAATAGCGTTCTCTAATCGTGGTTTTGGAGTAATGTAATGACTATTTGCAAAGATTTTTACTTCTTCGAAGCTTTGAATGAATTCACCTGTGAGAGGATCAAACTCTTTAATATCTTCCACCTCGTCTCCAAAAAAACTTATCCTCCAAGCTATATCCTCTAAATGCGCAGGAAAAATATCAACCCGATCTCCAGTTACTCGAAACATACCTCTTCTAAAATCAATATTATTTCTTTTATACTGTAACTCTACTAATTCTCTCAGGAACTCCATTAAATTAATGTTCTGTCCTTTTTTTATCTCTAAAGTCATTTTAGAGTAAGAGTCAACGGACCCTATGCCGTATATACATGAAACACTTGCTACAATAATTACATCTTCTCTTTCTACTAATGATCTAGTTGCTGAGTGTCTAAAACGATCTATTTGCTCATTTATAGAGGACTCTTTTTCTATGAATGTATCTGATCGAGGTACATAAGCTTCTGGTTGGTAATAATCATAATAACTCACAAAATACTCAACTGCATTTTTAGGAAACAATACTTTTAACTCCTCATATAATTGAGCAGCCAAGGTCTTATTTGGAGCCATAATCAATGTTGGTCTGTTATATTTTTCAATAACATTTGCAATTGTAAATGTTTTTCCAGAGCCGGTTACACCCAATAATACTTGGCTTTGTTTCCTTTTTTCTAAACCATCAATTAATTTTTTAATTGCTTGAGGCTGATCTCCTTTAGGTTTATTTTCACTTACTATTTTAAATGGCATACTTGTAGAAATTTATAAATAAGTTTATAGATAACTAAATAAAAAAAATGATTTCAAATAGAGTAAATAACATAAAACCATCATTAACAATAGCTACCAATATGAAGGCCCAAGAACTAAAAAGAGCTGGTAAGGATGTGATTGTTTTAGCAGCCGGAGAACCAGATTTTGATACACCTGATCACATTAAAAGCGCAGCTATTGAGGCCATAAATATGGGTTTTACTAAGTATGTACCAGGTAAAGGAACACCAGACCTGCAAGTCGCAATTCAAAAAAAATTTCAAAGAGATAATAACTTAAATTATGAACTTGGTAATATTACAGTTGGAGTTGGTGGAAAGCATATAATTTATAATGCTTTCTCAGCAACTATTAATCAAGGTGATGAAGTTATAATCCCTGCTCCATATTGGGTGAGTTACCCCGATATTGTAATTTTAAATGATGGAAAACCCATCATAGTTGAGTGTGGTGAGCAAAATGGTTTTAAAATCACACCTGAGGATTTGGAGAAAAATATATCTTCAAAAACAAAATGGCTGATGCTAAATAGCCCAAGTAATCCGACTGGATCTATGTATAGCAAAGAGGAATTGGTTGCTATAGGAGATGTTCTTAAAAGTTATGAAAATATTTATATTTTATCTGATGATATTTATGAAAAGATTGTTTACGACACCAATGATTTCAAAACAATAGCTGAAGTTTGCCCATTTTTAAAAGAAAGAACATTAACAATGAATGGATTATCCAAGTCTTATTGTATGACAGGCTGGAGAGTAGGCTACGCAGCAGGTCCAGTCAGTCTCATCAATGCAATGAACAAAGTTCAATCACAAAACGTATCTTCAACAGCATCAATATCAATGGCGGCTTCTGTTGAGGCATTAAATGGAGATCAAAGTTTTATCATATCAAACAATGAATCTTTTCTTAGAAGGCGTAATTTAGTTGTAAAACATTTAAATGAAACACCTGGGTTGTCTTGTAGAACTCCAGAGGGTGCTTTTTACGTTTTTGCTTCATGTAAAGGAGTTTTAGGTAAGACAACGGAGTCTGGTAAAAAACTCTTAACTGATGGTGACTTTATGGATTATCTTCTTGAAGAGGTGGGTGTTGCAGGTGTACAAGGTTCTGCATTTGGGCTAGAGGGTTTCTTTAGAATATCTTATGCAACCTCTGACTCAATATTAGAGGATGCCTGCCAAAGAATTAAAACTGCTTGTTCTAAATTAAGTTAATTTACTATTAGAAATAATTTTAGCTATTCGAAGAATATTTGTATTTCCAACTTTTCCAAAAGGCACTCCAGCTGTGATTATTATTTTTTCACCATGTTTTAGAATTTTTCTTACCTTTGCTATTTTACAGGCACGGTCAACCATCTCAGTTGATGATGAAATTTCATCTACAACATCCATAAAAGTACCCCAAGTTAAAGCATTTTGACGAGCAACTTTTTTATTAGTTGTTAATCCTATTAAGGTCACATCAGGCCTCATCCTTGCGACTCTTAAAACAGATCTTCCTGATTGAGAAAATGTTGCAATACAATTGCATTCGGCAATGGTGGCTACTTCAAGTGCCGCAGTAGCTATAGCCTCTGTTGATGTTTTTACCATATTCAAATTATAATTTTGTATATTAGCTAAATATTTAGGATCACTTTCAACGCGTTTAATAATTTTATTCATCATTTCTACAGACTCTTTGGGATAATTACCAGCAGCTGACTCTGCAGATAACATTACAGCGTCTACTCCTTGAAATACCGCTGTAGCGACATCAGAGGCCTCAGCCCTTGTTGGAGTAGGTGAGTCAATCATACTCTCAAGCATTTGGGTTGCAACAATACATGGCTTTCCGTATTTCCTGCAAGCAGCGACCATTGTTCTTTGATGAATTGGCACATCTTCTGGGTTGGTTTCAACACCCAGATCTCCTCTAGCAACCATTATTCCATCAGAATTTTCAGTTATCGACTCAATTTCTTTCATAGCAGAGGGTTTTTCTACTTTAACCATTACTTTAAATTTTGCAGGAATAAGTTTTTTTGCTGTTAATAAATCTTTTGTAGTTTGAATAAATGAAAGAGCTATCCAATCAACATCAAGTTTAATAGCTAGCTCTAAATCTTTTTTATCTTTTGGAGTAATTATTTTTAAATCAAGTTTTGTATCTGGAATATTTAATCCTTTGTTATTAGAAATTTCTCCACCATCTGTGACAACACATTTAATTGCAGAAGCAGATTTTGATTTTACTTTTAATCTTACCTTACCATCATTCACTAACAGCCTTTGTCCGATTGCTATAGATTTGAAAATTTCTTTGTGAGGCAAGTAGACTCGAGAACTGTCACCATTTTTTTTATTTTGATCAAAAGTAAATATTTGGTTTTTTTTTAGCTGTTCTTTGACATTTAGAAATCTACCAACTCTAAATTTGGGACCCTGTAAGTCACCTAAAATACAAATATAACGATCATATTTTTTTTCTAAATTTCTAATAATTTTAACTTTTTTTTTGTGATCCTCATGGTCACCATGACTAAAATTAAGACGAAATACGTCAGCACCAGATAAAAATAATTTCTCAATAGCTTTTTCAGTCTCACAGGCTGGTCCTAATGTTGCAACAATTTTGGCTTTACGGTTTCTAAGTTTCATTTGATTTGTTTAGAAATTAATAAATAACATGATATTAGTAAATTACCATGAGTAAAATATCAAAAGAACAAGAATACAAAATTAAAGCCAACGTGCTTGATCATTTAATTAATCATTTAAGAGAAAGGACTGATGTACAAAATATTGACCTGATGAATCTTAGTGGATTTTGCAGAAATTGTTTATCAAAATGGTATGTAAAATATGCAAAAGAGGAAAACTATGATCTAGACTATGAGGAATCAAGAAAGATTATTTATGGAGTGGCTTACTCTGAATGGAAAAGTAAATATCAATCAGAAGCAACAAAAGAACAAATAGAACAATTTAAAAAAAATAGTTTAGATGACTGAGAAATTGCCGAACTGGAATTTAGGAGATTTTTACTCTTCTATAAAAGACGAAGGAATTAATCTTGATCTCAAAAAATTTAGAAATTTTTCTAAATCTTTCAACAAAAAATATAAAGGTCAATTAGTTAATCAAGCTCAAAATCTCGAAAGCATCATAAAAGAGTATGAAGACGGTAATGAACTTGGTGACAAGATCGGAAATTTCGCTTTTTTGATATACGCAACAAATATGAGTGACCAAAAGACGGTTCAATTCTATCAAGGCATAAATGAAAAACTTACAGAGATATCGTCAAACTTGATTTTTTTTACAAACGAAATAAATGCTACAAAAGACCCAGAATTTGAAAAATTTTTATTAAATGCTGGCAAATATAAAAATTGGTTAATTAACATTCGTCGATATAAACAACATCAACTTGATGAAAAAAGTGAGATGATTTTCCTTGACAAGAATTTAACCTCTAACTCTTCATGGGTGAGATTCTTTGAAGAACAAATAAATGATTTAAAATTTAAAATCGATGATAAAGATTTAAATAGTTCAGAAGCTTTAAATTTATTATCTGATCATAAAGCAACTACCAGAAAAAAAGCAGCAAAAAGCATTGAAGATGTTTTTAAATCGAATGTAAAAACTTTTTCTTTTATTACAAACACTCTTGCAAAAGATAAAATTACTAATGATAAGTGGAGAAAATACAAATCTCCAACAGACTCAAGAAATTTAGCGAATAATGTTGAAAATAAAGTTGTCGACGCACTAACTGATAGTGTTACTTCCAACTACAAGAATATCTCACATCGTTACTATAAAATTAAGGCAAAACTTTTTAATCAAGAAAAACTAAATTATTGGGATAGAAACGCGCCTTATCCTGACTCACCAAATAAAAAGATAAATTGGTCCGAGGCAAAAGATATTGTAATCCGCTCATATGCTAACTTTGATGAGAGTTTTAAAGATATCGTATTATTATTTTTTAATAACAGTTGGATTGATGCTGAGTTGAAATCTGGTAAATCTCCAGGAGCATTTGCAGCTTCTACAATCCCTTCAATTCACCCTTATATTTTGACAAACTTCCACGGTAAAACCAGAGATGTAATGACATTAGCTCATGAACTTGGACATGGATGTCACCAATATTTGTCTGCCAAACAAGGTTTGTTGTTATCCAGCACTCCACTTACTCTAGCAGAGACCGCAAGTGTCTTTGGAGAGATGATGACTTTTCGAACATTACTTGAAGATAGTGATAAGAGTGCAAGAAAATATCTTTTAGCATCAAAAATAGAAGACATGATTAACACTGTTGTCAGGCAAATATCATTTTTTGAATTTGAAAAGTTAGTTCACAATGAGAGAAAAAAAGGAGAATTATCATCTGATCAACTTTGTGATTTTTGGATGAAAACACAATCAGAAAGTCTTGGGCCTAATATTGAATTAACAGATGGATATAGATATTTTTGGACATACATACCTCATTTTATTCATACTCCTTTTTATGTTTATGCATATGCTTTTGGAGATTGCTTAGTAAATATTTTGATTCAACTTTATGATGAGGGCCTACCAAACTTTAAAGAAAGTTACATTAATCTTTTAAAAAGTGGTGGCTCGAAACACTATAGTGAGGTTTTAAAACCATTTAACGTGGATTTAAAACAAAAAAATAGTTGGGAAAAGGGACTCTCAATGATTTCAGGTCTGATAGATGAGTTTGAAAAAAGTATCTAGTTTAAAATGAAAGAAGAAAATAATTTAGTATCAAGAGTAAAAAGGTACTCAAAAGTTACAACTTCCATGACTTCTTTGGCTACAAAATTTGCAGGAAAAAAATATTTAAATTTTGATTTGAACGATCAAAAGTATGCTGCTCAAATCACAGAGATCTTGGGTAATTTAAAAGGACCTTTGATGAAGGTGGCACAACTCAGCGCTACTATTCCTGATTTACTGCCTGAAGAGTATGCGAGAAAATTAGCTGAATTACAGTCAAATGCTCCTCCGATGTCATGGGTGTTTGTAAAAAGAAGAATGAAAGCTGAATTAGGTGAAAATTGGCAAAATAACTTCAAAGAATTTAATCAAGAAGCAAGTTTTGCTGCCTCTTTGGGTCAGGTTCATAAGGCCAAATTGAAAACCAATGATTATGTTGCGTGTAAGCTACAATATCCTGATATGTCCTCAGCAGTAGAAGCTGACTTAAATCAATTAAAAATTATATTTAAAATTTACTCTAGTTATAATAAATCAATTCAAATTAGAGAGATCTATAAAGAAATAGAAGCAAGACTAAAAGAAGAATTAAATTATAGTTTAGAAAATAAACATTTAAAAATTTTTAAATTTATTCATAAAAATAACTCTTATATCAAAATTCCAAATGTTTACGAAAAAATATCTACAAACAGACTTTTAGTTATGGAATTTCTTAATGGCAAAAAATTAATTGAATACAAAAATGCATCACAAAAAACTAGAAATGAATTAGCAAAAAAATTATTTATGGCATGGTACTTACCCTTTTATAAATACGGTATAATTCATGGAGATCCACATTTAGGTAATTACTCAGTAGATAATAAAAACAATATTAATCTATTTGATTATGGCTGTGTAAGGATATTTCCTCCAAAATTTGTCAAAGGTGTAATAGACCTTTATTTTGCTCTAAAAGAAAAAGATAACAAAAAGATAAAAACCGCTTATCAAGTATGGGGGTTTAAAGACATTGATGATAAATTAATGAATGTTTTAAATAAATGGGCTTTATTCTTGTATGATCCAATCTTAAAAAATGAGGTTCGAAAAATACAAGACTCAGATAGTGGTATCTATGGAGCTAAAATAGCTAGCGAAGTCCATAAAGAGCTCAAAAAATATGGAGGAGTTAAACCTCCAAGAGAGTTTGTATTTATGGATCGAGCAGCGGTTGGTTTGGGGTCAATCTTTATTCATTTGAAAGCTGAAATAAATTGGTACAAGCTTTTTCATGACTTAATTAAAGATTTTTCAGTTAAAAATGTTGAAACCAATCAAAAAAAAGCATTCAAATTTGCCGGTTTATGATCACTTTCAACAAATTTCCAATAAATTTTATAAATCTTAGACTTAACAAATTAGATTTATCTGATATACAACATACCTTCTAAAAGGAACAAGTTAATGATAATAGGCGCAGTTAAAGAAAAAAAAAAGTTTGAGAATAGAGTTTCTATTTCTCCTGATGATGTAAAAAACTATGTAAAAGCTGGTCACCAAGTATTTATTGAAAAGGGAGCAGGTTCACTTTCAGGCTTTAATGATAAATCTTATAAAGAGTCTGGAGCGACTCTATCCACCTCAAAAGAAGTCTTTAAGAATGCTGATATTATTTTAAAAATAAATTGCCCAACCCCAGATGAATCTAAATTCATAAAAAATAATTCTATGGTTATTTCTCAAATCAGTATACAGAACAACCAAGACAGTATTAAAATTTTAAATTCAAAAAAAATCTCAGCGTTTGCTTTAGAATTAGTCCCAAGAATTACTCGAGCTCAAGATATGGATATTTTGTCCTCTCAAGCAAATTTAGCAGGATATCATGCGGTTATAGATGCTGCTCAAGAATTTAACAGAGTATTACCATTATTTATGACGGCTGCTGGTAAAGTTACTCCGGCAAATGTTTTAGTCATAGGTGCAGGTGTTGCAGGTTTACAAGCTATAGCAACTGCTAAAAGATTAGGTGCTATTGTTTTTGCCACAGACGTAAGAATTGCCTCAAAAGAGCAAGTTGAGAGTCTTGGTGGTAAATTTGTTATGGTCGAGGATGAGGAGTCAAAGAATGCTGAAACGAAGGGTGGTTATGCAAAAGAAATGAGTGCGGAGTACCAAAAGAAACAAGAGGCTTTATTGGCCGAAACTCTAAAGACAATGGATATTGTAATATGTACTGCTCAAATACCCGGAAGAAAAGCGCCTTTAATTTTAAAAAAAGAAATGTTAGAGAACATGCAAAATGGTTCAGTTATTGTTGATCTAGCTGTAGAGTCAGGTGGGAACTGCGAATTTAGCCAAGTTGGAAAAGTCGTTTCCAAAAATGGTCTTAAGATTGTAGGTCACGCCAACGTTCCTGGCAGAGTTGCAAATAATGCCTCAAGCCTTTTTTCAAAAAATATTTCTAACTTTTTAAAATTAATGAACTTTGAAGATAAGAAAAAATCTATGATTAATAAAAGTGATGAAATTATTAAAGCTACAATGATTTGCTCAGCTGGAAAGATTTTAATAAAATAAAAAGGAGTTACTATGTCAGAAATTTCAAATCAATTAGAAAGTTTATCATACAAAGCACAACAAATTGCAAATGAAGCAAGCCAGTTAGCATCTAGTGTGGCCGAAACATCTGGAGGCCATAGTGACTTTATTATTTTTGGTATAACTGTTTTGGTATTGGCTTGTTTTGTAGGTTATTATGTAGTTTGGTCCGTTACCCCAGCTTTACACAGTCCTTTGATGGGTGTCACAAACGCTATTTCGTCTGTAATTATTGTTGGAGCTTTATTGGCCGCAGGTCCTGTTGATAGTAACATTTCTAAATATTTTGGTTTAGTTGCTGTAACTCTTGCTGCCGTTAACATATTTGGGGGGTTCGTTGTAACAAATCGAATGCTCTCCATGTTTAAGAAGAAACAATAGGTAAAAAATGTCAACTTTAACAACTGCAGCATATTTAGTTTCATCGGTTTTATTTATACTTTCTCTTAGAGGGTTATCACATCCTTCAACTGCAAGGAGAGGAAATTTTTTAGGAATTTTAGGGATGACTATAGCCATAGTCACAACACTGTCCAATCCTGGTGTACTTAGCTATAAAGAAATTGGAATAGCTTTTTTAATAGGTGGTTTGATTGGAACATCAATCGCAGTTAAAATCCAAATGACTGCATTACCACAATTAGTTGCTGCTTTCCATAGCTTGGTAGGATTAGCTGCTGTATTTGTTGCTGCCTCTGCATATTACAATCCTAGTGCCTTTAATATAGGTACTGTTGGATCTATTCCGATGGGAAGTTTAATAGAAATGTCAATTGGAACAGCAATAGGTGCTGTGACTTTTACAGGATCTATTATAGCTTTTGGAAAACTCCAAGGTTTTGTCTCAGGAAATCCTTTAGTTTTCAAAGGTCAACATTTTATTAATTTACTTTTGGGTTTAGGAATTATTGCTTTAATTGTTAAGTTTTGCATCGATCAAAACCAAGAATTATTTTGGCTTATCGTTTTTGCCTCATTTGTTATCGGGGTACTTTTAATTGTTCCAATTGGAGGAGCAGATATGCCAGTTATTGTCTCAATGTTAAACTCATATTCCGGATGGGCCGCTGCTGGAATTGGCTTTACTCTATCTAATAACTTATTGATTATTACCGGCGCACTGGTTGGTTCGTCAGGAGCTATCTTGAGTTACATAATGTGCAAGGGAATGAATAGATCTTTCTTAAACGTTTTACTTGGAGGATTTGGTGGTGAACAAGCAGCTAGTGCTGGCGGAGTAAAAGATGATCGTCAAGCAAAACAAGGTAACGCTGCTGATGCTGCTTTTATGATGAAAAATAGCAAAACAATAATCATTGTTCCTGGTTACGGAATGGCTGTTGCTCAAGCACAACACGCACTGAGAGAGATGGGTGATTTACTTAAAGCTGCAGGTGCAGAAGTAAGATACGCAATCCATCCTGTAGCTGGTAGAATG
The DNA here is from genome assembly GCA_902613185.1 of uncultured Alphaproteobacteria bacterium. Classification (GTDB taxonomy): domain Bacteria; phylum Pseudomonadota; class Alphaproteobacteria; order HIMB59; family HIMB59; genus HIMB59. The sequence goes on from CACMGP010000003.1 coordinate 72,594, forward strand.
CCGGGACACATGAATGTGTTACTTGCAGAAGCAAATGTTCCCTATGATGAAGTTCTAGAACTCGATGAAATTAATAGAGATTTCTCTGAGACTGATGTTGCATTTGTGATTGGTGCTAATGATGTAACTAACCCTGCTGCAAAAACTGATAAGACTAGTGCCATTTATGGTATGCCTATTTTAGATGTAGAAAATGCTGGACAAGTATTTTTCGTTAAAAGAGGTATGGCTAGTGGATATGCAGGTGTTCAAAATGAATTATTTTTCCGAGACAACACCTTGATGTTATTTGGAGATGCTAAGAAAGTTTGTGAAGATATAATTAAAGGACTGGAGAATTAGTCAAATTTCTTCTTACGCATAAGTTTTTTAAATCTTTTAATTGATTCGGCTTTTTCACGAAGTTTTCTTTCTGATGGTTTTTCATAATTTTTTCTTAACTTTAATTCTTTGAAAATACCCTCTCTTAAAAGCTTTTTTTTGAGTACGCGTATAGCAGCCTCAACATTATTATCTCTGACTTGAACTTCTATTGCCAATCTAGTAACCTCATAAAGGCGTAATTTATATATAAATATGAAGTCAAAGCAAGAAAAATTAGCTAACTTATTTATTAATGAAGTGCCTAAATTTGGTTGGTCCAGAGAAACTCTCTTACAATGCGCAAAAAAGCAAAGAATATCAACATCTGCTCTAGCAAAATTATTTCCATCTTTTGAATATGATGTCTTAAAATTTATAATTGCTCAAAATAACATTCAAGTTGAGAAGAATTACAACTCCTTCAACAACTCACGATTGAAAACTAGAGATAAAATTAAAACAATCATGGAGCTAAAATTTGAAAATAACAGCCATCTCAAAAAAGCATTACCTGAAATGCTAAAATTTCTTTTGAGACCTGGTAACATATTAATGTCTATTAAAATGCTTCACGAAAATAGTGACTTTATATGGGGTTTATCAGGTGATAAATCAAATGATTTTAGTTACTATTCAAAGCGAGGTTTACTTTCAATGATTTATCTCGCAACATTAATTTATTGGCTTAACGATAAGTCAGAAAAAGATATTGCTACCAAAAACTTTATCAGCAAATCAGTTGATGGAATAGTTGATGGAGTTTCAAGACTTAAACAATTAAGTTTACTCAAAGGCTTAGCTGAAAATTTTATGTCTAGGTATGCTAAAAAGACATCTTAAATTTCCTTTAAAACATTTAATAAATCTCCAAAAAGTATAAAAGTTTATTCTCATTTAAATTTTAAATTTATTTTTGTTAATAGAAAGGCACATAATGAATAAAATTTTTATTACTTTGATTTTTACGATTTTTTCATCATTAGCTTTTGCAAATGGACATATGCAGCCAAACTCTTTTGCTGTAACTTTAAAAGTTCCATCTGCAGATGTAGAGAAAGTTGAATCTATCTTACAAAGCCATCATCAGTTTTTGCATGATAAACATTCTTTATCTGGTGATGATAGATTAAACTCTTATTCTATCGTTAAAGGTTTTGAGCCTGTAGATTTAACTGACCCTTCGAAAGGTGTTACCGATAATGTCTTTTATTTTTTAAGCGAACATTATCAAACTCCAGTTGGCTTGCAGCTTCATGGACAAGCATCTGAGACTTGGGAGGATGTACAAGAGTTTAGATCGATAATATATCAGTATGGTATCGCAATTGCTTTTCCAGGCGAAGTCATAGCTAAGATGAATCGCTAAGAAAAAATAATAAATACTCGCGGTTATTAATTTTAGCCGCGAGAAAATAAAACCTCTTCAGGAACTCATCAAATACATTATAATAAATAATAATTGGAGGACTGATGAGTATTCAAAAAACAATTACACCCATAAATAATACTATTTATTTAGAGAGAGAATTAGCCTCAGATAGTAAAATTAATACAGTCATAGATAAAGCCTCAACAAGTTTTGAAATTTGGAAAAACACATCTCTTGATGACCGAATTAATATTGTTAATAAATTTATTGATAACTTAATCGCTCTTAAAGATGAAATATCAAAGGAAATTTGTTGGCAAATTGGAAGGCCCATATCTCAATGTGCAGGAGAATTAAGAGGCTTTGAAGAGCGCTCAAGACATATGGTAGATATTGCGAAAGACTCATTACAAAATCTTCCAGCTACTCAAAACGAGGAATTTGACAACTATATATACAAAACACCTCTTGGGGTGATTTTTGTAATGGCCCCATGGAATTATCCGATTATTACTGCAACTAACACAATTGTTCCTGCTATAATTTCAGGTAATAGTTTAATTTTAAAACATTCATCACAAACACCAAGATGTGCAGAGCTAATTTTTCAAGCTTTTGAAAATACGGGGATACCTGAAGGTGTTTTCCAATTTATTCATACTGATCATAAAGCTTGTGAAAAAATAATCTCTGACTCAAGAATAGCTCACGTTGTTTTTACTGGCTCTGTAAGAGGAGGTCAGGAGGTAAAAAAATATATAGGGACACGATTTATTAATGCTGGTCTAGAATTAGGAGGGAAAGACCCTGCCTACGTTAGAGCAGATGCTGATTTAAAACACGCAATTGAAAACCTTGCAGACGGTGCACTATTTAATTCTGGTCAATCTTGTTGTGGTATAGAAAGAATTTATGTAGATAAAAAAATTTATAAAGAATTTATAGATGGCTTCAAAAGCATTACTGAAAATTATAATTTAAACGATCCCTCAAAACCTGACACAAATTTAGGCCCTGTAGTAAGACAATCAGCAGCTAATTTTATTAGAGCTCAAATAAATGAAGCGGAGAGCAGCGGAGCAAAACGTCTTATTGATGAGAGTAAATTTACAATATCCAGAGAAGATAATTGTTATGTTAGCCCTCAAGTAATGGTTGATGTTAATCATGATATGAGATTCATGATGGAGGAAACTTTTGGTCCTGCTGTTGGAATTATGCCCGTAGATGATGATAAAGAAGCAAAACATTTGATGAATGATAGCCCTTATGGACTAACTGCATCTATTTGGACAAAAGATTTGGAGTTTGCTAAAGAATTTGGAAAAAATGTTCAAACAGGAACTTTCTTCATGAATAGATGTGATTACTTAGATCCGGCACTTGCATGGACTGGCGTAAAAGACACTGGTATCGGTTGCTCACTTTCAGTATTAGCATTTGATCAATTTACAAGACCACAGAGTTTTCATATGCGCAAAGTAGTTTAGAACGCTGTGCTACATAGTTATTAATAATATGTTAAAATATTTCATTATTTAGTTTTCGATTATGAGCATTACTTTTAAAGAATTAGAAAAAAAAATAAAATCTAAAGAGATTGATACTGTTTTAGTATCTCTATCCGATATGCAAGGTCGACTAGTGGGAAAAAGAGTAACAGGTAAGGCTTTTTTAGACTATGTTCACAAAGAAACTCATTTTTGTGACTATCTTTATACGGTTGATATGGACATGTATACAGTTCCCGGATTTAAATCATCTTCTTGGGAGACTGGCTACGGAGATATGACTGTAAAGCCCGACCAAAGAACCATCAAAGTTTTACCATGGTTAGAGAAAACAGCTTTAATTCTTGGTGATGCTTTTCAACATGATGGAAAGACTCCTGTTTCGCATTCCACAAGACAAGTTTTAAGAGAGGCAATCATAAAAGCTAATAAAATGGGATTTGAGCCAATGTTAGGTTCAGAATTAGAATTCTTTCTTTTTAAGCAAACTTATGAAGATATACATTCTAGCTATTATAAAAATCTCAAAGAAACATCATGGTACATAGAAGATTATATGATATTTCAAACTTCAAAAGAGGAGCCTTTTAACCAAGATTTAAGAAATAGTTTATTAGACTCAGGTATATATGTTGAGTGCACAAAAGGGGAAGCCTCACCTGGCCAACAAGAAATTAATGTAGTTTTTACTGATGCTCTTAGTATGGCAGATAATCATATTTTAATTAAAAATGCTGCAAAAGAGATTGCTTTTAAACATAATCGTGCTGTTAGTTTTATGGCAAAATACAAACAAGATTTCTGTGGAAGTTCCTGCCATATTCATAATTCTTTATTCGATAAAAAAACAAAAAAAAATATTTTCTCTGATACTAAAGACAAATATGGTATGTCTAAAATTTTTAAAAGCTATGTAGCTGGACAAATTTTATTTTTGAGAGATTTATCAATTTTTTTAGCTCCAAACGTAAATTCTTATAAAAGATTCCAAGAGTCCTCCTTTGCTCCTACTTCTGCCGCCTGGGGAATTGATAATCGAACGGCTGGATTTAGATTAGCAGGACATGGGAGTTCAATAAGAATTGAATGCAGAGTTCCTGGGGCGGATGTTAATCCCTACCTTGCTTTTGCTGGATTGATTCAAGCAGGTCTGTATGGAATTGAGAATAAATTAGAACTTGAAGAACCATTATCTGGGAATATATATCAAAATAGAAAGGCAAAAAATGTTCCAGGTACACTTTATGAAGCAATTGAACTCGCTAAGAAATCAAAATTATTACCAAAGATTTTCCGTTCAGATGTTTTAGACCACTATATTCATGCTGCAAAATGGGAGCAGAGTGAATATGATAAGTCTGTAAATGACTGGGAGCACCGTCGTTATTTTGAGAGAGGATAAATAGGGTTATAAATGCAAAATATGAATTGGAATTATCCAACAAATGTTTGGTTTGGAGTTGATAGATCAAAAGAAATACAAGAAGCTTGTGATACTTTAGGTATTAAAAATCCTTTAATTGTTACAGATCCTGGATTATTACAAACATCAATTATTGATGAAATCAACAGTGGCCTCTCATCAAATACACAAATTTACAGTGATGTTCAAGGAAACCCAACTGGTTCAAATGTAACTAATGGTGTAAAAGTTTTTTTAGAGGGTAGCCATGACGGAGTAATAGCCATAGGTGGCGGATCTGGAATGGACGCTGGTAAAGGAATAGCTTTTTTAGCTCATCAATCAAGACCACTTTGGGATTTTGAAGATATTGGAGATTGGTGGACAAGAGCAGACTCAAGTGTAATCAAACCTATAATAGCCATACCAACGACTGCAGGAACAGGTTCCGAAGTGGGAAGAGCAGCTGTCTTTTTAAATGAAGAAAATCATAAAAAGAAAATAATTTTTCACCCAAAAATGTTGCCTCAGATTGCGATACTAGACCCATCTTTAACATTAAATTTACCAAAAAGTATTACCGCTGGAACAGGAATGGATGCTTTGGCACACTGTATTGAAGCATATTCATCTCCTTTTTATCATCCAATGGCAGAGGGTACGGCTTTAGAGGGGTTAAGACTAGTCAAAGAAAATATTCAAGAGGTTTATCATAATGGAAATAACGTTGAGGCAAGATCAAATATGTTAGTAGCTTCTATGATGGGTGCAGCTGCATTTCAAAAGGGTCTAGGTGCAATTCACTCGATTACACACCCAGTAAATTCCTTATACAAGACTCATCATGGAACAACAAATGGTACAGTTATGCCATTTGTTTTGAATTATAACCGTAGCACTATTGAAGAAAAATTTACCAGATTGGCAAACTTTCTAGATATTAAAAATGGCTTCGAGGGTATAATTGATTGGATTATTGAATTAAAAAAAGAAATGGAGATACCTGAAACACTTAAAGATATGGGTGTTAATGAGGGAGATGAGATTAAATTGGCGCCATTAGCACAAGAGGATCCAAGCACAGGTGCAAACCCACTAGAGATGACAGTAGAAAGATTTCAAGAATTAATATTAAATTGTATTTCTGGAAAATATTAAATTTTTAGAAATTGTTGGTGCGCTTTTTTTGAAATTGATGCAACAACATCACCATTTGATTGAAAATTTAGAGGATTTCCTTTCCAATCGCTAATTATACCACCGCTCTCTTCTACAATATTAACTAAAGGGATATAATCATAAGGTTTTAAGAAAGACTCTACTACTAGAGGTATTCTTTTTTCAGCTAAAAGTCCGTATTGCACACAATCACCACCAAACGTTGCATATTTAGTTTTTTTGATCAGAGCATTATATTTTTTATTTTTATTATTTGATTTGAAAGCAGTCATTCCAGATGTACTAAAATATAATTTAGATAAGTTTAAATTATTTTGAGATTTCTTAATTTTTTTTCCATTACAAAAAGCGCCATTGTCTTTAATTCCAATCCATGTTTTTTTTATATCAGGACAGTTAATAATTCCAATTACTGGCGATCTATCAATACACAAAGAAATTAATGTACCAAAATTACCGTTTCCATTTATAAAATTTTTAGTTCCATCTATTGGATCGATTACCCATACGTATGGGGAGTTATTTGATTTATTTTTATATTCTTCTCCATATATATCGTGACTCGGGTATTTTTTAATAATCATTGATCGTAATTCTTTTTCAATTTTCATGTCTATTTTAGTTACTGGTGATTTATCTGATTTGAAATCTATTTTTAGACGATTTGAGGGCGTTTTTTTTATTATTCTCTCTGACTCATTTATAAGTTTTTTTGCAAAGTTTAAATATGGAGATAAATCTTTAAGTTTTAAAGACATTTACAAAATATATAGAAAAAAAGCATTTCTACTAATAATTTTTAATTTAAGCTATTTTTAAGCTTCTGAAAAATAATCTCAAAATTTTCTGATGTCTGAGCACCATTTATTACAATTTGTTTATTTATTATAAATGTAGGAACACTATTTATACCCATCTTTCTAGCTTGAATTTCTTCATTAGCGAGTGGCTCAATATTTTCTTGATCTGACAAATAACTTTTAAAATCTTCAGCACCAATTTTATGTTTTATAGCTATATCCAACAATACATTGGGGTCACCTATGTCTTCACCATTTAAGAAATAAGACTCAAATAAATTATCTAAAACATTTTCTTGTATACCCTGTTTATATGCTATAGCTAAAAGTCTATGTGAATTAAAGGAATTAGGGGTTGTCATAATAGAGTCAAAGTTAAAATTAATTCCTTCTACAAGTCCTTCATCATAGATATTGTCATAAATTGTCTTTGCTGCATCAGCACTTCCAAATTTAGAAATTAAATATTCTTGCCTATCCATTCCATCAGGAGGCATTCCTGGATTCAATTGAAAAGGTCTCCAGGTTTGTTTGAATTTTGTATCTTTGTGATTACTAATAGCTTTGTCTAATCTTTTTTTACCAATATAGCACCACGGGCAAACAGTATCTGAAAATATATCAAGTTCGATCATAAATTTATTTCAATATTCATGACATAAAAAAATAATAATTCATAGTCATTAAAGTTAAAAATCTGATAAAATATAAGGTGGGAGATTCATATGATAGGAAATTTTAACGGAATATTTTATTTAGTAATTTTTTTAATTATTTTAGTGATGAATGCTTTTTACGGCTTTAACTGTTTGTTTAATACCAAAAATTTCATAAGCAAATATGGAATTGATGTGACAGCAGCATTTTTTGCCAGGTTTGCTGGCGCCGTAATTGTAGGCGCTGTTTTAATGCAGTTATACATTTTATTTAGAGGCACAGAGGCTACATGGGCATTCTTTAATTTTATGTTTATAATCATGACCATTATAGCAATATCAGCTTTTTACACTGGTGAGATTGATAAATTAGGAAGAACTGACCAATATTCAAGAGAAGGATGGTTATCAACAGGAGGTCTAGCAATAGGTTGGGCTATTCTTTGTTTTGGACTTGCAGATAAGATTTATATTTAACGATTTCTGATAAAATAAATAAAAATTAAAGACGTTAAATACATTATGACGCTGTATGTAGCAGCTGGTATGATATACAGTCCACCACCAAAAACACTTGTGCCCACAAAAATTGCTAGTGTTCCATTTTGAAGCCCACATTCTATTGAAATAGCTTTTTGTTGTGAGGCTCCTGTGCCAAAAATCTTTGCCCAGTAAAAAGCAATTATCATCATTAATAAATTGAGAGAAAGGACTACCAATCCAGTTTGAGCAAAATACTCAACTAAATTTTCTCTCTCAGCTAAAATAGCTCCAATCAAAACTAAAACAAACAAAGCAGTTGAAAGTATTTTAGCAAACTTCTCAATTCTCTTGGTTAAAAAAGATAAGCTAGCTCTGAAAGTCATTCCAATTAAAACAGGTAATGTTACTATCAAAAACATACTTATAGCTATTCCTGTCAGTGAGATTGAGCCCAAAGAATTGTCAGAAATTAATCCCATCGATATCCCCAAAACTAAAGGCACAGAAATTACACTTAAAAGGCTCATCACTGCAGTTAAAGATATTGATAGAGCAACATCCCCTTTAGCAAAAGAAGTAAGAATATTAGAAGTTACTCCACCTGGAGCTGCAGCAATTAAAATTAAACCTATAGCTAATTCAGGTTGAAGTGGCCAAACCAAAACAATTATTAAAGCAACTATTGGAAGAAAAATTAATTGGCTAATTAAACCTATAATAAAATTTTTAGGTGCCTTCATTACTCTGGCAAAATCTGAGAATGTCAAACCCAAGCCCAGAGTGAACATAATAAAAGCTAAGGCTAAAGGAAGAATTACATCAGTTATGAAATTCATAGATAAATATTAACAAAAACTTAAAATAATCATATCTCATAACCAAGGCTTTTTTCCTCTAAATCAATCAACTCTTCAGGATACCCTTCAGCTCTAAATGAGGTATTGTATTTATTTTCAAGCCTTTTAACTACCATTGACGACCATGCACGATCACCAAACCTCTTTCTTGCATCTTTAATAATATCAAGAATCAAAGGTGATATCTCTAATTCGATCCCAAGTTTTGTGGCGAGATCCTGAAAAAGTCCTACATCTTTCTCAACTAAGTCCATTGTAAAATTTATATTATATGAACCGTTTAATATTACCTGACTCTCAGTTTCATGGACAAACGAGTTACCTGAGGAAGCTGCAATTCCTTTGTATGTTTTGTTTAAATCAAGATTAGATTTACTTGCTATAGCCCAAGCTTCTCCCAATGCAACTAAGTGAACAGTAGCCAAATAATTAGTAATAACTTTAAGAATGGATGCACTTCCAAAGTCTCCTGTATACAAAATTTTTCTACCAAGACATTTTAATACTGGCATAGCTTTATCAAATCCCTCTCTACTTCCTCCAACAAAAATAGAAATGTTACCAGTTGCAGCCCTATGGCAACCCCCACTTACAGGGGCCTCTAAAGCTATTGCATTTTTTTGCTGAATTAATGATGCATGTTTTTTTAGCTGACCATTTTCAGTTGTACTCATCTCAATCCAAATTTGACCTCTTTGTATTGTGTCAATAACTCCATCTTCGGACTCTAAAACTTCCGCACATACCTTGGGTGAGGGAAGACAAGTGATTAAAATATCAGAATTTACCACAAGATCTTTTATTGACTTAGATGTATTTGCACCCTTTAACTCAAATTCATGCATTAACTTGCTATTTTTATCTAAAACTAATAATTGAAAATTATTTTCTAAAAGGTTGCTTGCAAGTTTCCCGCCCACATTACCTAATCCAATAAAACCTATTCTCATGCGCTCTCCTTTATTTATTTAAAAAAAATAATATTACTTAATTTTTCAATGTTAATATTAAATAATTTTTATAAGATCAATCAATGTCTATATATCTCAGAACAGAAAAAATCATCCCCGAGTGGACAGATTATAACGGCCACATGAATTTGGCTTTTTATATCCACTTATTTGATCAAGGATGGGATGTGCTGCTTGATAGGTTTCAAATGGGAGGAGAGTCAGCAAAAAATGAAAAAAAATCAACATTTGCTGTGGAGTCTCATACTAAATATATCCAAGAGGTTAAAGAAGGAGATGAAGTTGATATTAATTTATTGTTTTTAGACCGTGATAAAAAAAGATTTGTATATCAATTGGAAATTGTGAGCAAAAGTGGAAATTTTAGAGCAGCTACATCAGAAGTTTGCTCTCTTTATGTGGACTTAAGTATCCGCAAAGTCATAGAAATGGAAGACTATAAAATAAAGTTAGTGGATGATTACATAGCTAAAAATAAAAATAAATTTTCACCAATAGAATTTTATTTGCTAGATAAATTAAAAAAGTAAATGAGATTTAATATTGTTGGATGATGAAAGCACCCAATTTTAAGTTACCAAGTACATCAGGGACATTTCAATTGAGTGATAATCTTGGCAAGCGTATAATTTTGTATTTTTACCCTAAAGATCATACAAAAGGTTGCTCTATAGAAGCGAATGACTTTAACAATTCTCTTAAAATTATTAATGAAAATAATGCGATCGTTGTAGGTGTATCTAAAGATACAATTGAAAGTCATCAAAAATTTAAAGAAAAAAATAAATTAAAATTTGAATTATTGTCTGATGAAAAAACTATTGTTTTAAAAAAATACAATGCATGGGGATTAAAAAAATTTTTAGGAAAAGAATATTATGGGATAATTAGAACTACGGTATTAATAAATGAAAAAGGAAAAATTCTAAAAACCTGGAGTAATGTCAGAGTAAAAAATCATGTTCAAAATGTAATTAATGAATTGTCAAATTTAAAATAAGAAAAAACTTACTCACAAATTATAAACAGAAAAATTTATTTTTTTGGTTTTTGATATTGCCATTAAAAATTAAGTATTTTATAGTAAAAATGTAGAGGGTAGGAAACTTCCCAAAACAAAGAAAAGGACCGAAGCAGTAGAGGCTAAGAGATGGGAAACCAAATCATAGTCGAGACAGTAGAGGTCCTTTTCTGATTTTTTCTTTATTATTATTTTTTAAACTTCTAGAAAAATATAATTATTGTTATAATTATTAATTGAAAAAACTAGCCTCATTTATTTATATATTTGTAATATCAATCAATTTAAATGCCTATGCCGGACCATTTACAGATGATTTTGCTAAATGTTTAGTAACTAAAACAACCAACCAAGAAAAAAAAGATTTAGTAAAATGGATTTATGTAACTATTTCATTTCATCCTCAGTTAAATCAAATGTCAAATCTTACCGCGGAAGATGTTGAAATGGCAAATATAAGAGTTGCTGATTATATGACAAATGTTTTTGCTTATAAGTGTAATGATGAATTAAATCAAGCTATTAAATATGAGGGCGAAGAAAGTATTTTATATGCATTCGAGCTTTTAGGTGAATTAGCGATGGGAGAGCTGATGCAAGATGAAGGGGTAACAGCAGCTAGTGAGTTATTTATAGAATATGTCGACCTAAGTATATTTGCTGAGTTATTTGCAGATTTTTAAATCAAATTTTTACATATTTATTAGCAATAATACAAAAAAACTAATAAGCTAAAAAAAATTATTTTGAAATTTCAAATTTAATTTATGAATTGTGAATAAAATACTCAATCCAAATATTTTTTTTATTATAATCACCTTCATTTTATTAAGGTTTATTGATAGCGAATTATTTTTTAAAGGTGTGATATTTATTATAATTAGCATCACATTAATTTATCTCCCACAAAAAAAACTAAATAGAATTAACCTATCAATATTGGCCATTCTAATACTTATATTTTCAATTATTAATGAAAAAAAAATTATTGTAGAAAAAAGTGGACCTTTAAAAATAAATTATCAAAATGAAAAACAGTATATTGAACTTTTAGGCATAGACAGGTTTTCTTTTATTGAAGATTATTATAAAAATAACGCAAAAGAGTGTTATTTAAACACATTAGATTGTTTTTATAATAATGATATTAAAAATAACTATCTTTCTCCAGATCAGTTAGTATTTAATACTAAGAATACCTATTCAAGAAAAGTTGCAAAAATCAACTTCCAAAACTTAGCTGATGCTAGAATGTCTTTTGTTAATTCAAGCTCAGGCAATGTAAATTATCGAAATATATTTAAACTAGATACACCCTATTATGTAGAGTACCAAAACCTAGAACATATTGACTCTTTCTGTTTCAAAGGATTAGGGTACATTGAAACAATCAACTCAAAATTTATAGGTCTTCACCATGAAGATAACAAATGTATAAACAAAACTATAAAAAGCTTTACTGGTTTTAATTTACCTAACCATAATTTACAAATTTTATCCTCAGAAAAAACTTATTCTAAATTTTTTGATGAAATAATATTTATAGTTTTTTTGGTGTTTCTAATTATTAATTTAAATTATAAAAAAATAAGTTCTAGAGAATTAAAAATCTATATACCTGTATTAGTAAGTACTTTTATAATTTTTTATATATCAAGATTTGATAATTGGTTTAATGTTTTTAATCTTTTTAATTTCTACTTTTTTGGTTTTGAAGGGGGAGATGGCTCTTTTTATATAAATAGCGCTCATATACTTTTCGAGAGTTTTGCAAATTTAAAGATTTTAGATTTTTTAAGAGCTGGTGAAGATGTATTTTATTTTACTCCAGGTTCAAGGTATTTTTTATTTTTAAATCAATTAATATCAGGTGATTTTTATTATCTATATTTCTTCACACTCTTTTTCTTACCAAAAATTATAAATAAATTTTTAATAAATCAGTTTGGTGAAAAAGTAGGGTATTATATGACTTTATCTTTTTTGCTAATACCATTTCTTCATCATCTTGGTATTAGTTACTATCAGTATATCAGACACGCATACAGATTATTTCCTGAACCTCTTGGTTATATGTTTTTTATAGCTGGTCTTACAATTTTTCTACATAGTTTTAGGGAGAATTATTTAAAAATGAATTTATTATTTGCAATTTCCGTATTTCTTAGACCAAATTTAGTGTTATCGGTGGCTTTAATTATGATCATTAAGACGTTTTATGAAAAAATAAATATCTTTAATTTTAAATACCTAATACCACTTTTTTTTATTTCTTTAATCTATTTTTTTCCATTGATGCATAACCTATATTTTGGAAATTCTTTTACTTTATTTACTGAATATGGCTCAAATATGATGAAATTAGAAAATATTTATAACAATATAGATTTCTATTTTAATAAATATAAGTTGATAAATTTAATATTTTTATCTTTGATATTAATACCCGGTTTAAATATTTATTTAAAAATTATATTAATCTCTCAATTATTTACTGTATTTTGGTTTGAGACCCTAGGGAGATATTATTGGATATACTGGTTGGTTTCTCTAAATTTATTATATGATATCTTTTACAAAGCTTATAAAAACAAATGGCAATTCCAAAAAGTATTTACTTCAAATTAAGACCTTTAATTTTACCAATTGATGAAATTTTATCTTTCATTCCTCATAATGCGCATATTTTAGATTTAGGATGTGGAAAGGGACTTTTACTTGAACACATCAAAAATTTTAAAAGCTATAAAGGTGTTGATTTAAATATCCCCTCAGATAAATATAAGGATGAGATAAACTTTGTGAAAGGTGACTGCATTAACTTTATTGATAGAGGATTAGAGGATTATAATACTTTTCTTTTAATTGATTTACTTCACCATCTTAAACCAAAATACCAATTTATTTTTGTAAAAAAATTAATAAATCGAATGAAAAGAGGTGATATTTTAATTATCAAAGATATATATCCTAAAAACTTTGTAACTAAATTTTGGAATTCTTTTCATGATTTTATAATTTCTAAACAATTAATCAATTATTTTGATTTTAATAGTTTTGAAAATACTCTAACTAATAATTTAATAATATTGGATAAGTTTCATAAAAGAATATTTTTATATGATCATTTTTTCTTTGTTTTAAAAAGAAACTGAGTTCCCTATAAATATAATAAAAAATATTGATACTAGAATAAAGTTTACCTTATTTTGATAAATGAAAACAACTATATCTTGATTTTTATTTTTCTGAATAAATAGAAAATTTACAATTATTAATATTATTATTAATAGATTAACAAAAAGCAATTCCTTATAAATAAAAAATTGATTTTTAGTAGGATCTATTGTGAAAAGTAAAAAAATTAAAACTGCAAAAAAACCAAAAAAGAGCTGCATTAATTGAATTTTTCTTCTATCTTTTTCATCATAGGGCCTATTTGTATAAGCCTTATCTATTTCAACAAGTCTCTTATTTGATCCAATCATTAAAAAAATTGCAGAACAAAATAAAATAAAATAAACGCTCAAACTTACTTTAAATGCTAACGAGCCATAAATAATTCTTAGTATATGAAATAAACTTAATATAAATATATCTAAATACCTCTTTTTCTTTAGATAAAAATTATAAGATATTGATAATAAAAAATAAAAAAGACAAACAACAAATATTTTTTGATTAGTGAAGTAAGAAAAAGTTATTAGTACCAAAAAACTTATTATACTTAAGAAATAATACGTATTTTTAATATTTAAATTTAATGAGTAACTTAGTTTCTTATTTTTTATGTCCTCTTCATAATCATTTATATTATTTAAAAAATAAATTATTGAAGATAGAAGTGATATTATTAAAAAATAAATAATACACTCAAAAAAGTTGATGGTAAAAAAAGAATGACCGACTAAAACTGGTAAAAAAATTATTAAATTTTTAATCCAATGATGAATTTTAAATAAATAAAAATATTTCTTCATCCTACTAAATCCTACTCTAACGATAGAGCGATTAATTGTGCTTTATTGGTGCCGCCGAGAAGAATTGAACTTCCGACCCCACCCTTACCAAGGGTGTGCTCTACCACTGAGCTACGGCGGCATTTCTTTGAAACTATAAACTATTAATACATATTAAAAAACATTAACAAAAGGCAGCCTGCTGTAATGTATTTGAAGATTTCATAAACAATTTTCCATTTATTATTATTTTGACTCACACGCCATGTAGTGAATGTAAGTGCCAAAAAAACAAATGAAATAAACCACATGAAATTAGGGTTTTTTGTTAATTCAATAATAAATGTCATGATTAATTCAAAAGGTAAAACTTATCTACCAGATAGTTTATTAACAAGATTAATCCAATCATAAATACCCAATATAGTTTTTTGTTGTTTCTAATAAAGGGTATCCCAATAGCACTGTATCTAAATAATTTATGAAGTCCCCACACAATTAAGGGGATTAAAAACAACCAAAAAATAATCTCCCAAATCATTTTCTAAATTTAATTATTTCTTTTTTAATAAGACTATCCTAATTTTAATATCTGAACCAAAATCTTTATTGTTTGGAAGATAATTTAAAGGTCTTGATATATAGATTGAGTTAAAATCAGTTAATTTGTCCAAGACATTATCAAATTTTAATTCTTTCCATAAATCTACTCTATGTGTAAATATAAAATAACCATTTTTTTCAAGATAATAACAAACCAATTTAAAAAGTGATTGATGATTTTTACAATATGTCATTGCACCAATAAGACTTACCACACTGTACTTATTTACAATTTGAATTTTATTCTCAAAACTTTTTTTATAAAGATACCTATATTTTCCATTTCTTTTAGATATATCTAATATTTTTCTAGAAATATCTGATCCATCACAAATACAGTCAGGGTAAATTTGTAAAAATTTATCAACAAAAAGTCCTGTACCACATGCTAAATCTAAAATAAATTTTGGTTTTCTATTGATATATTTCTTTAAAATTTTTACTGATTGTAATGGCGCTTTGTAGTTCCACTTATACAATGTCTCATCATATGAACTAGACCAGTTATCATAATATTTTTCTATGTCTTTTTTGTTACCAATACCTTTACGAAGAGATTTCATTTAAATTTAAAACTCGCTAATTTATTATTATTTACCAATTAATCTTCATCATATTGTAATTTTTGTAAAATAATGATATTTAAATTTTATGGATAATAATAAACCAAAACCTGATTGTGGTTGTTCGTGCTCATGCTGTTGCACTTGTGGAGACGGTTGCTGTCAATAAATAATTTTAAGAAGAACAATTATTCCTAAAATAAAACCGAATATTACGTCTACATATTTTCCTTTTTTTCTAGCCATAAGGTAAAAAGAAATTAATGCAAGACTAATTACAACAATACTTGATAAATTTGCTACAAAGGATGAGGGCTCCATTTATTCTTCCCATTTAAAACGATCGAAAGATTTAAAAATTTCAAATATTCCTTTTTCCCATTGTTTAGATATGTACTGATAATCATCATCGTTAATTTCAAGAGATTGTTGGTAAACTATTTTTGATAAATTATTTTTATATACAACTAAGTCGATTGGCGGACCAACAGATAAATCTGCTTTCATTGTACTGTCCATACTTATTAAAGCACATCTTGCTGCATCTCCAAGATAAGTATCTGACTTAACAACTCTGTCTAATATTGGCTTACCATACTTTATTTCTCCAATGACAAGATAAGGTTTAAATTCACTTGATTTAATAAAATTACCTTGAGGATAAACTAAATATAACTCTGACTCCTGATCATTTATATGACCACCAACTATAAAAGTTGAACCTAATTCAATAGTTTCTTGATTAATTCCGTCAGGTGAGGAATGTTTAACATTTAATCTCCCAATGTATTTTGCGATTTCATTTAAATTAAATAAATTATTTAAATTATTCCCATTTTTATCGTCTTCTAAATCTTTAGTAATCGAATTAAATACTGCCTGTGAGGTAGCTAAATTTCCTGAAGTTAAAATTATTATATTTCTATTAATGCCCTTATGGACATACATTTTAGAATAAGAGTTAAAGTTATCTAGGCCTGCATTTGTCCTTCTGTCAGAAGCAAAAACCATCCCCTCATTTACTTTTATTCCTACACAATAAGTCACATTTTAATTAAATAGCTAATTTTTTAAAAATACAAACGATTATTTACATACCTTCAATCTAAACTACGCATAACCACTATTAGGCATTTATAGTATTTTTAAATAGTGACTATAAATTGGAAAAATTACAATTCAAAAAATAGCTATGATGAGTATTTAACCCCTGAAAAAAGTCTTAGAAAAGAAGCTAAAGTAATTTCTAAAATATTAAATAGTTACTCAATCAAAGATTTAGAGAGAATTGAACAAAATTGCCAAAGCACAATAAGTTCTCGTGGCATTAATTTTAAAGTTTACTCAGCTGATAAAAAAGCTGCAGAGGAAAAAAAATGGCCATTAGATATTATCCCAAGGATTATTCTTAAATCCCAATGGCTTAAGGTAAGAAAAGGATTAATACAAAGGTGTAAAGCATTGAATCTTTTTATAAATGATGTCTATAATCAAAAAAAAATATTTAAAGACAACATTGTTCCAAAAGAATTAGTATTTAAATCTCAAAATTATCTTAAACAATGTGAGGGTTTTCACCCAAAAAAAAAGATTTGGTCTCATATTTCAGGAATAGATTTAATAAGAAATATTGATGGAAAATTTTTAGTACTAGAAGATAACCTTCGTGTTCCCTCAGGTGTTTCATATATGCTTGAAAATAGAATGGTAATGGGGGAGGTGTTTCCTGAATTATTTACTCGTTATAGAGTTTCACCGATCAATCACTATTGCAATAGACTCTATCATTGTATGTTAGATGCAATACCTTATAAAAAAAATAACCCAACAATGGTTGTATTAACACCAGGAGTTTATAACTCTGCATACTTTGAACATTCATTTTTAGCACAGCAAATGGGAATTGCCCTTGTTGAGGGAAAAGATCTTTATGTAGAAAATGACAAAGTTTACGTAAAGACAGTCAAAGGTGGTTTAAGAGTTGATTGTATATACAGAAGGATTGATGATACTTTTTTAGATCCCAAAACTTTTTTTAAAGGATCTTTGTTAGGTGTAGCGGGTTTATACAAATCATACAGAAAAGGCAATGTTGGACTTCTAAATGCACCTGGAAGTGGTGTGGCAGATGATAAGGTAATTTACTCATATGTTCCAAAAATAATTAAATATTATTTAGATGAAGAGCCTAAATTGGACCAAGTAGAGACATATTTATGTCACAATAAATCCGAGAGACATCACGTAATATCAAATATCTCAAAAATGATAGTAAAACCGGCTGATGGATCTGGTGGTTATGGAATTATAGTAGGACCTAAATCCTCTAAATCCGAAAGAGAGGCATATATTAGAAAAATTTTACACAACCCAAGAAACTTTATTGCTCAACCTTTAGAAATATTATCAACTACTCCAACTTTGCAGGGGAATTTAATTGAACCTCGACATCAAGATTTAAGACCATTTATTCTTTCTGGAAGGGAGACATATGTAACTATGGGTGGTTTGACAAGAGTTGCTCTTAAAAAAGGCAGTACGATAGTTAATAGTTCACAGGGCGGAGGCTCAAAAGACACTATGATTGTAGAAGATTAAATTTTAAATTTTTTGCTTAACAACTATAGTCTGATTTAAATTTTCAACCTCTAATAGTTCCTCATCTCCATTAGTCCATTTAATTTTAATTTTAAACTCATTTTCATTATCTCTAATTCCATAGTGAGCAACAGGCTCCATTTGACATAGATAACCTGATCCGGCATCAATTGTTTTTGAATGTGTTCTTTCATTTGTGTAAAGAGTTACCGTAGCTCCTCTAGCTGGTGCCCCATGGACATTTAAAGGTCTAATTCTTAAAAAAGATCTTTTCTCATCATTATGGTATTTAAATAGAGTCAACGGTTGAGCACCAGATTCACCATGAGATAAAAGAAGCTCAAGCACACCATCATTATCTATATCTGCAACTGCTGCCCCAGTTCCAAGACCATTAGGCTCTAGAGCTTGTTCTAATTTAATTTCTTTAAATTCACCGTTTTCAATTATTTTATAAAGTCTATTTGGTTGACCTATATTATTTAAAAACACCTCATCATAACCATCGTTATCAAAATCTGCCGAAATTACTGTTCTAATTTTTGATGGCTCGTCAAAAGTAGAATTAGCAATGTTTTTAAATTTATCATTATCTAAAACGTAGGCTCTGTTAAAACCGTCCCAATTACCATTTAGAATATCAAGTCTGCCTCGATAAAGAATGTCAGATAATGCTGTTCCTCTTCCATTTTGATAGATATCTTTGACATTCATTTCACTAGCGACGTCTGAATACTTTCCATTTTGATTTAAATAAAGAAAATTTGGACCTCTTTCATTAGCTGCAAACACATCTATTTGATCAGATATGATATGACCAGCAACTACAGCTCTACCTCCTGTAACTTTATCAAGTCCTAGACTTGCAGCTAGATCTACAACTCTATTATTTATAAACTCATAGTATCTTGTTGGACCACCATAATTAGCAACATAAATTCCGTAATTGCCATTACCTTCTCTGTCGACACAAACTACTGATCTTCCTGCTGTTAAGTTCAATTCACTTTGATTGATTTCTTTTTCGAATAAGTCCTCTATTGCATACTGTGAATTTATTAAAAGTCTGTCTGAGTACATTTTCATGCCACTGTAGGTATCGGTGTTAAGAAAATAAATTTCCTCTAGACCATCTTTGTCTATATCACATGCAGCGACCCCAATTGTAGATCTTTCTGGATCAGAAAATATATTATCAGTAATTTTATTCTCAAGAGTTTCTCCATTAAAACCTAATGCTAGATTATTATATCTAAATCCAGTTACTATAAATTCATCATTACCGTCATTGTCAAAATCGGTTACAGCCACCCCGTAACTTAGTCTAGCGCTTTGATCAGGTAATAAATTACTTATATTTTTGAAAAAGCTTTTTTCTGCAAATACATTCATAGAATAAAAAATAAATAAAAATAAAAACGGAATTTTATAAAATTTCATATAATTGATACTATTTTTTTGATGATCTAGATTTAGATATGATTTGTAACACTATCAAGTGTATATAAAATTTATAACTTTTACTAAAAATAATATCATTTTAGCTGTTATCACTATCTTACTTGTATTGATTGTTAATAAAAATTCTTTCTCTAATGAAATTACAAAAAATGAACCTTACTACTATGATACACTTGTCGAAAACTGGATTAATATATTTCCAGATGGAAATAGGAATGCTGCAGGACCAAAGTTTTTTAAATATCTTATAGATCAAGACCTTAGTTTTGACGATTTTGTTGAATTCAATAAAAGATATTGCCCAGTATCTGGTTCATTGATTGCTCCTGGATCTGAGCCTGCATTTATAAGTATGAATGAGGTCGACTCGGATAATAAAGTATGTGGTGATATGTATCGCTGTTGTTGGCCATGTGTTTGTGATTCGATGAAATATGCAAAAGTTATGGAAATATCACATAAATTTCAAGGTATTGAAGAAAAACTCACTGTTATGACTATTGATAACCCCTGTGGTAAAGAGGAATTTCCACTTGAGGTAAATCGAGATTATTTTTGTATTGGCGAAAAGATGAATTTAGATCAAGTCTTTGCAGTTGATCAAAAAATGATAATTGGCTTATTGCACAAACCAACTAGTTGTAATAGCAGTGATCTTTTAGCAATTAACAACCACCCTGTAGTTGGGCAACAATGTAAGATTAGAAACTCTACTAAAGAAGAAGAACTTATTTCTGGGATGGGTGATATATTTATAAAGCTATCCAAATAACTGTACAAAAAAATTATTTTTTTAAAGCATAATCACCGTATATAATTGTATTACTACTGTTTAGTCTATATTTTTTTACAACTCTTACTGACTTATATTTATTTCTTAGTTTTCTTAACTCTATAGAGGCCTCTTTTCTGTATTTTTTATTTTTCCACCAAGATGAATTACCAATCTCTAGAGTAATTATTTTAATCATTTAAAAATAATAAATATTAAAAAAATATACCTAGATATTTTTGAGATACTAACAAGAAGTAAAAAAGTGAAAAACTTTACTCTTAATATCCCTGCTACTATAGTAAGAGGATCTCCAATGATTGGCACCCATGCCAATAACAAGGACCAAATGCCATATTTTTTAAAATAAATTTCACCTTTTGCAATTTGCCTCTCATTAGCTGGGAACCACTTCTTATCTTTAAAAATTAATATTTTTTTTCCTAAATACCAATTAACTGATGAGCCAAGAATATTTCCAAAACTTGCAACAACCAAAAGTAAATATTTATCAAATGAGTCTGTTAATAGCATTGTTGATAAAACAAATTCAGAGGAGAGTGGAAGAATTGTAGCTGCTAAAAAACTTATTATAAATAATTGAAAATATGAAATTAATATTATCACATTACTAACATTTAAATATAAGTTTCAGCTTTTAAAATATCTAATATTAACATAAAGGTAAAATAACCTGCATTTATAAATACGATAAAACTAAACATATAAACAATTTCTTTAGAAACATTTTCACTTACAAAATTAGGGAAAAAATATTTTCCAAGAAGAAAACTTATTTCTGAATATATTATTGTTATTGTAGCAGCAATAAAAAGAACGTAAGTAAATTTACCAAAAAAATTTACAACAAATAAGCTAGCAAAAGAAATAAATAATAAAAAAAGAGAAGAATATATTGATAAATTTGAAACTGTTAATTTTTTTTTATAAATTTTTCTTGTTAAAAGTAGAATAAAAAAAATTATTGTTAAAATAATCGAAACTATAAAAACCTTCGTGTTATAAAGAGAGTCTGTAAAAAAAAGGTCCAAAAATTATTTTTTTCTAATTTTTCTGATAGTCATTATTGAAAGGAACAATACAAAGAATATTAAAGCAAATGCTCCAATTAAAAATATCCATTTCATAAATTAATTATACAAATTTTGCTTTAAGTTGAAAGTTATGATCTTAAAACCCTAAGGTTTTTATTAGCAATTACTAATCCGTATTTATCTTTAGTGAAAATTAATTTATCTTCAATATTCTCGCCTACATCTAAAATTACCTCTGATAAGGGGTTTAAAACTTCATCTTGTAATAATCTTTTCAAGGGTCTGGCCCCAAATAACGGATCAAAACCTTTTACTTTCAAGTAGTTAAAGGCTTCATCAGTAAAACCAATTGAGATACCTTTTGAAGAGATTCTTTGTTCAATTAATTGAATTTGGTTATTTAAAATCGCACTAATATTTTCTTTTGATAATTTGTTAAAGAGTATTATGTCATCAATTCTATTTAAAAATTCTAGCCGAAAATGATTTTTAAGCTCTTCAAGGGCTAAGTTCTTTTTTGTTGTATAGTCAAAATTGTCATCAATAGGAATTTGTGAGCCAATGTTAGAAGTCATAATAATAAGGGTATTTTTAAAATTTACTATTTTTCCTTTTGAGTCTGTTAACCTACCATCATCTAAAATTTGTAGTAGTATATTAAATACATCAGGGTGCGCTTTTTCAATTTCATCAAACAAAATTACTTGGTAAGGGCGTCTGCGAACAGAGTCAGTTAACTTCCCACCATCATCGTAACCAACATAACCTGGAGGAGATCCAATAAGCTTACTAACTGAGTGTTTTTCCATATACTCGGACATGTCAAGTCTTAGCATTTGCTTTTCGTTATCAAAAACATACTCTGCTAGTGCTTTTGATAATTCAGTTTTTCCTACACCAGTTGGGCCTAAAAAAAGGAAGGACCCCAAAGGTTTATCAGGATCTTGAAGGCCTGCTTTTGAAATCTTAATTGCCTTAGATACTTTCTCAATAGCATCTTGTTGGCCAATAACTCTTTTTTCTAATAGTTTTTCTATGTTTATTAACTTATCTTTTTCGCCTCCGATAAGTTTTTCTAAAGGTATACCCGTCCACTTTGATACCACACTTGCGATATCTTCAGCGTTAATAACTTCATTTATTATTGTAGCCTGCTCTTTTTTATTTAATTCTTCATACTCTTTTTGAAGACTAGGGAGCAAGCCATACATGATTTCACTTGCTTTTGTTAAATCACCACTTCTTTGAGCACCCTCGAGGTCTTCTTTTGCTTGATCAATTCGTTCATTTAAATTTCTTTTTGTATCTAGTATCTTTTTCTCTGACTCCCAAGTGCTATTGAGTATATTTAGTTTTTCTTGAATATCTGATATTTGACTTTCAATTTTTTCATTTTTTTTCTCATCTTTTTCATTATCTTTTGAAAGAACGTTTTTTTCCATCTGTAGTTTAATGAGATCTCTGTCAAGCTGGTCTATTTCCTCAGGCTTACTATCAATTTCCATTTTAACTTTACTCGCAGCCTCATCCATTAAATCAATCGCTTTATCAGGCAAAAAACGATCAGTTATATATCGATCAGATAATTGAACTGATGATAAAATAGCCTCGTCACTTATTCTTATTCCATGATGGATTTCATATTTTTCTTTTAGACCTCTTAAAATAGCAACAGCATCCGTTGAAGAGGGCTCATTAACAAAAACTGGTTGAAAACGTCTAGTTAAAGCAGCATCTTTCTCAAAATATTTTTTATACTCATCTAAAGTTGTTGCACCAACGCAATGTAATTCACCTCTAGCTAATGCTGGCTTTAGCATGTTGGATGCATCCATCGCTCCATCTGTCTTTCCAGCACCAACAAGCGTATGAATTTCATCTATAAATAAAATAATTGAACCATTTTGTTTATGAATTTCTTTTAATACGTTTTGAAGTCTTTCTTCAAATTCTCCACGATACTTGGCACCAGCAAGCAATAATCCCAAGTCAAGTATTCGAATAACTTTATTTTCTAATGAGCGTGGAACATCTTTATTTGCTATTCTTTGAGCTAAACCCTCTATCAATGCAGTTTTACCTACACCAGGGTCTCCAATTAATATTGGATTATTTTTAGTTCTCCTTGATAAAACTTGAATAGTTCTTCTAATTTCCTCATCTCTTCCAATAACCGGATCTAACTCTCTTTTTTGTGCCTTTTGAGTAACATTGATTGTATATTTTTCTAAAGCGTTAAAATTATCATCAGAATTTTCGCTTTCAGATTTTCCGTCTTTTCTGAACTCTTGAATTTTTGTTTTAACTAATCCAAGACCTAGCCCATTTTTTTTTAATATTTTTTCAATTTGGTCATCTGATTTTATGCAACTCAAAAACAAAGAGTCGATCGATACAAAATTATCTTGATTAAACTTAGCAATTTTTTCTGCATCTTCAAAAAGACTCAATAATTTAGGATCAGCATAAATTTGACTACTGTTTGAGTTATTTACTTGTTCTTTAGATAATATTTCAGAAATAGTTGTTTTAATAATATCTGTGTTAATTTTCTCAAAAATTTTATTTATTAATTCATGATTGGAATTTAATAATTCATTAAAAATGTGAATAGGGGCAATTTTTTGATGTTTTTTACTTAATGCTAAGTTTTGTGCAGAATTAATTATTTTTTTTGAACTATTAGTATATTTTTCAAAATTCATCATATAATTTATTTGGTTATAATTTATGAAGAAACAAGACCTAAAAAAAAAATTTTTTGAACAACAAAAAAAAGATAAATTAGCTCAAAAATTAAGAGAAAATTTAAAAAAAAGAAAAAAAATTAAGAAATAAATTAATGCAAACGGTAGTTATAAAAGGTCCTTCAACCTTGAAAGGACAAATAAACGTCTCTGGTTCAAAAAATGCTTCTTTGCCTATTATCATTTCTACCCTGTTGGCAAAAGGTGAGTGCCTTATTCATAATGTACCTAACCTCAGAGATACAAGATTTTTAATCTCAATTTTAAAAGATTTAGGTTGTGTTGTTGATTTTCAAAAAAACACTCTATTTGTTAGAAGTTCTATTATTACAAAAAAATCAGCTGATTATGAATATGTTCGTCAAATGAGGGCATCTATTGTTATTTTAGGACCTGCGATTTCAAGATATAAAAAATTTAAAATAGCTCTTCCTGGTGGTTGCTCAATTGGCACTAGAGGGATTGATTTGCACTTAAATGCTCTAAAGTTAATGGGTGTAAAAATATCAATAAAAAATGGTTATGTAATAGCTGAGAGAAAAAAAAATAATTTAAACTCTATTGACCATAAATTTCCAAAAATTAGTGTAGGCGCAACACAAAATATTTTAATGGCAGCTTGTCTTGCAATTGGAAAAAGTACATTAAAAAATTGTGCCATCGAGCCCGAAGTCATAGATTTAATTAATTTTTTAAATAAATGTGGTGCACTTATAAAAGTAAAAAACAGGACAATTACAATTAGAGGAGTAGAAGGACTAAAACTTCAGGATTATAAAGTAATATCTGACAGGATAGAAGCTGGTTCATATATTCTAGCAACTATGGCAACAAAAGGGAGGCTCAAATTGAATAACTTTAATCCAAAAGACTTAGCTCTTCCTTTGAAACTTTACAAAGGCATGGGTCTAAAAATAAAAAAGCTATCTAATTCCTCTTATGAAATTTATTGTAAAACACTTAAACCAATAAAAAAAATTTCTACTAAAGAATTTCCAGGATACCCTACAGATTTACAGGCTCAGCTAATAGCAACACAACTTAAGTCTGGTTTAAAGTCGAAAGTGGTCGAAAATATATTTGAAAATAGATTTATCCATATTCCAGAGCTGAGAAGATTTGGTGCCAACTTATCAATCAAAGGAAAAACTGTAACAATAGATAAAACATCTAATTTACTAGGTGCAGAGGTCATGGCGACAGATATAAGGGCTAGTTTTTCCCTTATAATTGCAGCAATGATGTCCAAGGGAAAAACTGTAATAAATAGAATTTATCACCTTGATAGAGGATATGAAGATTTTGATTTAAAATTAAAAAAATGTGGCGTAAACATTAGTAGAAAAAAATGAAAAATCAAAATTTAATAATTGCCTGCCCAAAAGGTAGGCTTGAAGAAAAAGTTGTAAAATTTTTATCCAAAAAGGGTTTAAGGATAGAAGAGGCTTTTTTCAATGATAGTGTAAGAAAATTAACTTTTGATACAAATCTTAGCGAGATAAAAGTAATTAAGTTAAAACCATCTGATATTCGATCATATATTATGCTAGGTGCAGCTGATATTGGATTTGTTGGATATGATGATATTCTAGAAAATAGCTCAGAAAATATTGTTCTTTTAAAAAAGACTAAAATAGGAAAGTGTAGAATATCTATTGCTTCAAATAAAAAAAAAATTAATTTTTCGGAAAAGAAAATTTTTAAAGTTGCAACAAAATTTAAAAATATCTCTGAGAATTATTTTAAAGATTTAAATATACAGACTGAAACAATAAAATTAAATGGTTCTATCGAACTTGCAGTAAAATATGGAATAGCTGATTTTATCTTAGATTTAGTTCAATCAGGGAAGACATTAAAAGACAATCAACTTTATGAAAATGTAGTTATAAACAATAACATTTCAACTGTAATAATTAGTAGTTATTTTGCATATGATTTAAAAAGAAAATTTATTAAAAAACTTTTAATGCAAGGTTTATAATGAAAGTTGTAAATAAAAAATGGATATTTGATCATCTCAACTTATCTGTCAATACAAATTCTAATGTAAGTTCTAAAGTAAAAAAAATTATAGAGGACATAAAAAAAAATAAGGATATTGCTTTATTAAAGTATGTTAAAAAATTTGAGAACAAAAAAGCAAATTTAAAAAGTATAATAATTCCAAAAAATACTTTAAAGGAAGCTTATAATTCTCTCTCTAATGAAAGTAAAAAGTCTCTAAAACTAGCTTACAAAAGAATTTTTTATTATCACTCAAAACAAAAAAAAACATCATATTCTTTCAAAGATCAACTCGACTCGAAGTTTTACATTGAATGGAAACCAATTGAAAATGTTGGTTTATACATCCCTGGTGGGTTAGCATCTTATCCTTCAACTGTTTTAATGACAGCTATACCTGCAAAAATAGCCGAAGTCCCAAATATTATGATTTGTGTTCCATCTCAAAATGGTCAAACATCAAAACTAACTCTTGCAGCTGCATATTTATGTGATGTAAATACTGTTTACAACGTTGGTGGTGCTCAAGCAATCGCAGCGCTCGCTTTTGGCACAAAAATTATTAAAAAGGCGGATAAAGTATTTGGCCCAGGAAACCAATACGTAGCTGAAGCAAAAAAACAATTATTTGGAGTCATAGGAATAGATCTACCAGCTGGCCCATCTGAGGTACTAGTCATTGCTAATAATAACTCTAATCCTACTTGGATAGCCTACGATGTTCTCGCCCAAGGCGAACATGACCCTAATGCAAAAACGTATGTTTTATCTAAATCCAAAAATATTTTAATTAAAGTTAAAAATGAACTTAAAAGAATCATGGAAGAGACAAAATTTAAAAATGTTGATCAATCTATAAAAAATAATTGCAATTTAATTTTAGCTAAGAGTCAAAAAGAAATATATGAAATTTCAAATTTTATTGCTCCAGAGCACCTTCATATTCATGAAAAATTTAATAAAAATATATTAAAAAATATAAAAAATGCAGGATCTGTATTTTTAGATGAAAAATCCCCTGTAGCTTTGGGAGATTATACAATTGGAACAAATCACGTGTTACCCACAGATCAAACTGCAAAGTTTTCATCTGGTTTGAGTGTTGATGATTACACAAAAAAAACTGTTTTCATTAATCCTAGAAAAAAAACTCTTAAGAAAATAGCAAATCATACAATTAATCTTGCAAGACAAGAGGGTCTGGAGGCACATGCATTATCAGTTGAAATTAGAAAGATCAAACCATAAGATACAATAAAATGTCCAAAGAAGATGCAATAGAATTTCAAGGTGTAGTTTCTGAGCTACTTCCAAATGCTATGTTTAAAGTTAAGCTAGATAATGACCACGAAGTCATAGCCCATACATCTGGGAAAATGAGGAAAAATAGAATAAGAGTACTTGCAGGAGACCGAGTCACAGTTGAAATGACACCATATGATTTAACTAAGGGCAGAATAACATTTAGGTCGAAGAACTAATGAATAATCTTTTAAAAGGAGCAATGCCATGTCTACAAAACTTATTGTTACAAACTATAAAAATTTTAAGTGTGGAGTTAAACTAAATGAAGGGGAATTGGTTAATATTCGCTTTCAACCAAACGAAGATGTTCAAATTGGAGATATCTATAAGGTAAAAATTACAGAAATTTTACCTAATGATAGTGGAGCATTTGTCTCTTACGGTAACGGAGATCAAAGGGGTTTTTTTAAAAGAATAAACTTTCCTAATGGGGATAAGGCGCACGAAGGACAATCTTTATTACTTCAAGTAAGAAGTATTGGTTCCAAAGATAAAGTTCATCTTTTTACAAATAATGTCATTTTAACTGGTAAATTTATAAATTTATTACCATATGGTGACGAAATAATCTTAAGTAGAAGAACAAGAAAAAACTTAGACACAAATCAACAAGATAAAATTATGGATGCTCTGAGTGAGTCTGAAGTAGGATTGATAGCCAGGCATAATCTTATTCCTGAAAACATAGAAATAGCTCAATCTGAGTTGAATGATTTAAATAATCAATGGAAAGAAATAGAATTAAACGCAAAAGAATTAAGTAATGAGGGACTTGTTTTTCAAAATACATATTTTGATCAAAATTTTGTTTGTGATTACTCTGATAAAAATACTGATCAAATCATCTTTAGTGACAACGATCGATTCGAAAAGGTAAAAAACTGGGATGAAAAATTAGACTCTACTTTTGCGAATCTCTGTGAAGAGATGTCCAATGAACAAATTGAAGAGGTATTTAATTTAGGTGAAAAGATAGATTATTTAATCGGTCATAATTACGATTTACCAAGTGGAGGTAATATCATGATTGGTAAAACAGATGCTCTTACAGCAATTGATGTTAATACGGGATCAGCAAAAAGATTTGATACAAATAGAGAAGCTATTCAATTAATTTCTAGACTCATAAAATTAAAAAATATTTCTGGAAAAGTAGTTATAGACCCTGTAGCTAGCGATCAAAATACTCTTAGAAAACTTGTTGGAATGTTAAAAAATGAATTTAGAGATGATTTAAGTATTACAAATATTTATGGCTACACAAGGGGAGGGCTTTTAGAGTTGAGTAGATCAAGAAACGATCGCTCTATTGATGAATTAAACCTTCAATAAACGCTTGAAGTGGTGGCCAGAGACGGAATCGAACCGCCGACACGAGGATTTTCAGTCCTCTGCTCTACCGACTGAGCTATCTGGCCATAGCGCATAATTCTTATTACAAATAGTTTCTTTTTACTAGTAAAAATTAGTTATCTGCTGAACAGGACATATCATTTCCGCAACAGGTTGGAGATTTAATTTTACCGTGATCATTTGGGCATTTGGATATCTGCACTTCTGATCCATTATCTAGCTTTAACACATCATCAACCAAAGGTGCATCACATTTTCCACATGTTGCATTTACTGACATTCCACAATTTGAACATTCGTAAGTTGCCATATTTTCTCCTATAATAAGATCCTATAAATTTAAAATGAAAATGAAATAAAATTATTTTCAATTATTTAAAGATTAGAGGTTACAGATGACAAATTTTGAAAAAGTGAGGTTATTTATGAAAACATATGGTCAAGAAGTAAAAGATAAAGCTGGATTTAGTGACGCTAGGACCAATAAGTTGAGAATTGACCTTATCAAAGAAGAATTAAAAGAATTAACTGAAGCAATGAAGGATGAAAATTTACTAGAGGTGGCAGATGCATTGACTGACATACTTTATGTCACTTATGGAGCCGGTCATGCTTTTGGTATTGATTTAGATAAATGCTTTGAGGAAGTTCAAAGCTCTAACATGAGTAAGTTAAGTGAAGACGGAAAACCTATTTATAATGAGGCTGGAAAAGTAATGAAAGGCCCAAATTATTTTAAACCAGACCTTTCAAAATATTTAAATTAATTATTTTGGCATATTTGTGGCACCAGTTTCTAAAGAAAAGATTTTACCATCTTTGAAAGTGAATACCGCCATAACTGCCTGCGTATTACCATCTGAAAAAGTTACAAATGAGTGCTCAATCCCAATTTCATCGTTTTCATAAATAATTCGAACTTTTTCTCTATTGATATCATCGCTCATTGCCCACTGTATAACATCTTGTTTAGTTAAAACTTTTCCAGAGGCATGCATTGTGAATTTATAATCATCATGAAGCACCTCATTCATTCCAGCTTCATCTTTATTCATAAAGACTTCATCATATTTTTTTAATAATGACATTTTTAATCCTTTTTTATTCGTCTAACGATACTTGTTTTAATTCGAACAATTCAATGCTTTGTATACATTCATCATAAATTGGTTTCATTACAGGGTTAGTTCCTTTAACGATACCCATCATTTCCTCTTCATTATGAACATGAACTTTAAACATGATACCGCTTTTATCAGGCAAAATTCCTGGAACTGTTTTTTCGACATGTGCTGCAGCTTTCCTCATTGCCATACCCTCTTCAGATTGAAAAAAAGCCATAAATTTTTCAAATTTACCATCACCTTCTTTTAATCTACCAATTGCTAACATCATTTTTTCCATGATTACACTCTCCTTTATTTATTAGGTTTACTTTAGCTTATTATTTAAAAAAAATATTAATTTTTTATTAAAACATTATGCAAATAAATCATAATTTAGTTTCATCCAGCATAATTCAAAGTCGTAATAACAACTATGAAAACTATTTTTAAAATTGGTTCCAAAAGTCATACACTTAAATATCAAAGGAAAATGTCAGAGGGTGAAGTAAAAAAAATGAAATCATTTGTTACATCTAAAGGCACAAAGATAGAAAAAACAGGTAAGTTTAAGATAATTGAAGTTAGTGATCAGAAAGACTCTAGAACATTCAAAATTACCCTATAAAAGACTCTAATATATTTATATATTAGGATTGTTATGTATACGTGGATTTTTTAAATATTATTAGTACAATTAATATTTATTGACTACGAATAATTATTTTCCTAATTTGAACTAAATGGAATTATCAATAATTTTCTTTGTCATAATTCTAATATTTTTCTCACCTCTAATTTTAGGATTAATTTTTATGGGTGCCCAAAAGAAAATTAATCTAAAGCATACTAATTCTAGTTTAAACAAACCAGGTTTTATCGGTTATTGTTGGACTTATTTCTTCTTCAGTTTTTTTGTTCCTATTTTTCGAGGAGAAATTTTAATTGGAGTGCTCCATTTAATCTTTTCAGTGGTAACATTTGGTCTTTTTCAGTTAGTTATCCCTTTTCTTTATAACAAACAATTTACTAGTCGCATGTTGACAAGTGGGTGGGAATTAAGTGATACAGAAGAGAATATGCAAGTAGCAAGACTCAAGTTAGGTATAGGAAATTAGAAGGGGCGTTCTGTTTCCTAACACATCGTCCCTAAGTCGCACTATACAATGATTTTATAATAGTGTCTGCTAAAAGTGTCTGCTCTGATTTCTAGTTTTTGACGAATTTGTGACTTCTGTTCGCAAAAGTATACAAATAAAAATAGAATATGTTATTTTATACAATATGAAATTTATAATCTGTTTAGTTATATTACTTTTATCAAGTCTTACATATGCTTCAGAGGAAAAATTTATATGCTCGGACATTGACTCCGGTGGTTTTAACTATGATGGCAACAACTACAAGATAACATTATTCAATCTGCAAACATTTGAAATTATTATCGATATTAATAATAGATTATTAGATGCACCTGATTTAATGATGCCAAAAGGAGATAGTTTAGAGGGTATATGTCTAGATAATTCTAATAATCTTTCATTATTAACATGCACAAATGTGTACGGGCAAACTTTTATGTTTAATACAATTAATTATGAATTTTCATATTCATCTATATATGGACATGTTGGTGACAGTCCTGACAGCACAGGCTATGCTGACTCTCTTGGTATAAGGTTTGGTGTTTGTAAAAAATTATGATTTTTTATAAAGAAATAGTTATATGAAAATCCTTCTCACAATCTATGTTTTGTTTTTTTCATCTTCGGTGATTGCAGAAAATGTTATTCTATATTGTAACTTAGATACTCATGTAAAGTTCAGGAATGAAAACTGGGAGGATCTAAATAAAAGAAAATTTCAAATAACAATTAAAGACGAATGGATTCAAGTTTATAACCTAACAGCAGAAATAGAAGTAGGTGAATTTTATGTTATAGCAAATACAACAAATTATATTAATGCAATATTAGATGAAAGCGATGAAGATAGTTGGATTAAAATGTTTGCTTTTAACAAAATTAATGGATATACGAAGTTGTTCACTACAAATAATGTAGGAGAGACAATACACTTGGGTTGGTGTTTAGATAATTGATAATCTGGAACACCCATCAATCAAAATTTCTACATCAATTACGCAAAATCCATAGATCCTCCCAAAACATTTTAAATAGAAATTAATTTATGATAATATATATATGTGAATTTAATAGAGTCTGTAAAAACTTGCTTTAAAAAATATGGAGTCATTGAAGGTAGGGCATCGAGATCTGAATACTGGTTTTTTATTCTCTTTTATGCCCTTATCTCGTTACCACTTGAATTTTTTGCATATGAAAATTTAAATATTGTAATAATAGAACTAATAATAACTATCGGTTTTTTAATACCTACAATAACAGTTGCTACTAGAAGGTTGCATGATGTTAATAGAAGTGGTTGGTGGCAACTTATCTCATTTACAATTATTGGAATTATCCCACTTTTATATTGGTTATGTAAGAGTAGCGATGAAGAAAATAATAGGTTTGGTTCAAATCCACTAAAATAAAAATTTAGATAAACCTCTTCATACAAAGACATCAACTTAAACACAAATCTAAAACTATAATTCTCTTTGATTAATCACCTAGAATATTACAAATAAAGATTTAATTTTGCGTAAAGATTTCAATTTCAAAGTGTATGCAAAGTGTATGCAACTTGTTTTTCTAAAAGTGAGAGGAAAAAATAACTTTAAATTAAAAAGGGGCGTTCTGTTGCCCGGCCGCCCCAAAGCCGCGCTTACCTAATTAGATTAAGCAGCGAGTGCTAATTCATTATCGTTAGCAATTATTTTAAGTTTCTATGTCGAAGAAACGCTTACAACGAGCAAAAACTATATCCTTCAGAGCACGTCAAACCTATATCACCCCCATAAAAAAATTATGGTGGAGGTGTCGGGTACCGCCCCCGAGTCCGATACACCTATTACATATAGCGTTTATTGCTATAGTTGATAAACAACGAAGATAATATAGTCTAATAAATGAATCCTTTAAACACCTATGAAGAAAAAAATCACTAAAGTGCCAAAATTTAAAGATTTTAAAACTACAAGAGCTACTTCATCTGCTTTAGAAAAAATACTTTATAAACAAATCCCAATTTTAGACCATGGTTTTATAAGGGTAATTGATTACATGGGAACAGATCAGTCAATAGTCCAAGCAGCAAGAGTCTCTTATGGTGAGGGAACGAAAAAATTACGTGAGGATCGTGGTCTCATTAGGTATCTTTTAAGTCACTGGCATACAACTCCCTTTGAGATGTGTGAAATTAAGTTTCATATTAAACTTCCTATTTTTGTTGCTAGACAATGGATTAGACACAGAACTGCAAATGTAAATGAATACTCTGCGAGATATTCAGTATTAGATAAAGAGTTTTATGTTCCAGAGATGGATCAACTTGGATCTCAATCCACTACAAACAAGCAAGGGAGATCAAATACTTTAGATAAAAAGTTTGCAAAACAAGCCCAAGATCTAATTCAAAAGAATTCCGAACAACTCTATGATGACTACCAAAATTTATTAAATGGTAAGCTTTTGAATAATGATGAGTACGTTGAAGGGGAGGGTCTAGCTAGAGAGCTAGCTCGAACAACTCTTCCATTAAATTATTACACACAATGGTATTGGAAAGTAGACCTTCATAATCTTATGCATTTTTTAAGATTACGAGCAGATAGTCATGCTCAGTATGAAATACAAATTTATGCTGAAAAAATGGTTGAAATTCTAAAAAAGTGGGTACCTTTAACATACGAAGCTTTTGAAGATTACCGTTCTGACTCATTCCAACTCTCTAAAGAAGCTTTGAAAATTGTTAAAGATAAATTAGCGAATAAAAAAATTAAGAAGTCTAATTACAAACTATCTCCAAGAGAGCTTAGAGAATTAGAAGTAAAGTTTAATATTAAATTATCTTAACTTTGAAATTTTTTTGTAATTGCGTTTGTTATATTTTCAAATTTTAGAGAATAATCATCTTTATAGTCAAAACAATAGGGCTTTCCATCATCACAACTTTTAGGGATATTTAAATTAAAAGGAAGTTCTTCAATTAAATTTATATTTTCTTTAAGTAACAAAGACTTAGTCTTAGACTCACCAAAAATATATTTTTTTTCATTATGTTCTTCTAAATAAGACATATTTTCAACTACACCAAGTATTGGAACATTAACCTTGATAAACATATTGATACCTCTTATTACATCTTTTAAAGATAGAAGCTGCGGAGTTGTAATAATAAGCGTTCCATCCAGTTTGAGTTTCTGAGACATTGATATTTGTACGTCTCCAGTACCAGGGGGAAAATCAACAATTAAATAGTCTAAATCACCCCAAATTGTCTTATTAATAAGTCCATCAAGCCCTTTAGCTAACATTGGTCCTCGCCAAACAATTGCTTGTTCTTCATTGACAAGAAAACCTATCGACATTGCCTTTATCCCAAATACTTCAAAGGGTAAAAACTTCCCATCTTCAACTTTAGGTTCCTTATCTCCGATGCCAAGTAATGTTGGGACACTAGGTCCATAAATGTCTGCGTCTAAAAGGCCAACTTTGTATCCTTGGTTTGCTAAAGTTATAGCGATATTACAAGCTACAGTTGATTTACCAACACCACCTTTACAGCTTGATATTCCAAAACAAGTCTTGATATTCATATATTAAACACTACATATAATGTATCGTGAACAAAAACAAATTTAAAATTTTTGCACTTGATGGTCCATGGGGGCCTTCATCAGGGAACAATAACAGAGGTTCCGGCGGTTTCTCAGGTGGTAACAACGATTCAATTGACGACCTTCTCAAAGATTTAAAGAATAAATACAAAATTAAAATGCCTTTCAAAGGTGGTTTTAAGGGTGTTTCATTTTTAATATTAATAGCTTTTATAATTTGGCTTGCTACAGGATTTTATAGAGTTGAGCCTGACGAACAAGGTGTTGAACTACTTTTTGGTAAATGGAATGAAAGTACAACAGATCCAGGACTCCATTATTTTTTCCCAACACCTATTGGAAAAGTTTTAACTCCAAAAGTCGAAGCAATCAGAAAAATTAATGTTGGTTTTAGATCCAATGGTAATTCTACTAGAGATGTACTCGAAGAAAGTATGATGTTAACATCCGATCAAAATATTTCTGATTTAGATTATACAGTTCTATATAGAATTAAAGATGCAGGGCAATTTTTATTTAATTTAAGAGATCCAGAAGAAACTGTGAAAGTCATATCAGAAAGTGTTTTAAGGGAGGTTGTCGGTCAAACTAACCTAGAAGGACTGTTAACCGTTTCTAGACAATCAGTTGAAAGAGACTCAAGATCTTTGTTACAAGAACTTTTGGATGAATATGAAGTTGGAATTCTAATCCAATCCATACAATTACAAGATGTTAACCCTCCAAGAGAAGTGATAGATGCATTTGATGATGTTCAAAAAGCAAGACAGGATAAAGAGAGAACAGTCAACCAAGCAGAAGCTTATAGTAACAGAATTGTGCCTGAGGCAAGAGGTGAGGCTGAAAAAATCCTCCAAGAGGCAGAGGGTTATAAAAATAAATTAATTAAACAAGCTGAAGGTGAAGCAAGTAGATTTCTTCAAGTTTTAGACACTTATGAGCAATCTAAAGAGACAACCAAAAAAAGAATTTACTTAGAAACATTAAGAGACGTTCTATCAGGATCTAGCAAGATAATGATTGATCAGAATTCTGGTAACGGAGTTGTTCCTTATTTACCTTTAAATGAGTTAAACAAGAACAAGCAGACAGGTAACAACTAATGAAAATGAGAAATTATATAATTGTCGGATTATCATTCTTCTTTATTTTATTCGCATCAGGCTTTTTCTTTGTTGTTGATCAAACAAAACAAGTAATTGTTTTACAATTTGGTGAACCGCGCGCTGTGCATCAATCACCTGGTTTGAAATTTAAATTACCATTTATACAAAACGTTGTTTACTACGACAGTAGGGTGTTAAACCTAGATCCTGCTCAAGAAGAGGTAATTCTAAGAGACCAAAAGCGTATTGTAGTCGACTCAATTGTTAGATATATGATTAAAGATCCTTTAAAGTTTTTTCAAACAACTAGAACAGAACTAGCTCTTAATGATCGTCTGGGGAGAATAGTTAATTCATCAGTAAGAGGTGTAATAGCTCAGTATCAATTAAATGATTTGCTATCTGATGATCGTGATAAAATTATGGCTGAGATTTTTGAAAATGTTCGTGAAGATCAAGATACCTTTGGCATTGAAATTGTTGACCTGAGACTAAAAAGAACAGAGCTTACTCCAGAAGTTCAATCTAATGTGTTTGACAGGATGAGAACGGAAAGAGAAAGAGAAGCAAATTTATTAAGAGCGGAAGGTCAAGAGATCTCACAAAAAATTAAGGCTACTGCAGATAGAGAGAAGATTGAAATTATAGCTGAAGCAGAAAAACAATCTAATATTTTAAAAGGTGAAGGTGAAGCAGCAAGAAACCAAATTTTAAATGAGGCCTTTGCAAAAGACCCTGAGTTTTTTGAATTTATTAGATCAATGGAAGCTTATGCAGATACTTTTAAAGACGGAACAACTACCATGGTTATATCTCCTGATAGTGATTTCTTTGAGTACTTTGAAAACTCTGAGGGCGCAAACTAAATATAATTTTTATAATGAAAAGACTTATTGTTTTATCTCTTTTCAGTATTTTTTTTACAATCCAGAGTACATCAGCACAATTTGAGAGAGGTTATGCAGATCTAGTTGATGAACTTCTACCATCCGTTGTAAGTATCGCTACTAGTCAAACTATAGAAAGACAAAAGAGGCAATTACCTGAATTACCAGAAGGCCATCCTTTCAATGATATGTTTGATGATTTTTTTGGTAATCAAATGCCAAAACGTGAAAATCTAACTGGTCTTGGGTCAGGCTTCATAATTAGTGACGAAGGGTATGTAGTAACAAATAATCACGTAATAAGCGGAGCAGATCAGATTACTGTAATTTTCAATAATGGAGTCGATGAAGTTCCTGCGGAACTTGTTGGAACTGACCCTAAAACCGACATAGCTGTTTTAAAAATTGACCCCTCGACTGTGAATATACAAAGCGTTAACTGGGGTGACTCAGATTTATCAAGAGTTGGAGATATTGTTTTAGCTATTGGTAATCCTCTAGGCTTAGGTGGAACTGTAACCTCAGGAATTATATCTTCTATTAACAGAGATATTGGAGGAGGACCTTACGTTGACTTCATACAAACCGATGCAGCAATAAACAGAGGTAACTCTGGAGGACCATTGTTCAACTTAGATGGAGAGGTAATAGGAATAAATTCAATGATCATATCTCAGACTGGCGGAAGTGTAGGTTTAGGATTTTCTATCCCCTCACAAACTGCGAAATTAATTGTTGAACAAATAATTTCATTTGGCCAGGCAAAAAGAGGAAGGCTTGGTGTTCAAATTCTAGATTTAACTGAAGAATTTTCTGAGAGTTTAGGCTATAACTCAACAGAGGGAGCATTTGTTGCTTCCGTTGACCCAAACAGCCCTGCTGCAATATCTAATATTCAAGCAGGGGACATCATAGTTCAGTTTAATAATCAAAAAATCACATCATTTAAAGATTTACCTAAAGTTGTTGCAGAAACGCCAATTGATAGTGAGGTAATTGTTAAAGTTTGGAGAAACGGAGAAATTATAGATATTCAGGTAAAGGTAGGTGAGTTAGAAGAGGGTCGCAAACTTGCTAAAAATGATGGAGTTTATTTAGAAGAGTTAGATATTACTGTTATTGAGTTGACAATAGACGCTATAAATTCTCTAGGTTTAGACTCAAAAACTAAAGGTATTTTGGTCACAGAAGTAGGTGATAATAATGAAAATCTTTTAAAGAATGATGTTATTATCCAAGTATCCAGTGAAAAAATTACAGATATTAGTTCTTTTGAGAAGATTATATCTAATAGTATTAATTTGAGTCGAGATAAATTGTTATTAAGAGTTATTAGAGATGGTAATGAATTTTGGTTAATAAACCCATTCGTTATTGAATAAATTTCTTTTTGTTGTAGGTCCCACTTGTTCAGGTAAAAATGATTACACTTATGAATTATCAAAATTAATTGACATAGAAGTTATTAATGCTGACAGCATACAAGTATATAAACATCTAAAGATTTTATCAAATAGACCCACAGAACAAGAATTAAATATAGTACCTCATCATCTTTATGGACATGTCAATAATAAAGAATATTCAGTCAACCATTGGATAGATGAAGTTAAACAAGTAATCAAAAATATTCAAAGTAGAAATAAAATACCTGTGTTTGTAGGTGGTACTGGATTTTATATTCAATCACTAATAGAGGGATTATCAATTATGCCTTCAATTAGTCATAAATTTAAAAAACATGCAGAGGATCTATTTTTAGAAAAAGGCCCAGATCATTGTCTGAATATCCTAGAAAAATATTATAAAGAAAAAATTTTCCCAAAAGATAAACAAAGATTATTAAACCGTTTAGCTTTTTGCTTGGAGTATGATGACACATTGGAAAACAATTATGGTAGTAAAGCACCAATCACTCCCAATTCACTTGTTATCCAAGTTACAAAACCCAAGAAAGATCTATATGAAAAAGCAGAATTAAGATTTCATCAAATGATAAACAAGGGTGCTTTAGATGAGGTTAAATCACTTTATGAAAATAAAAAAATATCAAAAACCCTCTATAAAGCTCATGGTCTACCCGAATTGATATCTTGTGTTAGAAATAAATTAAGTTTAGATGAGGCTATTTATTTAGGAATTAAAAATACCAAGAGGTATATTAAAAGGCAGTTTACATGGTGGAATAACCAAAAATTTAGTCAACTTAATTTGAGAATAAACCATAAAAAAAGCTTCCCTAAAGATTCAATTGAAAATATAAGTATATACCTAAATGAAAGATGAAAACGAATTCACGGGAGCAGATATTTTACTTAAAGCCCTTAAAGACCAAGAGGTTGATACAATCTTTGGTTATCCAGGCGGGGCTGTTCTTCCGATTTATGATGCGATATTTGGCCAAAACTTTCTAAAACATGTTTTAGTAAGGCAAGAAGCTGGTGCAGTTCATGCAGCAGAGGGCTATGCTAGATCAAGTGGAAAAGTTGGTGTGTTGTTAGTAACATCTGGTCCTGGTGTGACCAATGTTGTTACGGGATTAACTGATGCATTGATGGATAGCATTCCAATTGTCTGTATCAGTGGACAAGTCCCATCACATTTAATTGGAACAGATGCATTTCAGGAGTGTGATACAACTGGAATTACAAGACCTTGTACCAAGCACAATTATTTAGTGAAGGACGTAAGTAAACTTTCTGAGACTATCCATGAGGCATTTAAAATCGCTAGCTCTGGTAGACCTGGTCCTGTTTTAATTGATATTCCAAAAGATGTTCAGTTTGCAAAGTCAAAATATATATCAAAGAAAGATATTAGTTTTAGAGAGCACAGAATTAAAGCTGGTTCCAAAAATGTTGATAAAAATTTTGTCGAAGAATTAGTAAATCATATTAAAAAATCTGAAAAACCTATATTTTATGTTGGAGGAGGTTGTTTAAATTCAGGCCATCAAGCTAGCCACGAGCTTATTAAACTTGTAAACAAAACTAATATTCCCATTACTACAACTCTTCATGGATTGGGATGCTTTCCAGGTGAAGATAAAAATTCACTTGGCATGCTAGGTATGCATGGAAATTACGAAGCTAATTTGGCTATGAACAAATGTGATTTGATGATTAATGTTGGGGCAAGATTTGATGACCGTGTTACAGGTAGATTAGATGCTTTTTCTCCAGACTCTGTAAAGTTCCATATAGATATTGATCAAAGTTCAATAAATAAAAACGTAAAAGTCAATTTTCATACTAATACTGACATTACTCTGACACTTAAAGAAATTAACTCATTTATAGACTCCAATAACATTGATTTTGGCGGAAAAGATTATAGCAATTGGTGGGGTCAAATTAATGAATGGAGAAAAAAAGAATGTCTTCACTACGAACAAGGCGATGAAGTGATCAAACCACAACATGCTATTTCCAGACTTTACGAATTAACCAAACAAAGAGACACTTTTGTTACTACAGAAGTTGGTCAGCATCAAATGTGGGCAGCTCAATACTATAAGTTTTCAAAACCAAATAGATGGATCACATCAGGTGGTTTAGGCACAATGGGTTTCGGTATGCCAGCTGCAGTCGGTGCACAAATGGCAAATCCAGATTCACTAGTTATAGATATAGCTGGTGAGGCATCTTTTCTCATGAACATTCAAGAAATAGCTACAGCTGTTCAATATAAGTTACCTATCAAAATTTTTATCCTTAATAATGAATATATGGGAATGGTTAGACAGTGGCAGGAATTATTACATGGTAGTAGATATTCAGAGAGTTACGTAGATGCCCTCCCTGATTTTAAAAAATTAGCAGAGAGCTTCAATGCTGTTGGAGTTAGAGCAAAAAACATTGCTGAATTAGATGATACAATTAATGAAATGATCTCAATAGACAGGCCAGTTATAGCCGATATTTGGGTCGATAAAAAAGAAAATTGTTTTCCTATGATACCAAGTGGAGCTGCACATCACGAAATGTTACTATCTAAATACGATAAAGAAAATCCTGAAAATCAGGAAAAAGGAAAAGTACTAGTTTAATATTTTATTCATAATGTCTTCTACTTCAGTTTATCCAACGCCTATAAACGCTTTTAAACAGTCTAAGAGGAGCGTTCTTTCTGTTATTGTTGATAACGAACCTGGTATTCTTGCACGTATAGTCGGTTTATTTTCAGGAAGAGGATATAATATTGAAGCATTAAACGTAACAGTTGTAGACGTTAAGAAAAATCTTTCCCGAATTACCATAGAAACTTTAGGAGAAGAAAAAGTAATTAGTCAAATTATAGCACAACTAGAAAAACTTGTTCCTGTTCATAGCGCCACTAATCTAGCAAACTTAAGTGAGTCTTATGAGGCAGAAATTTGTTTAGTTAAGATCGAATTTGAAAATGAGGAACAAGATCAAAAAATACTAAATTTTGCAGATATTTATCGTTCAAGAACTGTTCAAAAAAGACAAAATATTGTTGTTTATGAAATATCAGGCACAAGCGAGAGAATAAATAAATTTTTAGATGACTTAGACACAATCGGTGGTATAAAAGTCGAATTAGTTCGAAGTGGGCCTATAGGGCTCGGAATATAACGTTTTTAGGGGGTAATATGAAGGTTTATTACGAACAAGATGCTGATTTTAACATAATTAAAGACAAAAAAATTGTAATAATAGGATTTGGATCGCAAGGTCATGCTCATGCATTAAATCTAAAAGACTCTGGGGCTTCTAATGTAGTTGTTGGATTGAGAGAAGGTTCTTCATCAATTGAAAAAGCAAAAAATGTTGGCTTAAAAACCCAAACACCTGCAGACGCAGTTAAGGACGCAGATATTGTAATGTTCTTAGCTCCTGATGAAAATCAACAAGAAATTTATCAAACTCAAATTCACGACAATATAAAAAACGGTGCTGCTTTAGCTTTTGCTCATGGTTTAAATATTCATTTTCAACTTATAACAGCTAGAGATGATTTAGATGTTTTTATGGTTGCTCCAAAAGGCCCAGGCCATACAGTAAGAGGAGAGTATCTTAAAGGTGGTGGGGTACCATGTTTACTAGCAGTAGATAAAAATGTAAGTGGTAATGCAAAAGAAATTGGTCTTGCGTATGCTTCTGCTTTGGGTGGGGGTAAATCAGGTATAATTGAAACTACATTTAAAGAGGAATGTGAGACAGATTTATTTGGTGAGCAAACAGTTCTTTGTGGAGGGTTAATGTCTCTTGTTAGAAACGGTTTTGAAACTCTTGTTGAGGCTGGTTATGCTCCTGAAATGGCCTATTTCGAATGTTTACATGAAGTAAAATTAATTGTTGATCTAATGTATGAAGGTGGCATGGCTAATATGAGGTATTCAATATCTAATACAGCTGAATATGGTGATTACACCAGAGGCCCAAGAGTGGTTCCCAACGAAGCTACTAAAGCTGAAATGAAAAAAGTTCTAAGTGAAATACAAGATGGTACTTTCACAAAAGAATGGATGGCAGAACATAAGTCAGGACAAATTAAG
Source organism: uncultured Alphaproteobacteria bacterium (assembly GCA_902613185.1). GTDB lineage: Bacteria > Pseudomonadota > Alphaproteobacteria > HIMB59 > HIMB59 > HIMB59. Next base: position 114,990 of record CACMGP010000003.1, read on the forward strand.
TTTAAACAAATGAGAGACCAGGGTGCAAAGCACCAAATTGAAGAGGTAGGAGCTAAATTAAGATCTATGATGCCATGGATAGCATCGAATAAACTAGTAAAGGATATCTAACATTGCCTGATAAAGTATTAATATTTGATACGACTCTTAGAGATGGAGAGCAGTCTCCTGGAGCTTCGATGAATCAAGAAGAAAAACTCTCTATTGCTAAACTATTGGAGGAGTTAAAGGTTGATATAATTGAGGCAGGATTTCCAATAGCCTCTAAAGGTGACTTTAATTCAGTTAAAGCAATTGCAAGTGAAATTAAGGATTGCCAGATAGCCGGATTAGCTAGGGCAAAACATGAGGATATTGAAACAGCTTGGAATGCTGTAAAAAAAGCGAACAATCCAAGAATTCATACTTTTATCGCCACAAGCCCAATTCATATGAAGTTTAAACTCAAGTTAACTGAAGAGGAGGTATTAGAAAAAATTAAAGATAGCGTATCATTTGCAAGAAATTTATGCCCTAATATTGAGTGGAGTTGTGAAGATGGTGGGAGATCCTCAATTGATTTTTTATATAAATGTATAGAATTAGCTATTGAAAGCGGTGCAACTACAATAAATATTCCTGACACAGTTGGTTATACATTACCATTTGAATTCGGAGAGATTATTAAAAAAGTTATAAATAATGTTCCTAACATTGATAAAGCAATAATTTCTGTTCACTGTCATAATGATTTGGGGTTAGCGGTTGCAAATTCTCTCAATGCAGTTGAAAATGGGGCAAGACAAATTGAATGTACAATAAATGGATTAGGTGAGAGAGCAGGTAACGCAGCATTAGAAGAAGTAGTTATGGCTATGAAAGTCAGATCAGATCTTTTAAATGTCCAATCTAATATCAATACGAGTGCCATTTCAAAAACATCAAAACTTGTTTCATCAATTACAGGATTTCCTGTTCAACCTAATAAAGCAATTGTTGGCGCTAATGCTTTTGCTCATGAGTCAGGAATTCATCAAGATGGAGTCTTAAAAAATGTTCAAACTTATGAAATTATGTCGCCGGAAACGATTGGTTTAAAGAAATCAAGTTTGGTGCTTGGTAAACATTCCGGAAAGCATGCATTCAAAGAAAAATTAAAAATTTTAGGATATGAAGTAGGTGATAATTATATCAATGAGATTTTCGAAAAATTCAAGCTTTTAGCTGATAAGAAGAAAGATGTTTATGATGAGGATATTATAGCTTTAGTAGATGATACTCATTTTAATAAATCAAATACTTTAAAACTTAAAAATTTAAGCATAATGTCAGGCACAAACTCTAAGCATGTTGCTTCTCTAGAGTTAAACTTTAAGGAGGAACCCCAAGAGGTAAGTGGATCTGGAAATGGACCTATTGATGCAGTATTTAATTGTATTTCTAAAGTAGTTGGTTTTTCTCCAAAATTGGTTTTGTATCATATAAATGCTATAACACCTGACTCTGATGCACAAGGAGAAGTGACTGTTAAACTAGAGTATTTGAATAAAGAATTTATAGGTAAGGCATCTGATATTGACATTATTGTTGCATCTGCAAAATCTTATATCAATGCATGTAATAAAATAATAAACTTTGAAAAAAATTCCAATATGCAAGAAGGGGTTTCAGAGATTAGTATCTCAAATATTAAAGGAATATAAATGTTGAAATCTTTCGGTTCTTTTTTAAGTGAAGACATGGGCCTTGATTTAGGTACCGCAAACACACTTGTTTATGTAAAAGGAAAGGGAATTATTTTAAATGAACCGTCTGTCGTAGCAATAGCTACAGATAATAAAAATAATAAATCAGTTTTAGCTGTTGGGAGCGAGGCAAAATCGATGCTTGGACGTACTCCTGGAAGGATTGAAGCAATTAGACCTATGAAAGACGGAGTGATAGCAGATTTTGATATTGCTGAGGCAATGATTAAACATTTTATTAAAAAAGTTCATAAAAAAAGTTTTTTTGCAAATCCTAATATTGTTATTTGTGTCCCATCTGGAGCAACAAATGTTGAAAGAAGGGCTATCAAAGAGTCTGCTGAGACTGCTGGTGCAAAAAAAGTATATCTTATTGAGGAGCCTGTTGCAGCCGCTATAGGAGCAGGATTACCAATTTCTGAACCATCTGGATCTATGGTCGTAGATATTGGAGGCGGTACAACTGAAATTGCAGTTTTATCTCTTGGAGGAGTTGTTCATTCTAGCAGTATTAAAGTTGGTGGTGATACAATGGATGATGCAATAGTTAATTTTATGAGAAGTGTTCACAAACTAGCAATAGGTGAGTCAACAGCAGAAAGAATCAAAACTGAAATAGGCTGTGCAGGAATACCAGACAACGGAGATGGGAAAACACTTACAGTAAAGGGAAGAGACCTAATTAATGGGCTACCTAGAGAGGTTGTAATCTCTGAAAGACAAGTAGCTGAGGCTTTATCCGACTCGTTATCTCAAATCATTACAGCTTTGAAAAGAGCACTTGAGGTAATTCCTCCAGAACTAGCTGCAGATATAGTTGATAAGGGTATTATGCTTACAGGAGGCGGGGCTTTACTTCAACGTTTAGATGAAGCAATTAGAGTAACTACTGGACTACCTGTTTCGATAGCTGATGATCCTCTAACCTGCGTTGCGAGAGGAACGGGTTTGGCTTTAGAGGAGAACCAAAATCATCAAGATGTTTTCTTAAGTGATTAATAACAAAAAAGTTTTTTCAATATATATAATCTGTTTTTTTTTATTCTTAACATTATTATTATTTCCAAATTATAATTCTAAAACTAAACTCTTCACATATTTTTTAAAAGATAAAGTTGAATCACCGTTCATTTTTATAGGTAACGAAATAAGAGATTTATTTTTGGTTTTCAATCTAAACTTTGATCATATAAGTACTATAAAAAAATTAGAAGACGATAATAATTATCTTCGGTCTATAAATAAGTATTTATTAACATTGACTTCAAAATATTCAGAGCAAAATAAAATTTTTCATCAGTCTTCTATTAAATTACCAATCTCAGTAGGTGTTCAAGTTTTAGGTGATAGGAATTTAGTTTATAATAAAAACTTCATTATAAATAAGGGCTCAAATCATGGCCTTTCAATAGGTGATTATATTATTGATGGAATAAGTATAGTCGGTAGAGTTGTTAATATAAACTTTAATACTTCCGAAGTTGTTACTGTTAAGAGTATTAATTATGGTGATGAGGTTTTTATTAATGGAAAGTCTTATATAGTTAGTGGCACCAATAATAATTATCTTAGTTTTTTAAGACAAAAAGAAAGTACTGAGATGCCAGACTTTCAAGCAGGTGATATCGCTGTTGTAGATCTTGATAATATAACGCTAAGACTTGGCAGAGTTTCTTATGAGAATAATCAGCCTATCTTATTAACATCTGATATAACAAATTTTGAAAATTTAAGGGCAGTTATTAATGATTAGAGTAATTTTTGTAATGATATTATTTTTAATTTACGGAAATTTTAGTTTTGTTATAAATGATATTGTTATCTTTTCACTGATAAATATTGCTTTTTATACAGCTCTTAAGGAAAAAAATATAAAAGTTATTGATGTCATTATATTTATCTTAGCAACTTTTGTTGTAGAGGTTTTTGTAGGATTGCCAATATTAATTGGCATTGTGGTTTTGTTTATACCTCTTATTTTATTAAATTACTTAATAAATAATTATAATTTTGCATTATTTATAAAATCATCAATTATTTTTTTACTAAGTTTTATTGCTTTCAGTATATTTGATCAAACATTAGTATTCAGATTGTTAAATTTGCAATATTTTATAAGTATATTTATTTTAATTGTAATATTTCTAGGACTCTCAAAATATGGAAAAGAATAAGACAAGTGAAGATAGTATAAAAATATTAAATAGAAGATCATTCATCATAATTATAGTTGGGGCAATTTTATCATTACTTGTGTCTTTAAGATTATTTTCATTACAAGTTATTAATTTTAATTTTTATAAAAAAAAATCAGTTGAAAATAAACTTTCCATAAAACTAACTCCTCCTTTAAGGGGGAATATTTATGACACCAAAAAAAATTTACTAGCCGGGAGTTCCTCATTATATGAATTTGTAGTGTTTAAAAACTTAAGCAAAGATCATCTTAATGAGATTAAAAAACTTGATAGTCTAATTAAACTTAACTTGAATTTTGGCAAAATTTCAAATCAATTAAAAAAATATAATGAATATAGTGGATTTAGTTTAAGTAGAGCTTCATGGGAACAGATTGTAGAATTTGAAAAAAATAAATTTTTATTTAATTCTATAAAAATTATTGAGTCTAAAAAACGATATTATCCATATCAAAATTTTTCACAAATAATTGGCTATATGGGGCAACCAACTGAGTCTTCTGAACTTTATTCTAAAGGTGTATTTCATTTAGAAAAAAGTTATGAAAAACATTTAAGGGGTATACCTGGTAAAATATTTAGCGAAGTAAACGCTAAAGGTAAAACTATTAGAGAAATTTCTATTGAAAAATCCATTAAAGGTAATGATTTAGACTTAACATTAGATTTAACTCTTCAAAATTATTCTCAAACTCAGCTTCCGTTAGATAAAAAAGGATCCATAGTTGTTATCAGTGTTTCAGATGGATCGATCTTGTCGATGAATTCCAATCCTACTTTTGATGCACAAATCTTTGAGGATAGGGAAAATAATAAAATTAGAGATTTACTTAACGATGATAAGAAACCACTTTTTAATAGGGCCTTCTCTGGTTTTTATCCTCCAGGTTCTGTGTTTAAACCAATCTCTGCTTTAGTTGGTCTTCAAAGAAATTTAATTGACACTAAAAAAGAAGTTTTTTGCAAAGGGCACTCCTCACTTGGTGATAGAAATTATTATTGTTGGAAAAAAGAGGGGCATGGAAAGGTTAATCTTAAAAAAGCTATTAAAGAGTCTTGTGATGTATATTTTTATGAATTAGCAAAAAAAACAAATATTGATGATATTGCCAGCTTATCCAGCAATTTAGGTTTAAATAAAGAGTACGATATTGGTTTATCTAACATAGGAAAAGGACTCGTTCCTAGTAAAAAATGGAAAAAAGCTTTTTTAGACGAAAGTTGGTATCAAGGTGAGACATTAATTACATGTATCGGGCAAGGATATAATCAAACATCTCCATTACAGCTTGCAACACTTTATTCTGCTATCTTAAATGGAGGAAAATATCCAATACCTAAACTTAATAAAAACACTCCTTCAAGATTTACAGGTAAATTACTAAACAATGAACATAAAAAAATTATAATTAATTCTTTAAATGCTGTTGTTCAAGAGCCAAGAGGAACAGCATATAAACTAAGTATTACTAATCCAAACTTTGTCAAAATAGGTGGTAAAACAGGAACTTCACAAGTAATAAGAATTAAAGAAAGCGATAGAGAAGACGATCAGTATAAATCAAAGGAAATAGAAGAAAGATTTAAAGACCACTCAGTATTTGTGGGCTACGCCCCTTATGATAAGCCAAAATATATAGCTTCAGTGATTATAGAGAATGGTGGATCTGGATCAGCGGTAGCTGCACCAATTGCTCATAAGATCTTAGATTTTGCTTTTAAAAATAATGTTTAAAGAATTTAAAAGTATATTTAATTTAAATTGGATTTATTTTTTTATCCTTTTGATAATTTTTTGGATTGGAGAAATCAATCTTTATTCAGCTGCTGGTGGTTCTCTTGATCCATGGGCATCAAATCAGTTAATAAGATTTTTAATTTTTCTACCTTTGTTTTTTTTAGTAACAATGTTGGAGCCAAAGTTTATTTATAATTTTGCAGAGATCTTTTTAATTTTAGTTTTGATTGGGCTGATAACAACACTAATTTTTGGTTATACAGGAATGGGCGCAACAAGATGGATAAGAATTGCTGGATTTAATTTACAAGTATCAGAATTTACAAAAATAGCCTTAGTCATATTTATGGCTAAATACTTTCACAAACTAAATGCAGAAAAAACCATAGGCCTTTTTAAATCAATACTACCTTTAGTTGTATCAGTAATATTTTTCTTATTAGTAGCTATTCAACCAGATTTAGGAACTGCTGTAATTATTCTAGTCTTAGGTCTGGTTGTTATTTTTTATGCAGGCATTAAACTAATTTATCCTTTATTATCATTAGGCGTTATTTTGTCGATTAGTCCAATTTTATGGACATTTTTAAAGCCTTACCAACAAAATAGAATACAAATTTTTCTTAACCCGGACCTAGACCCACTCGGTAAAGGATATCATATTATTCAATCCAAGATTGCAATAGGTTCTGGTGGGCTTCAAGGAAATGGTTTTCTTGAGGGTTCCCAAAGTAGCTTAGATTTTCTCCCAGAAAAAGAGACAGATTTTGTTTTTGCAATTTTTTCTGAACAGTTTGGTTTTACAGGGTCTATATTATTAATTTCGCTATTCTTTATCATGTTTTTAATTCCTGTTTTAAAAACATACAAATTGTCACAAGTTTTTAATAAAATAATCTTATTTGTATTATCTTTTAAAATCTTTTTTGAATTCCTTATAAATATATCTATGACTATTGGTATCTTACCAGTAGTTGGAGTTGCATTGCCGTTTATGTCTTATGGAGGAAGTTCTTTGTTGAGTAATTTAGTTATTTGTGCATTATTATTAAACTTCATGTCTATCAATGAAAATAAGAGAATGTTTTCATGATAAAATCTATAAAAAAGCCGTGGGGTTCATATATTGTACTTAATAAATCAAATGATTTTTTAATAAAAAAGATTGTTGTAAAACCAGAGGGCGTTTTATCATATCAATCACATAATTTTAGATCAGAACACTGGATAATTATTGAGGGTAAAGCAACTGTGATTATAAATAATCGTACTTTTTATAGATCAGAAAATGAAAATATTTTCATACCTAAAAAAGCAAAACATCGGGTTTTAAATGAGAGTTCAAAAAAGAAATTAGTTTTAATTGAAGTTCAAACAGGAAGTAAATTTCTAGAGTCAGATATAAAAAGATTTTCAGATATTTATGGAAGAAAAAATTGAAAATATTAGCTGAAATTTCTGTTGGAGAGCTTTTTGATAAAATTACTATATTAAATATTAAATTAAATAAAATTAATGATCCTAACAAATTAAAGAATATAAAAATTGAGCTAGATGCTTTAGTGGAACAAAGTAATAAACTAATTTTGAAAGATGATGAAATATTAAGAAAAAACATTCAAAAACTCCAAGATATAAATGAAGAGCTTTGGGATATAGAAAATGCTAAAAGAGAATGTGAGGCCAATAAAGAATTTGGAGAGATTTTTATTAAAATATCTAGAGATGTGCATTTTAAAAATGATATTAGGGCGTCAATAAAAAAAGAAATTAATCTTTTGTCTAATTCAAAGATATCTGAAGAAAAAGAATACTCTAAGTATTAACCTTATTTAAACTTATAAGTTTATTTTTAATTTTTGACCTTCCACCAAGAAAACTTAATTCTAAAAGCACTACAATACCCTTAATTTTAGCTTTTGTTTTTTTAATTAATTTCATTGATGCACGTATTGTCCCACTTGTTGCAAAAATGTCGTCAATTATCACAACTTTGTCTGAATTTCTTATCATATCACTTTGAATTTCTAATTGATTAGAGCCGTACTCAAGTTTGTAACTTGTATTAAATGTCTTGCCAGGTAATTTCCCTTTTTTTCTGATCATAACTAACTTTTTTTTTAATTTGTAGGCGATAGCTGAGGCAAAAATAAATCCTCTTGAGTCTATCCCAACTATAGTATTAGCATTTAATTTATTTACTTCTTTTGACATTGAGTTTACAACTCTGTTAAAAATTTTAGGATTTGATAAAATTGTAGATATATCGTAAAAAGCGATACCTTTTTTTGGAAAGTCTTTTATAATTCGAATACTTTTTAAATCATTATTCATGAAAAGATCAATTAAATCAGTATTTAATAAAAAAAACAAAAAAAAAATAATCTGTCTAACGTCTTATAGTTATAATTATACAAAAATTATTGATGATCTCGTTGATGTAGTTCTAGTTGGCGACTCAATGAGTAATGTGCTGTATGGGATGGATTCAACAAGGACTATTGACGATCAAATAATGATTAATCATGCTACTGCAGTAAAAAAAGCTGCGGAGAAATCTCTAGTTTTTTTTGATTTGCCTTACAATAGAGATTTCAGTGAGGCTAATACTGTAAAACGTGTCTTATCTATTATGAAAAAAACTTCTTGCGATGGTGTAAAAATTGAGGGAAATACTGAATTAGAAGATGTAATAAAGTATTTAAAGAAAAAAAAAGTTTATGTCATGGCACATTTGGGTTTACAACCACAAAAATTTACATCTACAAAAAAATTTAAGATATATGGAAAAAAGAAAGAGGATTTAAATAAAATTATTTCGGACTCCTTGTGCTTAGAAAAGGCTGGTGCTGTATCCATCCTATTGGAGGGAATGTTAACAAAAATAGCAAAGCAAGTTACCACAGTATTAGCAATACCCACTATAGGAATTGGTGCATCCGAATTTTGTGACGGTCAAATATTAGTATCTGAGGATATGCTTGGAATGTATGGAAATAATCATCCAAAATTTGTAAAAAGATATGATGATTTATCAAAAAATATCAAAATTGCTGTAAAAAAATACTCTAAAGAGGTAAATAACAGCAAATTTCCAAATAAAAAATTTAGATATGACTAATAAGTTCTATTGATCGAACTTATTAGAAGATTTATAAAAAGATCTTTTTGATAACCCTCAAATAGTTTTAATATTTTTAAAGATTTTTTATTATATTTATTGCAAAAAATTCTTACATCATCATTAATTTTATATTTTTTCATTAAATTCATTATTTTAATGTAATCATTTTTTAATCTTTTACTTTTTTTGAATACTTTTTTAATAAAATTAACTTCAGTTTTATTTGATTTTTTTAATAATAATATTATTGGTAGAGTAATTTTCCCTTCATAAAAATCTTTACCATTCTTTTTTCCAGTAACTCTATCTCCAAAATAATCAAGATAATCGTCCATGATTTGAAATATAATTCCAAAATACAATCCTAATTTGTTCAAACTTGAAATTATCGTTAAATTTTTACCAGTTAAAATTGCAGGAATTTTCATTGATGCTGCAAATAATTCTGCAGTTTTTAAGGATATGATCTCTATATATTTCCTCTCAGTAATATGAATATTATTTTCATGAGTAAGTTGCAAAAATTCTCCTTCAGAAATTTTACTACTTACTTGAGACAGTGAAGCCATTGCTTTTAAAGAATTAGCTTTTGTCATTAATTGAAACGACTTTGAAAATAAAAAATCACCAAACAAAACACTAAACTTATTATTCCATATTGTGTTAATACTCTTTTGGCCTCTTCGTAATTTACCATCATCAATTACATCATCATGTAGTAGCGTAGCTCCATGAATGAATTCAATTGCAGCAGACATATCAATATCGCTTGATATTTGTGAATAATTTTTATTTATCATTTTACTTGATAACAAACATATTACTGGACGTAATTGCTTTCCTCTTTTTTTGAAAAAATAATTACCTAATTTTGGTATAATGGGGACAGCACTTACTAGAAATCTATCAAGCTCTTTATTAGCTTTAACTAACTTTACATTAATTTCTTTATGAATTAACTTTATGGTTTGTTCAAAATTAATTTTTTGCATTAACTATGAATTTATACTCCAAAGATTTTCTACTAGATGGTAAAATTGTATATTATCAATTAAAGAAAGGCTATAGGAGTGGTATAGAGCCTATTATTCTGGCTTCTAATGCAAAAAAAAAGCACAATAAAATTTTAGATATGGGTTCTGGTTGTGGTTCTATTTCCCTAATTGTTGCTTATAGAAATCCAGAATCTGAAGTAATTGGTTTTGAAAAAAATGAAACTCACCATAAAATTTCAATTTTAAATCATAAAGAAAATAACTTAAAAAATTTAAAATTTAAAGTTCAAGACAATTGCATTTTTGATAAAAAATATGAGAGTTACTTTGATTTAATTTTATCAAACCCTCCTTTTTATTTTGCAAATAAAGTACTAAAGTCCAAAAATCCCTCCATAATGGCCTCAAAATATATAACTGAGTCAAATTTGAAAAAATGGATTATCAACATAATTCTTTATTTAAAAATAAAAGGAACAGCTTTTATCATAAATAGATTTGAAAACATGGATTTTATGTTAAATATATTGAGAAAATTTAATCTAGAAGTTACAACAACACCTTTATTACCTTTTGAAGGTAGAAAACCTAAAAATGCCCTTCTAAAAATCACTAAAAGTAATTATTTTATAGAGAAAACATCAAATGCAATTATAATCCACGATAATTTATCAAAGTATTCTAAAGATATAGAAAATTGGTTTAAATAATGTTCAGTCCAAACAAAACAGTAATCTCAATTGATCTCAAAGGAATGATTGCATCTGGTAGTAGAGCACCATTGAATATGGATAATTTGAATGGACTTTTCTCAAAGGTAATGAAAATAAAATTTGATGCACTATCAATTGTCATTAACTCTCCTGGCGGTTCTCCGGTGCAATCATCTTTAATTTCACAAAAAATAAGAGAAATTTCAGATAAGAAAAAAGTGAAATGTTATTGTTTTGTTGAGGATGTAGCTGCATCTGGAGGGTATTGGCTCGCATGTGCGGCAGATGAGTTATACGCAGATGTAAATTCTATTGTAGGTTCAATAGGTGTGATATCAGGTGGTTTTGGATTTACTGATCTTATTAAAAAAATTGGAGTAGAAAGAAGGATATTTACAGCTGGAGAGAACAAAAGCTTTTTAGATCCATTTTTAAAAGTTAATAAAAAAGATGAAGAAAAATTAAAAAAACTTCAAAAGTTAATACACCAAAATTTTATTGATTGGGTGTCCTCGAGAAGAAAAAAAAAACTTAACGAAAAAAATAAAAAAGTTATATTTTCTGGTTCCTTTTGGTTAGCTAATGAGGCAAAAGAATTAGGTTTAATTGATGGCATTGCATCTGAGTCGTCTTTCTTTAAAAGTAAATTTGGAGAAAAGACTAAAATTAAAAAAATAAAACAACCAAAGTCTCTCAAACAAAAACTTGGTCTCGGTATTAATTCTTTAAATAGTGAGGATTTAATTACTAAATTAAAAGAGGAGTTTCTTTTTAACAAATTTGGTATCTGATCAATGACAGCAGAAAATATGGAAGACTTAGTATCTCTGTGTAAGAGAAGAGGGTTTATTTTTCAATCAAATGACATCTACGGTGGCATGAAAGGTCTCTATGATTTTGGACCTATGGGTGTAGAGCTAAAATTAAATTTAAAATCAGCCTGGTGGAAATCAATAGTCTATGAAAGAGATGATGTTGAGGGATTGGACTCAACTATTTTAACCTCACCTACTGTTTTAAAATATTCAGGCCACGAAGATACATTTTCTGATCCTTTAGTTGATTGCAAGAAATGTAAATCAAGATGGAGAGCAGATCAACTTGAAGACGGAAAATGTCCAAATTGCAAATCAACTGATTTAACTGATCCTAGACCATTTAATTTAATGTTTAAAACAGCTATTGGTCCTGTGGATGACGGGAGTTCATTTGCATATTTGAGACCAGAAACTGCTCAGCAAATATTTGTAAATTTCAAAAATGTTGTCGACTCAACCAGTAGGGTGCCTCCTTTTGGTATAGCTCAAATTGGAAAAGCATTTAGAAATGAAATCACTCCAAGAAACTTTATTTTCAGAGTTAGAGAATTTGAACAGATGGAACTTGAGTATTTTGTTAAACCTGGCTCTGATGAGAGTTGGCATAAATATTGGGTAGATAAACGTTTAAATTGGTGGGCTGATCAAGGTGTCAAATCAGAGAAATTAAAATTACTCGAGGTAGAAAAAAAAGATCTATCACATTACTCCAAAGCAACTTTTGATATTATGTATGACTTTCCACATGGCCTTGAGGAACTTGAGGGTATTGCAAATAGAACTGATTTTGATTTAGGATCACATTCTAAAAATCAAAAAGATTTTAATATTAAAGCTAAAGTTCAAGAAAATAAAAATTCTACAACAAAATTAGCTATTCAAGATTTAGAAAATAATGAATGGTTTATACCATACGTAATTGAGCCCTCAGCAGGTGTTGAAAGGGGTGTTTTGGCAATTTTAAACGAAGCTTATACTTCAGAGGAAGAAAATAAGAGAACATTGTTAAAACTCAAACCTCATTTATCGCCAATTAAAGCAGCAGTCATTCCTCTTAAGAGAAATAATTCTGACTTGGTCAATACAGCAAATAATGTCAAATCAGAGTTACAATCACTTGGTTTAGGAAGAGTTATGGTTGAAAATACAGGAAATATTGGAAAAAATTATCGTAGACATGATGAGATTGGGACACCTTTGTGTGTTACTATTGATTTTGAAACTTTAGAAAATCAAACAGTTACGGTGCGAGATAGAGATACCATGAAGCAAGAAAAAGTATCACTCTCTGAAATAGCAAATTATTACTCTCAATATTTTAAGTAATTTATTTATTAACTCTAGGCTCCCTAAGTATGTAATAATTATTTATTTGTAATAATATTTCTGAATTAGTTGGAAGTTTTTGTGGTTTTTTCTCAAAAACTTTAATTGAAAGTTTTTTTTTATTTAGTTGTCGATGCTTAATCCTCGAAACTACCTCTTGACCTACAAAGCATCCTTTCGAATAGTCTACTAATTCATCATTGACTTCAGATGGAAGTAAAGAGGATTGTTTAAGCAGGTTTGAGTCAATTATTCCAGTTGAAAGTTGATCTAAAATATAATTTTTATCAAATTCTCTTTTATCAACTTTTTCAATACTGAGTTTTACGTCAGATAACAATGCATATTTATTTAAGAATGTAGGCAAATCATTTTGATCATTCGAGCAAACTAATTCATATGACTCGTATGATTTAGTAATTATTATTTCATATAGAATCTTTCCTTGTGGAGATAGTATATAGCTCTTTAACTCTTCCTTTAATTTAGTTAAGTCATTAGTAATTATATTTTGAAGGAAATCAAATCTTTCTTCCCCAAATACTCTAATTTTTATTGGATTAAGTGTTTCAATTTGCATGTAATATATTATCTATATGTATATATATGCATTTACTATTTATTTCTTCAAATAGAATAGGTGACTCCTTAATTAACCTTCAAGTTTTAAATAAATACATCAGAAAATATAAGAAAAATATTGACGTAACATTAGTTTCTGGTCCTTTACCAATGCCTATTTATGATGATTATTCTATGATTTCTAGAAGGATTAATCTTACTAAACAAAAATATAATCTACATTGGTTAAAACTCTATAAAGAACTTTCACCAATTAAATTCGATGAAATAGTAGATTTTAGATCCTCGATCATTGGTTATTTTTTGAGAGTAAAAAAAAGAAATATATTCAAAATGAAAAAGGGTAAAAATATTTATGAACAAATCCATCACAGATTTGATACTGATCTAAAAAAAGATTTTAAAATATTGATCGATAGAGTTCGTAATATTTTTCCAAATTCAAATTATGCGTGTTTAGCACCATTTACAAATTGGCCACCAAAAGAATGGCCTTCAGAACAATTTGTTAAAATAGCAAAATATCTAATTGAAAAAGGCATTGATAAAATATTTATTTTAGGATCAGAAAATGAAAGTTCAAAATTTCATCACTTTGAGTCAGAACTAGGCGATAAAGTAATTAATAGATGTGGTAAGCAACATATTCTCAACGATTATGGTTTACTTCAAAAATCAAGGTTATTTATTGGAAATGACTCATCCATGATGCATATGGCTTCATTGAGTAAAACTCCAACAATTGGTCTTTTTGGTCCCACAAATGATAATATTTATTTTCCTAAAATTTTTGATCATTGTCATCTTGTTAGGTCATCAGAGTCATATGAAAGCCTTGTTAGTAAAACTCAAAACTATACTTTAAATAATTGTTTAATGAATGATGTGTCTTATAATCAAGTAATTGATAAAATAGATAATATTTTAAATGCTCAAAATTTTTAAGCCTTGCGATTTTCATGTACATCTAAGAGAGGGCCAACTTTTAAAATACGTATTAAAAGAAAATAATAAAAATTTTCAAAAAATTTTAGTTATGCCTAATTTAATAAAGCCAATTATTAATAAAAATATTTTATCAAAGTACAGATCCTTCGTTTTAAATAATAATAACAATACTGAAATTCTTTTTACAATCTATTTAAACCAAGACTGCTCTATTATTGATTTAAAAAATATGGTTAATGAAAAATTATTTTTTGCAGCTAAATTATATCCTCTTCATGCCACTACTAATTCTTCATCAGGAGTAAAAGACATCAAAAAAATGTCTAAATATTTCGAATTTTTAGAAAATAATAAAATACCATTATGCTTGCATGGTGAACACATTCATGAAAATGATGATCCTTATGAGCGTGAAAAAAGATTTCTTGATTTTGAGTTATCTTGGTTAGTAAAAAATTTTAAAGGTTTAAAGATAACTTTAGAACATATAACAACTAAAGATTCTGTAGATTTTGTAAAATCGCACAAAAACATTGCAGCTACTATAACAACACATCATTTACTTGAAAATACAAACACTTTTCTTGGAAATTTTTTAAGACCAGAAATATTTTGTAAACCTGTAATTAAAAGTGTAAATCACCAAAAATCATTATTAAATGCTGCTCTTTCTGGCAATTCAAAATTTTTCTTTGGTTCTGACTCAGCTCCACATCTTAAAAATCGCAAATTTAATGAGTTTTGTTGTGCTGGTGTATATTCCACAAAATATTCTGTCTCAAATATATTGGAGCTCTTTTACACCTCAAAAAAATCAAATAATTTAAATAAATTTTTGACAATTAATGGATGTAAACATTATAACCTTAAGTTTGATAACACTCTAATTTCATATTCTAGAAAAAAAGATTTCACATTTAAAAAATACTCTAAATTCAAAAACGATAGTTTAATTAACTATAATCACTTTAAAAATTACTGGTCTAAAAACTAGATTAGAACTTTTGTAAAATGGCCCATTTTTCTGCCAGTTTTTGACTCTTTTTTGTGATAATCATGAAAATATTCATTTTCTTTGAATGATTTCTCACGATAGTTATAAATATCGTCCCCTAGAATATTTATCATTTCAGATTTAGATTTTAATGAAGGCTCTACCTTTTCAAGATCACATACAGATCTGATATGAGACTCAAATTGACTAACATTGTATGACTCAATAGTTAAATGTCCTGAGTTGTGAACTCTGGGAGCTATTTCATTTAATAATAATTTTTTTTCTTCATTTATAAAAAATTCTAAACAAAAAGTTCCAACATAGCTTATTTTTTCTGCAAAATTATAAGCATGGTTTGTTGCTTCTTTAATGATCGATTTCTCTGAGTTAGCTGGTGAAAATGATTTGAAAAGAATTTGATTTTTATGAATATTTTCAATTGGTTGATAAGTAAAAATAGTACCATCGTTATACCTGACAGCAATGATAGAGATTTCTTGTTGTAAATTAATTTTTTTTTCCAAAATATAATCATTATTTGGTATGTCAGATATATCTTTATAACTATTAATTACTATTTGGCCTTTACCATCATATCCAAGTTTGCGAGTCTTCAATATTGCAGGAAAAAATTTAGGATCAACTGATTTTAAATCAGATGTATTGTTAATTTCCATGTAGGGAACAGTAGGGATATTAATCTTATTTACATAATTTTTTTCAGTTAATCGATCTTGAATAATTTGATTAATTTCAGAACTAGGTGAAATTTTAATCTTTTGTTCAATATATGATAAAGTTTTAAAAGGGATATTTTCAAACTCATAAGTCACAAAATCACATTTTTTAATAAAATTATCTATCTCGTGAAAATCATCATACTTTTTTATTAAGAAGTGATTTGCATATTTAATTGCTGGGGAGTCATCAGTATCAGAGTATATAAAAGTTTGAATATTTAATTTACTAGCCACTTGGCATAACATCATACCTAATTGACCTCCACCTAAGATACCGATGATCATTATCTAGGTGTCTTTTTAACTTTTTTTGTTTGAGCCAGTCTCCATTTTACTAAACTTCTTTCAATATTGGGGTCATAATTACTAATAATTGAAGCTGCATATAATGCAGCATTTTTGGCTCCATTTTCACCAATAGCCACAGTTCCAACTGGAATGCCAAAAGGCATCTGAGCTATTGAAAGTAAACTATCTAAGCCTTTTAGTGTTTTTGACTCAATTGGTACCCCGATTACTGGAATATGAGTTATAGCTGCTATCATGCCTGGTAAATGAGCAGACCCACCAGCTCCAGCAATAATAATCTTAATACCTCTGTCATAAGCTTGTTCAGCATACTCATAGAGTCTTTTGGGAGTTCTGTGAGCTGAAACTATTTTTTTTTCATGGACAATCTTTAATTCTTTTAGAATTTTACCAGTATGCCTAAGTGTGGACCAATCGCTTTGGCTTCCCATTACTATTGAGATTTTAGGGATAGATATTTTCATTTTTTTGAAAACTTTTTTTCAGTGATTTTGAAGTAAAGTTTATAAGGCAATACTTTACCAAATTTCATTATAGAATTAAAAGGAAAAGGGAAGGATATTTCAAAACCTTTTTTATATATTTTACTATAAATAATCCTAGCTGCATCTTTGGGTGACATTAAATATGGCATTTTAAATGAATTTACTTTTGTAGCAGGAGTTTCTACAAATCCTGGACAGATAAGTTTTACATTGAGATTATCATGCATTTCAGATTTTATAGCCTCGGCTAGATTAATTAAAGCCGCTTTTGAGGGTCCGTATAAAATAGATTTTGGGAGACCCTTATATCCAGCTGTGGAGGACATTATTGCCAAGGTATAATTTGAATTTAGCTCAAAATTTTTTTTTATTAGTTCTATTGATAAATAAATACTTAAAACATTGGTATCAAAAGTTGCCTTTGCATTTTCAAAGTTAAAATCATTTAGACTATCGGGGATATAAATACCTGCATTTAAAATAAATGTACTAATATTTGCATTTTTTTTAAATACCTCATCTATAATTTGCTTACTTGAGTCAAAATTTGATAAATCTGTTTTTACAAACTCAAATTTTGGATTATCAATTGTTTCATTTGTTATTTTGGTATCATCTCTTGCTAAGCCTATTACATTCCAGCCTTGTCTGAGATACTCTTCACATAGTGCGTAGCCAATCCCACTACTAGCACCTGTTATAAAAACTACTCTATCTTGTGTATTCTTTGATGAATTTTTTTGCATTAGATATATGAGTACTAATTTTAGACTTGTCCATTTTATTTACAGTATAGTACATCATAGAGAGTCTCTGATTAGTTTTAAAATAATTTTTATTTTTATATATAAAATTCCAATATAAACCATCTAATGTTTGTGTCCAATCTCCCCGACTATAATTACTCATCTTTAGTAAGTAATTTGAACCGCATAAATATGGTTTTGTTGCAAAAATACCTCCATCGCTAAACATCCCCATTCCATAGACATTTGGTGTCATAACCCAATCAGATGAGTCAATGAATGTCTCCATAAACCATTTATAAACTTCAGATGGTTTTAATCCAGCTAAGTTCATTATATTACTGATTATCATCAATCTTGGGATATGGTGAACATATCCACTTTTTTTTAAATTTAATATCATGTCATTTAAAATAGGAATGTTTGTTGTACCCTCATACCAATGTTTTGTTAATTTTCTGTCATTTCCAAAAAAGTTACCTTTATTAAAATCTTTATAATAGTGAATGTTTAAGTATCTCATAAATTCTCTCCAACCAAAGACTTGTCTAATAAACCCTTCGTAATTATTGATGCCAACTTTAGTATATGAAAAAGAGCTCAATTTATTGAGCACTTGTTCTGGTGTTATTAAACCTATATTTAATGGTGCACTAATTATGCTATGATTAATGTATGGATCACTGGTGCTCACAAAATCTTCGTAATGTCCAAAGTTTTCAAGTTTACTGCTAATAAAATTATCAAGAACTTTAGATGAGTCTTTAAAATTCATTGGAAATATTATTTTCTTTTCCAAATTTCCAAAGTGTTTTGAAAAAAATTTATCAATTAATTTTTTTATTTCCTCAAAATATTTTGACTCAAATGTATAAGATTTAGGACTTTGATAACCTTTAGGAACTCTTTTTCTATTATCCTCATCGAAACTCCACTTATCTCCAATAGGTTTATTGTCTTTTACAAATATTTGAAAACTTTTCCGAACATTGCTATAAAAATTAGCAAGTTGAGGTTTTTTTGTAGTAACCATATCTTTATAATCGGTTCTACTAACAAGGAACATAGGAGATTTATGAAAAATTAGTTCAATTTTGCTATTTTTACAAAATTGCTCAAATTTAATTCTGAATTCTAAGTCTTCTATTTCGAAGATATTAATTTTAGAAATATTTTTTTTACTTAAGAAGCTTTTTAGACCAGCAAAATAGTCTTTGAAATTAGAAATATTTTTATCAAGAGAAATATAATTTACTTTAAAATTATTTTTTTTTAGATAGTCCCTGTATTCCCTCATTGATGCCAAAAAATAATAAATTTTTTGTTTGTGATGTTTAAAATAACTACAAAGGCCCATATCCTCTTGTATAAAAAAATCACATGAGTTTTTAAATTCTGTTAAGTACTTCTTATCAAATAGTTGATTTCCAAGAACTACAAAGCATTCCTTCATTTTGTTTTTATTATTTTGTGATTAAAGTTGATCTTCCACCATCAAGTTGGAAGTTTTGTCCTGTAATCCATGATGATTTTTTAGATACCAAGAAAGAAGCCAAATTACCTATGTCATCACCTGTTCCAAGTCTTGACATAGGGTGAAGTTTTCCAATTCCTTCAGCAACCTTTTCATTAGAAACCATAAAATTTGACATTTTGGAAAAAGATAGGCTAGGAGATATTGTATTAAATCTTATCTTCGGAGCATAGTCTGCGGCTAAAGAATTTGATAAACCAATTAATGCACTTTTTGCAGAGGAGATTGCTGTATGATTTTTAAAACCTCTAACAGCTGCTATTGATGAAAAAAATACTACTGAAGATGAATCCGACATCTTAGTTATGCAATGATTAAGGAAATGAACGATATTATAAAAATTATCATCCATTATTTTTTTAAAATCATCAACAGAGGTGCTTGAGAAAGGTTTTAAGTTTATCGAGCCAATGGCAAAGATTATGCCAGATATTTCGTAGTTAATTGATTTTATGAAACTTTCTGTATTCGTGTAATCATTAATATCTAGAACATTTTTTTCAAAATTACCTTCAACATCACTATCAAATTCGCTTCTTGATATTAGAACTAAATCATTATCATCTTTTAGGTTGTTAACACATGATTTGCCAACAGAACCATTTGCACCAATAACTAGAATTTTACCCATGCAGTTTATACAAAATGTAACCCTAATTAGATTTAATTCTTAAGTATTTGAAGGCTATAACAAGTAGCTGATACAAACAATAAAGTGCCTATTATTTGATGGATAGAACCCAAAGAGACTTGAACATTACTCAAAACAACAAAAACACCAATAAATAGCTGAATTAAAACTAGAAATAGCACAATCAGGAAATGGATTTTTTGATATTTATTTTCAATTCCCTTAAAATGTTTAAAGCACATATAAAGAATTGTTAAAAATGATAAATAAGCTAAGGCTCTATGAAAAAAATGTATGAAGACACTGTTATCAAAAAAACCAAAAAGTCTATCCTCAATAAAAATTAAATTTTCAGGAATGTAATTATCTCCCATTTTGGGCCAAGTATTAAATGATTTTCCAGCATCTAAACCAGCCATAAAAGCACCGTAAATTACTGTAAAAAAAATTATTATATTAAAAAAAATAAAAAAAGTTTTATGTGAGCTAAAATTATTTTTATAAATTCCAATATCAAGCCTTTTCAAGAAAAGATAAGTAATTAAAGAGAGAATTATTTGAGCTATAATTAAGTGAACGGCAAGTCTTAAATGGCTAACGTATGGATTAACATCTAATCCACTTTTTACCATCCACCATCCGATAATACCTTGTGCCCCTCCAAGAAAAAGAAGGAATGAATATGAGTATAACTCTTCATTAGAAAAGTATTTTTTCAAAGCAAAGTAAATAAAAGGGATGATAAAAATAATTCCTATTAGTCTTCCCAACACTCTATGTCCATATTCCCACCAAAAGATGTATTTAAACTCTGATAGTGTCATGTTTATATTTTTTATTTGATATTCAGGATATTGCTTATAGTCTTCAAAAACTTTTAACCAATCTCCATGGGATAAAGGGGGTATTGTTCCCATAAATAATCTCCAATCAACCATGGACAAACCAGACTCAGTTAATCTTGTCAAACCACCAACAATGATCATCAGCAATATAATTGACATGAGACTTACAAGCCAAAGACTTATCTGAAAATTCTCGGATTTATACATCTAATCTAAATTTATAATTTTTTAGAATATATTTAGTATATTAATTTTAGTCGCATTAAGCCTGTCTAACTGATAGATCTTATAGTCTAAATATTTAAAAATTTCAAAATGACATATCATATTAACGTTATAGATCATGAGGGTACACCTCATAAAATTGAAGCAACAGTTGGTTTTTCAATAATGGAGATTATTAGAGACGCTGGATTAGATATTGAAGCTATATGTGGGGGTTGTTGCGCTTGTGCTACCTGCCATTGTTATGTCGATGAAAATTGGTTAGAAAAAATATCAAAAGCTGATGACGATGAGGAATCTATGCTTGACCAAGCTATGGATATAAAAAAAAATTCAAGACTCTCATGTCAAATTCCATTTACAGAAGAGCTCAATGGTATTACTCTAACATTAGCACCTAAATTTTGACTGATTATAACTCATACAAATCCTGGCCATTTAATGAAGCAAAAAAAATTATAAAACGCTTTGAAAAAAATAATACCAAAGACAAAATAATCTTTGAAACTGGGTACGGCCCATCCGGCTTACCTCATATAGGTACTTTTGGGGAAGTGCTAAGGACAAATATGGTAAGATTTTGTTATGAAAAATTGACTGGTAAAGAGACTGACCTCATAGCATTTTCTGATGATATGGATGGCTTTAGAAAAGTCCCTGATAACATCCCGAACAAAGAAAAATTATCTAACTACCTTGATTACCCTTTGACATCTGTCCCAGATCCTTTTGAGTTGTTTAATAGTTTTGGTGAACATAATAATTCAAAACTTAAAGATTTTTTAAATAGATTTAATTTGCCTTTTTCTTTTCAAAGTTCAACAGATGCTTATAAATCAGGATTGTTCAATGAAACAATAAAGAAAATTATAAAAAATTATGATGAAATTATTAATGTAGTTCTTCCGACACTTGGTGAAGAAAGAAGAAAATCTTATAGTCCATTTTTTCCAATTAGTGAAATAACTGGTAAAATATTGCAAGTTCCAATTGAAGAAATTAATAATGAAGAATTTACTGTTTCATATTATGAGGACGGTGTATTGAAATCTAAATCAGTTTTAGATGGCAATTGCAAACTTCAATGGAAAGTTGATTGGGCAATGAGGTGGGCTGCTTTTGGTGTAGATTATGAAATGTGTGGTAAAGATTTAACAGAGAGTTATACCCTATCATCAAAGATATGTAAGATAATCGGTTCTAAGCCTCCTGAAAATTTAATTTATGAACTATTTCTTGATGAAAATGCTGAAAAAATTAGTAAGTCAAAAGGCAATGGTATAAGCATCGATGATTGGCTTAAATACTCTATTGAAGAGAGTTTGGCCATGTTTATGTATCAGAGACCAACAACTGCAAAGAAACTCTATTTTGATGTAATACCTAAAAACACCGATGAATATTTAACGCACGTTAATAAATTAGAGTCCGATGATCTAAATCCAGATAACCCTGCTTGGCATATTCATAAAGCTGAAAATCCATCATATAAATCAAAAATTAATTATAGTTTAATCCTAAATATTATATCAGTTTGTAAGTCTGAGGACCCTAATGTGATTTTTGGTTTAATAAAAAATTATCAATCTAATTTTAGCAAAGCGGAAACTGATCTTATTAATAGAATGATTGATTGTGGTATTAATTATTTTAGGGATTTTATACAACCAAATTTAAACTTTAAAATTCCAAATTCTGAAGAATTAATTATACTTAAAGAAGTTGTGTCTAAATTAAAAGAAGTAGAGTCTTCGGCTGATGCAGATGAATTTCAAACTGCTATTTTTAGCGTCGGAAAAAATTCTGTCTATAAAGAGAATATTAAGGAATTTTTTAAACTCATTTATCAAGTTGTTTTTGGTCAAGAGAATGGACCAAGATTGGGCTCATTTACTAAAATTTATACAAAAGATAAAACTCTGGAGTTGTTCAACTCGAAGCTAAATGTATAATTTAGCTCATCGTATTCTCAAAAAGCTAGATCCAGAATTATCACATAATATATCTATAAAAGCTCTCAAATTAGGCATTTATCCAAAAATTATTTGTAAAAATACAGAAATTCTTGAACAAACAATATGGGGTAGAACTTTCAAAACTCCTATTGGGTTATCGGCAGGTTTTGACAAAAATGCAGAGGTGATAAATCCAATATTAAATTTAGGATTTAGTTTTACTGAGTTGGGAACAGTGACTCCTTTGCCTCAAAAAGGCAACTCAAAACCCAGAATTCATAGGTTTCCTGCTCAAAAAGCATTAATAAATTCTTTAGGATTTAATAACAAAGGCATGGATGTATTTGAAAGAAATATCAATAACTCAAACCTTAAAGAAAATTTCCAAGATAAAATCATTGGTATAAACATAGGTAACAATAAGGATACCGTAGAAATTTTAGATGATCTCAAAAAGCTTTTCGATAGACTGTATAGACTTGGTGATTACATTGTGATCAATTTATCTTCACCAAATACACCTGGATTGAGAGATAATCTTAAATCTCAAAATTTTGAAAAGATCGTTACAAATATCCATAGGCTAAGAGATGAGAATAACTCAAAAATCCCTATTTTATTCAAAATATCACCAGATATTTCTGATCAGGATAAAAAGGATATTTCATTGATTTCACTGGCAAATGATGTGGATGGGCTAATACTGACTAACACAACAATTAATAAATCAATGGTTAATGAAAAGTTAGAGGGAGGGGTAAGTGGTAGACCATTATTCCTTAAATCAAATGAATTAATAAGAGATTTTTATACACTGACATCAGGAAAAATTAAAATTATAGGAGTAGGGGGCATTTTTGATGCTAATGATATCTTAACTAAAATGAAATTAGGAGCCTCATTAATTCAGATTTATAGTAGCTTTACATATGAAGGTCCTTACCATGTTAGAAAAATGACTTATGATTTGAAAAATTTAATTCAACAACAAGGGTTTAGAAATATTTCTGAAGTAATAGGACAATATTCTTGATATCAATTTCCTCTTTTAAAAAAGTTGTTAATAATTACGATTATTTTCTTTTTGACCAATGGGGTGTTTTACATAATGGAAGTAGTAAGTTCCCTATGGCAGAGGAATGCTTAAGTTTTTTAAAAAAGAAAGATAAGTGTGTTATCTTAGTATCTAATTCCTCAAGACCAACAAAATTTTCTATAAATAATTTAGATAAATTAGGTATAGGCAATAATTTATATGACTATTGTGTTACTAGTGGGCAAATAGCATTAAATTTTTTAGAAAAAGATATTTATAATAAATATGGAAAAAAATGCCTCCCTCTAAAATTACCAAAAGAAAAAATAAAATTTTTTAATTTGGACTGTACTAATAATATTCAAAAAGCAAATTTTGCAATGATTGCAGATTTAAAGGATGGTTTAACAATTTTAGACTTTGCAGAAGAACTAGATAAAATGTTAAAATTTAATTTACCTTTGCTATGCGCTAACCCAGATTATTTAGTTCATAATAAAAATAAACTCTCTATGTGTGGTGGCACTATTGCAAACTTATACTCAGATCTAGGTGGAACAGTATTTAGATATGGTAAACCCTATAAACCTATTTATGAAAATATAATAAAGAAAATTAAAATAAAAAATCCAAAAAAAGTTTTAGTAATTGGGGACTCTCTTTGGCATGATATAGGTGGAGGCAACAAAATGAAATTTGATACACTTTGGATTAAAAATGGCATTCATAGATCTCAATTAAATAATGGGCCAGAAATCAATGATTTAATCAAACAGTACAAACCAAAATACGCAATAAGTGACCTTAAAATATAAGAAACTATCATTGTAAAAAAGGAACTTTTATATTATAAACTCATTTCATGTCTAGATCTTGCGATATTACTGGAAAAAAACACCAAACTGGCCATAATGTTAGCCATTCAAATATAAAGTCCAAAAGGCGTTTTATGGTTAATTTAAATAACGTAACTTTATTCAGTGAGTCTTTACAAAGAAAATTCAGAGTAAGAATAGCTTCATCTACACTTAGAACTATTGATAAACATGGTGGTCTAGATCAATATTTAAATAAAACTAGTTCACGATCTTTAACTGATAAAGCCCTAAAAATAAAAAAACAAATCGAAAAAAACATTAGCAAAAAAGCTAGCTAAATGTTTCAAGAATTATTTTTAAATTTATCAAATAACTTAAATAACTCTTCAGTTGTAATTATCTGGTTATTTCAAATCATTTTTTGTTATCTTTCAATTTTACTCTCACTTAAGTTCTTCGGAAAGACAGGTATTTATGTTTATGTAGCGATTGCAATCATATTAGCTAATATTCAAGTTCTTAAAGTTGTAGATTTTCCTTTCTTTCCAGAACCTATGGCCTTAGGAACTGTTTTGTTTATTTCTATATTTCTTTGTACTGACATATTGAATGAATATTTTGATAAAAAATCTGCAACTAAATGTATATACCTCGGTATTGCAGCATACTTATTTTCAACCGTACTTATGTTTTTAACAATATCTATGGCTCCAATTAATCCTGATGAGTATCCTGCATGGTCTTGGAGCTATGGTATGCATGAGTCAATTATGACTATTTTCCTTCCACAGTTTCCAATAATAGTTGGAAGTATTTGTGCTTTTTTTATAAGTCAAAAAATTGATATTTTTATATTTTCTTATTTAAAAAATAAAAATACTAACCTTTGGTTTAGAAATAATGCATCAACAATTGTATCGCAATTTATTGATAATATTATATTTAGTGTTCTTGCATTTAATATCTTATCTTCTAACCCAGTGCCTTTATTTGACTTAATTATTTCTTATGGAATAGGTATTTATTTACTTAGAATTCTATTAAGTCTATTTGATACAATATTTATTTATTTAGCGAAGATCTTTTTGCCATCTAAACTTGACTAATTTTTTTCAAGTAAAAAAAAAGTCAAAATTATCAAATGCTCGACTTGGATTAATTAATACATCACACGGTAAAATCAATACACCTTCATTTATTTTTTGTGGTACCAAGGCCACTGTCAAATCTGTACTGCCCTCTCAATTAAAATTAGCAAGAACACAAATTATTCTTTCAAACACATACCATTTAATGCTTCAACCGGGTTCAGAGATCATATCAAAAGAAGGGGGTTTACAAAGTTTTACTGATTGGAATGG
The DNA here is from genome assembly GCA_902613185.1 of uncultured Alphaproteobacteria bacterium. Lineage (GTDB taxonomy): Bacteria > Pseudomonadota > Alphaproteobacteria > HIMB59 > HIMB59 > HIMB59. The sequence goes on from CACMGP010000003.1 coordinate 140,838, forward strand.
ACCTATGATGACTGATAGTGGGGGGTATCAAATATTTTCACTAGGATATGGGTCAGTTTCAGAGGAAATTAAAGGAAAAAATAATAATGCAAAGAGAAAATCTCTCATAAAAATTACTGAGGATGGTGCATCATTTAGAAATTATATAAATGGAGATAAAGTATTCTTATCACCTGAGAGATCAATTGAATTACAACGTGACTTTGGCGCTGATCTGATTTTTGTCTTAGATGAATGCACGCCCTTTAATGTCTCAAAAAAATATACAGAAAAGTCTATGTACATGAGTCATCGCTGGGCAGAAAGATGTATAAATTCTTTCGACTCAAAATTTAAAAAGTATAACTCAACCTTTGGTTCCTCAGGAAAACAGTCACTATATGGCATCATACAAGGTGGTGTTTATGAGGATTTAAGAAAGATTGCTTGTGAAGAAACATGCTCAAAAAATTTTGATGGACTTGCAATAGGTGGCTCTTTGGGGAGTACAAAAAATCAGATGTACGATATCTTTTCTTTCTGTGAAAATTATATAGATAATTCAAAACCTATTCATATTCTAGGAATTGGAGGACTAGATGATATTTTGCATGGTGTAAGTTCTGGATATGACACATTTGATTGTGTATCACCTACAAGGATTGCTAGACATGGTATTATGATGTCAAAACTATGTAGTAAAGGAATTAATTTAAACAACTCAAAATTTAAAGACGATCATTCTAGTATTGATGAAGGATGTGAATTACAGGAAATAAATAAATTTTCAAAATCTTATATTCATCATTTGTTTAAAGCTAATGAGATGCTCGGTATGACCATTTTATCTATATATAATATTTGGTTTATGAATAAGTTTTTTGAAGATATAAGATTATCTATAAATGAGGATAGATTTGAAGAGTATAAGAATAAAATTTTGTCTAATTTAGTCGAATAATGATTCTATTTTTTCAAACATAATTCCACCTAACTCTTCTACATCATGAATGGTAATTGCTTTACTGTAATACTGACCTACGTTATGACCTATACCGATTGCTAATAGTTCAATGTTTGATTTCTCTTCAATCGCAAGAATAGTACTTTTTAGGTGTTTTTCTAAATAATTACTATTGTTTACAGACAGTGTTGAGTCATCTACGGGGGCGCCATCAGATATAACAATTAGTATTTTCCTACTTTCAGGCCTTTTCGAAATTCTAGAACTAGCCCAAAGAAGTGCTTCGCCATCAATATTTTCTTTTAATAGACCCTCTTTTAACATTAGGCCTAAATTTATTTTAGATTTTTTAGAGTTTTGGTCAGCAGATTTATAAATAATATGTCTTAGGTCATTAAGTCTTCCAGGATTTTTCTGCTTTCCATTTTTGAGCCAATGCTCTCGAGTTTTTCCACCTTTCCATGCTTTTGTTGTAAAACCAAGAATTTCAACTTTGATTTTGCATTTTTCTAAAGTAGCGGCTATCATATCAGTTGTTAAAGCAGCTATCATAATAGGTTTTCCTCTCATTGATCCTGAATTATCAATTAACAAAGTTACGGTTGTATCTTCAAATTTAATTTCTTTTTCTTTTTTAAAAGAGAGAGAACTATTAGAATTAGTTATAACTCTGGTAAGTTTTGAAGTATCTAGAACACCTTCGTCTAAATCAAAATTCCATGACCTATTTTGTTTTGATTGAAGCTTTCGATATAATTTATTTGCTAATCTTGATATTTGCTTTTGATATAAATCACATTTTTCATCGAGTTGCCTTCTTAGGGCCACTAGCTCTTCATGATCACATAGTTTAATTGCTTCTATAATTTCATCATATTGATTAGTAGCTGCTTTATAATTTTGATTAAGGTTTCTATAGCTATCAATTGACTTAAATATATCTTCAATTTGTTGGTCTGAAATTTCTATATCAATCTCTTCTCCTTGAACACTAGATTGACTATTATCTGAGTCATTTTCTGGAGTATGCATATTTTCCTCTAATTGGCTTTCTTCAGGTTTTTGGGCTTGATTTTCTTCTTGGTTTTGTTGTTGATTAAAATCCTCTTCATCATTTCCCTCATCGAGATCTTTATCATCTGGTTGGCTTTCATCCTCAACCGATGGAAAAATAATTCTGAGTAAATCTACCGATAAGTTTAAATATTCTTTTTGGTCTTGAATATTCTGAGATAATTTTTGAAGTGTGTTATAAAATTTTGATATGTTGTCTTTAGAAGTTATATTCTTTAAATGATTATTATTTGATTTCCACATATTACTGTTTACTAAATCAATGAAAAAATGCGTTAAGGTAAAATAAAATAAATCTTTAGAGTCTTTTTGTTTTTTTGATTTTAATACCTCTAATCTTTTAAACCATTTATTCTCAATGTTTTTTATAATACCTTTGAAGGGTTTTGAGCCATATGTCTCATATCGTAAACGCTCTAAGAAAATTATTTCTTCTCTAATATCAATATTTTTAGATGTTATTTGGTTTAACAGTTTTTCATCATGGTATTTTTTTTTAAGAGCAAATGAGTCTGCTGCACCACGCATATCCTCATAATTGAAAATATTTGAGATTGAGGGAAGGTTTAAAGTATCATCTTTCTCTAAAACGATATTTGAATTTACATTTATTTTTAAATCTTTATTTTCCGATATGGTTTTATTAACAGAATTGAGTGTATTTGAAATTTGCCTGGGAATATTTAGTTGTTTCTCGGACAATTAGATATCAATTGCAAAGGTTCTTTGGAAATATTCTTTATATATATCTATTTCACTTTCGTCACATTTATTCAAAAAAGTAAATTTCAAAGAGTTTTGAATATCTTTAATAATTTTATAATTTTCTGCCCACATAATTACAGTTCTAGGGCTCATGACAATAGATATATCTTTTTGTTCAAAACCTTTTCTTGTTAAATTTGCCATTTGAACCATAGAAGCTATTATTTTCTTCTCTTCATTGTTTGCAGAAACTTTTTTTGAAATAATTTCTATTTCTTTATCCTCATCAAGGTAGTTTAATTTTGCAACTATATTCCATCTATCCATTTGACCTTGATTGATCTGATTTGTTCCATGATATATCCCAGAGGTGTCCCCAAGACCTACTGTGTTAGCAGTAGCAAATAGTCTAAAATAAGGATGAGGTGAAAGAACTTTACTTTGGTCAAGAAGAGTTAACTTTCCCTCAGCTTCAAGTATTCTTTGAATGACAAACATTACATCTGGTCGACCTGCATCGTATTCGTCAAAAACTAAAGAAACGTTATTTTGAAATGCCCAAGGAAGGATACCTTCCTGAAATTCTGTTACTTGTTTGTTATCTTTTAAAACTATTGCATCTTTACCAATAAGATCGATTCTCGATACATGACTATCTAAGTTAACTCTTATGCAAGGCCAGTTTAATCTTGCACAAACTTGTTCAATATGAGAGGACTTTCCAGTTCCATGCAAACCTTGTAAGAAAACTCGTTTATTGAATTTTAGACCAAGCAAAATAGCAATCGTCGAACTTTCATCAAATACGTAGTTTGTATCTAATTTAGGGCAATATTCACTAGCTTCATTAAATTTTGGAACTTTTATATCTGTTTGAATTCCAAAGACTTCTTTGGATGATACATCAGAAATTTGTAAATTATCATTTTTTTTAAGAGCCTCGATTTTATTCATTTTTTGTATCTTTCAATTAAGTAGTTATATGCATCTACTATTTCTCTAAATTTATCAATAACTTTTTTACTATCACCCTTTACATCTGGATGATGCTCTTTGACTAGTTCTTTATACCTTTTCTTTATCAATTTTAAGTCTGTATTTATATCTAATTTTAAAATACTAAGGGATTTTAACAATTTGTTTGATTGAGGCTGAAATCCAGCAGGGTTATCAAATGTGCCCATATCCTCACCATTGATCGTAAAATTATAAAACTTCCTACCCGATCCAAAAGAGCTTGTGGGTCTTCTCCAGATGGTGTCAAAACGAATATCGTTTTCAATTTCATTTGCATCCATTTTCTTATGGTAATTCCACTTTTTGTTAAACTCTTTAATATGTTCAATACAAAACCACTGATAATTACCTAAATTATCATAGTCTAATGGTGCTTTATAAACACCTTCCTCTTTACAATTTGGATGATTACATAAATTTTCTATTTTATTTTTTTTATTCATTTAAGATTTAATTATGAATTTAAATAATATTAAAATCCTTTTACAAGATATTAGTGAATTTGAAATTTTAGAAATTATTAACAACAGTGAAAAACATATGGGACATGCTGGTGTAGAAAATACATCAACCATGTTAACTCATGTAGAGCTCAGAATATTGAATAAAAATAATCTGAAAAAAATAGATATTCATAGAACAATTCATGAAAAATTAGAGTCAGTTTTTAAATCTGGCCTACACTCCCTAGAAATAAAAATATCAAATAGATAGCTTAACCTTATTGATTTTGTTAATTGATCTAGAGATAATTTGCAATTTTACATCCTCAATATAGAAAACCTTTCCAACTTTAGGGATTTCTTTTGCTAAATCATGAATTAAGCCCGATAATGTCACAAATTGATCAGGTAAGTTGATATCCAGACTTCTATTAATTTCTCTTACACTAGCATTTCCATTAAATAAATAATTATTAGAGTCAATTTTCTCTAGATATGTTTCATCAGTGTCAGTTTCATCAAAAATTTCTCCAATTATTTCTTCAATAATATCCTCCAATGTAATTAAGCCCTGTATTTCTCCATATTCATCTACTATTAAAGCCATATGTTCTCTAGAAGATTTAAAATCAATAAGTTGCTTCATCGCAAGTTTGTTTTGGGGAATAAAAACAGGCTGAAAAGTATTTCTTTCGATACTTTCATTTGACTCCTCTAAAGAGGAGTCTTTTAAAAAATCTCTGATATCTATAATTCCAACCAGATTATTAAAATCTCCCTTTATAACTGGTATTCTTGTGAATGTTGATGAACTTATAGCTTTGAAATTTTGTTTATAGGGATCATCTAGGTTAATGAATAGAATTTCATTTCTGTGAGTCATTAGCTCATCAACTTTTAATTTTTTTAACTCAAGAATATTACTCATATAATCAGCCTCATATTCACCATCTTTTGAGTATTGTTTTTGCAGTTGAACAGCTCCTTCAAACTCCTCTTCTATAATTTTTGATTGGTCTGCATTTAAATTTAATCCAATTAATTTAATAATTTTGTTAGAAACTTTATTAATGAGATTTACAATTGGTTTAATTAATTTCGTGTAAAAGTAAAAAAACTTAGAAACTTTTAGTGCAAATGTCATCGGTTTGTTAATTGCGAAAATTTTGGGAGTAACTTCTGAAAATATAACAATCATTAATGTCATGAAAATTGTAGCAACGGAAACTCCTAAACCACCAAATTCTGAAACAAGTAATTCTGTCATCAAAGCTGTAGCTAAAATATTAAATAGGTTATTAGCAAGTAAGATTCCCGTAATAAATTCATCTTTAAATTCTTTAATTTTTAAAATGAAATTTGCATTTTTAGCTCCTTTATCTTTTTGTCTATGAGCTCGCTGTTTTGATACTGCAGTTAAGGCAGTCTCCGAACCAGAGGAAAGGGCTGATAATAAGAGTAAGATAATTATCGCTAAAATTTTTATAATAACAATTAAAGTCATTATTTTATTTGATTTAGAATAGATTTAAGATCTCTAATTAAAATCTTTTTAATAAAACCTCCATATTTTCCAATAAGAACAATATTAACATCTTCGTTTATAACTTTTTTATCAAAAGCGATTTTTTTTATTAATAATGGTATAGTTTTTTTATTTACATATTTGCTGTAATTAATAGGTAAATTATATTTTCTTAAAATTTCAATTAAACTATCAACGTTTTTAGGATAGTAATTTAATAAACTAGAAATTTTTAACTCTAAAATCATTCCTAATGATATCGCCTCTCCATGTTTAAGATTACCTTTATAAAAATTTGAATTTTCAATTGCATGACCAATAGTGTGCCCAAAATTTAGAATTGCTCTAGAATTTTTAGATTTTAATTTTTCTCTAAAATCGCTGATATATTTTAATTTTGAGTTAATTGAGAGTTTAATAATTTTATTCATGTCACCCTTGGACCCCTTAATAAGAAGCTTATGAAGTTGCTTTGAATAAATAAGGCTATATTTTATTATTTCCGCATATCCACATGCAATTTCCCTTTTTGGTAAACTTTTTAGAAAATCTGAACATATAAATACTTTTTTTGGAAGATAAAAAGTACCAATTAAATTTTTACCAAATTTGCTATTAATCCCTGTTTTACCACCAATTGAACTATCTACCATTGCTAAAAGAGAGGTGGGTATCATTACGTGCTCAACACCTCTTAATATAGTTGATGCTAAAAAGCCAGAGAGATCTCCTAGTGTTCCACCACCAAAAGAGTAAATTATACTTTTACGTTGAACTCCTAATTTAATTATTTTCTCAATTAAAGACGAATAGTTTTGAATATTTTTAATTTTTTCATGGCCCTTAATAACAAAACATCTTTTAGGAAATTTTTTTAAAAGTTTTTTAATTAATGTATTTTTTACAATATTACTATCAAATATTAAAATATCGAGATTTGAAATATTATTAATTAATTTTTTTTCTAATTGAGCTATTTTTAAAAATTCAATTTCATGTATGTGTTTGTCAATTATCTTTCTTATCTTCATTGGTTTAAATAATCTAATATAGTTTTTATAGTTTTTTGAGTATTACTGGTTGCATTAATTGTAAAGTCAGAAGTTTTATTGTAAATTTCTTTTCTATCATTGAAAAGTATTTTTATATTTTTCTCAACATTATTTTTTAATAGTGGCCTATTTTTATTTCGTGAAGTTCTTTTAATTAAAGTTTCTAAGTCACATTTCAAATATATATTGAATGTTTGCTTTAAAAGGTCTATATTTTTTAAAACAATTCCTCCACCAGTAGAAACAACAATTTTTTTCTTTAAAATCAATTTTTTGAATATTGATCTCTCTAATTTTCTAAAACGCTCTTCACCCTCTTTGTTAAATATATCCTTTATCTTAGATTGACTTTCTATTTCAATTTGCTCATCAGTATCATAAAAATCAAATTTTAAATAATCAGATAAAGCTCGACCAATCGTAGATTTACCTGATCCAGGCATACCAATCATACATATTTTTTCAAATTTTTTTTTCACCATTGTTATTTGATATGTTTTAAATATATAATATGAAAAACCAATAAATTTATAATTATGAAAAAAATAGCATTACTATCAACGATATTTGTACTAATTTTGTTAGGTTTTGTTTTAATTAACTCCATAAAAATACCAGCACCAACTAAAGAAAAGGTGTATGACATTCCAATAGATCAGTTCACATGAAATATCTTATTTTTTTTTTGTTAATAATAGTTTTTCCATTAAAGGCAGATGAAGTTAATGAGGAAATCATATTTCAAGAAAAATCATTTTCACAAAATAATATAATTTCATCAATTAAATCAAAAGAAACTCTTTTAAAACTTATAAACTCCACAGAAAATAATAATAATTTTTTTTACTCTTTATTTGACCCTTTAACGAATAATATTATTTATCCTGAATATTCAAATGAAAATGATTTTTTTTTCGAAAAAATAAATTTATTCAATAAAAAAAACTATAGATACCAAATTAACTCAAATTTGTTTGAAAAAGTTATTTTTGAAGAATTCCAAAACCCAAATAATAACGAATCATATTTAGCTTACTTATTTGACTCAAATCAATTTAATGAATTGTGTCGATATTTATTTGAATTGAATAATAATCAAAAAAATTTTGATGATATTTTGGTCTATAATATCTTATGCTTAATAAAAAATAATCAATTAGAGCAGATTAATTTTATAATTGAAATTTTTGATCAAAAAGAGTTCGATAAACTCAATACAAAATTTTTGTTAGACTTTCTCAAAAATTCTAAAATTGAGATCAATTACAACTTAAGTGAATTAGGATTAATTGATAAATATATCGCTTTGATTTCTGATGATATAAATGTCAATGTAGATGAAATTAATAATACTCTTGAATTAGAGATATATCTCAAATCAAATACAATAGATCTTTATCAAATAAATTACCTTTTTAAAAATAGAGTCATAAACAAATCGCAATATTTATCCATGCTAGAAATGCTAAAAGTTAAACCTAAAGAATTAGCTATGTATAAAGAAATGCAAAAAAATATTAACTATAATAAAAAACTTGAAATCTTAGAGAGTTATATACCTTTATTACAATTAGATTTATATGATGTATCCAGATTAGTTAATGATCAATTTAGTGAAATGAGAATCACCTCAAGAAATTTAAATTATATTAATGGATTAATGCTTTTATCACTTTATGAAAATTCGAGTTTTTTAGAAAATTTGCTAATTTTAATGAAAGATGTCCCTAACGGTGTAATTGAAAATAATGATATAGCAACAGCTTTAAAGAATTATTTAACTAAAAACTTCGAAAATAAATACTACGCAGATGACATTAAGAATATAGACAGTCCTTTGATGAAATTTTTATTTTTAAATAGAAATATTAATTTTGTAGAGAGTGACAACCTAAAGATAACAGAGACAGATACGATTTCAGTTAATCCTGTGTATTTGGCGAGTTTAGCTGAAAATTTAAATTTGATTGACTCATATATATACTATGTCAATTTAAGTGAAAAATTTTACTCGATAAATGAATTCGATTTATACTTCTTAAATAATTACATCATAGATAATGAATATCTTAAAAATGAATTAATAAAATTAGCCTTCAGAGCACATTTAATTAATTTATGAAATATGAAAAATATAAAGATTTATATATACAGTTTTTAATTTCTGAAAAAAATCTTTCAAGAAATTCTGTAAATAATTATTTAGTTGATTTAGACCAATTCTTTTCTACTAAAGATACAAAAGTTAGCAATCTTAATGCAAAGATTAAATCATTTATCGCAAATTTAAGAAATAAAAATTTGAAAATATCAAGTATAAATAGAAAAATCTCAACTTTAAAAAATTTTTTGAAGTTTCTTCAAACTGAAAAGATAATTGAAAAAATTGATTTTCAAGAATTTGAAAGCATATCAAATTTAAAAAAAATTCCAAAGGCCATATCAAAACTACAAATGGAGCAAATATTTATGAATTTATATAATTCAAAACAGACTAATAAAGAACTTTATATTTTAGTACTAAAATTAATTTATTTATCAGGTTTGAGAATATCAGAGGCACTGAATTTAAAATGGTCTGATATTAATCATCAAGATAATTCTATTTACATTTATGGAAAAGGTTCCAAAGAAAGAAAAGTATATATAATTAGGGATTTTTTGGAGCTTTTGAAAAATTTAGGAAAAAAAAACAAATTTGTATTTACTTTAAATAATAAAAAGATTTCTGCTAGAACAGTAAATAAATTTCTTGAAAATTGTCATAACGACTCAATAATTAAAGATAAATTGTCCTCTCATATTTTTAGACACTCATTTGCTACAACAATGTTAGAAAATAACGCTGATATTAGGCATATACAAAAACTATTAGGTCACTCAAGTATTTCAACTACAGAAATTTATACTAAAGTCGCAAAGTCAATGAAAAAGAGAGTTTTAGACTCTTATCATCCGCTTAAAAATAAATTATAGTCCTAAAAATGTTCTACTTAGATTTTGAAGAAAAATTAGAAAAATTTGATATGGAAATACAATCTCTAATCAAGCTTTCAAAGGAAAGTGATATAGATGTTGATGGAAAAATTAAAGATATTGAGAAAAAAAAACAAACAGAATTAAACAGAATTTACTCTAATTTATCTCCATGGCAAATTGTCAAACTTGCAAGACATCCAAATAGGCCTAAAACAAAAAGTTTTATAAATAGTATTTTTACAGAATTTACACCTCTTTATGGCGATAGACTTTATTCTGAGGATAATGCCATTATCTCAGGTTTTGCATTTTTAGATAACTTACCTGTTATCATACTCGGTACTGAAAAGGGTAATGATATGAACACTAGATTAAAACATAATTTCGGTATGGCAAAACCTGAAGGTTATAGAAAATCTCAAAGAGTTATGAAATTAGCCTCAAAATTAAATTTACCTTTAATTTGTTTTGTGGATACATCGGGAGCTTACCCTGGCAAGGACGCTGAGGAAAGAGGGCAAGCTGAGGCAATAGCTCAATCAATGAAAGTAGCATTAAATTGTGAAACACCATGCATTTCAATTGTTATAGGCGAGGGAGGGTCAGGCGGAGCAATTGCTCTTGCCACAAGTGATATTGTCATAATGCTAAGCAATTCGATTTACTCTGTTATTTCTCCTGAGGGTTGTTCTTCAATACTATGGAAGTCCTCTGATTATGCTGAGTCAGCATCTAATTCACTAAAAATAACAGCAAAAGATTGCCTAGATTTAAAAATTATTGATCGAATTATCGAAGAACCAATTGGAGGAGCTCATAGGCATTTTGATAAGGTATCAAATGATCTTAAGGTTACTTTGATAAAAAGCATTGAGGATCTTAAATTATTATCAAAAGATGAATTGATAAAAAAAAGAAATAATAGATATTTAAATTATATTGTTTGATTAATTACTTCCATGACATTGTTTGTATTTTTTTCCTGATCCACAAGGACAAGGTTCATTTCTTCCAATTTTTTTAGTAATGGGTTCAATATTTTTGTCCTCTTGATTTTCACTCTTTTTTTCAACCCTAATATTGTTTAAGACTAACACCATTTGCTTTTGTATTTCATATATTAATTGATTGAATGCACTCAAAGAGGCCTTACGAAATTCATTAACTGGATCCTTCCCTCCATATCCACTGAGACTAACAGACATGCGTATATTTGTAAGTTCTTGAATATGGTTATGCCAATTTTTATCTAAAATAGAAAGGCTTACTTGTCTTAGTATAAATATATAAGCATTTGTATGTTTTGAATAATTTTCATCTTTTATTTTTTTAAATGAAGATAGATAATGATCTTTATTATTATTTTCTTTTATGTCAATAAAAGACAATAAATCTGAGAAATTCTTAATTTCCTCTTTTTCACCTTCTAATAAATTTGATATAAATTCATCCTCAGTCTCTTGAATAAAATTAATTATATCTTCATTAATAATAGTTTCTCTTTTGGAGTAAATTATATTTCTTTGTTTATCAATAATATTATCAAACTCTAATAATTGTTTTCTAATATCAAAATTATGACCCTCAACTCTTTTTTGAGCTCGTTCAATTGATGAAGTTAACCATTTATGTTCAATTACTTCTCCTTTTTTAAGACCCAATGTTGAAAGCATAGATTGAAGTTTTTCTGATCCAAAAATTCTCATTAGATCATCTTCTAAAGAGACAAAAAATATACTTTCACCAGGATCTCCCTGTCTTCCAGATCTTCCTCTTAATTGATTATCTATTCTTCTACTTTCATGTCTTTCTGTACCTAAAATACATAACCCACCTAAATCAATAACCTTTTGATAATCGTTCTCGTTAAAATTTTTATCTATTTCTGGATTACCACCTAATCTTATATCGGTACCTCTACCTGCCATATTAGTAGCAACCGTTACTTGAAATGGTTTGCCTGCCAAAGCAATAATTTCAGCCTCGTTCTCATGATTTTTTGCATTTAAAACATTGTGAGAAATATTATTAGTTTTTAATATACTTGAAATAAAATTTGATTTTTCAATTGATGTTGTGCCTACTAAGATTGGTTGACCTTTCTCATATTTCTCTTTCACTAGGTCTAAAACAGCTTTGTATTTTTCGTCTGGGGTTTTATAAATTTGATCATTTTTATCAATTCTGACCATAGGTTTATGAGTCGGTATTTCTATTACACTTAAGCCATATATTTCCAAAAACTCCTCTGACTCAGTTAGAGCAGTCCCAGTCATACCAGATAACTTTTGGTATTTTTTAAAATAATTTTGGAAAGTAATACTTGCTAAAGTAATACTCTCTTCTTGTATTTTAAGATTCTCTTTGGCCTCCAAAGACTGATGAAGACCCTCACCAAACCTTCTTCCCTCTGCTAATCTACCTGAAAACTCATCAATGACAATAATTTGACCATCTTTTACAACATAATCTTTGTCTCTTTCATACAAAAAACGTGCTTTGAGAGATTGATTTATAATTTGATAAGCCTCTAAATTCTCGTTATCGAATAAACTGTTTCCTTTTAAAAAATTAATTTTTTTTAAGTTAAATTCTATTTTCTTGATCCCACTATCTATAAGTAAAACATTTTTTCTTTCTTCATTTATCTCAATATCACTTTTCGAGAGGTCTTGAGTAATTTCATAACATAATTTAAAAAGTTTAATCGGAGTCTTTACAGGACCTGAAATACCTAAAGGTGATCTAGACTCATCGATTAGTACTGAGTCGGCTTCATCAATTAATGCTATATGATGTTCATTTTGCATTTTGGGTTGATTAATACCCCGTAAGTTATCCCTTAAATAATCAAAGCAAAATTCATTGTTATTTCCATACACTACATGAGATTTATAACTATTTACTTTTTCTTCAATAGTTTGGCTGTTTTGAATGTACGAACAACTGATGTTTAAGTATTCAAAAATTGGCCCCATCCAAATAGAGTCTCTTTTTGCTAAATAATCATTGACTGTAATTAAATGAACTTTTTTATCCAAAATAAAATTTAATATAATTGGAATTGTTGCAGCAAGTGTTTTGCCTTCTCCTGTTTTCATTTCCGCAATAAAACCATGATATAGAGCAATACCTCCAACTATTTGAGAGTCATAATGTCTGAGTTCAATTGTCCTTTTTGAAGCTTCTCTAAGTAGAGCACATACGTAGCTTATATCCTCATCTGACAATTTGCCTTTTTGATTAGAAATATAATTTTGTTTTATGGTTTCAATTTTAAGAGTCATTTCTTCTTTAGATAAATTTGAAATATCCTCTTCTAATTGATTGACTTTATTTAAATATTTATCAGAAATTTCTTTAATTAAATTTGAATTTTTTTTAGAAGAAAAAAATTTATTAATCTTTTCGAACATTAGATTACAAATATTAAATACATTTTATTTCCATGATGTAAATGTAGCAATCTCTATTTCTAATGGAATATATTTATGTTTATCAATTAACTTTGAAAACAATTTATTTGTAAATTTTAAAAAATCTTTTTTAAATCTTTGTTTTTCATTAAAAAAATTGGAAATACCGAATTTTTTAAAATCACTTCTAATTTTGCTCAATGAACTATAGTTTATTTCTAAATTATCTATTCCTACAACTACATCTCTATATTTACTTTTGTTCAAATCATCTATTAATTTTGTAGTTTCTAAAAATGGTCCAAATCTTCTATATACTCCATCAAAAATTTTTTCATCAATTTCTAAAAAAATATTTTGTATTGTCCTCATAGAATTTGATGTTATAACATTGAAGCAAAATAAACTGTTATCGTTTAATTTAGATAAAATTTTATTTAAAACATCACTGCTATTTAAAAACAATGGTATTTGAAGAGAAAAATTTGATAAAACAGCATCAAATTTACCCTCAACTATAGCAATATCTTTGATATCTATAATTTCTGTATTATTAAAACTTGATACATCCATATTATGATCCACATCTAAAACTAGACAGTTTTCTATTTTTTTTGACATAAACTTTAATTTATCATTTATTAAATTTGACCCATTTATTTCAAGTAAATTATTTTTATCAAAATACGCCTTTCTTCTAACATCTCTCTTTTTTAAATTAAATTCATTCATAATGTGCTAAAGTAACTTAACATGATATCAAGATTTAATTTAGACCAAAAAAGACTAACATTTTATGAAAATCCTGAATTATTTCATAAAGAATTTACCGAATTAATTTCTTCAAATAATGATAATGAATTTTTGTATTCTACTGAAAAGCCAATTGTAGTTTTAAATAAAGATAAGACTTTAAAATTAACCTTAGTAAAAGAAGATAAGGAATTAGATTATGTATTATTTTCAAATCATAGTATTTCTATTTTACCTCAAGAAAAAATAAAAATACATAAAGCGATTAAAGATGTTTCGAATTACATTATTTATAAATTAAATAATTAAATGAAGGTTGCACTGATTCAAATAACTGTCGGTTCAAACTTTGATGATAATTATGAAAAATCAAAAGTATTTTTACAAGATAGTTTAAATTCAAGCCCAGATTTTATTTTATTACCAGAGTGCTTTCTTTTTTTATCAAACAAATCAAAATTTTTGATTGAAATGAGTCATGACTCTATTAAATATTTTAAAAATTTTTCTAAAATAAATAAGGTATATTTACTATTGGGCTCACTTCCTATATCCGAAAATAATAAATTATTTAATCGTTCAATATTAATTAATCCAAATGGAGATGTTATTTCAATTTATGACAAAATTCATATGTTTGACATTACATTAAAAAATGGAGAGTCTTACAAAGAAAGTGATTTTTATTCACCTGGAAGTGAATTAAAAATGACTAAAGTGCTGGGACATTCAGTTGGTCACACTATTTGCTATGATTTAAGGTATCCTAAAATGTATAGAGCTTTGGCAAAAAAAGGCACACAAATTATTGTTATCCCCTCAGCTTTTACATACACAACTGGTAAGGCTCATTGGCATTCACTTATTAAAGCAAGGGCTATTGAGAATGGAGTTTTTATATTGGCACCTAATCAATGGGGAGTAAATAATGAGAATAGATCAACTTATGGACATACTTTAATAGTAGACCCTTGGGGAGAAATATTAGCTGAAGGCGATAATTGCGAAATGATTGTCACAGCTGAGCTTGATTTAAATAGAGTTCGAGATTGTCAAAACGCAATACCGGTATTAGATAATGATAGAAATTTTGATTAATATTATTGAAAATTTTTATTGAGTGACCAAATATAAAGAATGATTAAATTTGATTTAATTTGTGAAAATCAACATATCTTTGAAGCTAGTTTTGATGACTCAAATTCTTTTAAAAAACAGAAAAGAAAAAAACAAATTGAATGTCCTTTCTGCAATTCATCTGAAATATCAAAATCAGTTATGGCACCAAACATTTCTAATAAATCAACTAGCTCAGCTAAAATAAATCGTGAAAAAAAGAAATTATTTTCAAATTATAATAAACAGATAAAAAAATTAAAATCAGAGATAGAAAAAAGTTTTACATATGTTGGAAAAAAATTTCCAGAAGAAGCCAGAAAAATTCATTATGGTGAAACGAAAGACAAACCTATTTACGGCGAGGCTACTGAAAAAGAAAGTCAAGAGTTGGTCGATGAGGGAATAGCTTTAGTAAGACTCCCTTTTAGCAAAAAAGAAAAAAATAAAAATTAATATTTCAATGTACCAATGTAATTTACTAAATCAATTTTACTTAATTTGAAAGATTTAAAAATTGGGTTATATTGTATTCCCTCTATATCCATTAAATTAAAATTATATTTCGTGCTAATTGTTTGTAATTTAGATGGTGATAAAAAAAGATTAAAATCGTGGGTCTTTTTAGGGAGTAGTTTTAAGAAATTCTCTGCAATATTAATTGCTAAATATTTTGATAATAAATTCTTATTAAGTGTAGATATAAATATATATGCATTCTTATTAAGATTTTTACTTAAATTTTTAAAAAGTTTATGTTTATCCTCTTCTTCTAGATGTTCTAAGAATTCAAATAAAAAAACAACATCAAATTTTTTTTTACAATTTTTTAGAAATTTATTAGCCTCTATCTTAATTAGTTTAAAATTTATTTTATTTTTTATTTTAAAATTATTCTCGATATCAATACCCGAACACTCTGCACCCATACCACAATAATTATTAAGGAATTCGCCGGTTCCACATCCAAGATCTAAAACCCTTTTATTGTTAAAGAATTCATAAACATCTTGACCATTATGATCTCTCAATATTTTTGACATATACTGATGTCTTATAGCCATCATTTGCTCTAAAGGTTCGTAATATTTGTTATTATAAGTACCCATGTTCTTTACATCATAAATGTTAAGAGTATATTACCGTAATTCATGAAAATTAAAGTTTTAAAATTTGGTGGTACATCTGTTGGGAGCATTGAGGCTATAAAAAGATCAGCAAGCATTATTAATGATTGGTCAAAAAAATCTAAAGTTATAGCTGTGTTATCTGCTATGTCAGGTGAAACTGATCGTTTAATTAGTTTAACAAATTCCTTTTCAAAAAATCCTAATCCAATAGATTTTGATAACGCCGTATCATCAGGTGAAAATGTATCTTGCGCATTAATGTCTATATGTCTCAATAATCAAAAGATTAAAGCTAAATCACTACTTAGTTGGCAAATACCCATTATAACTTCATTAGAGCATATGAAGTCAAGAATTTTGTCTATTAACAAAAAATTTTTATTAAATGAATTAGAAAATTTCGATGTTCTTGTAATTCCTGGTTTCCAAGGTATTAATAATAAGAGAGAAATAACTACCTTAGGCAGGGGTGGTTCCGATACCAGTGCTGTTGCAGTAGCTGCAGCAATTGAGGCAGAATGTATAATTTATACTGACGTTGAGGGTGTATTTACAACCGATCCAAACATAGTACCCAAAGCAAAAAAAATTAATAAAATTTCATATGAAGAAATGCTTGAATTAGCCTCTCAAGGAGCTAAGGTTCTTCAAACTCGTTCTGTTGAATTAGCTATGCGAAAAAATACTAAATTGAGTGTAAGATCTTCCTTAAAACCAAAAAAAATCGGCACTATGATTATTGATGAGAATAGTGCTTTAGAAAATAATACTGTAAGCGGAATAACTTACTCCAAAGATGAAGCAAAAATTACACTTTCAAGAGTACAAGATAAACCTGGAGTCTCTTCAAAAATTTTTGGACCATTGGCTAAAGGTAATATAAATGTTGATATGATACTTCAAAATATTTCACAAGACGGAAAGTTTGCAAATTTATCTTTTACTTTGCCAAGACTAGATTTAGAAAAAGCATTAAAAATATTAAAAAGAGAGAAATCTAAAATTGGATATAAAAAAATTATTTCATCTAATAATATTTCAAAAATTTCAGTAGTTGGGGTAGGAATGAGATCTCATGCTGGAGTTGCACAGACGTTATTTGATACTCTTGGAAAAAATAAAATAAACATACAGGTTATTACCACTTCAGAAATAAAAATAAGTATTTTAATTCATGAAGATCAGACTGATTTAGCCGTACAAAAATTACATCAAGCCTTTAAATTACATAAATAATTTTTTGGAAAAGTTAATTTCAATCAAAGAGGCAAGAATTAAGAAAGGATTATCAATCGATGATTTATCTAAAGCCCTTAAATTAGATTTGGAAATTATACGTTTATTAGATGATAATTTAAAGCTCCCTAAAAAATACCGAGCTTATCAATCTACTTATAAAAAATCTATATACAGATATTTGGGTTATGAAGTTAAATACAAAAATTCAATCAGAGACATGCCAATTGATTACACAAAACTTTCATTAATATATTTCATAGTTTTACTTATTTTTACAATTTTAGTTTTTCTATCTCTTAATATATATAATAAATTCAATAACCAAATTTTAACTAGAAGTATAGAAAAAGATCAAGTTTATAGAGACGTTTTAAATATTTCCTCTCAATATGAGTTAAATGAATTAAACCATGATGATTTTATTAATAGCCTTATCACTTTAAATAGAGCAAATTACTCACAAAATTTATCAATTTTTGCGAAACCAAATAAAACTATTTTTTACAAAATTCAAAACAATTTAAAAAATACTTTACAATTTGGTGAAATTATCAAATCTAATGAACTTATTCTCGATTTAGACAATGATTTTTTTATCGATTTATCTAATATAAACAACATCGATAAGATAATTTATAGAGGTATAGAAATTAGACTAAATAAGGAATTAAATTCTTATTTATTTAATTTTAACGTCAAAGATTTAGAGACTTTATTATGAAATATTCTCATTCTATAAAAAGAAAAAAAACAAAAAAAATTCAAATTGGAAATATTTTTGTTGGTGGAGACTCTCCAATTACGGTTCAGACAATGACAAATACCCTTACTCATGAAATTGAAGCAACACTTGAGCAAATATCTCTCATTGAACAAGAGGGATGCGATATAGTCAGAGTTTCAGTTCCTGACGAGAAATCATCAAAAGCATTAAAAAAAATAATTCCTGAAATTAATATTCCCTTAGTTGCTGATATTCACTTTCATTATAAAAGAGCACTTGAGGCTGCAGAAAACGGAGCTCATTGTCTTCGAATAAATCCAGGCAATATTGGCTCTAAAGAAAAAGTAAAAGAGGTTGTTGAAGCTGCCAAGCAGAATAAAATACCTATAAGAATAGGTGTTAATGCTGGAAGTTTAGAAAAATCAATATTAGAAAAATATAAAAGCCCAACCTCTGAGGCATTATTTGAAAGTGCAAAGCTAAATATAAAACTTTTAGAGGATCTTAATTTTGATAACTTTAAAATAAGTGTGAAAGCTTCAAATGTTTTTACAGCAGTAGAGTCATATAGAATGTTATCTAATTATTGTGATTACCCCCTTCATTTAGGTATAACTGAAGCAGGAAGTTATTTTAGTGGATCAATAAAATCATCAATAGGTCTAGGAATGCTTCTTTATGATGGTATTGGCGATACTGTTAGAGTATCACTTTCAGATCATCCAACTCAAGAGGTTAAGGTAGGGTTTGAAATGTTAAAATCACTAAATTTAAGAGATTATGGTGTAACTATAATATCTTGCCCATCTTGCGCAAGGCAACAATTTGATGTGATTGAGACAGTAAAAAATGTTGAGAAAAAACTTTCTCACATTAAAAAACCTATAACTGTTTCAATTATTGGATGTGTTGTTAATGGGCCAGGTGAAGCTACAATGACTAACATAGGCATAACTGGTGGTGGAAATAATACACACATGATTTATGTAGATGGAGAAAAAAGCCATCGAATTCAAGACGAAGATTTAGTTGAGTACTTAGTTAAAACTATAGAAAATAAAGTTGAACAGATTCATCACTTAAAATGAAAAAAAATATTAATTTAGTAAAAGGTACACATGATATTCATGGAGCTGAAATGGAGAAGTTTGAATTTATTATTGAAAAATTTTATTCAGTATGTAGAAATTTCAATTTTAAATCTATACAAACTCCTATTTTAGAACAACTAGATTTATTCTCTAGGACTGTGGGTGAGCAAACCGATATTGTTTCTAAAGAAATGTATTCATTTTTAGATAAAGGAGAAGCTTATATTTGTTTAAGACCTGAGGCTACAAGTAGCTTAGCTAGGTTTGCTGCTTCAAATTATAAATCTGGCTTACTTAAATTAATTACGCATGGCCCAATGTTTAGAAGAGAAAGACCCCAAAAAGGAAGATATAGACAGTTTCATCAAATAAATATTGAGTCTATTGGTGAAAAAAGTCCCTATGTAGATTTTGAATTAATTCTAATTGCAAAGTTATTATTTGATGACCTTGGAATTAAAGACAATGAATATAGGTTATTAATTAATTCTTTAGGGTCAAAAGACGATCAAATCAAATATGCTAATGTATTAAAAAAATACTTAACTGATTTTAAAAAACATTTATCAGAAATTTCACAATCTAGATTAGATAAAAATCCACTCAGAATTTTGGATAGTAAAGATCCAAAAGACTCTGAAATATTAGTCAATGCTCCAAAAATTAACGAATACCAATCAA
Organism: uncultured Alphaproteobacteria bacterium; assembly: GCA_902613185.1. Taxonomy (GTDB): domain Bacteria; phylum Pseudomonadota; class Alphaproteobacteria; order HIMB59; family HIMB59; genus HIMB59. The sequence goes on from CACMGP010000003.1 coordinate 160,726, forward strand.
AAGAGAGTAAAAATTATTTCAATCAAGTAAAAAAACTTTTAAATGATAATAAAATTACATTTTTTGAAGACCCAAAATTAGTAAGAGGATTAGATTATTACTCACATACTGCTTTTGAATTTCAAACAAATGAAGATAAAAGACAAAATGCGATATTAGCTGGTGGCAGGTACGACAATTTAATTAGTATGATTTCTTCTAGAGATATCCCTGGAGTTGGCTGGGCAGCTGGTATAGAAAGACTAATGGATTTGATATTTATAAAAGATGAAAAATCAGAATTACATAAAAAGATATTATTCGCTGTTCAAGATGAGTCTTATTTAAATAATAATAGAATTTTAAAACAAATATACAGTTTAAGATATAATCATGAAGTTAGAGTTAGCAAAAATATAAAAAAACTTTTTAGTTATGCAGATAAAAATAATTTTAGTTTTATTATTCTAATTGGTGAAGAAGAGATCAAAAATAAAAAAATAATTTTAAAAGATTTAAAAAACAAAAATCAAAAATCTTTTGAAGTTTCCAAATTCGAGCTTAAAAATGAAATTAGATAATCAAATCATTGATTTAAAAAATAAATTTAATCAATTAAATGAGAAACTTTTAAATTCTCAGAACTTAAATAATGAGGAAATTATTCAAATTAACAAAGATTTATCAAAATTGGAGCCAATTATTGCTTTATCTGACACTATTCAAAATTTAGATAAGGAAATCAAAGGCTATAAAGAAATACTTGAAAATGAAAGTGATGAAGAACTCCGAAATATAGCAAAACAAGAATTACCTTTGTATGAAAAAGATTTAGAAATTAAAAATAAAGAATTACTAATTGCTCTACTACCTAAAGATGAGGCAGATGATAAAAATGTAATATTAGAAATAAGGGCTGGTACTGGAGGAGATGAGGCTGCATTATTTGCTGGAGATTTATATAGAATGTACGAGAGATATTCCTCATTAAAAAGTTGGAAGTTTCAGCCAATGGAGAAGAGTGAGACAGGATTAAAGGGAATAAAAGAGGCAATAATTGAGATAAAAGGAGATGGTGTATTTAAATTTTTAAAAAATGAGTCTGGTGTTCACAGAGTTCAACGCATACCGGAGACTGAGTCTGGAGGTAGGATACATACATCGGCTGCAACTGTTGCTGTTTTACCAGAAGCCGAGGACGTTGACTTAGATATAAAAGATACTGATTTAAGAATAGACGTTTATAGATCAGGAGGGGCGGGTGGCCAATCGGTTAATACAACAGATAGCGCTGTAAGAATTACACATTTACCTACAAACATAGTTGTAACTCAACAAGACGAAAGATCTCAACATAAAAATAAAGCTAAAGCATTAAAAATTCTACGATCTAGATTATATGAAGTTGAAAGAATTAAGAAACAAGAAGAGGTCTCATCCAATAGAAAAAATCAAGTTGGTTCTGGAGATAGATCTGAAAGAATTAGAACATATAATTTTCCACAGGGCAGAGTATCAGATCATAGAATTAATTTAACTCTCTATAAATTAGACCAGTTTTTAACTGGTGAGGCTTTAGATGAAATGATATCAGCTTTGTCAGCGAGTGAACAAGCCGAAAAATTAAGCCAACTTAATGCTAAGTAATAACTATTTAAGTAAATTAGATATAAAAAAAATATTACTTGAAAATTTAAACTCTATTACTGTATCACAAGCTGAACAAGAGTCCCAAATAATGATCTCTTATTCATCTAAAAGTGAAAAAAATTTAGATATTAATAATAGTGAAATTGATCAAGAATTAATTAATAAGATCTTAAATGAAAGAGTAAAAGGAAAACCATTAGCAAAAATAATCAATGAAAAAGGTTTTTGGAAAAAAATTTTTTATACAGATGATTATACTTTAGACCCAAGAGCTGACTCAGAAATATTAGTTGAACAATTATTAATTGATTGTAAAAAAAATAAAAATCACAGCAACTTAAAGTTGCTTGATTTGTGTTGCGGGACCGGGTGCCTCGGTATTTCAATTATAGATGAGCTAGATAATTCATTTTGTGACTTTATTGATGTTTCTGAAAATGCTCTTATTGCTTGTGAAAAAAATATAATAAAATTTAAACAGCAACAAAAAACAAAAATATTCCACTCAAATTTATTTGAAAATTATCCAATAAATAGACTGAAATATATTGATTTAATTATTTGTAACCCACCATATATACCAACAAGAAATTATTTAAATTTAAATAAAGAGACTTTACATGATCCAAGAATTTCACTTGATGGTGGAAAATTAGGCATGGATTATTATGTTAAAATTATTAATTTTTTAATTAGTGTAAAATTTAAAGGGATTGTTTATTTTGAAATTGATCCAATTATAACTAAAAACATGTATAAATTTTTATTAGAAAAAGGTGTAAAAATAGTTTATAAGAAAACTGATTATCTTAATTTAGATAGACTGATAAAGATAAAATTCCCTACTACTTAATTGATGGGCTTTTTTAGAGATAATCGATAAAATTAATGAAAAATTTTGTAAAAAGAAAGACTTACGGTGGTCAAAGAAAATTAAACCCATCTAGATCTGGTGTTGCTGACTCACCATATCTTCAAGTTAATGGAAATTCTAACGGTTTTAAAAGAAACGGAAAAAACCCGAGAGATCAATATAACGATTATCTTAACAAAGCAAAAGATGCTAAGGGACAAGGTGATGATGTACTAGAGCAGTTTTACCTTCAACACGCTGAACACTATTTTAGACAAACTGACAATTCAAATAGAGGTTTTGTTGCTAGAAAAATTATTAGTAAAGACAAAACTGAAAATAATAATGACAACGATTTGAATAAAGACAATAAGTCAGAACGTAACACAACTTCTGATTTTGACGACTTAGCTAGTCAGTTAGCTTAATTTATCTTACTTTTATAAATATTAACTTCCTTATCTATTTTAGAAACCAATATTTGAAATTCATTTAATTGTTGTTCGTTAAGTTTTCTTCCTGATGGTAATTTAAGCGTAGCTGGGTTTATTTGTTTTCCGTTAACAATAATTTCATAATGTAAATGAGGTCCAGTTGATTTTCCTGTTGAGCCTACATATCCAATAACATCACCTTGCTTAACTCTTACACCACTTGATATTCCTTTTTTATAACCATTAAGATGTGCGTAAGCTGTTTTATAAGTGCTGTCGTGACGAATTCTAATATATTTTCCATATCCTCCATTTCTACCTACGTACTCTATAACTCCATTTCCAGCAGCAAAAATTGGAGTTCCTGTAGGAGCAGCAAAATCTACTCCTTTATGCATTTTATTATAACCAGAGATAGGATGTTTTCTCATACCATAGCTGGAACTAAGCCTTGCACCATTAATTGGAGTTTTCATTAAGCTTTTTGTCATTCCTTTACCTTTTTCATCAAAATATTCACTGAATTCGCCATTATCATAAAGATAGTAAATTAATGGAGTGCCTCTTGATGAAAGCATTAGGTATTTTGGATCTTCAATTTGAATTGTCTTACCATCATTGTTTACCTTTTTGACAAATAGCATTTCAAAATTATCACCCTCATAAATATCTCTCTGAAAATCAACATCAAAACTGTAAATCCTAATAATTTCATTAATTACTATTTCAGATAACCCCTGATCTTTCATAGCTTTGTATAAACTTGATTTAATTTCCCCAGCTACAAAAATTTCTTCAGAGTTCAGAGGAATTTCATTAATCTCATAAATAAAATTATTATCTAGGTAAGATATAATTAATTCTTTGGTATCAGCATATCTATAAATTAGATCAAAAGTTTTTAAACCCTCAGCATCATATTCGCTTAATATTTTTATGGTATCCCCAATATATAATTTAGAAAAATCATAATATTCTTTTCCGTTGAGTATTAATAAGTCTACATCTCTTCCTTTAAGACCCCCTTTTTTTAAAACTTTTGCAAAATTATCTCCCTTTGAGACTGTGATTTCATCGAAGTTATTGTTTAATTCTTCATCTATCTTATTTTCAATGGGTACAGAGTCATCTGTTATTTTTAATTCAATTTTATCATCTTTTGTGGTTAAGTCTTTATCAAAAATATTTGATAAATTTTCAAGTGTTATATTTTCAAAATAATTTTTTGATTTTTCTTTGTCAAATATCGGGTCGTCTAGACTCTCAATGCTAATAACATCATAATATTTTTGAAATTTTTTTTTATCAAAATAATTAATATCTACATCATCATAAATATAAGCATAATCATTGTTTATTTTTACAAAATCAGAATAACTTATATAAAAGCAAAAAAAGCTGATTAAAACCAATAAAGTTGTAAGTGATGCTTTTATTGTAAAACTATTTGTCCTTGCCATTTATTTCTTTATAAAGAAGTAAAATTAATCGATTGTTATCATAATGGAAAAATCTAAAAATATACTAGTAAATATATTTCAAGAAACTATTAAAATTTTTTGGATTTTATTCAAAGTTATCTTGCCCGTTATCATAATTATACGAATCCTCGAGCTTATCGGAGCAATCCCTTTTTTAGCTAAATTCCTAGAGCCATTAACAAGCTTTATTGGCATAGATGGATCATTAGGACTAGTTTGGATGGCAGCAATATTAGTAAATATATATGCAGGTTTGGCTGCCTTTGCATCTTTACAAGCCATATTTGATTACACAATAGCTGAAACCACAATTTTAGGATTAATTATATTAATTGCACATAGTCTACCGATTGAAGTAGCTATTGCAAAAAAATCAAGAATTTCTTGGGCATTTAATTTAACTTTTAGATTTGTGAATGCAGTAGTTGCCGGAAAAATATTAAATTTAATATTCACTAAATATAATTTATTTAACGAACCTAATAATTCTATCTTACAAGTCCCAATTGAAGCAGTCTCAAATATTGATTGGGCTATTTTACAACTTCAAAATTTTTTCCTTATTTTTTTAATAATATTTTTTATTATATCAACAATTAATATCCTCAAAGCTATTGGTATTTGGAAATTCATAATTAATACTTTGAAAATTCCTTTATCATATTTAGGTATGTCAGAGAAAGTAGCTAATATAATTTTAATTGGCTTAACGTTGGGGATTTCATTTGGTGGAGGTTTTTTAATAGAAGAGTCCAAAAAAAATAATATTTCAAAAAAAGATATTTTACTGTCTTTGTCTTTTTTAAGTCTATGTCATAGCATAATTGAAGATACAATATTAATTTTGTTATTAGGTAGTCATATTTCTGGTATTTTATTTTTTAGATTTTTTTATACCGTTATTATAATTCTTATAATGAAATTTTTATTAGAAACAAAAATGCAAAAATTTATATTGAGTAAACTTACAGATGGATAATTATATTCAATTTCCTCGTTACTCAATTTATCTAATACCAAATAAATTATTTATTGATCAAGTTGAGAAATTACTTTTAAAAAATAATGTCAAATATGATCATCTTGAAATATCTAAGTATGGCCTTCATTATACTGTCAAAGCTCCTTTTTATTTAAGTCATCTTTATAATGAAGAGAAACTTATTAATTCATTTAAAGAATATTTTTTATCTAATAAGAATAAATCTTATAAAGAAGTTTTTAATGTTTTAGGATTAAAAAAAATAAAAAATGTTTTTGCTCTAGAAATGAATTCTAATGAAAAATTTAATTTTCTATGTAATGATATAATGAGATATTTTGACTTATATAGAAAAACTCTCAACCAACAAGAAGTTCTAAAAGATCTTAAGCGTTTCAGTAATTTAACTTCTTTAGAAAAGGAATATTATTTAATATGGGGATATCCATATTTATTTGAGTTTAGCAATCACCATATTTCAGTATCAGATATCACAAAAGAGATAATATTTGATAACTCAATCAAATCTTTGAATTACTCTAATATCAGCTTAATGAAACAAGATAGCTTAAATAGTAAATTTATACCTATATGTAAAAGTGATTAGTCTTAATGTTAAAATTATTTACACTACAGTAATAGTTAAATAATATATTTTTTCTCATGGGTATTTACGTTAAAAAAAAGAAATTTAATATTTTAAACATTTTTTTGATTTTTCTATTTGTAATGATAGTTCTTACAACAGTATATTTTTATATTTTTTCAGAAAAAAGTAATTTTGATTTATCAAATATTAAAAATACACAGATTAATGAAGAGTCAGATCTAATTATCGAACCGGATCTTAGCTCTTATTTAAAAAAAGAAGATGTAAATTTTGATGAGTATTTTACAAAAAAGGAATTTGATAAAAATATTAAAAAATTTATAGAAGAAAATCCAGATTATATCTTAGGCGTTCTTAGAGAATATCAATTAGAGCAGAATAAATTAGAACAAGAAAAAACTAATCAAAAAAATATCTCAAGTATTAAAAATTTAAACCTGGCATATCATCCTATGTACTTAGGTGACTCAAAATCTTCAAAAGTTATATATGAATTTGTAGATTATAATTGTGGTTATTGTCAAAAATTCCATCAAGAATTAATAAATGTAATGAGCGATAATTCATTAAAACTTGTTATTATACAGATGCCAATTTTAGGGAATTTTTCAGAGGAATTGACTAAGTTGGCACTAGCTTCCTCCTTTCAAGGTCAATTTAAGGTTGTCCATAATTATTTATATTCTGCTGAGAGAAAATCAAAAATGGAAGATATTTTGGCTGACTTATTTTTAAGAGGTGTTGATCTTGACATATTAAAGAGTGATTTAGACTCACAAGAGGTATCAGATTTTCTATCAATTCATAGAAGTTATGCTGATGAATTTAAATTTACTGGAACACCTGCAACTATAATTGGAAATCAAATAATTCCAGGCTTTATCGATGCTGATAAAATTACTGAGATTTTGGAAAAAGAATTTTCCTGAACTTAATGAAAATCAGTAATTTTTCAAAGATTTCATCAAATATTTTTGGATCTCGTGTAACCGGATTTATTAGAGATATACTTTTTGCTAATTATTTAGGTGCCAATTTAATGTCAGATGCATTTCTTTTTGCTTATAGATTACCAAATTTATTTAGAAGAATTTTTGCTGAGGGTTCTATGAATAGTGTATTTATTCCTTTGTATGTTAACCAAGAAAAAATGAATTCAAAATCAGCAAATGATTTTATATGGATAGTTTTCAATTTTTTTTTTGTAATTACTTTACTTTTATCTTTTTTAATATTTTTTTTTACTGAGCAGGTCATATCAATTTTAGTACCAGGATTTTTATTAAATAAAAGTCAATTTTTATTAGCAAATCAGTTATTGATTATAACTTTTCCTTTTTTGATATTTGTGACTCTGTCATCAGTGTTGAGCTCAGTTTTGAATGTGAAAGGGAAATTTTTTTTACCTTCCTTCCTATCAGTAATCCTTAACATTTTTATGATTGTAACTTTGGTGTCATTCAAGTCTAACTCTCATTTTGCACTCGCTTGGTCAATGATAATAGCTGGTTTCACTCAATTGATCCTTTTATTTATCAATTTAGGCACAATAAAAATATTTTGGGGTATTGGTTTAAAGAGTATAAAAGTCCTGTCTAGAGAGCTTAAAAAATTCTTTGGAAGATTTATCTATTCTTTACTGGGCTCTGGTATTGTTCAGTTAAATATTTTTATCTCAATGTTATTTGCTTCTTTAGTGGGTGGCGGTGCTATAAGCCAAATTTATTATGCTGATAGAATAATTGATTTACCATTTGCTCTTATTGCAGTTGCTATGTCTTTTACACTTTTACCCTATTTGAGCAAAAATATTTCAGATGAGAGTAAAAATTCTAAAGCTTTCAACGAGACAGTAATTTTTTGCTTTATTTTCGCTATCCCAAGTGCATTTGGTATTTTTATTCTAAGTGAAGATATTATCAGAGTATTATTTGGCAGGGGTGAATTTAATAATGAGGATGTGTTAATTACATCTAAGATTTTACTAGTCTACTCATTTTCCTTGCCAGGATATATGCTTGCTCGAATTTTTAATCAAGTTTTTTATTCTTATGAAAAAGTTGAGTATCCCGTTAAAGCAGCTGTCCCAACATTCATATGTAATTTTATTTTATGTTTTCTTCTTTATAAGCCTCTGGGTGTTTTGGGTTTAGCTTTATCAGGTGCTGTGAGTATATGGTTAAATTTATTTATTCAAATTTTTTACTTAAGAAAAAATTTTGGAAGTTTTTATGAAAAATTATTAATTTTTGATTTTAAGAAACTATTAAAGATTTTAATTAGCGCAATTATTATGTTTATTTCAATATTAATATTAAAAAAAATTTTAGATTTGAACATTTATTTAGATTTATTCATTCAAATACTCATTGGCTTGATAATATATTTTTTGATTTTAAATTGGCTAAAATTAAATGAAATAAAACTAGTATTTCAATTAAATAAATTTAATTAGGAATTTTATTTACTAATTTTTAATTTAATTTAAAAGTACTTATCCCTATTTTTATGGGCGTGTAGCTCAGTTGGTTAGAGTACTTGCTCGACACGCAAGGGGTCACAGGTTCGAGTCCTGTCACGCCCACCATTTACTTTTAAACTTGATGATGTATGATTAATTTGAATGAAAAAATATTTATTAAGCTTAATAACTTTAGTCCTTTCATCAAATATAACAATTAGTGCAAATAGCTACTCTATCTTTGGAGGTACCTATGATTACGATGATGACAATACAACGAATTTATTTGGTCTAAATTATCATATGTCTAATAATGAAATAGATTTGATTAACATTTTAACTATTAACCCAGTTATTGGTGGTTTCATTACAGCTGAGAGTGCATCTATGTTTTATGGAGGGTTTGAAACAAATATTGGAGCAGAGCCAATTTATTTGAACCTCTCTTCATCAGCTGGTATTTACAGTAATGGGGATGGTAAAGACCTAGGAAATACCCTCCAATTTAAATCTGAAGTGAATTTATTTTATAGCATCTCTAAAGATTCTAGATTAGGTATAGGATCTCATCACATTTCTAATGCAGGCTTAAATTCTGTAAATCCAGGCACAAATAATTATTACTTAATTTACAATAGAAATTTCTAAATATTTAATAATTATCCAATTGTTAATTTGCAAAATTCGTTTATTTTTACTCTGAATGACTAAAAACTTTTTAGCTTATTTATTATTCTCGATCTTGATTGTAATAATTCTTGTAATTGGATATGAGGAAATTAAATTTTATTTTGATGCTAATCCATATATTAACGGAATAATACTTCTAACACTTATAATTGGTTTTCTTCTATACTCTTTTAAGATATTCACTCTAAGCTCTGAGTTTAGATTCATGAACTCTGTAGCATTTGGAAAATTGAAGCTAAATGACACATCTTTAAATAACTATCCAATAACAAAATCTATTGCAAATAATCTTGGTATAACAACTACCACCAAAAGTATAACCAAAACACTTGATGAGATACTAGATGATCTTTTATCTACTGTTGAAAGTGGAAGTGACATATCAAAATATCTTATCAACTTATCTATATTTTTGGGGCTTATAGGAACATTTTATGGTTTACTTTTAACAATAGGGAGTGTTTCAAATGTCATTGATAGTTTGTCAATTGAAGAACAAGACTTTGGAGTATTTTTTAATAATTTAAAAGACGGCCTAAAGTCACCCTTAACTGGAATGACAATTGCCTTTAGCTCATCATTGTTCGGTTTAGTAACATCCTTGATTTTAGGACTTTACGAAATCATCACTAGAGGCGTTAAGCAGAATTACTATGAATTTTGTGAAAATCAAATTCGACTTTTTTATAGATCTAGCCCGAATACAAATAAATTTAATCAGAATTCCGATAGCACCAACTTATCTCAAAATATTGTCTCTAAGCTTGATGATTTGGTTGATGGTATGAAAAATTCTAATGACGATTTAAGGAAAGATGTTATTACAGAACTTAAGTCTGTAAGCAAGTCTATAAAAGACTTAGACAAAAAGTGAGCTATCTCTCTAAAACCCAAAGTTCAGATAATGGAAATATAATCTGGCCTGGATTTGTAGATGTATTGGCATCTACATTGATGGTGATAATCTTTATAGTCTTACTATTCACAGTTGCTCAAGTTTATTTAGGAGATCTTGTAGTAGGAAAAAATGAACAAATACAAAGTTTAGAAAAGACAATAGATATACAAGACGAAACTATTGTGGAACAAGATGTAACACTTACAGATAAAGAGATTGAATTAATTGAAAGACAAAATTTAATTGAAAAACTTGATGAAGAAATTTCTATTAAGCAATCTCAAATTTTAGCTCAAGATACGATTATTCAAGATCAAGCACTTGATATAGATAAACTCAATACGATAATTGCTAAAATTACTGATGAGCTATCTTTATCTTTATCTGACAGAGAAACTCTTCAGAAAAACCTTTCTGATTTAAATAAACAACAAGAAATATTAAAATCAGATTTAATAAAACTTGGTGGAGAAAATACTGAGCTAGTTGGACAAATTGGCGAGTCACAAAATAGAATCGAAAATCTTCTAGAATCATTAAGTTCATCTGAGAATATAAATCAAGAATTACAAAACAAATTATCTACTTTAGAGGAGGAGTCAGTAATACAATCAAATGATCTAAATGAGGCTCTAAATTTGATATCTAATTTAGCCTTAGATATTGAGATACTTAGCAATGAGATTAATCTTTTAAATAATTTACTAGAGTCTAAAGAGGCTGAAATAGCTCAAAATGAGATTGAACTTGGAGAGTTAGGAGATAGATTAAATAGAGTACTTACAAGTGAATTATTCAAATTACAAAAGTATAAATCAGAATTTTTTGGCAAGTTATCTGAAGCTTTAGCTGATAGAGACGATATCCAGATTAAAGGGGATAGATTTATTTTTCAATCTGAGATCTTATTTGACTCAGGGAGTGCAAATATTCAAGAAGAGGGCAGGATTGCTCTATCTCTCATTACCAAAACAATTATTGAAGTTGCAGATTCAATACCATCTGATTTAAATTGGATTTTACAAATAGATGGTCACACTGATAAAGTACCAATTTCAACCTCTCAATTTCCATCAAATTGGGAACTGTCTCATGCTAGAGCGCTTGAGGTTGTAAAATTTCTTATTCAACAAGGTATCCCTGCCAAGAAATTGTCAGCAAACGGTTATGGCGAATATCAACCTATTAACTTAGGAGATACTAGAGAAGACCTTAAAGAAAATCGAAGAATTGAATTAAAAATCACTCAAAAGTAAATTTATTCAATCCACATTTTGATAATTTTATCTGGGTCATCTACCAGACCGTTTTTTATAGGATCACCTTTTTTGATCGCATCAACAAATTCCATTCCTTCGATTACTTCACCCCAAACAGTATATTGTCCATCTAAATGTGGAGTATCACCGAAGCAAATAAAAAATTGACTATCAGCACTATTAGGATCTTGTGCACGTGCCATACTTAAAGTACCTCTTTTATGTGGCATGTCATTAAATTCAGCCTCAATATTATTACCAGAACCTCCTGTGCCAGCTCTTCTTAGATCATAGTTATCTGAATTTGAATTCCCAAATTGAACATCTCCTGTTTGGGCCATAAAACCATCTATTACCCTGTGAAAAACCACCCCATCGTAACTGCCTTTGGCAACTAAATCAGTAATTTGTTTAACATGCTTTGGTGCCTTGTCTTCAAAAGTCTTTATTTTGACGATTCCGTCTTTAAGTTGTAAATTGATGACATCCTCCTTAGAATATAAATTGCTAGAAAATAGTAAAAATGAAATTGAAATAATTAATCTAATCAAAATCATCAAATTAAACTAACATAGTTTACAATCAATAAAATTTATTTATTTGATAATTCTGTCGCTATTGATTTTATTTTTTTTCTAAGCGAATTAAGGCCATTAGATCTTGATTGACCTAGATGATTAGAAAGACCGATTTCTTCAAAAAAAGATAAGGGGTTATTTATTATTGTCTCAGGAGTTTCTTCATTATAAGCAAAATAAACTAAATAAAACAAACCTTTTACAATTACAGAGTCACTTGAACCAGACAGATTAATTTTTCCATCAATGAATTTTGGTACCATCCATAGATTTGATGTACATCCTTGAACACGATATTCCTCTGTTTTATAGTTTTCTTCAAGATCCGGGAGTTTTTTTCCTAAATCTATTAGGTATTGATATTTATCTTCCCAGTTATCAAAAAATGAGAAATCTTCTTTAATTTTGTTGATTTTTTCATGAATTAACATAAATTTTTGCCTTATTATTTATAACTAATAAATCAAATTATGAAAATTAAAAGTTCTCTTAAAACAGCTAAAACCAGAGATAAAAATAATCAACTGGTAAGAAGAAAGGGTAGGTTATATGTAATCAATAAAACCAACCCAAGAATGAAAGCCAGACAAGGCTAAAATCAATCTAGATACTTCTCAACTTCTAACGCTGCCATACATCCCATACCTGCAGCGGTAACAGCTTGTCTATAAATCTTATCTTTGACATCCCCTGCGGCAAATACTCCTTCAATAGAAGTTTTTGTACTATCTGGATCTGTAATAATGTATCCACCTTCATCCATTTTTAATTGACCTTTAAATAAATGTGTTGCTGGATCATGCCCAATAGCAATAAATACACCATCAATTTTGAGATTTAAAATTTTATTTTCTTGTTTATTCAACAAGTCTATTGACTCTAAATCATCGTTTCCATTAAACTTAGTTACTTCACTATTCCAAATAAACTCTATTTTAGAATTTTGTTTTAATCGATCTTGTAATATTTTTTCAGCTCTTAGTTTATCTCTTCTGTGAACAAGATAAACTTTTGTTGCAAACTTAGTTAAAAATAATGCTTCTTCAGCTGCACTATTTCCACCACCAATAACAGCAACCTCTTTATCTTTAAAGAAAAAACCATCACAAGTTGCACAAGCAGATAGTCCATGACCTTGAAATTTATCCTCATTTTCTAAACCAAGCCATCTTGCTTGTGCTCCTGTGCTAATTATCACAGTTTTGGTATTCAGAGTTGTGCCATTATCTAAATTTAATTTTTTAATTTTTTCATTTAAAAAAACTTCTGTTACTTGTGAATTTATTATTTCAGTACCAACATGTGCTGCTTGCTTTTGCATTTGTTCCATTAACCATGGCCCTTGGATAGGATCTTCGTATCCTGGATAGTTTTCTACATCTGTGGTTATGGTGAGTTGACCACCAGGCTGAAAACCACTCACTAAAATAGGATTTAAATTAGCCCTAGCAGCATATATTGCAGCAGTATATCCAGCAGGTCCTGAACCTATAATAATAACATTATTAATATCAGCCATCTATTGGCCAACTAGTGGGGAAGGTTACATAATTTATCTGCATGCATCTTCTCTCAACCTTAATTTCTTTTTTTTCAAGTCCGTGCCAAGTATTATTTCCAGAGGCAAAGAAATAACCAGTATTATGTTTGTATGGTACTGTTTTAACAAGTTTCATATCAGTATCATAAAAATCTGTTCCAAGTTTTTCTGATTCATCGTAGGTGTTAATAAATAACATCATTGTCATTAATTTCTCTTTGATATCCAAATGTGGTTTCAGCCAAAAACCTTTACGATCTGATATATACTCAATTCTAATAAAACTATTTGATAAATTTTTTTTGATTTTATCTTGTATTGACTCAATAACATCCTTATCCCTCAAATCATCAATTAAAACCATACCATTTGATAAGTTTTTTGAATTATCTCTCTCTAAAAAAACTCTAAGTTTGCCATCTATCCCATCTCCACCTGCATCAGCGGCTCTTGTTCCATCAAAAGACCGAGGTGCATCAGAAATATCTACATCATTAAGTTCTTTTATAAGCCCTTCTGTAAAAGGGGAGTCTAGCTCCCAATGAGGGAAAGGGTCTGAGTATGTTTTACAACGATTTAATATTGATTCCTTAAGCATTACTAGATCTGAACCTTAAATTAGATTGTATCTTATTCAAGATCTTAGTTTTAAGATTTTTGTTATACTCATTAATAGAGATTTCATAAGGTTTTAAGTTTTGATTATAATATTTTGCGAAATTAAGTTCTGTAATTTTATCAAAAAAATTAATATATCTTTTTGGGCAAAATTTTTCTTCAAACTTAAATAAAAAAGTTCCAGCTTCAGAGGATATAGCTTCAGATATCATGGATATTGAGTCCCAAGTTACAACTTGTAAATTACCCTCAGATAGAAGTTCACCATACTTCCTTGGATTAAATAAATCATTGAAGGTAATAACATTTTCATTATCAATTTTTGATAATTCTTCTATAAGCACTCTTGGTGTTCTTCGTGATGGTATAACATTGACTTTAAACTTATTACTTAAAAATTTTATTTCATTCAAAATTTTTTCTTGTGTTTGCTGTTGAAATTTAAAATATTTGTTTGGACCGCCAATAATAAAATTTATTGTATTTTTATTTCTAATATTTTTTTTGAATTTTATATTATGTATGGCTAATAAAGTTGAAATACAATTATCAAAATTTAAATTATCATGTTCTGGGCAAACAATAAGATCAAAAAGCTTATAATTTATTTTTGGGTTTTGTATGTGTATATTAAAAATTAAATCCTTAAATTTTCTTTTTAAATAAACAGATGCTTTGACACTTTTTTTACCACAACTGATAAGAATTGTATTTTTTTCAATCTTTAATAAAGATAAATTACTATAAACAAAACTGCTGGTAGGTATCAACTCAATAGGTAAATTTTTGAAAATAGATTTGAGTTTTAAATCAAAATTTTCATAAGAGTCAGATATTAAACTAGCTAATCCCTCTATTTGACTTCTCATACCAGCAGCACCCTCACTGATGGTAATTACTTTGTATGTATTCAAATTTTATTATTTAAATCTTACTGACTTAATTTCGTATGAAGTTATACCTTTTGGTGTCGACACTTCTATGTAATCACCCTTTTTCTTTCCAATTAAAGCTCTTGCAATAGGGCTAGTTACAGATATTTTTTTTTGCTCAATGTCAGCTTCCACCTCTCCAACTAACTGATACTTAGACTCTTTATCATTATCTAAGTTTATAATCGAAACAGTAGCTCCAAATTTTACAACTGTTCCCGATAGTTTTGATACATCTATTAGTTCTGCTTGAGCAATAATGCTCTCTATCTCAGCTACTCTACCTTCAATAAAGCTTTGTTTTTCTCTAGCTGCATGATATTCAGCGTTCTCAGAGAGATCACCATTACTTCTAGCATCAGCTATGGCCTTAATGATTATTGGCCTTTCAACTGTTTTGAGATGTTTTAGTTCATTGAGGAGTTTTTTTTGCCCCTCTTCTGTCATTGGTATTTTTTCCATTTTATTTGTATTTTTATTAAGTTGTAGAAACTATTGAATTTTATGTGTTATTACAAATGAATTTTATACTAAAAAGAATGATGAATTTGTATGGGTTTTACGGAAATAGGCTTATTTTTCAATGTAATCAGTGATTTAATAAGTATTTTTGCACTTCTTAGGTTAGTGTAATATGGAACATTTAGATCTACTGATGTTCTTCTTATAGTAAAGCTGTCAATTATTGCCTGTTTTTTTTCGGTGGTATTAATAACTAAATCAATTTTATTTTGCTTAATATATTCTACCACATGTGGAGATCCTTCAGCAACTTTATTAACCAAATTTGAAGAAATTCCTTCTTTCAACAAAAAGTCGTGAGTTCCTTTTGTTGTATATAAATTATAACCATTTTCTGTAAAAGATTTAGCTATCTCAGATATACTTTGCTTATCTTCATTTTTAACTGAGATAAATATATTTTTTAAATCAGTAAGTTTCTGTCCTGCACCAATTTGACTTTTGAAATAAGCCAAATAAAAATCTTCGTCTATACCCATAACCTCACCAGTGCTTTTCATCTCTGGGCCAAGTATTACATCGGTGTTCGGAAATTTATTGAATGGAAATACAGCTTCCTTAATTGCAAAGTAAGGTAAAGTACTATTATCAAAATTCTGATGCACTTCAGTTAAAGTTTTACCTACGATTAATTCAGCTGCAATTTTAATGAACGGTATTCCTATTGCTTTTGCAAGAAAAGGTATCGTTCTGCTAGCTCTTGGGTTTGCCTCAAGTATAAAAATTTCTTCATCTTTAATTGCATATTGGATATTCATTAAACCTAAAATTTTTAATTCACTTACAAGGGATATGCTAAATTTTTTTATATCTGATATGATTTTATCATTAAGAGAAAATGGTGGTATGCTACATGCACTATCACCTGAATGAATACCAGCCTCTTCAATATGTTCCATAATTCCAGCTATCATGGTATTACCTTGATTATCTCTTAATACATCAACATCTACCTCTTTTGCATTTTGAAGAAACTCATCGATTAGAATTACATTATTTTCTAATGCCCAATAGTTTTGATCAATATAATCTTGCACATCATCTATATTAGCCATTTTTTCCATCATTCTACCTCCAAGGACATATGAGGGCCTCAATAAAATTGGAAACTTTAGTTTTGAGGACTTAGCAACTAGTTCTTTTGTTCCTAAAGAGATATCACTCTTTGGTTGTTTTAAACCTACCTTTTGAATTAATTTTTGAAATCTCTCTCTATCTTCAGATATGTCAATCGCTTCGAAAGATGTGCCTAATATTTTATATCCATATTCTTTAAGTTTATTAGCTATTCTCAAAGGTGTTTGTCCACCAAATTGGACAATAACACCCTCAACAACACCCTTCTCATTTTCTTTATCAATTATATTTTTGACATATTCAAAGTCCAAAGGCTCAAAATATAGCTTGTTTGATGTATCATAATCAGTCGAGACTGTCTCAGGATTACAATTAATCATAATTGTTTCATAACCAAGTTTCTGAAAAGATTTTACAGCTTGAACACAGCAATAATCAAATTCTATACCTTGACCTATTCTATTGGGACCAGAGCCAAGAACAATTATCTTTTTCTTATTCGTTGGTCTAGACTCACAGCTAAACTCATTTATTTCAGAAGTAAATGTTGAATAAAGATAAGCAGTAGAAGAGTCAAATTCATTTCCACATGTGTCTACTCTTTTAAATACTGTTTTTAAGTTATTTTTTTCCTGAAGATTATAAATTTCATTTATATTAATTTTTGTTAAATTGCTTATATGATGATTAGAAAAGCCAATTTTTTTGGCAGAAATAAATAAATTCTTTTCTAAACTACTACCTGACTTTACTAACTGTTGTTCAATTTTAATGATCTCATTTATTTCTCTTAAAAAAAATAAATCTATATGTGTTAATTCATTAATTTCAGTTAGAGCTATTTTACGTCTTAACGCCTCTGCAATTATTAATAATCTATCAGGTCTTTGCTTTGTGAGTAAATTTTTTAAATTCTCATCTTTTATATTTAGTAATTCATGACTTATATCTAAACCAAAGTTATCCGACTCAATCGAGTAAAAGGCTTTTAAAAGAGACTCTTTAAAAGTTCTACCTATAGACATTATTTCACCAACAGATTTCATAGCAGTATTTAACTCACTAGGAGTTCCTTGGAATTTTTCAAAATTAAATTTTGGAATTTTGGTTACAATATAGTCTATAACAGGTTCAAAACTTGCTGGAGTCACTTTAGTAATATCATTGTCTAATTCATCTAAAGTGTAACCAACTGCTAAAAGTGCTGCTATTTTAGCTATAGGAAAACCTGTAGCCTTAGATGCTAATGCAGATGATCTACTTACTCGAGGATTCATTTCAATAATTAAAATCCTTCCGTTTTCTGGATTTACTGCAAATTGAACATTTGAACCACCAGTCTCTACGCCTATTTTTCTTAGAATGGCAATACTATGATTTCTTAATTTTTGATATTCTTTATCAGTTAACGTAAGAGCTGGAGCTATTGTAATACTATCCCCTGTATGAACTCCCATAGGATCTAAATTTTCAATTGAGCAAACTATAATTGAATTATCTAAATTGTCTCTAACTACTTCAAACTCAAATTCTTTCCATCCAATCAAAGACTCTTCAACAAGAGTTTTTGATACGGGACTCAAATCGATAGCATTTTTGACCTTTGGGATAAATTCATCTTTGTCGTATACAATTCCCCCACCAGTGCCTCCTAAAGTATAAAAAGGTCTTAAAATTAATGGAAAACTGACCTCATTGGCTACTTTATTAAGGTCAGACTTGTCATCAACTATTATGCTAAATGGTGTCTCGAGTCCAATTTCAGACATCGCTTCGGCAAATAATTTCCTATCTTCAGCTACATCGATAGACCTTGGACTTGCTCCTAAGATTTTTATTGAACTATTTTTGAAATAATTTTCTTTGTTCAATTCTCTGATAATATTTAGAGCTGTTTGACCTCCCATTGTTGGTAAAATTGCATCGGGTTTCTCTTTATCAATTATTTTTTTTACAATTTCTTTATCAATAGGTTCAATGTAAGTTTTATCTGCAAATTCTGGGTCGGTCATTATAGTTGCCGGATTAGAGTTAATCAAAACAACCTCATAACCCTCTTTTTTAAGAGCCTTACATGCTTGACTACCTGAGTAATCAAATTCGCATGCTTGACCTATAATGATAGGACCTGAGCCAATAACCAATATTTTAGATATATCTTTTCTAGCCGGCATTCTTTTCCATTAATTCTATAAATTCATCGAAAAGATATCTGCTATCATGTGGTCCAGGGCTAGACTCTGGATGATATTGAACAGAAAATAAAGGTTGATCATTTGCTTTCATGCCATCTATAGTTTTGTCAAACAATGATTTATGTGTTATTTGAAGATTAGACGGAAAATTTTCATCTAAAACTACAAATCCATGATTTTGAGATGTAATTTCAACTTTGTTTGTTTCCAAGTTTTTTACTGGGTGATTACCACCTCGATGACCCTTTTCCATCCGAGCAGTAGAGGCATTAAATGCTAAACTCAATATTTGATGACCTAGGCATATACCAAATGTAGGTATTTTTTTGTTTAGTAATTTATTTAATTCAGTTTTTATATTTTCATAAACTTTTTTAGGATCACCAGGACCATTACTTAAAAAAAAACCATCAAAATTTCTATTAATTATATCCTCAGCATTAAAGTTCATATCAAATTCTTCAATCTTACAATTTCTAGAGTATAAGTTTTTCTTAATATTATCTTTTGCTCCAAAATTTAAAAAAGCTATAGAGAACTTTTTTTTACCTGTTTCTTTTTTTTCTATATTAAGTTCTGATGTAAAGTCTTTAATTACATCATTCTCTTCTAGAGAGAGACTTTTATCTATTTGTATACAAATTTCTTCTATACCTTTAGTCTCAAAATATTCCTCAGAGCATAGCATAATATTTTTTGGTCCAAAATTTCTTACAATTTTAGTTACAGCTCTTGTGTCCAAATCAAAAAAAGCACAAGAATTTTGACTTAAAATCCAATTTCCAAAATTAGTTTGCGCTCTCCAATTTGAACTTAATTCAAATAATTCATTACATATTAAGCCAGATGCATGAATTTTCCATGACTCGTAATCTTCGTTATTACATCCAACAATTCCGATCAAAGGAAATGTAAAATTTATAAACTGAGATTTATAGGAGGGATCTGTTAAAATCTCTTGATACCCCGTCATACTAGTATTAAAGCATATTTCAGCTATCTTAAATTGATCTTTTGAGAGAAACTTACCTTTGAAAATATATTTTTTGTTATAAATTAAATATCCGTTTTGATAATTATGTTTAATTTTATTATCTAATACGGACATATTAAATCATGAGTATTAGTATATTATATCAAAAGAAATTCAAATGAGTTTGGCAAAAAAATTTTCTGAAGACGTTAAAAGTGCTTTAAAAGGTGGAGATAAGAAAAAACTTTCAATAGCACGGTATGTCTATTCTGAGTTAAAAAATTTTCTAATTAAAGAGAATCTAGAGAGAGACGTGCTTAAATTATCTGACGAAAATGTTATAAAAATTGTTAAGACTCAACTTAAACAAAAAAAAGAGTCTTTAGATTTTGCAACAAAAGCTAAGGATCAAGGTAGAGTAGAGGACTTAGAATTTGACATTAAATATCTCAATGATTTTCTCCCGAGTTTGATGGATGAGAAAAGCACAATTGATATTATATCACAATATATAAATGAGAATAATTTAGAAAATAAAGACTTTGGAAAAATAATGAGTTTTTTAAAACAAAATTATAATAATAAAATTGATATGAATTTGGCTTCTAAAGTTATCAAAAATATTTTCAAAGAATGACTGATGATAATATTAAAGAAGTAATAAACAGAACATCTATAGTTGAGATTATAAACTCATCTGTTCCTTTAAAGAAAAAAGGCAATAATTATTTTGGTTTAAGTCCTTTTAAAAATGAAAAAACTCCATCTTTTTCTGTGAACGAAGAAAAAAAAATATTTCATTGTTTTAGTACAGGAGAACATGGAAATGTCATTGATTTTTTGATTAAAGTAAAAGGATATAGCTTTAAAGACGCTTTATATGAGCTAGCAGATAAGGCCGGTATCGAGTTAAGTTATAAATCATCAAAATTAATTAATATTATTTATGAAATTAACTTGTTAACAAAAGAACTATTTCATAAAAATTTATTAGATTTTAAAAATCACTTAGACTACCTATTAAAAAAAAGAAAGTTTAAAATTGACACGATTCATAAATTTGAATTAGGTTCATCAGCAAATTCATATAAACTTCAAAAAAAACTCTTAGACAATTTTGAAGTAAAAAATTTAGTTTCAGCAGGAGTTTTTAGTAAAACCAAAAACTCCAGATTATTTTTTTCTAATAGAATTATGGTTCCAATAATTAATATACAAAATAAAACCCTAGGATTTGGAGGAAGGGTAATTGATAATAGTTTGCCAAAATATATTAATACTTTTGAAACTAAAATTTTTAAAAAAAAACAAATTTTGTTTAATGAAAAAATTCTTAATAAACAAAATAATAAAAAAATAATTATTGTAGAGGGTTATTTTGATGTCATTAAATTAGAACAAAATGGATTTTCAAACTGTTTAGCTCCTCTCGGCACATCAATAAATCATGAAAAGTTAATTGAAATTACAAAGAAAGGATTTGAAGTAATAGTATGTCTCGATGGAGATATTGCCGGAAGAAATGCAACTATTAGATTAATGAATAATTTACTCTCTGATAAAAATTTTGAGCTTGGAATAAAATTTGTGCTTTTGCCAAAAAATTTTGATCCAGATCAATTAATAGAGTCAAATATGTCTGACAAACTAAACAAACTCTTAGATCAACCATTATCAATTGAGGAACTCATAGAAAAATATATAGAAAATTTTCTTAAAAGTGACAACGTTGATAATCAATTTAAAGCTTCTAAAGTTTTAAAAAGTTTACTTAATAATATTGCAAACAATGATTTAAAAAAAATATTAATTAATCATTTTAATAAAATAAGCTTAAATCAGACAAGTTTGAAAAATACTCCTATACCAAATAACCAAAAATTTGAACTTAAATTTGATTTGAAATCAAAATTTTCTGCAGCGCTAATTATATTTTATATTGAAAACCAACCTCATAGAGAAAGAGTGTATGATTTGATTTCAACTGCAAAATTTGAAGGCAAATTCAAAGAAATTCGTGATTTGATAATCAAAAAAACTCTTTTCAAATCAACAACTATGGAAATTTATGAAGAATTAAACTCTAAAGGATTGAATTTTACAAAAAATTTACTATTTTCTAATGAAGTTCGAAGGCTGTGTAGATTTGCATCATCTAAATTTAATAAAGACCCTTATAATGAAATTGAAAAAACAATTAGTTTTATAAATAGTTAAAAATGGCAAAAGTAAAAGTAAAATCAAAAAAAACTATTAAGAAAATAGTAAAAAAAAAAGCAGTCTCATTAAAAAAAGCTAAGACTTCCAAAAAAATTAAAAAGTCAGTAGTTGCGTCAAATCCTATTGAATTAGTCTTTAAAGAAAATGAAAATCAACTTCTTGCATTAATCACAAAAGAATTTGATAAAGATATTGCATCAAAAGCTAAAACTTACATCAAATCTTTCTCTAAGATTGAGGACTCTATTATTTCTGTTAATGACTTCCTAAATTATATTGAGAATCATGATGAAGATCTTTTTAAATTATTCAAAGCATATACATCCTCTGCAGAATCAGACTTAACTTCTTCAGACGAAGAATCAGAAGAGGAAGAAAAATCAACTGGTGTAAAAAGTGACGACCCAGTTCGTATGTACCTCAAAGAAATGGGTAATGTGGAGTTACTCTCTAGGGAAGGTGAAATCGCAATTGCAAAAAGAATTGAGTCTGGATTGGACAGAATGATGAAATCAATTCTTGAGTGCCCAGCATCAATAGATATTTTAAAAAAATGGATTGAACAAGTTAAGAATAATGAGATTAACTTAAGAGAAATAGTTGATTTTGATGAATACTTTAATGAAGATAATGATCCATACTCTAATTCTTCAAAAAGAAAAGAAATTCAAAAAATAATTAACGATAAAAAGAAAGCACTTTTAAAAGAGAAGCAACAATTGATGAAAGAACAAGGAATAGAAATAGACAAAGAAAAACTTCAAGAATCAACAAATGAAGAAGATATTGAAAATGAGAGCTTTTCTATTTCTATAATAGAAGAGTTTTACAAACCTGAGATTCTTAAGAAATTAGATAGAGTTCTAGTGCTTTCTGAAAATATAACAAAAATTAAAAAAAACAAAAACATAACTAAAATTTCTGACTCAAAGTCCTTAAAGGAACTAAAAAAATATCAAGATGAAATACTTAATTACTTTAACGAAATTAAAATAAAGCCATATAAACTAGAGGAAATAATTACCTATCTATACGCAATTAATAAAGAAATTCAGTCAAAAGAGGTATCTCTATTGACACTAGCTACTCAAAACAAAATAAGAAGAGATGTATTTTTGAAGTATCATAGTTTAAAAGATACCTATACCCAATATCAGAAGCATATGATTTCTTCTGATGAATCATTTAAAGCCGTCTTCCAGAAAAAAAGTGTTAAGCTAAAAGAAATATATAAAGAAGTCTTGAGTTTTTCAAAAAAAGCTAACCAAAATACAATTGAATTTAAAGAAAAAGTCAGAGAGATACAATCCGGTCAAAGGACTGCTAATCAAGCTAAAAAAGAAATGATTGAGGCTAATCTACGTTTGGTTATTTCAATTGCAAAAAAATATACTAACAGAGGCCTTCAGTTTTTAGATCTTATTCAAGAGGGAAATATTGGGCTAATGAAAGCTGTCGATAAATTTGAGTATAGAAGAGGTTATAAATTCTCAACCTATGCAACTTGGTGGATTAGACAGGCAATTACAAGATCTATTGCTGATCAAGCAAGGACCATTCGTATACCAGTGCACATGATTGAAACAATTAATAAAATTGTAAGATCAAGTAGGCAGCTAATTCTTGAGTTAGGTAGAGAGCCTACCCCAGAAGAATTATCTGTAAGACTGAAAATGCCAATAGAAAAAGTTAGAAAAGTTTTGAAGATAGCTAAAGAGCCTGTAAGTTTAGAAACACCAATAGGAGATGATGATGACAGTTTCCTTGGTGATTTTATTGAGGATAAGAATGCAGTAATACCCGAAGATGCTGTTATGCAATTAAATCTCAGAGAAACGACTACTAAAATACTTTCTACTTTGACTCCAAGAGAGGAGAGGGTGTTGAGAATGAGATTTGGAATTGGAATGTCATCTGATCACACTTTAGAAGAAGTAGGTCAGCAATTTAGTGTTACAAGAGAGAGAATTAGGCAAATTGAGGCAAAAGCTTTAAGGAAATTAAAACACCCCATTAGATCTAAAAAACTTAAATCTTTTATGGACTCATAATAATATAATTATAATTCTTGTTTTTTTTTCATAAGATTATATTAGTAAGAATTCTAATCAAGGGCCTGTAGTTCAGTTGGTTAGAACGCGGTGCTCATAACGCCGTTGTCGCAGGTTCGAGTCCTGCCGGGCCCACCAGTGTAAAATTAAATCTTTTGAATTTCTTTAATCAAAGCCTCTAAACTATTTTTATTTTTTCGAAGTATTTTATTGAATTCTGATTTTTTCGTCACAAAATAAGATGTGTTTTCAACAATAACATCAATAATTTTGAAAGATGAACCTGTATTAATCACTTTCCAATATAAATTAGCAGATGATTTTTTATATGAAATTTCTGATTTGATTATGTAAATATCACCTTTAATGTCAACGTCTTTAAGATTTATTGAACTTGATGAATTTGAATTAGCAAGTTTGTAAATAGTCTTTATTAAGTAATCTGTAAAAACATTTAGGTAAGTAGATAATTCATTTTCAGAGCTCTGATTTATTATTTTTTCTCCAATTAGGCCATAGGCAATTGACTTAATTGCAAAATTTTTGTTAACAAAAAACTTATATTTATCATAATTTTCACTCTCTGTACCCTCATTATTGCTAATTATTTCTAGAAATTGGTTTGATTCTTTTTCAAACCATGCAGATACTTCTGAGGCTTCAATTGGAGAAAAAGAAAAAATTGTAGTTAATATGACTAATAAAATTCTCATTATAATTAGTAAATATAGTTTAATAAACTATTCAATATAAATTTTTGGCACAGGTAAGTTTTGTATATATTCCTCTTCAAGTTGAGCATTTCTATTTTGATAATAAATAGATTTTATCATTTCATATCTATCTGACGAAACATCTCTAACCTTATCAATTTGTTCATCTATTTCTACCCTTTCGTTAAAACCATTTCCTATTGCGATATATTCTCTGTTAGGAACATTGTTTGATAAAGGATCTACAAAGTATTCAATTACGTCTCCACTAAAATCTCTTAAATTACTTGGACCTATAATAGGTATTACAATGTATGGTCCGCTTGACACACCACCTTTTGCAAGAGTTATTCCAAAGTCAGTTTCATTTTTCTCCATACCGACTCTTGATGCTAAATCAAAAGTACCCAAGCTAGTAATAGTATTGACTGTGAAACGTCCAATTGAATTAAATGATTTATAAAATTCCCCTTGGAAAATAAAGGACACTGTTCTAATTGGTTCCTTTAAGTTACTAAAAAAATTAGAGACACCTTTTTCTACCGGCTCTGGGGCAATAAATTTATAGGTTTTCACAATTGGTCGAATAGCGATATCGTCTATAAAAAAATTAAAATTTAATACTGCTCTGTTTATTGGTTCAATAGGATCGTAAATCTCATCATAAGAAATTCCTGGCTCAACTGTCTGCTCATTTGAATATAAAGAGGTATTTTGTAAAAAAGTAACAGATAATATTAAAAGAAGTACTTTCAAATGTTTTTTCATTACGTAATATCTAATTTTATTATATTACATTCAATTTATGGATTTTAGTAAACTAAATAAAGAGCAAATAATAGCAGTTGAACACAAAAAAGGTCCACTATTAGTCCTTTCAGGAGCTGGTACAGGTAAAACAAGGGTATTAACTTCTAGGTTTGTTTATATTGTTCAAAAACTTAATGTTAATTTTAATGAAATTATAGCTGTGACCTTTACGAATAAGGCTGCTAATGAAATTAAAGAGAGAGTGAATGCTGAGCTCAAAAGTAGTATTGATTCTCCTTGGATAGGTACTTTTCATTCTATATTTGCTAAATTTCTAAGAAAGCACTCTGGCCTAGTAAATTTAAAATCTAATTTTACTATATTAGATATCGAGGATCAAAAAAAATTATTAAAACAAGTTTTAGATTATTGCAAGATTGATAAAGATATAAGTGAAGTTATATATCATAATGAAATTCAAAATTTAAAAGATAATAAGATCTTATTTAACGAAAATAAAAAAGTAATAAAATTTTCAGCTCTTGAAAGACTGGATGAGATTTATTCATATTATCAGCAAAGACTGGTTGAAATAAATGCAGTAGATTTTGGCGATATCCTTTTGCATAGTTATTACATATTACTAAATAACCAAGATATTCAGAAATCTTACAAAAATTTTATTAAACATATTCTTATTGATGAGTTTCAAGATACAAATTTAATTCAATATGATATAATCAAATTAATATTAAATTCTCAAAAAAATTTATTCTGTGTTGGAGATGATGATCAATCAATTTATGCATGGCGTGGAGCAAATATTGAAAATATTATCAATTTTCCAAAAGAATTTAACTCTCCAGTAGTGAGGTTAACAAAAAATTATCGATCGAATAGTTCTATTTTAGAGGCAGCAGCCTGTATTATTAGTAATAATAAGAATAGATTAGGTAAAGATCTAATAAGTTTTAACAAAAAAATACCAGAACAGAAAATTAATCTAAATTCATTTTACTCTCAAGAAGAAGAGTCCTTATGGATTTCAGATGATATATCTAAAAAGTTTCAAGAAAATCATACTATTGGTATTTTAGTTAGACTAACCGCCCAAATGAGAAGTATCGAGGACAAGTTAATTAAATTTGCTTTGCCATATGAAATTATTGGAGGCCCAAGATTTTTTGAAAGAAAAGAAATCAAGGATATTTTGGCGTATTTAAAATTAGCTAATAGTTTCCAAGATGATCTTTCATTTGAAAGAATAATAAATTTACCTAAGAGGGGAGTAGGTGATCAATCACTAAAATTAATAATAGATAACGCAAGAGAAAAAAAAATATCTTTTTTTGAGTCTTTATTTTCTTTATCTGATGAAAATAAATTACCGGGATCTCTTATGCTTAAAACTAAACCATTCATCGATATTATAAAAAAAACATCAGATCTTATTAATAAAACAACTTTAGAAGATATAGGTATTTTTATAATTGAAGAGTCAGGCTATTTAAAAATGTTAGAAAATGAAAAAAATAAATTGAAACAAGTAGAAAATGAATCAAGGATTGATAATTTAAAAGAATTTGTAAATGCTCTCTCAGAATTTGAGAATTTAGACGATTTTTTAGAACATATTGGTTTGGTTAATGAAAATCAAAAAAAAAAATATGCAAATTCTGTAAAACTCATGACACTACATGCTGCTAAAGGATTAGAATTTGATCACGTCTACTTACCAGGTTGGGAGGAAGGTATTTTTCCAAGCTCTCGTGCTTTGGAACATAACACAACAAAATCGCTGGAAGAAGAGAGACGACTTGCTTATGTTGGAATTACTAGAGCAAAGTTTGATTTAAATTTAAGCTATGCAACTTCTAGATACACTTATGGTATGAACAATTACTCATTACCATCTAGATTTTTGAATGAAATTTCAAAAGTGGAAAAAAATACTACTAGCACTATAGAAAATTACTCCTCATCACACTTAAAAAAAAAGAATACTATTGATAATTCACAATTAAGCCCTGGAAAAAAAAGGATGTTAGAATTTTTAAAGAAAAATAGTAAATGAAATCTCATTTAATCAAAAAATTTTTAATTGATAACAAAATTGATTTTCATCTTATTACTAATAATGATTTGCACCTTAATGAGAGTCCAAATTTAGATTTAAAAGACATCTATAAATTATTTAAGTTTGATTGCACAAGGGGATATGTTCTTTTTTTTACAAATAAATTTGTCTTTTTTACAGACTCACGTTACACATTGGCTGCTAAAAAATTTTTTAAGAACAATTGTGAAGTTTTTAATTTAAACGAAATAAATATTGTTGATTACCTAAAAATGCAAAACAAGGAATTATCCGGCTCATTGGACTCCAAGGTAATTTCAGTAAATGAATTTAAAGATTTAAATTCTAAATTAGAAAAGAACAAAATTATTATTTATCCACAATTTAAAAATTTTTTTAAAAAAAAATATTATCCAAATTTTAATATTTCTTATCCTTTCAGTATGCCAAAATATCTAATTCCTAGAAAATTTAATGATAATTTAAAAAAGATAAAAAATAATTTAAAAACCGAAGGTATATTAATTTGGAATAATGCACATGTAGCATATCTATTAAACCTTAGATCGTTTGAGCTATGTAATTCTACCAAACCTTTTGCAGGTTTGTTTATTCCAAAAAAAAATATTAAACCTATTCTGATAACTAATAATTTTTACTTAAATAAAATAAGTAAAATAAGTAATAGTTTTAATATTTTTCGAGAAGAAAAATTTATCCAATTTCTAAAATTATCAAAGTTTAAAAGTATTGAAACATCGTACGAATTTTTAAATTTATATGTATATATGCGTTTATCTAAATTTTTAAACTTATCTGAGACCAGAATTAATATTACTAAATATTTGGGTATTAAAACCTCTAAAGAAATTAAAAATATAGAATCTTGCCATATTGAAGATGGCTTAGCTGTTATTAAATTTATTATTGATTTAAAACAAAAAAATATAAAACCTAAAAATGAATATGAGATTTCAGAATATTTATATAGTAAAAGAAAAGAGGGTATCAATTTTTTTAGAAATTCATTTGATTACATTAGTGCATTTGATTCAAATGCTGCCATTATTCATTACAAACCACCTCTTAAAAAATCCTTATCTTTTAAAAATAGAAATGTATTGTTAATTGACTCTGGTGGTCAATATTTAGAGGGCACTACAGATGTAACTAGGGTTATTAAAGTTGGAAAAAAAAATATTTCTAAAATAAAATATAGTTATACCTATTTATTAAAGACTTTAATTAAAATAGAAAAAAAAATATTTCCAAGAAATCTAATTTCATCAAAAATAGATTTATATATTAGAAATTATCTATCTAAATTTAAAATATATTATAGTCATGGTACTGGTCATGGAGTTGGTAATTTTGGAGATGTTCATGAAAAATACCCTACCATTTCATCTAGATCTAAAGATATCCTAACTAATAATAATTTATTTTCCATTGAACCTGGACATTATGTCGAAGGTCAATTTGGTCTAAGATTAGAGAATTTGTATGTCTCAAAAACATCAAATAAAGGTATGAACTTAAAAAATATTACATTAGTGCCTTACGATTTAGAATTAGTTGATTTTAGGTTAATTACAAATAATGAGAGAAAATTTATTAAAAAATATCATCAGAAAATATACAAGATTTTTAAATCAAGATTAAGTAATGAACACAAGAATTATTTTTTAAAAAATTTAATTAATAAGATTTAAAAAATCCTTTTCATTTAGAATATTTATATTTAAATCCTTAGCTTTTTTTAATTTTGAACCTGATTTCTCTCCAAATACAAGTATGTCTAAATTTTTTGAAACATTTGAAGCAATTTTATATCCTTTTTTTTTAGCTAACTCTTTTGCTCTATCTCTGGACATTTTTTGAAGAGTTCCGGTAAATAATATACTCTTATTAAGACTCATTATATCATCCTCATTTTCTTTAATTTCAATCATGTCAAGGATCGAAAATGACTCGTGAAGATTACTTTTATCAGAAAAGTAATTAATAAAAGAACTAATAGCTTTTTCTCCCAAGCCATCAATGTTTTCAAGTTCTTCTCTAAGTTTCTCTGATTGAATAATATTTTTAAATCTAGTTTTATTTTTAAAATACAAGGACATAAGTTCAGAATTGTTTTCACCTAAGTACCTTAGACCTAATGAAAATAAATATCTTGATAAAGAAGTAACTTTAGATTTATTTATTGACTCAATTAAATTTTGAAAGGATTTTTCTCCAAATCCTTCAATTTTTATAATCTTATCTTTATGATTTTCTAATCTATAAATATCTACTTTATTTGATATTAAGTTAAGACTAATAAATTTTTCAATCAATTTTTCACCAAGACCATCTATATTCATGGCTTTTTTAGAAACAAAGTGTTTGAAAGTCTCTAGGTTTTGATATTTACATTGATTTTTTCTGGCACTACATCTTTGCACTGCTTCGTCTTTAATTTTTATTATTTTAGATCCACATAAACATTTTTTTGGTAAGACAAATTTTTTACTAGATTTTGCTCTTTTCTCAAAATCCACTTTAGTAACATATGGAATTACGTCACCAGCTCTTTTTACCCAAACGAAATCATTAAATCTTATATCTTTCCTTATAATTTCATCAAAATTATGAAGAGTTGCATTTGATACAATTACACCTCCAATATTAATTGGCTTTAGTCTAGCAACAGGTGTAATAGCCCCAGTTCTTCCAATTTGTAGTTCTATTTTTTCAATTTTTGTCAATGCTTCCTCAGAACTAAATTTTGCAGCTATTGCCCATCTAGGGAATTTGTTGGTGCTTCCTAACATTCTTTGTAAATCTAAATCATTTATTTTTATTACCATTCCATCAATATCAAAGTTTATGTTAGATCTTTTTTTCTCTATTTCAGAAACATAGATATAAATATTCTTTAAACTAGTAAATTTTTTAGCATAACCAGTCTGATCAAAATTATTTTTTTTACAAAAATCTAAAAATTCCTCAAAATTTAAAAACTCTTTTTCATAAGAAAATTTACCATATCCGTGTGGTATAAATCTCAAAGGTCTATCTTTAGTGATTTTACTATTAATTTGGCGAATAGATCCCGAGGCAGCATTTCTCGGATTTGAAAATTGATTTTTTTTATCAAATTGTTTATTTAATTTTTCAAAATCTTTTCTAAAAAAAAATACTTCACCCCTTATTTCAATAAGATCGGATTGACAATTTTTCAAAACTTTTGGTATACCTTTTATATTCGATACATTTTCTGTGATCTCTTCTCCAATTAAACCATCTCCTCTAGTTATAGCTTTAAATAATTTTTTATTTTTATAAATAAGAGATAATGAGACTCCATCTATTTTGCAATCCACATAAAATATGTAATTTGAGTCATCCTTTTTTAAATAATTAGTAGCTTTTTCAAAGAAATCTTCCGAGTCACTTAAATTAAAACTATTTGAAAGCGAAAGCATCGGCTCATAGTGCTCAAATTTTTTAAATTTAGATGAAGGCGAAGTACCTATACCTAAATTATCAAACTTTATTAATTCAGGGTTATTTAACAATAAATAATCATACTTTTTCTTTAAATCATCATACTTTGAGTCGTCTATTGATGGATTTGAGTTATAATATTCTTTATTATATTTCTTGAGCTCATCTCTAAGTTTAATAAAATTATTTTTTTTTTTCATTTTATTAATTTTGAATTAAATCAATAGCTACTTTTTTTGCAGTCTCAGTAATTTTAGCCCCACTTATTAAACTTGCTATTTCATTTACTCTTGACTCATCATTCAATTCTATAATTTGACTTGTCATTTCGTCATCTATAATAACTTTTTCAATTTTCCAGTGTTTGTGAGCTTTTGAGGCAACTTGAGGTGAATGTGTTATGGCGATTACTTGATTTTTCTTTGAAATATTATTAATTTTTTCAGAGACATTAGATGCAATTTTACCACTTAAACCACTATCTACTTCATCAAAAATAAGAGTTAGATTATTATCATTTTTTGCTGATAATGACTTAATTATCAAAAGTAATCGTGACAACTCTCCTCCAGAAGCTACTTTTTTTATTGAGCTAAATTCTGAATTTTTATTTGTTCTAAACAATACATCTAACTCATCATATCCATGAGAATTGTAATCTTTTTCATCTTTTTCTGAAAAATTAAAAACAATTTCACCTTGTTCGATATTTACTATTGGAAGTTGTTTATTAATACTTTCCGATATTTTTTTTGACTTTGTTTTTCTTAAATTTGACACTTTTGAAGCCTCTATTCTATAATCATTAAGACAGTTAGTATATTTATCAAAAAGATTTTTTCTCTCTCTATCAAAATTTTTAAGTAAATCTATTTCATTTAATATTTCATCTTTAATAGAAAATAAATTTTTAGGTTCTACTTCGAAAAATTTAGATAGCTGCTGATATTGATAAATTTTTTCATCTATTTCATCGAAATTAATTTCATCATGATCTTCAGAGTCAAATTTATTTTCCAATTCGTTGGTTAATTCATTTATGTCTAAAAGTATAGAAGAAAATTTTTTTGAAATATCTACATATTCTTGATTAATATTCTCTAATTTAATTAAACTTTTTTCAATTGTATTTAAATAGTCATTTGAGTTTAAATTTGCAATTGATCTTTTAATTTCATTGGAAATTTCATTATATTTTTGAATATTTTTGCTCAAATTTCGTTTGGTAATAAGTTCCTCGTATTCATTAGCAATTGGATTCAAGATTTTAATTTTTTTATTTTTTATTTCTAATATTTCTAGTTTTTCATTTATATTTTTTTCATTATCTAAATGGGCTTGATATAAACTTTTTGAATTTTTAAGCTTTTCAAATTTAGAATTTAAATCCTTTTTTTCAATACCACCTAAGCTATCTATAAATTTAAGAAAATATTTGTTATCAAATAGTTCTTGCTGTTCAAAATTCTCTTGAAATTCAATGACATTTTTTAAAATTTCTCTTACATTGTTGAGAGGTTTGATCTCACCATTAATAAGTAGTTTTGATTTTTGACTTGAGTTTATTTGTCTCTCAACAATCAAATAATCATCTATTAAATTAATATTTAATTCATCGAGGTTTTTTTTGATTAAATTATTGATTTCGAAGACTGCTTTTATAGAGGCAATTTCATTTTCTTTTAAATTTAGATTAGTCTGATTTTTTCCACCAAGTGCTAATTTAAGACCCTCTATAATTATTGATTTACCAGCGCCTGTCTCTCCAGTGAAAGCATTAAAACCATTAATGAAATTTATAGATATTTTTTTTATTAACAAAAAATTTTTAATTTCTAATGAGACTAGCATTAATACTATTCTAAATATTGGATTTGTGAAGTGTCAGATAAATTATCACTATCTTGCTTAAATATTTTGACTGGGTTATATTTTTCATACCATTTTTCATTATCTATGACTTCATTTAAATTATAAATAAGATTATAAGATCTCTCATACCATCTACTATCAGGAAAGTTATAAGCTAATATAGATGCATAATTTTTTGCTAATTCATACTCATCAAATAAATAGTAAATTTTAGTAATCAAATATAATGTTTCTTCAATAGAATTACTTGTGCTATGATTATTAAAAATATCTAATAAATATATTAAAGATCCATTATTATTATTTTTATCTAAATAAAATTTTGCTATATTCAATTTATCCGCAGCTAAATTATCATTTATTATTTTGATTTTTGTAATTATATCTATTTCATATTTACTATTTGGGTACGCGTTTAGAATAAATTCAAATTTTTCTAAAGCTTCATTTGAATTTTTTTGACTATATTCTTTTTTTTT
Organism: uncultured Alphaproteobacteria bacterium; assembly: GCA_902613185.1. Classification (GTDB taxonomy): domain Bacteria; phylum Pseudomonadota; class Alphaproteobacteria; order HIMB59; family HIMB59; genus HIMB59. The sequence continues at coordinate 194,109 of CACMGP010000003.1, forward strand.
CATCATAACATAATACGTCATCGCCTCTAAATAATTTGCATATACAATATCTTTACTTCCAGGATAATAGGTCTTATACATCTCAGCTATAGCTCTTGTTTTTTCATAATCCTTTTTTAAAAAATGAATATATGCTTTGATAAGCATACTTTTGTTAGCATACTCGCTACTTGGAAAAAGCACTTCCACTTTATCTAATTCAATCAAAGCTAATTCAAGTTGATTAGAGTTAATATATTCATTTGCTAAATGAAATAATTCATAGTCTTTTAACAAATTATCTTCATATAAACTTTGATCATTTCCAATATCATCTTTATCATATGAGGAACAAGATATTACAATAAAGCTTATAAATAATAGAATCGAGTATTTCATGCATGAATTATAGCTTCAGAAAAAAAAATAAAATAGTCAAATATATTGTAATTCATTATACAGGTATGAAAAATTTTGATTTAGCATACCAAAAATTGACTGATAAAAATTCAAAAGTGAGCTCTCATTATTTGATATCACGAAAAGGTACTATTTTTAATTTGTTGTGTCCTAAATTTAAAGCATGGCATGCTGGTCAATCAAAATGGAGAAATATAACGAACATGAATGATTACTCAATTGGAATTGAACTCGAGAATAAAGGACATCAATTTGGTTATTCTTTTTTTACTAAAAAACAATACCTCTCACTGAAAAAATTAATATTTTTTCTAAAAACTATTTTTTATATATCAGATGACAATATAGTGTTTCATTCTGACATAGCCCCAAATAGAAAAAATGATCCTGGAGAGAAATTCTTTATTGATAAAATCGGAATAAATAGATTTAAAAATAAAAATATGCATAAGAAGAAATATAATATTGATGATATGTTAAATATATACGGCTTTCATAAATCATATATTAAAGATTATAAAAATTTATGTATTGAAGCTGTTAAAAGATCATTGAATTATAATCAGATAAATGGAGTTAAATCAAAAAAATTTTTAAAAGATTTTAATAATTTATTATTTGATTAAACTTATGTATTATAATTTTGGGTAGCGTGCAGTCGCTTTGTTAGTCAAAGAGGAAAGTCTGAGCTCGCGTAGAAAGTGATAACGGATAACTTCCGTCGAGGGTAACCTTAGGGAAAGTGCAGCAGAAATAAACCGCCGTAAGGTAAGGGTGAAAAGGCGAGGTAAAAGCTCACCGGATACTTAAAAAGTATCGCAATATGCAAACCCTATCACGAGTAAGATCAAATAGAGACTAAAACTATTTCTACAGTTAGTCTGGGTTGATCGCTGGAGTTAATTAGTAATAGTTAACCTAGATAAATGACTGCAATTTTTAAAATACAGAACTCAGCTTATAGCTACCCATTATTATTTACTATTTCCTAAAAATCCCATATAATCCCATAAAATACCATGATTATGTTTTTATCCTCTTTTTATGGTATTGTGGACTCTAAAAACAGGGTTGCAATACCTTCACCATTTAGATCAACAATAAATAACTCCAATGAAAATACATTTATATTTAAAAGTTTAAAGTATGAGTGTTTAGAAGTTCATTTATCATCAAAGATCAATTCACTAATTAAAAGTTTTGATGAAAAAGATTTTCTATCAAAAAAAAATGATCATTTTAAAACAGCAATACTCTCAGATTTAGAAGAAATAACAATAGATAAGGAGGGTCGATTTATATTAAGAGATCATCTTAAAAAATTTTCAAAATTATCTAAAGAAATAATATTTATAGGCAAAGGAAATCACTTTGAAATTTGGGAAAAAAAATTAGGGGAGAGGCATAAAAAAAATTCGAGAGCAAGATTTAAATGATTAAAAATGAACATGTACCAATAATGGTTGAAGAAATTCTATCATTTGTTAACGGTAAAAATAATCTTTCAATTTTAGATTGCACTTTTGGAGGAGGCGGCCATTCAAAAAAATTTTTAGAAAGAGGTCATTTTGTTACTGCTATTGATCAAGATGATTATTCTTTAAATATTGCAGAACACCTAAAGAAAAAATATCAAAATATTTCATTTTATAAAACAAATTTTGTTAATTTAGATATGTTAAATTTAAATAAAAAATTTGATTTTATTTTATTAGATTTAGGTTTTTCAACTAATCAGCTAAATAATAATGATATTGGTTTATCTTTTAAAACAGACTCTAATTTGAATATGAATTACCTGGGTGGTGATTTGGATGCTTATAAGATAATAAATTTTTATGATAAAGAGGAACTTCAAAGAATATTTAATAAATATGGTGAAATAAATCAGTCTGAAAAATTAGCCAAATATATTGTTAATAGGAGATCTATAAAAAAAATTAATACTAATTATGAATTAATAGAAATTTTGAGAAATAGTGGAGTTAATTTTAGATCAAAAAAAATACATTTTGCTACCCAGGCTTTTCAAGCCTTAAGGATTGAGTCAAATCATGAGCTAGAAAATTTAATAATATTTCTTAAAAAGGTACATAACTTTTTAAAATTTGATGCCTATTTGGCTATAATTTCTTTCCATAGTCTAGAGGATCGAATAGTTAAAAAATATTTCAAAGAAAATATAATAAAAAATAAGAAAATATTTCAAAACAATAAAGACTGGGGATTTAATAATCTTACTAAAAAACCTTTAACAGCAAGTAGACTTGAAGTTATAAAAAACAATAGGTCTAGATCTGCTAAATTGAGAGTAGGAAGATTTATAAATTGATTAATTATATTTCTAAATTTATCCTCTTATTCATATTTATTTTTTTATTTTTAAGTTTTAAAAACCAAACGAAGATTCTTGAAAATGATCTGTACTATTTAAAAAATAATTATATGAAAGATAATCAAAACTATATTAATAAAAAAATACGTCTCACAAAACAAATAAATCAATTGCAGATTAATGACTTATATAATTTTGATTTTGCTAAAAATAAAATTATTAAGTTTGATAGAAATGAGTTTGATGGCTTTACAATAATAAAGGTCAATTATGTTCAATCTGAGTAATGAAACTGATTATAAATTACTATCTAAAACACAAAACTTCTATAATTTATTTATTTTAATTATTTTAGTCCTTTTTATATCTATTTTTTTAAGGTTATTATTTTTAAGTTTTGATAATAGAAATAATTTAATATCTAAAGAAATTGATACAACCTACGAAATATTGCCAACTATATATGATTTTAATAAAAATACTTTAGCTTACTCTGATTATAATTATTCAATAAAAAATATTAAAAATAAAGTTAAGTATTTAAAAAGGAATGTCCCACTAAATAATATTATAGAGACAATTTATAAAGGTGACCCTTATATTAAATTTGAAAAAATTCTTACGAGAAAATATCCTTACAGTGATATAACAAACAATATATTAGGGCACACAAATATTGATCACAAAGGTGTATCTTTGATTGAGAAATTTATAGATCAAAATAATAATGATATCTATTTGTCATTAGATATTCAGATACAAAAGAAAATATATGACTCTTTGTTTAACGACACAGTAAATTTAAATCCAGATTATGCTATGAATGTTCTGGTTGATTTAAGCAGAGAAGAGATTATCAGTAATGTCTTTCTAGATAATAGAAACGTTAACGATAAATTTGACCAATCCTTATTACCACTCAAAGATCTTAAATTTGATTATGGTTCTGTTTTTAAAACATTCACAGTTTATTCTGCATTAAAAAATAATAAAATTGATATAAATGAATACTTTGATGTCGATCAACCTATATACATTGGCAATAAAATCATTAATGATTTTCCAAGAAATAGTAAAATACCAATGCAAGTGGGAGATATTTTAAAAAAATCCTCAAATAGAGGAGCAATATTAATAAGAAGAAATTTAGACTGTCAAAATGAGTTTAAAGTTGACCTAGGCCAAATAGGTCTTTTGAAATCCACTAAAATCGGCTTTGGAATGAATTCTGTTGAACCTACTGTAAATAATTTTAGAGGTAGTTATTGTGATAATATACCCTTTGGATATGGATTATCAATTTCCCCAATACAATTAATTAATGCTTATGGAAAAATAATAACAGGTAGAAATAATTTTAATGCTTCATTTGAAAGACAAGGTAAACAAAATAAAAATAAATATAACAAAATATCCAATACGATAAATAAATTATTATTTTATGCGAATGAAACTAATAACGATCTTTACAAAAACTTTTTAGTAGCAGGTAAAACTGGTACCGCAGATCAAATTATTTCAAATAATAAAAAATTTCAAAACGTTACATATATAAGTTTTTTTCCTTACAATAATCCTAAATATCTTAATTTAACA
>CACMGP010000004.1 GCA_902613185.1 uncultured Alphaproteobacteria bacterium
GTTTATCTGTATCATATTGCAATTTTTCTTTCCATTTAGATGGAAGCATAGAAGTATCATTATTTAATAATTTTATTATAGATACTAAAATTTTTTCAGCTTGCGTTCTATTTTTATATACAAAATCAGATGTGTAAAAAAATTCAAATAGAAAATTTTTAAGAAATTTTACTTTATCTAATACTGGAGGACTAAACTTAACCAAAAAATTTGTGTTTATTATAACATCTTCAATTGATCGTATTTGTGAATTATTAGAAAGAGTATTTTCAGTTTCGTTAAGAAGATCCAAAATTAAGTAGTTCATAATGGATCTTGAAAAGTAATTTCTTGCAATACTTTTATCTAAGTTTGCAATGTATGAAAAATCTATAAAATTAAATTGTTCTTTATTTTCAGCTAAACTTGATATTGTCAGAATACCTGATCTTAAAGCGTCATCGAAGTCATGAGCTATGTAAGCTATATCATCAGACAAGGATGCGATTTGAGCCTCTAATGAGGGATTCTTATTTAAATCAAATTTAAAATTTTTTGATAAGTCGTAGTTTCTATTTGTTTCTTGTATTTTTCCATTATGCTTTATTAAACCATCTATTGTTTCCCAAGTTAAATTTAGACCATCAAAATTTATATATTTCTTTTCTAATAATGTAATTTGTCTAAAAGATTGATAATTGTGGTTAAAATTTGCATCTAATTCTTGAGTAATTATTTCTTCGCCCACATGACCAAAAGGACTATGACCTAAATCATGAGATAGTGCTATACATTCAGTGAGATCTTCATTTAAAGACAATTTTCTACTTATAGATCTTGCTATTTGAGATACCTCAAGAGTATGTGTTAGTCTATTTCTATAATAATCACCTTTTTCAAACATAAATACTTGTGTTTTATCTTTTAGTTTTCTAAAGGCTGTTGAATGATAAATTCTGTCTCTATCTCTTTCGTAAAGTGATCGATGATCATTTATTTCATCGTAAAGTCTTCCTTTTGAATTTTCTGGTAAAGCTGATAAATTACTGAACATATGGGAAGTATTAATATAACAGATAAAGCTATAAATAAAATTCAAGAAGTTCTAAAAGATCAAAATATGAAATATTTTAGAATCAGAGTCAAAGGTGGTGGATGTTCTGGATTCCAGTACGTATTTAAAAGTGAAAATGTAATTAATGAAACCAAAGATCATGTATTTAATTTTAAAGATTTACAAATTTTGATCGATAAAAATTCTATGACTTTCATAAATAAGTCTGAATTAGATTATAAAGATGAATTGATAGGCTCTAGTTTCTCTATTTCAAATCCTAATGCTAAAAATTCTTGCGGCTGTGGCACATCATTTAGTATTTAATTGTGAAAATAATTAGTTGGAATGTAAATTCTTTAAGAGCTCGAGAACCACTTATAGAAAAAATAATAAAAACAGAAGCTCCAGATATATTTTGCTTACAAGAACTGAAAATATTAGATAAAGAATACGTAGAAAATTTTTTTAATCAATTTTCATTGAAAACAATGGCTGAAACTCAAAAAAGCTATAATGGGGTAAGTGTTTCTTGTAAAAGTGAGATTGTATTAAATGAAAATCCCTTAAAAAGGTTAAATATGACACAAGCGAGAAACAATACAGTTATTATAAAAGATAAAAATTTAGCAATCCTCAATTGTTATTTTCCTAATGGAAATCCTATAGATACAGACAAATTTACAAATAAGCTTGAATGGATGAAATTACTTTATAAAGAAATAGAAATACTTAAAAAAGAATATGAAGTTTTATTAATGGGAGATTTTAATGTTATTCCAGATGATGAAGATGCTCATGATATTAAAAAATATAAAAATGATGCTCTAGCACAACCTGAATCCAGAAAAGAATTCTATAAATTAATAAATCTAGATCTAATTGATGTGTTTAAGACTACTCCAAAAAAACAAAGTTATACTTTTTTTGATTATAAAACTTACAAATTTGGAAAAGAGGAAGGAATAAGAATAGACTTCTTTCTTTTATCTCCATTTTTGAAAAGTAAAATAATGAAACTAAAAGTATTAAAAGAATACCGTGATATGGATAGACCCTCTGATCATTGCCCTATTCTTATAGATTTAAATATCTGAATAAGTCTTTTTTTCTAATTTACCACCAGGGTGTGTAACTGCCCCTAGGTTTGCAGGTCCAACAGTTTTCATATATTTCCATAAAGTACCTGACATAAACTCTGGTTCTTTATTAACCCATTTAGTTTTTCTATCGGATAACGTTTTTTCGTCTACATTCAAATTTAGTATATTTTTCTCTGCATCAATTTCTATTTCATCACCATCTTCAACTAACGCTATAGGCCCACAATCATAAGCCTCTGGACCTACATGGCCGATACAAAATCCTCGTGTACCTCCAGAGAACCTTCCGTCAGTAATTAAAGCTACCTCTTCACCAAGATCTTGTCCATAAAGGGCACTAGTGGTAGATAGCATTTCTCTCATACCTGGCCCTCCTTTTGGGCCCTCGTATCTTATAATCACAACATGACCAGGTTTAATTTTACCATTTAAGACAGCGTCTAGAGCATGTTCTTCTCTATCAAAGCAAATTGCCTTTCCTTTGAACTGTAATTTTTTAAGTCCAGCTATTTTTACAATCGCACCATCAGGAGCAAGTGAACCTTTCAAACCTACCACGCCACCTGTTTTAGTAATTGGGCTACTAACAGGATATACAACATCTTGATTTTTTGGTAACTCCACATCTTTTACATTTTCAGCTAACGTTTTTCCAGTAACAGTCATGCATGATCCATCAATCAAACCGCCATCAATGAGTGCTTTAATTAGAACAGGAACGCCACCAACTTCATATAAATCTTTAGCTACATACTTCCCCCCCGGGGCTAAATTACCTATATAAGGTGTTGATTGGAAAATATTACAGACATCTTCCAAAGTAAATTCAATACCAGCTTCATGAGCCATAGCAGGTAGATGTAAACCTGCGTTGGTTGATCCACCTGATGCAGAAACAACCACAGCCGCATTTATTAGTGATTGTTTTGTAACAATATCCCTAGGTCTCAAGTTTTTTTCAATTAATTCCATAACTACTTTTCCACTTTCATAAGCATATTTATCTCTACTTTCATAAGGAGCTGGTGTCATAGCAGAACCTGGAAGAGCTAAACCAATAGTCTCTGAAACGCATGCCATGGTATTTGCGGTAAACTGTCCGCCACAGGATCCAGCAGATGGACAGGCAACACACTCAATGTCATGGAGTTCTTGGTCTGAAATCTTTCCTGTTGAATGTTTTCCAACAGCTTCAAAAACATCTACTATTGTTACGTCCTTATCCTTATAAACACCTGGTAATATAGATCCACCGTACATAAATACAGATGGCACATTAAGTCTTAGCATTGCCATCATTAAACCTGGCAAAGATTTATCACACCCAGCTAAACCAACTAATGCATCATAACAGTGCCCTCTTACAGAAAGTTCAGTTGAGTCAGCTATAATCTCCCTACTAGTTAAAGAAGATTTCATTCCCTCATGACCCATAGCAATACCATCAGTAACAGTAATGGTGGTAAATTCTCTTGGTGTACCTTTTGCATCCCACACACCTTTTTTGGCTGATTGAGCTTGGCGAGAAAGTGAAATATTGCAAGGGGCAGACTCATTCCATGTTGTTACTACACCGACAAAAGGTTGTTTAATCTGTTCTTCGGTAATGCCCATAGCATAATAAAAAGCTCTATGTGGTGCACTTTTAGGACCTACAGAAACATGTCTACTTGGTAATTTGCTTTTATCAACCATTATTGAATATTAATTAATATACTATCAATTTTAGACAATTCCATATTAATTGAACTTTGTCTCTCTTTATTTTGATCAATTAGATCTTTTGGAGCTTTTGATACAAAATTTTCATTTGATAAATTTTTATCAATCGTATTTTTTTCTTTTTCCAAAGAGCTTTTATTTTCTTGAAGTTTTTCTTTGATTTTAGATTTATCAATTTGGCTAGTGGAAATTTCAAAATCAAACTCTTTAAAAGGTAAAGTAACACTATTGTCTTTATGGGATGATGAAAGTTTTTTTCTTGTTAAAAATTCAAATGTTTTTTTATTATCTTCTAAAATTGTTTGAATTAATTGGTTTTTAGAAAAAATTTCTACAGTATCTTCTTTTTTGATTTCAAAAAGTTTTTCTATTGACCTGTATTCCTCTATAAAATCAATAAATAATTTTGTTTTAGATACATGCTCACTCTCTGTTTTTAGATCAACATAGTCCCACTGATGACTCATCAAGATATCTTTATTATTTTTACCCCACAATTTTTCAGTAATAAAAGGAATCACTGGATGTAAAAGTTGCAATAAAGAATTAAATACTAAATGAAAAGTTTGTTTGGTTTCATCTCTAAATTGATTGATGTCTAAAAGATTTTTAGAAAGTTCAATATACCAGTCACAAAAAGTATGCCATGTAAAATGATATAGTTGATTAGCTACTTCATGAAAATAGTATTTCTCATAATTTTCTTGAACTTTTTTATATAACTCTTGAAACTCATTTATAATCCAAATATTAAAAATATGGTTAGGGTTAACTTTGCCATTATCTGTAAATGGATAAATTCCTTTAAATTCAGCAAACTTATAGGCATTGGTGATTTTAGTAACGAAGTTTCTATAACCAGCTATACGTTGCTCACTTAACCTTACATCCCTTCCAGGTGTATTTAATGATGTTAGAGTAAAGCGAAGTGTATCTGCACCATACTTGTCAATTATTTCTAAAGGATCTATGACATTACCTTTTGATTTTGACATTTTTTGACCTTTTTCATCACGAACGAGAGCATGAACATAAACAGTTTTAAAAGGTGTTTCTGACATAAATTTATTACCCATCATCATCATGCGGGCAACCCAGAAAAAGATGATATCAAAACCCGTAACTAGAACAGAATTAGGGTAAAATGTATCTAATGTTTGTTCTTTGTTGGGCCATCCCAATGTAGAGAAAGGCCAAAGAGCTGATGAGAACCAGGTGTCTAAGACGTCTTGATCTCTTTTTAAAATTATTTTATCCGCTTTATAAAAGTCTACAGCTAAATTTTTCGCTTCTTCTTCAGTTTCTGCACAAAATTCTTTTCCATCAGGACCATACCAAACTGGAATTTGATGTCCCCACCATATTTGTCGAGAAATACACCATGGTCTTATATTTTCCATCCATTGAAAGTATGTTTTCTCCCAATTTGAGGGAAAAAATTTTGTATCACCGTCTTTTACAACTTTCATTGCCTGTTTTGCTAATTCTTCAGCATTACAAAACCACTGATGAGTTAAAAAAGGTTCGACAACAGTGTTCGAGCGATCACCATATGGTATTGTAGTTTTATAATCTTCAATTTTTTCTAAAAAACCTTTTTCTTTTAGCAATTGAACAACTTTTTTTCTTGCCTCAAATCGATCTAAACCCTGAAATTCTTTAGGACAATTTTCGTTCAATGTTCCGTCATCGTTTAGAATATTTAATAGTTCTAAGTTGTGCCTTTTAGCGATTTCAAAATCGTTGAAATCGTGTGCTGGGGTTATTTTAACTGCACCACTTCCCATTTCCGGATCAGAATATTCATCAAATATAAGTGGAATAGATCTTGATGTTAAAGGAATAGTAAAAGTTTCTTTTTTTAATGAGGTATATCTACTGTCATTGGGGTTAACTGCTATAGCAACATCACCAAAAATTGTTTCTGGCCTAACTGTTGCAACAGTTATACTCTCAGAATTAGAGCTTGGATATTTTATATAGTAAATTTGGGTGCTTACATCCGTAGGAACAACTTCTAAATCAGAAATAGCTGTTTTAAATTTGGTATCCCAATTAACAAGAGCTTGATCTTTATATATCAACCCCTCTGTATATAATTTAACAAAAACCTTTCTAACTGCAGATGACAATCCGTCATCCATCGTAAATCTTTCCCTTGACCAATCACATGAACTACCAAGCCTTTTTAATTGATTTATGATTGTGGAACCCGAATATTCTTTCCACTCCCATATTTTTTCAATGAACTCTTCTCTTGTGAGATCTTTACGATAAATATTTTTCTCAGCTAAGTTTCTTTCCACAACCATTTGTGTCGCTATGCCTGCATGGTCTGTTCCAGGTTGCCAAAGAGTATTAAATCCATTCATTCGGTGATATCTTGTTAAAATATCCTGAATAGTGTTATTAAGTGCATGTCCCATATGCAACGACCCCGTTACATTTGGGGGAGGTATACAAATAGAAAAGTTTTTATCAAAATTGTATTTAGGTTTAAAACATTCTTTGTCTAACCAAAGCTGATAAATTTCATTTTCATATTCTTTTTTATTTTGAAATTCATCCATTTGCTAAAAAACAAATGGTTCGGATTGAACATATTTATAAATATAAGAAGAAGAAGCTTCATCTATAACAAACTTATTCGATTTGCCTTCTACTTTTATATATTTAACAATCTTATGTTTAAAATCTTGGTTATCAATTATACAAACTATCTCTGCATTATCAGATGCATTTTTAATTATATTTATGGGTTCTTCATCAAGTGAACCATTAATAATAATCTTTTGGTATTTTTTAATATTTGGCTTTTTGTTATTGAAAAATTCCTCTATCGTTAAATCTAATAAAGAGGCATTGAACAAACCGTCTTTTATACTATTTTTGAAAACTTCAGTCATTTGCATAGAAGACTCTATACAGTCAATATTAGAGGAAAATTTATTTATAATAGATGTTGATGTACCAAATCCAGAACCAATTTCTAAAATACTCTCATCATCAATCTCTCCCAAAGCTTGTAATAAATGAAATGATGTTAAAGGAGGTAGAATAAAGCGACCATCATCTAAAAATATAATCTTATCAGAGTAAGCCAAATGTTTATAAGATTTTGGATACAAGTTTTCTCTTGGAAATAATTCAATTTTTTCAATTAAAGATGAGTTTTTTATACGATTAGCTCTTAGTTGATTAAGAACCATATTTGTTCTTGCTTGTTCAAAATTCATGATAAAGTTTGATTTATAACAAAATTAATTGTTTTTCATAGATCATATTCGCCTCATATAAAATAATAGTGTAAATTAAATTATGAAATTTTTTAGTGTTTTTATTTTAATTACCTTTTGTTCATTATCCTATGCTCATCAACCTGTAATAAATGACTCAAACCCAAATAAACCTAATGAGGCATATCTAATAGAAAAACCAGAAATATCAAAAGCAATATACTCTAAATTAAATGGTGATCCACATTATTACTTAATAAATTCTGATCAGAAATTTAACTTTTATGTTGGTATTACTGTTCCAAAAATTGATGATTGTAATACATTTAGAAAGTTCTCATTTAGTATTTTAGAAGGTAAAGACCTTGAGTTAAGTGTCATCGAGGAAGTTGATGGTCAAAATTTTGAGTGGTGGGAATGGTATGAGCCTTATGGTAAAAAATGGTATTGGATAGGACCACAAATAGGTGAAGATTTTAAAAGTACAGTAACTTACGAACCAGGTTCATACTACATTAAAGTTTTCAATGAAATTAATATGGGTAATTACGTTCTTGCAACTGGAGATATAGAAAAATTTGGACCTACTGTTATTGCTAAACTGCCATTAATAATGCCAAAGGTTAATAAATTTTGGGACAATGAACATTGTGTAAAATAAAGTTTTCATAATATTCACAAATTAAAAAATACAAAATCCAATTTATTTGATAAGATAGAATCACCTAGAGGATAGGTTTAAGGATGGAGGTTAAAAAGATGAAGCCACCAAAGTAAGTAATTTAAGACATTACTTAACAAAATTTTCTCTTAATCTATTGCTTCTTCTACCTTTTAACATAACTAATCCTAATAAATTTTTTTATTTATATTGCTGTAATCTTTGAACAACTCTTGAATTTTTATTTTAATTTTTATTAAATTTAAGGATTTAAATTTTCAATATAATTTAAGCGACCCAAGATTTCATCTCTGTCCATATAATAACCTTGAAGGTGCCTTTCTCCAGAATTGGCATCATATTCTTTTCTGCCATGCAACACTCTTCTATTATTAAAACTAAAAATATCTCCGGCTTGCATACGAAAGTTAATTTCAAACCTCTGGTCATGAAGTAAGCTTAAAAGCTTTCTGTATGCTGAGTAAAAATGATCCATTTGATCAGGATGGCAGTCCATAACTCCCATGTAAGCAACGCTGAACCTAATATCATTATAATCATTATTGTGATCGAGAGTTATTATAGGTTTATGCATTACTCTAATTGTATTAGTTGTGTAGTCTCTATTTACAAATTTTACAGACGTATTAAGGAGTACGTCATAATCATTTGGGTGATTATTTTTTAAATAATCAATTACCTTAAAACCATCTACAGCAACTGACTCACCCCCAGTAGCATTATTTATTAAGCAGTGAAGAAACTGATATCCTGGAGCTATCTCATAATATGGTAAATCAATATGATTTCTTAGACCTGCAGCAGTATAAGCTGAATTATTAGGGTTAGGTATATCAATGACCTCGAATGGTGTTTTAAAAAAAGTTTCTCGAGTGTGACTTATATTTTTCAGGATATCAAAACCAGAATTTAGATCTGTTGGAGCATTTTTAACAATTGAAATACCAAAAAAATGTAGTTGCTGTAACCACTTTTTTAAACCATCATCACTACTAATTATTTCGCTGTAATCTATTTGAATATCAGTAAATGTATCTTGCATGGATTTATCCCAAATCCTATATGGTGAAACGTACTCTCGACTGTGTTTTAAAGAATAACAATTATGTCTCAACCAATCTCTCTCATAAACACTTTTATGTCCTCCCTCACTCCATTCAATCTCAAGATTACCTTCACTATTTAGAGAGTAATTTTTAGGGTGAATATCTTCAGATACATCAAGCAAATTAAAAGTTCGTTCACGAGCTGTTGGATGCACTTCAGAAGGACAATTATCTCTCAACCATAAGAAATTATATTTACTTTTAAAACCATCACTCCAATCGACCAAAATAGACTTGTTATTTTTATCGATTGTTTTAATTGAAAGATTTTCGCTCATATTAAAATTTATTAAATGTTTTATTCCAATTAGGAAAATTATTTCTTTGATATTTATTCAAAGTTTTCATGATTTCAATCAAAAAAATATCTCTTTGCACCTCTAGATCTTTAATAGTGTATTTTCCTGCCTGTTTTTTTGTGCCTGAAATCATTAATTTTTTTAGTTTTGCATCAAGTTTTGGCGCCTTTAATTTAGTCCAAGGTAATTTAAGAGCAGGTCCAAACTGCTCTAACATGTGTTTCATACCAGTTTGCCCTCCAGCAAGATGAAAAGTTAGGCAAACACCCATAAAAGACCATCGTAATCCAGGTCCATAAACAATCGCATCGTCAACATCTTTAGTCGAAGCAATGCCATCTTTAATTATGTGAAGTGCCTCTCTCCAAAGAGCCTCCTGTAAACGATCAGATATATAGCCCTCAATTTCTTTTTCTACAATCAAAGGCTTCATTCCTATTTCCTCGTAAAACTTCTTAGCTCTGGTAATTGTGTTTTTCTTTGTTTGCTTTCCTGATACCAACTCGACAAGAGGTAATAAATATACAGGGTTAAATGGATGTCCTATACAAACTCTTTCTGGATAATTACATAAAGATTGAATTCTTGTGGGCAAAAGTCCTGATGAACTAGACGCAATGATTATATTTTTTGGCAATAATTTATCTATATCTTTGAGAAGTTTCTTCTTTAACTTTTCATTCTCTGGAGCATTTTCTTGGACAAAGGTGGTTGAATGAAGAGACTCTCTGAGATCAGAATAAATTTTCAAATTACTAAGTTTTGCATTTTTATTTAAACCTAATCTTTGAAGGCTCTTAAAAGCTGTTTTGGTATTTAATAATAGTTGCTTTCTTGCCTTAACACTTGGGTCATAAGCGTTAACTATTAGACCACATGCTAGCATTCTAGCAGCCCATCCAGCTCCAATGACGCCAGCACCGACTATTGTGACAATCTTTTTTTTAATCAACTTTTAAAAATATATTAACTCATAAATATTAAATTATGATATTTTTTTTGTATGATTATATACATTTGTAAGTTTCTTCATCTTATATCTCTGTTTATTGCTGGAGGAGGAGGTATTGGTAGTGCTGTTATACAATCTATATATAAAAAAGAAGGTAAAGTGCCTGAGCCTCATTTGGCCAAAGGTTTTAAGGTTTTAGCATTTTTATCTTTATTAGCTATCATCACAATGTGGGTTACTGGAATTATTTTGCTACTTGCAATATACGGCTCATTTGATTTAGGTTGGACTTTTCATATGAAATTATTTGGAGCTAGCTTAATTCTAATAACAGCCATATTTTTAAATATGCATTTATATGTATCAGCTAAAAAAAACCTATCCCCCAATCAAAAATATATTAAAAATTCTGGGTCTTTATCTAGATTGGGCCTGATTCTTGCCATAGCTGGTGCAATAGGATCTTTTGTCTGACCTTGTTTATTTTTTTTTTAGTTTATGGTATTTTTTTGTAAATGAAGGTTGACTTAGACAAATGGCATCATTGTGACGTTGATAAAGAAGAATTTGTAAAGCTTCTTAAGAAGTCGGATTATCAAGGTTTTAAACACATGTTTATTTTCTTTGGGTCTTTAACTGTATTCGGTGTTTTAGCTTATATGACATGGGGTACTTGGTGGTCTTTATTATTTTTTTTAATTTATGGAAATATATGGAATTGCGCAGATCCTATTTGGCACGAAACTGGACATAAAACAGCTTTTAAAACGAACTATTGGAATAACTTTTTTTATCAAATTGGTAGTTATATGAATGGTTTTGAACCAGTAAGATGGAGATGGTCACATTTTCGTCATCATGGTTATACTTACTTTGATGATCCTCTTGATTTTGAAATAGCAATTAGAAGGCCTACTGATGTTTTTTACTTTTTCAGTTTATTCATACCTTTCTTTGACATAATTAATTTTAAAAAAACAACTCAATACGAGACTATTCTTCATGCTTTAGGCAAAAAAACAGAAGTAATGAAACAAGTAATTCCTGAAAGAGAACATCAAAAATGTATCAACTCTTCAAGATTACATGTTGGTATTTGGATCTTATTAATTTTTATGTCAATTGCTTTTCAGTCTTGGTTGCCGGTTTTATATTTTTTACTTCCAAACTTTTATGGGATAACACTCAAAAGACTTTTTGGATTAACTCAACATACTGGGCTTAAAGATAATATCAAAGATCATAGATATAGTACTAGGACAATGCATTTAAACCCGATCTTCAGTTTTTTATATTGGCAGATGGAATATCATATTGAACATCATATGTTCCCTACTGTGCCATCGCATAATTTGCCTAAACTGCACCAATTAGTTAAAGATCAGATGCCTCCTGCAAAAAAAGGTTTATGGGGAGCATACTCTGAAATCATCCCTACTATTTTAAAACAAGCAAAAAACCCTTCATATGAATTACAAGTAGCCGTTCCATCAAATAACAATGGCTAAAAGAACTACCGTTTTTGATTTATGGAGTCAAAAAGGGAAAAAGAAGTGGCCTCAAACTCATATAGATACAGCAAAAGAGGCAGAAGCTGCCTATAAAGCAGGAATTGAAATCATTTCCTGTGAACCCGATCATCATTTCAAGGATGTAAGAAAAGTTGCTCCAACAGCATTTTTATCTGTTGGTCTTAAACATGGGTTGGTGAGTTCTCCTCAAGAGGCAATAAAAAAAGGTTTTGAAATAATGGAAATGGGAGCAGATGCTATTTATTGTTCACACTCAATTAACTTTATTGAAGCTATGGCAAAAGAGGGAATACCTGTAACTGCACACGTTGGATTAGTCCCAAATATTGCAACATGGACTAATTACAGAGCTGTAGGAAAAACATCAAACGAAGCTTTTAAAGTGTATCAAAAAGTAAAAGATCTCGAAAATGCTGGAGCGGCTTGCGTAGAAGTTGAGGTGGTACCAGTTGAGCTTGCAGAATTTATAACAAAGAATACTAAAATGATAACTATGGGTATGGGTTGTGGTGATGTGTGTGATACACAATATTTATTTTGTAATGATATACTTGGTACAAACGTTGGTCATTATCCTCGACATGCAAAAAAATATGTAGATTTAGAAATTAAAGAGAGAGAATTACAAGAATTAAGAATAAAAGGTTTTAAGATGTTTGTTGATGAATTTAATAGTGGTGTATACCCTGAAGATAAACATCTTATTAAAATGGAAGAAAAAGAGCTTAATGATTTTCTAGATAAAGTTAAATAGCATCTAAATATAAATCAATATCTAATTCTGATATAGTACTAGCAAATTTATGATATTCCATTTCCTTAATGGCTATAAACGCCTTATGTAATTCTGGACCTAAAGTTTGTTTTAAAAAAGAGGATTTCTTAGATAGCATAATTGATGAATTCCAGTCAGAAGGAATTTTGTATTTTTGATTATTTTTCTTTAAATAAGCATTTCCAGTTGTTTGTTTATCTGGAGAAATTTTATTTTGAATTCCTAATTCAATTGCTGAAATTATAGTTAAGGCTACTAAATATGGGTTTGCATCAACTCCTGAGACTCTATGTTCTATCCTTCTATTATTTTTATTACTACTTGGTATTCGAAAAGCTACTGATCTGTTATCTATTCCCCAATTAGGCTTTGTTGGTGCATAAGACCCTGAAACAAACCTCCTCCAACTATTAGCATTTGGTGCGAATATCAACATACTTTCACCCATAGTTTTTGAAAGACCCCCAAGTGCATAATTAAGATTTTTATTTATTTTTTCATTATTTCTTTCGGCAAAAATATTTTTTTCTTTTTGATCATAAAGTGAAATATGAAAATGCATTCCAGAACCAGAAATATTTTCCATAGGTTTTGCCATAAAGCATGCAGTGACTCCATGTTTTCTTGCTTGTGCTCTTATAATTCTTTTTAGCCTTAAAATATCGTCAGCAGCTTTTAATAACGATTTTTGATGTTTTAATGTTAATTCGTATTGACCGGGTGCGTACTCTGAAATAATGGTTTCAGCTTCTATTTTTGCAAGTTTTGTAGCTTCATAAATATCATCAATTAAAGGTAACATACCATGGAGATGATCTACTGAATATACATCTGTCTTTTTAATTGATGCTCTTTTTCCAAGTATAGATTTTGCTGGTTTGAGTTTTCCATACTCATCCAATTCATTTGAAACAAGAAAAAATTCTAGCTCAAATGCTGCATAAAAATTAATTCCTTTTTTTTTAAAATCTTGAATTTTATTTTCCAAAATATTTCTTGGATCTGTTAACAATTTTTTTCCATCAATATCATACATGTTCATGAATAACTCACCTCTTGGTGGTTTGCTGTTATGCAATAACTTAAGTGATGATGGTATAGGCCAAGCTTTTATGTCACCATCACCTTGCTCTAAAATTAATCCTGTTTCAGGTGTATCCTCACCAGTAATATCCATTCCAAGTAAAGAAAGAGGAAATTGCCTACCTGACTTATACAAATTTAATAGCTCATTTCTTCTAATTATTTTTCCACGACCTACACCATTACAGTCATGCATGACAATATCGAATGATTTTACTTGTGTATTTCTTTTCAGAAAATTTTGTGCTTCAGATAAATAATTTTTAGTTTTCATGACAAATATTTATAATATAAAAATATTAATATAAACTTTATGTCTAAACTACAGTTAATCTATTTCAATCTTAGAGCTTTGTGTGAGGCTCCAAGAATGATGCTACATACTGCGGGTATCGAATATTCATATGAAATGGCATGGGATTATTTTAAAAAACCATGGGGTGATGTCAAAAAAGAGGTGATTTTTCATAAATTACCTTTGCTTGTTATAGATGAGAAAATTGAAATATGGCAAAGCAATACTATCTCAAGATATATAGCTAAGCTTACAAACAATATCCCCAATAATGAGGAAATGGTGGCTTATGCTGACTCTATATTTGAGTCTGCCCATGATTTATTTTTTCCTTTAAATCCAACAATAAATGTTTGGGTTGGTGAAATGCACTTAAAGAATAAAAAAAATCTTTTAGATGAAATTTTACCCAAAGCTTTTACAAATTTTGAAAAGTTATTAAGTAAAAATGAAGGTAATTTTTTTTTAGGAGAAAGAGCATTTTATTGTGACTTTAATGTTTATCATCATGTTTCACTAGCATTGCTATTAGATGATAAAATTTTAGATAACTTTCCAAAGTTAAAAAAATTTATGAGCGATTTTGAAAAGATACAAGGTATTTTAGATTATCTGGAGTCAAGACCCAAACTTATTGGAATTGGTACTTGGCCAAAAGTAGTAATTGATGGTATAGAATACACATCTGGCACTAATCCCGATTACAAATATCAATAAAAGTGTTATGCTAAGTTTTATGGCCCGCTGGCAGATTGGTTATGCAGAGGACTGCAAATCCTTGTAGCTCGGTTCGATTCCGGGGTGGGCCTCCACTTTCAACGATAATTCAAAACCAATCATTACTATAATAGCATTTTTTTGATCAGCGTGCGATGGAATAGAGATAAATTCAAAGCGAACAAATTTCTAAAAGTTTGAAATCATTCCTATTGAAAAAAGAAATATTTGGCAGATTTGGAAAATTATTACCTTCATTGGGAATAAAACTATTAAGAGTATTATATGTATTAATAAATTTTGTTGGATACTTGGGTAAATTAGTAGAAACAGATCTAAATATTTCATCGTATAATTTTTTTAGAACAGAAAACTCATCTATAATTTTTAAATTAATTTGTGAATAAGGTATTGCATAAGTGAAGCGATCAACTATTGGAAAAGACCATTGGTTTCCTTTCACATTGTACTCATGGGGAAGTACAGTTGCTAGCTTTGGAAAATTGCATCTTATAGTTAATTTTTGATTTGTAGGCAAAATGTATTCAATACAAACAAAAGCTAGATTGCTATCAAACCCAGGCGTTAAATATTTTAAATAATTAAAATTACCTTTGTTACCTTTTTCATATAATTGATAAAGGGAATTTCTTAGCTGAGAGGCAGGAGGAATATTAGAATCATTAAAATTAAATAACTCAACTAGATATTTATCTGAAAAAATTTCTTCATGATTAAGCTCATCTAAAAATTCATCATAAATGATTTCTCTCTCCCTATTAGATAAATTCTCATTCTTATTATATAATTTTATATTTAAATCTTGATATTCTTTTGACCTTAGTGCTATGTGCTCATCCCAATTTTCAAGATAATAAAAATAAACATAAGCTTTACAAGTTATTGGAATAAAACGAAAGTTTCTAAAATCAGAATAATTCTTTTCAATATCATTGGAGTAATGTTCAACTAATAATTCATCAGTATACTTTTCTGGAGTATGCCATCGATAAACTTTATCTTTTTTAGAAAACATCTTATTTAATTAATATTAACATAATTAAAATTATAGAATTTTTTGTATTCAGTAACAAAATTACTATCACTATTTACAAAACAAATAAATTGAAGCTTTTTATTAATATGAATTTGTTCGTTTAATAATTTACAAGCACTAGTTAGAGTTAAATTATCAAAAATATAAAGAAAGTTTTCAGATATTAATGGAATATATATTTCATTTTTGTCTTTCATAATAGACAAAGAAAATAGTAGACAAATAAAATTTAAATCTCCGCCAGGGAATAAGTAAAAATTTTTTAAATTAGAACGACCACTATATTTATTATTAAGATACTCTTGGTGTTTAGGAATAAGTGAGTTAAAAAGCCTTCTAAAAGTAAGATTATTATCTACATCAATTATATTTTTATAATTTGTAATTATATCTTTGAACTTCTCATTATATATCAGAGAACTACAATAATTTATTTTATTATTTCTATATTTCTTACTCACTAATTGAATAAGATTATTTTTAACAACATCAGCCTTTGAATAATCTTTATAGATTATAACATTAACACCTCTTTGAATGTTTTTATCTAAAGTAATATTTTGATTAATTTTTAAGTCAGAATATTCAATATAATTATAATTACCTTCAACTAAATATTTCAAAACAACTTATCTTTTTTCTTGGAACATTGGTAAATACCTATGGCTGCTAATCCTTTTTTGGTTTCAGATCCATCAACCCAAGAGAGATCCTGAGTGGCAAAAATAGACATGTAAGTTTTACCATTAATTCTATTTATTTTTATCAATCTATTGAAATAGCCTAACGATTGATCAAAAGCACTAATTACATCATCATTCTTAGAAGTTATCTCATAGTTTAAATCATTTACCTTTATATAATCTTTAAGTAAGAATGTTTGAATATCTAATGGAGGGAATAAAGCATTACAAAGAGAGCCTATACCTTTAACTGTAATATATTCACATTCACATGATAACTTCGCAGCAAATGAACTAGATGAGTATAAAATAGGAAATGAAATAATTAAAATTATTAAAGATCTATTAAAAAAATTAACCATATAAATATGCTTCTCTCAAATCAGCATCTTCATCAGGAATTTCACTATCAAATTTATCTACGATTTTAACTTCATCAACTAACGGTTTAATTGTTGTTGTAAAAATTTTTGTAATTTTATGAAGTTCATTGACCTCAATTGCTACGTAACAATCATTTAATCCATTTAGATTTATCACTAGGCAGGGTTTATTATGAGGAGCATAACCTTTAAATAGGACTCTAGGTTTGGTTTCTCTATATTGACCAAAAAAATGAAATCTTTTGACAATGTATCTAGCTACATCTTCCAATCCTTCAATATCAAAAAAAACATCTTGGCTTCCATAGGTTACATCATGTGCCAAATGTTTAATCATGATAGATCCATCAAAAGTCTCATTGGCTTCTTTATAAAGTAATAATAATTTCTCCAGAGGTTCTTTTTCTTCTTTTTTATAATATTTAGGCCAAAGACTTAAATAGGGCATTTAAAAATAATATACCTAAGGAGCACATAGGTAAACACTCTTAAATCAAACTTAAATTTGAGAAATGCCCTCATAAGAATATGAAAAGACCAAACATAAAATGTAACCGTATTACCACAAATTCTTATGGCTGGTTAAACTTTGTTTTGCACGCCCTTTACTTCATTTCATCGATTATTTTTTTTATGGTTCTTGATGTAAGATCTAGAATTCTTTTTCCTTTATCTGCAGAGGATTTTGTAGGATTGCCAATTATACCTGTCTTGGACAAATCTTTTGTATTCCAAGCTCTTTTAATTGTTCTTTCATAAGAAATTATTTTTTTTGATTTAAAGTCAGATGAGAGTTTGTTTCTTTTAATTTTATTTAATTTTATCAATTCTGGATAAAGGTGGAGCATTATTGATGTTTCAAATTCACCTCCATGATATCCATAAAGTAATTCCTTTTTTGGAATAATTTTTTCAAAACCTTTAAATAAAAAATAATGTGCCTTAACAATATCGACAGCTTTATATCTACTTTTAATTTCTTTAGCAGCTATATCTAAGTGACTAATTTGTCCGCCATGACTATTTAAAAAGATAAATTTTTTATATCTACGAATACATAACTCACCAACTATGCTGATAATATAATCTATATAATTTGTAGAGTTCGAAGATAGAGTGCCCTCAAAGCTATTATGCTCACTCGCTGAACCTATTGAGATATTTGGTAGAATTAAATATTTATTAAGTTTGGGATATTTCATAATAAAAGTATTTAAAATTCCATCTAATATCAATTTATCAGTACCTGATGGAAGGTGTTCTCCATGTTGTTCTACAGATGAAAATGGGAGAATAAGTATTTTATTTTTACCTAATTTACTTATCTCTGCTGATGTTAAATCGGACCAAAACTTTGATAGCATAAGTGATATTTAACATTTATATAATTATTATGGAAACTTATTCTCTATGGCTTAAGAATAAAAATAAACCAATTATTAAGAAAAAAATACTAAGCTATAAAAAAAATTCTAAAACTGTTCTTGTAAAAACTCTTTATTCAGGAATTAGTAAGGGTACTGAGAGATTAGTAGCCTCTGGTAATATTAGCAAAGATCAGTTCGATATAATGAAATCTCCTTTTCAAGAGGGATCTTTTTCCTTTCCAATTAAGTACGGCTACATTAATGTTGGTAAAATAGTTGAAGGCCCAAAAAAATATTTAAATAAAAATACATTCTGCCTTTACCCTCATCAGTCGCTATTTAAGATTGATATAAATAATGTGAATATTTTAAAAGGTAATGGTGATATTCGAAAATATTTACTAACAGCAAATATGGAAACAGCTATTAATATCTTTTGGGATACTCAAGCAAAATTAAATAACAAAATATTGATAACAGGGATGGGCTCTGTTGGTATTTTAACTGCCTACTATTATAAATTATTAAAATTTAAAAATGTCTTTATTACTGACATAAATATTAAAAAGAAGAAATTTGCTGATATTTTAGGACTAAAATTTATTAATTTTAAAAAAATTAAAGACTTAGATGTTATAATTAATACAACTTCTAATTACGATGTATTAAACCAATCACTAAAAAAATTAAATTTAGAGGGAAAATTTATTGAGGCTAGTTGGTATGGAAATAGAAAAGGTCAAATAAATTTAGGAGGTAATTTTCACTCAAAGAGATTAAAAATTATTGGTTCTCAAGTTTCAAATATTCCAAAGTATTTATCAAAAAAATATAACTATAAAAAGAGATTGAATTTAGCAATTAATGCTTTATCTAATAACCAACTTCTTAAATTAATAAACACTGAAAGTGACTTTAAGGACTTAGAGAAAGATTATATTTCAATATTAAATAATCCAGAAAGCATAATGCATGCTATAAAGTATTAAAATGTATTCAATTACTGTTCGAAATAATATTTTAATTGCACATTCTCTCCCAGGTGAGGTTTTTGGACCAGCACAGAATATGCATGGAGCGACCTACATAGTTGATGCTGAGTTTTATGCAAAAGAGATTAACAAATATAACATTATTATGGATCTCGGGGTTGTAACAGAAATTCTCTCTGACGTATTAAAATTTTATAGTTATAAAAATTTAGACGAAGTTGAAGAATTTAAAAATATAATTACCTCTACGGAATTTCTTGCAAAAGATATTTTTGATAGAATATGCGCTAAATTACAAAAAGATTACATAGAAGATTTTAACAAGTTGCATAAAATTAAAATTATTTTAACTGAGTCAAATGTAGCTTGGGCTTCTTATGAACAAGAGATCAGTAATACACAATAAGTCTTATTATTTTATTTATCCGGGTGATATTAATACAAAAACAGGCGGTTACATTTATGAAAAAAATATATTAAGAAGAGCAAAAAAAATTAAATTTAATTTAAATGCTATCAAACTAGCTAACAGCTTTCCCTTTCCTAAAGAAAATGACTTAAAAAATCTAAAAAAAACTTTAGAAAAATTACCTGATAATGCAGTACTAATTATTGATGGGTTAGTTTTTGAGTGTATTGATAGTATAATAAACTGTTTAGATAGATTTGTAGTAATAGCTCTTATACACCACCCTCTTTATCTAGAATTTAATGGCAATCAAAGTCAATTTTTTCTTAAGAACGCTAAAAAATTATATAAGAAAACGAAAAAAATAATTGTCACTTCAAATGATACAAAACAACTAATTTTTAAAAAATTTAAAATTAATAAGCATAAAATTCAAGTTGTAGAGCCTGGAATAGAAAAATTAAAAAAATATAAATTAAAAAAAGATAAAAATATAAATTTACTATCTGTAGGAAGTATTATTGAGAGAAAAAATTATCATTATCTGTTAAACGAATTAAGATACATGGATAAGATAAAATTAAATATTGTAGGAGATATAACTAGAGAGAGTAAGTACTATAATAGATTACTAAAAATTATAAGTGATTATAAATTAAGTAAAAAAGTTAAGTTTCATAGTAATGTATCAACTAATTTATTATCAAAACTATATTCTAAGTGTGACTTCTATGTCTCAGTAAGTAAATATGAAGGTTTTGGTATGTCACTTGCTAATGCCCTTCAACTCAAAAAAATGATTATTACATATAAAACTAAAACAATTATGAGTACTCTAAAAAGGGATGGAATTATCTACTTAAATAATTTCAAAGAAAAAAGTTTATCAAAATTAATTACTAAAAATGCATTTAATTCAGATTTATCAAAAAAATTATCACAAAATAAGAGAAAATTTTTAACACCAATACAATCTGGAGATCTTTTTATCAAGATAATAAAAGATGCATAAATTTAATAATGATTGGCTATTTCTTCGAGAGAAAATTGATAAAGTTTCAAGAAATAAAAAAATTATAGAAAAAATTAATAAATATTTTCAAGACTACAAAATATTGTCTATCGCTGATTTAGGTTGTGGAACAGGTTCCAACTATAGATATCTGTACCCTAAACTTAAAAAAAGGCAATCATGGGATATGATAGACATATCATTTGAGTCAATTAAAGAATTTAAGAAAAAAACAAATAATAAGAATAAAATTATAAATATAAATTATAAAAAATTTGATTTAATCAAAAATATAAAAAGTTTTAAATTCGAAAAATACGATATTATTACAGGATCTGCGTATTTAGATATAATGCCAAAAAATTGGTATTTAGGATTTAAAAAACAAAATCTAAATACAAAAGTTATTTATTTTTCGATTAATTATGATGGATTTTTTAAATTTCACCCAAAACATAAAGATGATCAATACGTTTTAAATCTATTTAATAAAGATCAGGAGTCAGATAAAGGTATTGGGCAAAAAGCAGTTGGTAAAAACTGTAGTCAAATAATTAATAAATTATTTTCTAAGTCACACAAAACATTTGTTTTTGACTCGAGTTGGGATGTATCAAATAATAAAAAATTTCAAAATATGTTTATAGATTTTTGTGAAAATGTACTTGAAAAAAATAAGATATCATTAGATAGATGGTTAGATTTTAGAAGGGAAAATATTAAAAAAAATAAATCAAAATTATTTCTAAGAAATAAAGATTTTTTAGCTTTAAAACTCTAAACTTACTATCATTTCTTCACCAAATTTATAAATTTTATTTTTTGTTCTAATAACTTTTTTTAAATTTGTTATAGGTTTTATATTTATAGAATTTATACCAGAACCAATAATTGTAGGTGCTATTATAAATTGCATAATATCTAATAATTTATTCTCAAGAAATTTAGATATAGTTTTAGAACCACCCTCTACTAACACGAACTTAAAACCTAATTTATTTATATGTTTGTATATAAGATTTGTGAAATTTCTTTCAGGTAATTTATAAATTTGTGTATTATTTAAATTCTTTTTAATATTAGAGTGTGTAAATATGATATTTGAAAAACCATCTTTAAATATTTGATAGTTATTTGTTAATTTTAGAGACGGATCTATAATTATCCTCTGAGGATTTGAGCCCTTAATTGCTCTTGTAGTGAGTAAGGGATTATCTTTTTTTATTGTATTTACACCAACTATAACTGCATCACACACTGAACGTAGACTATGAAGGTATGAAATACTATTTTTATCATTAATGTAATGAGAATTGCCGTTTAAAAGTGCAATTTTACCGTCTAAGCTTTGCCCAATTTGACCGATATAAAATTTTTTTTTTATCATCAATATTGGTAATAAAATTTGTGATATTTCATTTATTTTTTTTTCAATCTTACAATTAAAATTAACGCCATTTTTATCAATTAAAATATGATTAGTTTTAGAATGTTGACTAAGTACAAACGATTTGTTAATTAAATCAATTCTTAAGATATTTGATTTTTTTTGTTTTTTTACAAATTCAAATAGTGAAGAAATATTATGCTTTGTTATCATTTTTCATCTGTATCAAGTACTATTGAGTATATATATAGTCTATGAGTTTAAAATCAAATTTTGGCACATTTATTGATAGAGCTATCAATGAGCTTAGAACCGGAAGACCAATAGTTATCAAAGAAAATAAAAATTATTGGATGTTCTTTAATATTGAACATTCGGACAATAAAATTCTAAATCAATTCAATCAATACCTACAAAAAGACAAATATCTTTTAATCACAAAACAAAAAGCAAAATCAATATTTGAAGATAAAATATCAACAAATATTTATTTAAAAATAAATGAAAAAATATCAAACAAATCTTTATTAAGTTTATTCATTAACCCTTTATCTGATCAAAATAAAATATTATTTAAAGATGAGCCTTATATCAAAAGTAAAGACTTCCATAATGTCTGTTTAGATATTGCCAAAAATGCGAAGGTAATACCGTCACTTATATTTAAAAAAATTAATTCAAAATATTATAAAAATATTGATAATCTAATATTACAACTTGGTCTATTAAGATTTAACCATAAAGAGTTAAAAAATCAGAATAAATTTATAACTAATAGTATCAGATTAGTTTCAAGTGCAAATGTGCCCTTACCAAATGTTGCATCTACTACTTTTAATATTTTTAAGTCATATATTGGTGCTAGAAGACATATCGCGATCATAATTAAACCAAAAAATTTAAAACAACCAACAAACCTTAGAATTCACTCAGCTTGTTTTACTGGGGATATATTTCACTCTAGAAAATGCGATTGCGGAGAACAATTAAATAACTCTTTAAACTATATGGTTAAAAATAAAGGAGGTATTATCCTTTATTTAGATCAAGAAGGGAGAGGTATAGGACTAGCCAATAAAATGAGGGCATATTCTCTTCAGTCAAAAGGCTTGGATACTATTGATGCTGATCACAACATAGGTTTTTTAGATGATGAAAGAGATTTTAATATTGCCGCTAAGATACTTAAGTTATTAAAAGTAAATAAAGTCAATATTATCACAAATAATTTTACAAAAGTTTCTTCTCTTAAAAAAGCTGGTATTAAAATTGCCAAGCAAATAAATACAAAACCTACAATTAACAAATTTAATAAGAATTATTTTAAAACAAGAGTAAAAAAAACAGGTTACGGTTTTAAAAATTTAGACTAAAATTTAGTCAAAATCTCCTCGTTCTAATCTATCCTCGTATTCATTGGAAGACTCGGAAATAGTATTAAGCTGTTTTTTAGTCATAATTTTTAGAGTTTTTTTTATAGCAAGTTGGTAAGTATGTAACTTTTCAACAATATTTCTTTCACTTGTGTTTCTCATCATTTGACTTAGGGCTCTATTTAGCTCTGTAAGTCTGCCTAACAGCGTATTATCGTCATTATTATCATCATCGTAATACATCATTTAATATTATAATAATTTTGGAGATCATAAATAAAATAATTAAATAAATAACTTAACGATTTATTTTTTTTTTCTATAAAATAATAATCCAATTATAATTATCCCAATACCTATAATCATCAGGAGTTCACCTGCATTCCAAAACCATATTAAGAATTCCATTGGATTATTTTTCTATATCTTCATCAAATATTTCATCTACTGGCACTTGTATACTATTGACCAGTTGATTTGTTTTTGCTGCAAGAGCTACAATATTTAAAAATTCTGAATGTTCGTCTTTAGTCATCCCAAGTTTTTTTGCTGCAGCTGTGTGTGAGTGTGTGCAATACGAGCAATTATTTGTTATTGAGACTGCCATATAAATCATTTCTTTAGTTTTATTTGGAATTATGGTTTGTTTAACCATTAAATCTTTAACATCACTCCAAACATTTTTTAGTAATTGAGGGTCGAATGCTAAATATTTCCAAAAATTACCTATATAAGTTGTGTTTCTTGATTGTTTAATATCTTCATAGACTTCCTTTATAATTGGATGATTATCATCATCAGTTCTTTTAATTGTGCTCACCAGTGGTCCCTTTCTTTATTATAATTGATATATGGTCATTAAATCATAATATCCCTCTTGTTTTGATTAATTTTATAATTAAAAATTCAAATTTATTAATATTTGGCTTTCTAATAGCATTCGCATCAGGATTTGGACAAACATTTTTTATCTCTCTTTTTAGTGAAGATTTTAGAGAAACATTTAACTTAAGTAATACTCAATTTGGCAGTCTGTATTCAATAGCTACAATTTTAAGTGCGTTAACTATTATATGGGCTGGCAAACTTATAGATACTGTCTCTCTTAAAAAATATACTTTAGCAATTGTATTAGGTCTCTCGATAACATGTTTTTTTGCAAGTATTGTGTTTAATGTAATTCTTCTTTTTTTTGTAATTTATTTTTTAAGACTTTTTGGACAAGGGCTTATGGGACACACTTCAAGAACAACCATGGCAAGATACTTTAAAGCTAATAGAGGAAAAGCATTAGCTATATCTGGATTTGGTTTTTCTTTTGGTGAGATGATCTATCCATTTATAGTAGTAATTTTAATATTAACTTTTGGCTGGAGAATTACCTGGTTTAGTTCATCTGTATTTATAATAATATTTTTTGGAGTATTTTTATACTACCTATTAAATAAAAATAATTTTAAAAGTGAAAGTGGGTTTGAAAATGAAGATAATCAAAATTCATTTTCATGGAGAAGAAGAGATGTCTTAACAGATCTTAAATTTTATCTTTATTTACCTCTTACATTATTTATGTCATTTACAGTAACTGGTTTTTTATTTCATCAAGTTTTTATTGGGCAATTAAATAATTGGACAATGTTAGATATTGCACAAAGTTTTATTTTTTATGCAATCTGTGGGATTGGTGGTTCATTAGTTTCTGGTTTGTTAGTCGATAAATTTTCTGGTAGGAGTGTAATCACATTTCACTTAATTCCCATGGCTTTAATATTTATTGTGATGTTATTTTCAAATCATATATTTGTATTATATCTTTACATGGCAGGTCTTGGATTATCAAATGGCTTTACTGAAAATATGTCTAATTCTTTGTGGGCAGAAATGTATGGAGTCAAAAACCTAGGAGCAATAAGGGCCCTTTTAACATTTTTTGGTGTTTTGGCCTCAGCAGCCTCCCCTTTCTTATATGGATTAATATTGGATGAGACAAATTCGATAAATACTTTGATCTATATGAGCCTTGCCTTAATAATTATTTTTTCTTCTATGAGCTTTATAGGTAATAAAATTAAATAAAATAACCTTTTTTAAAAGCCTCAATAGCTATCAAAGCACATCCTTTAGCATCTGATAATGCATCGTGATGATTTAATGGAATTCTTAAATTTTTACATACTGTATTTAGTTTATTGTTTTCAAATTCCCAATATTTTCTTGCGATTGCAACAGTGTCTTTAAATTCTTGTTTAGGTAGGTCGATATTATAAAAATAACAACATGAGTGCAGGACAGACCGATCAAAAGGAGCATTATGTGCGAAAAAGTAATCAACAGCTGATAATTCACTCTTAATTTGGCGCCACACTTTATCAAATGTTTTAGCTTTCTTTAACATATCCCACGTTAAACCATGTATATCTGTAAAATGAACTTCAGGTTTAGGTGGTCTTATTAAATGGGAGACTTTTTTTATAATTTTAGTTTTATTAAATATTACATATCCTATAGCACATGCTGATGTTCTCTCACTTGTGGCTGTTTCAAAATCTATGGCTGCAAATAATTGCATTAAAATAATTGATCAATTTGATTTTGATATTTTTTTTGTACTTCATGTCTCCTAACTTTCATTGTGGGAGTCATTAGGTTATTTTCAATACTAAAAGGCTCATCAATAAAGATAAACTTTTTTATTTTTTCTGGTTGAGTTAAGTCTTTATTTACTTCATCAATATATCTTTGAATATCTTCATCACTAGATTTACTCTCTGAGTTTAATACTAATAATGCTGCAATATAATTCTTTTGTTCACCAAAGACACAGGCTTGTTCTATCTCAGGAGATAAAGTTAATAGATTTTCAATCTTAGATGGTGCAATATTATCACCTCCTAGAGAAACTATTATATCCTTTTTACGATCTGTAATTTTAAGATAATTGTCCTCATCAAATTCACCAATATCCCCCGTATGGAGCCAACCATCTTTTATTGTTTGCTCAGTAGCTTCTTTATTATTCCAATAGCCCAGCATAAGGTTCTCCCCTTTAACTAATATTTCACCATCTTCTGCTAATTTAACTTCAACTCCAGGAAATATAGGACCAACTGTATCAACTTTTACTTTATTTAATAAATTGCAGCTTACAACTGGTGAGGTTTCTGTTAAGCCATAACCTTGTAAAGTCTTTAAACCAAGGGCATTAAGCGCCTCCCCTACTTGACTATCAAGAGGTCCTCCACCTGATATAAAAGCCTCTAATCTGCCACCAAAATTATTTTTTACTTTTTTTCTGACTAATTTATCTAATATTAGGTTAATTATATTTTCACTAAAACTTAATTTAATATTTTTAAATTTTTTTGTTCCTAGCTGGATAGTCTTATTAAATAAATTTTGTTTAAAATTAGACTGATTTTTCAGATTAATCTTCATTTTTGCATGGAGATTATTATAAAATCTTGGAACAGCAGTCATTATATGAGGTTGTGCAATTTTTACTGTAGGTAGAAGTGTTTCAATACTTTTATTATAAAATACTTTTGCTTCTAAAATAATCTGAACAAATTGAACTGCATGTTCATATGAATGAGATAAAGGTAACCAAGTAAGAAAGGTTAAATCTGGACTCTTTATAGTTTTAAGAAGTTCATACGCTCCTTCACAATTACTTAATATACCCCCATGACTTAAAATAACACCTTTCGGTAATCCTTGTGTACCTGAAGTGTAAATAATGCAAGCTGGATCTGTACGCTTAATTTCTTTAATTTTTTCTCTGTTATTATCATTATTGTCATCTGTTAAGTCATTTAAAAATACTAAATTTGAAATTGAATTATTTTCAAAATAATCAAAACATAAGATAAATTTGAAATTATATTTAACTTTTTCGCTGGCAGTTAAAATAGTCTGAAGTAAATTTTTATTTGAAACTATTAAACCAACAGGCTGAGAGTCATTTAAAATATGCTCAAAATCTCTTGATGTATAAGTTGTATAGTTGGGGACACAAATAAGTTTATTAGACATTATAGCGATATCAGAAGCCATCCATTCAGGTCTATTTTCTGAAACCAATAAAACTCTCTCTAATTCACCTAAATATTTATTTGCTAAAAAATTGTGTATTTTCTTTGTTAGATTTTTTGTCTCTAACCAGCTCATTGAGACAACTTGATTGTTTGAGTCGAGTTTTAGTAAGTGTTGATTATTTTCGTTCTTATCTGCTTGAAAATAAAATAGTTCTGGAAGATTATTAAATTTATTCATCATTAATTATAGTTTCATAAAACTCATCCATCCTATTCATTAAACTTTCATCATAAGTTACTAAATGTTCATTCTCATCAACGAAATAACTACTTTTAGGTGAATTTGCTAATTTGTACATTTTTTCACCCATTCTAAATGGAACAATATCATCCCCTGTGGCGTGCATTATAAATATAGGGGAAATAACGTTTTTAATCTTTTTATCACTTAAATACTTATCTTTAAGCATGATTGAAACAGGAAGGTATGGATAATGAAATTTTGCAGCATCAATCATTGAAGTAAATGGCGCCTCCAGAATTAGACCCTTAAAATTATTATTTTGGGCTATTTCTATACTAACAGCAGTTCCTAAAGATTCTCCATAAATAATGATGTCCTTTTTAGAAATATTTTTTTCTTCAAGCCATTTTATAGCACTTCTAGCGTCATCATATAAACCATCCTCAGTAGGTTCACCATCATTACCGCTATATGATCTCCAAGAAATAAGTAAAATATTTTGGTCATATTTTGATAGCTTGTTAATTTTATAAAATCTATTTTCAATAGGACCAGCATTACCGTGAAACATTAGTAATGTAGTTTTAGTATTAGATGGATGTTTATAAAAAATTGACCTTAATTTTATATTTGAGCTATTTTCAATAAATACTTGTTCCGCAGGAATGATTAGTAATTCATCATCATAATTATCAATTTGAGGGACATAAAGAAGAGATCTTTGTTTTGTATAAACATAAAAGATAATTAAAAGGTATATAAATAATAATATTAAGATAATCTTGATTGTTAATGAGTAATTCATTTAATTCTGTAAATAAACTTATCAAAATATCCATGGGCAGATTGAGGAAATTTTTTTAATTTAGAAAAATTAATTTTCGATTTTTTATATTTGTAAAAAATATGGCCGATAGAGGGAATATTTTTATTTAAGGTACCTGTTGATATTGAGATATAATCATCTGAAGATTTTTTTTGAAAAAACAATGAACTTCCACAAGTTGAACAAAAACCTCTTTTATAATGTTTACTAGAAACAAACCATTTTAAAGTTTTTTTACTTTTAAAATTTAGATTTTCTTTTTTTACTTTTGTATAAGAACTAAATTCAGCATTTGAAGACTGGCACATCTGGCAATGGCAAAAAACTGAGTATCTACATTCATTTTTAATCTCAAAGGTAATTTTCTTGCAAAGACACGAGCCTTTAATTTTTTTCATTTATTCATCATTTTGTGCTTTGCTAAAGATATTCCGTTTTTTATTTTAAAATCATATGACTCCTCAAATGATGATAATTGCCAACCAGAAAGTCTATTTTTTAACTCGGAAATATTATTTATTTTCCATTCATTTGTCGTATTTTCGTCTTTCCATATCGCTTTTTCTTCAGAAGTTCTAGCACAACCATAACAATATCCGGTAGATGGATCTGTTTTGCATATTGATATACAAGGTGAAATAATTTTTTCCATCAACATATTATATCCAAATAAACCCTAATATCATTGAAAATTATTTTTAAAATTGAATTAAAAAATGCTAATTGAAAAATTAAAAAATTATTGTAGTTTGATGCAACGTTCCGCAGTAGCTCAGCGGTAGAGCATTCGGCTGTTAACCGACAGGTCGTAGGTTCGAATCCTACCTGCGGAGCCAGTTTCTTATGAACTCCAAACATTT
This sequence comes from uncultured Alphaproteobacteria bacterium, assembly GCA_902613185.1. Taxonomy (GTDB): domain Bacteria; phylum Pseudomonadota; class Alphaproteobacteria; order HIMB59; family HIMB59; genus HIMB59. Next base: position 29,163 of record CACMGP010000004.1, read on the forward strand.
CTTATCTACTTTATGTCTCATAGTAGCATCAATAATTTGGGGTACTGCATTTGTGGCTCAAACTACAGGAATGGAATTTATTGGTCCACTAACTTTTACAAATATGCGTTTTTTAATTGGTGGAATAATAGTTTTACCTTTTGCTTTTTATGAAATAAATAAAATTAAAAATCTTAAAAATAAAAAAAAATTTATATTCATAGTTCTTTTAACTGGTTTAAGTTTATTATTAGGAACTTACCTTCAACAATACGCTTTACAGTATACTAAAGTAGGAAATGCAGCTTTCTTAACTATATTATATGTTCCATTTGTTCCTATAATATCGAGATTATTTTTAAAAAAGAAAATACACTGGAGTATTTGGCTATCTGTATCAATATGTCTTGTAGGCTCATATTACTTAACTCTTGAAAATAGTTTTGAAGCACAATTTGCTGATATACTTGTAATTGTATGTGCTTTATTTTTTGCCATACACTGTATTTTAATTGATGAATACTTTGAAATTATAAATGCTCCTTTTACTCTAGCTTCTTCTCAATTTCTATTATGTTTTTTTTATAGTTTGCCATTCATATTCATTTTTGAAAATCCTACTATTGACGGGATATCAAAAGAAATATTTGAACTTTTATATGTAGGTGTAATGTCAAGTGGGATTGCTTATACTCTACAAGTCTTTGGGCAAAGGTATGTAAAACCCTCTACAGCAGCAATTACATTTTCTCTTGAAGGAGTATTTGGATCGTTAGCAGCTTGGGTTATACTTTCCCAATTTTTGACAAATGTCCAGATTTTTGGGTGTTTTTTAATACTTATTGGTGTACTCGTAGCACAACTTTTACCCTTAATTAACAAAGAAGCAGCCTTAAATAGGTTTTATAGTGAATAAATAATCCTACTTTTTATCCAACAAATACAATAAAATTCTCCATTATGAGTGAGGATAGTAAATTTTTTTTAAAAGACAGTGATGTGCCAAAACAGTGGTACAACCTGGGAGCGGATTTAAAAGAGCCTATGAGCCCACCCTTAAATCCAGGAACAAAACAGCCAATAGGTCCAGATGACTTAGCACCTTTATTTCCCATGGAATTAATAATGCAAGAAGTTACCCAAGAAAGATATATTGATATACCGGGGCCAGTTTTAGAGGCTTACAGTCGTTGGAGATCTACGCCACTAGTAAGGGCTAGAGCTTTAGAGAAAGCATTAGATACACCAGCTAGAATTTATTACAAATACGAAGGAGCCAGTCCATCAGGGAGTCATAAACCAAATACTGCATTAGCTCAGGCTTTTTATAATAAAGAAGCAGGTGTAAAAAAAATAGCAACCGAGACCGGTGCAGGTCAATGGGGAACAGCATTAAGTTATGCTGGAGCCGTATTTGGAATAGAGATAAAAGTATTTATGGTAAGAGTAAGCTATGATCAAAAACCTTATAGAAGAGCTATAATTGAAAGTTATGGTGGTAGTGTTGTAGCTAGCCCATCAAATGAAACAAATTCAGGTAGAGCCATACTTGAAAAGGATCCTAATAGTTCAGGTTCACTAGGTATTGCTATATCTGAAGCAGCTGAAGTTGCTGCTACAAATGATGATACAAAATATGCATTAGGTAGTGTTCTTAACCATGTTTTAATGCATCAATCTATAATTGGGCAAGAAGCACTTTTACAGATGGAAATGGCCAATGATTATCCGGACATTGTAATAGGATGTACTGGAGGAGGGAGTAATTTCTCAGGTTTATGTAATCCGTTTTTAGGAAAAAAATTTAGAGGAGAACAAGATGTTCATGCGATTGCAGTTGAGCCATCTTCTTGTCCTTCTTTAACTAAAGGTAAATATTCCTATGACTTTGGTGACACTCTAAAATCTGCACCATTGTTAAAGATGCATACATTAGGTTCTGATTTTATGCCATCACCTACTCATGTAGGTGGACTTAGATATCATGGAATGTCTCCAATGCTATCACATTTAGTTCATAATGGTCATATGGAACCTCGAGCTTATGGTCAAAAAGAGTGCTTAGAGGCCGGAATACAATTCGCAAGAACTGAAGGTATCATGCCTGCACCTGAGGCCACCCACGCCATTAAAGGTGCTGTTGATGAAGCTCTTAAGTGTAAAGCTGAGGGTCAATCAAAAGCTATTTTGTTCAATCTTTGTGGGCATGGCCATTTTGATATGCAAGCATATATGGATTATTTTTCAGGCAATCTTGCTGAAGATAAATTCGATACTGAAGCTTTTGAAGAGTCTATGGCATCAATACCTGCTGTAAATTAATTTACATTAGGTAGATCATCAAAATTTGATGTGTATGCGGGACTTAAGTTTTGTCGTCTAGTTATGTAAAACTTTTCGTAGTTTTCTTTGGCAACACAAATAGTCCCGCTTCCGTATCTGTTATTTAGATTATCAAATACCTTATTGACCCTAATTTTTTTTAAAATACTTTCTTCTGATTGATGAAAAAATAAATCTCTATTGTATTCTCCCTCTGGTGTTAAGTCTGAGAGTAAAACACCTGCTTTTTTATATTTAATTTCTGGTCGATAAATAGATTTTAGCGCCTTTATGGCAAATTTAATCGTCTCAAATAAGTCATTTGATGGAGATATAAAATCATAAGTCCGAGCTGCATGGTATTGTTTATTATTGTTGTTAAATTTATTTGAACGAATAAATGTAGTAATTGTTTTTGCCTGCAAACCATCAGATCTAATCTTTTCTGAGGCTCTAGTAGCATAAGATATTATTCTTTTCTCTAAATCATGAAAACTGGTTACATAATTTTCGAAAGATCTTGATACTCGACATTGTTTTTTTGGCTCAGATCTCTCTACTATGGGTATACATATTTCACCATGTAGTTCTCTATAGGTTCTCTCTCCCACTACTCCTAGGTGTTGCCTAACCCACCTTGGGTCTGTTTTGTATAGATCGTATGCGGTGTAGATACTATTTTTTTGAAGAAATTTCTCTATCCTAGCTCCTATTCCCCAAATATCACCCACCCCTAATACCTTTAGGGATATTTCTATTTGTTTTTGATTTATAATTTCTACCACTTGGGACCCTAACTCATCTTTTTTAGCTAGATGGTTTGCTACTTTTGATAAGGTTTTATTGTTAGCTATTCCTATACTTACAGGTATGCCTATCCACTTCCTTATTATTTTTTTTATTCCTTCTGCTCTTGAAACAAAACTTCTCTCTGAATATTTATTTAATATTAAAAAAGCTTCATCTATAGAATAAACTTCCAATCTATCACAATGCTCTTTTAATACTCCCATTACCCTAGATGAGATATTTCCATATAAACTGTAATTTGATGAAAACACATGCACTGGGTATTTTTTTATTATTTGCTTTATCTCAAAGAAAGGCACTCCCATTTTAATTCCTAATTTCTTAGCTTCAGAACTTCTAGCTATGACACATCCATCGTTGTTTGATAGAACTACAATAGGTTTTTTACTTAAATCGGGTTTAAAGATAGTCTCACACGAGGCATAAAATGAATTACAATCTACTAGGGCCACTATATTCATGGGTTATTTAATAAATTGACGAATAGCGCTGGTAACAACTCCCCATATCTCTAATTCTGCATACTCTGATATTAATATATTTTTATACAATGAGTTCTCAGCTTTTAAGATGGCAGAACCATCTGTCTTGATAACTAGTCTTTTGACAGTTAAATTTCCCTCGAATATAGCTATTACTATATCTCTACTTTTAGCTTCTAAACTCCTATCCACAACTAATATGTCACCATCATTAATTCCAGAATCTACCATGGAGTCACCACTAGCTCTCATTAGAAAAGTTGATAGGTGATTTTTGATCAATAGTTCTGATAGACTTAGATTGTTTTCTATATAATCATCAGCTGGGGATGGAAATCCAGCTGAAATCTTAGACAAAACATAAGGTACAGACTCAAGGTTGTTGTCCTTATCAGTCTTTACTTGGATATTTTTGTTCATATTTTGTTCTTTTATAAACTATAATAGACCTTAAAGGAATAAAAAAAAATTTAAAATAAAAGTTATTATTCGTCGCTATATGAATTTATTTTTTGGTTAACAATAGCAAGTTGCTCACATAAAGACTTAGTGTGAGAGATAAATACATATAAAACCAAATAAAGTGATATAAAAATCAAAATAAAATCTAAATTAATTAAATTAGGTGTTTTTAGAAAGATTTTATTAATAAGCACAGAACCTATAAAACTAGTAACAAAGGGTGCCAATCTTGAAAAAATAAGGAAATTACGAATTAGTATATTCCTTTGGCTGTATAAATTTGTGTTATCTTCCATAAATATAAACTAAGGTAAATATATTAAAAAATGAGTAAAATTAAAGCAATCAATATTAGCAATCTTGATGGAGAAAATACTTTTTATATAAATCAAGCAATCTTAAAAAAAAATAAGGGTATTGTTAATGATAGATATTATGGAAATTTTAAGAATAGATACGAACAGGTAACTTTTATAGAGTCTGAAAAAATTGATGATTTTAATAAAAAAATAAAAAAAAAATTAGATTATAAAGATTTTAGAAGAAATATAATTACGTCAGGTATTAACTTGAACAAATTATTAAATAAAAGAATACAAATTAATAATGTAGTTTTTAAAATACATGAGTTATGTCAACCGTGTAAATATCTTCAAAATAAATTAGAAGTAAAAAATCTAGTTAAACTTTTAGCATTTAAAAGTGGAGTACGTGCAGAAATATTGACTTCTGGGGAGATTTCAATAAATGATCAAATTAAAATAATAAAATAATTACTCCCAAATATCGAAAAAGTTTCTTGTTTTTCCAGGAGTTAATATAGATAGAGGATTAAATGTAAAATCAGTTTTATTACCATTTTTTTTAACTTTAAAGTCAGCTGCTAAAAGGCTTTCTTCTACATTTTTTCCAAATAATTCACTTAAAAAAGGTATATTTTTAAAGTTCTGTTCAAATAAATATAGTGGACCATAAGTTCCATTAACAGAGGCTGTTTTCTCAGATGGATTTGCTTCACCCTTAAAAGAAAAAGCAACTGTGCCTCCAAGCATTATAGCATGATCAAAATTATAAATTTTTCCCTTTTTAAAAACTGGAACCTCTAAATAATTAAATTCATCTTGATTATTTTGTAAAACTGAAAAAATATCAAGCATTCTTGATGTAAATAATAAATTATAAAATTTAGAATTTTTATCTATACTAAAATCCTTTACTTTAACGTTGAGGTCAAAATCATCAAACTTTCTAAAAGATCCTTTTCCGATTAAAGCACCACCAATCATATTTTTAGATATTTTTTGTGCATAAAAAAATTGACCAGCATTCTTTGAAAATAAATAAATTTGTTTACTACCCTCTAGTTGTGGAAGAATTGATAATTCAAATTCTTTTTTATTATCGTGAAATATTAAAGACTCAAAACCTTTATCATAGATAAAATTTAATTTATTTGAAAAAAGAGAGTAATTATCTGAAATTGTCATTTCAGAAATTTCCCAGTTGAAATTAATTTTTTTAGTTAATTTTTTATTTTTTTGTGGCTTAGGAAAGATTTTTTTAAAATTATTAAATGAAATTTTATCAGTATTTAAAATTATATAAATTTCGTCATTATGATAATTAATTAATCCAAAGTTTCTTTGACCATTAATATCTATATCAAACTTTATTTCCTTAACTTTTCCATAATCAAAGTCAATATCTATTGATATATTATCTTTTTGGAAACTAAAATCATATGCATATAATTTTAAAGATATCAAAAATAAAAAAAATAATTTAAAGATTAGTATCTTATACATCTATTAGCGATGACTCCAAAAAATCAAAAATTTCACCATCTAGGACATTGTCTGCATTGGATGTTTGGTAATTTGTTCTTAAATCTTTAACCATTTTATATGGATGAAGAACGTAAGATCTTATTTGATTTCCCCAACCTATTTGTTTCTTATTGCTCTCTTCTTTCTTTTTTTCTTCATTTTTTTTCTCTGTTTCAATTTCATATATTCTTGATTTCAACATTTTCATTGCAGTATCTCTATTACGATGTTGTGACCGTTCACTTTGGCTTTGCACTACAATATTATATTTAACATGAGTTATTCTAACAGCACTATCAGTTGTGTTTATATGTTGCCCTCCTGCCCCAGAAGCCCTAAATGTGTCAATTCTAAGATCTTTGTTATTAATTTCAATTTCTATGTCTTTATCAATTTCGGGATATACCCATACACTTGAAAAACTTGTGTGCCTTCTCTTATTAGAGTCAAAAGGTGAGATTCTAACTAATCTATGAATTCCTGTTTCGTTTTTCAAATACCCATAGCTTTTAAAACCTGAAATATTCATTGTTATACTTTTTATTCCTGCCTCTTCTCCTCTCTGATAATCAATGATTTTAGATTTATATTCATTTTTTTCAGAAAAACGCATGTACATTCTTGAGAGCATTTCAGCCCAATCTTGGCTTTCTGTTCCACCAGCACCAGCATGTATCTCTAAAAAAGCGTTACAATCATCAGTTTCTTTATTAAGAAGAGATTTTATTTTTAATTGTTCGCATTTTTTTTTTAGAGTATTTATATTACTAACTAGCTCAATAATTTCATTACTGTTTAATGTTTCATATATGTCAATAAACTCTTTAAAGTCATTAAATTGATTTGAGACAAAGTCAAATTCAAAAATAATATCTTTATTTTGTTTTAGTTTTTCTTGTGATTTATTAATTAGAGTAATGTCATTCCAATTATCAGGATTTGTTATTAAATTATTTAAATCCTCAATATCATTTCTAATTTTATCGTAGTCAAAGACTCCTCCTGGTAAGAGAGATAAGAGTTTCAATTTCTTTTATAAGATTTATTAGCTCAAATTTATCCATTAATTTATTCCGCCGATACTCTCAATTTTATTGATATCATTCATCATTTTTATTTGGTCTTTTGTAAAATAATCAATTATCGTATCTTGTCCATCAGAAATTTCGCCATTTTCTATATTTACCTTTTTTATAATTAAATCACTAGGTACCACAAATTTATCATTAATATTTTCATTATATAAAAGATATTCCTCAATTATTGATTTGAATATGGGTAAAGCAACAGAAGATCCTGTTTCCTTATATCCAATTGGCTTAGGTGTATCATATCCAACATAAACTCCTATTACAAATCTTGGAGTCAGTCCAAAAAACCATAAATCTTTACTTTCATTTGTAGTGCCTGTTTTACCTGCCAAAGGATATTTAATTTTGCTTAAAGATTTGGCAGTACCTCTTTCAACTGTACCTTGGAGTATATTTAAAATTTGAAAAGAAGTTTGTGGAGATATTACATTTTCATTTTGAGACACTATAATTGGTTTCCTATATGACCTATCATCAAATGAAAACGAGCAATACTTACATTCAAAATAATCATTATTAATAATTAATTCTCCATCATTTGAAACAACTTTTTTAATTATAGTTGGCTTAACAATATAGCCACCATTTAAAAATATTGAGTAAGACTTTGTCAAATTTAAAAGGTTATTTTCTACTGCACCTAATAATGTTGAGTAAACATCAGTAATTATTTTGTCATCATAAAAATTGATTTTACCTAAAAAATTGTTTACAGAATTTAATCCTAAATCAAGACCAATTTTTAGTGTAACTAAATTGTTTGATGTCTCTAATGCTCTTCTAAAAGTTAATTCTCCATATGATTTATTAGAGTAGTTTTTAGGTACCCATATAGGAAGATTATTACCTTGGTCTAATAAGATATTAGAGTCTAATATTTGCGTATTTGGTAAATATTTTTTAGTTTCTAAAGCTTTGGCATATATAAATGGTTTTATTGATGAACCTGGTTGTCTATATGCTTGTGTCACTCTATTAAATTTACTGATATTATAATTAACACCTCCAACCATAGAGACTATATCACCATTAAATGGATCCATTATAAGAACAGAACCATTGATCTCATGTGGCTGCACAATGTAAAAAATATTATTTATATTAGTAACAAATATATAATCATTTATATTTAAAAATGTATTTGGTGAACTTTTTTTAGGTCCATATAAATTTTTATCATTATCTAAACTAATTATATCGCCTGTGTTGATAATATTTAATTTAACAGAATTTGTATTTTTCTCTAATACTTTTGCTATTTCCCAATGTTCATTGTCTAATTTTGATATAGTATCTAAATTGTTATAACTCCCTTTCCAATCTCTATATTTTTTCTCAAATAAGGCTAAATTATTAATTAATGCTTTTTCTGATATTTTTTGAAGACTTTGATCAATAGTAGATTGAATATAAAATGCATTTTCGTTGTATGAATTTGAATTAAGATAATTTAATATGAAATCAGTTTTATAATCAGCCTTATATTTTTTTATATTTTTTTGTGAAAGATCTATTTTTAGTTTTGAATAATAATCATATTGATCTTGGGAAATATATTCATTAATTTGCATTTGTTTTAAGACATAATTTCTTCTATCGAAGGCTCTTTCATAATTTTTTTCTGGATCGTAATTATTTGGACCTTTTGGTAAAGCTGCTAAATAAGCAAATTCATGTATGTCAAGATCAAATATTGATTTATTAAAATAATTAAATGAAGCTGACGCTACACCATAAGATCTTCTTCCAAAATATATTTCATTTAAATATAATTCGATTATAAATTCTTTTGTATATTCTTGTTCTATTCTTAGTGCTAATATTAATTCTTTAACTTTTCTTGTAATCGTCTGATCTCTATTTAATAAAATATTCTTTACTAATTGTTGTGTAATTGTTGAAGCTCCAACATAATTATTATTATTTTTTGAGTAAATATTTTTTAGATTTACGATAAATGCATTTACAATACCTTTTACATCAAACCCTTGGTGTTGGAAAAATGTTTTATCTTCAGCTGAAATAATAGCTCTTATCATGCTTTTTGGTATATCTTCAAAATCTAAATAAAATCTATCTCTGTTTCCTACGTGGTACATTAACTCATATTTTTCATCATAAATTTTTGTTATTTCATTTGGGAAATATTGAGATATATTGTGATCAGGCAGATCCTTTTGAATATTCCATAAATATATAATCACTATGGATGTGCCCAATATAAAAAGCGTGAAAATGTACTGTAAATATTTAAAAAGTTTCATTTTATCAAATAACCATTTTATTAGTAACTTATCATATCAAAAGGATTTAAAAATATGTCTAAAAGAATTTTTATTGATGGTAGCATTAATGCTGAATTATGTATCATTGCGACTGACGGACAAGAAATCAACTATTTTGACTATTCAAATGATTTAGCTACAAGTAAAAAAAATAATATTTATCTGGGAACCGTCTCAAGAGTAGAGCCTTCTCTACAAGCTGCTTTTATAGAATTTGGTTCAGAAAAAAAAGCTTTTTTACCATTTGATGAAATACATCCAAGTTATTTTAAGATTCCACATAATGAAAAAATAATCACAAATGGAATTGAAAAAAATAATGAAATTGATGACGAAAAAGAAAATAAAAGGCAATTTTTATCCTTTTACCGTAAATATAAAATTCAAGATGTAATTAAAAAAGATCAAGTTCTTTTAATTCAAATTGTCAAAGAGGAAAGAGGCACTAAAGGAGCTGCAGTGACAACTTTTATATCTCTTCCTGGAAGATACAGTGTTTTATTACCTAATAATTCTTCAACAGGTGGGGTATCAAAGAAAATATCAAATCCAAATGATAGAAAGAGATTAAAAAAATTACATGATAATTTCAACTTACCTGATGGCATGTCTTTGATTATAAGAACAAATGCTATATCAGCTGAGGATGATGATATAATTGGTGATTTTAATTATCTCAGAAGACTATGGACTAAAATAAGAGATGATACGCTAAAATCAAAAGCACCAGCTTTAATAGCTGAATTAGATACTCCTATCATCAAGGTAGCAAGAGATTTTAATCAGAGAAATATAGAAGAAATGTTTTTTTCAGATTTAAAAACTATGAAGTTATATAAAAAATTAGAAAAAGATTTTAGTGTAAATTCAAATAAAAAAATAACTCATTATAAAGATAAACTTCCTCTTTTTGAGAATTTTGGTATTAAAAATCCAATTAATAGTCTTACTGAAGAAAATATTTATTTAAAATCTGGTGGATATTTAGTCATAAATCCAACTGAAGCACTAACAAGCATAGATATAAATTCTGGACGTTCAACTTCCGAAAAAAATATAGAAATAACTGCATTAAACACAAATTTAGAGGCTAGTGTGGAAATATTTAAACAAATACAATTAAGAAATATTGCAGGTTTAATTGTTATTGATTTTATTGATATGAACATCAATGCAAATAATTTAAAAGTTGAGCGAAAAATAAAAGAGTTGTTCTATAAAGATAGATCTAGAGTTCAAATCACAAAGATTTCTCAGTTTGGTTTAATGGAGATTTCAAGACAAAGAATTGGGCAAAGCATATACGAGACATTTTACAATAAATGTGATTGTTGCAGTGGAAGTGGATATAAAAAAACAAACTCAATTATAATTCACAATATAATTTCTAATATTAAGGGTATTAATGCTATAGGAAATACAGAAGATATTGAAATTCAGATAGATGAAAATTTCTATAGTAAAAACTCAAAAGAAATTAACAAAAAATTAAAATTAATTGAAATGCCCTATAAAGTCGTTTTT
>CACMGP010000005.1 GCA_902613185.1 uncultured Alphaproteobacteria bacterium
CACTTACTTGTCAATATTTAATTTTTTCAGAGATAACCCCTAAATTTACTAGGTTTCCATTTTTTGGGAGCAATTTCTAAATCCTCAAATTCAAAAGCTGGAGCAACTGTGCAACCAATTAAACTAAATAATCCAGTCGACTCTAAAGAAAACCATGTATTACTTTCGACGCTATAAATAAATCTATTTTTAGATCCAATTTCATTTATTTCATATTCTTCGCCATTTTTCGATGTATATATTCTCAAAGGACTTCCAGTATAAAAGTGTATTGTTTCGTTCTTTTTAATGCGATGCCAATGTGAATATTGCCCTTTTTCTAACAAATAGTATATGTGACTAACATCCTTATTTTTGTAAACTTCGACGTAATGACCGCCTTCAGGATGAGGTATCATTTTATGGCTTTTTATTAGAGATTTAATTGTGTCCATCCAAATTAAAAGTACATTTTTATTTTATGCATACAAAATATAAATTTATTTTATTAAAAATACTGAATTTATTGATTATTTTCTATTTTTAGGAATCAATTCCATTTTTCATCTAAAAATGTATAATTACAGTAATATATGGCAATGGAAAATTTACAAACAATATCTTGTCCAAAGTGTGACTTATCCGTTTCTTCTATTTGTTCAAAGTGTAACAAAGAAGTGGAGGTATCTCAATTAGCTGATGGCTGTGTAGTTCAAATCACTAAATGTGTTGAGTGCACAAATACGCCAGTTATCAAAGATGTCTGCGTAGAAAACTAGCTCTCACTAAACCGACATTAATCCTTAAATAATTCTTTTAAGATCCAAATATTACTTTGAGACTAAAAAGTAATATTGGAGATTTTTTTAATGAAAATACTAAAAATATTGGATAAGGCTGAGCTAATACTTGTAGATTTAGAAGTGAACTTAGGAAAAGAAGTTAGAAACGCCCCAACTTTATGTGTCAGATATAAAGGTAAAATTATACCCTTAAACACCGCACATGACGGTAGACCTATACTAATGAATGAAGAAAACGCCATACCAATTCAAAATTAAAATTAGATGTTTACCGGTACTCTTTGGGTAGATTTAACAATCTCTCTTATACTTCTAGCTACTTTTTTTATGTGGATAATGAGAGGGGATTAAATAAGATTATTTCCTTAATGGAGATATTAAACAATAAAGAGGAAGTAAGAGAAAAACTCAAAAACAACCCCTTACAAGCTGCCCATTTACTGAGACTCAATGGATATGGTTCTATTAAATACAAATGTGCCTGTGGTGAAACACATGATGCTAATGGTAAAGATGTAAGTTGTAAAGGATCTGCTAAACCTTTTAAAGCTCTTCTTAAATGTTCAAACAATTTTGTAACGATGATAAAAATTGAGGGTTTTTTTCGAAAAAAAGCTATCTCAGAGTATGGATTTAAAGCAAGTATAATGGATTAAATTATGAGGTTTTTTTTTATATTATTTTTTATTCCAACTTTATCTTTCGGTCAGAGTATAAAATTAGCTTGTCAAGAAACATCTCTTATTGATTACTCAAAAGTACAAATTATTGAATTTAAAAATGAGGATATAAATGAATTTGAATACTCATTTGATCAAAACCTCTTTGTATTAAAGGAGAGATTTCAAGATTTACAATATGAGTACATGGGGGAAGATGACATAAGCTATCATTTTAGAATTGAAACAGACTTCTCCTTTAATACCCTTATCCTTTATAAAAAAATCCTTAGATATGAGAGAAACATATTTTATCCTGATAGTGTAAATTTGAAAAAAACTTATTACGGCGATTGCAATAAATCAGATAGTTTTTTTGCTGCTTTGAAATAGAATACAGAAAAATCCCCTTTTATTAATTTTTAGGTAATACATTTCCACGAACTAGACTTAAATACTATTTTTTGTATAGTTTTCATGTATGTCGGATGTTTATAGTTTAATGAAATATTTAACACCCTATGAATTAGATCATATTAAATTCTTGGCACATAACGACGAGATACCATATCAAATAATAAATTCGCAATATAATATTGATAAAAATGATGTTAAAAATTTGATGAGATTTATGTTAAATGACCAAGACTATTTAAAATGGAAAAAAATTTATAACAAAACGCATTGAAGAACTTCCTAATTTTTATTTTTCTCAACCTTTATTTAATTTTTTAGCCTTATTTCACTAAAATGTTGTGCTAATTTCTTACCAGATAACCAAGCATCCTGCATACTTGGACCTTCACACCAATCCCCAAAGGCATATAGCCGTTGATCTATGGACTCAATGAATCTTTTTGAATTTTGATCTCTTAGACTTTTCTTTGTATAAGAGTATCTCCATCTATGTGACTTCTTAAAAACAGCATCAGCTTTTGATTGAAAAGACTTTTTCATTTGGTTTACTACATAATCCTCTAAAACATAATTTTCTATGTTGTAATACTCTTTTGTCCAATCAGCCCTCATATTTACAACCCAGCACTCTTCATTAAAAAATTCGTGTTTAAAATTTTGATTCATTAAGAAACTAATTTCAGGTGTTAAGTGATATCCAAATTGAAACGGAGCTCCCAATCTTTTATTAAATGCAATCATGACTGTCCAAATGGAGTCAAACTCTATTTCAGGAATATCGCTATAATCTATAAATTGATCTAACAATTTTTTTGATTGTTCAAAGGGCATGCTACAAAAAACATAATCATAAGGTCCAAATTTCTCATCCGCTGCGATTAAGAAATATTCATTATTATGGCTTTCAATGTTGGTTATCTGTTTTGAAAAATGCGTAGGGTAGTGTAGTGATTTATGTATCTTTATAGGAATTGATTCATTTCCATCTTTACCAACAATGACCTCTTTATCTTCAATTGGAGAATTTTGTGAGATATTTGAACAAAATTGACCTTTTAAAACTTTAATAGCATCAATTTTTTTTAAAAATTCATTTAAGCCAATAACACCATGATCTAATTTCAAATAGTGAGCACCATGATCAAAAGCATATTGCTCATGTTTTCTTGTGCTTATTCTTCCACCTGGTCTCCAGGATTTCTCAAAAAATGTAATATCAAGTGCAGGCAAGTGATATGCTAGAGAAAGCGCACTAAGCCCAGTTCCAATGACTGCAATTTTTTTCAATTTTATTACTTTTTTGTGCTTCTAGGTTTAATTTCATCAACATCTTCAATAGGACGAAGTATTGGGACATACCTAAGTCGAAGAATGATGACTGCAATCGCAACTAAGACTATTGCTCCTGCTTCGTAAAGAAGAAGCTCCGGGTTTGAGTCTTTACCTTGAAGTATAATAAGACGAGATAAAGCGGTAATAGCAATAAATAAAGGATATGTCATTCTAACACGATTGGAAACATAGTAGACTCGAACCATTCCAATAACCTCAACATAAATAAACAAGAGGAGTAGATCAGCTAACTCTACATACTGAACTTCTATCATTCTCATTATCTCAAACATAATGGCTGTAATAGTAGCTACTAATATTATTGCAATAACTGCTTTTTCAATAAACCCTACGAGATTTTCAACATCAGTCTTCATTACCATTCAACCATATCAATTTGTTTTGATTTTAGAAAGGTATTTGTCTTAGAAAAAGGCTTACTCCCAAAAAAACCGCGGTGAGCCGATAATGGGGAAGGGTGCGGTGCTGATAAAATAAGATGTTTATTCGAATCAATTATCTCTCTCTTTGATTGAGCAAACGAACCCCATAATATGAAAACAATATTTTCTAATTCATTACTGATAACTGAGATAACTTTGTCTGTAAAAATATCCCAACCAAACTTTTGATGTGAGAGGGGTTTGGATTTTTCTACTGTAAGAGTTGTGTTTAAAAGAAATACTCCCTGCTTAGCCCACTTATCTAAATTACCATTGTTGTAATTCACCTCTTTTTTTAAGTCATCTTGAAGTTCTTTATAAATATTCAACAGTGAGGGTGGTGGTTTTATATTTTCTGGTACAGAAAAACTGAGCCCATGAGCTTGGCCAGGTCCATGGTAGGGATCTTGACCTAATATCACTACCTTCACCTTGTCTAAAGGAGTTAAATTAAATGCATTAAAAATTTGTTTTCCTGGAGGATAAAAAATAATCTTATTTTTTTTTAATTCTAAAAGTTTTCTTTTGAGTTTAATCATATAATCTTGATTAAATTCCTCTTTTAAATGTTCAAGCCAAGTATCAGGAAGTTGAATGGTAGATTTTTCCATTCAGATTTTATTTAATTTAAAGTTGCGTCTTTACTTCTGCCGTATTTTTCAAGCTTGTAAATAATCTTTTCCTTAAGTTCATGATTTTCTTCTAAAGCCATGACTAAGGCTTGTGTATAGAAAAAACATGCCGCTTCAATATCAGCCTTATCTTCGAAGTAATTTGCTGCTTCATAGTATAGAGAACATACTTTATCCATTTGCTTTTTTTGAAAAGCATCAGCAATATCGCTATCTAATTGAAAAGTGTCTTTCATAAGTATCCTGAAACTAGCACATTTCATAAAAACACCAAGATTAAAATAATTTTCTAGTAATTATCCTTTGCAGAGCGCATTTTAGCAAATACCTCTGTTGCATCTTGCGTGTCAAAAAATTTCATAAATTGATTTGTGTCACATCTCAAAAATGGATTACAGAGCAATTGGTCTGAGAGAGTTGTTGGAATTGTTGGTCGATGCTCTTTTTCTTGGTGTGAGGCCCATTTATAATATTCATTAAGCTTTTCATTATCAGGGTCTATGTTTAGGGCAAATTTTAAATTAGCCATCGTATATTCATGCCCACAATATACTTTTGTATCTTCAGGTAATTGTTTTAACTTAGACAAACTGTTCCAAAAAACTTCAGGATTTCCCTCAAACATTCTTCCACATCCAATGCTAAATAGAGTATCCCCAGAAAATAAAATATTATGTTTTAGCATAAAATAATTTATGTGTTGAAGCGTATGCCCAGGAGTATGTATGACTTTATATTCATTTCCATGTATTTCAAAAATTTCCTGATCCTCAACTTCTTTATCTGGTTTTGGTATTTTGGAGTCATTTTTGTACCCTATGACTAAAGATTTAAATCTTGATTTAATTTCATCAACAGCACCAATGTGATCATCGTGATGATGTGTAATGATTATGTGAGAAGCACTGCAATCATTTAGTTCAAGTATCTTCAAACACATATCTAGATCTGAGGGATCAACTAGCACTCCTTTTGTTTCATGAGGATTTTTAATTAAATATCCATAGTTATCATCTAATTGGGGAAACAAATACACATTAGGTTTTTGCATAAGAAATAGAATGTTATGTAAATCTCGTTAAAATACAACTATGGATATCAACGCATCCGATATTTATAGTTTTTATAATTCAAGACTAGGCACTATTGTTAAACGCAACATACGTCATCAATTAAACACCCATTTAAATTCCGTAAACGATAGTGTTATTTGTGGATATGGTTATACAAACCCTTTTCTTTCTTTTCTTAGTAAGCAAAATAAAAATTTACAAATATCCTCTATGCAGCCAGAATTTTTAGATGGTAATGTTAAAGAGAAATACGATTTCGAACACCAAACAATACATGAATATTTCTTACCTTTGGATCCAAGTTCAGTTGATGTGGTAATATCAACTCATTTACTTGAGTTCGTTGATAAGCCCCAGAGTAGTATTGAAGAAATATGGAGAATACTTAAGCCAAACGGTTTATTTTTATCAATTATTCCCAGAAGATCAGGTATATGGACTCGGTATGATAACAACCCTTTTGGGTTTGGTCGATCTTACTCAAACAAGCAATTTAAATCACTAATACAAGACTTTTTGGTTCTTGATTATAGAAAAACATTTTTGCACTTTCCTCCATGGAATCATTATTTAAATTACAAGTCACATCGAACAATTGAAAAAATAGGTAAATTATTTTTTCCTTATATGGGAGGACTAATGATTTGCGTATGTAAAAAAATTGTTTACGCAAAGAGTTCAAAAAAACAAAAAAAAATACCTATTAAAAATTTTGTGCCGACTTAATATTAATTTATATTGAGATTTAAAATATAGGATAAATTTTTGTTAGATATTAGTTATTACTTAATAGTTTCTTTTTCTATTCTTTTATTTGCGATTTCGAAATCAGGTTTTTCCGGGGGTGGATTGGCTTTAATTTCAGTAACCCTTTTATCCATAACTTATGGTCCTTTAATTGCAATAGCTATATTAATGCCAATGTTAATTGTATGTGATGTAATCGCTTTGTTTTTAAATAGAAAACATTTTGAATATAAAATTTTATGGTCAATTGCACCATATTCTTTATTGGGGGTCATTATTGGAACAATCTTGTTTAAATTTATCAATTTATCAATGATAAGTATTTTTATTGGATCAATTTCCTTACTATATGTTTTGCTTAATTACTTAATCGCAGATAACAGAAATTTAAAAAAAATACCCTTTTATGGAAGTAAATCTTTTTGGGGAGCACTAGCGGGGTTTACTAGTTTTGTACTCCACTCTGGAGGATTGCCATTAAATATATATTTTATGGCAATTTATAATAAAAAAGTGCAGTTTGTTGCAGGCGTAGTTTTTTCTATTGCTTTAATAAATTTATTTAAATTAATCCCGTATTTCTATTTGGAAATATTAAACTTTGAGAAGTTATATAGTTATTTAATTTTTTCACCAATTGCAGTAATAGGAGTAATTTTGGGACACTGGATGAATAGTAAACTTTCAGATAATTCTTTTTTTACCATTATCAATATTTTTGTAGTGATAGGCTCGCTTCGATTAATTTATTTGGGTTTAGTCGGTTTATAATATCTTTTCTAAAATATTGATTAATTCAAATTCATTTTTAAATTCATTCATTTGTTTCTTATCTATCAATAATTTGTATTTACCTTCTTTTTCCTCAAGACATATAGGCAGGTCATCTTTGTAATTTAGAAGATTAAATTCTTCCAATTCTTCAGAATGTAAAAACTTAAAATTATGTGGTGAGCTCTCTATAAATTTCTTCCACGTCTCGCGCATTTTCAGGTCGTGAGTAATTTTACATAAATTGCAATCATAGGTGCTGGGGGAGGCATATTTATGGACTGTATCAAGAATATAGTTCCATTTACCACCTTTGGCGTTATAGACAAAAATTATATTTTTATTGTTCATTAGTAATATGGAAGAGAACTTCTTTACAAAATAAATTTGAAGGAATTTTACCGTTTTCAAATTTCTTTTGAGAAAGGACATCAAAAGTTGAAATTATTTTTAGATCTAAATCTGTTGCTAATTTTTTAAAATCTTTGATGCTACATGGGTGAATATAATCAGTATTATACCAGTGATCACTATTTGCTTTTTTTAAAAGTGAGTCAAAACTTCCTGTTAAAAGAAAATTTGAAATTTTACTCAGACGTGCCGAATTATTAAAGCTCACAATGATATTTTTACTTACTTTTTTGAGGGTGTTTAATAATTGGTCTGGTTCTTGAACTGCCTGAATTGTCTGAGTCAAAAGACAATAATCGAATTGATTAAATGGAAAATCTTCAACTATTAAATTTATATCACCGTGTATTACATCTAATCCTTTTTCCAAACATTTGATTACTTTTTCTTGACTCAATTCCACACCTTGAGCACTTATTCCTTTATTTTCTAAGTAAGTGATTAGCTCTCCATCAGAACAACCAATATCCAACACCTTTGAGTTTTCTGGAATTAAATTTAAAATGATCTCATAGTCTTTTCTCATTTTATTCCCTTTAAAAATCCCTGAGCAACTTTAAAAAATTGTGGCTCATCTAATAAAAAACTATCGTGACCTCTATCTGATACGACTTCAGCAAAACTAACATTGGACCCAATAGAATTTAATAAAGATACTATCTCTCTTGACTCTTTTGTTGGAAATAGCCAATCACTGGTAAATGATAAAACTAGAAATCGGATCGAATTATCAATTATAGTTTTTTTATTTGCAATAATTTCATCTTTCACGTCAAAATAATCCATTGCTCGAGTCATATATAGATAGCTATTAGCATCAAATCGATCAACAAAAGATCTACCTTGATAACGAAGATAACTTTCGACCTGAAAGTCTATTCCAAAGCCAAAAGATAAATCATTTTTTTCTTGTAAATTTCGACCAAATTTATTTTGAAAAGCTTTCTCAGATAAGTAAGTAATATGTGCTATCATTCTTGCAACAGAGAGACCATTCTCAGGTTTTTCATTACTCTCCAAATATCTTCCATTTTGCCATTTAGGATCCAACATAATGGATTGTCTTCCTGCCTCGTCAAATGCAATATTTTGGGCAGAGTGTTTCAATGAACCTGCTATACTCATAATAGACCTCACACTTTCCGGATAAGTAGCAGCCCATTGTAGAACTTGCATTGCACCCATTGAACCACCCGCTACAGAAAGTAATTTGGATATTCCAAGCTCATCAACAAGTATTTTTTGTACTCTCACCATATCTCTAATCGTTATGGTGGGAAAATCTAAACCATATATTTTTGAGGTATCAGGATTAGTATCATTAGGACCTGTCGTTCCAACACAGCCCCCAAGAACATTCGAGCAGATAACAAAGTATTTATTCGTATCAATAGGCTTATCGGGTCCAATCATTAATTCCCACCATCCATTTTTTTTAGTTATAGGATTTTCCTCTGCAGGGAATTGATCACCAGTTAATGCATGACAAACCAAAATTGCATTATTTTTTTGAGCATTAAGACTTCCATATGTTTGATAAGCGATTTGAAAATTCTCTATTTTTTTACCAGAGTCCAATGATAGCTCTTCTTGGCATTTTAGTAAGAAACCTGGATATTCAGTATTTGCAATTATTTCTCTCATTTTTAAACCTGTTCGAAAGATAACTGCGGGAGATACGCTTTAGCTGTTTTACACCCGCAAGCTGCTATCAAATCGGTGAAACTGGAATTTAAGGCTTTTTGGATTAATTTTCAATATAAAATGATGATATTTTCTTTATATAGTTTATTTATTATCAAAAAATTATGAAAAATAGCCAACCAAAAAATACCTACAAGGGTGGAGCAGAAGTATTTAAAGGGTATGTAAGGCTTTCATCAAATGAGAACAACTATGGCCCAGCTAAATCTGTAAAGTCATTAATAAAAAAAAATATTAAATTTTCAAATATCTATCCTGAGCTTGATGGAGAGAGTTTAATTAATCAAATTGCTAAAACTTATAAAATAAATAATAAACAAATTATATTAGGCGCAGGCTCAGATGAAGTTCTCCAAATGATATATGCTACTTTTTCAAAACCCAATGATGAAGTCGTTTTTACTAAATATGCTTTTGCTATGTATTCAATCTATGCAAAACACTTTAGATGCAAAGTAAAAAAATATGATGACAAAGAGTTTCAATTTAAATTAGAAAATTTAAGTAAAATTATAAGCTCAAAAACAAAAATTGTTTTTTTAGCTAACCCCAATAATCCTACCGGGTCTATTTTCTACAAAAATGAATTAATTAAATTTTTAAATAAAGTAAGTAAAAAAACAATTGTTGTATTAGACTCAGCATACTGTGAATACATTAGAGATAAAAAATATGATGATGGAATGCAATTAGTTAAAAAATATTCTAACTTGATTATAACAAGGTCTTTTTCAAAAATATTTGCTCTAGGCGGTTTAAGAGTGGGTTGGGGACATGCTAATTCAAAGCTTATTTCTCAACTCTATCAATATAAAAAGCCTTTTAATGTATCAAGATTGTCATGCATTGCAGCTCAAGAGTCTTTGAAAAATAAAAAATGGATTAATGAATCTGTAAAAAATAATTTTGTAAACAAATCTCTTACTTGCAGAGGCTTAAATAACAAATTATTTGAAACCATTGATACTCAGGCCAATTTTATCCTTTTAAAGTTTAAAAGTTCATCAATAACTCAAAAATTTGTTGATTTTTTACACTCCAATAAAATTACAGTCAGATCATTGTCATCATATGGATTACATAATTTTGTTAGGATGACCATTGGAACAAAAAGTGACATGAAAAAGGCAGTAAAAACAGCCAATAAATTTAATGTTTAAAAATATTCTCATAATTGGTTTCGGAATGATTGGATCATCAATAGCAAGATCAGTAATTAAAAATTACAAAAATGTTAATATTTTTGCCTTTGATAAATCCAATAACCTCAAAATTAGAATTAATAAATCAAAATTAAATCATGTAAAAGTTTTGAAATCACTTCAAGAAATCAACAATTTAAATATTGATCTCATAATTATTTGTGTACCTATGCTCCAGTATCAATCTATATTCAAAAAACTTACCAACATTAATTTAGATAAGACAATTGTTACAGATGTGGGCTCAACAAAAGTAAATATAGAAAAATTATATAATCAAAAAAAATATAAATTCAATTTTATTCCTTCACACCCAATAGCGGGTATTGAAAAAGCTGGACTGGAGAATGGATTTGATGGACTATTTACAAATAGATATAATATTATTTGTCCTTTAAAAAAATCTTCCAAGATAAACATAAATAAGATAGTTAAGTTTTGGAAGTCACTAAATATGAAAATAGAAATTATGTCTGCAAAAGAGCATGATAAAGTGCTTAGCTTGACATCACATTTGCCTCATTTAATTTCCTATTCATTAGTTTTGACGGCAATGAAAAAAGAATCTTCACTAAATTCAAAGCTTGTAAAATTTTCTGCTGGTGGATTTAGAGACTTTACTAGAGTAGCAGGAAGTGATCCAGAAATGTGGAGGGATATATTTTTAGCAAATAATTCTCAAATTCAAAAACTAGCTAATAATTTCATCAGTGAATTAAAAAAATTTTCTAAAACCCTCAATCAGGGAAATTCTAAGAATTTATTAACAAAATTAAAGAAGACCAAAAACGTAAGAGATAGAATTGTTAAGGCAAGACAGGCAGGAAAGTTTATTCCTAATGATTAAGGCTATTTATCTCCATTTTGAGTTTATTTAAAAATTCTTGCTTGCTTAATCCGGGAGGTATAGGTTCTTTAAACTCTACTGTTATAGAGCCTTTATGAATCTGATTATTTTTAGGCCAAAATTTTCCAGAATTTAAAGCAACAGGCACAACTGGCTTGTTCAAAGACTTGTACATAGAATAAATTCCAGGTTTTAAATCAGGTTGATCATTAAAGGTTGTTCTGGTTCCCTCGGGAAAAATTATTACAGGTCTATGATCTAAATATTCAGCTGTTTGCTGATTTACGTAACGAAGACTATGGATTCCTTGTTTTCTGTCAATAGCAATCATTCCCAATTTTTTAAGATAGGTCCCAAATAATGGAATATTCAATAATTCTTTTTTTAAAATATATGCAGGATTATAAAAGAGCTCGTTAAAGTATATTGTTTCAAACATTGACTGATGTTTACTTGCATAGAGATAACCTTTTTTGTGAGCAAAATCAGAATTAATTACTTCTATATTAATTCCAAACAGTTTTAAAATTACTGTCATGTTTCTTGTAAAGAAAAGCACAAAAAATCTAAATTTTGTATATTTGAAGGGAAGGCCTAACAAAGAAATAATTAATACAATAGCTGTTGTAAAATAAAATGTTATTAAAAAACTAAATTTCATATTTTTTTATAAAAACTAATTTTGAGACAATTAACTTAATGTATTCCTCTACCAATTTTTCAAAAGGAATGACTATATCACTATTGCTCACAGAATAAGGAGTTACTTTCAAACCTGATAGTTGATTAAATAAAAATTCTGCACGTTGCATATGTAAATCTGAAGTAATTAATAAAATCGATTTTATTTTTTTTTCTAAGGCCCAATATCTTGTTTCCAATGCATTTTCATATGTATTATTTGATAAATATCCAACCTCAATACAACATTCAACAATGTTTTGATCAAAGTTAAGAATATTCACTAATACAACTTCTGAATTAAAGGTATTATCAACACCAGAAATAAACAACTTATTTTGATTAGATTTTTCAATTTGTTTATAACCCTCAATTATTCTCTCTCCTTTCCCCCCTGTTAATACAACAATCGCATCAACATTAAAGTTACTTACAGGACCATGAGATAAATTATTTTTAAATTTAATTAAACCAAGAGTTAAAAATAATAAGATTAAGGCGATTATAATATTTACACGCTTTAAAAATATTATCATTACATGATCTCATTTTTACATAGATCTTCTAAGGTATCACGAGATCGGATAACACGATACTCATCTTTGTTGAATAATACCTCTAGAGGTCGAGGTCGACTATTATAAGTTGAGGACATAGAGGATCCGTAAGCACCAACATTCATAAATACTATATTGTCTCCAACTTTTATCTTGGGGAGTTCAATATCTTTTACAAAATAATCAGTAGACTCACAAATTCCACCTGCAATATCATAAATTTCAACATCCTTTGACTTGTTTGAAACTTTTATTGGTGGCTTTATGTCATACAAAGCTGGACGTATGTATTCAGAAAATGAACAGTCAATAATAGCAATTTTCTTATTGCCACTATTTTTTATGTATAAAACTTTACTGATAAGTTCACAACTATCAGCTACTATAAATCTTCCAGGTTCAAAAATAATATTATAATTTTTACCATTAAGTATTTTGTTACAATTATTTTTCCAACTATCAAAATTGATTTCTTTATCTGAGTGATCAAGAACAGCAAATCCTCCACCAAAATCTAAAGTATCAATATTTATATTATTTTTTAGATTTTGCTCATCTGCAATTTTGATTAGATTTTCATATGAACCAAGTAACTTCTGATAATCAGTTATTTGACTTCCTATATGAACAGAAAGTGTTTTTAAGTTTACCCCCTCTAAATTAGAGATTGTATCAAAGTCAATTTGATCAATTGAAATACCGAATTTACCTCCTGATAAACCAGTAGTAATCTTATCCATGGTCGACCCATCAATATCAGGGTTTATTCTGATACCAATATTTGTTTTTAGCCCCTTACTTAAAGAGTAATCATTAATAAATTCAACTTCCTCAATGTTTTCAACATTTATAGAGTGAACTTTTTGTGTGATTGCGTACTTTAAATCGAAATCGGTTTTTCCTGGCCCATCAAATATAATATCTTCTGGTTCAAACCCGGCTTTCAATGATTTAAATAGTTCACCAGCAGAGACAACTTCAGCACCAAAACCACAACGATGAATAAGGTTTAAAATTGCAAGGTTAGGATTAGCTTTGACAGCAAAATTAAATTTTCTAGGAAATTCTAATTCTAAATTATTTAGAAAATTTATCTTATCTTTAATTTTATCCTCATCATAAAGATAAAAAGGACTAGAAAACTCTTTTAATATTTTATCCAGCATTATTCGCTCTCAGGGTAATCATAGTCATCATTAGGAGGAAATGGATATTGAGATTTATCTACAACACCCTCTGGTAATTTATTAGGTTTTTGGTTTCCACAGCCAAAGATAAATATGGGTAATAATATTATTAATAAAAACTTGATCATTTTACTCTAAGAAATTTAATATATTTTTTAATCACTCTAGAAACATTTTTTGGATTAGAGCTCATGGGTGTTTTTTTTCTTGATAGACTGTTATTTATATCAACGTATTTATAAATATTTTTATCAATTGATTTTTGAAATTTTTGGTATTCATCAATTTTTATTTGTGAGAGATTTTTATTTTTTTTCTGAGCATAATTTACTATATCAGCAATAATTTTATAAGAGTCTCTGAAAGGTATTTTCTTTTCTATAACTAGATAGTCTGCTAAATCTGTAGCTGTAGCAAAATAATTATTGCATAAATCTCGTCCAATAGATTTTTCAAAATTAGATTTTTTTATAACTTCTTCCATAACTTTAATACAACTTATTAACTCATCATAACAATCAAATATTATCCTTTTATCCTCCTGAAAATCTTTAAAATAAGTTAAAGGAAGGTTTGAAACGATATTTGAGAGTTCTATTGACTTAATTCTAATGCTATTCGTTTTTGATCTTACAAGTTCTAATGAGTCAGGATTTCTTTTTTGAGGCATTATGGAACTACCTGTAGAATATTCACTACTTATATTAAATAACTTGATGAAATTACTTGACCATAAAATTAACTCAGATGATAATTTACTTAAATGCGTTGCAGTTAAAGAACTAGCATTTAGAAAATACATGCAAAAATCACGATCACTTACACCATCCATAGAATTATTTTTAGATTTTGAAAAATGTAAAATTTTATTTAGTAAACCTATATCTAAGTTATAATTACTACCTGCTAAAGCAGCACTGCCTAATACATTTTCATCGCTGTTATTTATACAAAAATCAAAATAATTTAAGTCTCTTTTAAACATCTCTAAATATGCAATTAAGTGATGAGCCAAAGATACAGGTTGTGCCACTTGCAAATGAGTAAATCCAGGAATAATATTTTTTTCATTTCCACGTGCTTGATTTAAAATAGACTTCATTAAATTCTTGATTTCTTCTTGTAAATTTTTTGAGGCTTTAATTGTCCATAATCTAGTATCAGTTGCCACCTGATCATTACGAGACCTTCCAGTATGTATCTTATTAGCTACATTACCTATTTTTTTATTGAGGAAAGACTCTACATTCATGTGAATATCCTCATTTTTTTTTGAAAATTTTAGTTTACCTTTTTTATTATCATTCAATATTGAATTTAATCCTTTTTGAATAGTAAGAGCTTCTTTTTTTGAAATAACTTTTAGTTTTACTAAAGCTTTTACATGTGCACTTGTAACAGCAATATCCTCTTCAATTAATCTTTTATCAATATCAATTGAGCTATTAAAATCATCCATTAAACTGGAAGTGCTTTTATTAATTGTGGTTGATAGTATTTTACTTTTCTTATTCATGATTTTAGTAATTTAAATTATCTTGATAAATATATTATCGCAGCGAATACTAAAACAGCAATACCTTGAAACAATACTCTCATTCGCATAAGTTTGTTACTGTGTTTTTTATTAAAACTTCCATTTTTAGCCATAGCTATTACACCAATTACAACCATGAGAAGAGCTAAAATCATGGATACAACTAAAACAAAAGGCAATACAGTAGATGAAAACATGGTAAATAGTTATCAAATTATCTATAAATGTCTAATTATTAAATTTAAGAAGAATTGATGAAGAAAATTGTATTATTTTTGCATGGTTATGGGTCTAATGGAAATGACCTAATTTCCTTAAAAGATTATATATCTTTGGAAAAAGAAGAAACTGAGTTTATATCTCCTAATGCCCCTGAACCCTGTGAATTCAATTATTTTGGGTATCAGTGGTTTCCATTAAAAAAAAGATCAATTGAAGAATTAAAAGAAGGCCTAAAATCAGCCTTCTTTCATCTTGAAAAAATAATTGAAAAAATAATTCATGAACACGCAGTTGATGAAACTCAAATTTCTATAATTGGTTTCTCTCAAGGCTCTATGTTGGCAACATACTATGCTCTTCAAAAAAATTTAAATTTTCACAGTATCATTTCATTATCAGGATCATTGCCAAAAGAAATTTTAAATGATTTGAAAATATCTGAAATCAAATCTAGTTTTTTAATTTTTCATGGAAAAATGGACGATGTCGTACCATTTAATAGGGCAGTTGAGACAAATTCGTTTTTGGAGTCAAAAAAATTTTCTAGTAGACTGGTTTTAGATGATAACTGCGCACATTCAATTAGCCCAATTGCTTTAGATGAGATTAACAAACTGTATGAGCACTGGAATTAATAAACTATTAAACATATACTTTTTTGGATATGTTAATATAAATCATGATTAACTCGAATCATTGTCCATCTTTAGTATTAAATGCAGACTACCGTCCACTTAGCTATTTCCCCTTATCCATATGGAGTTGGAAGGATACGGTAAAAGCAGTTTTTCTTGATAGAGTTAATATAGTTGAAGAATATGATCAAAAGGTTTCATCCCCATCATTTGAAATAAAACTACCTAGTATTATTGCACTCAAAGATTACATACCACATAGTCATAAACCTGCATTTACAAGATTTAATGTTTTTTTGAGAGATGATTTCACATGTCAATATTGTAATGATAAATTTTCAACAAAAGAATTAACTTTCGATCATTTGATACCTCGTTCAAAAGGTGGTTTGACAAATTGGGAGAACGTTGTGACTGCATGTTCAAAATGTAATTGGACCAAAGGAAGTAGGGATTTAAGTCAAGTTGGTTTTAAATTGCTTAGAAAACCTAAAGAACCCTCTCAATATTCTTTAAGATTAAAAAGTAAAAATTTCCCTTCTGATTATCTTCATTCGAGTTGGAGAGATTACTTATATTGGGATAGTGTTTTAGAGAAGGATTAATATTTTTTAGTTATTTTTATCGCAGTATAGCATAGCTGTTTTATTGTTTTAGATAAAAGAACATATCCAGTTGTCATTTCAGCTTGGTGCTCAACACCTGTATCATGGTGTTCTAATTCATCTTCTCTAAACTTTTTTACAGTCTTTAATAAATCTGGTTTTAATTTTCTTTTAGATAGTTCTTTGGCTTGTTCCTCATAGTGTTGGCCAATGACCTCTTCAACAGCAACGGTGCATGCCATGGCAGCTTTTTTCCCCATTAATGCAGTGCCTAATCCAAGGGCATAACCTGCTAAATTCCAAAATGGAAATAAAGCGGTTGGTTTTACATTCTCTTTTACTATGTACTCATCAAAAGTAGATTTGTGGATTTCTTCTTGGTCAGCCATCTCCTTAATTTCTTTACCAAATTCTGTGTTTTCTTTGAAAATAGCTAATTGTCCACGATATATTTGTGTTGCTCCATGCTCACCTGCGTGATCAACTCTGATAATTTCTTCAATTAATTTTTTATCTTCACCGCTAAGTGATTTATTTTTCTTTTTTGTAGGCATTGAAAATAATTAATAACAGAAAAGTCATTGAAAACAAGAAGTTATAAACTGATAATGGAATACCGAAGTAAGGTAAATTTGCATCAGAGCATGTGGTAATTAATGTATTAGACATTAATTCTTCTTTTAATTTTGTAATATCATTTGGAAGGGTGGCAGCTTCACATCCGGTGTACTCAATTATTCCAAATGTTGTTAAAGAATGATAACCGGAAATTCCTAATTCAACAAGAAGCAAAATAGTTAGTAATATATAAATTAAATTGAAATATCTCTTAATAAAAAAATAAAATACACCCAATATCAAAATTGAATAATATGGAACTCGTTGATATACGCACAGTTTACATGGGCTATGACCATATGCATATTGTAATATCAAAGCAAAAGACATAGCTACCAGTGAAAACAAAAAAACGAGAAATAAAATACTAGTTTGTTTAATCATGATAAAAAAATAAATAAATAAAAAAGACTATTACAAGAGGTATGATTATAAAAATTAATAGTTTATTTCTTTGTAAAATTTCCATACCTAATTTCCCAAATTGTTTAATGATAAAAGCAATAATAAAAAACCTCAACCCCCTAGATAACAATGAAAGGAGTATAAAATAGATAAAATTAAATTGAGCATATCCACTTGTTAAAGCTATAACTTTGTAAGGTATAGGTGTAAAACCACCCAAAAAAATAGCAAAAATACCCCAATCATTATAGAAATTCATAAATTCACCCTGCTTGCTAATATCAAAATAAGTTTGGACAATATCAAAAATGAAATACCCTATGAAATATCCAAAAGCGCCACCAATGACTGAAAATATTGTACAATTTAGTGCAGTTGCTAAAAACTTGTTTGGGTTAAAATAAACAATTGGTATTAAAATTAAATCTGGAGGAATTGGAAAAAAAATACTTTCTATAAAAGCAACTAAAGATAAAAAATATTGTGAATATTTTGATTTAGATTTTTTTTCAACATATATATGTAAATTCTTCCAAATCATATCGATTAATTAATATTAAGTATTTAACCTATAAGGTAATACCAGAGATAAGCAATTATAATAGCCGGGATCGCACTGTACAGTGTAGCAACTATTGCTGCTTTTGCAGATATGGCTATTGCAGGAAAAAGTGCATCACCGTCGTTAGATACAGAGTTTCCTATTTGTGCGGACATAGGAATTTGACCACTCACATACATGGATGTGATCATAATTTGAGGACCACAGCCAGGAATAAAACCAATTAGTATAGCCATAAGAGGAATAAATGGACCAAATAGTATTAATGACTCAAATATTAA
Source organism: uncultured Alphaproteobacteria bacterium (assembly GCA_902613185.1). GTDB lineage: Bacteria > Pseudomonadota > Alphaproteobacteria > HIMB59 > HIMB59 > HIMB59. Next base: position 18,311 of record CACMGP010000005.1, read on the forward strand.
ACCATTAGTTGATAAATCTATTAATTCGTAGATAACAAATGAAATAATGACCCAAACAGTAACAAAGCAAGTTGTATCTACAACTTTTCTATAGGAATTTTCATGTATTGAAGCCATTTGAATATCTGTTAATGGATTCAAAACCCACAACAAGACACAGTATATCGCCAAAATAAATGCCATTACTTCAACCACATTAATTCCAATAAAATTAAAGTTTAGTTCAATGTTAAAAGCATTTAACATTCCCAAAATAAATCCAGGTGCTAAAAATAAAAACCAAATATAATAAAACTTATTTGATATTTTGTTTTTAGGTAATTGGGCTGTGTTTACATTCTTATTAATTTTATTTTGTAAAAAATTTTTTGTAAAAGGTTGAGCAACATATCCAGAAATTATGCCAACTATAAAGGTTACTGGTAGTATGATTAAAGCAGCCTGGGGTTTTGTTGCAATGAGAAGAAAAGCTGCATCGCCCATAGTGCTAATAAGTGCTGCGAGCACACCTCCAAAAGAAACTACTTTTCTAGTGAATAAGCTCATTACCATTATTGCTCCACCACAACCAGGTATAACTCCTAACATAGAGCAAATGGGAATTTCAAATTTCTTATTTTGTAAAATTAATTTTTGTAAATTAAAATTTCTCTTTTCAAGAATAACGAATAGAAGAAGTGTCACTCCAACAAAGCTAGATACAGCTATGTAAGCGTCACTCGATGATGAAATTAAAATATTTCTAGTCTGTTCAGAAAATAAAAGAAGGAGAATACATATAAAGAGGAAAATTTTTGAAAATCTTAAATATTGAAATTTTCTACTTAATTCTAATACTAATTCTGTCATTTTTTAGCCTAGGCTAAACAATATAGATATAACTAAATATTAGTCAAACAATTCTTTACTTTTAATTGTTAACAAAATAGATTGAACCGGCTATGAAAAACACTAGATCTAGTGAGCCATATCAATTTTCAAATATCAGAAGTCAAAATAAGAACGAAATATTAGAGGATTATGTTGAGGCTATTCAAGAAATTTTAAAAAATAAAGGTGATGTTAAAAATGCTGATTTAGCTCAACATTTTGGTGTGTCACAAGCTACTGTTAATAAAAATTTGAAGCGTTTAATAAGTTTCAATTTAGCAAAATCTGAACCATACCGCTCGATTTTTTTGACAGAAAAGGGAGAAAAATTAGCCACACAGTCAAAACAAAAGCATGAAATTGTTTATAATTTCTTAATTAAGTTAGGTGTCTCCAGAAAGACAGCAGAAAATGACAGTGAAGGTATTGAGCATCATGTTAGTGATGAAACATTAAAGTTAATGAAAAAATTTAAATAATTATTTTTTCGTCTTTGACAACATTCTTTTTTCTAGCACGTTATCGAATAAATAAATTATGATAGATAGAAAACAAATAATTGTTAAAGCATGCAAACTTCCGTATTCAAACATTTCATTTGATGAATATTCGTAAAGGCTAGTAGCAAGTGTATCGAAATTAAAAGGTCTAAGTAGTAAAGTAATAGGCAACTCTTTTACAGTATCGACAAATACTAAAAAAAATCCTGCTAATATACTCAACTTTACCTGAGGCAAAATTATTCGAAAATATGTAGTTGACGATTTTCTTCCAATTAATCTTGAGGCATCATCAATTGATTTTCCAATTTTTTCCATCCCTGAGTCTAAAGAATTATTTGATAAAGCAATTAATCTAATTATTAGAGCTAAGGACAAGCCTAATAAAGTGGTAGATAAAGATAATGTTGTTAATCGATCAAAATAAAATAAAAAGAAAAGCACTCCTAAAGCTATTACTACACCTGGTATTGCATACCCAATGTTTATTATTTTTTTATAATAAATAATGTGATTTTTACTAGTGTATCTTGAGTAAAAACTAATAAATACTGAGATTATAGCACATCCAATTCCAGCAATAACTCCAAGCATGATTGAATTATATAGTGAGGTAAAATAGTTATCAAAATCAATAAAATTTAAATTATTAAAAAATGTATAAATTACAAAAATAAGAGGCAGAATAAAGCCAAACAAAATAGGTAAGACTCCTAAGATTAATGCAATTATTCCAATGAACTTTCCTAATTTATATTTTGACCACTGAATATTTTCATACGTATTATTATTGAATTTCCTTTTACCTCTTAATTTTTGCTCAAAAAAATATAACAAACCCATTACTAAAATAATAATTAAGGCCAATAGGAAAGCTAAAGGTAAGTCATTTAATATTGCTATATAATGAAAAACTCCAACTGAAAGTGTTTGTAAACCAAAAAAATCTGCAACACCAAAATCATTTACTGTTTCCATCAAAACTAATGCTAGTCCCGCAGCTATTCCAGGTAGGGCCATGGGTAAACCAATTTTAAAAAAACATTGATAGGGATTTTTACCAAGAGTTTTTGCAGCCTCTATATATCTTGTTGAGAAATTTATGATTGCAATCCTAGTTAGGATATAAACATATGGAAAAAAAGATAAAGAAATTATTAGCGAAGCTACAATACTATTTCTTATTGAGAAACCATCATAAAACAAAAATTTGAGAGTTATAAAACCACCTGGCTCCAAAATTTCGGCATAAGTATATGCTGAAATATAGGCTGGAACTGCTAAGGGCAGTATTGTAAATATTTGTAGAAATTTTCGCCCCCAAAATTCGGTCATTGTATTTATCCATGCCAATGGCACACTGATGATTGTTGTAAAAATACTTACCATTACTATGAGTTTAGTAGACCCAATTAAATATCTATTAATGTAAAGCTCATTGGTTAAAAAAATTGCACTCAAACCATTTGTTATAACTAAGGCTATAGGGGTAAGTAGTAAGAAGCTAATTAATAAAAAGAAAAATAATTTAAATAAATTTACTTTCATAAAATTATATAAAAAACACAGCCTAGCAACAATAGAGCCATGACTCTATTAAAATAAATAATTTTTCTTTTATCATTTAGATATTTTCTAAATGAGTGTCCAATAGCAGCCCAAACTACAGCACTAGTTGATGTTGAAATTATAAAACAAATAAAAATTAAAATAAATTCTTCTAGATATGAGAATTTATTTTGTATAAAAATTGCAGAACTAGACATGGAAACACTTACAGCTTTAGGATTTATTAATTGAAAAAAATAAATATCTCTAAATGTAAATCTTCTTTTATTATTATTGTCTGAAAATTCAGTTGAAATAAAAATTTTATAAGCCAGATAAGTTAAGAAGATAGTGGCTACAATTTTTATAAAATTCTTAAAATTTGGATAGTTTTCATAAATCTCTCCTATTCCTAACAAGCAAAGAGTTAAAACCGATAAAAATCCAAAAAAAACACCTAACATAAGTGGAATTGTTGCTTTAAAACCATAATTAACAGCGTTTGTTGAAAGAATTATATTATTGGGTCCCGGTGTAATGGCAGCAGTCATTGCAAAAGTGAGTATGGGCGCCATAAAGTAAATGTATTCCAAAGTATCGAGATATTATTCTTAAATTTAAATAAATACACAATTAGTTATCAATTTGCCTAATTTGTCTTAATAATATAAGTAAATAAGATTATTTTAAGGCGTTGTGGCGGAATGGTAGACGCGCCGGATTCAAAATCCGGTGAGGGCAACCTCGTGAGAGTTCGAGTCTCTCCAGCGCTACCAACAACAAATAAAGCTATGAAAAATATTAAAAATTTAACGGCCGTTTTCTCATTATTTTCAACAGGTATTACGATTGTAACAAATGGAACAAATAGAAAACAATTTTTTGGTTGTACAGTCAACTCTTTCTCAAGCCTTTCTCTGGTCCCTCCAAAGTTTTTATTTTGTCTTGGAAATGAAAATTTAAATTTAAAAAGTTTTAAATTAAATAGTCCTTTAAATATAAATTTTTTAGCTAAATCTCAACTTAATTTATCAAATAAATTTGCTGGATCATTAGAGAAGAGGTGGGTAAAGACAAAATATAAAATTGCGAATAATAAAGTTCCTTTCTTTCCGGAGTCTTTGGGACTATTAGAGGCAAAAGTTGAAAAAAAAGTTAAATCAGGTGATCATACAATCATCATATGCTTAATAACAAACTGCATAAAATTAAATTCAAAAAAACCCCTAATTTATTATAAGAGCAAATATCACACCGTTTAATTCTTTCTATGAAATATATCAATAGTAGTTTTGAAGAAATTAATATCGATGAAAAGCTGTGTTTAACAATAGGTAATTTTGACGGTATTCACAAAGGCCATCGAGAGATAATTAAAAACTTAATACAAAAAACTAACATGTCAAAATCTAAATCTGCTATTTTATCATTCACACCGCATCCAAAAATTTATTTTAAAAAACAAAATAATTTTATGATTAATTCTCAATTAAAAAAAAAAGAGATTTTAGAGAGCTTAGGTTTAGACTATTTAATTGACTTACATTTTAATGAAAAATTTACTCAACTAAATCATTTAGAATTCGAAGATAAAATTTTATTAGGAAAACTTAATGCCCAAAAAATTTTAATAGGGAGAGACTTCCAATATGGAAATCAAAGAAAAGGAAACATAGAGACCTTAAGAATATTTTGTGAGAAAAATAATATTCAACTTAACGAAATTGATCTCATTTTCGATGAGCAAAATAATAACAAAATTTCTTCAAGTAAAATAAGAGAAAATCTTAATTTAGGAAATATTGAATTAGCAAATAAAGATTTGAAAAGAAAATTTAGTATTTCTGGTAAAATTATTAAAGGTGATCAAAGAGGTCGTTCAATTGGTATTCCCACTGCCAATATTGAGTACCCTCTCAATACAATAATTATTCCATATGGTGTCTATGCTGTAGAGACCACGATTGATGGAAATACTTATTTTGGTATTGTTAATTTTGGTGTAAGACCAACCTTTAATAAAGAAAAGCCAATTGTTGAGGCCTATTTGTTTGATTTTGACAATAATATTTATGATAAAAATATAGAATTATTTTTTTATAAACAGATTAGACAAGAGAAAAAATTTAATGGTATAAAAGAATTATTAAATCAAATCAATTTAGATATCGCTGAAGCAAAAAAAATATTAAACTATGGAAATTAAAGACTCTATTACTCTTCCAAAGACTGGATTTTCTATGAAAGCTGACTTGCCTAAAAAAGAGCCAGGAATCTTAGATGAATGGCTTAAAAATGACATATATAAAAAATTAAGAAAACAATCCAATTCTAAAGAAAAATTTATTCTTCACGACGGACCTCCTTATGCAAATGGTCATCTTCATATGGGTCATGCCCTTAATAAAATTTTAAAAGATATAATTGTAAAATATCAACAACTTCTTAATAAAAACTCTATTTATGTTCCAGGATGGGATTGTCACGGACTACCTATTGAATGGAAAATAGAGGAGGAATACAGAGCTAAAAAGAAAAATAAAGACGATGTACCTGTGATTGAATTCAGAAAACAGTGTAGAGATTTTGCTAATAAGTGGATATCTATTCAAAAAAAAGAATTCCAAAGATTGGGAGTAATTGGTGATTGGGATAACCCATACACAACTATGCATTTTCATGCAGAGGCACAAATAGTAAGAGAATTAGGAAAGTTTCTCAAAAATGGTGGTATTTATAAAGGACACAGACCAGTTTTATGGTCAGTTATAGAAAAAACAGCACTCGCAGATGCAGAGGTTGAATATTATGATCATAAATCAACAACAATATATGCTTGTTTTCCAATTTCAAAAACTGATAACGATAAATTAAAAGAGCACTCTATTGTTATTTGGACAACTACTCCTTGGACAATACCAGGTAATAGAGCTCTGGCAGTTCATAACGATATTGATTACAAATCTTTAAATTTAAAAATAAATGATGGAGACAAAAACATTATCATATCTAGCGATTTGGTTGAGTCATTTATTAAGGAAAATAAAATTGAAGAATATAAAGTTAATTTTTCCATCAAAGGTCATGAATTAACAAATACTTTTTGTAAACACACTTTATACGACTCTGGATATAATTTTGAAGTTCCTATTCTTCATGGTGATTTTGTAACTACTGAACAAGGTACTGGCATAGTTCATATTTGTCCAGTACATGGAATGGATGATTTTATTTTGGGTAAACAACATGATTTAGAACTACCTATGACAATAAATGAAAGTGGAATATATTATGATCATATTCCTGTATTTAATGGCCAACACATTTTTAAAGTTGATCAAAATGTTTGTGACGAAATAAAAAAAAACAATAACCTTATATCACAAGGTATCTTAGTTCATAGCTATCCTCATTCTTGGAGATCTAAAGCCCCCTTGGTATATAAAAATACATCACAATGGTTTATCTCAATGGACACAAACGATTTAAGAACAAAAGCACTTAAAGCTATTGATGAAACTGATTTTTTCCCAAAACAAGGACAAAAAAGATTAAGAAGTATGATACAGGACCGTCCGGATTGGTGTGTGTCGAGACAAAGAGTTTGGGGGGTGCCTTTACCAATATTTGTCAATAAAAAAACAGGTGAACCTCTACGCGATCAAAAAATTATTGAAAAAATTGCAAAGATTTATGAATTGGAGGGAGGAGATGCCTGGTTTAATTCCGAACCCTCAAGATTTTTATCACCTGAATATGACTCAAATGATTTTGAACAAGTAAAAGATGTTGTTGAAGTTTGGTTTGATAGTGGTTCAACTCATTCTTATGTATTAGAGGCCAGAGAGGATCTTCACTGGCCAGCATCGATGTATTTAGAGGGATCAGACCAACATAGAGGTTGGTTTCACTCCTCATTACTTGAGTCGTGCGGAACAAGAGACAAGGCACCTTTTGAAAGCATTTTATCACATGGCTTTGTTGTGGATGGTAAAGGTAGAAAAATGTCTAAGTCAGTCGGAAACGTTATTTCCCCAGATGAAATAATCAATAAATACGGCGCAGATATATTGCGTATTTGGGTTGTTGCATCAGATTACTCTGAGGATTTAAAAATTGATAATCAGATTATCAACTACCAAATAGACTCTTACAGAAAAATAAGAAACACACTAAGATTCCTTTTAGGAAATCTTAATAATTTTAATAAACGAAATTTAGTTGACCCAGAAGAAATGCCAGAATTAGAAAGGTATCTCTTAACGCGAATTTCAAGCCTTAATGAAAAACTTAAAGAATTAGTTTCAAAACATGATTACCATGCGATTTACACTGCTTTACTAAATTTCTGCACTCTTGAGCTATCAGCATTTTATTTTGATATTAGAAAGGACTCCTTATATTGTGATGATATAAAAAGTATAAAAAGAAGATCAACTTCAACATGTTTACATATAATATTTGAGTTTTTAACAAAATGGCTTTCACCCATAGTTTCATTTACATGTGAAGAAGCATGGAAGTCTAGGAGCTATAGTAACGAAGAAAGTATTTTATTACAAAATGTTAAAGAAGATGAATTTACTTATAAAGATATTTCGCTTGAAAAAGTTTTTGAAGAACTAAAAAGAGTAAGAAAAAGTGTTACCTCCGCCTTAGAGCTAAAAAGAAATGAAAAATTAATTGGCTCAAGCCTTCAAGCCAAAGTAATTTTATTTTTATCTAAAGACACACAAAAAATAGTTGCAGATTTAGATTTGGCTGAGATGTGCATTGTCAGCAATGTAGAAACACACGATATTTCAAATAGGTCAAAGGAATCTATCAGTATTGAAGATGAGGAAATATATGTAGAGATAAAATTAGCTGATGGAAAAAAATGTGAGCGATGCTGGGCTGTATTGCAAGAAGTATCATCTAGTAAAAATAATTTATGCAATCGATGTGATGATGTTTGGAAAACTTTTCAAAAATAAGTTTAATTTAAATTTATTTTTTTTATTTTTATTCCTTGTTACTTTGGACCAAATCACTAAGGCTTTAGTTATCAATTTCTTTGATCTTTATGAGTCAGTGTTTTTATTACCAATTATAAATTTAACATTTGTTGTAAATTACGGTTTTGCATTTGGACTATTGAATGATCCATCTCTTAATCAAATAGTAGTTTCAATAGTAATATTGCTAATTATTTCATATTTTTTATATTTACTTATAAAAACACAAGATAAGGTTTTTCAATTTACTTTGACTTTGATTTTGTCTGGTGCATTGGGCAATTTTATAGATCGAATATTTAGGGGTTTTGTTATTGACTTTATTGACATATACATAGGAAAATATCACTGGCCAGCTTTTAATATTGCTGATAGCTGTATAACTATGGGGTTTTTGGTATTGATGATAAATATATTATTCTTAAACAAAAAATTATGAAAAATATTTTAATAACTTTACTAGTCGTTTTTGTATTATCTTGTCAAAGAGAGCTTAAAAATGAGCTTGGTCTAGGATATAACAAAACATTAATAATCCCTCCAATTAGCGATCTACCTTTACCTGGCTCATCTAAAAAAACTAATATTTCAAATAATAATGATAACCCAATAATTGAGTCAATCCTTAATGAAACTCAGGCAAAAGGCACTGATCCAGCAATTATAGATAAAATAGATGGAGACAGTGGCTATGAGACTGATGAAAATCTATTTCAAAAATTATTTAAGGGTAAAAGTAAAAGATAATATTTTTTTAATTTTGAGGAGATCAAATTGCTAGTCAAGAACAATTTAAAAAATTTAAAATTTAGTTTTAAATCTAAAATAAATTACTCAATAAATGAATTTTTCTCATTAAATATGTTTAATCCTATTAATCAAAAAAATTATTTTGATATTTATAATTTGAACTTATTTAAAAAAAAACAATTTAGAACCCATGTTTTTGGTATGGGTGGATCTTCACTAAGTACAAAATTATTAGCCCAATTTTTAGATCCTAGCTGTTTGGGTAAAAAACTTTTTATTTATGATAATCCATCACCTGTAAAAATTAAAAATGTACTATTTGATTTAAACATAAATAGAAATGATAAATTTATATTTATCTCTAAATCCGGAAATACAATTGAAACAAAATATTTCTTACAAATAGTTATTAAAATTTTAAATCAAAAAAAGTTTCCTAATATATTCAACAATTTTATTTTTATTACAGAGAACAAAGATAATTACATGAAAAACTTTGCAAAAAAAAATAATGTACTATGTTTTGATCATGATCCAAATATTGGAGGCAGATTCAGTATTTTTTCTATAACTGCTTTATTGCCATTAATATTAATAGGCTTTTCATTAACAAAAATCATAAATTCATTTAAAAATGCTAAAACTTTATTTTTAAAAAATCATACAAAATTATCAAAACTTATTTTTTGTTCTATAAGTTATGAAAAAAAATATGATTTATGTAACATAGTTGGTTTAAGCTATCACGATAAGATGAACTCAGTTAACGAGTGGTATAGGCAGATTTTTGCAGAGAGTTTGGGAAAAAATAAGAATGCCAAAAACTATATTTCTTCGTATGGGTCAATTGATCAACATAGTCAATTTCAACTTTACATAGATGGGCCTCATGATAAGCACTATATTTTTTTTAAATTATCCAGCATTTTAAATCCTATCTCATCTAACTCAAGTCTTATAAAAGATTATAACTTGATCAATACTCTTGAAGCGGGAGCAATAAAAACTCTTAAGCAAAAAAATTTTTTAATCACACAGATTATAACAAATGATGATTTTGATGATTATTGTTATCAGTTGTTATATTTAATATTCGATATTTATTTAAGAGCAAAATTTGAAAAAATTAATTTTCTGGATCAGCCTGCAGTTGAAATATTAAAAAAAAATACAAAAACATAAATTGATAAATAATTTAATAAATCTTTTTGGGGCTAATTCGAAATTTCATCTATTAAAAATATTTATAATTTTTGGCCTTGCAGGATCTTTATCACTTGTTTTATCTGATCCATTACTCAAATTAGTATCTATTGAAAAATTTATTTCAAATAAAATTTTATATTGGATAATTAGATTAATATTGATTCTCCCTATATATCAATTTGTTTTGATTGCTCTGGCTTTAGTTTTTGGAGAATTAAATTATTTTAAAAAGTTTTTTTTAAAGTTTATTAATTATTTTAAAATTAGTTAAGTTTTAAAAAAAAATAAGTTTTTATTTTTATATCGTTTTCGCAAGATCACATTTTGTATGTCTATTAAATTAATACTTTCATATATTATTAAAATATTAGAATTTATCTTATTTAAAATTTTTTTCTTAATTAATTCAAAACTATGATCATACGGAGGGTCGATATAAATTAATTGGCAACTATTTAAAATTTCTATTTTTTGTTTGTAAGGGTCAGTATTAATTATTTCATAATTCTCTTCATTAATCTTTTTTAAAAACTCTTCAATTTTGTCAGTATGTTTTTTTTCAATATCATTGAATATTACTTTTTTAACACCCCTAGATAACGCCTCTATACCTATTGAACCTGTTCCTGCAAACAAATCACATAAAATAACCTCATTAAGGTCAATATTCAGATCATTATTATGTAATAATAAATTAAATATATCCTCTCTAATTCTTGTTAAGGTTGGCCTGTAATCACTTTCAGACCTAACTAGTATTTTTCGCCCCTTGTATTTACCGCTGATAACTTTCATTAACTTGCATTTCTTTATATTCACCATAGGTTATAGATTTTAATAAAAAACGACCGTAAGAGATTCTTTTAAGCTTTTCTACTTTTAAATTAAATAATGCACAGATATTTCTTATTTCTCTATTTTTTCCTTCAGTAAGATTAAATCTCAGTACATGTTTGTTTATATTAGAGTGAACTAATTTTACATAAGGTTTTTTATAAATTTCTTTTCCATAAATTTTTTTATTCATTGATTTAAGCTTATTTTGATCAAAGGTACCAATTACATTAACAAGATAAGATCTTTTAATATTTGATTTAGGAAGTTCCATATACCTTTTAAAAGAAGTCTCTTTTGTAAATAGTAATAAACCCTCAGAATTGTAATCTAATCTACCAATATAGTGATACTGGTGATATCTCTTAGGGAGAAAGTCATAAACAATTTTTCTATTTTTTTCGTCTTTTTTTGAAGTAATACAACCTCTTGGTTTATGAAATAGTATTATATTAAATTTATTTTTTTTTGTTTTTGTAATTTCAAAAATATCTTTTTCGGTTACTGATACAAAAGGTCTTGTCTCAATATTACCATTTAAAGTAACTTTTTTATTTTTTATAAGATTTTCTGCCTGGTTTCTCGAAATTTTAAATTTAATAGATAGTTTTTTACTAAACGTTATTTTTTGCATGATCTGTAAACAGCTTTATTATACTTTTATCAAACTCTGTTATTAAAAATTCAGGATGCCATTGAACACCCATACATAATGGATGTTGATTATGATGAAAAGCTTCAATTAGATTATCAGGCGCATAAGCGTCTACTATTAAATTTTGACCAATTTTATTAATGCCTTGATGATGAGCGCTATTAACAAAAATTTTTTGGTTATTTTTAAATATTTTAAGATTAGATACATCACTTAAAACTATCTCATGACTAGTCTCATCTCTTGGATTGGGTTGTTCGTGTTCAATAAATGAATCAATATCTTGGATTAAACTACCACCAAAAAACACATTAAGAAGTTGGCATCCTCCACAAATTCCCAAAATAGGTTTATTACAGAGAAAATATTTTTCTAATATTTCAAATTCAAATTTAGTCCTATCTTTTATGGTTTGAATTTTATCTGACTGAATATTTTCACCGTAATATTTTGGATCAATATCAAAGTCCCCTCCCGAGATGAGTAATCCATCTAAAAAATCTATATTTTCTATAGTTTCTGTTATAGGCAGTATTATTGGTGTACACCCAAACTGATATAAACAGTCTGAATAGTGGCGTCTTAAAGCAAACCAAGGATATTTAGAATATGTGTTTTCTTTTTCCTTATAATCAGTTGTAATACCAATGACTGGGGATCTATTCACAATGAACAACCTAACAAATTTTATACGTATTGTACTTAGTCAAAGTAAATTAGCTATGGAAAAAGGTGAGATTCCTATAGCATCCGTTATAGTTGACCCGATTGATGAGAGAATTATTGCTAGATCTTTCAATCAAGAAATTGAATCAAATGATCCAACAGCACATGCAGAGATTTTATGTATAAGAAAGGCATGTAAAAAATTAAATCAGAAGAGATTAGATGGTCTCATAATGATATCTTATTTAGAACCATGTAATATGTGCAAAGAGATTATAAAATCCTCAAGATTATCTGAGGTTTATTATTTATTTAAAAATGAAAATCCTAGTAGGAAAACTATATCGAAGGTAAAGTATAAGTTAATTAAAAATAATGAAGAAAATTTAATAAAAAAATTTTTTAAAAATAAGAGAACTAAATATTAGCACCAATATCAGATCTATAATATTTTTCAGGCCAGTCGATAATATCTGCTATTTCATATACTTTATTTCTACATTCAAGATAATTATCTCCACATACAACGATTGATAGAACTCTACCTCCATTAGAAAAGACTTTGTTGTTTATTAATTTAGTTGCTGCATGAAAAATATAAAATTCATCATTATTTTTTAATTCATTTAAATTTCTGATTTCAGTATTTTTAGGATAATTCTCTGGATATCCTTTCGTTGCTAAAATTAAACAAATTGATTTTTTATTTTCAAACAACTCAATATTAGCATATTTTAAATTTTTTGTTGCAGTTGAATGAAGTAAAGATAAAAAATCTGACTTTATCCTAAGAGAAATACTTTGAATTTCAGGATCTCCAAATCTAGTATTATATTCTAGTAAATATGGTTGATTGTGTTCATTGACGATTATCCCAAAAAATATAACACCTTGAAATGCTATGTTGTCATGCTTTAAACCCGCTATAGTTTTTTTTACTATTTGATCCTGAATTATCATATCTAGATTGTTATCTAAAATAGGGGCAGGGCTGATAGTACCCATTCCTCCAGTATTTGGTCCAGTATCATTATTTCCAACTCTTTTATAGTCTTGGGCGGAACCAATATTTAAATATTCATCACCATCGGTAATTGTAAAAAAACTCAATTCTTTTCCTTCAATGAATTGTTCAATTACAACTTTGTTATTTTCTTGATTAAATTCTTTATTTATAAAAATCCTTTCACAAGCCTCTATTGCTTCATCTGTATTTGTGCATACAAATACTCCTTTACCAGCAGCTAATCCATCATATTTTACAACAATCGGCCCATTAAAACTTTCGAGATAGTTTTTTGCTAAATTAAAATCAACAAAAGTTTGAGATTTTGCAGTTGGAATATTGTGAGATTGACAAAATTCTTTCATGAACTCCTTGGATGATTCAAGTTTTGCGCCTTCAGAGTCAGGCCCAAAAACATTTAAACCCTTATTTCTAAGTTCTCCAGCAAGATTTTCTGATAAATAGTTTTCCGGGCCTACAACAACGAGGTCCGGATTAATTTTAATACATTCTTCAACAATATCCTCTTTGTTCGAGATATCTTTACACTCTGCAATTTGGCTTATTCCATAATTTCCAGGAAAACAAAATACTTTTTCACACAGGTAGGACTTGTGAAGAATTCTACACAAAGCATGTTCTCGGGCACCAGATCCTACAACTATGACATTCATTTATATAACATAATAAAGTATATTTATTTTGTGAATAATATTCCTAAGTACACTGTATCACAACTGAATAAGTCAATAAAAGATTTATTGGAGGAAAACTATTCTTATTTAAAGTTAGTTGGAGAGGCAGGATCAATAACTATAGCTAGTTCTGGACACGTATATTTTTCAATTAAAGAAAACGATGAGGTCATATCTTGCATATGTTGGAAAGGAAGCTATGAAAATTTGCAAGTTCAAATTGAAGAGGGAACTGAATACAGTTTTTATGGTAGAATAACATCTTATTCTAAATTTGGGAGATCTGTTTACCAACTCATTATTGATCAGGTTGAGTACAGTGGCACAGGATCAATACTAAAGCTTATTGAAGACAGGAAAAAAGAATTATCTTTGATGGGTTTGTTTGATGATGATAAGAAAAAAAAATTACCTAAGTATCCAAAATCTATTGGTGTTTTAACATCATCCTCTGGTTCAGTAATTCATGATATAATTCATAGAATTTCTGAGAGATTTCCAGTTACTCAAATCAAGGTTTTCCCTATTTCTGTTCAAGGTAAAAATTCTCATAATGAAATTATAGATTTTTTAGATCTTATTGAAAATCATGACTCAAAAGACTTTTTAAAGCCAGATTTAATCATATTTGCTAGAGGTGGAGGTTCTTTGGAAGAGTTAATGCCTTTTAACGAACCCGATTTAATAAAAAGAGTTTTTAAATTAAAAATTCCTAATATTTCAGCTATTGGTCATGATACTGATTATACCTTATTAGATTATGTCTCAGATTTGCGTGCACCAACACCTACTGCGGCAGCTGAAATTGCAGTTCCCGATAAAAATTATTTATTTAATCAAATTCAGGATTTACAAGTAAAACTAAATCAATCTATCGAACAAAAATATTTATCAATAGAACAACTATTATTGAGATTTAAAAATTCTGTAAATTATTTTTCAAATTCAATCAAAGATGTGGAGAATAAATTAAGTAAAATAAACGGTGAGAATTTAAAGATAGTTAATAATTCCTTTTACGATAAATCAAGTCTTTTTAATGATATATTGATTAGATTACAAGACAATAGCCCAAAACAAAAAATATTAGATATACAAAGCAAGATTGGATACATAAATAATAATAACAAAACTTTAATTTTAAATAAATTTAAGATTTTTTCTCAAAAATTATATTTACTAAATAAGATACTTAATACCTCATCGATAGAAAAGAACTTAAAAAAAGGGTATGCAATATTGAAATCAGAAAATCAAATTATTAAAAGTATACAAACTTTAAAAAAATTAACTAATTTTGATGTTAATTTGAAAGATGGTGTAATGAGTGTTAAAAAAAAATTATAATTTCCATCTTTTATGTACCCATAGCCATTGTGATGGAGAGTGTGTAATCCATTTTTCAAAATATTTTTTGTGAATCATCTCAACTAGGCCTTTTACATCATAATTTTTATATTCTTCATAACGCAAAGGTTTTTCAAAAATTATTTGAAATTTGTTATTTTGATTTCTGATGGAGTATACTGGACATATCATTGTTTTGTATTTAATTGCCAAATTAGCAAAACCATCTGTTGCAAGTACTTTCTTTCCAAAAAAATCTATTTCTAAACCACTACTATCTCTTTGGTCAATTAGAAGAGCTAAGTCTTCATTTTGTTTAAGGGCCCTAATCATGGATTTAGCACTCTCAGATCCTTTTTTATAAAAAAAAGCATTATTTTTCTTTCTATTTTTCTGAATGTAGTTATCGATCTTTTCATTATTTGCATGTCTATAAACTGAATGTAATGTGAAACCATGACGTAAAATAAAATTTCTTGTTAGCTCCCAGTTCCCAATATGTGCTGATATAAAGATTTTAGGACCTTTGTGAGATTTTATCTCGTCTATGATATGAATATTATCAAAATCTATATTTTTCCAATCAAATTTATTTAAGTTAAAAAATTCAAAAAAAACTTTACCTGTCTCTTTTAAATTTTCCTTTGTTAATCTTGAACTCTTTTCATCATTGAGGTTTAATACTTTCAAATTATTTTTTATAATTTTTTCGTATTTTG
>CACMGP010000006.1 GCA_902613185.1 uncultured Alphaproteobacteria bacterium
AAATTATTTAATAGTTTGTGTATAAATTAAAAATAATATAAGTTGAGGGATGTGCAAGATATAAAAATCAAACCTTGGGAAGAATTAAAACAAATTTATAAGGAAAAATTTAAAGATGAGTCAGATTACTTATCTTTTTTCCGGGATGTAGTTTTACATGACACCTCAACAAGAGAAAAGTACACCTCTCAAACTAAAGATAGGGTAATTGAGGGAGTAACTTGGGCTAAAGAATTCTCAAAGTTTCATCAAAGATATAAAGACGGCTACTCTTACAAGTTTTCTGAAAATAATACAATTTTGAATATTGGGCACCAATCTACATATTTAATTAAACCACAATTTGCTGCTTATCATGCAGTCAGAAAAATAATGAGAAATTGGTTAATAAAGAGACTCAAAGATGAGTATGTCAAAAAAAAGCCAGTGATCTACAATCCTCCTAAAAGTCTCAACCAAGGCGAAAGTAACTTTATTACAAGGCGGACAAAAGTTGCTTATTTAGTTTATATGGGTGACTTAGCTGTTAGAGATAATTTACTTTACTCTATTAGAGATAATAAAACTCTAGTACCCAAACCAGCTTCACTATCTTGGTGTGTGTCACAATTTGATGATAAATATATATCTGATGGTATACTAACCTATCCTAAAAATTTAGGCCCCTTGAATGAAAACTTATTGTCAGGATCATTGTCTTTTTAAATGTCAGATTTAATTAAAGTATTATTATCATCATACGGCTTTGCAATTTTACTATGGGCAGCTTTTATCTATACTCAAAAAAAATTTGGTAAATTAACAAAAAATGTTAGTTCCAAAAGAATATATATTAAATATTTCATTATAATCGTTTTAGGGTATGGGACCTTCTCACTAGTTTTAATTAGTGTTTATAGCGATTGGTTTAAATAATTAAATGTTATGAATAGTGATGATATTGAAAATCAAGATTACATGTTTATGAAGTGTCTCCAGGAAAAAATATGTAAAAGACATGTCACATTAAAAACAACAGGTAAACAGATAAACGATGAATCTTTAATTTCAAAAAATGTGATTAATGCTTTTGACTTGGATGAAATTTCATTTTTGACAGGATTAAATTTCAATATTGTGAGTGATACCGGGGCAAAACTTATAAGAATGAATCTAGCAAATAAAATTATATGGGAAGATGATCAAAATAATGAAAAGCGATATCTTTGGTATTTGTCTGAGAAAGGTGAAAAATATTTAGAGAGAAATTCTTACAAGAGCACATGAACATAGAATTAGTGGTAAATACATTTTGGTTTTTTTCGATTTTTACAGCAGCTATTTACATTATTAAAAAGAGGTATGTTGGTAAAAAGGAATATTCTATAATAGATAAAGCCTTTAAATTGGGCTTATCTGTATCAATATTTTTAATATTTCTAAGCTTATACTTCTTACTTACACAATCTTAGTTTCCACCCTCAAGTAAAATAAATTTTTGTGTATCTAGATCAACTCCAGCTTCTGTTCTAAGTTTTATCATTTCAGGAAGTTTTAACATTTCTTGCATTTTATCCATCGACTCTACTTCTATAACCGTATAAATTTCTTCATTGTTATCTTTTGGATGTCCATAGGCTAATACATTAAGACCATATTCCTGTCTCAGATTTTCATTTTCTTCAAACATTTGTTTCCAATGTTCATAACCTTTAGTTATTTTTGCATTTGTAATAATTTTCATAGCTGTCCTCTCTATAAGTTATTATATAGTTTATTTAAAAATAATTCATTCAAAAGATATTGATCTCTAAAATTGAACAATACGTAAATTAGTTTAAAGGAGAAAATAATTATGAATTTATGTGTTGTATCTACTTATAGCGGAACTAAAGAAGACTACTTAAAATTGTATGACTCTTTTAAAGACGACATTGCGAAATATACTGATGGATTTGAGATGGGATTTGTCAGAGATGGAAAAGTGATAATTGTAGCAAATGTCACCGATGAGGAAAAATTTTATGCTTTGTTTGAAGATCCAAGATCAAAGGAATTTGATGCTAAATTTAATAATGTAGATGACGTATATAAGTTGGAAAAAATGTAGTAATACCCAAATTGATCAACGGATATTTTCACGACAATTTTTTAAAATTGGTGGTAAAAAATCAAAATTAGCAGTCCACGCATAATGAATTTCAAGAGTATAAAATTCTATATCCTCCTGAGGAAAGTGACCCTCATCGTATTTATCCAATAGAGCTTGTTTTCTTTTATTCATTTCTTCAGAAGTGTTAGGGTCTTTCATTTGTAAAAAAAAATCTTCGGCTAGCTCATAGGTTGCAATACAGATTATTTCCTCTTCATCATAAATTATATCTTTTTCATGATAGCTATGAGAGGAAATAGAAATTAATGAGAATATAAATATCAGAACGAGTCTCATAATTTTAACTTATCAAATAGTTCCCTTTCTTTGTATTTATTCTAGGAAACTTTTAGGAAATACGATTTGAACTAACTACCAATTTGTATAAAATCCTTGATAATGCTGACGTAGGGGGCCATAGCTCAGCTGGGAGAGCGCTACGCTGGCAGCGTAGAGGTCAGGGGTTCGATCCCCCTTGGCTCCACCATTACCTTTGTTAATTTTAAGACAATTAATCAATAGAATTTATTTGTTTATTTAAAATAATCCTTTTTTGTCACGGCAAAGGGTCTTGGTTCAAAAATTTATTAATATATTATTTTATAATGAACGAAGGTGTTTTAGATAAACTTTTTTCGCTAGAATTTTTAGGGACTTGGCTAATCACTTTATTAATTATTGCCTTTATAGTTTATGCATCATACAAAATCTTTAATATTATTTTTAGATCGGAAATATATTTTAAAAAATCTGCAATTAGTTATTTTCTGATAGGAATATTTATATTTGGTTTTGCAATCTATTTTTATAACTGATTATTAAAAATTTTAGGCTATTGAAAATGCCTTAATTTTATCAAAAGGCATGTGATCAGCAATATCACTTTCCCCATAATACACATCCTCAACGATCCCATCCTCGTTAATTAGAATATCAACTGGAACAATATCTACATACCCTTTAAACTGAACAGGTAAATAACCTTTTATTCCTGCTAAAAAAAATTTATGAACTTTAAAAATAAAAGCAGAGAAAAGTTTTCCATAAGATCTCTCAACATCATACTTTATAAAATATTTGAAACTTTCATCTGCAAGAACAGTAAATGGCAAATTATGTCTATCCATATTTTTCTTTAAAAAATCAACTGGTGCATGAAAAATCCCTACCATTGTAAAGTTATTTCCAAATTCTTGATATTTTTTTACAAACTCGTTAATTCTTAAATTACACACAGCACAAGATGCGTGTCTATAAAAAGTTAATAATACTTTTTTACCTTTTGTACTAGAAAGTTTAAAGGTATTTCCGTAAGAGTCAGGTAATTCTATATCTTCTATTTTATCACCTTTGTTAATTCTCATATATCTGCTACTCTCATATAGAAATAACTTAATATGTTAAAGTATAATTATAACTTTATGATATGCAAAATGCTCAAGTTAATCATGAAATTAAATATTTAATAAAAGTGATATGAGAATGTAATATTGAAATATTAGTTAGATAATTCAGTTCAAGATAAAGGAGGAGTTTTAAATGAGTATAGCAAGAATAACAACTGTTAAAATGGCTTCAAAAGAGGCTGCTGACAAACAGTCAGAAGGATATACGCAGAATGCACCATCTGAATTTCCGCAAGCGAGTCAATTGATTGGTGTGCGAATTAGCGATGATACTTTGATGGCAGTTACGATTTATCCTGATGAGAAAGCTATGAAAGATGCAGATGCAGCAAGGGAAAAAAGACTAGACACTAATAAAGATAATAGGGTTTCAGTTGAAACATTTGTGGGTCAAGTAACCTTAAATCATCAAAATTAAATAAACATAAAAGGAGAAATAATTATGACTTTATACGCAAAAATGAGAGAAACATGGATAAATAAAGATGTAAAGGGACATAGAGAATGTTTTCATGATGATTGGCAGTTTGTTTTTCATTCTTCAGGTAAAGTAATAACTCGCGCAGACGACTTGCCAGATGAGGAATTTAAAGAGTTCATGGAGGTCTTAGTCCAAGAGAATCACAGATGTATATATGAGAATGATGATATCTTAGTGACGCATTCATTTAATACATATAAATCGGGCGACAAAGAAGCCTTATTGATGGTGAGTTTGAAAAAAGATGGTCTTTTGTGGAGATCTGAAACTGGCGCCACAGAATTAAAGACTACCAACTAAGTAAATTATATATAAAAGCCTGTGAAATTATCACAGGCTTTTTTTTTAAAAATTACTTAAAAGATTGAGTAGAATACTCAGATAGAGGAAGTTTCTTAATTGTTCCTACTTTCTTAACGTAGTCGACAAAAGACTGTGCGTAACCTAGATAGGTATCCACAACCCGTCCTTCTTTCGATATATCACCAAAAGTTAGGTATCCATCTTTTCCACTGGAAATATAATTATTTGTCGCCACTGTATACATTTGAGACATATTCAGTGATGACCAAGAGCTATCTGATCTACCCTTAAATTCTAAGTTAGAAATTCGATCCCCCTTTGCTTTTGAGGAGTCGACATCCCATCGTAGACCCGCCGCATATGGATATGCACCGGTAGAGCCATCAGGAGAAAGAGCGTAGTCCAGAGCATCTTCAAGAACATTTTTAATTTCTTGACCTGTCATTGATAATTCTACAATAGTGTTGTTAAAAGGTAAAAGTGTGTAAGCATCCCCTAGGGTATAATCACCCGCTGCAACGTCTACACGTGTACCACCACCATTTTGTATAGCAATGTCACTCAAGTTTGACATTTCTCTAAATGCTTGGGCGACGATATTTGAGATATCCGATCCATTCTTTGCTGTTTTTGACGGATCACACATTTTAGATTTTCCTTGACCTGGAATTCTCTCTAAACAAAGATCCTCAATCACACTTCCAATGATCTTAGAGCTAAATTCATCGATTTTAGAGGAATAACCAGCTAGTAGAGCTTGGGCGTCCGCATCTGGCTCAACGATGGATAAGGATGGGTTCACTTTAATAACACTGTATACAGCATCACGGTACCCCTCCTCAATTTCTACTCTTTCACCATCTGCGTTCTTTCTTTTAAACGAGTCAGCAAGCATCATATGTGGCGTTCCCATACAGGAAGTAATGTTACCCTGACCGTCAAATTCGGCGTGAAGTTCTCCTAAGATTTGAGAGTACTCCCAAGCAGTTACCACACAAACATCGTTGCCAGACGCGTCATTAACCATGGTCGGATAAGAACCACTAGGTTTTAATCCTAAGTCACTTAAGTCACCTAATAGACTATGAGAGTCACCCCCAACAATAATATCAATACCAGATGTCTTTTGGGCGAGCGCTAGGTCGTTCTCATATCCAAAGTGAGAGAGTAAAATAACTCGATCCACCCCTTGAGAGTTGAGTTCATCAGCATATTTTTGGGCTGTTGATACTTCATCTAAAAACATTGTGTTGTCATCAGGATTAGAGGACATCTTTGTTTTTTTAGAGATAACAATACCAATAATTCCAATTTTCTCTCCGTTGCGCTCAACGATGGTGTAAGGCTGGATGTAATCATCCCTAGATGATTTGGCTAAAGGAGAAATACCGACTTCAGGTTGAACGTTAGCTCCGAGAACTGGTGTTTGACAGTTTCCCTCATTGAGGTAGTCAAGAAACGTTACCAATCCTTGATCGCCATTATTAAATTCGTGATTACCCACCACGAAGGCATCAAAACATACTACATTCATTAAAGCTGCGTCTGCTTCACCTTCAAATAAAGTGAAATACAGCGTACCATTCGTTGCGTCTCCAGCATGAAGAGTGAGTGAGTTTGGGTTTTCCAATCTCAGTTCTTTTATCTTAGTTACAACAGCGGGGAACCCACCTGATTTTGTCCTAGTTGTCTCACCATCTAAATCCAAACTCATTCTGCTGTTAGATTCTAAGTGAGAATGATGGTCGTTGATATGTAAAATGGTTAATTTTTCTGCTAATACCAAATTTGGTATTAGTAAGAGTAAAAAGGGAATTC
Organism: uncultured Alphaproteobacteria bacterium; assembly: GCA_902613185.1. Classification (GTDB taxonomy): domain Bacteria; phylum Pseudomonadota; class Alphaproteobacteria; order HIMB59; family HIMB59; genus HIMB59. The sequence continues at coordinate 6,140 of CACMGP010000006.1, forward strand.
CTTTAAAAATATATTTAAACATAATTAGAATTTTCAGTTCCAATTATGAAAATTGTTTGAATTAATTATTTAAATTTTATGAACTTTTATTACATTCCCCAACGCATCGCAGCGGTGTGAACATTTGAATCCCAATGCTTTACAAGTTCTTCATCTAGTTTAGTAAGGGTAATTGAAGCTCCTTGCATTTCAAGAGAAGTACAAAAATTTCCAACCAAAGACCTTGAAATCTTTATATTTTTTTTGTCTAACATGTTTTTAGCATTATCATAAATTAGGTATAGCTCTGTTAAAGGGGTACCCCCCATTCCATTGACGAATAAAAGAATTTCTTCATTTGCCTCAGGCTTTAAGTCCTCGTTAATTGCTTCTAATAACTCGTTTGTAATCTCTTGCGCAGATTTCATTTTATCTCTTCTTCTTCCAGGTTCACCATGAATTCCAACACCAAATTCCATTTCATCATCACCTATATCAAAATTTGGTTTTCCTGCAGCTGGGACAGTGCAGCTTGAAAATGCAACTCCCATAGAACCTGAATTTTTATTTACCTTATCCCCTAAGGCTTTACATTCTTGTAAGCTACCTCCATGCTCAGCTAAAGAACCAACTATTTTTTCAACAACAACAGTAGCAGCAACACCTCTTCTACCAGTTGTAAATGAAGAGTCCTCCACAGCAACATCATCATTTGTCAATACAGACTCATTTGGACCTTGCATCATCTCAGCTGCCATTTGGAAATTCATTACATCTCCAGAATAGTTTTTAACGATAAATAAAACTCCAGCTCCGCTGTCTACTTTTTCAGCAGCAGCTAACATTTGATCAGGTGTGGGTGATGAAAAAACAAATCCAGGGCAGGCTGCATCCAGCATGCCGTAGCCGACTAAGCCACCATGCATGGGTTCGTGTCCACTCCCCCCTCCACTGATTAGAGCTACTTTTCCCTCTTTTGTGGGAGTGGCTCTGGTGATGAAGTTGGGGTCGTAGTTGCAGTTAACAATATCTTGATGCGCAGCACCAAAACCTTGCAGACTCTCCTTTAGAAAATCATCCGCTGAATTCATAAATTTTTTCATAGTATCCTCCTAACTATTTAACACTGACTCACAGACAGTTTTTATCATTAATTGTGAAGACCTGGCTCCAGGATCGATATGACCTTTCGCTCGCTCTCCTAAAAAAGAAGCTCTCCCTTTTGTAGCTAAAAGATCTTTTGTTGAAAACATCCCTTTTTCCGCGACTTCTATAGCTTCTTTAAGTATCTCTTTAACATCTTTGTTATCATCGACACCTTTTTTAAGGCAGTTAGATACAGGTATGAGAACATCCATCATTGTTTTTTCACCTACATCTGCTTTACCTCTTTGTTTTACAGCTTCAACGCCATCTGCAAAAATTTCAATTGCTTTTTTATAATCAACACCATTATCGATATCGTTTCCTTTGGCCATAGTCATAAACAATGTGCCAAACAAGGCTCCAGATGAGCCACCTATACCAGAAAGAACTTTCATTGCTATTTGGTTTAGAGCTTTAGACATTGGCAAATCTTTAATAACAGCTTCTAATTCTATAACAAGCTTGATCCCTCTTTGGACATTAAAAATATGATCCCCATCTCCTATTTCTTGGTCCAATTTTTCTATTTCACTTGCATTTGCATCAATTACAGCTTGAATTTCTTTTGCTCTATGGATTAAAAAATTAACACTCATTGCACACTCATTCCTTTTTCGTCAAAAAATAAAATTTTATTTTGATCTATTGCAAAATTTACTTTGTCCCCTTTTTGTCCTTGGAAAGCTCCTTGATATAAGGATAAAATTTCTGCTCCATTAAAATCTAACTCTACAACCGTTTCTGCACCGAGAGACTCAACAGTTTTAATTGAGCCAGAAAATTCACCTTCTCCTATCTTAATGTGCTCGGGTCTTAGACCAAGTTGACTTGCTTTATCTGGTGATGAAGTATTTAAAGAAGCTCTGTTGAGAATATTAATTTTTGGTGAGCCTAATCTATTTGCAACATAAATAGATTTTGGGTTATTGTATATATCTTCTGGTTTATCAATCTGGGCGATCTTACCATTTTCTAATACTCCGATGCGATCTGCCATAGTTGTAGCTTCAGCTTGATCATGTGTGACGTAGAGAATTGTGGAGCCTAAATTTAATTGGATTTTTTTTAGTTCGACTCTCAAACTTTCCCTTAATTTTGCATCAAGGGATGAAAGGGGCTCATCCATTAAATATATACTTGGGTCTCTAACTAGAGCACGACCTATCGCAACTCTTTGCATTTCTCCCCCTGATAATTCAGTAGCTTTGTTGTCTAATTTAGCTGAAATCTTCAACATTTCCGCTATATTTGTGACTTTTTCTCTAATCTTATCTTCTGGGATTTTTCTAAGAGGGGATCGAAGAGGAAATGCTAAATTGTCGTAAACCTTATAATGAGGGTACAAAGAGTATTGTTGAAAAACAAACGCTGTGTCTCTTGCTGCAGGTTGAGCCTCAGAGAAATCTTCATCATCAAAAAGGATCTTTCCTTTATCAATTTTTTCCAAACCTGCTATTGATCTTAATGTTGTTGTTTTACCTGCACCGGTTGGGCCCAATAAAACAAAAAACTCTCCATCATTTACTGTAAAGCTAATATCATCTAAAGCCTTTATAGTTTTATCATATATTTTTGTAATATTTTGTAGTTCTACTTTAGACATTAACTCATGAACTCACTTTGAAGTGCCTTATCATTTGAACCATCAAAAATTATTTGATTATTATTAAGAGTATCAAATTGAATTTGCTCATTAATATTAACTTGTGTGTCACTATCAACCCTAATTTTTATATTTCCAAGTTGAGTTTCAATTGTAAGAATTTTTCTTGAACCTAAATATTCAACACCAAAGACATTGCCTTTTACACCATTTTCAGAAACTAATTTTAAATTCTCTGGCCTTACACCTAAAAAATTTTCATTTGAGTCTGTTCCTTCTTTTTGTTCAGGAATATTTAATGATGAGTCTAGTAATTTAATACTTGATTGACTTGGAGAAATTTTTTCATTTATTGGTATGAAGTTCATTCCTGGAGATCCAATAAAATTGGCAACAAACTTTGTTTTAGGTTTATTATAAATAACTTTTGGTGAGTCTGCCTGCAACACCACTCCCTCATTCATTACTGCTATTCGATCAGCCATCGACATTGCCTCTTGTTGATCGTGTGTTACATAAACTGTAGTTGCATCAATATCATCGTGAAGTTTTCTTAATTCCAAACACATCAATTCTCTAAATTCTGCATCAAGTGTGCCCAAGGGTTCGTCCATTAAAAATGCTTTAGGTCTTCTGACTAGTGCTCTTCCGAGTGCAACACGTTGGCGATCACCTCCTGCTAAAGAGGATACTTTTGATTTTAATAAGTGATCAATTCTAAGAAGCTTTGCAGCTTCAAGAACTTTAGCATCTACTTCGCTTCGTGAGAGCTTTTGCATTTTCAGTGGGAAAGCCAGATTATTTCTTACATTCATGTGTGGATAGAGTGCAAAAAGCTGAAAAACAAAGGCTATATCTCGCTGAGAGGCCCTTAGATAGCCCACATCTTCCTTATCCAAATATATATTTCCAGAAGTTGGTAGTTCTAAACCAGCAATCATTCTTAAAGTGGTAGTTTTTCCACAACCTGAAGGACCGAGTAAAACGAAGAATTCTTTATTTTCAATAATAAGATTGGAGTTTTTCACTGCTACGAAATCTCCAAAAGATTTATGTAAATTTTTAATTTCTATTTCTGCCATGGCTAATCTGGGAAATGACTTGTGATCACAAATCCGATAGTTCCCACCAAAATAACGATAAAAGAGTATGTATACATCCACATAGCAAAAGGCTGCATCAACATAAATACACCCAATAAAATTAAAACAGTTGATGCATTTTCCCAAATGGATCTTCTAAAAATTCTTCTCAATAAACTTTTTTTCTCAGCCATTATTTTCTCACCGCTCCAAATGTTATTCCCCTTAGAAGATGCTTTCTCAATACAACTGTAAATATCATCACTGGGATTAAAAATAATGTTGTCCCTGCTCCAATAGCAGGCCAATCAAGACCACCCTCTCCTATAATTGTTGGGATAAATGGTGGTGCAGTTTGCGCATTAAATTGTGTTAGTAAAACAGCAAATGCATATTCATTCCACGAAAATATCATGCAGAAAATTGCTGTTGCTGCAATACCTGTAGTTGCTTGCGGAAGGACTACTTTAAAAAATGCTTGCATTCTAGAGTAACCATCTATCATCGCAGCCTCCTCATACTCTCTCGGTATCTCGTCCATAAAGCCTTTTAACAGCCAAACTGACAAACTTAAATTTACAACAGTGTACAAAATAATCATGCCAACATGAGTATCACCGAGACCAAGTTTTCTGTACATAATAAATATAGGTACTGCCACTGCTATTGGTGGGAACATTCTCGTAGATAAAATAAAAAATAATAAATCATCTTTCAGTGGGACTTTAAATCTAGAAAGAGCGTAGGCAGCTAAGGAGCCTAAAAATACCGAAAAGAACGTTGCACCAAATCCAATTATTAAAGAATTGGAATACCTCGGTAAAAATTTTGATGGTCCTGTTATGACCATTTCTCTACTGCGAACTAACTCCTCATACCATGTATCTGGTGGTGGAAGAGAGTCCAAATAATCCTTTGGTTGTCTTGATCGATTTGTAAATAAATTCACATAGCCCTCTAAAGATGGTTCAAAAAAGACCTCTGGTGGGTAAGAGATAGCACTATCAACACTTTTAAAGCTTGTAGCAACCATCCATGTGATCGGTATAAGTGTTACAATCATGTAAACGATGATGATAGTAGCAGCTAATTTTCTTGAGAATCCTGTTGCCTCTAGTGGTGATCTTGAAGTGTCCATTATCGCTCTTTAATTTTGTTCATAACTTTTACATACACATTTCCAAAGCCGAATATGGTGACAAATAATATTACAGCAAAAGCAGAACTGTAACCTGTTTTCCATTTTTCAAATGCTTCACGTTTTAAATTGATTGATGCTAGTTCTGTCGCCGATCCTGGACCCCCTGAAGTAAGCTCAGCGACCAGATCAAACATTTTGAAATTCTCGATCCCTCTAAATAATAATGCAAGAAGTAGAAAAGGAAGGACAGATGGCAATGTTATATGGATAAATTGCTGCCACTTACTAGCTCGGTCAACTTCTGCAGCCTCGTACAAATAATTTGGGATTGATCTTAATCCTGCCAGACAAATTAACATGGTAAAAGGTGTCCACATCCATGTATCGACAATCACAATTGACCAAGGGGCTAAAGTGCTTGAACCAATCATATCAAAAATACCAAAGTCATAGAAAAAATTAACTACGTAATTAAATAAACCTACTTGAGGATTATATAAGTAAGTCCAAAATACACCTACGACTGCGGGGGAGAGCATCATTGGTAAAACTATTAAAGTAGTGAGTAGTTCATTGCCTTTAAATTTTTTATTTAAAAGAAGAGCAAGACCCAATCCAATTAATGCTTGTAAGACTAATGTCCAACAAACGAAGTGGGCAGTTATCTGCATCTTTTCCCATATCTCTTCTTTTCCTAAAATCTTTTTATAGTTTTTTAAACCCACAAATTTTACTTCTCTACCTATTTTATTGGCATAAAAATTGGTGAATGACATTCTTATGGCATAGATGAGTGGATAAATATTTATAGCAAGTAATAGAATTAAAGTTGGTGCTATGAAAATCCAGGCTATTGCTTTATCAGATAAGCCTTTGAACTTTTTAACAGCACTTTTCATATATGTTTTAGATTGAAGGGTGGGATTGATCCCACCCTTTATATTAATTTAGTGATTAAATTTTACCGTCGTCTTCGAAGACTTCAGTCCAATCATCAATAATTTTGTCTAATGCGTCTTTTGCAGAACCTTTTCCATTCACAACGTAGTCATGAATTCTCTCCTGCATTGGAAGCATTAATTCAACAAATGTAGGCTCTTGCCAAAAGTCTTTGACGATGCCCATTGAGTCAAGGAAGCCTTGTGCGTACACAGCTGAGTCAACGAAATCAGGTGATCCAAGAACATCCATATGACATGAATATCCTCCTAAATCCCACCATTTTTGTTGAATATCTGGCTTTGCAAACCACTTCATGTATTCAAGAGCCAAGTCTTGTTTGTCAGAGTAACTCACAACTGAGATACCTTGACCACCAAGAGTAGCTGCACATACGTTTTGACATGGGTTAGCAAAGAAACCAGAAACTCTTCCGTCACTGTCTTCTTTAGAAACACCCGGCCAGAAAGCATACCAGTTCATTTGAAATGCAACCTGTCCTGATTTATATGCATCAAGATTTGCGACCATATAAGCATCTGAGTGCCCTGGAGGTGCACAGTCTTCGTACATTTTTCTATAAAATTCAACAGCCTCTACAGAAGCATCTGAGTTAAAATAACCGTCCATCTCGTATGGGTTATCAGGATTTTCGTACTGCATACCCCATGCATACATGGCTGCTGTTACACCCATGGTGATACCTTCAGATCCACGCTCTGTATTGATAGCTGCACCATATCTTACTTGTCCATCAATTTCTCTTCCTTGGAAGAAAGTACACATGTCATATAACTCATCCCAAGTTTTTGGAACACCTAGATCATATCCATGCTTACTTTTAAATTCAGCTTGAAGCTCTGGTCTATCAAACCAGTCTTTTCGATAAGCCCATGCTAAAGCATCACCCATTGCTGGAAGAGCGTAATAGTTAGGTGATCCTTTTGGCCATGTTGAATAAGCGTAAACAGTCGCTGGGTTAAAATCATCCATTGAAATTCCGTTGGCATCAAAGAAATCATTTAACTTAACATAGTGACCATATTCCGCACCTTGTCCAATCCACTGTGAGTCACCAATTAACAAGTCAAAAGTTTTACCTTGGTTATTTAACTCGTTAAGCATTCTCTCAGCAAAATTTGGCCATGGCACAAATTCGAAGTTCATTTCAACGCCTGTTTCAGCTGTAAATTCTTTACTTAATTCTTGTAAGGCATTAGCAGGATCCCAAGCGGCCCAGCCCAAAGTCAAAGACTCAGATTTAGCATTAAAAGAAAAAAGTAAGGCAAAAACAGGAACTAGAAATACAGATAGTATTTTTCTCATGTTATTATTCCTCCTCTTTAATAACAAAACTGGCTGATTATACAGTCTTTTTATATATTTATAAATGCAGATTATTCATAAATTTAAAAACATTTTAAATAGCAGTTAACTGTAATAATATAGTTTGTCGCAGGAGGGGGTAAAAAAATGTCTATTAAAGGTCCAGCAATATTTTTAGCTCAATTTGCTGGAGATGATACTCCGTTTAACAATTTAGAAAATATCTCTAAATGGGCAAGTGATTTAGGATACCTAGGTGTTCAAATACCTAGTTGGGATGAGAGGTTAATTAATCTAAAACAAGCATCTGAAAGCAAAGATTACTGTGACGAGATAAAAGGGACTCTTAAAAGTTTTAATTTAAATCTAACTGAAATATCGACACATCTTCAAGGTCAGCTTGTAGCCGTTCATCCTGCATATGACTCTGTATTTGATGGTTTTGCAGCCTCAGAGGTTAGAGGAAATCCATCTGCAAGGCAGCAATGGGCAGTCGATCAATTAATAATGGCTGCTAAAGCTTCAAAAAATTTTGGATTGACTGAACATGTTACTTTTTCAGGAGCATTGGCTTGGCCATATGTTTATCCATGGCCTCAAAGACCAGAAGGGTTAGTTGAAACTGCATTTGATGAACTAGCTAAAAGGTGGAAACCAATTCTTAATGAATTTGATGAGTGTGGGGTGAATTTGTGTTATGAAATTCATCCAGGCGAGGATCTTTTTGATGGAATAACTTTTGAAATGTTTCTAGATAAAGTTGGTAATCATGAACGCTGCAACATGTTATATGATCCAAGCCACTTTGTTTTGCAGCATTTAGATTATTTGCAGCATATTGACATTTATCACGAGAAAATAAAAATGTTTCATGTCAAAGACGCAGAACTCAATCCCACTGGTAAACAAGGAGTCTATAGTGGATTTCAATCTTGGAAAAACAGAGCTGGTCGATTTAGATCTTTAGGGGATGGGCAAGTAGATTTCAAGTCAATTTTCTCCAAACTTACTACTTACGGCTTTGATGGATGGGCTGTTTTAGAATGGGAGTGTGCTTTGAAACATCCTGAAGACGGAGCTAAAGAGGGCTCTGTATTTATTAAAGATCATTTAATTAGAGTTACCGAGAATGCTTTCGATGATTTTGCCGATGCTGGCACTGATCAGGATGCGAACAAAAAAATGCTTGGAATTAAATGATAATATGACCAAAAAATTAAAATTAGGAATGGTTGGTGGCGGCTCAGGAGCATTTATTGGAGAGGTTCACCGTATTGCATCTAGAATTGATGACCGCTTTGAACTGGTCGCTGGTGCCTTTTCATCTAATCCTGAGAAAGCTCAAGCCTCTGGCAGAGATATTGGAATAGCAGATGAAAGGAATTATAAAGACTACCTTGAAATGGTCGAAAAAGAATTGATCAGAGAGGATAAAATAGATGCTGTAGCTATTGTGACACCAAATCATATGCACCATCCGATCGCTAAAGCTTTTATGGAGAAAGGTTTTAACATAATTTGTGACAAACCCCTTGCCATGAATGTTAATCAATGTGAGGAACTTATAAAATGTAAAAAAGACAATAACGTTCTTTTTGCTTTAACTCATAACTACACTGGTTATCCCATGATTAGGAATGCCAGAGCTCTTTGTAAGAGAGGTGACTTAGGTGAAATAAGAGTCATTCAAGCAGAGTATGCTCAAGATTGGCTGACCGAAGATTTAGAAAATAGAATTAATGATGGGGGAAACAAACAGGCCTCTTGGAGAACTGATCCTAATCAATCAGGTGCTGGTGGATGTATTGGTGACATTGGAACTCATGCTTACAATCTTATTAGGTTTATAACTGATCTTAATACAGAGGAGATATCTGCAGAGTTAACATCTTTTGTGCCTGGGAGAAAATTAGATGATAATGCTCAAATATCTATACGATTTAAAGGAGGAGCAAAAGGTACTATCTGGTCTTCTCAAGTAGCCCCAGGAAATGAAAATCATTTACAAATAAGAATTTATGGTAATAAGGCAGGACTAGAATGGTGTCAAGAAGATCCAAATTACCTTTACTTTACAAAATTTGGAGAACCCAAACAAAAAATTACAAGGGGTGGATCAGGTGCTATGAGCGATGCGGGGGATGTTACTAGAATTCCTGCTGGACACCCCGAGGGATATTTAGAGGGCTTTGCAAATATATATACAGATGTAGCTAATGCACTAATTGATCAGAAAAATGGCAAATTTAATGAGGGAAATCACCATTTTCCAAGTGTAGAAGATGGTCTTGAGGGTATTAAATTTATCGAAAGGTCAATCGCCTCTAGCTCATCAAATTCAAGCTGGGTAAGTTTCAATTAATTCCAACTTAGTTTTTTACGTGTTTCCCAATAATCTTGAGTGGACAAGCTAAAAGACTCAAGAGAGGGCAATTCGGTATCTATTTTTTCAAGACAACTTAAATTTTCATCCAACTGTTTGATTGTTGATGCTCCTGTTAGACAAATTTTAACAAACGGTAGTCGATAAACCCAAAGATAAGACAATTGCTCCAAAGTTAAATCCATAGATGAGGCAACTGACTTTAATTCTTTAATTTTATTTTGATGAAATTCTTTATTTGAATTAGTTAGTCTTCCATTTGAGAAAATCTCTTTTGCAATTACATTTATCTTTTTTTCAGATACTTCTTTTAAAATTGAAATACAAGATTGGTCAAAGATATTAATGGTCGTTTGTAAATAGGAAAATAGATTAAGTTTTTCATTCTTAATTAAAAGGTCATTAATAGTTTTCTCTTGATCTGGTCCGCTTGTTGAGATTCCTATTTCTATTCCATTTTTCTTTATTGTCTCAAGCTCTTTTAGAACATTAATATCATCTAAGACTTTACTTTCTGAATTGACAGAATGAATGTGGTAAAGATCAATACTTTTTCCTAAATTAAGTCTTGTCTCCACCCATTGTTGTTTTAAAAATTCAACTGAGTGATCTTTTCTTTCATGTTGATCTGCCTGAACTTCCCAATTTGCTAAATATTCATAGCCCCACTTAGACCCTACAAAACCATCAAATTGTTTTTGAGCTCTAATCCAACTAGATAAAAATTCCTCAGCATCTCCATATACCCTTGCCGCATCGAAATATCGAATACCTCTCTTGTAGGCATGGCTAAGAACATCGTGACAATGAGATCTCATAGAATTTTTTGATATGTCGCTACCTAAATCTGAACTATGACCAATGTTTATATATCCGGGCCTCCCAAGAGAAGCCAATCCTAGGCCTATTTTATTGTCTAATTTAAACAATTATATGTTTTGCTATTTGACTTTTTATTGTCAGTGGGTCAGTTAAATGAATAGTTTGAAAGCCAAGTGATTGCGCCGCCTCAATATTTTCAATACGATCATCAATGAAAAGAGTTTGTTCAGGTGTTAAATTAAATCTTGAAATCGCTAATTTATAAATTTCAGGGTCTGGTTTTACTAAAAACTCTCTACCAGAGATAATTTTATCATCAAATTCTTTCAGGAATGGGTGTTGATCTTCCATACCCTCATAAGTCTCATCTGACCAGTTTGACAAGACATAGCAGGGGTAACCACTTGATTTTATTTTTCGAAAAATATCAACTGTATCTTGATAAACCCCGTTAACCATATTCCTGTGATTTGGATAATATTGCTTTATTTCATTCTCGTAATTAGGGAAATTTTTTATTGCATCTTTAACTGCGTCATCAATTTTTACTCCAGCATCGCATCTCATATCTAAATGAGGGAACGCGATTGTATTCATAAAATATTCTCTTTTAGTTTGATCAGGAATGATATTTTTAAATACATAATGTGGATCCCAATCAAAAAAAACATTACCTAAATCAAATAGAAATTTTGTAATTTTCATCGACTCAATCGACAAAAGAATTAATTAGATTTTCAAGATATTCTTGGCGACCGGACTTTGGTTGAGGGTTTAAATTTTTAGCAATGACATTTTTATGAATATCTTCAAGAGACATTGAAGTCATGAGTTGTTTTTCAGAGGCCCACTGTTCATATCTTTGTTTTAAAAAATTTTCATAACTTCCATCATTAATCATTTTTTCAACAGCCATAAGAGTTCTTGCACAAGTATCCATAGAGCCAATATGCGCATAGAATAGATCCTCAGGATCTATTGATTGTCTTCTAATCTTAGCATCCATGTTGAGACCTCCTGAGGAAAAACCACCATTTTTAAAAATGTAGTAAAAAGGCAAAACTAATTCTTCTACATTGTTTGGGAATTGGTCTGTGTCCCATCCTACTAAATAGTCTCCTCTGTTAATATCAATACTCCCAAAGATGTCATTGGAAAGTGCATATGCAATCTCGTGCTCGAATGAATGTTTTGCTAAAATAGCGTGATTTTGTTCGATATTTAGCTTGAATTCTCTTTCTAAACCATATTTTTGAAGAAATGCAAAAACATTAGCAGAGTCAAAATCATATTGATGTTTCGTTGGCTCATGGGGTTTCGGCTCAATGAGGAGTAGACCCTTAAAACCAATTTTGTGCTTATGCTCAGCTACCATGTTCAAAAATCTACCAAGCTGATCATATTCTTGTTTCATATTAGTATTTAAAATTGTTTCGTAACCCTCTCTGCCTCCCCATAAAACATAATTTTGTCCACCTAAAAACATTGTATTTTCCATACACATCTTCACTTGAGCAGCTGCATATTGAAAAACATCAGGATCAGGATTAGTAGCAGCACCAGACATGTACCTGCGGTGGCTAAATAAATTTGCTGTTCCCCAAAGAAGTTTTACTTTACTTGTTTCAAGTTTTTTTGAAATTTCATCGATAATGGTTTTTTGAATTTTTTCTGTCTCCAAAAAACTTTTACCCTCTGGAGCAACATCTACGTCATGAAAACAGAAATATGGTATTCCTAATTTTTCAAAAAAATCGAATGCATTATTGAGCTTATCTTTTGCTTGTTCTATTTTATCTCCTGCTTCCATCCATGGTCTTAAAAATGTCTGTCCTCCAAAAGGGTCACCCCCTGGCCAATTAAAAGTGTGCCAGTAACATACTGCCATTCTCAGATGTTCCTCTAATGTTTTTCCTAGAATTTTTTTATTAGCATCATAAAATTTAAATGAAAGTGGATTAGTAGAGTCTCTACCTTCATATTTAATTGTCGGTATATCTTTGAAATAATCAGACATAAACTAGTCGTAATAAAACATAGGGGCTTTTTTAAATTCTTCCCAAGCATGCGGGTCGTGCCCTGTGACTACTGTAGCATTTTTGTCTTTTGCAATTTTTTTGAGTTTTTTTACAGAGTCAACAACGTCAACAGCAGAGCAAACAAGACCTGGTAGTGTTAAATTGTTCCAATGATCCATTGTGTAAGCTGCATCTATAGTAAGCAATACATAACCTGAATTTGGTAAATTAACTAAAAAAGACTGATGGCCCGGTGCATGCCCCGGAGTAAAAATTACAATTATTGATCCGTCGCCATATAAGTCATAAAAATCATCATTTTTATCTCTTAAAAATTTCCAATTAATTCCAGGTTTATCAAAGTCTTTTCTTATATATGCAGGCTTTGAGAACCAATCAGGATTAAAAGCATAATCATATTCCTTTTGTTGAACTAGGTGTGTTGCATTAGGAAACCTTCCAACACCACCTGAGTGATCGAGGTGAAGATGAGAATGTAAGACATATCTTATACCTGCTGGATTAACCCCAATAGAGTTAAGTTGATCAATACAATTTTCAGTTTTTCCCATAATTGGATCATAAGCCGCAACAACAGAACCCCAATGAGCATGTTTATCTTCACTGACCTCTTTTGCATTGCCTCCGTCAATGACCACATCCCCTTTTGGGTGTCTTATCAAAAACCATGGAACAGGTATCTCAAAGTCCTCATTAGATTGATTCATTTTAATATATTTCATTTTCGTTTTTAGAGTTCCGGTCTGGAACATATAGAGCCTCATGTCAGTAGAAACTTGTGAGTTCGTTAAGTGACTATATTCTTTTTTTGACTCTTCAATTGCTTCTTTTATGGAATATTCTTTTACTTTTTGATCTGTTTGTTTATTTGTAATAATTTTATCAAATTGATCTAAATCAGATTTTTTGTAACTAACGCTTAATTTTTTTTCCATCTACTTAAATTCTATCTCAATAAATTTATAAATAAAATCATTGTTATTAAATACATTGTGGTTAACTCCCTTTTCTCTAAAGTAGGATCCACCTTTTGCTAGTTTTGAAATTGTCTCCTCACCATCATGATTAACAATTTTTAGCTCCCCATCTAACAAGGGCACTACCACATAATCGTATTCATGAATATGCTGGCCAGTTGAGTCCCCAACTTCAAAAGACCACTCTGTAACTCTAGTTTTTTGATTATCAATCATGACATTGGCTTTAGCCATGTCGTTAGATATTTCTACAGGGTACGCTCTCAGCTTTTTCAGCCTTAAGAGCTTCGGCAGCTTTTGTTGCTTTTTCAACTGAGTCGAAAACAAGTTCAGGAAAAAGAACAAAAGGTTTTGCTCTATCAGCACTGAGCTGTCCAACACACCAGGTTTTACCGGGTTCAACACACATGACCATATATGTCCCAGGAATAGGACCATAATGTCTATTATTCAAAGCAAAAAGGCACTCTGCCATATCGTTTAATTTATCGATGTCTAGATTTTGAAGTGCTTTTTTTTCTAATTCATTTAATGGAGTATCCAGAGCGCCAAGTGTCTCTTTCCCCCATGGAATCTCCTGCATATTTTGTTTTTTCATACTTTAAGGTAAAGGCCCGTCCTTTAAGAAACCTTTAAGCGTATTTTCCATTATTCTAGAGACATTATTATTGTAATTATTATGTGAGAGACTACCGCACCAAGCCAAAGACCCTGGTGCAAACATTGCTCCATTGTTAGGTGTTTTATAGTAAATCATATCAGCTCTGACCATTGGATTTTCATGACCACCACCATAGTAACCACGAACAGCAAAATGTATTTCCTCGTTAACTTGCAACATCATATTAGAGTGATCCTGCGAGCGAGCCAAATAATAAGCATTATGTGGGGTTCCAAATTCTAAGTCGTATCTGTCTAACTCCAAACCGGCAGCTCCTCCACCAACTAAACCAAAATCACCAATCACCTCATCTGCTCCAATCCCCTCAAAGATCCATGAACATTCAGGTTTAAAACTATCTTCTTCTCTTTTGTAGTATGAGGACACGTCAAATCCATAAGATGTGAAAGTTAACCCACAAACTTTAGAAGGTATTCTTCCTCGAGCTCTCCACATACCTCCATATTTACCATCAAAAGCATTATTGTATTCACCTGGGTTAGATGTCCATGCTCTTGTGCCTGCTTCACCTTTTCGAACTTCGGTAATATTAGGGTTGTCAGGATGATACTCACTAATCCAATAAAATCCATCTGATCCTAGATAAAAACATCTACCACCCTGCATTTGATATGACTCTAGAGCATCCATATATTTCTCAGATGAATACTCAGGGTGACTTCCAGTCATCACAACTTTATAACGATTTAATAAATTTATACCTTCATGTTCCAAATCCTCGTCTGTCAGAACATCAAAATCAAAACCTTTTTCTTCTAGCCAATCAGTAAGATGTAAGTCGGCATTGAGTTGCCATAATGAAGGAGAAAGCCAATGTCTGTATTTGGGTCTCATATTAAGGATTGGTCTTAGTCTTGATGATATTGATACACCATGTCCGTCTGAGTGAAGTGAATAAGTTGATAGCCCGTATTCTCTATGTTCATTTAAATATAAATCTGCTGGCTCAAGCACAGGCACTTTACCTGCAAGCAATTGTGCTACCACAGAGTTGGTTCCAAGATTATCATTGGAGTAAGCCATGTAACTATTAGTAGGCAATAAGAATAAAGTTTTTGCAGTTGCTGTCCCCTTGGGAGGTTTAACACAAAATGGAATATAGTCCTCATTTTCTGATTCCTCTCGTCCGTCTACTCTTAGTCTTGCAGCGTAGACACCACTTTTTAATCCCTCAGGTACTTTTAAAGTAAAGTCTACATCCCATCTTGCATCGTCTATATCATCGTCATGAAAATGAATTGCACCGTATTCCTCAGGTTTATGATGGAAAACCATTTCATCCGCTGTCCAGTTATGTCCTGTCATACCTCTGTTTGGCATATTAATAATAAATCCGTGGTGATTATTTGGAGAAGTATCAACAATCTTTGTTGAGGCAATATTTTTGCCAATATTCGCATGAAAATCCCAGGCACCTACGACTGTTGACCTGACAGTGGTATTACACTCATCATAGCTTGATGCAAGTGTTTCAATTTCAGCCTTCGATAGCGCAATATTAGATAATCTAGGTCTGTCTATCTTTCCATTAAATGTCTTTGTTTGCTCAGGTAATTCAATAGGGTGAGGTACCTCTTTAAAATGTCCGCCAGAAATATGTCTTCCTGATCTATTGTTGAGTGTTGTGGCAGCAATTAACAATGGAGCGTCATTAGCAGCAGGTAAAACTGAGCTAGTGGTCTCAATAATAGCTGAGGTTTCTTCAATTGGATTCAAAATAGCCATACCCAAGCCACCATTTGTAGATGTAACTCTGGGTTCTTGATGAAGGGTAAGCCTTCTAGATTGAGCATCAAATGTTGCAATAACCAGATACCAGACCTTTCTTAAAAGCTTTTTTTCTGAGGAGACAGTAACAACCTGAGAGCCATCACCAATTTCTACAGATAAACAGCCTTCATCATTAACGAAAAGGCCATAGCCTTTTTTTTCTTCTTCATTAAATTTGGTGAAAATTCCTTGTCTGCCTTTGTCAGGGGTGGTTGGGAAAATGTAAGCCTGCATAGTGAAGCTTTCTAGATTTAAATTATCGTGTTGGGGCATGATGATATATGATCCACCATGTATTCTCTGGTTTTTCCCTTGATAGGTTCCATTGCAACTAGCATCTATTTCGGCCTCTTTATATCCTGGGCCTTCAGGATTTGTATCACCGTGTATTAAGCGGACTAATTGAACTTCATAACTGTCATTGTATTCAGCATTAATATAAAATTTAACCTCTTCGCCAGGGTGAGCTGAGTACTTATCACTATAACCTGTTATTTTTAACATTACTCTTCTCCGCTATACTCCTCAATTAGTCTGTTAATTCTTTTTAAAAATATTGCATGTTCACATGCTTCCTCAGATGAATAAGAGTCTTCAGTAATTTCAACTGGCTCACCTCTAACTCCTGTTGTTATTCCAACTCTATAATCTTCATGCCTTCTTAAACAAACAGTTACAAAACCATTTTCTTTACTTCCTCTTCTTAACTTATCTAATAATGTTTGGAGATCTTGACTGTGCTGAATAACGCCGTGGTCTCGAGTAGCAGCCCTTCCAATTGGAGTTGCTCTATGCTCTTCAATTAGAGATTTTAATTTTTGAGGATCTCTCAACATTTTTAATATGTATTTTTTGGTAATAAAATCATCAGTGTGTTTATGCCCTTTATTTAATTGGACGTTTGACGGGTGCTTATAGCTGTAATCAGACATAATTCTATTTTAGATATAGTTAACCTTTCGCACAGTTTTTTGTTCCAAATAATGAAACACAATACGAAAAATTCTTATTCCTCCTCAGTTTTAAGTATTTTATCATCATAATGCATAAACGGAAAGTATTACAGTTGCCACAGCCATACCTATTAATATAAGTGGCCAACCATACCCTCCTCCCATTCTGTCAATATAGTTTCCTTGCTCCTCAACATCGTCAGGTGCCAAATGTTCATCACCATTTAGTATGGGTTTTTTTGGCAAAGTCGATAAGTCCATCTTATTGGCTAAAAACCAAATTAGAAATATACCCGCTACCCACCAAATTATTTGGTAAGCCCATAGTGAAGGGACTCCCATCACCCAATTATCATAACTTTGATCCGCACTACCAAATATTAAGTTTCCGAAAATTAACCCTGGGCCGATAGAAAAGAATGCCCAAATTAAAAAGAAGACATAAGCAAGAGATTTTATTTTTTTTCTTGATGGGTGAATACCCATATGTTCATTTAAAAAATTATGAAATGACGCTCGATGTTCTTTATCTGTATCATTACTTGCAAATATAGAGGATAAAAAACATACAATCACATTAAAGAATAAACCCCATAACCCAGAGTAGATTGTTAGTGGCCATCGCCCCCAAGGAAGAGAATTTCCTGTTAGCTTATGACCAAAAGTTTCAGCTAAAGTTACAAAACCTAATCCGGTGATGAGTCCAAGAATTGCCCCACCTCTTGTGATCCATTTAAACCAAAGCATTCCAAGTAAAACAGGAAACAATTGGAAACCAAAAGCGATTGCTAATCCACCAAGTAGTATTAGAGAAGTTTCAAAAAAAGTTGCAAGATACAGTGCCGCTAGGCTTAATAACAACATCGCTAACCTAGCAACTAATAACTCCCTTTTCCATGTAGGGTTACTATCGATATATGGTCTATAGAGATCTCTTGCCACCATGCTGCCTGAGGTCATTAAAAAAGCAGATAATGTAGATTGAAGAGCAGCAATTATGGATATTGCTAAAAATCCAACAATGATTGGTGAGAGATTACTGAAGCTTTCAACAAACACATAAATTAAAGATGATATATTTTGTAGACTTAGCTCAGGGAATATTTGGTTAATGGCAAAACCATTTGAATTAACAATACTATTAGCTCCAAGAAGATGTGCTCCTACACCTAATAAAGGGGCGAATATAAATAAAAATATTCCAACAACAGCACCTGAACCCCAAACTTGATAAAAATAAAATGACCTCGGTGATTTTACTGAATAGCTCCACATCGAAAATGTAGGAGAAAGCACAATACCCATATAAGAGAGAGTAAAGGATAAAATCATAACTGCTGTCCAAGGTCCTCCTAATGGGTTGTTTTTTCCAATACCTGCAACCCACTGAATTACACCAGGAACGTTGAAATATCCTGAAATATCACCGCCTCCGTAACCTCCAGTAGTTCCCCAAGCTCCGAAAGATATAAAGCTATTCGCCATAGATAGGTCTTCAAAAAAACTTAAACCTCCCAAGTAATTAAATACACCAACACCAAGTGCTAAGAAAAAAACAAAAAATAACCATGATTGAACAACGCTTACACTCACCATGGGTTTAAATCCACCAGATACTATATAAAATAAGACAACAGCAGTTAGTGCCCACATTGCAGAGTCTCTAGTTATTTCACCTCCGCTAATAAACTCTACAACATTACCTGTTGATCCAATAATTATACCAAGAAATGGAACAGCAAAAAATAATCCGATTATTAGTACTACAATTCTAAGAGTATTACTTTGATAATATTTATAATACATCTCTCCTGGAGTGATAAAATTAAATTTTCTACTTAGCATCCACTGCCTTTTAAAAAATAGTATACTTCCGAGAGGAATTGTTATTACAATTGCAGCAGTAGCTAGAAAAGAGTATCCATCTGCATAAATTAATGATGGAAAAGAAATGATAGTTATGCCTGCAAATGTAGTTACTGTTGCAGAGAAAAAGAATACCCAAGGAGATACACTTCTATCTGCTAAATAGTAAGCCTCAGGGGTTTTATTTTTTCTAAGAGTTCTAGCTCCCCAAAAAAGACAAAAGCTTATATATAGGACAAGAAAGAAAAAAAACCAATAAAGATTAGCGACCATAACTCAAACTTGAATTAAGAGTTGTAATCAGTCTTTTCCTTAATAATTCTGAGTGCCTCTAATAAATATACTCTAAAGACTTCATGGTTTTCACTCATCGGGAAATGACCAATATCTCTCATTTCAATATAAACTCCTCCTTTTATTTGTCTGGCAGTATCTTCTGTTGCTTCGGGAGGGGTTAGGTAGTCATAGGTACCAGTCAGCATGATAACAGGGCACTTGTGACCATCGATATTTTGAAGCTCATCTCTTAAATCATGATCAACTGAATAAAAATGAAGGTCTCCTTTAAAAGCCTCTGATCCTTGAGTGTAATAATGCCAAGTTAACCATCTATCCATATCTGGAGATTGTGGGGCCATTAAATCCCAAACACCACTACCACACACTTGAGCTGCATTGGCATGAGGATGCCTCCACCAATCAATATAAAAGCCAGGGGAATAATGCGCAGCCTCGACAGGAATGACAGCTTTAAATTTATTAGGATACTTCAGAGCTAATTGAAGAGCCACGTTTCCTCCAAAAGAAGAACCCATAAATATAGGGTTTTCAAGGTCTAAGGCCTTACAAAGTTCTACAATAAAATTACAGTAATGCTCTGCTGTTAATTTGTACTCCTCTTTCCACCATTCTGTATTATGAGGTGGATCTGATTTACCATGTCTTGGAAGGTCGTAAGCGATAACTTGATAATTTTGAGTAATTTCTTCATCTTCCAGTAATCCTCTCCACTGATGATTGTGGCATCCAGCAGTATGCTGACATACTAATGGAGTGCCTTTTCCATTTGAAAGATAAAAGACTTTATACTGTTGACCATCTACCTCGATGGTAACGTATCTACCTATTGGGTCATGATGTTTTACTGCCATAAATTTTTCCTTTCAATTCTCTTGATCATACTGGGACTCCTGATTGTCTTAGCAATTCAAATTGAACAGTAAAGTTTCTAAGATTTTGCATTAAGACTAAATGATTACCCTCGATTTTAAGGTCTTCTCTAAATGAGGCTGCATAGATACCATGAAACATAGGTTTTGGAACAGGCTTTGCAAACTCTCTCCATGTTTGCTCTGATGCCCTTAATGCAAAGTCATATGGATCTAAACCTCCAGGGTTGGTATTAATATTTTTTACCTTTCCATCATGCATCTCGATAATTACTTTCACACTACCCATGTCGAAAAGAAATGAACAAGTATAATATTTAGCCATCGCTTTTATGGTTTCATCTTTTTCAGTAAGCTCTTTATATTTTTTTGCCCAGGATTTTACATCTATACTCATGTTTTATACCTATTTCTTTTTCCTGGGTGTCTTTGTGGCTTGTTCATCAAATCTCATATGCTTGTCCTTCTTAGGATCATCGTAGTCACCTAAAATATTCCTGATATTACTTGCCTCACCGGGCGACATACCAATTTCTTTTAAAAGACTATCTAAGAACGGCTGTTGTGCTCTATATCGAAGAGCAGAATTCACAACATTATCTGCTAAAGATCCTTTTTTGGAATATCCACCTGAGGACGCAGAGGGGTTATCAGCGTTGCCGCTTCCTTCAGCACCTCCTCCCTGACTAAATCCAGGTAATCCATTTACATCGACAACTTTAATTGAATCAATGTTTTGCATTGGTCTAACCCATTCTCTAATAATACCCTCAATTTTTTCAGCGAGTTTTTGTCTAAGTGCACTTCTTCTACTTGCATCACTTCTAGCATTTTCCGCTTCATTAAGGGCCTTTTTGCCAGCTGCTTCAATTTCATATCTAATTTTTGCAGCCATCGATGCTAACTTTTCTCTCTCAGCATTTTTACTAGCGTCTATTACTCCAAGAGCTTTTGTCTTCTCAGCTTGTTCAACATCTCTAATGGTGTTTACTTTTTCCTCAGCTTCTACAGCCTTAGCGCGAGCATTTTCTTCTTCCATTTTAGTTTTTAAGACTGACTTAGATTTTTCTAGAACTTCCATTTGTTTTTGCTTTTCTTCAATTTCTATTCTTTTTGCCTTTTCAATATCTAAGACTCTTGTCTCTTGCTCAGCAGCAATTTTGAACGCATCAACATTTTTCTGTTGAGCAGTTTTTGCATTTTTAATTTGCTCCTCAGCCATAATATAAGCCTCTTCAGACTCATACCTTTTTCTAGCTTCTTCTTTTGCTGTTTGAGCTTTTTCCTCAGCAAGTTTGATATCAACTGATCTTTGTTTTTCTAGACGACTGAATTCAACATCTCTTTCTAATTCAAGAATAGTTTTTTCTGTCTCAATATCTTTTTGTTTAATCTCGATAGAAGTTTGTTGTTTAAACTCATTTTGTTCTTTTCTTCTTTTCTCAATTTCTTGGATAAGTTTAGTTTCTTGTAAACTTTTTTCCATCTCAACAAAGTCTTTCTTGCTAATCTTTGCAATCTCAATATCTTTTTCTGAAGAGATTTCAGCCAGCTCAGACTCTTTGTCTTTCTCAGCTTTTGTTTTTACTGTCTCAGTATTTTCAATAGCTCTTTGTTGTTCGATCTCACGTTTTTGTTGATACTTTGAAAATTCTTCCTCTTTTTCGATTTCAAGAGTTTGCTTGATAGACTGGAGGTTTTTATTTCGAATACTTACCTCTGTATCTTTCTCAATATCATTTCTTTTCTTTTTACGTGACTGAGTAAATTCTGTTATTTGAGTTAAACCCTCAGCATCAAATGTATTTGAAGGGTCGAATACACCCACGGGTGCTTGGTTAAGAGATGTCAATGAAACAGTCTCTAACTCCAAACCAGTGTGCTTAATGGCTTCTTCAACATGAGCTGCAACATTTTTAATGTACTCAGATCTATTCTCTTGAATTTCATCAAGGCTCATTTTTGCGGCTACAACACCTAGTCCATCAACAAATCGACCTTGAACAAGCTCCTTTAAATGATCAGGCTCTAATGTTCTATTTCCCAATGTTTGCGCGGCTATTGAGACTGCTTCAGTTGTAGGAGCTACTCTTACATAGAATTCAGCCGTTACTTCTGCCCTCATTCTATTTTTTGTAATAAAAGATTTACTGCCGTTTCGTTGAACCTCTATACAAAGAGTTTTCATACCCACTGAGGTAATGTTATGAATAATAGGTAAAACGAAGGCACCTCCGCTGATCACAACTTGTTCACCACCCATACCAGTTCTAACAAACGCTATTTCCTTTGAGGAACGCCTGTACAGCCAATGTAGCAAGTAAACTATAATTGCTATTGCTAACGCTATTAAGATTATTATTGCAATAATATCTGCACCACTAGTAATGTTCATACCTATTTATCACCTCCTAAGTTGATGTTATTGTCCATTAACTCTCATGTCTTGTATTGCTGCTTTGTAAATTATTAAACCAAAAACTATTTTATTTAAAAAGTCTGCTAAATTATAAATCACATTAACACTGTTGGGATCAATACCCCCACCCAAATGCTCTATGAAATATCCCATTGGATATATAGCCCATCCAATTGTTATAATAAGTCTGTTTGAGAAGAAAACCATTTGTACATTTTCGTTTCCGCATCTAGCATTTGCTCTTCCAGCCTCTCCAACATATAGCTCACCAAGGATGTACAACCATCCAGCCAACCAAACAATGAAACCTAATGTCTTGCTCATATAACCCGCTGCACCTAAGAAACCTGCTACAACAAAAACTAAAGTTCCAACCAATAATCTCCAGAACATGCCTTGTTTAACTTTGACAACTGACATAAGCATTGCATAAAAAATAAGTACAAGCATTGGAAAGTTAAGAAACCAATCTATATATCTTAATAAAGTTGGGGCGGTGCCGCTGACTACCCACAGATTTTTTACGAAGAAATAATGTATAGAGGACATCAAGCATACGACAGCTATCATTGTCATCGGTGTATGAAATCTCGAGCTTACTTTGCTGCGCTCAAAAAAGAAAAATAAAGTGGCACCAATCATGCCAACAGAAATTAACCAGAAAGACCCCCCTACGATGTCGTAAGGGAGAAGCATTTTATTCATTAAAACTTATTCCTCTTAGGTACATATTACCCGTCCTCTTTAATTAATAATAATTTTTGTTTCATATTTTGAAATAAATATTCATTGTAAAAGCGACAAAATCTGTTGATTAAACTCATTATTTTTATATTTGCTCCCTTATATGGGGTGCTCTTGAATAAAGAGCAACAAGAGGCAGAATAAGAAGACCAAATATAAATTGTTGCCCCTCAAAACTTAAACCTAGTCCAGCCAAAAATGTACTAATGACTTGAAGTGCAAGAACACCGATTACTGTAAATCCGTATCCTCCATATCCACCTAATAAGGAAGTTCCTCCTACAGCCACAGCTGCCACTGTTAAAAATAAATATTGATCACCTACACCAATGAACCCTCCACCACTCCAACCAAGTAACATTGCCCCGGTTGCTGCAGAAGTGAATCCACTAATGACATAAACTCCAACCCAATATGCTCTCTCAGAAATTGACAATCTGTCAGCAGATAACCTTTTTCCACCAACAGCATATAAATTCCTTCCCCACTTAGTGTGTCTAAGTCCAACAATTAATAAAATTGAAATCAATATCCAAATTAAAATAACTGGAGGTATTGGCAGACCAAAAAATTTTCCATTTAATGAGGCCAAATTTTTTAACCAATCTGGAACAACACCAAAAACAGTTCCACCTGTAACAGTAGGAAGTGATACCAATATCTGCACTCCGCCTACTACCATGAAGCCAACTCCAAGCGTGACTATTAGTGATTGACCTTGGAGATTAAAACTTATTAACCCATTAAAAAGCCCGACGATCGTGCCAAATGCAAGAATAACTATAAACGCAAGCCAAGGAGGGACTCCAAGTGAAATAAGTGACATTAATCCTAAATTAGTTGCGCCAATTAAAAATGGTATTGATAAATCTAGGCCGCCTAACATCACAACTAATGTTTGTCCAATAGTTGCAAGCCCTAAGAAAGAAGCAAAAACCAACATAGATTTAATATTCTGCAATGATAAGAAGCCATCAATAGAAACTGATCCTATTATAAAAAGACCAACTAATACGGCGACTCCTATAATTACGCTTTTGTTAATGTTTAAAAATTTGTATGCAAGAAATGCTAAGATTAAGAAACCTAATAGTATGATTGCTGATACGACTGTTCTACCTGAGAAGAACCCGGGTACCAAGAAACACAGTAGTATAAAAAGACCTAAAAGAAGTAAGAATCCCGTAACAGCTATCCAGTTCTTTGCAATAAGGTCCCAAAAAAGGCTTCTTTTACTTGTGGTTTCAGTAGTTTCGGTAGGTTGAGAACCATCTTCCTTTACTAAAGATCGATAAGACCATCTAACTAAGAAAAAATGCCATCCCCAAAGAATAATGGCGACAACAGCTACAGAGTAAAATGCAACCTGTATCCAATCAGTTCTATCTACATAACCAAGAACTGCGGTACCTATCCCAGCAGCAACAGCAAAAAGAATTCCTAGTCCTTTTAAAAAATTATGAGTTCTTTTCTCCATTTACTAAACTTTTCTATCTTCTGATAGACCTCCCCATTTTTCAAGTCCTTCTTGAGATTTTAATTTTATTTTATAAACACCAAACGCTTGCCATATCAGAGGCGAAATAGCTATTCCAATTGCAGTAATTAAAATCATTTTCCAATAAGGGTAACCAATTGCGAAGAACATCGCTGACCATGTTAATGCAGCTATACTTAAAATAGCAATATAAGGTCTGAACCTAGCAAATGATATTTTTGCTCCCATTGTTAAATATGTAAAAAATTGAAATACAAATATTGCAAATATAATTAGAGCTGCTTCTTTAAGCCAAGTTACTTCACTTGTGATAAATTCACCGCGAATAGGTCTTGTATAGTTTATTGATGATGTATCGCCAACAATTAATTCTGTAATAATTGGAGAGTAAAACTTACTTCCATCATCAGTAATAATTGTTCCAGATGGTGAGGCTAAAAAGTATACAGCGAGTATTGCTAATACACCGAGGAAAATAATGAAAACATTATTCAAATTGATATTCGAGAAAAGAGTTGGTGCCGTAAGTAAAAAAAGTAAAAATAAAATTAGTATTACAGCGTATCCATCTATCCCAAAGAAACTCTGTCTATTTGATTCAATGCCGTAATAAGATATTGCAGCAAATACAATAAATGAAATTGCTATTGCAAATAATACCAATGTTTGTGTTTTAATTTCTTTTCTAAATCTTGGCATAGCAATTATTACTATCGCAGATGTAAAGAAAACTATTCCTCCTAAAGTTGCGACAGCGTAAGCGAGGCCAACCAAAGCACTCGAGGAAGATGAAAAATCAGGCAATCCTGCACCAACTCTTAGATATTCAGATGTAAAATACTGAGGAGCATAATTTAAAATATATTGTAAGTTGGTACCCAAATCAGCGTTAACGAAATAAGCCTCTCTCGTGCCACTCCAAACACAACCGAAGAAAATAACAATTGCGGCAATAATAAAAGACACTGTTGGGCCATCTCTGTGTTTAACAAGCAAATAAACAAGATAAATCAAGGCTGCTATTCCGATAGCAATAAACATCCACACTGTAGAATTTCCACCCTCTGCGCATGCCTTACCTGTGATTAAACAATCACTTCCAGATTCAAGAGCTTTTTCAAAAATCTCAGCATCTTTAGATTTACCTCCAAAACCTCCCACAGTCCCTCTAGTGACTTGATCAAATTTCATATGAATTT
>CACMGP010000007.1 GCA_902613185.1 uncultured Alphaproteobacteria bacterium
GTCAAAGAGGTACAAGATCAGAGCTTAAAAGAATAATAGTTACTCTTAAAGAGGGTAACACAATAGATATGAGTGGTAAGGTATAATATGGGACTAATAACTTACAAACCAACAACCCCTTCTTATAGAAAAACAGTTAAAATTGACAAGTCACAGTTGTTTAAGGGACGTCCAGAAAAATCTTTAATTGAAGACTTACAACCAAATTCTGGTAGAAATAATACTGGTAAGATTACAATTAGACATAGATCCGGTGGGCATAAGAAGAAATATAGACTTGTAAATTTTAAAAGAAATACATTTGATAAAATTGGCACAGTAGAGAGAATAGAATACGATCCTAACAGAAGTGCTTTTATAGCGCTGATTAACTATCAAGACACAAAAGAGTACATTATTGCTCCTACTGATTTAAAAACTGGTGATAAGGTTATTTCATCAGCCAAAACAGAAATATCATCTGGTAATGCGATGAAGATTAAAAATATACCAACTGGTACCTCTATACATAACATTGAATTAAAACCTGGAGCTGGTGGTAAACTATGTAGATCAGCAGGATCCTTTGCACAGGTATTAGGAGAACAAGAAAAATATGTAATGGTTAAACTTTCATCCCGTGAAACTAGACTAGTCCATGGTGAATGTATGGCTACGATAGGGGTGGTATCTAATCAAGATAATAAAAATAAAAAAATTGGTAAAGCCGGAATTAAAAGACATCTAGGTATAAGACCTACTGTTAGAGGTGTGGTAATGAATCCAGTTGATCACCCACACGGCGGAGGAGAAGGAAGAACATCTGGTGGTAGACATCCTTCAACACCATGGGGCATGAAAACAAAAGGTAAGAAGACAAGAAGAATTAAATTTACATCTAAGATGATTATATCAAGAAGGGCTAAAAAGTAATGGCAAGATCTGTATGGAAAGGACCTTATTTTGATGTAACTCTATTCAAAAAAGTTAAAAAATCAAAAGAAGAAAGTTCAAAATCCCCAATTAAAACATGGTCAAGAAGATCAACTATTATACCTGATTTTGTTGGAGTAACTATTTCCGTTTATAATGGTAAATCTTTTATACCAGTCTACGTAACTGAAGACATGGTAGGCCATAAACTTGGTGAGTTTTCGCCTACTAGGGTTTTCAAGGGTCATTCAGGTGATAAGAAAGCGGTCCAGGGTAAAAAATAATTATGTCTAAAGAAGTTAAAGCAATCAATAAAATGATAAGAACTAGCTCCCAAAAGCTTAACTTAATTGTTAAAGATATAAGAAAAAAAGATATTAATTCAGCTTTAAATATTTTGAAATTTTCAAATAAAAGAGTAAGTAAAGAAGTACTAAAAACTTTAAATTCTGCTGTTGCTAATGCAGAAAATAATAACAATTTAGACATTGACAAACTTTTTGTGAAAGAAGCTTACGTTGGCAAAAGTTTAAGGATGAAAAGATTCAGACCGATGAGTAAGGGCAGGGCTTTTCAAATTATTAAACCCTTTTCTAGGTTAACTTTAGTTTTAGAGGAGAGATTATAATGGGACAGAAAGTTAACCCAACTTCGTTAAGAGTCGGTATTAATAAATATTGGCAATCAACTTGGTTTGAAAAGAAAAGCTACTCTACTTTCTTAAAAGAAGATCATAAAATTAGAAATTATATAGAAAAGAACTATTCTATAGCAGGAATAAGTTCAGTTATTATTGAAAGAGCTGCCGCAAACCTAAAAATTATTATTCACACTTCGAAACCAGGGGTACTTATCGGTAAAAAAGGCGCGGATATTGAAAAACTTAGAAATAGACTTTCTAAATTATCTGATAAGAGTATTTCACTAGATATAAAAGAAATAAAAAAACCTGAAACAGACGCCTCATTAGTAGCTGACTCTATCGCAAGACAACTTGAAAAGAGAGTTGCTTTTAGAAAAGCGATGAAAAAGTCAGGTTTATCGGCAATTAAACTTGGCGCTAAGGGTATTAAAATTGTATGTGGTGGTAGATTGGGCGGCGCTGAAATAGCAAGATCAGAAAAGTTTTCTGAGGGAAGTGTACCTTTACATACCCTTAGAGCTGATATAGATTACGCAACTGCTCGAGCTTTAACTACTTATGGAATTATTGGAATTAAGGTTTGGCTTTATAAAGGCGAGAGTAAAAATAAAATAAATAGATCAGATGATAAAAAAGAGAAAACTAATTAATGTTATTACCAAAGAATACAAAATATAGAAAACAGCACAAAGGAAGAATACACGGCAGTGCCAAGGGTAATTATGAATTAACATTTGGTTATTACGGACTTAAATCGTTAGATGCTGAAAGAGTAACAGCAAGGCAAATTGAGGCATCCAGAAGAGCTATCACTAGATTTTTAAAAAGAGCTGGAAGACTTTGGATTAGAGTTTTCCCAGATGTACCAGTCACAGCAAAACCAGCAGAAGTTAGAATGGGTAAAGGAAAAGGCGCAATAGATAGATGGGTCTGCAGAGTAAAACCGGGAACTATAATGTTTGAGGTCGATGGTGTTGATAAGCATTTAGCAAAAAAAGCTTTCGAACTTGCATCTGCTAAATTACCTGTAAAAACAACATTTGTATCATTGGATCAATTTTAATGGCTGAAAAAGATATAAGTATTTTAAAAAAGGAGTTATTTAACCTTAAAATTATGAAAAAAAGTGGTCAACTCACAGATACCTCTCAATTTAAAAAAGTTAAAAAGCAAATCGCATCACTATTAACAAAAGAAAGGCAAAATAAAAATGCCTAAGCGTATTTTAACGGGAAAAGTTGTAAAAAAATCTGGCGATAAAACCATCTCTGTTTTGGTAACAAGACAGACTACCCATCCTGTTTATAAAAAAATAATAAGAGTCTCAAAAAAATACCTTGCTCATGACAGCGACAATAAAATTATTGTGGGAGACTCTGTTAGAATTCAAGAAACTAGACCTATTTCTAAAAATAAATCATGGGAAGTTATTAAATAATGATACAAGCAGAGTCAAATTTACAAGTAGCAGATAATTCTGGAGCACGATTAATAAGTTGCATAAAAGTTATCGGTGGATCAAAAAGAAGATATGCTAGAATAGGAGATATTATTGTTGTTTCAGTCAAAGATGCTATTCCAAGATCTAAAGTTAAAAAAGGTGAAGTACAAAGAGCGATCATAGTAAGAACAAAAAAGCCGTTAATTAGGGAAGATGGTACATCAATTAAATTTGACTCTAATGCAGCTGTTCTTTTAGACAAACAAAATGAACCAATTGGGACAAGAATTTTTGGACCTGTTACAAGAGAGCTTAGAAAAAGAAATATGATGAAAATAGTTAGTTTAGCTCCTGAGGTATTATAATGATTAAAAAATACAAAAAAGGTGACGAAGTCATTGTGAGAGTCGGTAAAGATAAAGGTAAGATTGGAAAGATTTCAAAAATCATAAACTCTACTGATAAAGTTGTTATATCTGGTGTCAACGTAAGTAAAAAACATCAAAAGCCATCTCAAGAGTCTAAAGGTGGTATTGTTGACAAAGAAATGCCAATTCATATTTCAAATATTTTGGCTTATGACTCGAAATCTAAAAAATCTTCTAAAGTAGGTTTCAAAATTGAAAGTGGAAAAAAAATTAGAATTTTAAAATCATCAGGAGACAAATACTAATGTCAAATTCAGTTCAAGAACTTTTCAATGTCTCTGACCAGTTAGCCAAAAATCTAGAAATATCTCATAAGCTTGCTGTTCCAAAAATATCAAAAATAGTGATCAACGCGGGTATCGGAGCTATTAAAGAAGACAACAAAGCTATTGAAAAAATAAAAAAAGATTTATCTCTTATAACTGGTCAATCACCAGTTGTTAGAATGTCAAAAAAAGCTATTGCCTCCTTTAAAGTTAGAAAAGGAATGCCAGTAGGACTCTCTGTTACCCTCAGAAAAAATATGATGATGGAGTTTTACGATAGACTTGTAAATATTGCCATGCCTCGTATTAAAGACTTCAGAGGTTATAACAAAAAGTCATTTGATGGCCAAGGTAACATTACTATAGGTATTAAAGATCATATTATTTTTCCTGAAATCAGCGTTGAAAATGTTGAAAATATCTTTGGTTTTGATATCACTATTGCCACTTCTGCAAATAATGACAAAGAGGGGTATGAACTTTTAAAATTAATGAACTTTCCATTTCTAAATTAACCATGGCAAAACAAAGCGCAATACAAAAAAATATAAATAGAAAAGTACTGATTGACAGACTCAGTGAAAAAAGAAAAAAATTAAAAAACCTTTTATCCAACAAAGATTTACCATTCGAAGAAAGAGTAAAGATACAAATGAAACTTGAGACTTTACCTAGAAATTCATCAAGAATAAGGTACCGAAACAGATGTTTCTTATCTGGTAGGCCTCGTGGTGTTTATAGTAAATTTAATTTATCTAGAATAGCTATCAGAGATATGGCTGGTAAGGGTCAAATACCAGGTTTAACGAAAGCGAGTTGGTAGTATGAGTGACACGCTAGCAGATATGATTACAAGAATAAGAAATGGCCAAAAAGCCAATAAAGGCTCAGTTAAAGCGATATTTTCAAAATTAAATGTTAACGTTTGTGATGTGCTCAAAAAAGAGGGTTATATTGACAACTTTGAAATTTTAGGTGATACAAAAAAAGATATTTCAATTACACTTAAATATTACAAAGGCTCACCGTTAATTAACAAAATCGAAAAAATTACAAAACAAGGTTGTAGAGTTTATAGTTCTGTAGATGACATACCTAAGACCATCGGAGGTTTAGGTACTACAATTTTATCAACCTCAAAGGGTGTAATGTCTGACTCTGATGCAAGGGAAAAAAAAGTAGGAGGGGAAGTGCTAATAAGCGTTTTCTAAAATATGTCTAGACTAGCAAGAAACCCTATTTCTATTCCTGAAGATATAAAAGTTTCTATGTCAGAAAATGAAATTAATTTTGAAGGAAAGCTTGGAAAATCATCAACTGTTCTTCCTGTTGGAATTAAGGTTGATTATAAAGATAATCTTTTACATTTTTCTGGAGAGAATAAAGCACTCCTTGGAACCATTTATGCAAATGTTAAAAATGAAATTATCGGTAATACAAAAGGTTTTGAAAAAAGACTTGAATTAATTGGAACTGGATACAAAGCTAATGTTTCTGGTAAAAAACTTGTCTTATCTCTAGGTTTTAGTCATGATATTAATTTTGAAATACCTGAGGGTATTTCTATAAAAATTGAAAAAAATATTGTAGTAATTACTGGAACTAGTAAACAACTAGTAGGTCAAGTAGCAGCTGAAATCAAGTCATTTAGAAAACCAGAGCCTTACAAAGGTAAAGGTGTCAGATATGAAGGTGAAAGAATTTATAGAAAAGAAGGCAAGAAAAAGTAATGAATAAAGATAAAATTAGAGCTAACCGTAGAAAACTTAGAGTTAGAAAAAAATTGAATGATATAAAAAAACACAAACTTTTAGTATTTCGATCATCAAAACATATATACGCTTCTGTGCTATCTGAGAGTAATGACAAAACACTTTGTTCATTCTCATCAGTTAAATTAGAGAAAGCTGATGGGCAGAAAAAAGTTGATTTAGCTAAAATTGTTGGTTCAAAAATTGCCGAACTAGCAATAAAAAAAGGTATTAAAGAGGTAAAATTTGATAAAGGGTCATATAAGTATCACGGAAGGCTTAAAGTATTAGCTGATGCAGCAAGAGAAAAGGGTTTATCGTTTTAATGTTAGATAGTAATTCAAATAAAGAATTAATAGAAAAGCTTATTTCAGTTAGAAGAGTATCTAAAGTTGTCAAAGGTGGAAGAAGATTTGGATTTGCTGCACTTGTTGTAAGTGGTGATGGACAAGGTAGAGTTGGTTTTGGATCAGGAAAAGCTAAAGAAGTACCTGAAGCCATCAGAAAAGCATCTGAAGAAGCCAAGAAAACTATGGTTAGAATTCCTTTAAGAGAGGGTAGAACTATTCACCATGATGTAAAAGCCAAATTTTCCTCAAGCACAGTAATTTTAAGATCCGCTCCAAAAGGAACAGGTATAATATCTGGCGGTCCATCTAGAGCTATTTTTGAAGCATTGGGCATTTCGGATGTTGTATCTAAAGCTATTGGAACGAAAAATCCACACAATATTGTTCGATCAACGATTAAAGCATTAAAAAGTATCAATACACCAAAATCAGTGTCTGCCAGAAGAAGCATAGAGATAAACTCCGTTATCAGCAAAAGAGAGAATTAAATATGATCAATAAAATTTCAAAACAACGACAAACAAATAGAAAAAGAAAAGGCAAAGGAATTGGCTCTGGATTAGGAAAAACAGCTGGTAGGGGCCATAAAGGTCAAAAATCAAGGTCAGGTGTTGCTGTTAGAAATTTTGAGGGCGGTCAAATGCCTATTTATAGAAAAACTCCAAAAAGAGGTTTTAATTCATTAAAAAAAATAAATCCTAAATGTATAACTTTGTCTTTAGTTAGCTTTAATAAGTTTAAAGAAAATTCTTTAATTGATAATAATTTTCTAATACAAGAGGGTTTCTTAAAAAAGAAAGATCATAAAAAATCTATTAAATTAATCGATTCAATTCAGTTTAAAAACAAGCTTCAATTTAAAAATTTTAAGGTTACTCCCGGTGCCAAAAAAAGGATAGAAGAACTAGGTGGATCTGCATCATAATTTTAGATTATGAATATAAAAGTACCAAATATTGACTATAGCGAAGCAATAAAAAGCTCAGGCTTATTTAAAAAATTAGGTTTTGTTTTATTTGCTATAGCTGTTTATCGCCTTGGAACTTATATTCCTGTCCCTGGCATTAACTCAGCTGTTTTAGAACAAATATTTGAACAACATCGTGGAGGGATTTTAGGAATATTTGATATGTTTTCAGGTGGCGCTTTAATGCGTATGTCTATATTTACACTAGGTGTTATGCCTTATATTTCTGCATCTATTATAATGACTTTAATGCAATCGTCATTTGATAGCTTAAAGGCTCTTAAAGAACAGGGCACACAGGGAAGAAAAAAAATCCAACAATACACAAGGTATCTAACAATAGTTTTGGGACTTTTCCAAAGTTATGGTATTTCAAATGGCATACTAAATTTATCAGATACAGTTGATCCTACTTTAGGTAGTGTAGCATTTTTTCAGATTTCTGCTGTAATTACTATGACATCTGGAACCATATTTCTAATGTGGTTGGGTGAACAGATAACTGAAAATGGTTTTGGAAGTGGAATTTCAATTATTATTTTCTCAGGCATTGTAGCTAATCTTCCCTTTGCTATTTTCAATACATTTGAACTTGGAAGAACTGGTGCATTATCAGCTATTGCAATTATATCAATAATTTTTTTACTTCTAATATTAATAGTAGTAATTGTATTTATAGAAAGAGCCCAAAGAAGATTATTAGTTCAATATCCTAAACGCCAAGTTGGAAATAAAGTATTTGGAGGTCAGTCTTCTTATTTACCGATAAAAATAAATATCTCTGGTGTTATTCCTGCTATTTTTGCATCATCCTTACTACTATTTCCTAATACTATTTCCAATTTTTCACCTGAAAGTTCAGGCTTCTTATCCAGTTTAGGATTTTACTTATCTCATGGAAAGCCACTTTATATGGCCTTTTTCTTTGGTCTGATTGTATTCTTTGCATTTTTTTATACTAGTATTGTTTTCAACCCTAAAGAACAGGCAGAAAATTTAAGAAACAATGGAGGTTTTGTTTTAGGTTACAGACCTGGTGAGCAAACAGCAACATACTTAGAACACGTGATATATCGGTTAACTTTTGTAGGTGCTATCTATTTAGGTTTAATTGCCTTAATACCTGAATTTTTAATAGCTAGACTTTCAGTTCCATTTTATTTAGGAGGAACCAGTCTTTTGATAGTTGTTATTGTGGCAATGGATTTCTTTTCGCAGATTCAAACACAATTATTTTCATCTCAATATGAAAAATTGTTAAGTAAAAATAAAATTTATAAAAGTAAATGGTTATAGTATTTATCGGCCCTCCTGGTTGTGGTAAGGGCACACAAGCAAACATTTTAAAAGATAGTATTTTACCTGATCTAAATATTTTAACTGTTAGTTCTCTTTTAAAAGAGAAATCTCAAGATGAGAGTATTTTGGGAAAAGATATTAAAAATAAAATGGATAATGGTGACTTAATTGATGATACAATTGTGATTTCAGTGTTAAAAGAAAAAGTAAACACTTTGTCAAACGAGCAGATTTTGATCGACGGTTTTCCTAGAAGCTCAGTTCAAGCTGACTCACTTCTCGAAATATTTCAGAACAAAGATTTAAGTATTATTAACTTTGATGTTGATGATGAACAACTTCTTCAGAGAATTAAAAAAAGGTCTATGGAAGAGTCTAGAGCAGATGATAGTTTTTTTGAAAAAAGACTGCAAATTTATAAAAAATCTCACTTAGAAATATTAAATTCACTTAAAAAAAATTATTCAGTTACTGACATACGAGCCAATGATGAAATTAGCTCTGTAACTGCTAAAATCGTTGATAAACTTGGGTTAAATTAAGGTAATTTATATTGACTTTTAAATACTTTTTTAATAATTTCACCAACGCAGGAGATCTCAATTGGCAAGAATAGCAGGTGTAAATTTACCAGTGAATAAAAGAGCATTAGTCTCTTTAACCTATATTCATGGAATAGGTCCTAAGTATGCCATGGATATTCTAAAAGCAAATAGATTAGATCCAACAAAGAGGATAAAAGATTTCTCTGAGGATGAAATCTCAAAAATAAGAAAATCAATAGATGAAAGTTATACCGTAGAAGGTGATCTAAGAAGAGAAGTTTCACAAAATATTAAAAGACTAAAAGATTTAGGATGCTATCGTGGTTTAAGGCACCGAAAACAACTTCCAACTAGAGGTCAAAGAACTCATACAAACGCCAGAACTAGAAAAGGTAAAGCTGTAGCTATAGCAGGAAAGAAAAAAGTAACAAAATAAAATGGTAAAAAACGAAAAAAAGAGCTCTGATAAAAAAAAATCAAAAAAAAACTTTGGACAAAATGGTGTAGTTCATATCAAAAGTTCTTTTAACAACACTATTGTAACAATTTCAGATGTTAGTGGAAATGCAGTATCTTGGTCATCAAGTGGCTCTATGGGATTTAGGGGATCAAAGAAATCTACACCTTATGCTGCTCAAATTGCAACTGATGCAGCTGGAAAGAAAGCATACGATATTGGGTTGAGAAAACTTGATGTTCTTATGAAAGGACCAGGATCTGGTAGAGAGTCTGCTTTAAGAGCTCTGCAAAATTTAGGATTTATTATTAACAATATAAAAGATGTTACACCACTTCCACATAATGGATGCAGACCTAAAAAGAAAAGAAGAGTTTAAACGAAAAATTATAGGAGTAAAAAGTGATAGAGAATAATTGGATAACTTTGGTCAAACCCAACAAAGTTGACTATAAGATAAGTGATAATAAAAAATTTGGAACTGTTGTTATCGAACCTCTGGAAAAAGGTTTTGGCACAACACTAGGTAATGCCCTAAGAAGAGTACTTTTATCTTCATTACAAGGCACAGCTATTTCATCAATTAAAATTAATGGCGTGCTTCATGAATTTTCGACTATAGAAGGAGTAAGAGAAGACGTGACTGATATCATCATGAATCTTAAAAATGTTACTTTCAATTCCAAAAGTAATCACTCTCAAAAATTAAGTTTAAATATAAAAGGCCCAAAAGAGGTACTTTCCTCAGATTTTGAAGATAACCCAGAAGTTGAAATTATTGATAAAGATGCTGTTATTATGAATGTTGACTCTAATAGAGAAGTAAATTTAGAGATTTTTTTAGATGTTAACAAAGGCTATATATCTGCAGAAAAAAATAAAGATAATGAAAACAAAAGTGTAGGACAAATTATGCTTGATGCAACATATAGTCCTGTAAAAAGAGTCTCATTTAATGTAGAAAACTCTCGCATTGGTCAAGATACTGAGTTTGATAAACTTATTTTAGATATTGAAACAAATGGAACTGTATCCCCAGATGACGCTGCAGCTTTAGCTGCAAGAATCCTTCAAGACCAACTTAAGCCATTTATTAATTTTGAAGAACCTACAGAAGATGAAAGAAAAAAATTACAATCTTCAAATGAACCACAGTTTAATAAGAACCTACTTAAGAAAGTTGATGAACTTGAGTTATCTGTTAGATCAGCTAATTGTTTAAAGAATGACAATATTTTTTATATTGGAGATTTAGTTCAAAAAACTGAGGGAGAAATGCTAAGAACACCTAATTTTGGCAGAAAATCTCTAGATGAGATAAAGGAAGTACTATCTTCAATGAGTCTATCTATGGGAATGGACTTACCAGGGTGGCCACCAGAAAATATAGAAGAGCTATCAAAAAAATATGAAGATCCTTTTAAAGTATAATGAAACACGGACTTAAACAACGAAAGTTAAATAGAACTTCTTCTCATAGATTGGCTTTGTTAAAAAATTTATCTATTAGTCTCATTAAGCACGAGACTATTACTACAACTACTGAAAAAGCAAAAGAGCTTAGGCCTTTTATTGAGAAATTAGTTACAAAAGCTAAAAATGATAACTTAAGTAATAGAAAATATATATTAGCTAAGCTTTTTAATAATAAGGAAGCTTGTCAAAAATTATTTTCTGAAATTTCTAAAGAGCAAAAAAATAGAAATGGTGGATACACTCGCATTATTAAAAAAGGTAACAGATTTGGTGATTTTGCTCACACAAGTATTATCCAGTTCGTAAAATAAAAATCTATGTCATCTTATTTAGCGCTCGTGATAGGTGCTATATTGGGATCAAGCCTTCGTTACTTCTTCACTATTTTGAACTTTAATTTTTTAGGGCTACCCACAGCAACAATATTAGTAAATATCATTGGATCTGCTTTGGCAGGTTATTTTTTAAATAAATTTAATGGTGCACTATATATTTTTGTTTATGTCGGTTTATTTGGTAGTTTTACTACTCTATCTTCCTTCAATATTGAACTATTTTCATTAGTTTCTGATAAATCTTTTATCAAAGCATTAATATATTTTTCTTTTAACATTTTTATATCTTTTATTTTCTTTTATTTATTTCATATGATTAGTCTCAGATTTGCAAATTAAGATAGATCAAAGTTATAAAAGATTAGATAAGTTTTTATTTCAATATTTTGAGTCCGTACCTTTATCTTTGTTACAAAGATTAATTAGAAAATACAAAATAAAAATTAATAACAAAAAATCTAAAGCTAATTCGCCATTAATAGAAGGTGATGTTGTATATATATATTACAAATTTGAGATAAATAATGAGTTATCAAATACTATTAAACTTAATAAAAATAAAAAAAAGATTTTTAAAGATCACATAATATTTCAAAACGATGATTTTATAGTTATTAACAAAATTGATGGATATTCTGTTCAAAGAGGATCTAAAGTATTTATTTCATTAAAAGACATATATGAAAATGTAATCAATCATAAATTATATATAGTTCACAGATTAGACAAAGACACCTCAGGAGTCATGCTTTTTGCAAAAAATAGAATTACTGCTAGTAAAATTTCATCCTTATTTTTAAATAATCAAATCAAAAAATTCTATATTACAGTAACTAATAATAAATTTAATAAAAATACTGATACTTTGATTAATTTTAATTCTGATAAGAAGAAATTAAAACTAACTTACAGAAAAATTCAATTAGGTAACCATGAAAATTGTTATTTGATTAAATTATTTACAGGAAAAAAACATCAAATCAGACTTCAATTCTACCTTAATAAAAATCCTATAATTGGTGATAAAAAGTTTTCTGGCAATAAATTTAATAAACTTCTTCTTTGTTCTTATAAAATTATTTTTAAACTAGATGAGAAAATTTATAAATTTAAAATTAACCCTAATAAAATACTTTCATAAATTCTTCTTTTAGATCTTGATATATTTTTCCTTTATTATAATTTATTTTTAGTTCTTTTAAGCTACTTATATCTTTGGAATTAAGACCACAAGGATCAATTTTTTGAAAATTATCTAAATCAAGATCAAAATTAATTGATAACCCATGATAAATGATGCCCTTAGAGTATCTAAGACCAATAAATATTATTTTTTTTAATTCATTATTATTTTCAACCCACAAACCTCTATTTTTTTCTTTTTTTCTTAAAAGTTTAATATCATTTCTCTTGAATGCTTTTATACATATGTCTTCTAATGAATTTATGTAATCTATAATATTCTTTTTTCTCTTTTTTAAATTAATTAAAGGATAAATTACTAATTGGCCGGGGCCATGAAAAGTGATTTTACCACCTCTATTAACTTTAATTACTGGGATCTTATTTATTTTATCTATTTTAAATTCTTTAGGAGTAGAGCTACCTGCAGTAAATACATTTTGATGTTCTAAGAACCATATTTCCTCTTCTTTATTATTTTCAGACATTTTTTGAATATGTTTATTCATTAATTTTGTAACTTCTTGATATTTTTTTTGTCCTTTTAGTTGTTTTATTTCAATCATTCTTTATTAATTAATCTATTAATTGCGGACGTGGCGGAACTGGTAGACGCGCAGCGTTGAGGTCGCTGTGGGATCAAATCCTGTGGAAGTTCGAGTCTTCTCGTCCGCACCATATTTATAATATAAATGCAAAAATTTAATAAAAAAGAATATATTGAGTCAATAAAATCTCTTCATTCTGCAGATCAAGCAGATAGTATTGAAAGTCTCCCATACGAAATACAGTCGTCTATACTAAGAACTAATACTAAAAACTTTCACCCAGATTTTATTGCTTACTTACGAGAAGAAACACGTGACGATATTTTGCATATGATTCCAAATAAACAACTAATTAATTTAATTAAATACTTAGATTTAGATGATGCGGTTGAAATCCTTGGTGACTTTGAAACTAAAGAATTAGTTCAAATACTTTCCAAGCTTGGATCTCAGCAAAGAGAAAGAATTGAGGAAAGTTTACAGTATGATGAAAATTCTGCTGGTAGGCTTATGAATAGAGACTATCTTTCGATAAAGTCTAATTTAACGGTTGGTGAATTAATTGATCAGTTAAGGAGTTCTCGAAGAGGACCTAAAGATTTTTATAATATATTTATTGTTGATGACCAAAACAGTCCTATAGGCTATATCCCATCTGGAAGAGTACTAAGATCAAAAAGATCAAAAAAATTAAAAGATATTATTTATAAAGACATACATATTATTAAATCTGATGAAAAAATTGAAGATATCGCCTACACTTTTCGACAGTATGGCTTGGTTTCGGCTCCTGTAGTAAATTTAGATAATAAAATGATAGGTATCATGACAGTTGATGACGTTGTTGAAATTGATCACGAAGAGTCAGAGGATGATATGAGAAAGTTAGGAGGTTTGTTTGTAAATGACTTTTATAAAGGTGCTTTTACATCTGCCACCTCAAGGTTTATATGGTTAGGGTTAAATTTATTGACAGCTATATTAGCATCTCTTGTTATAGATATATATTCAGACCAATTACAGCAAATGATAGCGATTGCAGTCTTGATGCCTATAGTAGCTTCAATGGGTGGAAATGCAGGCACACAAGCTATGACCATATACGTAAGAGCTATTGCCACAAAGGATATTAATAATTCAAACTATATTAAATTGGTAGTAAAAGAATTTTTAATAGGAAGTATCAATGGTTTTGCACTTTCTTTAATAATGGGATTAATAGCTTATTATTGGTTTGATAGTCTTGTATTAGCATTTGCGATATCTTTTGCTATTTTAATAAATTTAGGTTTTGCTTGTTTAGTAGGCATAATTATCCCAATTACAATTAATAAAATGAAAATAGATCCAGCTTTAGCCTCTGGTATTGTACTTACAACATTTACAGATGTATTTGGATTTCTGTCATTTTTATCAATTGCAACTTACATATTAAATTTATAGTTTATTTCGATGATCAACGCTGAAATACTTAGAGAATATGATATTAGGGGTATTTACCAAAAATCATTAAAATTAGAGGATGTAGAAAATATTGCAAAAAAAATCTCAAATATAATTTCAAATATTAATATTCCTAAAATTATTATAGGTCATGATGGTAGGCTATCTTCTTTAGAAATTAAAAATAAACTTATTGATACTTTTAGAAGACATGGTGTTGATGTAGTAGATATTTCATTAATACCAACTCCAGTGAGTTATTATGCTACAAAAAAACTGGATATTCCTAACTTAATAATGATTACAGGTTCTCATAATCCAAAAGAATATAACGGATTAAAAATAATTATTAATAATAAACCCTTTTTTGGAGAAAAGATAAAATCTTTAAACGATTTAGATGATGCCTCTTTATCCACAACATTGGGTCAATTAATATTTAAAGACGTAATTACTCCTTATACAGAGGAAATAATTTCACAATTTAATAATTTAGATAAGCTTAAAATAGTTTGGGATCCAGGAAATGGAGCCATCTCACCAATTATACATAAAATTATTAATTCCATAAAAGGCACTAATATAATTTTAAATAGAAGTATAGACGGTAATTTTCCTAATCATCACCCTGATCCAACAATTAAG
This sequence comes from uncultured Alphaproteobacteria bacterium, assembly GCA_902613185.1. Lineage (GTDB taxonomy): Bacteria > Pseudomonadota > Alphaproteobacteria > HIMB59 > HIMB59 > HIMB59. The sequence goes on from CACMGP010000007.1 coordinate 14,689, forward strand.
AAAAATATTATTCAGATATCAAACTATATAAAAGAAAAACAATTTGACTTAGGTATTGCTTTTGATGGCGATGGTGATCGAATTGGAATATTGGACAATAAAGGAGAGTTAATTTACTCAGATATAATTTTTTTACTTTTGTCTCTCGATCTTTTAAAAGAAAAAAAAGACTTAGTCGCTATAGCTGATGTAAAATGTAGTAAAATACTTTTTGATACACTTAAAAATAATGGTGTCGACATTCATATGTCAAAAACTGGACATTCTTTAATCAAACAGATGATATCTTTAAAAAATGCAGATATAGCTGGTGAAATGAGTGGGCATATTTTTTATAATTATAAATATTATGGATATGATGACGCTATTTATGCTTCTTTGAAATTAATAAGAATACTTAATAACACAAAAAAAACATTAAATGAACTTACAAGCATTTATATGAAATCATCATCAACACCTGAGATAAAATTATATTGTGATGAAAAAATTAAATTCAGTCTTCTTGATAAAATAGTAGAAGATATTCCTAAACACTACGATAGAGGAGCTAATTTAATTACAATTGATGGTGTGAGGCTGGAAACTGAAAATTTTTGGTTTCTTCTAAGAGCTTCAAATACTCAAAATTGCATAGTATTTAGACTCGAACACTTTGTTAAAAATAAATTTAAAGAAGAATTAATTAAATTAATATCAATTCTTGAGTCATATTCATTGGATATAAAAGAGTTAACCACTTTTAATCAAACAGTCTAGTTTTTTTAATTTAATTTCATTACATAAGTTGTTTGCTGTTTGATGATCATTAACATCAATATAACTTATAAAATATCTTCCATTTTTTTTTATTTGATGCTCAAAACTTCTAAGTATTTTTATTTTATTTTTCAGTAAAGTAATATGCATTTTTGATTTACTAATCTTTTTAAAAGATGATGTTTGAACTATATAATTACTAGTGATTATTTTTTTACTCTCAACAGTTAATTTTTTAGTTTCATCATTTTTGGATGTATCTTTATTTCTAAACTTATTCATAAGAAAATTAATTTTATTGTTTCTTTCTTTAGCGGAATTTCCACCAAAATATATACCTAATAAATATTCATCACCGTTTATAGATAATAGAGAAATCTGAAACCCAGATTTTCTTGTGTAGCCAGTTTTTAAACCAATGTAATGTTTATGCTTTTTTAATAATGTATTATGAGTTGTATAATTTTTACCTTTAATTTTAACTTTTGTTTTTTTAAACCGATCTAGGTGTTCAGGAAAGTCTATAATTATTCTAGAGCTCAGTTTGAATATGTCATAAGCAGTCGATAAATTAGCTCTATTGGGAAGACCATGAGGATTAGCAAAAATCGTATTTTTTAAATTTAATTTTTTTGCGTAATTATTCATCTTTAGAACAAATTTTTTTTCACTACCAGATATTTTTTCAGCTATGGCAACCGCTGCATCATTAGCTGATTTAATAATTAACGAGTCTATTAGGACATTTACGGTAATAAAATCTTTTTCTGATACGTTTAATTTAGAGGGTTGTTGATTTGTTGCATATTTAGAAAAGTAAACCCTATCAGACAAAGTAATATTTTTTAACTTTAATTCATCAAATATTATGTAAAGAGTCATTAATTTAGTAAGTGATGCAGGATAATTCTTTGTATCTTTATTTACATCAAAATATATTTCTTGTGATATTGGATTACCAATTACGCTCGCAATTTTTGCAGATAAATGATGTGGTAAATTGACTATTAAAAAGAGTGTAATAAGTATTATTCTCATAAACTTATTAATCTGTTATAATTAGACATGTCTCTAGGGTTTAAATTATATTCCTTTTTTAATGGTAATCTTGTTCACCAAGATTCGCTAGGTAATAAATATTATCATGATAAAAAAAATCCCTCAAAAAGATGGGTTGTTTACGCCTCTGGTTTTGGACCAGAATCACTTCCAACACATTTTCATAATTGGTTACATAATACATCTGATGAAATTTCAACCTTTGATCTAGAAGAAAGCAACCAAGAAAGTTTAGTAAAAAGAAGATTACAAAAACACACACCAAAACATAAAAATACTAGGCATAAAGGATATAATAGTTGGCAGCCGAAATAATTAAAGAAATAGATTTATATGATTTTAAATATCATTTAAAAATAGGAATTTCTTCTTTTATTATTGCAATATTAATTTTTTTTCTAATTAAAAATATTAATCCTAATAGTGACTCAATTCATTTCACTGCAAATTTTAACTATGTTGAAGGTGTAAACAATGAAACTGAAGTCCAAATTGCTGGAATAAAGATAGGAGAGGTAAACAAAATAATATTTTCGAGAGACGAAATTACTATTTATGGTCACATTGATAAAAGATATGATATTCCAGAGGACTCAATTATTAAAATAAAAAGCAATGGTATATTTGGAAGGAAGGCACTATCTATCGAGCCAGGTTTTGGTGAATATTTTGATAAGTCTAAAAACCATTATTTATTTAGTCAAACTCAAGACTCATATTCAGTCGATATGTTCCTAAGATTTTTAAATGATCTAAATGAGTAAAAAAATTAATATAGAATTTGCTTTAGGATTAATAATATTGATAATTTCAATAATTTGTTTTTTTTATATTTCTACGAAAATAAATCTTTTTAACAATATTGAAAAATTTCAGATTAATTCTAGTTTTTTTGACATAGGTAATGTCACAATTGGTAATGAAGTTAAGATTAAAGGTGTAAAAGTTGGAGAGGTATCAAGTATTTCTTTAGACCAAGAAAACTATATGGCAGTAATTACAACATCTCTAGATAAAAGTATTAAAATACCTGATGACTCTGTATTTAAAATATCTAATAATGGATTTATAGGTTCGCCTTATATTGAAATACAACTAGGAAATAGTGAAAAAATACTCAAAAATAATGATAACTCAATTAATAATATTGATGCAATCTCTTTGGAAGAAATTATTAATAATTTTATTTTTAAATAGTATTTTTATTTCTCAACTACAAGCTACTGAGACCAATAATATAAAGCTGTTGATTTTAGATAAATCATCTTCTTCAAAATATGAACTTGAATTTTCAAATATTTATAAATTTAGAAATTTATCCTTTGAATTAGTTTCATGTCAAAAAATTGAATTTGATAAATATATTGATAAGGCAGCCTTATTAAAAATCACACAAAATGATAAAATTTTTATTGGTTGGTTTTTTAAATTTACTGATGAACTAAACTTGTATTCTAATAAGATTTACGAAATTTCCCTCACTAATTGCTAATTAAATTTAGCAATATTTTTTTCTAGCCAATTAGTATTATAAATGCCATTTATAAAATCGTTTTGATTTAAAATCCATTTATGTAATTCAATATTTGTATCTATGCCATCTATAATAATCTCATCTAATGCTCTCTTCATTATTGATAAAGACTCATTTCTATCAAATCCTTTTGATACTATTTTTAAGACTAAACTATCATAATGTGGATTAACTCTATAATTTGTATATAACGCTGTATCAACTCTTACACCTCTCCCTCCTGGCACATTTATAAATTTTATCTTTCCAGGACTTGGTGAAAAATCTTTAGCATTCTCTGCATTTATTCTGCATTCAATTGTATGATGTTTTTTTGATAAATTACTTAAATCTAATTTATAACCAGCCGCAACCATTATTTGATATTTTACTAAATCTATGTCAAATGACTCCTCTGTTACAGGATGTTCTACCTGTAATCTTGTATTCATTTCAATAAAATATATTTCATTATCTTGATATAAAAATTCTAGTGTGCCTAAGCCTTCGTATTTATTCTCAAGTAGTAGATCTTTTATATTTTTTTTTATCTTCTCTAAATTATTTATTTTTACAAAATCAGAGGGAATTTCTTCAATAATCTTTTGATTTTTACGTTGTATAGAACAGTCTCTTTGTCCAATTATTTCTGCGTAATTATTCTTAGGATCTGATATAACTTGAAATTCGATATGTTTTGCATTACTTAAGAATTTTTCAGCGTACATTGTATCATTGCCAAAATAATTTTTTGCTTCTGTTTTTAATTGAGAAAAATAAATATTTATTTCACTTTCATTATTAAATACTTTCATTCCTTTACCACCACCACCATAAGCTGCTTTAATAACGATTGGCATGCCTATTTCATTAGCTTCCTTTATAGCTTCAAAAGTATTTGTAAGATTTTTTGAATTTTTATTTCCCAAAATAGGTAATTTGAAATTATTAGCTAACTTAAGTGCATTACTTTTATTTCCTAACTCCAAGATAGATTTTGATGAAGGACCAATAAATTTTACTTTATGAGAGCTTAATATTTTTGCAAATTTATCATTTTCACTTAAAAATCCGTAGCCAGGATGAACTGCATCTGCGCCAGTAATTTCAATTGCACTTATTATACTGGGAATATTTAAATAACTATTATTAGGTAATGCACTACCTACACAAACACTTTCATCTGCAAGTTTTACATGCATCGCTTCAGTGTCAACATCAGAGTGAATAGCTACAGTTTTTATATTAAGTTCTTTACATGCACGTATAATACGAACGGCTATTTCTCCTCTGTTCGCTACTAGAATTTTTTTGAACAATTACGATATTTCAAAGAGAGGTTGACCAAATTCAACTGCTTCTCCGTTTTTGACCATTATTGTTTTTATTGTGCAATCCCTATCTGATTTAATTTCGTTAAATGTTTTCATAGCTTCAATTAAACAAATAGTTTCGCCTTTTTTAATCTTCTGACCCTTTTTAGCAAATGGTGGAGAGCTTGGTTTAGGAGTTAAATATATTATACCAACCATGGGACTATCAATACTAATAAAACCATTATTAGTTTCATTTTTTATGCTTTTGTTATTTGTGTTATTAATATTACTATTATTATTTAAGTTTTGATTTATTGAATTATTTGAAATTTCAATCGAATTAGTCTTATTTGAAAACTTTATAGATCCTAGATTATTTTCTTTAATTTTTTTAATTAAAGCATCAATTGTTTCATTAATTTTTTTATCTAACATATCAATCAATATACCTGATAGTTAATAAAATAAAACTCTTATATAGACTTGTTATTTAAATTGTTTTGCCAACTTTAAATTTTGGTTAAAGTAATTTGACTTAATAGCACTTCCATAGCTTTCAGATTTTACTTCATCTATTTCGTAATAATTTAATTGACCTACTAATTGACCATCTCTTATTATAAACGGTGTATCGTATGCTCGTAATTCAAGAACTGCGGGGGTACCTAATCTATTATTACCAAACCCTGGATCAAAAAATCCAGCATAATGCACTCTAAAATTTCCAAAACTATCTTTAAAAGGTTCTAGCTCTGCAGCTTGATCATTTTTAATTTTTATCGACTCTTTGGATCGAAGAATATAAAACTCATCCCTCTCTATTATAAAATAATTATCTTCAGGTATAATTTTTTCCCAGTATTTATCAGATTTATAAAAGGCAATTTTATTCACATCTATAGCTGATGTAATTTTTTTTGCTTTATAAGCAGTGATTTGATTTTTTTTAATTGATACTGATATATTTATTTTCTTAATTTTTTTTTCAATGTTTGAACCTCTATAAAATCTCATTTGGTTCAATGAAGTATTTTTTTTTAGAATAATGCTAAAAGATTGAGGAATTATCTCTAAATATAATTTACCTTTATAGTTATAATTAACATAATCATACTCTCTACCCTTTTCAGTAATTATACGAGTGAATATATCCAATCGTCCGGTTGTACTTTTAGGATTTGATTTTCCCATTATGTCATCTGGTAAATTTAATTGTTCATTTAATTCGCATAAATAAATACAATTTTTTTCCAAAAGTACATTTTGATTTAGGTTTATTGTTGTAAGTGATAATTCTTTTATAACTTTTGATATTTTTATATTATTAGGTATGAATGAAGCTTTTATTCTGTAACATTTTTCCGATAAGGTTAAATCAAATGAAGCAGGTTGTATTTGATGATTTATAAGAGTTTTTTTTGAAATAATATTATTTTTCTTAATGAGCGATAATATTTGGTCTCTATTTAAATAGGGCATATGACTTGTCTAATGTTGGTATATTTTTAATATCATATTTTTTACAGAAAAAGTCAGCTTTATTTCTAGAATTAACAATTTTATAA
>CACMGP010000008.1 GCA_902613185.1 uncultured Alphaproteobacteria bacterium
GAGAAGGATTATTTTGTGCAAGAATTTTTGGACCTACAAAAGATTATGAATGCTTGTGTGGAAAATATAAAAGAATGAAATTCAAAGGTATTACATGTGAAAAATGTGGTGTCGAAGTCACACTATCCAAAGTTAGACGAGAGAGAATGGCTCATATTGAATTAGCCGCTCCTGTTGCTCATATTTGGTTTTTAAAATCATTACCAAGTAGAATTGGCCTCGCCCTTGACATAACCCTGAAGAACCTTGAAAAGGTTTTATATTTTGAAAGTCATATTGTTATTGACCCTTTAATGTCTGGTCTTAGCCCTAATCAATTACTTTCTGATGAAGAATTAGAGGAAGCTATAGATCAATTTGGAGAGGACTCTTTTAAGCATGGAATAGGTGCTGAAGCTGTTCAAGAAATTCTATCTAAAATCAATTTAGTGGATGAAATAAAAAATTTAGTTGAAGAAAGTGAGGCTACCTCTTCTGAAACTAAAAAGAAAAAAATCCTAAAACGAATGAAAGTAATGGAGGGATTTAAAAACTCTAATATTAAACCCGAGTGGATGGTTTTAAAAGTATTACCTGTTATTCCACCGGAGTTAAGACCACTTGTACCATTAGAAGGTGGACGTTTTGCAACATCAGACTTAAACGACTTGTACCGAAGAGTAATAAATAGAAACAATAGATTGAAAAGACTTTTAGATCTAAGGGCGCCAGACATTATTGTTAGAAATGAAAAAAGAATGCTTCAAGAGTCTGTTGATGCACTATTTGATAATGGAAGAAGGGGAAGAGTTATAACAAGCACTAATAAAAGACCTCTTAAATCTTTATCTGAAATGTTAAAAGGCAAGCAAGGTAGATTTAGACAAAATTTATTAGGTAAAAGAGTAGACTATTCTGGTCGATCAGTAATTGTTGTAGGACCAGAATTAAAACTTCATCAATGTGGATTGCCTAAAAAAATGGCTTTAGAACTATTTAAACCATTTATATACAATAAACTTGAGTCTTATGGCTTCGCATCAACTCTAAAATCTGCGAGAAAAATGGTTGAGTCAGAGAGACCAGAGGTTTGGGATATACTAGATGAGGTAATCAGAGAACATCCAATTCTCTTAAATAGAGCACCTACATTACATAGGTTAGGTATTCAAGCTTTTGAACCTATTTTAATAGAGGGAAAAGCTATTCAACTGCACCCATTGGTTTGTACTGCTTTTAATGCAGACTTCGACGGTGATCAGATGGCAGTTCACATACCTCTTAGTCTCGAAGCTCAATTAGAGGCAAGAGTTTTAATGATGAGCACTAACAATATCCTATCACCTTCCAGTGGAAAACCGATTATTGTTCCAAGTCAAGATATAGTTTTGGGTATTTACTATTTGTCATTGATTAATGAAAAACAAGAAGCTAAGAAATATTATTCTCATGTAGGTGAAGTAGAATTTGCATTAGAAAATAAAACAATAGAATTACATACGCCTATTTTATATAGAACGAAAAAATATAATTCAGAGACAGATAGTTTCGATTATAAGAAACATACCACTTCCGCAGGAAGAGTGATGCTTTTTAAAACGGTTCCAGAAAACAAAAACTTACCTTTTGATGTGATTAATAAAGTTCTTACAAAAAAAGATATTAGTAATTTACTAGACAACGTTTACAGATTTACAGGTCAAAAAGCAACTTGCATATTCGTTGACCAAATTATGAATGTTGGTTTTAAATATGCTGCAAAAGCAGGTATTTCATTTGGAAAAGATGATTTAGTCATACCTGAGGAAAAGAATATTTTAATTCAAGATACACAAAAACTGGTAAATAGTCTCGAAAATCAATATCAAGAAGGTCTTATTACTGAAAGAGAAAAATATAACAAAGTTGTAGGCTTGTGGTCTACTTGTACTGACAAAGTAGCAAAAGCAATGATGAAAACTGTGTCATCCAATAAAGATAGCCAAATCAATTCTGTATACATAATGGCAGACTCTGGTGCTCGTGGCTCTGAGGCTCAGTTAAAGCAGTTGGCGGGTATGAGAGGCTTAATGGCAAGACCATCAGGGGAGATTATTGAAAATCCAATTACATCGAACTTTAAAGATGGTTTAACAGTTCTTGAATATTTTAACTCTACTCATGGTGCTAGAAAAGGATTAGCAGACACTGCTCTTAAAACTGCAAGTTCAGGTTATCTAACTAGAAGACTAGTTGATGTTGCTCAAGATTTAACAATTACATGTAAAGATTGTACATGTAAAAATGGTTTAACAGTTGATACTATTTATGAGTCCGGAGAGGTCTCTATACCTTTGACAGAAAGAGTTTTTGGTAGATATCTTGCCGATGATGTCAAAAACAAAAAAGGTGATGTTATCATAAAAAATGACTCTTACATTTCACACGATGAAATTGAATTATTGGAAAAAGAAAATATTACATCTGTTAGAATTAAATCACCAATCACTTGTGGAACAACACATGGTATCTGTGCTAAATCTTATGGAAGAGACTTAGCAAAAGGAGTCCCTGTAAATACTGGCGAAGCAGTTGGTATTATTGCAGCTCAGTCTATTGGTGAGCCTGGCACACAATTAACAATGAGAACATTCCACGTTGGAGGTGTTGCTAGTTCTTCTGCTGAAAAATCAAATTTTGAGTCCCCCAGCGATGGTAAAGTTAAAATTAAAAATTTAAGATCTGTCGTTAACGGATCTGGAAATGAAATTATTATCAATAGAACCACTGAGCTTGAAATATTTGATAATAATAAAACTTTAGTCTCTTCATTTAGAGCACCATATGGATCGACTTTACTGGTTAAAAATGGTGCCAATGTAAAGCTCAATAGCTTATTACTTGAATGGGACCCATATACTGTTCCTATAGTTGCAGAAGAAACTGGAAAATTAGATTTTAGTGATTTAGTTGAAGGTGTATCTTTTATTGAAAAGTTTGATGAGACTACCGGTATTTCCTCTAAAGTTATAATTGATTGGAAAAGTTTTCAGGGAAAACAAGATTTAAAACCACAGTTGTTAATTACAGACAAAGATGGCAGTCCAATAAAATCAAAAAATTCATCTATTTATGATTTAAGTGTTGGTATTATTTTAAATATCGAAAAAGGAAAAGAAGTTACTGCTGGTGATGTAATAGCTAGAATTCCAAGAGCATCATCAAAAACAAAAGATATTACGGGCGGACTACCTAGAGTTGCTGATATTTTTGAGTCAAGAAAACCAAAAAACCCTGCTGTACTAGCAGAAATATCTGGTACAATTGAATTTGGAAAAGATATTAAAAGCAAAAGAAGAATTATTATCAATCCTGAAGAAGGAGAGCCAGTAGAATTTTTAATACCTAAAGGTACTTACATATACTTTAACGAAGGGGACAAAGTTAACAAAGGCGATATGATTGTCGATGGTACTCCAGCTCCAACAGATATTTTAAATATTCTTGGAATTGAGGCCTTAGCTGAATATATGGTAAGAGAAGTTCAAAAAGTTTACCGTTTACAAGGTGTTTTGATTGATGACAAGCACATAGAGTGTATTACACGTCAGATGTTACAAAAAGTTGAAGTTATTGATGCTGGTGACAGTGAATATTTAGTTGGGGACATAAAAGATAAAATAGAAGTCATAGAAAAGAATAGCGGGTTAAAAAAAGAAGGTAAAAAAGAAGCTGATTATAAAATGATGATCCTTGGAATTACAAAGGCGAGTCTGCAAACTAATTCCTTTATCTCAGCAGCTTCTTTCCAAGAAACAACAAGAGTTCTTACCGAGGCAGCTATTAATGGAAAAGTTGATAAATTAACTGGCCTTAAAGAAAATGTTATTGTCGGTAAATTAATTCCCGCTGGAACAGGTAACGTTATAAGAGCTCTTCGAAAAGAGGCTAAAATCCGCGATAATTCTTTATTAAAACAGCTAGAAAACTCTAAATAGATGTTGACTATACATAATACTATAAATATATTCTGCGAACTATGCCGACCATAAACCAATTAGTTAGAAAATCTAGAGAGAAAGTCTCTAAGAGAAATAAAGTTCCTGCTCTGAAGTCATGTCCTCAGAAAAGAGGTGTATGTCTCAGAGTTTACACAACAACTCCTAAAAAACCTAACTCAGCCTTAAGAAAGGTTGCAAGAGTCAAACTAACAAACGGCCAAGAAGTTACAGCATATATTCCGGGTGAAGGACATAATTTACAGGAACACTCTGTAGTGTTAATTCGTGGAGGAAGAGTTAAAGACTTACCAGGTGTAAGATACCATATAATTAGAGGAACCTTGGATACCCAAGGTCTTGAAAAAAGAAGACAACGTAGATCAAAATACGGTGCAAAAAGGCCAAAAAACTAAATTCTAAATCATGTCAAGAAGAAGAGCAGCAGATAAAAGACAAGTATTACCAGATCCTATTTACAACAGTGTTGTTCTGAACAAGTTTATAAATGAGGTAATGGTAGGGGGTAAAAAAACAATAGCCCAAAAAATAGTTTATGGTGCCCTAGATATCATTAAATCAAATAATCAGAGTGATGATCCGTTAGAGTATTTTCAAAAATCTATAAATAATGTGAAACCATCTGTTGAAGTTAAATCTAGAAGAGTAGGTGGAGCTACATATCAAGTACCAATGGAAGTAAGAAGCACTAGAGCTCAAGCATTAGCATTCAAATGGATATTAACTAATTCAAAAAAACGAAATGAAAAAACCCAAAGAGAGAGGTTAGCAAATGAACTAATAGATGCTTTTGAAAATAAAGGCAACTCTGTTAAAAAGAAAGATGAAGTTCATAAAATGGCAGAAGCCAACAGAGCATTCGCTCATTATAGGTGGTAAAAATGGATTTAAGTAAATATAGAAATATCGGAATTATGGCACATATCGATGCAGGTAAAACTACAACCACCGAAAGGATTTTATACTATACAGGAAAGTCTCATAAAATAGGTGAAGTTCATGATGGTGCTGCAACAATGGATTGGATGGAACAAGAGCAAGAAAGAGGTATAACAATTACTTCAGCTGCTACAACATGTTTTTGGAATGATCACAGAATAAATATTATTGATACGCCAGGTCACGTTGATTTCACAATTGAAGTTGAAAGATCTTTAAGAGTTTTAGACGGTGCTGTTGCATGTTTTGATGGTGTTGCAGGAGTTGAACCACAATCGGAGACAGTTTGGAGACAAGCTGATAGATATAAAGTTCCTAGAATATGTTTTTGTAATAAAATGGATAGACTTGGTGCAGATTTTGAAATGAATGTCCAATCTATCAAAGATAGATTGGGTGCCAATCCTCTTGTTTTGCAAATGGCAATTGGAAAAGAGGCTGATTTCAAAGGAGTTGTTGACCTAGTCAATTTTAAATCAATTATTTGGAAAGACGACAGCCTTGGTGCTGAATATGACGTTACTGATATTAGTGATGATTTAATTGAGGAAGCAAAGAAAAAAAGAGAAGAGTTAATAGAAAATGCAGTTGAAGCAGATGATAAAGCACTAGAGGACTATCTAGAGGGAAAAGTAATATCTGTTGATACTTTGAAAGCTTGTATAAGAAAAGGAACAATTGATTTTAAATTTGTTCCTGTTTTGTGTGGAACTGCTTTTAAAAATAAAGGTGTACAACCATTACTTGATGCTGTTGTAGATTATTTACCCTCTCCTAAAGATATTGGTTTTGTTGAAGGAATAAAAGAGGGCTCTGATGATAAATTACAAATTCCTAATACCCCAGAAGAACCTTTTGCTGCCTTAGCGTTTAAAGTAGCAGCCGATCCTTTTGTTGGTCAAATAACATTTTGTAGACTATATTGTGGAAATCTAAGTTCAGGTTCAACAATACTAAATTCATCAAAAAATCAAAAAGAAAGAATTGGAAGAATGCTTTTAATGCACTCAAATACCAGAGAAGAAATCAAAGATGCAAAGGCAGGAGATATAGTTGCTTTAGTTGGTTTGAAGAATGTCACTACTGGTGATACTTTATGTGATCCATCAAAAAAAGTTATTTTAGAAAAAATGGAATTCCCTGATCCTGTTATTGAAGTTGCAGTTGAGCCTAAAACAAAAGCTGACTATGAAAAAATGGGACAAGCCTTAGGAAGGTTAGCTCAAGAGGATCCAAGTTTCAGAGTTACTTCAGATGAAGAGTCTGGACAGACAATTATTAAAGGTATGGGCGAACTTCATTTAGAAATTTTGGTTGATAGAATGAAAAGAGAATTCAAAGTTGAAGCAGATGTTGGAGCTCCTCAAGTTGCATATAGAGAGACAATTACTAAAGATGTGGAAGTGGATTATACACATAAAAAACAATCTGGTGGTGCTGGTCAATTTGCAAGAGTAAAAATGAAGTTCAAACCATTAGAGAGAAATTCTGGTGTTAAATTTGTTAACACAGTAGTCGGAGGAAATATTCCAAAAGAGTATATCCCTGGAGTAGAAAAAGGTATTAATTTTGCCGCTCAAAATGGAGTTATAGCTGGCTATAACGTGATAGACTTTGAAGCAGAAGTTCATGATGGTGCATTTCATGATGTTGACTCTTCTGTATTAGCTTTTGAGATAGCTTCAAGAGCTGCATTCAGAGAAGCTGTTGGAAAAGCTGGGCCAAAATTACTTGAGCCAATGATGAAAGTTGAAGTAGTTACTCCAGAAGATTACATGGGCGATATTATTGGTGATTTAAATTCAAGAAGAGGTCAAATTGAAAAAATGGAAGACAGAGGTAATGCTAAAGTTGTATCGTCTGTAGTTCCTCTTGCTAATATGTTTGGTTATGTTAATAATCTACGCTCAATGAGCCAAGGAAGAGCAAGTTATACAATGTTATTCTCACACTATGATGTAGTACCTTCAAATGTGGAAGAGGAAATTAAATCTAAACTGGCATAATCATGATAAATCAAAATATTAGAATAAGATTAAAATCGTTTGATCATAATATTTTAGACAGAAGTTCAATTGATATTCTTCAGACAGCTAAAAGAACTGGTGCTAAAGTTATTGGACCAATTCCCATGCCATCTAAAATTGAAAGAGTTACGGTAAATAAATCCCCACATGTAGATAAAAAAAGTAGAGAGCAGTTTGAACTACGAACACATATTAGGATGATGGATATCATTGAACCTACACCACAAACAGTTGATGCACTTATGAAGCTTGACTTAGCATCTGGTGTTAATGTCGATATAAAAATAAAAAAATAATTAATTATGATCATCAGCACTAAAATTGGCCAAACATCATTTGTTAATGAAAACGGCACTAGAGTTTCTGCAACAGTTCTTGATTACAATAGTTGTACTGTTGTTGGTAATAGAACTATTGATAGAGATGGTTATCTAGCAAATATTATAGGTTTTCTTAAACCAAAAAAACTCAATAAACCTCAATTAAAAGAATACAATAAATTAAATTTAGAGCCAAAAAAAATAATTAAGGAAGAAAGAATAAATTCTGACGAGGAACTCCTAGAGGTTGGTTCTTTAATTGATCCCAAATTTAAAGTTGGTGATAAAGTTTCGGTACAGTCAAAATCAACTGGTAAAGGTTTTGCTGGCGCTATGAAGAGACACAATTTTAGTGGTATGAGGGCAACACATGGTGTTTCTATTTCTCATAGAGCTCATGGTTCAACAGGTCAAAATCAGAATCCAGGTAAGGTGTTCAAAGGAAAAAAAATGGCTGGTCATTTAGGTAATCAGTTAACAACTACTAAAAATTTAGAGGTGCTTTTAATTGATCAAGATAAAAAATTAATATTCATCAAAGGATCTGTTCCTGGGAAAAATAAATCAATAGTGAAGGTTTTTAAATAAATGTTTGAACAAATTACTCTAAAAGACAAAAGTATATCCGAAAAATCTTTACATTTATCATTACAAAAAATCTATTCCCATAAACAAGGAAATAATCATAGTCTTGATAGATCTGAAGTTGCTGGTTCAGGAAAAAAACTTTTTAAACAAAAAGGAACTGGAAATGCAAGAGCTGGTAATAAAAAAACAACTCAAAGAAGAGGTGGGGGAAAAGCCTTTGGGCCAAAATTTCATGTGGTCTCTTATAAAGTTAATAAAAAAGTCAAAAAAAGTGCCATAGTTTCATCAATAGTT
>CACMGP010000009.1 GCA_902613185.1 uncultured Alphaproteobacteria bacterium
AAGGGGATGTTTGTCTTAATACCTTCAATCTGGGTGCCTTCTAAAAACTTTATTAATTTGGATATAGCATCGTCTCGAATTAAGTCGTGAGATATAATTTTTCCTATCATCGGATCATAATAGAAACTTACTTCATCTCTTTCATCGTATCCCCAATCTAATCTTATGCCATTTGGTATTTTAGGAAATTTTAATTTGGTTATTTTCCCTGGAGATGGTAAGAAATTTTGAGAAGGGTCCTCTGCGTAGACTCTGCATTCAATTGAATGTCCATAAGTTTTAATTTTATTTTGATTTAAAAATTTATTTTTTCTATTAAAAGCAAAATTTATTTGCATGGAAATTAAATCATTATTTGTCACTAACTCTGTAACAGGATGTTCAACTTGAATTCTAGTATTCATCTCAAGAAAATAATATTTCATTTCTTGGACATCATATATAAACTCTACAGTACCTGCTCCCTCGTATTTAACATCAGAAGATAATTTTACAGCGGCTTGAGCCATATTGTTAATTAATTCCCTGTCTACTTCTGGTGCTGGAGACTCCTCAATTATCTTTTGATATCTTCTTTGCATAGAGCAATCTCTTTCGAACAGATGCACAGATCCTTTTGCACCAAATCCAAAAACTTGTATTTCAATATGTCGGGCGTTGGTGATAAATTTCTCAATAAAAATATCTCCATTACCAAAAGATTTTGCAGCAAGATTACTAGTTTTTTCAATTGCACTAGCAAGGTCTTTAAAGTTTTGGACGACGCTCATGCCTATCCCCCCACCACCAGCACTTGATTTTACAAGTAAAGGGTAACCTATTGCTTCACATTTTGTCTTAAGTTGTTCATCACTTAATTTATGAACATTATTTATACCTGGACATATAGGTATATTGGAATTTAGGGCTAATTCACGAGCAATATCCTTATTTCCCATTGATTTTATTGATTTTGGTTTAGGGCCAATCCATGTGATACCTCTGTTTATGACCTCTTGAGCAAAAGTTTCGTTTTCTGATAAAAAACCAAAACCAGGATGAATAGCATCCACATTTGATTTTGTAGCTATTTCTAAAATCTTATTGTAAGAAAGATAACTTTCCTGAGCTTTACTAGGTCCAATATAATAAGACTCGTCAGATAATCTTACATGCTTTGAATTCTTATCTGCATCTGAATAAACAGCTACAGATTTATGACCTAATATTTTACAACTTTTTATAATTCTATTTGCTATTTCACCGCGATTAGCAATTAAAATTTTTTTCATTTCTTATCAACGATATAAGGCATTTTGGTATGATTGCCGTTTGAAGTTTTTTGTGGAATTTTTTTATCAGAGGAAATTTTTTCTCTCAGAGCCTTTAAGATTTCTACAGCATTAGGAGTGTCAGAGTGGACACAAATTGTTTCACATCCTACAACTACATCGTTTCCTTGAACAGTTTTAACTTTATTTTCATTCATTGCTCTTAAACAACGCTCCACAGCTCTATCAGTTGGATAATATTTATTTCGACCCTTGGCTATAACCAAATAACCTGTTTCATCATATTCCAAGTCAGAGTAAAATTCTCCGTAAAATTTTACCCCTCTTTCTTTGTATACTTTTTCGTGAAAGGTATTAACCATTCCAAAAATACCAACATTAAAAATCTCAGCTGCGTCAGCAATTCCATGAGCCACATCTTCCTCTTTCGCGGAGACACCATATAAAGATCCATGAGGTTTGATATGGTTTAATGGCATTCCATACTCATCTAGAAAGGCTTTGATGGCACCAGTTTGATACATTACAAGATTTTTGATTTCATCACGTTTCATTTTCATCGGCCTTCTTCCAAATCCTACTAAGTCAGGATAGGCAGGGTGCGATCCAACTTTCACATCATATTTTTTTGCAAGCTCTACAGTTTTCCTCATTGTGTTTGGGTCTGAGGCGTGAAACCCACAGGCTACATTAGCAGCATCTATATAAGGCATTATTTCTTCGTCATCTGCGAAGGAGTAAATACCAAAACCCTCACCCATATCGCAATTCAAATCGACCATGAATAATAAATTCCTCTCTTTTATAATTTACAGAAAATCAGGCTTTTATGTGAAAATCTTTTCCACATGTTGGAACAATTTTGCTTATATTTTTCAGAATATAGGTATTATTATAGACACTTATATATAAGTAAGGAGGATAAAACTATGACATTGCTTAAAAAGTTCATAGCTATTTTAGCTGTTAGTTTTGTCGGTGTCGCAGGTAACTTAAATGCTGACATTTTAGACGAAATTCCAGCTGATATTAGAGACTTCGTTTATAATCCTGACTTTATGGATCCTAACCAGCCGCTTGGTGAAAGTGTATACAGAAATTGGAAAAGTGATAGACCACTACCTTGGACTATCGGTTATGCAAGTTCTTACGCAGGAAATCTATGGAGAAAAGGTGTGATGGAGAGATTGTACGGTGACTATTTGCCAAAAATGAAAGCAGCAGGTATTCTTAATGATATCGTTGTTACACAATCTAACCTAAAAGACGCGGTTCAAATTCAACAAATGAGACAGTTAACTGATCAAGGAGTTGACGGATTAATAGTCTGTTGCTCAAATCCTGTTGCATTAAATCCAACTATTGAGTATGCGTACGGAAAAGGTGTTCCTACTGCATCAATGACAGGATACTTAACTTCAGAATATGCTATCAGTACATCTGTTAACTATAAATTAACCGGATATTATATTGCACAATGGTTAGCAGAAACTATTGGTGGTGAAGGTAATGTTGTTATCATGGAAGGAATTCCTGGAACATCTGCATCTGACTCACAGCACCAAGGTATGCTAGATGGATTTGCAGAATATCCAGATATTACCGTTGTTGCTGAAATTGCACACATGTGGACACCACAAATTGCTCAAGCTGAACTTCAAAAATGGTTATCAGCCAATACAATTGAAGTTGACGGATTTGCTGTTCAGTCTTCAGGAGAGTCCGGAGCACTTAACGCTCTAGAATCATCTGGAAGACCAATGGTCCCTATGGCTTTGGGTGGAGAAATTGGTGCATTCTGCTATTGGAGAAATAATCCAGACTTTATTGACAGAGCGGTCTATGCATGGCCTCCTGGAGATGATGCAGAGTTTGCGATGAATGTTCTTTTAAGAACTATGTATGGTCAGGGTCTTAAAATCCAGTCTATCTTAGTTCCTCCATATGAAGAAGATGTTGAGACTATTCAGTCTTTTGTTCCTGAAGATTGTGACAGAAACTCAAGTGAGTTTAGAACTGTTGGAATTGAAAACTGGGCTAGTGATGAATACTTAAATAATTTCTTCGATCGTGGAGAAGCATTACTTTAATTTAAGTAATTAATGAATGAAGAAAAAACTTTGGACAGTGCCCCGAACGGGAATGGGGCACAGTCTAACTCCTCTAAGGTCGGAGGAGATATTTATGTTCAAGATGCATCAAAGTCCTTTGGTGTTACAAAAGCCCTAAACGGTGTAAATTTCAAAGCTAACTTTGGTGAAATACACGCCATTGTCGGTGGTAATGGATGTGGTAAGAGCACATTGGCAAAGGTTATTTCAGGAGTTTTACCTTTGGACAAAGGAAAGGTCTCTATTATGGGGCATTCACCCAATTCCCCAATTGAAGCTCAAAGAATTGGTATCGCAACAGTTTTTCAAGAAGTGATGATAGCTGAAGAGGCTACTGTTTATGAAAATTTATTTATTGGATATGACTCTTTTTTTGGGAAAAAATTAGCTCATCGAGATAGGGTCGAAAAAGCTGCCTCTATAATGTTAGAGCTATCTGGTGAATTTGTCGACCCATATACAATAGCAAGTCAATTATCGCTTGGTATGAAGGCTTGGATAACAATTGGTAGAGCATTTTTAAGAAATCCTAAAGTACTAATTTTAGATGAGTCATCAGCCGCTCTCGATTTTGACTCTACAGAAAGACTTTTTGCAAAAATGAGAACATTAAGAGATCAAGGTGCAGCAATATTTATAGTAACTCACAGAATTGCAGAGCTAGTTAGAATAAGCGATAGAGCAACGGTTATGAGAGATGGGGTTGATGTTGGAGTTTTAGCAGGAGAGGAAATTACTGAAAAAAATCTTCTCGGACTTATGACAGGTGATAAAAAATTTTCTACAGCATCAGAAATAAAAGCTACACCTCCAGACTCAATCTTAGATGAAATAGTTTTGTCTGCTAAAGATTTAAAAGTTTGGGACAATGGAGATGTTATTAACTTTGACCTACCAAAAGGTGAGATACTTGGAGTCACAGGACTTGATGGACAAGGACAAGATAATTTTGTTAAGGCTCTGGCAGGTATTGATCAACCACTGAGCGGAGAAGTAATTGTAAAACAGTCTGATGAGGAACGAGAAAGAACCAAGAAAGATTACACAACTGTAAATAGCTTGTTAGATGCCAAGAAAAGTGGAGTTGGATACGTATCTGGAGATAGAAAAAAAGAGGGTATTTTTCCTAACATGAGCATATATGAAAATATGGTGATACCCTTATATAAAGGAAAACAAGCTAAAACATCAGGAGGATTTATTGGTTTTATTAAATGGATGGAATTAAACGGTATTTTTGATTGGGAAGTAGAAAGATTAAGTATTAAGACAGGTCCAAAGAGTAATCTAATCACCTCATTGAGTGGGGGAAATCAGCAAAAAGTTATGATTGCCAGAGCATTCACAACAACTCCAAAAATACTAATACTTAATGATCCAGCGAGAGGTATTGATGTTGGCGCAAAACGAGACTTATATAAACACTTAAGAATTTTTGTAAATGAAGGTGGTACAGCGATATTTCTATCAAGTGAACTCGAGGAATTTATAGGATTATGTCATCGAGTTTTAGTTTTTAGAGATGGGAGCATATTTGAGACCTTTGAGAAAGAGGATATTAATCCAAATACTATTCTTGAAGGAATGTTTGGTCATACCCAAAAGAAATCTAATGATAATAATTTATCAAGTGCGCAAAATTCAAATCAAAAAGCTAATACTAATGCAGAAATTCAAAATAAAATTATTAAACCGACTGTGCCTACAAATGTCAAAGTAGTAGATTTTACAGATAAACCTAAGAGTAAAGAAAAAATTAAAGTTAAATATTTTTAAATTCAATGGTTCAAGAATATAAAAATACAGATTTAGATTTATTTGATAAAATAGATTTAACCAATCCTAAAGATGAGTTATTAAAAAAAAATAAGATAGGATCATCGCAACAAGAAAACAATAATATAAAATTTAATTATTTAAATCACGAGATTTCAAAATTTGAAAATTTAGAGAGTCATTTATCTCAAGATAAATCAAAAAAACTTAATGATATTTTATTCTCTCAACTTGATGTTGACGATTATGCTAGTTTCAAAAATATGTATCCTCATAATATTTCTCAACCTAAATTAAATGTAAATAAACTTTCTGTAAAAAAACATATAAACGAGGATGGCACTTATCCCAATTTAGTTTCAAAGAATACAAAAGATAAAACCTCAGAGATATTTCAGGGAATTTACCCTGAGCCAAAGTTTTTACCAGGTGGTGATAAGTATTTATTAATAGAATTTGGTAATGTGATGAATTTAGAATTGAACTTTAAAGCTCAGGGGCTATCAAACTTAATTAAGACAGCAAATATAAAGGGAGTTTACGAAACACTCCCATGTTTTGCCTCAATGATAGTTCACTACAATCCAGATGATATCGGCTATCAAGATTTAATTAATGAATTGAAATCATTGCTTAAAGATATGAAAGATAATGACGATACTGTTGTAAATAGCAGACTTTTTCATTTCCCGACTGTCTATCTTGACAAATGGACAAAAGAGGCAATTGAAGACTATATAGCTAAAATCACAATGAAAAAGCCAGATCCTGAGTTCATTACAGAATTAAACCAATTAGATGACGTTAATCATTTTGTCAGAGTTCACTCTGGAACTGAGTATTGGGTGGCTTCGCTCGGTTTTTGGCCTGGTTTACCATTTACAATGCCGCTTGACCCTAGGTGCAAATTAACCGCTCCAAAGTATAACCCACCTAGAACATGGACACCAAAAGGAACCGTGGGTATGGGGGGATCGTCCACAGCTATTTATCCTGATAGGCTACCTGGAGGTTATCAAATTTTTGGAAGAACCCCTGTTCCCATTTGGGATCCTGACAAAAATTTTGATGTTTTCAAAGATAGTATTTGTCTATTTAGGCCAGGAGATAGAATTAAATTTGTGCCTTGTGATTATGATGAGTTTGAAATGATTGAAAAAAAAGTTGAAGATAAATCATATCGATATGATTTAATTGAAGAACATAAATTTTCCATCAAAAAATATAAAAACTGGTTGTCTAAACTAGATTACAATAAGAAGTTTTAAATGTTTGAAGTTATTAAACAAGGACTAGAAACATCAGTGCAAGATTATCCTGGGAGAGTCGGTTATCTTAACCAAGGGTTTCCTCCCTCAGGGCCAATGGATAGTTGGTCTTTTCGACTTGCCAATTTACTTGTAGGTAATGAGGAGAGTTTTGCAGCACTTGAGTGTCAGTACACTGGTCCAACTTTAAAATTTGAAAAAGATCACGTCATTGCAGTCTGTGGTGCGGATATGCAACCCAAAATAAATGGTAATTCTATTCCTATGTGGGAGAGTGTTTTAATAAAATCTGGACAAACTCTTGAAATGGGTTTTACAGTATCTGGTGCAAGATCTTATGTGTCTTTTGCTGGTGGCATTGAGTCAGAAAAATGGCTAAACTCTCAATCAACTTTTCACAAAGCAGGTGTTGGTGGCATTGATGGTCATGCTTTGAAAGACGGTCAAAGAATTCCTTTAGGTCAAGCAAATGGGAAGATCGGCAGAAAAATTAGAACTGACTCAATTCCAGAGATTAGCAATAGTGGTATTTGGGAAATTGAGGTTGTTCGGGGACCAAATGATGATTGGCTTGACGATGAAGGATATGACACTTTTCTAAAAGCAGAGTGGAAACTTCAAGCAAGAAGTGATCGTACTGGATTTAGGTTGGATGGACCCACTTTAAGTTTTACCGAAAAAGCTACAAATAAATCTCCTGAACATGGCTATGAACCCTCAAATATAATAGATCAGGGTTACCCAATTGGTGGTATTAATTTGGCGGGTCAAACGCCAATAATACTCGTAAATGATGGGCCTAGTATGGGTGGGTTTATTGTACCTTTTACTGTTCCATCAGCCTCTTTTTGGAAATTAGGACAAGCTAAACCAAATGAAAAATTTAAGTTTAAAGAAATAAGTGTGCAAGAGGCACAGGAAATGAGATCTGAACAAACCTCCATCTGCTCAATGGGAAGTGTCATCTAATAATATGTCTACAGAAGTTTTAACGTCAGTTCCAGGTAACATATGGAAAGTTTTAGTTGAAGTTGGTGATGAGGTAAGTGAGGGGGATATATTATTTATTATGGAAGTTATGAAATCAGAGGTCAATCATAACGCTCCAGTTAGTGGAACGATAACACAAATTAACATTAGGAATGACCAAGAGGGTGTAAGCCCTGGCACTATTGCTATAATAATAGATTAAATGGCAGATACTCCACTTTTATATAATGGGCCTACTTCTCCTTTTGGAAGAAAATGTAAAGTATCTGCTCTTGTATTAGACGTTGCTCATAAAGAAGAAAAGATAAATATTTATAAATCAAGATTTCTAGATGAATTTAATCCATTAAGACAAGTTCCTACTTTAATAGTTGGTGATAAAACGATCACAGACAGTGATAATATTTGTTTGTACTTTGATAGTATTTCAAAAAAAGACTCTATATATCCAAAAAATCGTTATTGGGAAAGTATGACAATGATAAGTGTTTCAAATGGAATTATGGAAAATGCAGTTAATCGTTATATAGAAATGTCAGCTATACCAGAATTAGAGCAAAGACATAAATCTATAGAGCGATATGAGAAAAAAATTTTAAGATCCATTGATTGGATTGAAAGAAAATATGATGAGTTCGTG
>CACMGP010000010.1 GCA_902613185.1 uncultured Alphaproteobacteria bacterium
TGAAGCATCGCATTCTGATATAAAAAGTTTTTTATTAAAGTATGAATTTTTTTTCAGTTTATTAATATTTTTTTTATCAATATCACAAGTATAAACAATAGCACCTTGTAATAGTAATAATTTTACAGTAGCTAGACCTATCCCAGAAGCACCAGCAGATAAAATAATTTTTTTATTTTTAAGGAAATTATTTTGCATCAAAAGATTTACTATCAGGTTTAATGGGAATAGATCTATCTATACCCTTTACAATTTTTTTTTCTTTATCATAAAAAGGTAAATCTACAACGACTACGGTGTGAGAAGAATTATCTGGGAGAATCATTTCTATCTCTTTATTTATATAATCATTTGGTTCATAAAATCTTACATAACCAATTCCTTGTTGGAGAGTTGGAGACGGTACACCTGCTGTTATGTAGCCGACTTGTGTATCATTAATTTTTATTTTACTTCCGGCTTTAGGAACTGCTGTTTTACATGTTATTCCAAATAAACAAGTCCTTTTATCTTTTTTAATTAATGCATCTTTACCGATAAAATCTTTATCCATATTCACAAAATACCCAAGCCCTGCTTCGAAAGGAGTAATTGTTGTATCTATATCAGTTAAATTTCCAAAAATACCACCCTCAATTCTTCTAATAGTCATGGCTCTAGAGGCAGAAAATTGCATACCATATGGTTTACCACATTCAATAATATGGTCCCATAGAGCCAAATGGTCTGTGTTAAAACCATCACAAAAAATTTCAAATCCTAATTCATTTGTAAAACCTGTTCTTGAAACATATAAAGTTTGCCCTCCTAGATCAAAAAAATTGGATGTAAAATAAGGCATATTTTCATCAATCTTTCCATTAGAAGCTAACTTCATAATATCGATTGATGCCGGACCTTGAATTTGAAGAACTCTGGATTTAGGGTCTTTTATTTGAATATCATAATTTGAACTATGAGCAATAAGCCAATCTTCAAATGGGCCATCAGCTTGAACGTACCAAAACTTTTCTTCATCAAACCTAAATAAAACTCCATCCATGAAAATTCCACCTTTTGGTGTACAGGCAAGTGCATAATAACCTCTGCCAATTTTTGTTTTTGAAATTTCTCTTGTCAGCACTTTATTCAAAAAAGAAACTGAGTCTTTTCCTGATATTTCTATCGGTTTTTCTGGAACATCAAATAAAAGAGCTTTTTGTCTTAAAAGCCAATATTTTTCTAAAGGATCTTCATCAATTTTCATAGGAAAGTATCTTCCTGCATAGACGCCTCTAACCATATTCGAAGTATTAGTACGTTGAATGAATGGAGACTCTTCAAATCTACGTGCACTAATTTGAATTGTTTTATTTAGATCAGCTTCTTCTTGTAAATTTCCCATTTATTTATCAATGACTCTATTAGATTTATAGTCACGAATAATAACAGGAGGGTCAAATGCGGTCACAGGTGAAATTTTATCTTTAACTAATTCTACTTCGATGAGACATGAATGTGCTATGGGACCTTGACCTAATTTCGAAGTTCCTTTGTCTTTTGTAAGTACATTAGGATTACCATGTTTACAGATAGTTTTTAAATTTTTAGTATCCTCAGGATCATACCATGCACCTGTACTAATTTGAACAACTCCAGGGCGTATATTATCATTAATGTTTACACCAGCTAAACAGGCACCTCTGTCATTGAAAAGTTTTACTATATCTCCCTCATTTATACCTCGACTACTAGCATCAACACTATTCATTTCAATTGGTTCACGATCTTTAATTTTAAAAGATTTACTATAACTTCCGTGATCCATTTGACTATGTAATTTATTTTTTGGTTGATTAGATATTAAATGTAAAGGATAATTTTTATTTTTACTTCCAAGCCATTCACAGGGTTCTAACCAGATTGGATGACCAGGACAATCATCATAATTAAAACTATCTACTGTTTTAGAATATATTTCTATTTTTCCACTTGGAGTTGAGAGTGGGAATTTAGTAGGATCTTCTCTAAAATCTTTTAACATTATTGTATTTTCTTTTGGTGGTGGAACTTTAAACCACCCTTTTTTTCTAAAATCCTGATAGCTAGGAAAATCAATATTTTTTAATAACTTTGATTTGACTGATGTTTCTTGATAAATCCATTTTTGCCAATCTTCTTCATCTCTTCCTTCAGTAAAAAGATTTTCAATATCCATTTTTTTTGCAATTCCTTTAAAAATATCAAAATCACTTTTAGCCTCTTCAAATGGTTCAACTAATTTTGACATTGAAATTACATAAGGATCTCTTGGGGTAAGCATTATATCTTGTCTTTCAAGTGGAGTGGTACAAGGTAAGATAATATCTGAATATTTAGCTAAAGAATTCCAGCACCATTCATTAGAAATGATAGTTTCAGGTTTTTGCCAAGCTAGCAAAAGTTTATTAATATCTTGATGATGATGAAATGGATTTCCACCTGCCCAATAAATTAATTTAATATCAGGATATTCATACTCCTTGCCATCAAAATGAAAAGTTTCACCCGGATTTAAAAGTAAATCACTAATCCTTGCAACTGGGATAAAATTATCAATTTTATTGTCTGATTGTGGAAAAGCAGCGCCAGGAATAATAGAAAACTGCCCACCAATGTGATTTGTTGCACTATAACCAAATCCAAAACCACCACCTGGTAAACCTATTTGACCCAACATTGATGCCAACATAATTGCTGCCCAAAAAGGCTGTTCACCATGATCTTGGCGAGTTAAAGACCAACTAACAGATATCATAGTTCGCTTTGAGGACATGTCTCTTGCCAAAGAAATAATTTCATCTGATGAGATTTCACTTATTTCTGAAGCCCAATTAGCATCTTTTACAACTCCATCTAAATCTCCTAAAAGATATGGTAAGAAAATATCAAAACCTTCTGTGTATTTTTTAATAAATATTTCACTATATAAATTTTCTTTGTATAGAGTGTGCGCTAGACCGAGCATAATTGCTACATCAGTATTAGGTCTTAAAGGTAACCACTTTCCTTTAACCTCATCTAACAAGTCACTTTTCAATGGACTCAAATTTACAAATCTTATGCCAGCTTTAGCAGAACTAATTAGTTTTTCTTTTTGATTATGACTCCCTGTTCCACCTTGCGCTATTTGACCATTTTTTAAAGGAACTCCCCCAAAACATACAAATAGTTCTGTGTTTTCTTCGATTGAGTCCCAACTAGTGCAAGTATCAAGATAGGCTCTATAACTTCCAAGTATATGGGGAACCATTGCTTCTGCCGCTGCAAAACTATAAGTAAACTTTGATTTTGTGTAGCCACCAATGCAATTTAAAAAACGATGCAGTTGGCTTTGAGCGTGGTGAAATCTTCCAGCACTAGCCCAGCCGTAAGATCCACCAAATATTGAGGAATTACCAAAGTTCTCTCTTACTCTATTTAATTCTTTGGCTACTATATTTTCAGCATCATCCCAAGATACAGCCACAAAAGGATCTATCCCTCTTAAGTTATTATTTGTTCCTGGTCCATTATCAATCCAACTTTTTCTTATCATAGGCTTATCAATACGCGTTTGATTATCGTGAATGTCTACAATACCTGGGCCTATTGGTGATGGATCTTTATCATTTTCCCATCCTATTAATTCTGTGACTTTCCCATTATTTACTTTTGCTCTATAAGTTCCCCAATGCGAACTAGTTAAGGGAAGATCTTTCTTAAAACCCATTAGGATTTATCTAATCCAAGAGCTTGTCTTTGTTTCTTAGTCCAGGCGTGGGTTATCCTATCGATGATAATAGCTAGAAGAACGATAGCTAAACCAGCTGATAAACCTCTTCCTGTATCTGATCTTTGAAGTGCATTAAATACTTGGAGTCCTAGACCTTTTCCTCCAATCAAAGGCGTAACAATTTGCATTGCAAAAGCCATTATTACAGTTTGATTAAAACCCATAACGAGACTGGGAACAGCTAGTGGAAATTTTACTTTATTTAAAGTTTGAATTCCTGTCCCTCCAAAAGATTTAGATACCTCTGAATAGCTCCCTGAAACTTGTGACAAACCAAGAGCTGTTAATCTTATTATTGGTGGCACAGAATATATAACTGTTGCAATAACAGCAGATACTATATTTCCTCCAAAAAACATTAAAACAGGAATTAAATAGCAAAAATAAGGTAAAGTTTGCATTGCATCTAAAACAACATTTTGGATATCTCTGTACCATTTATTGTAGGATGCTATTACTCCAAGTGGTACTCCTATTACAAAACATATTAAAACTGAAACTAATACTGACGATAGCGTAATCATTGAATGCACCCACATACCTGTAGCTCCAATGAAGGCTAATAATATTGCGGTAATGGTGGCAAACTTTATTCCAACTGTCACATATCCTATAAGTATAAAAACAATCATTGTATACCACCAAGGTATCTGAGTAAGAAATAAATTTAATGGGTTTAGCAAATATAAGTAAACAAAATACTTCATGCCTTTTGCAAATGATATAAAACCAGGATCAAGAGTCATTGCCTTGACAGTGTCTTCTATTGGTTTTTGAATATCAATTGTCCAAGTTTCTGGAAAAGTTCCTATACTATAAATGTATGCATCAAAAATATAAATAAAGATAAAAATTAAAAATGATGAAAATAAAAAATATCGTTGATTTATAAAATTTTTAACTGAACCTTTTTGAGACTTATTAAAAAAAGAAATAAAGCTAGCTATTAAACTAGCAAAAACATTAACAATAGTTGTAAAAAATATATTTATAAGCATTACAGATATTCTCAAAGGTAATTCAATTAAGTTTGCTACAGGGTTTCTGTGTAGATTTTGCGGCAATAAGTAAAATTTTTTTACATCATCTGGTAAGGTTTCTTTTTCTTTACTAATAGCACTACTTATTCTATCAAACATTATTGCCATAAATAAAATACACAAGCCCCCTTCCATTGCCCAACCAACATCTAATTTTCTAATTGCTTGCCATACTTGACCACCTAAACCTTCAGCACCAATAAAAGTTGCAAGAACAACTAGAGCTAATGCCATCATAATTGTTTGATTTACACCCATCATGATACTTGGTAAGGCCATTGGAATTTTAATTTTAAATAAAAGCTGAAATTTATTAGATCCAAAAGATTCAGCTGACTCTATTGTTTCTTTAGATACTTGTCTAATTCCTAAATTTGTTAATCTAATAATTGGAGGCATAGCATAAATTAATGTAGCAAGTATTGCTGGAGCGCCACCAATTCCAAAAAAAAACATTGCAGGGAATAAATATACAAATGCAGGCATGACTTGCATGGTGTCTAAAATAGGTTTTAGAAAATTTTCAAATCTATCACTTTGAGAACTGAGTATTCCTAAGATAACTCCAAAAATTACAGATAAAATTACTGATAAGCCCATTAATGCTAATGTTTGCATTGAGACCTCCCACATGTCCACAGCGCCCCAGAAATAAACTGTAAACATACAAAATAGAGCTAGTTTAATACCACCATATGCTAAAGCTGGAAGAGCCATTAAGGACATTATTAAAATCCATGGAGACTCAACAAAGAAATTTTCCAATGCCATGTAACCAGCTTGTAAAAAAGAGGCAAATAATCTCGTTATCCATCTATAGTTATCTTTTAAATAATCCTCACCAGCATTTATCCATGCGGTAAATTTAAATTCATCAGTAATTGATTTAGGAAATACAGTAGGATCCTCATTAATAATCGACAGATAATATGCTACTGCACCAATGATAAAAATACTTATGTAAAAAATTATATTTTTATTTAATTTATTTTTAGTAGCTATATTTTGATCTAAAGACATATTTAATTATATTTATTCAATTATATAAGAATTTATAAAAATAATTTTATTTTAATAGTATTAATTCACAATTATAATAGCTTTATACCTGAATAATATGGATAAAATTATTTGTTCAAATATATGGAAAATTTTTGGCAATGATGAAAAAAGAATTTTAGACAATTTAGATCCAAATTTAACAAGAGACGAAGTCCAAGAAAAAACTGGACATGTAGTAGCTGTAAAAGATGTCAGCTTTTCTATTCAAAAAGGTGAAACATTTGTTGTAATGGGATTATCAGGTAGTGGAAAATCAACTTTAGTAAGATGTTTAACTAGATTAATTGAACCTACATCTGGATCAGTAATTATTGATGATATTGACATTACAAAAATAAGTAGAAATAGCCTTCTTGAACTTAGAAGAAATAAAATGAGTATGGTATTTCAACATTTTGGACTTTTTCCACATCGTACAGTTCTTGAAAATATCTCTTATGGTTTAGAAATTAGGGGAGAAAAAAAACAAGAAAGATTAGACAAGGCTACAGAGTCTTTAAATCTTGTTGGTTTAAAAGGTTGGCATAATAATTATCCAAGAGAGCTATCAGGTGGAATGCAACAAAGAGTTGGTTTAGCACGTGCAATGGCAGTTGAGCCAGAAATCTTAATATTTGATGAGCCATTTTCTGCTTTAGACCCATTGATTAGAAGAGAAATGCAAGACGAACTCTTAGACATTCAAAAAAAATTACAGCGAACTATGGTTTTTATTACTCATGATTTTTTAGAGGCAATAAAAATGGGAGATCATATTGCTATTATGAAAGATGGTGAGATTTCTCAAGTTGGAACACCTGAAGAAATTGTGGCAAATCCGGTTGATAAATACGTTAAAGATTTTTGTGAAGATGTTCCTAAATATAAAGTATTAAGCGCAGGAAAAGTTATGCGTAAACAATGTTCTGATGAGTCAAAAAAATTATTTTCTGATAAAACAAAATGCATAGATGAAAATGCTAAAATTGAAACATTAATTGACCAGATATGTGAAGATGATACGGCCTACCCTATAATAAATTCGCAATCTGGAGAGTTAGTTGGAGAAATTGATCGAACCATTGTTATGAAGTCTATGAAATCTAAATGAACTTATCATTTAGTTTGGTTTATTAATTTTCTTATTTTTATCTCTCCAAATAATAATCATTCCTGCAAAAACTATTAATAAAACTCCAGGAAAAAGTTGATCAAAAGGTGCTTCACCAAAAAATATCCATGCTAGAATAAAAGATGAGGGTATTGCTAAATATTCAAAAACTGCGATTTTACTAGCTGCTATTAACCTATAAGAGTAAATAAATAGAATTGCAGCTGTACCTCCAAAAATACCAATTAATGATAAAATTAAAAAATCAGTATTGCTCTCAATATATGTATGACCAGTTGTAAAAAAAATAAATATTAATGAACCAAGAAAAGATGAAAAGAGAGAATAGAATTGAATTTTTCCTGTAGAAAAATTATCTGGTATAAATTTTAGTACTATCACTTGGACAGCCCATAAGAAAGCAACTAGTATTGGTAAAATAGAATAATAAGAAAAAATACTACTATTAGGTTTCATAATCATTACAACTCCAACAAAGCCAATTATAACAGCTGACCATCTATATATACCCACTCTGTCTCCTAAAAAGAAGATTGATAAAATTACTATAAAAAATGTAGAGGAAAAAGTTAGTGTAGATGCTGTAGCAAATTCCATATTATTTATTGCAATGTAATACAAGATATTAATAGCCAAAAAACAAGAACCTCTGATAAAACAAAA
>CACMGP010000011.1 GCA_902613185.1 uncultured Alphaproteobacteria bacterium
ATGATGTATTATCCAGAAATACATAAATTTGATACAAGCACACATGAAGCTATTGCTACATGTAATGAAGATGAATTTGCAAATTCTTGCCTAGAATTTATTGATGATCAAATACAAATCATTGGTGGATGCTGTGGTGTAAGTGACAATCATTTAAAGAAATTAATTGAAAAATTTTAAATAATGACATTCATAAGAAAAGTGGAGACATGGATAACTAATTCAAAACAAACTGAAGATGGATGGTCGCAAATAAAACCATTTATATTTTTAAAATTAACTAACTCTGATGGTTTTGAGGGCTGGGGTGAGGCTTTTTCATTACCTGCAAGAGAAAAAGGAATTGTTGAAATTATTCATAATTTAATGAGCTCTTTATCTCATGTAAAAGACATAACACCAGATAGATTTTATACAGAGTCAAATTTAATAGCTGATGGACATCGTGGAATTGACTTTTCCGCTGCAACAAGTGCTATTGAAATGAGTCTTTGGGATATAGAAGGGAAGAAAGAAAAAAAACCTCTTTATAAAATATTATCAAAGGATTATAGAGAAAAAGTTCCTGTTTATGCAACAATATGGAGTGAGGATTTTAAAAATGATGAAAATTTATCATCAAGATGTATAGAAACACTAAGCGATGGTTATGGAGGAATTAAAATATATCCACTTCAAAATAGAACTGTTGAACAAGCAGCAAAATGTGTTTCAAAAATTAGAGATGTTTTAGGCTATAAAATACCTCTTATGTTAGATCTAGCCTGCCCTAAAGATACAAATATATCATTAAAACTAGCTTCACTTGTTGAGGAATTTAGACCTTATTGGTTTGAAGAACCAGTTGATGGTGAAGCAACAAGAGCACTTAAAGATATAAGAGACAAAACAAGTTTGAGAATTGTTTCAGGTGAAAAGCAATGCGGATTAAATCATTTTATTGAAACTTTAGCTTTGGACGCAGTTGATATTTTCAATCCAGATATTTCAGGTGTTGGGGGAATTATTGATATGATAAAAATAATCAAATTATCTCATGAAAAAAAAGTTACAGTTTCTCCTCATTGTTGGAATTCTATGTCAATTGCAGCATCTGCGATGGTACATGTATGTATGAGTTTTACAAATACAGAAATTGCAGAATTTTTTCCTGAATATATTCCATACTCATTAAAATTTAGTAATCAAAACTATGAAATAAAAGATGGATTTGTCAAAATAGAGGACAGTGAAGGTTTAGGTATAAATATTAATACTAAATTGTTAATGGAAGATACATCTTCTTACAGAGAAACAGAATTAACTTAAAAATTAATTCTTTAAAACTGATAATGCTTTAATATGACTAGGGCTGACTCCACAGCAACCACCTATAATTTGTGCTCCGCTTTCAACCCATAATTTAGCTTCTTCATAATACTCTTGTGGAGAAATACTCTCTACCACATTCCAATGTGGCTTTTTAAAAAAACCGTTATTTGGATATGCCCCAATAATACCATTATAATTACTTTTGATTATTTGAATTCCTTGATTTATCACCTTTATATCGGAATGAGCTATTAATATAGGACCATCATGAATTTTTTTAAATTCATTAATAGAATTCTCAAAATCATCGTAAAAAAATGCCTCAGAATTACTTATACTTTCTTGATATCCAAGCATAAGTTGATTTCTATCTCTGTCCAATGCACACGATATTGAAAGCCATATTGATATATCAAATTCATTAGAACAATCTAATAATGCCTCTATGGTACTTGTCGATGAAGTCATTGCTTCAAGGATAATTAAATCAACACCTGCTTCAGATAAAATTCTTAATTGTTTTAAAAAACCTGGTTTTAAGAATTTTGGTTCAATTCTATCCCAACTACCATATGTAGAAACCGAACCAGCTACACATACATTGGAATTAGAATTATCAATAGCTTTTTTAGCTATTTTTACACTAGCTTTATTCCATTCTTCGATATGATTTTCATAGCCATATTCTCTCATTGAAATTGGAGTACTAGCGTAAGTATTTGTTGTAATTATATCTGAGCCTGATTGGATAAAATTTTGATGAGCTTTGTATACGATTTCAGGATTATCTATAGAACATCTGCCTGACCAAAGTTCATTATCCATAGAAGCTCCAAGTTTTTCTAGTTCAGCACCCATCCCACCATCAAGAATAATAATTTTTCCTGAGTTCAATTTATTTTCAATATCAGAATAAGACATAAAGATAAAATAGATCTCTATTTTTTAAGGTAAGTGTAACCACAAATTTTGTTGCCATCTAAATCTCTAATATAAGAATAATACTCACCATCATATCTCTCCCCTGGGGCGCCTTCATCTTTTGCACCTAAACTAATTGCAGTAGAATGAAATAAATCGACATTGTCTTTATTACTTATATAAAAAGAAATTTGAGTTCCGTTACCAACCGTTGCTTTTTCTTCATTGAAAGGAGTTGTAACATAAAATTCTACTGCTTCTGGATTTGATTTAGGGGCGTAGGAGCCATAAGTATCAGTTTTTTCAATTCTCTTTAAATCAATAATATCAAGAAGGGTATCATAAAACCCAGTAGCTTTATCAAGATCGTTTGTTCCAACCATGACAAATCCTATCATCTATTTCCAACCACTTATTGCTTTAACTTCCAAATATTCGTGCAGACCCCACGTTCCACCCTCGCGTCCATTACCAGATTGGTTGTAGCCTCCAAAAGGTGTTCCAGCGTCAGGAGCATTTCCATTGATTTGAACTACACCAGCCCTTAATTGTTTTGAAACTCTTCTGGCTCTTTCTTTATTCTCAGTTTGTAAAAAATTACCTAACCCATATGGTGTATCATTAGTTATTGAAATAGCCTCTTCTTCAGACTCAAAAGGAATAATGGATAACACTGGACCAAATATTTCCTCTTTAGCTATTCTCATATCATTACTAACATTTGTGAATACAGTTGGTTTTACATAATAACCTTTTTCAAAATTTGATGGTCTGCCCGCTCCACCAGCTACAAGTGTTGCACCCTCGTCAATACCGCTTTGAATTAACGACTGTATTTTCTCAAATTGAGATTTATTAATTACAGGACCAATATGATCTCCTGATTTAGAAGGTAAATCTACGCCAATCTTTTTTGCTTCATCTGCAGCTTCCTCAACAGCTTTTTCATAAATTGATTTTTCAACTAACATTCGTGTAGGTGCATCACATGATTGACCAGAATTACTCATTATATTCCTTACACCATCTCTAACAGCATTGGGATATGCATCAGCAAAAATAATATTACCTCCCTTACCACCAAGCTCTAAACAAACTCTTTTTATTGTGTCAGCTGCACTTTTTGAAATTAATTTACCTGCTCTAGTAGAGCCAGTAAATGAAACCATGTCTATGTCAGGATGACTCGATATTTGAGATCCAACACCTGCCCCATCTCCATTAACTAAATTAAAAACACCAGCAGGAAAACCTGCTTCATGTATCATTTCAGCAAATAACAAACCAGACAGAGGTGCCATTTCAGATGGTTTTAAAATCATGGTACAGCCAGTGGCAAATGCTGGTATTACTTTAAGAGCTATTTGGTTAATAGGCCAATTCCATGGTGTGATAAGACCACACACACCAATAGGTTCATAAACTATATAATTATTAGAATTTTCATCAAATTTTGTCTCAAATTCAAAATTTTTTAATCTCAATATGAAATCTTCAATATGTGACTCGCCAGAGGCAGTTTGTGCAGATGAAGCCCAATCTAAGGGGGCACCAAGTTCAGTTGAAATGGCTTGGGTCATCTCATTAAATCTTCTCTTGTAAATCTTTAATAGTTTTTCAAGTAAAGTTATTCTTTCCTCTACAGAGGTATTTTTCCATGATGTAAAAGCATTTTTTGCTGACACTACAGCTTTGTTAGTGTCATCTTGATTACCTAAAGATATAGTTACATAAGGTTCTTCCGTAGCTGGATTAATTACATTAAAATCTGAGTTTTTTGATGAAGATACCCATTCACCATTTATATAAAATTTTCTTTTATCAAGCATATTTCATATTATAACCATAAATAAACAGTTGGTCGATTTATTATATTTGCATATTTATTTTTCAAGAGATCCATCTTGGACATATTTTAAAATACGAACCACTTGTTCATTATTAGATACTACAGCAGAAGCTGCTGCATCTACCTCTTTCAAAGCATGTTGATGATCATCACTGTGTATAATAATAATTGACTTGTTTAGAGCCGATGCATATCCAGCGTCAAAGGCAGCATTCCATTGTTTGTATTTTTCGCCAAATTTAACAACTACTAAATCGCTATCCTTTATAGCTTTTTTTGTACGAATAGAATTAATATTTGCACCTTTATTATCTTTCCAAAAATTTTTATCCTCAGGTCCTAATATTTCTACTCCACAATTATCA